>NZ_NIBK01000004.1:0-4476 GCF_002174375.1 Enterococcus sp. 12F9_DIV0723 | reverse complement strand
ATTACGTTCGTTGCTTTAAAAAGAGGCTTATTTAATAAATAACACCTTTAAAATGGTTTTTTACTCCACTTAATGCTACTATATAAGTGTAGTATAAAACATGAATGAGGTGGTTGAATGAATAAAGAAGCGATTATTGTTGGAGAAAGCTATGAATGCCGTAAAACGGATTTTGCTCGGCCGATCATTGGGGAAGTAATACGTAAAGAAAAAAATGGCTGCATTGTAAATGTAGAACGTTTTTACGGGTTAGATGCAGATAGGATTGACCAAGTAAATGGTCAAGTATTAATTAAATATGCGGAAGTAGCAGGTATCGTTTCTAAAGAATGTTTCTTTAGTTAAATCGACCGTCCTTTTACAAAGCTCACCTAAAAGACCGATTATCGGCTTTTGGGTGACTTTTTTTGTCTTGATTTGAATATCCATAAAAGGACGGATAATTAAATAACGCAGCTTTTTTTCTTATGAAAGCTAAAGAAAATGGGTTCTAGTTCAAGAAATATAAAGTAAAAATCCCTGATGGAATAAGCTCGATCTGCTCTCCATCAGGGATTTTTTAAATAGTTTGAATCAGATACTCTGCGAATTCCGAAGTTGAAAGCGCGTCAATTGCTAACATCTGTGCGAAATCATGTGTCATCTGTTTATTTTGAAGTGCCTCTTCAATGGCTTTTGGAATTTTTTTACCCGCTTCAGACCAGCCGAGATACTCGAGCATCATTGCGGCTGAAAGGAGTAGGGAGCAAGGATTCGCCCAACCTTTTCCTGCAATGTCCGGGGCTGTTCCATGTGTTGCTTCAAAAATTGCGTGTCCAGTGCGGTAATTGATGTTTGCCCCTGGTGAAATCCCGATACCTCCAACTTGTGCAGCTAATGCATCTGAAATATAGTCGCCGTTCAGATTCGTTGTAGCCACTACTTGGTACTTCTCAGGATAAAGCAAGATTTGCTGTAAAAAATTATCCGCGATGACGTCATCAACAATGATTTTTCCATCTGCTTTGGCTTCTTTCAATGCGCTCTCTGCTTTTTCAGGCCCTATTTCAGCGGCGATCTTTTTATAGTCATTCATAGTGAAGGCCTGAGGATAATTCTTTTCAATGAAATCGTAGCCCCAATTTTTGAATCCGCCTTCGGTAAATTTCATGATATTGCCTTTGTGGACCAAGGTTACTCGTGTTTGCCCTTGATCTACCGCATAATCCAAAGCCGCAGCAATCAGGCGTTCGCTGCCTTCTTGCGAGATCGGTTTGATCCCAAGCGCGCTTGTTGCAGGGAAACGTACTTTCGTGACAGAGAGTGTGTTTGTCAAAAACGCCAAAAGCTGTGCGACTTCTTTAGAGTCTTTTGCAAATTCGATCCCCGCGTATACATCTTCAGTATTTTCTCTAAAGATAGTCATATTTGTTTTTTCTGGTTCCTTCAACGGAGAAGGGACCCCTTTAAAATAACGAACAGGACGAACACAAGCGTAAAGGTCCAGCTCTTGTCGCAGGGTGACATTTAATGAACGAAAGCCTTCTCCAATAGGTGTGGTCAGAGGCCCTTTGATAGCAACCTTGTGCTCCTTGATGGCAGCTAATGTTTCTTCTGGAAGCCAAGTGCCGGTTTGGTTGAAGGCTTTTTCTCCAGCGAGAATCTCGAGCCAGTGAATCTTTCGACCATCTTCATACGTGGAAGCGACCGCTGCATCAACGACTTTTTGTGCTGCTTGCCATATTTCTGGACCAATACCATCGCCTTGAATATAAGGAATGGTCGGATTTAAAGTAGTTGTCATTAGGCCTGCTCCTTTTGCATTTTTTTATTTATGACTAAAGGCAGAATGCCTTTGTTTTTCCAGTAAGCAATATCTGCCTCCGAATCAAAGCGCAGTTTTACTTGGAAATGCTGCTCGTTTTCACCCTTAGCAGTCACAGCGATCAGCTGATTGATCACAGGTTCTGTTGGAAAATCAAAGGTATAAGTTTCCAATCCAGTCAGGCCTAAAGATTCGGCAGATTCACCTGGAAGGTATTCGAAAGGAATCACACCCATCATTACTAAATTGCTGCGATGAATACGCTCATAACTTTCTGCTAAAACGGCTTTGACCCCCAATAAATTTGTTCCTTTGGCAGCCCAATCGCGAGAAGAGCCCATGCCATAATCTTTGCCAGCAAGAATCACTGTACCGATTTGGTCCTTTTGGTACTGCATAGCGGCATCATAGATAGACAATTCTTCACCATTTGTGGCTAGCTTCGTGTACCCACCAGTCGTTTCAGGAGTTAATTGGTTTTGAATTCGGATATTTCCAAAGGTCCCTCGCATCATTACCTCATGATTGCCTCGACGAGAACCGAATGAATTGAAGTCCTTATAAGCCAAACCATGTTCTTTTAAATAACGGCCTGCAGGCGATTGCATCCCGATGTTTCCAGCAGGTGAGATATGATCCGTAGTTACAGTGTCACCAAATTTGGCTAGAACGCGCAAGTCGGCCAACGGATTTTCTGTGTTTTCTGTTTGGTCAAGATCCGTAAAGAAAGGAGGATTTGCTATATAGGTTGACGCATCATCCCATTCGTAGCATTCTCCTTTTGAAGTCTCAATTTGATTCCAGCGTTCATTCGATTGATAGATATTTTCATAGGCGGCACGAAAGTCTTGAGGATTTAAAAAGTCATTGATATAGGTGTTGACCTCTTCTTGAGAAGGCCATAAATCTGCTAAATAAATATCCTTTCCCTCGATCGTCGCAAGGGCTTCTTTCGTCAAATCTTTTTTAATCGTACCAGCCAAAGCATAGGCGATCACAAGCGGCGGAGATGCCAAATAATTCGCTTTGATCAAAGGGTGGATTCGTCCTTCAAAATTTCTGTTTCCTGAAAGGACAGCGGACACAACCAAATCGCTCTCTTTTAAAGTTGCTTCTATTTCTTCTTCTAAAGGACCGGAGTTTCCGATACAGGTCGTACAACCGTAGCCAACGATGTCAAACCCTAATTCGGCAAGTGGTTCCAGCAGGTTGCCTTTTTCTAAATATTGAGTGACGATTTTTGAGCCGGGGGCAAGGGAGGTTTTAATTGTCGAAGGCACCTCAAGTCCCAATTCAACGGCTTTTTTAGCCAACAGCCCCGCGGCCACCATTACAGAAGGATTGCTGGTATTTGTACAACTAGTAATTGCCGCTAATGCAAGGTCGCCGGTTTCAATGACTTGATCGGTTCCTTTTGTGGTTTCTTTCCGATTCAGCTCATCAGGAGACAATCCGAATCCCTTTGGTCCGCTTGGATTTGTTAGCGATGTTTGGAAATTTTCAGCAACTTCGGCTAACGGCACCCTATCTTGAGGACGTTTGGGCCCAGCAACAGACGAATGGACCGTCGATAGATCTAATTGGATCACTCGTGTGTAGAGAGGTGTCTCTGAGCCATCATAAAAGAGATGATTCTGCTTTGCATAGGCCTCAACTAGTTTGACTTGCTCTTCCTGACGACCTGTCAAACGAAGGTAATTCAAGGTTTCTTCATCAATTGGGCAGAAGCCGCATGTCGCGCCGTATTCAGGCGCCATATTAGCGATCGTTGCACGGTCTGAAAGGCTCAGGCTCTTATAGCCTGTTCCGAAATACTCAACGAATTTTCCAACAACTTTTTCATTGCGCAAAAGCTCAGTGAGGTAGAGAGCCAGGTCAGTGGCAGTTGCTCCAGGGCTCAAGCTTCCAGTCAGCTCTACACCGATGACTTCGGGAGTCGGGAAATAGGAAGCTTCTCCTAAAATCGCTGCTTCTGCCTCAATACCGCCGACACCCCAACCGAGTACGCCTAGTCCATTGATCATCGTTGTATGAGAATCTGTCCCTTCTAGGGAATCAGGGAATAGTAAATCATCGTCATTTTTTAAAATGACGTCTGATAAATATTCCAGATTGACCTGGTGGATGATTCCTGTTTCAGGGGGAACGACTTCAAAATTATCAAAGGCTTGTTGTGCCCATTTAAGAAATTGATAGCGTTCATGATTGCGCTCAAATTCTTTTTCCGTATTGAAGGACAGGCTTTCCTTTGTTCCCGCGGAGTCTACTTGAACAGAATGGTCAACTACTAAAGTGACGGGAATTTCCGGATTGATTACTTTAGGATCTCCCCCTAACTTAACGACTGCATCTCGCATCGCTGCCAAATCCACGACTGCTGGAACGCCAGTAAAGTCTTGTAAGACAACCCGTGAAGGGCGGAAAGGAACAACGCCTGCAGGTTTTTTTGCATCGAATGCTATCAAGTTCTCCAAATCTGCGTGCTCTTGATGGCGTGCCAAGCTTTCTAATAATACGCGAATGCTGTATGGATAATCAGTAATATTTTTTTTATACGTATCGACAATCGATGAAAGATCAAAGTATGTATAATGTTCGTCATTGAAGACAAGCTCTTTTTTCCAGTTCATTCCAAAATCCCTCCTGAATACGTTATCGTTTAAAATCAGATG
>NZ_NIBK01000003.1:163811-287801 GCF_002174375.1 Enterococcus sp. 12F9_DIV0723 | reverse complement strand
AAAGCTATTTCGGAGAGAACCAGCTATCTCCAAGTTCGTTTGGAATTTCTCCGCTACCCACACCTCATCCCCGCACTTTTCAACGTACGTGGGTTCGGTCCTCCAGTGCGTTTTACCGCACCTTCAACCTGGACATGGGTAGATCACATGGTTTCGGGTCTACGACCACTTACTCATTCGCCCTATTCAGACTCGCTTTCGCTGCGGCTCCGTCTTTTCAACTTAACCTCGCAAGTAATCGTAACTCGCCGGTTCATTCTACAAAAGGCACGCTATCACCCATTAACGGGCTCTAACTTGTTGTAGGCACACGGTTTCAGGATCTATTTCACTCCCCTTCCGGGGTGCTTTTCACCTTTCCCTCACGGTACTGGTTCACTATCGGTCACTAGGGAGTATTTAGCCTTGGGAGATGGTCCTCCCGGATTCCGACGGAATTCCTCGTGTTCCGCCGTACTCAGGATCCTCCTAGGTGCCAGTCAAATTTTGTCTACGGGGCTTTTACCCTTTCTAGCAGACCTTTCCAGGTCCTTCGACTATCTCACTGAACTACCATATTGGAGTCCTACAACCCCAAGAGGCAAGCCTCTTGGTTTGGGCTTTTCCCGTTTCGCTCGCCGCTACTCAGGGAATCGATTTTTCTTTCTCTTCCTGCAGGTACTTAGATGTTTCAGTTCTCTGCGTCTACCTCTATTCAGCTATGTATTCACTGAAAAGTAACATCCTATAAAAGATGCTGGGTTTCCCCATTCGGAAATCTCCGGATCAAAGCTTACTTACAGCTCCCCGAAGCATATCGGTGTTAGTCCCGTCCTTCATCGGCTCCTAGTGCCAAGGCATCCACCGTGCGCCCTTATTCACTTAACCTTATCTTGACTTGCGTCAAGGGTCTTACTAATTTCCATGAGCGATCATGTTCCTTAGTAATAAATAAGCAATTGAACTTATTAAAAAACTCATTCAACGCGGTGTTCTCGGTTTGTTTAACATTTTGTTTCTGTATCCAGTTTTCAATGAACGATTTGAGAGTAGACCTCTCAAAACTGAACGAATAAAAGCAAGCCTGTGTAGTTTCCGTAACGTTCATCTAAAATGAACTATTTCCTTAGAAAGGAGGTGATCCAGCCGCACCTTCCGATACGGCTACCTTGTTACGACTTCACCCCAATCATCTATCCCACCTTAGGCGGCTGGCTCCAAAAGGTTACCTCACCGACTTCGGGTGTTACAAACTCTCGTGGTGTGACGGGCGGTGTGTACAAGGCCCGGGAACGTATTCACCGCGGCGTGCTGATCCGCGATTACTAGCGATTCCGGCTTCATGTAGGCGAGTTGCAGCCTACAATCCGAACTGAGAGAAGCTTTAAGAGATTAGCTTAGCCTCGCGACTTCGCGACTCGTTGTACTTCCCATTGTAGCACGTGTGTAGCCCAGGTCATAAGGGGCATGATGATTTGACGTCATCCCCACCTTCCTCCGGTTTGTCACCGGCAGTCTCGCTAGAGTGCCCAACTAAATGATGGCAACTAACAATAAGGGTTGCGCTCGTTGCGGGACTTAACCCAACATCTCACGACACGAGCTGACGACAACCATGCACCACCTGTCACTTTGCCCCCGAAGGGGAAGCTCTATCTCTAGAGTGGTCAAAGGATGTCAAGACCTGGTAAGGTTCTTCGCGTTGCTTCGAATTAAACCACATGCTCCACCGCTTGTGCGGGCCCCCGTCAATTCCTTTGAGTTTCAACCTTGCGGTCGTACTCCCCAGGCGGAGTGCTTAATGCGTTAGCTGCAGCACTGAAGGGCGGAAACCCTCCAACACTTAGCACTCATCGTTTACGGCGTGGACTACCAGGGTATCTAATCCTGTTTGCTCCCCACGCTTTCGAGCCTCAGCGTCAGTTACAGACCAGAGAGCCGCCTTCGCCACTGGTGTTCCTCCATATATCTACGCATTTCACCGCTACACATGGAATTCCACTCTCCTCTTCTGCACTCAAGTTTCCCAGTTTCCAATGACCCTCCCCGGTTGAGCCGGGGGCTTTCACATCAGACTTAAGAAACCGCCTGCGCTCGCTTTACGCCCAATAAATCCGGACAACGCTTGCCACCTACGTATTACCGCGGCTGCTGGCACGTAGTTAGCCGTGGCTTTCTGGTTAGATACCGTCAAGGGATGAACATTTTACTCTCATCCTTGTTCTTCTCTAACAACAGAGTTTTACGATCCGAAAACCTTCTTCACTCACGCGGCGTTGCTCGGTCAGACTTTCGTCCATTGCCGAAGATTCCCTACTGCTGCCTCCCGTAGGAGTTTGGGCCGTGTCTCAGTCCCAATGTGGCCGATCACCCTCTCAGGTCGGCTATGCATCGTTGCCTTGGTGAGCCGTTACCTCACCAACTAGCTAATGCACCGCGGGTCCATCCATCAGTGACGCAAAAGCGCCTTTCAAATAGAAACCATGCGGTTTCTATTGTTATACGGTATTAGCACCTGTTTCCAAGTGTTATCCCCTTCTGATGGGCAGGTTACCCACGTGTTACTCACCCGTTCGCCACTCCTTTTCTTTCGGTGGAGCAAGCTCCGGTGAAAGAAAAAGCGTTCGACTTGCATGTATTAGGCACGCCGCCAGCGTTCGTCCTGAGCCAGGATCAAACTCTCATATAAAGTGTTTGAAACAATCTTGCGATTGTTAAGCTCAATTTTAATAATTGACTTGCTAGCATATTGCTTGCTATGTTGTTTGCTTCTATAGAATAGAAGCGCCCTACACATTTGGTTTGTTTTATTCGTTCAGTTTTCAAAGGTCTACGTTGTTTGTCGCTTTGTTTCAGCAACTTTTAAATCATAACAGATTGCTGTTTTAATGTCAACAACTTTTTTTGAAGTTTTTTTCGAAGAAGTTGTCGTCATCGCTTTATGCGACTTTGATAGAATAACTGAAAGTCAGCCATCTGTCAATAACAATTTTGAAGTTTTTTTAAGCGATATTCCCTCGCCTTGGAACATTAAATAATATACCAACATAATCTTATCTGGTCAATTAGAAATATTGATTTTTCGGAACTTTTTTCCAATACTGACCAATACTTCGCAACCTGCTTGCAAACGTTCGTAAATAACATGAAAGCTGATTGAAAATTTCCTTTTCAAAACACAAACTGCCGTATTTTTAATTCTGGAGATGACATCATTTTCTAATAAACCTTTTCAAACATACAAAAAAAAGACGTCAGCATAGCTGAACGTCTCTTGAAATTTTTTCCTAACGCATGGTCGGAAATAGCAAAACATCTCGAATTGATTGAACATCTGTCAGTAACATAACTAAACGGTCAATTCCGATACCTAGTCCACCAGTCGGCGGCATACCGTATTCTAACGCCTCCAAGAAGTCTTCATCTACACCATGTGCTTCATCGTTTCCTTGTTCCCGCTCTTTTTCTTGCGCTTCGAAGCGTTCACGTTGATCAATTGGATCATTTAGCTCAGTAAAGGCATTCGCAAATTCGCGTCCCACGATAAATAATTCAAAACGGTCTGTAAAACGTCCATCTTCTGCATTTTTCTTCGCAAGTGGAGATACTTCTACTGGATGACCATACACAAATGTCGGTTGTTGCAGCGTTTCTTCCACAAAGGTCTCAAAGAACTCATTGATAATGTGCCCAATTTCCATGTTATCATTAATTTCAACATGGTGTTCCTTAGCTAGCGCACGAGCCTCTTCAATGGACATTTCGGGCCAGAAATCTACCCCTGTTTGTTCTTTGATTGCATCCACCATATGGATACGTTTAAACTCAGATCCTAGGTCAATCGTTTGACCATCATATGAAAGTGTAGTTTCCCCTAAAACATTTTGCGCGGCATCTCGAATAATTCCTTCTGTCAAATTCATTACATCTAAGAAATCTTGATACGCAGTATAAACTTCCATCATTGTAAATTCAGGATTGTGCGTAGTATCAATCCCTTCATTACGAAATACACGACCAATTTCGTATACTTTTTCCATTCCGCCAACGATTAAACGCTTCAAGTGCAGCTCTAATGCGATTCGGAGATATAAATCCATATCAAGAGCATTGTGATGCGTGATAAACGGACGAGCAGTCGCCCCTCCTGCTTCATTGTGCAACACAGGCGTCTCTACTTCGATATAACCGAGTCCATCTAAATAGCGTCTGATTTGACTGATGATTTGACTACGTTTAGTAAAACGATCAAAACTCTCACGATTACTGATTAAATCCAAATAGCGCTGACGGTAACGTTGTTCAACGTTGGTCAACCCATGATATTTTTCTGGCAGTGGACGCAACGCTTTAGACAACAATGTAATTTCTTTCGCTTTAATGGAGACTTCGCCAGTATCCGTCTTCATGATTTCACCAGTTACGCCAAAGAAATCACCTAGATCCCCTTTTTTGAAGATCGCATACGGTTCTTCCCCGACTTCGTCTTTACGTACGTAGATTTGGATTTGGCCTTCCCGGTCTTGTAAGTGAGCAAAGCCGACTTTCCCTTTTCCCCGTTTCGTCATCATTCGACCAGCCACGCTTGCCGATAATTGTTTTTCTTGAAGCTCTTCTTTAGTATTTTCGTCATATGTTTCGTGTAATTCTTTTGAATTTGCTGTTCGTTCAAAACGTGCACCGAATGGATCAATGCCTTCTTCACGAAGGGTTTCCATTTTTTCTCGGCGAACACGCATCTGATCGTTCATTTCTGTTAAATTTGATTGTTCTTCAGTCACGAATGTTCCTCCTCAGAATGTAATTACTCTTTCTTATAATGCCAATGAATAAGCAAAAAATCAAGCCGAATTCTTCATTCGGCTTCAAGATCAACTGATTTTCTCTCTCGCTTCAGTCTTTTCAACAAGCTGATCCAATAAATCTGCGATCACTTGTTTGTCTTCTGTTTGATTAATAGCTAATTTAGCTTTTGCAGAGCGCGGAATCCCTTTTAAATAGTAGCTTGCATGTTGACGGAATTCACGACAAGCGATGGTTTCGCCTTTCAACTGAATTAGGCGTTCTAAATGCAGCTTGGCTGTTTCTATTTTTTCTCTTGCACTTGGTTCAGGAATTAATTCACCTGTTTCTAAATAGTGCTGGGTTTGATGGATCATCCAAGGATTGCCTAGAGCCGCTCGGCCAATCATCACCGCATCCACACCGACTTCTTCAATCATTCGTTTCGCATCCTCTGGCGTACGGACGTCGCCGTTTCCCATAAATGGAATCGTTAGCTCATCAGCTACTTGCTTCAAGACAGCCCAATCTGCTTTGCCTTCATACATTTGCATTCGTGTCCTTCCGTGCATTGCAATGGCTGAAGCTCCCGCACTTTGAGCCGCCAAAGCATTCTCTACTGCAAAGATATGCTGTTCATCCCAGCCTACACGCATTTTAACAGTTACGGGAATATCTACAGCCGACGAAACTGCATTTACCATTTCATAAACTTTATTTGGGTCTAACAGCCATTTAGCACCCGCTTCTGCTTTAATAACCTTGTTTACCGGACAACCCATGTTGATGTCGATAATGTCAGCTTTCGTATTTTCTTGGACAAATTGCGCTGCTTCTACTAATGAGTCTTTGTTCCCGCCGAATATTTGTACACTTAACGGATGTTCCCGTTCATCTATATACAGCATCTCCAACGTCTTTTTATTTCTAAAGTGGATTCCTTGATCACTGATCATTTCGCACACGACCAGACCTGCTCCGAACTCCTTCACCGTCACTCGAAAAGCAGCATTCGAGATGCCTGCCATTGGAGCTACAACCACCCGATTAGGTACCTCCACATCGCCTATTTTCCACGTACCATTCAATGGTCTCACGTTTATTCCCCCAAAATTTCTTGTTTAAGTTCGTAAAGTTCTTCTTCACTGTACTCGTATTTGTTATTACAAAAAGTACAAACCGCCTCTGCACCATGATCTTGATCAATTAATTCCTGAATTTGGTCGGCTCCCAATGTGAGAATCGCAGAAGCGAATTTTTCTTTTGAACAATCACATTTAAATTGAACAGGCATCTTTTCTAAAAATTCAACATCGCTAGTTGCTAATAAATTTTGCAAAATTTCTTCTGGCGTTTGACCCTCGTCTAGCAAGGTTGAAATACGTGTTGTCTCTTTTAAGCGTTCTTCAATTTGATCAATGATCTCATCGCTTGCACCTGGCATAATTTGAATCATAAAACCACCCGCTGTTTTGACAGAATCATCTGTATCGACTAAGACTGATACTCCCACCGCAGATGGAATTTGTTCGGATACTGCCAAATAATAGGTAAAGTCTTCTCCGATTTCACCAGAAACAATAGGTGTTTGACCAGAAAATGGTTCTTTTAGCCCTAGATCTTTGATTACAGTGAACATGCCTTCTGTTCCAACTGCTCCACGCACATCTATTTTGCCAATCTCATTTAATGGTAGACTGATATGTGGATTCTTGATATATCCTTTCACTTCGCCTTTACCATTGCTGTCAACGACGATAGCTCCCGCAGGACCGTTTCCTTCTACTTTGACAGTCATTTTATCTTCGCCTTTTAACGTGGCTCCTAACATCAATGCACCGATCATTGTGCGACCCAATGCTGCAGAGGACGTATTCCATGTATCATGACGGCGCTGTGCCTCACCAATCGTCTCCGTTGCGTTTACTGCGTATGCTCGAACAAATCCGCTATAAGCTAATGCTTTTACTAAATAATCACTCATTTACCTGCTCCTTATCCCTAATAATGAACTATTTACTACTGAAACACTCCTCAGAATGTCTAATCTGTTTTCTTACTTTATTTTTAAAAAAATAAGACCCTCATTCATTTTTTTAAAGTGGTTCATTTTTTACTCGTGATTGCATCATACTAGGTGTTTCAACTTTTTTCAACTTCTCTGCGCCTTCATAATGGAAAAGCTTAACAAAGTGATATTCACTAAACAAAAAAAAAGCAGACGAATTTTCGTCTGCTTCTTAAAACCACAAAGGCAATAAAATAGCTGTCATTGCAGTAGCATCATACTTCATCGCTTCGCTTTTCAACTGGTTGTGTAGGGTGCCTAGCGCCTCAGGAAAATCCTGTTGATGAGACAGTGCATAAAGGGCGATTTCCTTACAGATTTTTGTTGCAACTAAACCGCAATCTTCCGTTTTTTCAAGTACTTGCGCATTCTCAAACAGCATTTTTTTGATTTCTGGACTCGTTTTTACAAACTCATCTCCGTAAGCACAACTAATCTGATCCATCATTTGTTTAGCTTTTTCGTCGCGTTTCATGCTCTCCACCTCTTTAAAATCATTTTACGCCTAGATAACCTATAGACCAACAAAATACATTTAAATCAACGATAAATTAATTTTTTATCCTTTTGAGATGTAAAAAGAGATTGTCTGAAACTTCTTAAATACTCGAAAATCAACGAACGAAATTCTTTGTGCTCTCAAATGCTGTAAAGCTGAAGAATAGAAAAACGGCATGCCCAAGGACATGCCGTTTCATTTTACTCTTGATTGTCGTTTGTATCATCTGGCTCGATTTTATTGTCTGAGTCTTTGTGTTCTTCAGGATCTTTATCTTCTGCTTGTTTCTCAGCGTCTTTCTCTTCCAAAGCACGTTTTGCTTCTTCAAAGGTTTGTGCTTGAGCTTTTTCACTTGGATAAGGAGTGCCTTTGCCTTCTGGCATTTGCCCTGTCTCAAACAATGATTTGATTGCTTTCGCATCCAATGTTTCGAATTCCAGTAACTTTTCAGCGATCAATTTATGTTGATCACGATGCGTTTCGATGATCTCACGTGCTTTTTCGTGAGCTTTCATTAAGATACTACGAACTTCTTCATCAATTTCAAAAGCAACTTGTTCAGAGTAAGCTTTTGTTTGACCATAATCACGGCCAACAAAGACTTGATGATTCCCTTCGTATTGAACCGGTCCAAGCTTATCACTCATTCCGTATTCAGTTACCATGCTGCGGGCTAGTGCCGTTGCTTGCTCGAAGTCATTTGAAGCACCTGTTGTTTGTGCGTTAAACACGATTTCTTCAGCAGTACGTCCACCCAACAGTCCAACGATTTGTTCAAACATATCATCTTTCGACATCAACATTTGATCTTCTTTTGGTAAAGCGATCATATAACCGCCAGCGCGTCCACGAGGAATAATAGTTACTTTGTGAACAACACGCGCACGGTTTAATACCATACCAATAATTGTGTGGCCTGCTTCATGATAAGCGACCATTTCACGTTCATGCTTGCTAATGACACGATCCTTCTTAGCAGGACCTGCAATCACGCGATCTTCTGCTTCGTCAACATCTGAAGCATCGATTTTCTTCTTGTTTCGACGAGCAGCTACTAGGGCTGCTTCATTCAGAACATTCTCAAGGTCCGCACCAGCAAAACCTGGTGTTTGTTGTGCAACAACTTTCAAATCAACGTCGTCTGCTAACGGTTTATTCCGAGCATGAACGCGTAAAATCGCTTCACGACCTTTAACATCCGGGCGTCCAACTAAAATTTGACGGTCAAAACGACCTGGACGTAATAACGCTGGGTCTAGTACGTCTGAACGGTTCGTTGCAGCGATGACGATCACGCCTTCGTTACCATCAAAACCATCCATTTCAACAAGTAACTGGTTTAAGGTTTGTTCACGTTCATCATGACCCCCGCCCATACCAGCGCCACGTTGACGACCAACAGCATCAATTTCATCAATGAAAATGATTGCTGGAGCATTTTTCTTGGCTGTTTCAAATAGGTCACGGACACGAGAAGCCCCGACCCCTACAAACATTTCCACGAAATCTGAACCAGAAATTGAATAGAACGGTACGCCTGCTTCACCGGCTACAGCTTTGGCAAGCAATGTTTTACCGGTCCCTGGAGGTCCCTCTAGTAAAACACCGGCAGGAATACGAGCGCCCAATTCGACAAAACGACGCGGGTCTTTCAAGAATTCTACAACTTCTACTAATTCTTGTTTTTCTTCTTCTGCTCCGGCCACATCAGAGAATCTTACACGGTTGGCTTTTTTGTCTGCTTCTTTCGCTTTTGACTTGCCAAAGTTCATGACACGACCGTTGCCGCCTCCGCCTCCGCCTTGTTGTCCTATCATCATATAGAAGAAGAAAATCATGATTAGGATTGGTAAGAAGCTGACTAATAATGTCACCCACATACCGCTGCTAGATTCTTCATCGATCTCTGTTTTTACATTGTTTTCTTTTGCTAGATCATTAACTTGGCTCAACGTTGAATCATTAGGCAAAATAATAGTTGAGAAATGAGTCGTTGTAGAATCGGTTGAACCAATGATGCTCAATCCACCAGAGTTTGCAACTTCTTGCTTCTCTTTGTACTCCCCAGTGATTTTGTACACACCACCAGCAGGTTGGATTTTAACATTTTTGATTTTGCCTTCTTGCATTTGTTCAGTAAAGGTTGAATACTCGATATCTGGCGAAGCTGATTTGTTATCCCCGAAAAGGAAATACACTACCATAACCATCGCCAAGATGACGAGAATATAATAGAGAGCATTTTTTACTCCCTTATTGTTTTTGTTCATCTGCGTCCTCCTCGCGCTTGTTAGCTCATTAGCTTATTAGCTTGTAAAAAAAGTTTTATCAATTTTGACCTTTTAAGTATATCACACTGTGATTTTTTCGGTCACTAATTTGATTGATAAATTTCAGGCTTTAATACGCCTACATACGGTAAATTGCGATATGCTTCTGCATAATCCAGTCCATAACCAACAACGAATTCATTTGGCACATCAAAGCCAACATAGTCCGCATGGATATCAACTACACGACCCTCGGGTTTATCCAACAATGTGACAATTTTCACTGATTTGGCTTTGCGGTATTTGAACAGATCCACCAAATAACCCAATGTTCGACCACTATCGATGATATCTTCAACGATCAACAAATCACGGCCCTCAACATTTGTGTCTAAATCCTTAATGATTTTTACTTCACCAGATGAAACGGTTTGGTTACCGTAACTTGAAACATCCATAAAGTCCAATTCTAAGTGTGCATCGATCTCACGAACGATGTCTGCCATAAAAGGTACAGCACCTTTTAAAATACCAACCACCAATGGATTATTGTCGGCGTAATCTGTCGTTAATTGTGCGCCTAATTCAACACAGCGCTTTTGAATATCTTCTCTAGTAATCAAGATTTTTTCAATATCTTTTGCTAGCATGTGGAAACTCCTTTCATTTCGCTACCTGAAGCGTATAGTCAAGTATGTAGTGTATTCTATCAGTTTCAGTTGTAATACTCAAATAGGAATTGACAAAAGGCAAAAGCGCTACGATTTCTCCCGCAGAATCTTCTACCACCCATGCGCGATCACGTGCATCTGTTGGGATTTTCTTGTCAATAAAATAACGATTTATCCTTTTTTTCAAACGCCCACTTAATTGAATGCGATCTCCCGCTTCTCTCTTGCGAATCTTTAGCGGGAGGTTCACTGTTGCGGGCAGGAAAACTTGATACCCCTCTTTATTGGAAGCTTCGCTGCTTTTTCTCAGCGCAATCCTTGCACCATCAGACAGCTCAGCCTCTTCACCTTCATCTAAATAAAGAACTTCTTTATCCACGAGGGATTTCTGCTCTAGATAAAAATGCTGATAACGACGTACAAATTGCCAATTATTGCCGATGTCTATTAACCATTGACTGGTAAAATCTTCCATTTTATCTAAGAGTAAAAAAAGTTGACGCTGTGAGACCGCGAGCGACTTCTGTTCACTGGCCTGTTGAAAAAACGAAGAAAGAAAATAATAACGAGCGCCCGTCTCCTGAGGAAGAGTTTCATAGGAAAATGACCACCGTTGACCGTCAAATTCAACATTTCTTAAATTTTCTTTTAGCGTTTCATTGATCAGCTGGTTAGCCCACATCAATTGTTGGTGAAATTGTTGCGCGTGCAGTAAGACTTGGGGATTTTCTTCTTTTAATTCAGGGACAACATTTTGTCTTATACGATTACGAAAATAATCTTGAGACGTGTTTGTTTCATCTTCAAAATAAGGGATATTTTCTTTTTCAGCGTAATCGTATAATGATTCTTTTGAAAATAGCAGCAGTGGACGTAGTAAAATTCCATTACCAAATCGTTGTTGACGCACTATTCCTTCATGGCCTGCAAGCGAACCGCCTCTAGTCAGACGCATCAATAGCGTTTCTAGCTGATCATCACCATGATGAGCTGTTAAAATCAGATCATACTTTTCTTTCTGCATAATTTCTTTAAAAAAACCATACCGAACATTTCTAGCTTCCGCTTCTACATTTTTCTCTGCTGGCTTTTCCCAGACCTTTAAATAAAACGGTATTTGCTGTTTTTCACAATACGCATGCAGGAAAGCTGCTTCTGCTTTGGATTCTTTACGTAACTGATGGTTTATGTGTGCGACACCTATTTTCAGCTTTCTTTGTTCTAGCAGATGCAGCAATACCATTGAATCGACCCCAGCCGAGACAGCTATTAAGATTTTTTTTCCTTCCACTAACTCTGGATTCTCTTTAAAAAAAGCGTGTTCCATATTAAATTCCTCATTTTTTAAAAATAGTAGTGACAACTATAAAAAAAGCTGAAATCCTAAAAGAATTTCAGCTTCCCTATTTTAACTACGACGGCCGCCTCGGCCTCCGCGTTTTCCTTCGGTATTGCGTTTGATCGATGACAAGCGATCATCGCTATCCTTTAAAAAGGAACTCATCAATGAATCGAAGTCTTGTTTGCCGCTATTTTGTTGGGGTTTGCCTTTAGCCGCTGGTCTTGGGCGGTTGTTGTCGCGAAACTCACGTTTGAAAGGTTTCTTTTCTGGTTGTGGTTGATCTTGGGCCTTACGTATTGAAAGACCTACTTTGCCGTCGTCTCCGACTGACGTAACTTTTACCGT
Source organism: Enterococcus sp. 12F9_DIV0723 (assembly GCF_002174375.1). NCBI lineage: Bacteria > Bacillati > Bacillota > Bacilli > Lactobacillales > Enterococcaceae > Enterococcus > Enterococcus sp. 12F9_DIV0723. Next base: position 275,845 of record NZ_NIBK01000003.1, on the reverse strand, counting down.
TACCTCATCCCCGACAGTCAAAACATCATGAATGTCTTTGACGAAACCATTAGATATTTCACTGATATGGACTAAGCCCGTTTTGCCCTCTCCCAAGTCGATAAAGGCACCGAAATTGGTGATCCCTGATACTTTTCCTTGCAGCTTAGCTCCTACTTCGATTGACATAAAAAAAATGTTCCTCCTAATTTTTTTCCAATTTATTTTAAAACTGCGATTTTATATTAATTAGCAGTTTCGGACTTTACAACTTCGTCAGCAGACTGTTTGTCTTTGCTAGGCGTATTTGCTGAATCTGGTAAAACAAAAATCAATTCCCCATCTTTTGAATAATAGAAACGACTACGAGCTAGTTTTGCCACATAGTTATCATCTTTCAACAATTTTACATCTTGTTTTAACCCATTCACTTGATCATCCACTTTAGCAGATTCGGCTACTGTCTGAACCTTAATTTGCTTCAATTCGTTCAAATGACGATGTTCGTTGAAGATTTGAACTCCCATGACGATAGCGGCAAAAGCTGCGACAGCAAATAATGCTGCTAGACGACGACGCTTAAAAATTAATTGACGGTGCTGCTTTTGAAATTTGCGATATTGCTCTTTTGCATACGGCGTATCTAACGAAGCAATTTTCTGCGTCTCGTTTTCATTCATTCCTGCTCGCTCCTTACCATGAAATTCTTTACTATTATATCAATTCAGGATATAATTGTCTATTTGAATTATCCTTAATTCCCGTTATTTTCCACTCGTGTCTCACGAATGATCCGATACATTTTTGCTGCATCTTCTTTTTTTGTCGACTCATGCAACTCTTCTACCGCCACTTCTAGGACTTTGTTACCAAATTGAATGCGAAGCTCATCTCCCACTTTTATATCTGTTGAAGATTTTGCTAACTTTCCGTTTACTTGGATTCGTCCCTTGTCAGCTACTTCTTTCGCTACCGTACGACGTTTTATAATGCGCGCTATTTTTAAAAATTTATCTAATCGCATGAACTATCTCCTTTTCCAATTTATTCTTAATAATTTGCTGCCAAATGGCAACATCAACCACTCTCTAATGGTTAACAAACGTAGTTGAATGGCCAGCATCAAAAAAGCACTTCCTCCAATTCCTACACCAAAAATGGCTGCAACTAAAGCAAAACTTCTTTTTTGAATAGCACCAAAGATAATGCTGATACCGCCATAATAACATAAGAGTACGATGATCATCCCCGCTAAACAAATAAAAAGATTTCGCATAAAGTGTCGTTGCTTTCCATAGGCGCGGGTTTCACGGTTACATGCATAATGTAAAACAAATAAAGCGACTGCTAACCCCAGCAGAGTCGATAAGCTAGCACCAATTGTACCAAATTGATTCGTTAATCCCCCTGTTGTCACAACTTTTAACAGCAATCCAACGCCTGCTGCTTGCAACGAACTACGGTATTCATTTTGACTCTGGGCAATACTTTGGTAAGCTTGCACCATCGCCATAAGAAAGATCGCGAATACGAATAGCACCAGCGTGGCATTCCCCTGATAATCCTTGAATAACGCATAGTTCACATACGGCAACAACATCGCTAATCCAATTGAAGCTGCCGCTGCAATTGCACAGGTCAATCGAAGGAAAACTTGACTCGTTTTGACAAACATCCGACGGTCATCGTTGATTAAATAGCGGGTTAACAAGGGCAAGAAGCTTGAACTTAAAGCTAATGCTACAACTAATCCTAATTGTACCAGCGGCTGCCCTCTATCATAGACCCCTTTTGCGAGTTTCGCACCATGTTCGCTTAACCCAAAATCAACTAACGCTTTTTTTACAGTAAACGAATCAATGAGTTGAAATAAAATCAACAGACCGCTGTAGACAGTCATCAAACCACCTTCAAGAGCCACTCGCTTAGCAAGCTTAACCGTATTTTCGCCCACTCTGGGAAGCTTGAGAAGAATGCTGGTAGACAAGACTTTCCGTCGGTAATACCAGAGGACAGCTACTGCTGCAACGCCACCGACTAATGCCCCTGACATGGCAACCGTTCCTGTATGGTAAACATTCCAACCAAATTGTCTGAACGACCACGCAGCAATTATAATTACACCCACCCGGATCAATTGCTCCACCACTTGAGAAACGGCAGTTGGCACCATCAGTAATTTCCCTTGGAACTCTCCTCGTGTAATCGAAAGGAACGGCATAATTACAAAGGTAAACGAAACCACGCGAATCAAAGGAGCTAATTTTGCATCTCCCATCCAGACAGCGAATGGATAAGCAGAAAAGAAGAAAATGGCCCATAAAATCAAACCAAAACTGCTGATTAACGGAAATAACTCTTCCAGTGCTTGACGTTGTTTTCGAGGCTCTTTTTTCTCTACTACGTATTTTGAAATGAACTGCGGGAGTCCAGTTAAAGCAAGTGTCATCGCAATCCCGTAGATTGGATACACTTGTTGGTAAACGTAGAAACCTTCGTCACCTGCAAAGTTTTGATAAGGGACTCGGTAAACAGCGCTCAATAGCTTCGCGATGAATGACGCAGCCGTCAAGACGAAGGCACCTTGCATCATGACCCGCATTTCTTTATTTGCCAGTGCCTCCACCACCTATTCTTTGTATTTTTGTTCTCTTAACGCCCGGATAAATTTGCTGATTTCTCGTAACCAAATAGCCTCATCCATGGTTTTAGCAATAGTTAATTTGATAACCATTTGATCCTTTTCAACACCTAGAGTTGCTTTCATCTTCGTTACACTTAATGCTTCAAAAAGCTGTTCGACTTTATACGCTTTTGTTCCAACTTTGCTTAGGGTAAAAATAATTTGCTGCTGACGTTTTTGTATACTCTCAACTAATGCCCGATCGCCATCCATTTTGATTTGACCGACGTTCAGCAAATTGGCTACCTCATCAGGATAATCACCAAAGCGATCAATCAAGTCTGCTTCGACTTCATCTAGCATCTCCGTGCTTTCTAGTTCGCGAATCCGTTTATAGATCTCGATTTTTTGTCGTTCATCTTCTATATAAGTTCCCGGAATATAGGCGTCGATTCCAAGGTTGATTTCAACTGATGTACGCTCCACTTGGGTATTTTTGCCTTGCTTCCGATCTACTGCTTCGGAAAGCATTTGTGAGTACATATCAAAGCCGACTGCGTCAATAAAGCCATGCTGCTGAGCACCAAGAAGGTTTCCCGCACCACGAATAGATAAGTCCCGCATCGCGATTTTGAAGCCTGAGCCTAATTCAGTAAAGTCTTTGATTGCCTGCAGACGTTTTTCACTGACTTCATTCAGTATTTTTTGCGGCTCATACATGAAATACGCATAGGCGATTCGACTGCTTCGTCCTACACGTCCACGTAATTGATACAATGTGGACAGCCCCATATAATCGGCGTTTTCTACAAACAACGTATTTACGTTGGGAATGTCTACCCCCGTTTCAATAATCGTTGTCGTCACCAAGATGTCGTATTGTCCATCGATAAAGTCCATCAATGTATTCTCTAACTGTACTTCGGTCATTTGACCGTGCGCAAATCCGATTTTAGCATCTGGTACCAACATTTGTAATTCTTCTACTTTTCGTTCGATTGTCTCTACCCGGTTATACAGATAAAAGGCTTGCCCGCCACGTGCCATTTCTCGCTCGATCGCTTCACGGATCGCTCCGGGATTCGTCTCCATTACATAAGTTTGAATTGGGTAGCGATTTTCCGGAGGTGTCTCGATGACTGAAAGGTCACGTACGCCCAGCATCGACATATGCAGCGTCCGAGGGATCGGTGTAGCGGTCAACGTTAAGACATCCACTTGAGATCGGAGTTGCTTTAAGCGCTCTTTGTGTTTCACGCCAAAACGTTGTTCTTCGTCGATCACTAATAAGCCCAAATCTGCAAATTTTAAATCTTGTGACAACAGACGATGCGTACCGACTACAATATCGATTTGTCCTGTACGAAGTTGTTCAATCGTTTCATTTTGTTGCTTCTTTGTACGAAAACGACTCAACATTCCCACGTTTATAGGGAAATTTTCAAAACGTTCGGTCATCGTATCGTAATGTTGCTGCGCCAAAATCGTCGTCGGAACAAGGAATGCTACTTGTTTATTTTCTTTCATTGCTTTAAAGGCTGCTCGCAACGCAACTTCTGTCTTCCCAAAACCAACATCGCCAACCAACAGACGGTCCATCGGGCGCGCCTTCTCCATGTCGTGCTTGATTTCCGAAGCGCTCCGTAACTGATCGTCTGTTTCACTATAAGGAAAGGCATCTTCAAATTCCTTCTGGTATTCGTCATCTGGACCAAAAGCATACCCGCGCTCTGCTTCACGCTTCGCATATAGTTCAATCAAGTCATCTGCGATATCTTCAATTCTTTTCGATACTTTACTCTTTGTCTTAGTCCACTCGCTGCCGCCTAATTTATTGATTTTCGGCGGTTTTGCTTCAGAAGAAACGTACTTTTGGATTAGGTTCAATTGTGTAACTGGAATGAACAGTTTGTCGTCTTTTTGGTACAGAATCGACATATAGTCTTGATGGACCCCATCTATTTCGATAGTCTCCATCCCTATATATTTCCCGATTCCGTGATTTGCATGAACGACATAGTCGCCTGTCTTTAATTCATTATAGCTCTTCAGGCGTTCCGCGTTGGAGATCGTTTGGCGGCGCGCACGTTTTTTGGTTACATTTTGGAAAATTTCCCGTTCTGTTACCACTACTAACTTATCTTGCGGCAGCTCGAATCCATTCGTTAAATTTCCTATTACAATTTGCGTTTGTCCTACTACTATTTTATCTGGAGTTGTTTGCACTGCTTGGATAGCCACATCTCGAAATTCTTGTGTGAGTTTTTCTTGACGCTCTTGGTCAGAAACAAGGAATAGTACTGTTTGTCCTTGTTTTTGCCAACGATCGACTTCTGTTTTCAGTAATGGCATTTGCCCAAAAAATTGCTGCATCGAGCGGTACTGAAAATTATGGATTGCTTCGAAGCGCAAATTTCCCATTCCTTTTTGAAATAAGGAGAAGAAGCTTGTTACAAGTTTAGCCTTCTTTATTAAGTCGTGGGCATTCATTCCAAATGTTTGATCAGAAAACACTCTCAGCTCTTCGATTTTTTGCGTGTGCCACTCCGCTTCTTCTCGTTCCATTTCACGGTTCGTTTCCATTATTCGAGGATAGTCATCGACAAATAACAGCGCATCTTCAGCAAAGTGATCGAGTAGAGATACTTTTTCTTCATATAGTAAATCCGTATAATACTTGGCCTGCTCTGTAGGGATTCCATCTTCCCACGACGCAATGAGCTGACCAAAGTAATCATTTAAGAAATTATACGCTTCTTTTTCCTTCATGACCGCTAAACGATTTTGTAAAAGTTGAGTCACCTTCTGCGCGCCTTGTGTCAAATCTTCCGCAGAGAAAACCAAATCTGTAGTTGGGGTGATCCATGCTTCATCTAAATTCTCCACAGAGCGTTGCGTCTCTGGCTCAAAATAGCGTAAAGAATCTATTTCCACATCGAACAACTCTACACGAACAGGATATTCGGTCGTCAAAGGATAAATGTCAACGATACTGCCGCGCATACTGAACTCACCGGGTTTTCCGACCATTGTTTGCCGCTCATAGCCCATCAATACCAACCGTTGTGCTAAGTGATCTAGATCAACTTCGCTGCCGATTTTCCAATGTAGTTGATTGGCTTTCCATGTTTCAGTTGACGGTAAATACTTTCTCAATGCAGCGATCGGAACAACGTACAGTCCTTTTTCACCTTGAGAAAGCGCCTGTAGCGTAGCAACGCGTTCTGCTCTTGCTTCAGGGGAGGCAAAAGCCATTTCTGCCGAAAGTACTTCATCCACAGGAAACAAATGAACATCGTCAACGATCTGACGCAGTTCATCTGCTAATTGATTACTATAGTAAAGATTGGGCACTGCGATGATTGTCTGCTTTTGACTTGTCTGATACGTCGCTGCCATCACCAAAGCTTTAGCAGACCCAGAAAGACCGATCAGCAATTGCCGCTTCGCTTTTTTACTTAAATTCGCTTGCCACTCTTTTATTAGCGGCAGCTGATTTATAAATTCAATTAGATTCATCGTTCTTGCTCCTTATACATTCCTCTTTACACGTGCTGTCCAAGACTATTTAGAAAGCTTCTCGCCTCACATGCAGTTCCTATTTCCTCAGTATCAGGGTTAATTAAATCGATTCATTGTTTGTAGAAAATCCGCCCCTGCTACAAAGTCATCTGAGGCATCTGCCGCACGGGCGACACTGACAGCGATTGTTTCTGCTTCTTCTTTACTAAATGTACTTAATACATGGTTTACAACTGTTTTACCGTTTGGCCGTCCAATACCAACCTTGATACGATTAAATTCTTGTGTCCCAATATGAGAAATAATACTTTTTAATCCGTTGTGCCCCCCGGCGCTTCCTTTTTTTCTCAAACGCAATTTACCAAGATCCATATCTAAATCATCTGCGATGACTACTAATTCTTCAAGATAAACACCGAAGTACGTCATCAGTGGGCCAACTGCTCGACCAGATTCATTCATGAATGTTAAGGGCTTCACCAACAAGATTTTTTCGCCATTTACAAAGTAGTCTGCTACTTCCGCTTCAAACGTATTCTTTTTGAACGTAGCGCCATGTTCTTCTGCTAGACGGTCAACCACCATAAAACCAATATTGTGTTTCGTATTTTCGTATTTTTTCCCTGGATTTCCCAAGCCAACGATCATTTTCATTTGTATTCGCCTCATTTATAATTATCATAGTCACCTAAATGTCATCGTTTTTCAGTTGCATGACAAAATGCTGGATAGTCAGCTGACTACCCAGTAAGAAATTTTCTTTATACAGTATAACACAAACTATACTGTAGTGACCGTTTTCAATGCTCTAACCTGTTTTCAAAAACCTGTTATTTTTGCAAAAAATTAATCATATCAGCACCTTGGAGCATCAATGCATGAAACGCTTACTTTGGAAACAGCTGAAAAAACTGTATTATTAATGAGTAAAACACGTGACAAATTTCATTAATTAGTGTTATCATTCCACTGGAAAACAAATATAAGAAGGGATTGGTACACATGACTGCAACAGCAGCAAGTAAAACCCATCAAAAAGTAATGTTAATCGGAGACGGCGCCGTAGGTTCAAGCTATGCCTTCGCACTTGTCAATCAAAATATCGCTCAAGAAATCGGTATTATCGATATCGATACCAATCGTACGCAAGGTGACGCAATCGACTTATCACATGCATTAGCATTCACATCACCTAAAAAAATATATTCTGCTTCTTACGAAGACTGTCACGATGCTGACTTAGTTGTTATTACAGCGGGCGCACCACAAAAACCAGGTGAAACTCGTTTAGACTTAGTTGGTAAAAACTTACGCATCAACAAAAGCATCGTAGAACAAGTCGTTGCTTCTGGCTTCGACGGCATCTTCTTAGTTGCTGCCAACCCTGTAGATATCTTAACGTATTCTACATGGAAATTCTCTGGCTTCCCTAAAGAACGCGTTATTGGTTCAGGAACGTCATTGGATACAGCACGTTTCCGTCAAGCAATCGCTGAATTAGTTGACGTTGACGCACGTAACGTCCATGCTTACATTCTTGGTGAACATGGTGATTCAGAATTCCCAGTTTGGTCACACGCAAACGTAGCTGGCTTGCAAATTTACGAATGGGTAAAAGATAATCCAGAAGTAGATGAAGAAGCTTTAGTAAACTTATTCTTCGGTGTACGTGACGCTGCTTACGAAATCATTGAGAAAAAAGGCGCAACATTCTACGGTATCGCCGTTGCTTTAGCTCGTATCACTCGTGCAATCTTAAATGATGAAAGTGCTGTGTTCCCTCTATCAGTTTATTTAGAAGGTCAATACGGACAAAGCGATATTTATATTGGTGCACCTGCTGTTATCAATGCAAAAGGTATCCAAAACATTATCGAAATTCCATTAAGCGATGCTGAAAAAGATCGTATGGATGCTTCTGCGAAAGAATTAAAAGAAGTTATGGACAAAGCTTTTGCTGATCTTGAAGCTGAAGGAAAATAAGACACTTTTCGAAGCCGCAAGGAATCTGATGATTCTTTGCGGCTTTTTTAATATTTGCTAATGTTTCAGAACATATCATTCGTATTTTACTCATTCTGTGGTATATTTATAGTCGGTATATCATTTACACTTAGCGGCTATTATATAGAAGAAAATGCTTCGATAATGGATGAAAACCAAATACAGAAAAGCAATGAGGAGTTATTTCGATGACAAGAAATGAAAAAAGAAATTCTCGTGGCCGAACACGTATCGGCATGATTGTTGTTTTAGGTTTATTGGTAGTTTTAGTTGGCGGATACGCCGTTCGCAGTACATATTACGCACAAAGATTTCTCCCTAATACGGTAGTCAATGGCGTGAAGATTAATAATTTAACAGTAAGTGAAGCCAATCGAAAAATCACTCGCGAACTTTCAGACTCTCCTTTCTTGATTAAAATTGATGATCAAAATTGGAAAGAGATCAATCGCAAAGACTTAGGCTGGAAAAATGATTATTTGCCTGGCTTAAAGGAAATGCAAGAAAAGCAAAACCCCTTTAGTTGGGGAATGCAGTTAGTTTCTGCCGCTGACACAAAAGATGTCGAGGGCAATACATTAGACGAAAATAAATTAAACGCTGTTGGCGAAGCAGTCAGAGCAGAACTTACACAAACAAACACAACACGTACTGCCACTGAAAATGCAAAAGTCTCTCGTACAAATGAAGGCTTTGAGATCACTCCCGAAAAACAAGGGAACACGATTGATGTCGATGCAGCCGTAACTGCGTTTAAAGAGGCAGCGAAAGACGGAAAACATACTGTTGATTTTGATCATTATCTTGCCAAACCATCAATTACTAAAGATAATGCTGATTTGAAAAAGACAATGGACAAAATGAATGCTGTGGCAAAAATCAAGGCAAACTACAGCGTCAATGGTCAAAACTTCCAGATTCCTACATCAGACATTAACGATTGGTTGATTGACGATAATGGCACAATGTCTCTAGATCAGGATAAAGTAACAGCTTACGTGAAGAGCTTAGGTGAAAAATACAATACCAGCTCAAAACCAACAGAATTTAACAGCACTCGTCGGGGTAAAGTTTCAGTTCCTTCTGGTACATTCAGTTGGACGATCAATACTCCTGCAGAAGTTGAAGCCTTAACAAAACAAATTCTGGAAGGGAAAGATTTCACTCGTTCCCCTGTCGTTACTGGTGCAACGACAGCCGACAAACCATTAGTGGATAAAACATACATTGAAGTCGATCTTCAAAACCAACATATGTGGTACTACAAGGATGGAAAAGTTGCTCTAGAAACAGATATCGTTAGTGGGAAACCAAGTTCTCCGACCCCACCAGGAGTTGACTATGTTTGGTCTAAAGAAACGAATAAGACCTTAAGAGGAAAGAACGATGACGGTACTGACTATGCAAGTCCTGTGAAATATTGGATGCCGATTGATTGGACCGGCGTAGGACTTCATGATTCTGATTGGCAGCCTGAATACGGCGGCGAATTATGGAAAACACGTGGTTCTCATGGCTGTGTAAACACTCCACCAGACGTTATGGCAAAACTTTTCGATATGGTTGATGTCGGTACACCTGTTTTAGTATTTTAATAAATCAAAACCAGCGAACTTGTTTCGTTGGTTTTTTTAGTTCTTGTATCTACTTGTGTTGACGGAAAAGTCTTACTGATTTTCCGTCAACACTTTTTTATTGGAAAAGTTCTCAAACCATTCTTTACTACTATATAAATGAATGTACTTCTCTCTGCAAAAAAGAGCCATTCAATTTTTTGCTTTAAAATAGAGCATGCACAAATTATATTAAAAAATTGCAACACACTCTCCTTCTTTTAGATCTCTGATTTTTAATCAAAAAAAGTATGTTGCGCATTCGTTCTCGCAACATACTCACTAAAAATTTATTCAGCTTAGCAGAGTTGAGTACTTGAGAGCAGGTACTCACTTACTCCGCAGATGTAAATACTTCAGAAACATCATCATCATCTTCAAGCTTCTCAACTAAGCGATCCAATTTTTCTTTGCTTTCTTCGTCTAAACTTACAGTCGTTTGAGGAATCATTGTTAATTCCGCTTGAGCCAATACAAACCCATCCGACTCTAATTGATCTCTTACACTGACAAAATCCTCTGCAGCAGTATAAATCTCAAAAACCTCAGGCGAGATATCCATGTCTTCCGCGCCAGCTTCCAACACGTTTTCAAACATGGTATCCTCATCAACTGATAAACCCTCTCGTTCAATCGCCATATACCCTTTACGATCAAACATATAATTAACAGAACCCGTCTCACCTAAATTCCCGCCATTTCTAGAAAATGCAACACGTACATTAGTAGCGGTTCGATTGCGATTGTCTGTAAGCGCATGGACTAAGATAGCAACGCCCCCCGGACCATACCCTTCGTAAGTGATCTCATCGTAATGTTCCCCTTCACCTGCCGAAGTAGCCTTTTTTATCGCACGATCGACATTGTCGTTTGGCATATTTGCGGCTTTCGCTTTATCGACTACTAAACGTAAGGCTGGATTTACACTTGGATCAGGACCCCCAGCTTTAGCTGCCATATAAATTTCTCGAGACATCTTCTGAAAAATTTTTCCTCGTTTAGCATCTTGTGCATTCTTACGCCCTTGAATGTTATTCCATTTACTATGTCCTGACATGGTAGATTCCTCCAATTAATTATTGATCCCTCTTATTGTCCGTCTGATTGTATTTTTCGTCAAGAATAATCTTCACATTAACGTTTCTTACGAAGAGCACGATAAATGATAATAATTACGCAAGCCGTCAAAGCACCGCAAGAATCCAACATCACATCTTGGAATAAAGGCGTTCGTCCGCCCGTTAACATTTGATGAAACTCATCCGTAGCTGCATACCCAGTTGCAGCCATCCAAGCAAAATACAGGCTTAAGACCGATGACTTTTGCTTCAATTTCGGTGATAATCCTAAGTATAGACTTCCTCCTAAAATAAAATACGTCATGAAATGCGCACCTTTGCGAATAAAAAACTCGACAAATTTAACATAGCCTTTTGCAGAAATACTTACTTCGCTGCCCGCGTAGTTAAATGAAACGCGACTAAAGAACTCTTTCAATGGCTCGTTTGCTAATAATTTTTGAATTAAAGATACCTGACTTTGTTGTTGATACGTCATCGACGAACTAATAAATAAAATCATCATCATCAAAATGGCAATACCTAAATAAAAATTACCATTTTTCATTTGTTTCTGCATTGCTTTTCCTCCAATAAAAAAACCGGTACGAAACCCGTACCGGTCATAAGTGATTTAGTTTGATTACATACGAACCGCAAAGCTTGGTGCATAATAGCTTACAGAACTTACTGTAACTGTTTCACCTGGTTGTGGTGCGTGGATGTATTGTCCTCCGCCCATTGCGATCGCTACGTGGTATGTTCCACCAGGGCTACCCCAGAAATATAAGTCTCCAGCTTGTGCTTCACCGACTGAGATGCGTGTTCCAGCTGATTCTTGAGGAACAGTCCATCCGCCGATTTCACGACCAGTTGCTTGACGGAATACATATGAAGTAAAACCAGAACAGTCAAATCCTGCTGGTGTTTTACCACCCCATACGTAAGGTGTACCAATGTATTTCATCGCTTCAGCAACCACTGATCCGCTTGTAGCAGGCGGTGGTGTTGGTGTTGATGGTTTTGGTACTTCCGGCGCTGGTGTTGGCGTAGGTGCCGGAGTTTGATCATTAGTTGATGACGATGTTGAACCTTGATTGTTATTAGCGCTTGAGTTCCCATTGTCAGTCGGAGTTGCACCGCCACCTTGGAAGTTGTCTTCGCTAGATGATTCTGATGAAGAAGATTCTGTCGTGCTTGTTTGTTGTTCTGTTGATGATGTTTCTACTGTAGTTGAAGACTCAACTGTTGAGCTTTCAGTTGTCGTTGTGCTTGCAGCAGCTTCTTCTTGTGCTTTGCGATCTGCTTCCGCTTTCGCGTCTGCATCGGCCTTTGCTTTTGCATCTGTTTCAGCTTTTTTAGCAGCTTCTTGTGCTTCTGCAGCTTTACGAGCTTCTTCTTGCACACGTTGTTGTTCTTTGATTGCAGCATCTTGTTTTTCTTTCAGACTAGCTTTTTCGCCTTCAGCAGTTGCTTGATCAGCGGCTAGAGTCGTCGTTTGAACATTTAAGTCTGCTTGTTTCGTAATCAAATCACCTTTTTGGCTTTCCAATGTAGCTTGGTTTGCAGCGATTTGTTCTAATTGTTTTTGGTTTTCAGATTGTTTTTGTTCAACTTCTGCTTTGTCTGCTTTTTGTTGTTCAACTAAGTCATTGTTTGCTTTAGCGATTGTTGCCATCGCTTGAACACGACTAACAACATCGGTAAATGATTCAGCGTTCAATACGACATCCACAACATTTGAACCTGAAGATTGTTTTACTTGCGCACTTCGCGCTTGCTCTTTGATTGCTTCTGAGCGTTTTTCGATACGTTTATCCAACGTTTCAATTTGCTTTTGTAATTCTTGTGATTTTTGTTTTAATGATGCTTGTTCGTTTAATAACCCTTGGGCTTTATCGTTAATTGAAGCAACTTCACCTTCTAATGCACTGATTTGTGACTGTGCATCGGTTTGTTGATTCTGTAAACTTGAAATTTTAGCATCCTGATCAGCAATTTTACTATCGAATTCATCGGCAGAAGCTGCGGCTGGAGCTGCTAATGCGCTTAATGTTACTGAACATACCATTAATGCTGATAACAAACTTTTTTTCACTCTTATGTCCTCCGACTACTTAATCTTTTATTTTGAATTTTATTAGACTTTTTTTCTAACACATTCATGAGTTTACCACAGCTGTATGTCACCCATATAATAGCTTTGTTACAAAAACATTTCATTTTACTATTTTTGAGTTACAAATTCAGGCAACAAAAAAACAGAAGAAAAATTCTTCTGTTTTTTCCATTTGACCCATACCACTAGTTTTTCCTTTATAAATCAAGGTTTTCTTCAGGCGGGCCAATCAAAATTTTCTCTAATGGGAAGATTAAAATTACAAACGTTAGAATATTAAAAAGCAGTGTTGGACCTAGGTATCGGGGGACAAAAAAGTCTCCGCTGATGCCTGTTAAACCAAAGACTGACTGCAACAATAAACTAATTAATTCAAAGAGCGTCACACTAATCACAATAGTGAAAAAGAGCGTCAAAATATTTTGCTGGATTGTCTTTTTGAAAAGGTAAAACAGTAGGACCAAGAGTGGGAAAATGACGGCATAAATACCGATAACTCCTATGTAATAAAGGTCATACAAGATCCCTAAAAACAATGATGTTCCTAACAAAAACCGTTCATCTATCACGCGCGACAGGATCAATAGAACCAACAGTGCCAAATGCGCATTTGCAACATAAACATTGTCTGTCAAAGAAGCGATGATCCGCGTGATATGTGCGTCTAGTAAAAATAAGAAAAATAAGAGGAATGGCGTAATATATTTTAAGGTTGTCCGCGTAATCATTCAGTTGCTCCCGCCATTCTTTGGATAATCGTTACGACTGAGATATCATACATTTGCGCATAGGGTTTAATGTAGACCTCGCGATTTAACCCATAGCTATCTGGCTTGACCTTGACAACTGTTCCAATAGCAAGGTCTGCTGGAGAGTTTCCTCCTAAACCGGACGTTTGAACGACATCGCCTTCTTTGATGTCTTCTTCGCCAGTAATTTCCGATGCGATTAATTGTTGCGATTTTACGTCGTATTTATTCAATACTCCGAAAGAATTCCCCTTGCCGGAACTTATTTTTACTGGAAAATGATTGCTGCTTTTATTATCTGATGTTAATAACTGGATTTTAGATGAATGTGCATTTACTTCCATCACACGACCAATTAGTCCTTTCTTGGACATGACCGCCATATTTCCCTCAACACCATCGCTGCTCCCTTTGTCCACGATCAGCATATCTTGCCAAGTATCCGGCGAACGGGTAATGACATTTGCCGTTACCTTCTCATAGCTGGTCAATGTTTGGTTCAATTCTAGCTCGTTTTTTAAACGTTCAATTTCTTGTGCTTGATTTTTTGTTTGCTGTTTCACTTCATCGTATTGATCAACTTCATTTTTTAATTTTTGATTTTCTTCATACGTGTTCATCAAATTCGACACGGAATGAACGCCGCTGCTAAGCCAACGTCCTGGTGCAGTAATTACTTTATCGACAACACTGATCGTATCATTCACAGCTGATTGGACGATATTCGTGTCGCTGTCTTTCGCACGATTCGCTGCAGTAATCGAAACAGTCGCCACAACAACGATAACAACAATTAATATAATAATAATATTTTTATTCGGATTGAACTTTCTCACTTAGGCACCTCTGAACGCTATAATATAGATTGAATTTTACCACTAAATGGCGGTATAAAAAAGCGTGGACGGTTGATTTTAGAGAATTTTAGTATCTCACATCAAATAAAAAAAGAGCGGCAGATTTGTTTTAAAAAAAACAATCTGCTGCTCCTCTATTTATACATCCCTACTCTGAATCACAGCGATCAATCCCTCCTCAAAGGATACCTCTGCATCACCATCCAAAAATTCATTACTGGCTAAACTAGTGGGTTGTGCAAAGTCTACATTTGAGAGTTCATACTTCACATTTTTCAATGTCAATTTTTTTACAGGAACGATACAGCAAAATGCGACATACTTCATCATTGGGTTTTTAGCAATTTGATAACGTCCTGAAGAAATATAATTCACAACATTGCCTTCATCTGCGATCTCTATTTGACTTAAAAATGGCTGAAAGCGCGGCTCAGCGCCTAACCATAGATTGGCTAACAGATGATCCAACCGCCCGCCCGTTGCACCGATCAGCGTTATTTCAGCTTCAGGGAAACGTTCAAAAGTTGTTTGGAGTGCCAATTGTGTATCGGTGTCATCTTTTTCTGCTGGAGAAGTCATCACTTCCGCGACGCTGTCAAATACTTCCTTTTTTTCCTCTTCATTTAGAGAATCAAAATCGCCAATCGCTAAATCGGGAATGATTCCTTGACGCAACAGAAAGAGGTTCCCACGGTCAATTCCGATGACTTTATCGAATTCATTTGAAAAAGCAGGCCAGTGATTTGGATCACCGCCTGCAACAAGTAATATCTTCATTAGTCGATAGCCGCTCTCAAAGCATTGATTTTTTCTTGCGGGTTTTCTGCGTCATAGATATACGAGCCGGCAACAAATACATCTGCGCCTGCCTCCGCACATTTTTTAGCTGATTCTGGTTGAATACCACCATCTACTTCAATTTCATATTGGTAACCATGTTTTTTTCGTAGGCGATCCAATTCCGCGATTTTTTCAACTTGGCTCTCTATGAATGTTTGACCACCAAACCCTGGATTAACGGTCATCACTAAAATCTGGTCTACGTCACCCAAGATAAATTCGATTGATTCAATCGGTGTCCCGGGATTCAAAACGACTCCCGGCTTCACGCCTGCCGTTTTGATCATTTGAACCACACGATGAATATGCGGCGTAGCTTCCACATGAGCCATAATGATATCCGCACCCGCTTTTGCAAAATCATTGATGTAATTCTCAGGATTAGCAATCATCAAATGAACATCCAATGGTAATTTAGTTACTGGACGCAAGGCGCTCACGACAACTTGGCCGAATGAAATATTCGGAACAAAGTTTCCATCCATTACATCAATGTGGATGTAATCTACGCCGGCATTTTCAACCATTTTTACTTCTTCACCTAGTTTTGCAAAATCTGCGCTTAAGATCGATGGGGCAATTTTCATAATTAGTACTCCTTTTTCATTTTAATGTATTTATTTTATGCTTTTAAAGCCTTACTCTACTAAAAAACGATCCAGTTCATTATTTATTTTTCTTGTAAATAGGACGACGCTTCTCAATTTCCTGCAGGAATTGCAAGTAATTGTCATAGCGAGTTTGTGCAATTTGCCCTTCTTCGAGAAGGCGTTTTACTTCGCAGCCAGGTTCTTTCACATGACGGCACTCGCGGAATCGACAACGTGGAGCCGCCGAACGGAATTCAGGAAATTCTTTGGGTAATTCTTCAGCAGAGATTTCAAGAAAATCAATCGAGCTGAAGCCAGGTGTATCCGCCACTAGACCATCAAATAAATACAGCAATTCTACATGCCGCGTCGTATGCCGACCACGTCCCAATGAATCCGAGATTTCACCCGTTTCTAAATTCAAATCAGGAGAAACGTCATTCAACAATGTAGATTTTCCTGCACCGGATTGCCCCATAAACACAGTTAGATTTCCCTTAAACAAGTCTGTTAGCTTTTCCTTGTCCTGATCCCCGTCGATTACCGGGTAGCCTAAAGGCTCATAGACAGAACGAATGTCGTCAACTAATGAGTGGTCCGAGACTAAATCTGTTTTCGATAAATAAATAATCGGATGGATGTATTTATTTTCTAAAGTCACTAAAAAACGATCCAACAAATTGTAAGAGAAGTTAGGCTCAACTAAACTGGTTACGATTACGCCTTGATCCACATTGGCAACTGGCGGTCGAACCAATTCATTTTTTCTTGGCAGCAGCTCAAGGATGTACCCCTCACTGTTTTCTTCACTGCTGAAAACTACTTCGTCGCCTACTAAAGGTGTCAGCTTTCTTTTACGAAAATTCCCGCGTGCACGTGTTTGATAGGTCTTTCCTTCACTCGCAACATAATAAAAACCGCTTAGTGCTTTACGAATCTGTCCTTCGATCCGACTCATCTCCTTTTTTGTAAACATCTAACTATTTTTGAGAATCCTTTTACATTCAAACGTACGCCCACAATCATCCAATAGTTCTTTTTCTATCGAATAAACAAGAGATATATAGTTCAAATTCCATTTTATTGTAGCATACTTCAAAACCAATTTCAGTACAAATGACCTAAAAAACCTTTCCTCATGGAGGAAAGGTTTTTTCTACGGTACGGTTATTGTCTCTGCTTTTGTAACGCTTTTTGTAACAGCCGGTTTTCCATTCCGTTGAATCTCTATTGTAGCGGACCCACCTTCAGTGGTGGTTACGGAGACAGTCTGTTCTGTCGTAGGCGTATTTTTATCTAATGGGAAGTTTAAAACCTCCACAGCACTCGTGTTTTTTGCATCTTTTAGCATCACAGAAATTGTATCTTGTTTGTCATCCGGCCCATTGAACCGGGCGGAAATCTTCACATCAAATGTATTTTCCTTATTTTCAGGTCCTCTAGAGACATACACTGTCACCGTATCACCTGCTTTTAGAGAAGAAGTTCCCGCTCCCGGGTCTGTTCTTATGACTTTTCCTGCTTCTACCTCATCAGAAAATTCTTGCTGTTCAGAATACTTTAGACCTGAATTTGTAATCGTTGCTTCTGCCGTTGCTTTATCTTGGCCGGTTAAATCATCTAGCTTAACGTAGGCAGAGCCCGAACTGACTTTTAAAGTAATGATATCTTTTGACGTCAAACCAGCCCCGCTTACAGGGTCTTGGCTGATCACTTCATCAATCGAGGCCGTTTCACTTGAAACATTTACACGCTTGATTTGATTTTTTGTCAGCCCTAGCTCCAGCAAACTTTGTTCCGCTTCCGCATAACTCATTTGCGAATAATCACCAATTTTAATTTTTTGAGGACCATCGGATACTTCAAAAGTAATCTCATCTGTCTTTGGATCACTTTTTGTTCCTTCTTTAGGGTCTTGACTCAAAATTTGACCACTCGGAGCTGTTTCGTCAAAAATTTTCTTGATACGAATATTTTTTTCGGAGAATCCAATTTTTAGCAGATCTTCCTCTGCATCGTCAATAGTATCCCCTTTATAATTTTTCAGTGAGACCTTTTTCGTTCCCGAACTTATATACAACCGGACAGATTGGCTTCTTTTGATCATAGTTCCAGCATCAGGATTTGTTCTGACTACTCGACCCTTTTTGATAGTATCACTTGGTGCTTCATCGGTTTTACTATCAACAGTCAATTTCGCCGCTTTCAAGGCTGTTCGCGCATCTGCTTCAGTCATATCCTCCACTTGCGGGACAGATACTTCTGCCGAACTAATCATCATATAGCCTACTACTCCGCCGATCGCCAGCATCAGCAGTAGAAAAAGAAAAACAAAGCGTTTTTTGCCTTTTTTCTTCTTCGGCTTTTCTTCTGATACCGGAGGTTCTTCTTTTGGTTTTTCAATAGCAGGTGCCTCTTCTGGCTGAATCGGCGTCAATACTTTCGTTTCATCAAGCATCACCGTTGGCTGCCAAGGCAATTCATTTACGCGTGCCGGTATCAACGCTGTTGAAAGATCCGCCGCCATCTCATCAGCAGTCTTATAGCGATCTGCTGGATCTTTTGCTGTAGCATGCATCACGATATTCTCTAAGGCTTGTGGCACTTCAGGATCAAAGCCTTTTACTGAAGGCATGTCATCTTGAAAATGTTTCAAGGCAATCGTTACCGCAGATTCTCCATCAAACGGCACACTCCCAGTGATCATTTCATACAATATGATCCCTAAGGCATAAATGTCTGATTGCTTTGTTGCCATACTGCCTCGGGCTTGTTCTGGAGAAAGATAATGCACAGAGCCTAGCATGGAGTTGGTTTGGGTCAGAGAGGTTTCTGACAAGGCGATCGCGATTCCAAAATCAGTGATTTTAACAACGCCTGCCTGATCCATCAAAATATTTTGCGGCTTCAAATCACGATGAATAATGCCGTGAGCATGAGCCAAACTAACCGCAGATAGTATTTGTTCCATAATATCTACAATTTTGCCGTAAGGAATTGGCGATCGCGACTGGATATAGCGTTTCAGATCCATTCCTTTTACATATTCCATGACTAAATACTGCATGCCGCTTTCTTCATCTACATCGTATACACCAACGATATTAGGATGAACCATTTCGGTCGCCGCTAGCGCTTCACGCTGGAAACGACGAATTGCAGTTTGATCATTTTGAAAGTCAAAGCGTAATATTTTGATGGCAACATCACGATCCAAAATTAAATCGTGGGCCAAAAAGACGTTTGCCATACCGCCGCTACCGATGCTGGCGATGATTTTATAGCGTCCATTGACCAACTTGCCTATTTCAATCATGGACGAGCCTCCCCTTCAAAATGGATCAGCAAGACAGTAATATTGTCTGCACCACCAGCATCATTGGCAGCATTGATCAGCTGCTTCGTTTTTGCTTCCAATGTTTGATCGCTTTCTACAATTGAAAGAATATTTTCTTCGCTCACCATATTGGTCAATCCATCTGAACATAGCAGCAAATAGTCATTCTGATGGCACGCATGCTCTGAAACATCCGTTTTGATTGTTCCAGCTATCCCTACTGAACGAGTCAGTACATTTTTTTGCGGATGGATCGCTGCCATCTCTTTCGTGATCTCCCCAGACTTCAACAGCTCATTCACTAATGAATGATCATCTGTCAATTGCTGCAATTGACTATTTTGAATCAGGTACGCACGACTATCGCCAACATGTGCCAGAACGAATTTCTCGTCTAATAAAGCTGCGCTGACAATCGTTGTTCCCATTCCTTGCATCTCTGGATGCGCGATTCCTTCTTGATAGATTGCTTCATTTACTTTTTGAATTTCTTCTGTAAACCAGTGCCCAGCTTCCTCAGGCTGTGCAATCGTCGAGGTTGACCAAGCAGCGCCTAAACCGTCAACAGCCATTTTGCTAGCAACATCGCCAGCTAGATGCCCGCCCATGCCATCAGCTAATATCGCTAAATACATACCTGCTTGATTGGTAAAAACATTTGCATAGTCTTGATTCATGTTGCGCCGCTTGCCGATGTCTGATTGAAATTGGATCTCCATCTTTTTGTCCACCTCATTTATCTATTTTTTTCGCATTGCACAAATAAAGAACCCGTCTGTCATAAACATTTCTGGATATAAAACCAACATTTGATCATGGATCGCTGGTTCTAATTTCGTCTCTAAATTTAAGTCGATTTTTTCGAAATTTGAATTTTCATTCAAAAACTCATTCACCACTTGCTGATTTTCTTCTTTAGCCGTTGTACATGTACTGTATACCAAAATCCCCCCTGATTTCAATGTGGGGGCGCAATTCTTTAAGATTTCTAGTTGAATATTAGGTAATTGAACAAAATCCTGCGGCTGTTTCTGGTATTTGATGTCCGGTTTTCTGCGCATCAAGCCCAAGCCTGAACACGGTGCATCCACTAAAATACGATCGAAGCTTTCTGATGGGAAATTCTCCGCGGCTTCTCGTGCATCCATCTTTTTCGTTACGACAGTATCTGAGACCCTCAAACGTTCTGCATTTTCGCGTACTAGCTTTAACTTATGGTCATGAATATCTAGAGCAGTCACCGAGCCTTCATCATTTAGCAAAGCCGCAATGTGAGTCGTCTTTCCTCCAGGAGCTGCACAAGCATCCAGCACCCTTTGACCCGGTTCAATTTGCATAGCTTGAGCAACGAGCATCGAGCTTTCATCCTGAATGGTCAGCCACCCATTTTGAAACAACTCGCTGCCTGCTAGAAACCCTCGGTCCGCAACGATACCATAGGGTGACAGCTCACTGATGCGTGCTTCTATTCCATCTTCTTCTAACGCCTCAATTGCTTCTGCTCGTGTTAAGAAGCGCAAATCAATTCGTGCACTAACACGACTCGGCTCTAGCAAAGAGAGACCTAGTTTGCGCGTTTCTTCTTCACCAATCTCTGCGACAAATTTTTCTGTTAAAAATTTTGGTAAGCTGATTTCCGTTGCTAAGCGTTCAATAGGGTCCAAAATCAAGTCTAGCGAAGGCGCTCCTTCACGTTGGAACGAACGCAGCACCCCGTTGACAAACTTTCCTGTCCCAGGATTTCCTTTAGCCTTAGCGATTTCTACTGCTTCATTGATGATCGCATGGTCTGGGACCCGATCCAAATAGAGCATTTGATAAATGGAGAGCTGCAATAGGCTCTTGACCCACGGATCGACTTTCTTCGCTTTTTTGATAAATGGCTCAATATCGTAGGCTAACAGCAGCTGACGACTAATCGTTCCATAAACAAGCTCTGTTAGCAATGCAGTATCCTTGCCATCCACTTGATTCTTTTGGATCAACTCGTTTAGCAGCAAATTTGAATAAGCACCGCCTCGATTGATACGTTCAATGGCTTCTAAAGCTGTAAAACGAACAGACCGCAATAATTTTTTTGGAATTTTTCCCATTAGCCCACCTGTTGTCCTTCTTCGATTGTTTGTCCGCTACCATTTAGAAAGGCTTGGATCGTTTGTTTAGCCTTGCCTGCAGGCTGCAATTCTTCAATTGCTAGAACAGTGCCCTTCCCACATGCGATGTGTAAGGCTTTTTTTGTGCGCGCTGTGATTGTTCCAGGTTTCGCTGACGTCGTTTCTTCTACGGGCGTTGTGTGGAAGATTTTCCATCGCGCACCTTCGTAGGTGGTAAATGCCACAGGCCACGGATGCATTCCCCGAACTTGATTGTCTACTTCTTCAGCCGTTTTTTCCCAGTCAATCGCTTCTTGCTCACGACTGATATTTGGTGAAAAGGTCGCTTCTTCTTCGTTTTGCGGTAATGGCTTTAATTCACCTGAAATGATTTTAGGCAAGGTTTCCAGCAGCAAGTCTTTACCCACTCGGCTTAGTTTTTCAAACATGGTACCGACATCGTCTTGCTTAGTAATCGCAATCTTTTGTTGGCTGAAAATACCGCCAGCATCCATTTTCTTGATCATCTCCATGATCGTTACGCCTGTCTCAGCTTCACCCTCCATGATAGCGTAATGAACGGGGGCGCCGCCACGATATTTTGGCAATAAAGAGGCATGAACATTAATTGCTCCCAATTTAGGGACTTGCAGTAATTTCTCTGGTAAAAACTGGCCGAAAGCAGCCGTAATCAATAAGTCAGGGGCTAGTTCTTTGATTTTCTCCATTTCAGGTGACCCGCTGATTTTTTCTGGCTGCAATACCAACAAGTCATGCTTCAGCGCTGCTTCTTTCACCGGTGTTGGTGTGATTATTTTTTTTCTTCCCACTGGTCGATCTGGTTGTGTCACCACTGCAGCGACATCATACCCTGCTTCAATCAAGCTCTCTAAAATCGGCACTGAAAAGGCCGGTGTTCCCATAAATACAATTTTAGTCATCCACGTGTTCCTCCATATACCGTTCTAAGTCTTCTGGTTCAATTTTTTCGATCACTTGGTCAATAAATAGTTTTCCGTCTAAATGATCAATTTCATGCTGAAAGGCTCGGGCTAAATACCCATAAGCCGTTACTTCCATCTCCGAACCTTCACGATCATAATAACGCACAGTCACTTCATCTGCGCGCGCAACTGTTCCATAGGTTTCAGGGATTGAAAGACACCCTTCCACGTCAATACTAGTTCCCTTACGTTCAATAATCTCAGGATTGATAAAATCAAAACGATCGCCTTCATCAACTTCTACGACTGCGATACGGAGATTTTTGCCGATTTGGGGTGCCGCAAGTCCGATTCCATCATGGGCAACCATTGTTTCGTACATATCGTCTAATAAAGTGACGATCTCATCGGTGATATATTCGATCGGTGCTGCTTTTTTTAACAGTCGATCATCCGGGTGAATAATAATTGGGTAACGCATAGACGCCCTCCTTATTCCTATTAATGTATTTATTTTTCTTTCAGAAAAATAAATTTGATGTTCATGCCGTATATCATTCCACTAGTTTTTTCAACTTGATTTTCTTAATTTGCTGCTTCGATTATTCTAATTAGTTACTGCTAAAAAGTGGAACTGACATCCTTATTCCTATTAATGTATTTATTTTTCTTTCAGAAAAATAAATTTGATGTTCATGCCGTATATCATTCCACTAGTTTTTTCATCTTGATTTTCTTAATTTGCTGCTTCGATTATTTCTCATTAGTTACTGCTAAAAAGTGGAACTGACATCCTTATTCCTATTAATGTATTTATTTTTTTTTCAGAAAAATAAATTTGATGTTCATGCCGTATATCATTCCACTAGTTTCTTCAACTTGATTTTCTTAACTTGCTGCTTCAATTATTCTCATTAGTTGCTGCTAAAAAGTGGAACTGACATCCTTATTCCTATGTATTAAATAAAATACATAGGTTCATTGTCAATTGCGATCAGCAAGCCTTGCCGCTGGTCTTTCTGGCTCACCTGTAAAATATCTTCTAACGCAGCTTGCAGCTTAGGTTCTTTTTTATATTTAATGATCAATTGGTAATAGTAACGGTTTTTTATTCTTAAAATGGCTCCCGGCGTCGGCCCTAGCAAAATACTTTGAGGACTTAATTGCTGCCGTAGTTTTTCTGCTAATTGAAAAGCTTTTTGCGCCGCGCGCATCTCTTCTTGATGAGAGATCGTCACTTTGACTGTGTAATAATACGGCGGGTAATCTGTCTGATGACGAATCTGCATCTCTTGTTTGAAGAAGCTTTCATAGTCATGATGTTGCGCTAATTGGATCGTATAATGTTCTGGATTAAAGGTTTGGATGATGACTTCCCCGGCTTTTTCTCCACGTCCTGCGCGCCCGCTGACCTGGGTCAGCAACTGGAACGTCCGCTCACTAGATCGGAAGTCTGGCAGATTCAATGCTGTATCAGCATTCAGTACACCGACGAGTGTGACATTCGGAAAGTCCAATCCTTTCGCAATCATCTGAGTTCCCAGCAAAATGTCTGCTTCCTTGTCTCCAAAAGCAGTCAAGATTTTTTCATGTGCGCCCTTACGGCGAGTCGTATCTACATCCATCCGAAGCACTCGTGCTTCTGGGATCAGCTGCTCTAATTCCTCTTGCACTTTTTCAGTTCCCGTTCCAAAATAGCGAATCTTATCTTTTCCGCAGTTTGGACAACGATGAGGGATGCCTTCTTCATGTCCACAATAATGGCATCGCATCGTTTTCGTATCCATGTGGAGTGTTAGGGATATATCGCAGTTCGGACAAGGCAAAACAAATCCGCAGTCACGGCACATCACAAATGAAGAGTACCCACGACGATTTAGCAGAAGGACACTCTGTTCACCTTTTGCTAAACGGTCACGCAACTTATCTTCTAACGCTTCCGAAAAAGAGGAATTCAGCCGACGCTGCATCTCTTCTCGCATATCAACGATCTCAACCTCAGGTAATTTTGCCTGTGCATTGGCACGTTCTGTCAATTTCAATAATCGGTAAACACCTTTTTGCCCTCGCGCTCGCGATTCTAAAGAAGGCGTTGCACTTCCTAAAACTACTGGACATTGTTGGTATTTCCCACGCCAGATTGCTAAGTCTCTAGCATGATAACGCGGTGTTTCTTCTTGTTTATAGCTTGTCTCGTGCTCTTCATCAATAATGATGACGCCTAGATTTTCTAAAGGAGCAAAAATTGCTGAACGGGCACCTACGACTACATGGGCCTCTCCGCGTTCCAATTTTCGCCATTCGTCATACTTCTCTCCTTGTGACAATCCGCTATGCAATACAGCTACTTCGCTGCCAAATCGAGCTTTGAAACGTGTCGCCATCTGCGGTGTTAACGAAATCTCAGGTACTAGCATCATGGCTGTTTGTCCTTGCGCCAGTACATCTTGGATCACTTGTAAATAGACTTCCGTTTTCCCACTGCCAGTGACGCCTTCCAATAAGAAGACTTGATGCTCCTGATCGGCACTTTTTTTGCTGATTTCTTCATACGCTATTCGTTGCTGTGGATTCAAATCCAAGGCAGACGTCTGTTGAATGTTTCTATTCGCATAAGGGTCCCGATATTTTTCTACCGCGACAAATTCCAACCAGCCTTTTTTCTCTGCTTGATTCAAGTTGGCTAAAGAAAAATCTTCTGCCTTCATTTGCTTAACGGCGATCAATTCTTCTTCAGGCAGTGCCGCTAAATAATCCAGCAGCTGTTCTTGCTTATGCGAATTTTTCCGCAGTGTTGTTTTTAATGACTCCTTCTTTTCTGGCTGGAATAACCGTTTGATATATCGTTCGGTCTTCACTTTGTTTTTTGTATGTACTTCGTAGCGCAGCTCCACGATCCCTTGTTCTCGAAGAACGGCCAGTTCTTTCAGCCAGCCTTTTTCTTCTGCGTCTTCCCAGGTCAGCGACTCGGCATCGCCAAAATATTTCTCTCGAACATCGGCGTCCTCAACAGAAAGATATAGGCGCTTTTGATAATCCGCCTTCATGACGCTAGGCAGCATTGTTTGCAAGCAGGTAACTTTGAATGCAAAGGTCGTTTCCTTCATATAATCTGCCAATGCCAATAGTTCTTTGTTTAATACGGGTGCTAAATCCAATACGCGAATAATTGGTTTTAAGTTGTCCGGCAAAGGCTCTGGGGCTGTTTCAAAACCAACGACAAACCCTTGGACATGGCGTGAGCCAAAACCAACTTCTACACGCATACCGATTTCTACCGCTAATTGAGGCGGGATCAAGTAACTGAAGGGTTGATCCGTCTGCATCGCCGGCACATCTACGATCACTTGTGCTAATTTCATTTCTTCCGCCTCCATTCTTAAACAGTGTACTAAATTTTCTCTATGTACGTCTAAATTTATGACAGTATGTAACACAAAAAGAAGGGATTGCGCCAAAAGTATTGGTACAATCCCAGTTACGCTTCATTCGTGAGAGAACAGTTACGCTTAGTTTTGTTCGTTGCGAATCCGTGCTTCTAGATCACGTTGGTCACGTTCACGTTGCAAGTGGCGTTCTTCTTCTTCCATTTTCAACCGTTCGCGTTTGATTTCTGGATGCGGATCGTTAATCACAGCACCGGCATCGATTTCTTCTAGGGCTTGCCCTACACTTTTTACAGATTCAAAAGTTTCTAATGTTGGTTGTGCACCGGCATCTAATTCATGGGCACGTTTGCTGGCTAAAATAACTAATGAATATTTTGAATTTACATGGTCTAACAATGTATCAATTGAAGGTTTTAACATCATAAGCTTATATCTCCTTTAACATTTTTATATAGTTGCCAATGACTCGGTCTACTCGGTAATGCTCACTGACGATGATATCTTTGATACGATCAACAGCTTTGAATACTTCATCGTTAACGACAGCATAATCATAAAGGGCCATCATTTCGATTTCTTGGCGTGCAACACGCATGCGTTCTTCGATCACTTCAGGGCTGTCCGTACCGCGTCCAACGATCCGCGCTTTTAATTCTGCAAGATCCGGCGGCGTGAGAAAGATGAAGACGCCGTCTGGGACTTTTTCTTTTACTTGCTGCGCCCCTTGGACCTCAATCTCTAAAAAGACGTCCTTGCCTTCGTCCAACGTTTGGTTCACATAAGTGAGCGGTGTGCCATAATAATTTCCAACATACTCTGCATATTCCAGCATTTCGCCAGCTTCAATCATGGCCTCAAATTCTTCTTTGGTGCGGAAATAATAATCGACACCGTCTACTTCCCCTTCCCGCATCGGACGGGTGGTCATTGAGACAGAGTATTGAAACTCGTTATCGTCTCTTTCAAAAATGGCTTTTCTGACCGTTCCTTTTCCAACTCCGGAAGGTCCCGACAATACAATCAACAGTCCTCGTTCAGACATACTAACGCCCTTTCATGCTCTTTTTAGCTAACGCCTATTGTGCACTTTTTTTGTGAATATTTCAAGAGGCATCGTTGACCCGCACGCTATTTCTTAGAAAAAACGGCTATTTATTCAACATTCTGAATCTGTTCGCGAATTTTTTCTAACACCGTTTTTAATTGGACAACGATATCTTTGATCTGGATCGGGCTGGATTTTGACCCGATTGTATTGACTTCACGATTCATTTCCTGCAAAAGAAAATCCAATTCCCGTCCTACCGGTTCTTTTACCTGCAGCAGTTTTGCTAATTTCTCTAAATGGATACTCAGCCGATCCAACTCTTCATGGATATCGCCACGTTCCAATAAAATTGCTAATTCTGTCAGCAATCGATCCTGGTCAACCGTATTGCCTAAGTATTCCTCCAGCTTTGCTTGATAACGCTGCTGAAAATCGGCTTCGTATTCGGTCACAAACCCGTTCAGCTTTGTCACCAATGCTTGAACTTGCTTATTGTAGTCTGCTAGCACCTTTTGAATCCCTGATCCTTCATGCTCCCGGCTAGCCGCCAGCTGCGTAAAGGCTTCACTAGCAACCGTTTGGACCAATTCTTCTAACGTGTCTTCTTCCGTCGGCTGATCTACCAAGGTCACAAAATCGGATTGCTCCATCGCCTTCACCAGCACCTGCTCTACTGGAAAATCGACTACACCAAAATGTTCTTTTCCACCTGTTTGAAGCTCAGTAACTAATTGGTTTAGCAGTTCCCAGTTTACTGAAACTTTCTTATTGCCGCTTTTTAGGGGAGCAAGGTTAATGAACACATCCACTCGACCACGTTGAATTTTCTCTTTTGCGGCTTTGCGGATCAACGCTTCAAAGGGATTCAATTCTTTGGGCATCCGAATCTGCAAATCTAAGAAGCGATTGTTGACACTTTTTAACTCAATCGTTAACTCATAGGCTTCGTTCGTTTTAGCCGCTTGTCCGTATCCAGTCATACTTTTCATGCGCTTTTTTCCTTTCCTTCGCTACATATTTGCGAGCGTCTCTTTCAAAATAGCAAATTCTTCATTGCTTAATGTAACACCTTTTCCCATTTTCTCATGGTCAGGCGCCCAATCACGCAAATCAAATTTTGGCGGGCGTTCATTCCAGCTCACTAAGTTCAGCTCTTTGCGCCAGCCCTTCGGATTTTCCGACAGCACAGCGATTTCTTCCACGATCTCATAATTAAATTCTGCCATTGTAATTCCTCCAAATTTATATGTATTCCGTATTTTCCTTATTGTTATAGGTAAAAAACGATTAAATAGAACCCTCACGTATATAGCTTAAAAAAAGTGCCAGCAGCGTCGGAATCGGCCAACGGTGATAAAAAGATTTAAAGGCGCCTTTTCTCTGATACAGTTGCAGCACGTGGTAATAATCTGAAAACACATTATGATTCTCAATAAAATCTTCAATCTGCTCTTGGACAGAGAACGGGATCGTCCCTTTGACCGGCATCTCAAATTGCTGCAAGAGGATCTCGATAAATTCTTCCGGGGTATAGACTCTCACTGGTGGTACCTTTACCCAATAGGCAAAGAATTCCAAGAAGGCTAAGCTTAGCATCTCTACCGGGATACTTTGTCGAAAATATTTTTGCAGTTCTGGATAAAGAGACGCTGCGTCAATTGGAAATGCTTTTTTAACACTGCGTAAAAAGTTTTTTGTTAACGTTTCAAAATCAGCATGATCCTCAAAAAAGTAACGATAGCCTTGCAACTCTCCAAATGCTCGTTTAGCCTCTAAATAGCCCAGATCAATATTTTCTGATGAACGATCACTATGAAACAATAATAAATCTCCCAAACTCCACGGACTGGCCAAGTATAGCTCAGCAATTCCGTCTGACAACCGATATTTCCTATCTAGTCCAGGACCATGAACATCTACTATGATCACCTCAGTAATCGGCTCTCTCAAAGCGATATCCACGGGTAAATTGTTGCGATAGCCCCCGTCTACATAGAACTCACCCTTTAATTTTGCCATTGCCATCATGGGGAAAAAGGCGGAAGAAGCTAGCAGCCAGTCAATAATTTCTTCTTTGGGGCAATCATTCAACGAAACAACGACTTCCTGAAAAGCCGGAACTTTTGTTGTCACGATAGAAAATGGGCAACCCATCTGAATCTTTTTCGGATCCAAACGTTCCTCTAGCAACCTTCTAAGCGGCTCGGAAGAGAGTCCTTTTTGTTTTAAAGAGGTTCGAATAAAGGTTCGCAATTGATCGACCTGCGCGGAAAAATCCAGTATCTCCACTTCTTTAAAGGTAATATCTAAAACCTTGTCCGTTTCAATTTCTTTCCATAGAGAGAAGGCCTGGTCATAGTCTCCTTGGGCAATCAATGCACCATTCAGCCCTCCGACTGACGTACCCGTAATCACTTCAAATTGAATGTTTTTCTCCAATAGCGCTTTCCAAACACCGATTTGATAGGCACCACGCGCACCGCCGCCACCTAAGACAAGTCCTGTATGATAGACCAATTCTTTCTGCCAGATACCTTCATTGGAATAATACCCTTGCGTCACTAACCATTGCTGAATAACCAAGTTTGCCTCAAGCTTCAATTGTATGGATCGTTTGAACATTTGACGGGCTGTCGTTTCTAATAATTGAAAAGCGGTCTGCCAGTCCATTTCAGTTGAAATCAACAAGTTAGTGATTCGCCAAGTCTCTCCGGCATCGACTTTCTCTACTAACAGCCATTGAGAATCACGCTGAACCCAATACCCTTCCCCGCGTCTGACAGCAGCAAAAAATTCTGAACGCGCTTGTCCGTGAGAGGGATAGAAAGGAAAAAGCAAATGTGATTGCTGGAACACTTTCCAACTCGCTAATAGATCCGAAACGTACATCCTTTTGAGCGTCATCTAGGCCTCCTTGATTACTGTTGTGACTGATACATTCAGTGTCTGTGTCCAGTATAGCAGAAATTTTCCCGCAACAAAAAGCGCAACAGAACCTGATTGTTCTGCCACGCTTTATTTTTAATATGTTCGTTGTTCCATTTCAAAGGCTTTGAGCATCGTATCTGTCGCATTTTTTGTCGGTGTGATCGCCGTCAGCTCTCCTTGAACAATAATCCGTGTAACGCCCTCGATCTCGCCACAAGTAATCAAGGTGACTTGTTGTTTGTCTGGATGCACATCTAAATATTTTACTTCTGTCGGCTGCACGCGGACTTTCAACGTCGTTTTGTAGGTATAAATATTGTGTAGATCGGTTAGATAGATCAAATCGCCTTCTTTGATGCTATCAAGTGGTGTAAACAATAGGCCAGGCCGGTCCGCACGGTGGCTGGCTAATGCATAATTTCCTTCGCCCATTTTTTGGTCAGGAGACAAGGTTCCTGCACCATAAAAGAGGACTTCATTGGATAAGCCTTTAAAAATAGGCAGATTGATCTCTACAGAAGGGATCGCAATCCCGCCGATCACAGGCAAGCGCTTGTTACTCAACTGTGCTTGCAAGACGGCTTCTGTGCTGACTGGCTGTACAGCATCAAAATCAAACGTCTCTTCTTTTTGCATATTTTTATCGATTTCAGCTTGATCGAGTTGGGACACGGCATAACGTTCGCCATTATGCTGCATCAAAAAATACTTGATCTGATTATTGAAAATCAAAGCCAAACCTACTAAAAGTAATAAGAAAAGAAAAATATTAAGGATCCAATTTCTTTTTTTCTTCATCACAAGCCTCCTGCATTCTCCCGCTAATCATATCATACTCTTTTAGAACCGGTGATACTACTTTCACTTACTACAAAAAAAATTAAAAAAAGAAATAATTGCATTAGGGATTCGTTATTTATTAAAATCATTTTAAATGTTAAAAAGGTGCGATAGTGTTGCAGTTTTTAAGGGGTTTGTAATCTAATTTTAAAATAAAAGATACGAGCTTTTTTTTTATTATTGGGTTAAAATGATTGTGACAACTATTAGAAAGGGTGAAAATTTGTGCCAGATACGTTATTTGCTTACATCGATTCCACAAGTAATGCTGTTCTCTCAAAAGGTTTTTCACCCGCTGATTTTGTTGAAGGAATCGTTCATCAGCCAAAACATTTGTTATTGCTGGATCCCGTTGCAGAAGCTGGAGAATACGAACCTCATACAGGTTTAAAGGTCGTCACTAGCCCTGAACAAGTACAGCAATTTTTCGCTAATAAAGTCTTTACTAACTCAAAGGGAACCAAATGGATCGATTTTAATGATCTTGCGATGTTAAAAGAACTCACTCCATTAGAAATTTCTGAATTGCTTTATTTTGGTCATATGCGGACGCATCTGCATTCTCCCTTTTTTTATAAATTACAAAACAATTTTGTCTATTTCAACTTAGGCAATGAAACCATGCGTATCTACTATCGCTATTTAGATGAATTTTACCGCATCCTAGCTAGCAAGTTAACTCGGATCGTTTTGGAAAAAGTCAATGATCGCCGGTCGTTTTTCCGTAAAGGGTCTTCTGTCGCCCCATTGGATGGGGAACTATTGAAGGAATTGTACCCTATTTTGCAAG
Source organism: Enterococcus sp. 12F9_DIV0723 (assembly GCF_002174375.1). Lineage (NCBI taxonomy): Bacteria > Bacillati > Bacillota > Bacilli > Lactobacillales > Enterococcaceae > Enterococcus > Enterococcus sp. 12F9_DIV0723. The sequence continues at coordinate 244,522 of NZ_NIBK01000003.1, read as the reverse complement.
AAGGAGCCATTTTCTGCTTTAATTTATCTGAATTAAAAAATAAAACCTACCGAATCCCTATATTTTTATCTGATGAAAAGGGATGGCGGCGCAGTCCTAAGAATTATAAAAAAGATCAACAAATTGCAGAGATCAGTTATGACACATCGAAACAACAGTGGTCCTTGGATGTCGAAAATGATGATCCTGTCTTCTCATTTAGATAAAAGAAGCATTTGTCCGGCAGACAAATGCTTTTTTTTTATTATTCACTTTGTTTGCGAACCAAGATCCCATCTTTCGGTAAATACAACTGCGGAACTTTTTCCGCTACTAAAACTGCTACAATCGCCGTCACGATAGCTGTAACTAAGCCGCTGACCCCGTTCATGATAAACGAGAATATCCAAGGATTCATTCCCCATAACGCATAACTCCCCCAGAAAACCACACCGGCGATAAAATGCCAAAAGAATCTCGCTCCCGTTCCAGCGAAAGCACCTAAAATAATATTTTTACGTGCCCCTTTTGTATCTTCAGCCAGCAATGCTTGCTGTACCTTCTTGGCATAAAGTCCCGCAAATCCAGCAAACGTAAACGCGATCGGGTATTCGATCAACACTTGAATAACACTTAAGAAATACACATCACCTGCTGGAAAATGCAGGATTCCCCAAATAAATGCAGACAGCAGCGCAGGCTTCACTCCACGACGCAAGGCAAACAGAGTCATTGGGATCATTCCCAACGACAGGGTGAAACTACTGCCGATCGTTGTTGGGATCAGAGACAGCATGAATGCCAAAGCCGCCACAATCGTTCCTTCAATCATTATTCTTGTTTTGTTATGCATAAAAAAACTCCTCCTTTTGAACATACAGTCCACAAAGGAGAAGTAATAATCTTACTTCATCACAATTCCTACGCTCGAATAACCGAAACAGGTACCAGGGTTTAGAGTAATCTCAATCTCAGCCCGAAGGCTCCCCTTTGTGAAAGTATTATTCTTTTTTTTGTTCCCTCAAAGTATATCAGATGTCTGCATGCCCGTAAAGGTATACAATACTTTTAACGTGAAATGCTCTCTTGATCGCCGCTTGGGGACAACGTCGTCACCTTTTTAATGCGATCGATCGTCAACATCACTAACTGATTGTCCTGTGTACGAATAACAATCGAATCATTCGTTACCACTTTAGGCAACCAACCAGAGATTGTTTGAAATTTTTCTTCGTCTTTTTCATCTTGCACTTGAATGACCACTAAACTATTTTGTAGTGCCGCCATTTTTAGTTTAAGAAAAATGTTCTCATTTGCTTGCTCTTGCGCACGTTTTTCAGCAGAATCATTCAAAAAATCCGAGATGAAACGATACGATGAATTAGAAAACAGCTTGATTAAATTCTTTTTAGGTTTCTCGTTTTTAGTCATTCAGCTTCCTCCTATCAAGAGCATGATTACGTAGTATGATTTTACTTAAATTTCTAGGAAAAAACAAGGAATCTAGTCCATTTCAAAAAAAGTTAACCATTCATTTAAACCTTTTTGAATCAATTGGTACGTTTCTTCAAAATCCCCGGTGTACCAAGGGTCTGGAATATCTTTTCCTGCATATCCAGAGACACGATCCAAGTAAAGATAGATCTTATCATTTGTCCCTTCAGGCGCCATTGCCTGAAGGTCGCTGACGTTTTCTCGATCCATCCCTATAATATAATCCGCCGTATAAAAATCCTCCGTCGTCACTTGACGTGCGCGCATTCCTTTGGTGGAAATCGAGTGCTCCGCCAATAGCTGCTGTGTTCCATGATGAGGCGGATTTCCCACTTCCCAACGGCTCGTTGCTGCTGAGTCAACTTCGAAAGTGCCGTTTCCTTCTTTTTGAAGCGCGTCTCGAAACATTGCTTCTGCCATTGGCGAACGGCAAATATTTCCCATACAAACAAATAGAATCTTTTTCATGTCATTCCTCCTGTGCTATAGTCAATTTATAGAAATGAAACGGGGGATCGTAAATGAGTAAAATTTATCTTTCCGCCAAACTTCCTAAGCTTGGCACAACATTATTAAAAAAAGCAGCACTTGATTATAAGGTCTATGAAGGCACTGGGTTGATCACTAAAAAAGAATTGATCCAACAGGTCGCCGATTGTGAGGTATTGATCTGTCCGCTATCCACACAAGTTGATCGCGACGTCATAGATGCCGCTCCAAACTTAAAATTGATCGCAAACTTCGGTGCAGGATTCAACAATATCGATACCGATTATGCAAAAGAAAAAAATATCTATGTAACAAATACGCCTGTCGTCTCTACTAACGCAACTGCTGAGCTGACTGCCGGATTGATCATTGCCTTGTCTCGCCGCATCGTTGAGGGCGACCGTTTGATGCACGACAAAGGTTTTGATGGGTGGGCGCCTCTCTTCTTCTTGGGCCATGAATTAAAAGACAAGACATTAGGGATTATCGGAATGGGCCAAATCGGACAAGCATTAGCTACTATGATGACTGCTTTTGGCATGAAAATCGTCTATAGCCAACGACACCCCTTAACGCCTGAACTAGAAAATGACTTGCAGGCAACGTTCGCTTCACAAGAGGACGTCATACGCCAAGCAGATATTCTAACGCTTCATGCACCGTTAACGAAAGAAACACACCATCTTTTAACAAGCGAGACCTTTAAACAGATGAAGAACAGCGCCTTCTTGATCAACGCCGCTCGCGGACCGCTCATTGATGAAGCTGCCTTGCTACAAGCATTAAACGACAAGCAAATCGCTGGAGCTGCTTTGGATGTCTATGAATTTGAGCCGAAGGTTACTGAAGGGCTGAAGGAATTATCGAATGTCGTCTTAACGCCTCATATTGGCAATGCCAGTGTAGAAGCACGAGACCAAATGGCTGAAATTGTCGCAAAAAATGCGATCGCTCTTTCGAAAAAAGAACCAATTACTCATATCGTCAACGGACTGGACTGAGCCTAACGCTCATTCCAGTCTTTTTCATAGAGTCGATACGCAAAGAACTCGATGTCCTTAGCAAAACGAAACAATTGTGCCGCGACTGTAATCGGCGGCTGCTCCGCTCCAGCCAGCAGCCAGTCGATCAAAATCCCGCCACACCCGTGAGCCAAAAAACGAGCATAAAATTCTTTATCAGCAGGTGAAAGCTCTCCTTCCTGATCGACTTCATCGAACAAACGGACAAACAACTGCTTGGCCAGCTCATTAAACTCTTTCGTCAGTATCTCCGGTCTTACCCTTACAGTATTCAAATAGAATTGATGACAGAGCTGCATCTCCTTTAACATTTTGAGAACAGACTCCTCCCAATTTGTAAGAGACAGCTCAACAGAAATCAAATACTGCAGGCCTCGCTGATAATAAGCATAGTGGAGCAGGTCATTCTTATCCTTAAAGTGATAATAAAACGTTTGGCGGTTCAGGCTGGCCTGCTGACTGATGTCTTGAACGGTAATTTTGTCGTAACTTTTTTCTCGGCACGCGGCGACTAACGCTTGAACAAATGTTTCTTTGGTCGCTTTTCCTTCCGCCATCTTTTCACCTTCTATTCTTGATACGGATAATTGAAGTGCTCATAGGCCAGCGGTGTCGCCATCCGCCCCCGCGGTGTCCGCTTAATAAAGCCTTTTTGAATCAGGTACGGTTCGTACATATCTTCCACTGTTTCTCGTTCTTCGCCAATATTCACCGCTAATGTGCTCAATCCGATGGGGCCTCCGTGGTAAAGCTCGATCATTGTCTTTAACAGCTTCTGGTCGATATAATCGAGACCGGCTTCATCGACTTGTAGCAGCCCCAGCGCTTGGTCAGCGATCGTTTGATTGATCACCCCATCTGATTGCACCTGCGCAAAATCACGAATACGCTTCAAGAGGCGATTGGCGATTCGGGGGGTGCCTCGTGAACGTCGGGCGATCTCTACCGCACCTTCTCCTACGATCTCTGTCTGAAAAATGTCGGCTGAACGCAAAACAATTTCCCGCAAGTCGTCTTCTTCATAATATTCCATATGAGAGATGATCCCGAATCGGTCACGCAATGGTGCTGACAGCATCCCGGCACGAGTGGTAGCGCCCACCAAAGTAAAGGGGGGCAACGGGAAATGCACGGGATGAGCAGTTGGTCCCTGGCCTACCATGATGTCTACATAATAATCCTCCATCGCTGAATACAGTGTTTCCTCCGCTACTCGCGGCAATCGATGGATCTCATCGATGAATAACACATCTCCAGGCTCTAATTCATTCAATATCGCTACTAGATCCCCTGGACGTTCGATCGCCGGACCACTTGTCGAGCGAATCTGGACATCCATTTCATTGGCGATCACCATCGCCATTGTCGTCTTCCCTAGACCTGGCGGGCCATATAATAACACATGGTCGAGTGCCTCTTGGCGATTTTTTGCCGCTTCGATGTAGATTGATAATTCTTGCTTGACCTTGTCCTGACCGATATATTGTGCAAGATAACGGGGACGCAGTGATTTTTCTAAACTTTTATCACTTTCATCCGCATCGGGTGAAAGCAAACGTTCCTCATCCATCCCTCTTCCTCCTACTTCCTAGTTCATAAATGCATTTTCCACTAACGAAAAACACCTTTGATCCTCTATTTTTTCATCATTAGTTTCAGTGCTGCCCGTAAATAATCGTCGGTATTTTGCAGCGTTTCTTTTTCCAAGATCTTTTCGACTTTTTTGATTTCTTTTGGACTATAGCCTAGCGCTTGTAAAGCTTCCATAGCTTCCGCCAAGGCAGTATCGTCGTTTCCTTCATAGAACAAGGACATTGGATCATCGACCAATTCGGCTAGCTTGCCTTTCAAGTCCAAAACCATTTGCTGTGCTGTTTTTTTGCCAACTCCTGGGAATTTGGTCAAATAAGTCACATCTCCCGCTTCGATCGCCTGGATCAGTCCTTGATGGTCTTCATTTGCCATGATCGCCAACCCGCTTTTCGGGCCGATTCCAGAAACAGAAAGCAGGCGCAAAAACAATTCCTTTTCAGCCAGTGTCTCAAAGCCATATAATAAATGCGCGTCTTCTCGGATAATCTGCTGGACATAGATCGTCACCGACTGCTCCATTTTACTGCTGTAGCGATAGGGATTTCCCAACGCGATTTGATAACCGATACCATTCACATCCAGCACCACATAGCTGGGGCTGATGAAGGTCAAACGGCCTGTAATATATTCGTACATAGTGGTTCCTTTCTTGTATCAAAGAAAATTTTTCTACTATTATTGGATTCTTCTTTTCATGGTAACACGTAAACGTGAAGAAACATTGACAGCCTCCCGTCAATCCCTTTATCCTTTGGACTGTAATAAAAACCTTTAGTGTCCATAAAACAAGCATACTAGTGATCAGCAGGCAATTTCTGCACATATGTTCTCATTATTTTAGCACAAAATGCGTCGGTAAAAAACTCTTACCTTTGAATCTCCCCCATCCACGGTTATGAAAAAAAGACAAAGTCTCTAGGACTTCTCCTTTTCTAAATACGTTTGTTCTTCTGCCGTAGTGATTCGGCCCAATGCTTTGTTTCGATAAGGAAAACGGCCAAATGCCTTGATGGTGTCATGATGTTCTTTTGCGTAGCGGTACCGTTTCTCTAAGCCGGGCTCCTTAAAATAGGGCAGCGAAAACGTTTCTTGAATAACCAGCGACTCAGAATGCATGAATGGCATGTATAAAAAGGAGCGCTCTTCAACACTCAGATTCTCTTTTTCCTTCATGAGTGCCGCTTCTTGTGCCAACACCAATGCCACCGCGTCTCCTTCAAAAGCGCGTCCATCTTCTCTATAGATATTTCTGGCAAACTGATCCAATACGATGATTTCTGCCAATCTGCCCCGCATATTTTTTCTCCAAAAAACCAGCTCACCTTTTTTTGCCGCTGTCAGCATGTCACCAAAACGTTTTTCAATTGTCTTATCCAATTCCGAATCAGATGCAAACCAGTCACTAGGATCTAGTTCCTTGAACCAAAAAGTCAATACGCTCTCATAATCATAAGAATCCATTTGCTCCACTCCTGCTTTTTGAACGACTTATTTTTTCTCCAATAGTTTGTTCATTTTTCCATAAGCATAGCCTTTTATGTCCAAAGATACAAATGGGTACCCAAAAGATTCGAGCGTTTTTTCGACGGCTTCTGATTTCTCAAGGAAAAGCGGAAACTTCTCTTTCTCGATTTCGATTCTTGCGACTGTATTGTGGTCTCGTACGCGGACAATCTTGAATCCTTGCTCTTGAAGATAGATTTCAGATTTTTTAACACGCTCCAGTCGTTCGCTGGTCAATACATCATTGTATTCAAATCTTGATAGAATATGACAGGTCGCTGGCTTGTTCCAAGTAGGAACCTGATAGTCTCTTGATGCTTTTCTGACATCGGGCTTGTAAAACTCCGCTTCCTGCAAAGGGCTTCGAACATTGAATGCGTCTCTGGCCTTTAACCCTGGGCGGTAATCAAAAGCATCATCCATGATCATTCCATCAACAACCCAATTAAATCCTAGATTCTCTTTAATTGCCGACAATTCTTGGTAGAGTAGACGTTTACTGTAAAACCAGCTTGAAGGTTGGTTGCTTCTGATTTCCTCAATACTCAATTCATCCAAAAAAACACCTTGAGTGCGGGCACCGATTTTTTTTGAATTCTCCATCGCGTCGAGATATTCTTTTTTCATGATTAATTCTGAATCCGCTACGACAGAAAGAACGTTCTCTTCTCCTAAAACATCTAGTGCCGCCGCTAGAACTAAAGAACTATCCACACCGCCTGAAAAAGCGATCACGACCTTCTCCATCGAGGCCAAAACAGCTTTTAATTTTTCTACCTTTTCTATGTATTCCATTTGTAAAACTTCCTTTTTTTAGGATTGATCCGTTTGGAAATCAGCTATAAAAGACTCTCTCATCTACTCTTGAAAAAGCAGACGAGAAAGTGGTATAGATGTACAAAAGCTCCTCTTTAAGATTACTCAGCGTTTAAAATTTCAAAAATCCTTTTACGAACATCGCTGCTAAAGCGGCTCCGACAAAAGGCGCGGTACCGGGTACGATCAAGCCATATTGCCAGTCATTGTTCGCTTTGTTTTTGATTGGCAGCAGTTGGAAGGCCATTCGCGGACCTAAGTCACGGGCTTGGTTCATGGCGAATCCTGTCGTACCGCCTAATCCCATACCGATTGCCCAAACCAGCAAACCAACACCGATCGGCAGCATAGATTCTGCATTATGTGCGATGGCAAGGATCGTTGTTAAGAAAATAAACGTAGCGACTGTTTCCACAAAATAGTTTCTAGGCAAGTTCCGTAAATTAGGGTTCGTTGAGAAAATATTGCGAATAGCGATTGGATCAACTTGTCCCTCAGAAGCTTTGAAATGATCTGCATACATAATATAAATAATAATAGCACCGACAAGTCCGCCTAGCATTTCAGCGATCACATAGGGAACAAAATAGCTCCATGGGATCATCCCTAAGATTGCTTGTGCTAGCGCCATTGCTGGGTTGATACACACACCACCAAAAATAAATAAGACCACAGTGATCCCGAATGCCCATGTAGTAATGGCAAACAAATGACCCGAGCCTGCGTATTTCGTTTTCTTTAAAACATCGTCGCAATGGACGCCTAGACCAAACATAATCATTAATGCGGTCCCCATGAATTCTGACAATAAGTGATGTAACATAAATATGCTCCTTTTTAACTATATTTTTCTAATTTTTTATACACTTCATAGATCGATAAATTATTTTCTTTAGCGATTCGTTGACAGTCTTGGAATTCCAACGTGTTCTTTTCAATGTCTTCGTAACGATTTTGCTTCACCTGGATTTCTCCATACGGTGTCTGCTTCGTAACAAACTGTCGCGCCATCACTGTTCGAGCCATCTGGGTATACCGCACCCCGATCGTTGCTGTTTGTTTGAACAAAAGCTTCGTAAAGAATTCTTTTTGCTCTGGTGTACAGAGGACCGTCAGTAGAATCCCACACCGGTTTTTCTTCATCTGGATCGGCGTATAAAAAACATCAAGCACGCCCTGATCCAATAAGAGAGCCATCACAAACCCTAATTGCTCTGGCGTTTGATCGTCAATATTCGCCTCGATCTTTAAAATTTGATCTTGCGTCTGATGATTTTCCCGTTTGCTTGGCTCGACAGCCATCAACGAACCTCGCAGTGCATTGAATTTCCCTGTTTCTCGTTTGCCGAACCCATACCCCACTTTCTCAATTTGCTGGACACCGTTGAGAACAAATGAAGGGTGAATTTCCTTGAAAATGGCGATCCCGGTGGGTGTGACGAGTTCTGTCCACACGTCAGTGTCTTGATGGATGATCAAGTTGGTTCCTTTTCTTAATTGCATCACTGCCGGTACAGGAACAGGCATGACCCCATGGGCGACGGTGATGGTGCCAGAGCCTTCTGTTATCGGCGAGGAATAAACGTGCGCAATTTGCAATTGTTCCCATAGAATAAAGAAACTTACGACATCGACGATTGAATCGATCGCCCCTACTTCATGAAAATGGATTTCTTCGATTGGTTTGTTGTGTACAGCGGCCTCTGCCTTGGCAATGTCGTTGAAGACCTGTCGACTATGTTGCTTGACCTGTTGAGAGAGGGTACTCTGATCAATCAGCGCTAAGATGTCCCGTAGATTTCGAGCCTCTGAATGGCTATGCGTATGGGCATGACTATGTTCGTGGGCCTGCTCATGGGCAGGATGCACATGAGACGCGTGTGCATCGAAATCATGAGGGACACCGTTATCCTTGATTCCGTGGGCTAAATGAACATCAAAATCAGTTCCATAGATACTGTTTTTAGCGATCCTTTGAACATGGAGATGGTAATTCCCTACAGACAGCTTGGCTAATTCTTGTTCTAACGCCGCCACATCTCCGCCTAGATCGATCAAAAGTCCGTTTAGCATGTCTCCGCTAAGACCGGAGAATGGTTCTAAATATAGATTTTTCATTTTTTTCTCCTTAATTGATTGATCATGCTGGCTGAGTAGGCTGCACCGAATCCGTTATCGATGTTGACGACGCTGACACCAGAAGAACAGCTATTCAGCATCCCCAATAAGGCCGTCATTCCTTGAAAATTGCTTCCGTATCCGATACTTGTTGGAACAGCGATCACCGGCACATCGACCAAGCCTCCTACTACACTGACCAATGCGCCTTCCATTCCAGCGATCACGATCACGACAGACGCCTGTTGAATCTCTTCTAAACGAGCAAACAGCCGGTGGATCCCAGCAACGCCCACATCATAGATCCGCTTCACCTGGTTGCCGAAGGTTTCTGCTGTCACGGCTGCTTCTTCAGCAACAGGAACATCGGATGTCCCCGCAGTAACGATCGCAATATACGTTTCAGAGTCTGGCAGCACAGGCTGAAGGACAAAGCACCGGGCCAGCTCAAAATAACTTCCATCCGGGAACGTGTCCTGCAACGCACGCCCCTTTTCCGAAGATATCCGCGTCGCAAGAATCGGCTTTTGTTCTTCTTTAAGAACAGTCACTATTCCGATGATCTGTTCAAGGTTCTTTCCTTCGCCGTAAATGATCTCAGGAAAACCATTTCTTTCTTTTCGTTGCGTGTCGATCTTGGCATAACCTAATTCATTAAAGCCCGTCAGTTTTTCAGCAGCTTCCTCAACGGACAGTTTTCCTAGCTGTACGTTTCTAAGCAATTCTTTCTTGTCCATCGTGTTCATCCCTCCAAACGACTTCTATTGAACGATTACAGATAAGCCATCTCGGATGACCGTGACTTTTGCCTCATTGCCTTCAATTTCAAACGCCTTTTCCATCGCTTCATCAATGGTCTGAGCACTATCCATATGCATAGTCGTGATCAATGTCGGATCAACTTTATCAGAAACGTAGATCACATGATGGTGAACCAAGATTCTTGCTAAGATTTGCGATGTCCACTGATCTGGGACCGTTTCTAAGCGCGGTGTATGGATTGCTTGATCCAAGAATTCTTTTGGATCACTGACATCTGCTAAATTATGGTAAAACCCTTCGCCGCCGTGACCGTCTCCTGATGCAGCGACCATAATAATGACGCCGCCTTCTTTATTTGTTGCCTCGGCTGCGGTCATTCCTTTCACTGCTTGGTAAATGTTTTGGTCAAGAGGAAAGCCCCCGTTTGTTGAAATCGCAATGTCACTTGGGATTTTTTGCACACTGGCTAATTCACGAACAAACTCACAGCCGACTTTATGTGCGTCCTCCATATCTCCCGCGAAAGAGCCGATGATCTTTTTTTCTCCATCGAGAACCACATTCACGATGAATGCTAAGTTGGCTGTGCGAGCTGCATATACCATATCCTTATGAATCGGATTGTGATTCAAATTTCCTGTTCTCGCTTTTTGAGAGTCGATAAATTCGCCAGAGTGGTTAGCCATGATGGTTCTATAAGAAGCAACCCCCGGTAAAACTGCCTTTCGTCCGCCAGAAAAGCCTGCGAAGAAGTGGGATTCAATGAACCCTTCGGCAATCAGCAGATCCGCTTCTGCCGCGATGCGATTGATAATGCAGTCGCCGCCGGAGGGCAGTTGACCGATTTTTTTCATCGAAGAATCATCTGTTGAGACGTGCATGACGATTTCTTCATTATCAACAATTTCCTGACCGTATTTATTGATAAGTTCTTCCCGTGTGGATGGTCGGTGGAACCCTGTCGCAACCAAAATACGGATACGGGCGTCTGGGGCTGTGCTTCGGATACGGCGTAACAGAATAGGTGTGATAATATGTGAAGGAACGGGTCTTGTGTGGTCAGAACTGATGATGACGATGTCCTTCTTGCCTTTCGCCAATTCTTCTAATGAACGGCTTCCGATCGGATCGTCCAATGATTTTTCTACGGTCTCTTTTTCTGAAAGAGCCGCTTGGAAATTCTCTGCTTTTGACTCCAATAGACCTGCAAAATTCTTTTCAGGGATTTTTGCTGTGATCAATTGTTTGTCGTATGGTAATTTAACGTCTACCATCGTGTGTCATCTCCTATTTTTTACTTACGGACGTTAGTATACTGAAATGAAATTTCAGAGATAGCGCAATTGATAGTAATATTTGTTAACGTGTTTTTTTCGATCGCGTAGATAATATGTAACAGGAAATCAAATCAAAAAAAGAAAAAGGAGTTTTTTTGGTGGAGGCAGATTATTTAGTTTCTTTCTTAGAAGAGAAGCAAACGACCATTATCAAAAAGAGAAGACATACCTATTTGTCTTATCACGGATTAGAGGAGGCCTATACGTATGTCCTAAAGGATGGGATCGTCAAAACGAGTATCATTCTTAAAGACGGGCGAGAATTTAATCTATCGTATATTGTCGCTCCAGACATTATTTCCCTATTAAAGGATGAGGTATCGAACTATACTTCAGCCCCCTTTAACGTCCGGATCGAATCGGAGGAAGCGAGTTTCTATCGTATTCCGAGAGCGAGCTTTTGGGAATATGTCAAGCACAACCAGCAATTGCAGGACTATGTTCGAGATTATTACCGAAAAAAATTATCCGAAAACATACAAGCCCTGCAAAACATGACGATGAATGGGAAAAAAGGGGCAGTCTGCGCCTTTATCAATAAACTCGTCACCCTTTTTGGCATCAAGCAAGCGTCGGGAATCTTGATCGATTTTCCTATAACAAATGAAGACATCGCTGGGTTCTGCGGCATCTCAACGCGAAACAGCGTGAATCGGATCATCCACGACCTTAAACAAGAAAAAGTGATCGAGATCCAGCATCAAAAAATCGTCGTTCTTGATCTGGACTATCTTGCTGATTACACCACACAATGACAAAAAAATGATTTTTCCTTATTATGAAAAAGGAGTCTTACCTTATGCACATCCCTGAAAATTATCTTAGTCCTGAAACCTGCGGCGTCATGCTGGCCACAGCTGCACCGTTTTGGTATCTCTCTATACGAAAGGTCGAAGCGCAAGTCTCATTGCACAAGGAAACGATCCCTATGCTGGGTCTTTCCTCCTCTCTTTCTTTTCTGATCATGATGTTTAATCTTCCGGTACCGGGGGGAACAACGGCTCATGCAGTCGGAGGTGTCCTTCTTGCTATCTTGATGGGTCCCTGGGCTGCTTGTCTTTCTGTCTCGGCAGCACTGCTCTTACAGGCGCTCCTTTTCGGCGATGGCGGGATTCTCGCCTTCGGAGCGAACTGTTTTACGATGGCTATCGTTATGCCTTTTGTTGGATACGGCGTCTATCAATTAGTTAAAAAGCATTGGCCTAAAATAGGTGCCTTTCTGGCTGCGTATCTAGGTGTAAATGCCGCAGCGTTTACGACAGCGGTCTTACTAGGCATACAGCCTGTACTTTTCCATGATGCTGCCAATCATCCCCTTTACAATCCGTACCCGTTAGCCATCACTATTCCCGCGATGATGAGCACGCATCTGCTAATCATTGGTTTTGTTGAAGGGTTCTTCACATTAGGTGTGCTGAAATTTGTCAAACGAACAAACGAAACCGCGCCATTGTCGGCACCCGTCGAAGGAACAAATACACAACGGTTGAAGTATGTTCTGATCACCTTTCTTTTATTTTCTCCGCTTGGCTTATTAGCCAGTGGGACTGCTTTTGGCGAATGGGATCTGCAAGAGCTGCTCCAAACCTTGCGCGACTACCATTTACCCGTCAACAAACCGCAAGGAATGGTGAAAGGCTGGAACTTCCATTCTTTATTTACGGACTATACGATCCCAGGATTGCCTGTAGGAATTGGGTATATTCTCTGCGGCGTCACCGCCATTTTGGTCTTTCTTTTGATTTATCGTGTTCTTTTTGAAAGAAGGAACAAGCATGCCTGATTGGTTGACGTCGCAAAATGTGGACGCGTTGCTGCTTGATAAAAAAAATTCCTTTCTGATGAAAAATCAGAAAGGGCTTCTTTTTATCCTTGAGAAATTTGATCATGGATCAGAAAGAAGCGCGGCGTCAGCGATCCATCCTTCGCTTCGCTTTCTTTCAACGCTTGCTTTGCTGCTGATCGTGAGTCTGTCACAAAAAATGTTGGTGCTGTGGATCTGTGGGTTGTATATTTTTAGTGGGCTGCTTTTCTTTTCTCAAAAGGACCTCAAGAAAATTTTAGGAAAAAGCGTGCTCTTGTCAGCTATGCCTTTTCTCATCTACTTGCCTAGTCTCCTCCTGCATCAAGGGACGTTTCTTTTCCTGATACGTGTGCCGCTGATCGCCTGCTTGATCAGCCAGTATACGGAGACGGCTACGACTTACGAGCTGCTTTCTTTGTTAAAGCGCTGGCACTTGCCGAATATCGTCTTATTTCAATTGGATATCACGATCAAATACATTTATATTTTGGCGAAGGTAATGGTTCATATGATGAAAGGAATCAGCGCGCGTCATGTAGGTAATCAACAGGTGAAACTGTATCTAGGGACCAACGTGATCGCTTTGATCTATTTACGTTCGCTTGATTATGGAAAAAAACTCCAGCAAGCGATGGAAGCACGCGGATTCAATGGAACATATCCCACGCATAAACTAGCTTTGAAGAAAATCGACTACGTTTATATTTTGACGCAGGTCACCCTTTTATTCGTTCTTTTTTTCATTGGGAAGGTGTAATGATGTTTGAATTAGAAGATGTTTGCTTTAGTTATCCTGAGACACAGCGGGAGGTATTCGCCCCTTATTCAACCACGATCCCTCAAGGGGCCTATCTTTTATTGATGGGGGACAACGGCAGCGGAAAATCGACACTGCTGAATCTTTTAGCCGGCTTCCAGCAGCCGTCTGCGGGAAAGATTTTGTTTAAAGGCGAGGACATGCGCCAGTGGCAAAAGAAGAAAAAAGCTTTTTACCGGCACTTTGGCATTCTTTTTCAGGAAGTTGATCATCAATTATTCAACAATTCTGTGTATGATGAGATTGCCTTTGGGCCTAGACAGCTAGGGTTATCCGAGGAAGAAGTGCGTCAGCGGGTGGAGGACTGTCTTGCCTTGCTGTCGATTGCGCCCCTTCGCCAACGAGTTCCTTATCAACTGTCTGGCGGTGAAAAGAAAAAAGTCGCCTTCGCCAGTATTTTAGCCATGAATCCTGAAACATTTTTATTGGACGAACCCTTCAACGGATTGACGAAGGATTCGGAAAAATTATTCAAAGAGATCTTGCGGAAGCTCCACGACTTGGGAAAAACCATTTTGATTGCTTCCCATGATTACCGCAGCTTTCAAGACGAACCCGTCGATGTCTTGCTTTTCACGGAAAAAATCACTCCATATAAAAAAGAAGACATTCAAAAGGATCAAAAATTGATTGCTCGTTTAGCTAGTTATTAATCGTTTATCCGTTATACCGCTTAGACGACGAGTCCACTTATTAGGAGATGCTTCAAATGACAGCGTTAGAAAAAGAACAACGGTTGATTCAACAATTAAAAGAAACCAACAAACTTGCTATTGCCTATTCTGGAGGTGTCGCTAGTTCCTACCTCCTCCATACCGCACTAACCGTGTTAGGTCCCCGCAACATCTTAGCGATCGTCATGAATTCTGAATTGATCTCTGATGAAGAATTTAATGAGGCGTTAGATTTGGCTGAAGCGATGGGCGCAAATGTTTTAGGTCTTGAAATGAGCGAGCTTTCTCAGCCTAAAATCGCCACAAATACTTCTGTCAGTTTGTATTACAGCAAAAAGATGCTCTATCAAACGATCCATGCCGCAGCCGTCGAAGAAGGATTTCCGGTCCTTGCGGATGGAATGATCATGGACAACAAAGAAGATTTCCAACTTGGGTTAAAGGCCCGAGACGAGGAAGGCATCATCAGCTTTTTGCAAGAAGCTGATTTGTACGAAGAAGATGTCCGACAATTAGCGAAGGAGGCCGGCCTTTCCAATTGGAACAGAAATAGTCTCTGGAGCTTGGCGAACCGTTTTCCTCGAGGAAAAAAATTGACCCTTAGCGATATCGAAAAGGTTTTTGAAGGCGAAAAATATTTACGTGAGATCGGCTTTCCCATCGTTCGCCTGCACAGTGAGAACGAGGAAGCACGGATCGAAGTCCCTGAACAGCACTTACTGCCCTTAGTTGAAAAGAAAGAAGAAATCATTGCCCACATCAAACAGCTAGGCTTCAGTCATGTGTCGATCGACCTTGAAGGGTTTCATTACGAACGGGAATCAAAAAAAAGCACGATCCAGAGAAAAACAATCTCTTAACACAAAAACAGTGCATCAGAAGCAGCTTCTGACGCACTGTTTTTTTATTTTGGGGGATTTACATCGTTAAGTGCAGGTTCAATTGTTTTAGTTCAGCGATTTGCTGAGCAACTTCTGTATAGCTAGAGGGATAACGGTCGACTACCTGACTGATAAACAAATCCCGTGTGTGATTGAATGCCGCTAAAAACTCCTCCATCGCTGTATTGGTTTCTCCTAAAGATTCTTTTCTCAACATCAACGCATTTTGGTACGCGTCATTTAGAAAGACCAGTACCGCCTCCTTTTCAAAGCGCACTTGATACGCTGAATCCAAGCGTTCAATCATTGTCGTTGTCCAATTGTTCATACGAAACTCTCCCTTTAATCAAAATCTGTTTACTAATCGTACTGCTTACTCTATTGATTATAAGGATTTTCAAAATGGACGATAGCCATTATCTTATTAAAGAAAGATAGTAACATTTAGGTGTAGTATCTATGGACGCTTTTTTCTGGCGGTTCAAGAGACAAAATAAAAAGATGCGCCGAAAAATCGGCACACCTTATTTTACTAATTCTTTGTACTCGCTGTAGCCTGCTGCTTCCATCTCATCGACAGGGATAAAACGTAACGCTGCGGAGTTGATGCAATAGCGCAGACCGCCTTGATCCTGCGGGCCATCATTGAACACATGACCAAGATGAGAATCGGCTTCTTTGCTGCGTACTTCTACCCGATGCATCCCGTGAGAAAAATCGGCTTTTTCAGCAACTCCCCGCTTTTCAATCGGACGGCTAAAGGCTGGCCAGCCACAACCGGCATCGTATTTGTCACTTGAAGAAAACAACGGTTCACCGCTAACGACATCGACGTAGATGCCCTTTTTGTAGAAATCGTCGTACGTTCCAGAGAATGGACGTTCTGTCGCATTTTCCTGAGTCACTGCATATTCCATTGGTGAGAGTTTCTTTTTCAATTCTTCTTGTTCCATCATTCTGCCCCCTTTGTTACTGCCTATCATACGCCGGAAAAAAGAAAGACACGAAGGATTTGCTCATGTTTTTGAGGAATCAATCATCAAAGGCCTTCAGCATTTGATTTACCGCCCCTACTGGAAATCCAACGATACTGTAATAGTCGCCTTCGATTTGTTCAACGAAGACACCTGCGCCATTTTGGATACCGTAGGCGCCGGCTTTGTCTTTGTAATCGTCGCTGTCCAGGTAGCGATTGATCTCTTCATCCGTCAATGAGTAAAAGGTCACTTTTGCAGAGGTCAATTTTTCTGCTGTTTGTTCTTTTTGACGGATCACTACCGATGTATACACCAAGTGACTGCCGCCGCTCATACGTTTCAGCATACCAAAGGCTTCTTCACGACTCTTGGGTTTTCCTAGGATTTGTTCGCCTAGCACGACGACAGTGTCACTGGCGATCACCAATGCTTCTGGCTGCTTCTCTGCCACTACCGCGGCTTTCTGGCGTGCCATCTCCATCACGTAATCCATTGGTGCATAACGATCCTTGACGTCTTCATCAATGTCCGCTGGTTGTATATCAAATGCTGGCAGCAGCCAGCCTAATAACTCTTTTCTCCGTGGAGACTGTGAGGCTAAGATAACGGTCATGTATTCGTACTCCTATTTTCTAGTGTGGGTCTTGGATTCGTTTGAACATATGCTCCATGTCGCTGTTACTGAAATGAATCAGAACGGGACGGCCGTGAGGGCAATTAAAGGGATTCTCGCATTGTGCCAAATCAGACAACAAGACACGTGCCTGCGCCTCATTCAAATGATGGTTGGCTTTGATGGATCGTTTACAGCTCATCATGATCGCCGTCGCTTCACGGAATTTCTTGACGCTGACTGAACCAGTGATCAGCAGCATGTCGATCATCTCGCGAATAATGCTTTCTTCTTGCCCTGCTGGATACCAAGTCGGATGGGCACGAACGATGAAGCTGTTCGGACCGAATTCTTCCAAATAAATCCCGACTTCCTGCAACAGCTCTGTCTTCTCTTTCAGCTTGATGGCGTCATTGTTTGGGTAATCCAACACAAAGGGCACCAGTAATTCTTGCAGATTGTCTGAAACATCACCGATTTTTTCCCGGAAGTATTCGTACTTGATTCGTTCTTGGGCCGCGTGCTGGTCGATGATGTACAGCCCGTCCTTACTTTGAGCAAATAAATACGTGCCATGCATTTGACCGAAATATTCCAGCATCGGAAAGCGTTCCTTTGGCTGTTCATGTTCCAGTTTGGTGATGGCCTGCTCGATCACCTTTTCCCCGGACTGGGTGCTTAGGTCGAACTCAGGATGGTCGGTATTCGCAGCTTCTTGATCGACACTCTCCTCAATTGGTGCGGAAGCCTCCGCTAGTGGTTCGATTGTTTCTTCTACGATCGACAGCTTCTCCGCTTCTGTTTCCAGCGGGACCGTCATCGTTTTCTCGACGATCTCTTCGTTTAAGGGAATCGGCGTCTCAACGATTTCCGGCGCTTTCGGTTCTACATAGAAAATCCCCGTCTTGGGATCGTAATTCAAATCGCTTCTTTTCTTGGTCTGTTCCTCTAACGGCAAATCTAATTGCTCTGTTTGGAGCTTTTCGACCTTCTTCTTGAAGCTTGGGTTTTCGCCAACATCTGGGATCAGGTTGATCTGACGAAGAGTTTCCGAGATCCCTTGACTGATGAGCGCCATCAATTCTTTTTCTTTAGAGAGACGAATTTCTTGTTTCGTCGGATGGACATTGACATCGATCAGCAAGGGGTCCATGGTGATTTCCAACACAGCGATCGGAAAACGGCCTACCATCAATTTCGATTGATAGCCTTGGATGATCGCCTTATTCAAGGCGTAGTTTTTGATATACCGGCCGTTGATGATGAGGGACAAATAATTTCGGCTTGCCCGCGTCACTTCAGGAAGTGAAATGTATCCGTTCAAGGTAAAGTCTAAGTCTTTGGCTTCGACCTTCAGCATTTTCTTCGCAGTCGCGACGCCATAGATCCCGGCAAGCGTCTGCTTCAGAACTCCGCTTCCGCTGGTGCTCAGCATTTTGTGCCCATCGTGAACCAACCGAAACGCGATCTGAGGATGACTCAGCGCCATCCGGTTGACGATATCACCAATGTTGGACAGTTCCGTTTGGAGGGATTTGACATATTTCAGCCGTGCAGGCGTGTTGAAAAACAAGTTCTCCACGGTGATTTTTGTCCCTGTCCGCAATGCGGTCGGGCGATGCTCTTCAATCTTGCCGCCCTTCAAGAAAAGGTACGAACCTTGCGCTTCATCGGCGGTCGCTGTCTCCAAGGTCATCTCAGAAACAGAGGCGATCGACGGCAACGCTTCGCCGCGAAACCCCAATGTCCGAATGCGGAACAAGTCATCGCGATTGTGGATCTTGCTGGTGGCATGGCGTTTAAAGGCATTCTCCACGTCGTCTTCGCTGATGCCTTCGCCATTGTCGACGATTTGAATTTTTTTCAATCCCGCTTCTTCGATCAAAATATCGATCTGGGTCGCCCCCGCATCGATCGCATTTTCTACCAATTCTTTCACGACCGAGGCCGGACGTTCCACGACTTCTCCGGCAGCGATCTGATTGGCTAAACGTTCAGATAATTCTTGGATCTTGCCCATCAAAGGCCTCCTCCTAAATCCGTTTTTGCAACTCGTATAGGAAGTTTAATGCTTCCATCGGGTTCATTTCAAGCAAATTGGCTTTCTTGAGGCTGTCCACCACACCCAATTCGGCAGTGGATACTTCATTGAATAACGACAACTGCTCATTTTCTTCGATCACTTCAGGCTGCTTTTGTATCGGCGCGTCTGCTTCTAACGCAGAGAGGATCGTCGCTGCTCGTGACAATAATTCGGTGGGCATTCCGGCGATCTTCGCTACATGAATCCCATAGCTCTTATCGGCAGGACCATCCATCAATTTATGCAAGAAGACGACCTCGCCATTTTGTTCAACAGCACCTACGTGGACATTTTTTAGTTGCGGCAAAGACTCTTCTAAAACGGTCAACTCATGGTAATGGGTCGAGAAGAGCGTTTTGGCCTTCACATTTTTATGGATGTACTCGATGATGGCTTGCGCTAAGGCCATGCCATCATATGTCGCCGTCCCTCGACCAAGCTCATCAAATAGGATCAAGCTGTTTGGTGTCGCATGGCGCAGCGCCTGATTGGCCTCCATCATTTCCACCATGAAGGTCGATTGTCCGGCGATCAAGTCATCGCTGGCTCCGATCCGAGTAAAGATCTGATCGAAAATCGGCAACTCCGCACTTTCTGCTGGAACAAAACAGCCCATTTGCGCCATGATCACCGTCAATGCCAACTGACGCATATACGTACTTTTACCAGACATATTCGGTCCAGTGATCAGCAGCAGCATCTCATCTGGACTCATGTGGACACTGTTCGGAATGTATTCTTGGTGCCCAAGGACCTTCTCCACAACGGGATGACGGCCTTCTTTGATTTGTAAATTGTGGGTCCCAACTTCCATCGCTGGCTGCACGTATTGATACCGTTCGCTGACTGTCGCAAAGCTTTGCAGCACATCTGTCGCACTCAAGCTTTTTGCCAGCTTTTGCAGACGCGTGATGGCCTTTTTCACTTCGTTTCGGACTTCTAAGAAGAGATTGTATTCTAGCGCTACGGATTTTTCTTCCGCCTCTAAAATCAATGTCTCTAATTTTTTCAATTCCGGTGTGATGAAGCGTTCGGCGTTGGCTAAGGTTTGCTTCCGCTCGTATTTGCCTTCTTCTAAGTTGGCAAGGTTCGACTTCGTGATTTCGATATAGTAGCCAAATACGCGGTTGTAGCCGACCTTTAAGGTTTTGATCCCTGTCGCTTCACGTTCCCGGGCTTCTAATTCGGCCAGCCAGGTCTTGCCGTTCTTCATGGCTTCCCGGTAGTGATCCAGTTGCTCATTGTAGCCGTCTTTGATGACATTGCCTTCCGTGATCTGCAGCGGGGCTTCCTCATTGATGGCTTTTTCGATCAACGCCACCAAATCGTCCATCGGTTCCATATCAACCAATAAATCATTCCACTCGCCTTGGTTGATCCCGGTCAATAATTGACGGATCTGAGGGACCTGCATCAAGGAAGTCTTCAATTGGATCAAATCCCGTCCGTTGACGTTGCCAAACGCCACACGCCCAGCAAGTCGCTCCAGATCATAGACTTTCGTTAACGTCTCATTCAGATCCATCCGCTCAAAATACGCATTTAATAACGAAGAAACCATCGCTTGACGGGCATTGATCTGACGTTTTTGGATCAGCGGACGATCGATCCATTGCTTCAAAAGACGGCCGCCCATCGCGGTTTTTGTTTCATCTAACAGCCACAAAAGCGTGCCCTGTTTTTTCCCGGTCCGAATCGAACGGGTCAATTCCAAGTTGGTCTTAGAGAAATAATCCAGCTTCAAGAAATGCTCCGGCTGGTATTCCTCCGCTTTTTGGATATGTCCCAAGCTGCGTTTTTGAGTAACAGACAAGTAGGTCAACAATTTGCCCGTTGCTTCTTTTTCCAAAGCATCTGTGATCTCTGCGGTCAGAAAGCTGAATTCTGCATTGTCCTCGATCGTTTCTTGCGTAGAGAAAACCAAGCCCAGACGTTCCGCCAGATTTTTCTGCAGGCCTTCTGGGATCTCACTGCCAAGAACGATCTCTTTCGTTTGCAAAGCGGTCGCCTCGTTCATTACGGCTTCCTCGTCATGAAGCAGGGCTGTTTTTAGTTCTCCGGTGGAAAGGTCGACGTACGCAAAACCGAATTTGTCTTTTACCTGCGTAACAGCCGTCAAGAAGTTGTTGGCCTTGGCTTCGATCCCTTTGCCTTCCATCAACGTCCCCGGCGTGATCAATTGGACAACTTCCCGTTTCACCATTCCTTTGGCTTGTTTGGGGTCCTCCATTTGCTCACAAATAGCAACCTTGTAGCCTTGTTCCACTAGAGTATCGATATAGCCCTGTGCGGAATGATGCGGCACGCCGCACATGGGGATCGGGTCCTCCGCATTCCGGTTGCGGCTTGTCAGGGTCAATTCTAGGAGCTGCGAGACTTTGATCGCGTCCTCATTGAAGAGTTCGTAAAAGTCTCCGAGACGATAGAATAAAAAAGCATCTTTATATTGTTCTTTGATCGCCAAGTATTGTTCCATCATTGGCGTATTTTTCGTTTTTTGAGGCATTAGATCTCTCCTCCTTTTGTGGATTCTTCCTCTTCCAATGCGGCATTGACCTCTTTTTGGATCATCGTCGTCAAATGCTGCAACAGGTCATTGGCTTCATAGAGCTGCTCACGGTAAGCAACCACTAACGGGTGTTCGTCGAAGGCTTTGGTCAGACGATCTGCTTCCTTCAACGCCTCGCGTTCTGCTTCTGGTTTGCCATAATGAGCGAACTGGACCGCGTCTTTTTGCGCGGCCTTGATGCCTTCTTCTAATTCTTGAAGTGTGTCGTTTTCCGCTACTCGTTTTTGGAGCTCTTGGTAGTGGACGATCACTTCGTTTTCACCTAATAAGGCAGTTAAATGAGATAAAGCCGCTTCGACGGCGGCTTCATTTGCTAGATTCATACGATCCCTCTGCTTCTATTCTCTAAATGGACGATCGTCATTGATCACGATCGTTTCGATTTTTTGTCCGTGACCGTTTTTATCAATATCGATCACACAGGCGGATAATAATCCGCGCCCTTCTTCCACTACCTCAAATCGGCGAGGCAAAGCCGTCATGAATTTCTCGATGATGGGCTCTTTTCTCATTCCTAAAATACCGTCATAAGGTCCAGTCATCCCAACATCCGTCAGATACGCGGTCCCCTTTGGTAAAATTCGTGCGTCATTGGTTTGAACATGCGTATGGGTCCCTACGACAGCCGACACGCGGCCATCTAAAAACCAGCCCATCGCCTGTTTTTCACTCGTTGTTTCCCCATGGAAATCTACAAAGATATAGGGCGTACGTTTTTGCGCTTCCGCGATCAGCTGGTCACCGATCCGGAAGGGGTCATCGATATCTGTCATAAATGCGCGACCCTGCAAATTGACGATCGCCAATTCCAAATCGTTCACTTTGACATACAAGTGCCCTCTGCCAGGTGCTCCTGCTGGAAAATTCGCTGGCCGAATCATTTTCTTCGCTTCTGGAATAAAATCAAAAATCGCTTTGTTGTCCCACGTATGATTCCCCATCGTAACAACATCAACACCGTCTTGTAAAAACTTTTTGTAGATTTTTTCCGTGATCCCGCGACCGGCTGCCGCGTTCTCACCGTTGACGATCGTCAACTGTGGATGGTATTTCTTCTTTAATCGTGGTAAATAATCACTCAGCATTTGTCGACCTAACGACCCTACAACATCCCCAATGAATAATAAGCGCACTTTTTTTCCCCTTCTCTAGTTAAGCATCTTGTCTTATTATAGTTGTTTTTGCTTAAAAATAAAAGATTCCTCGACAATCGTTTGCTTCGTCAAAGAAACCTGCCCGAAGGAATCAGACGCTTCTTCTTTTGACCCGCACGATCTGACCCTTTTTTCGCAGCACCATTGGCGGAGAAGTTCGTAGTCGTTCTAGTTATGAAAAAAGATGCGCCTGATTTATCAGGCACATCCTACTGTTTCTAGTTTGCATCGCAAATAAAGGATTATCACTAAACTTTTTCATTGTTTCACCCTTTTTTTGCATCAATAAAACGAAATGTTCTATTAGAAAGCAGAAGACAAAAAAAGGACCGGGAACTTTTCCCGATCCTTACTTGCGATTCTTAATGAACCAATTCTAATTGGCGCAACGCTTTATAGATCCCGTCGCGGTCATTTGTATCTGTCACAAGGTTGGCTGCTTCCTTCACATGAGATGCGGCATTCCCCATCGCGACACCTGTTCCCGCTAAGTCCAGCATCTCGATATCGTTGTTGCCGTCGCCAAAGGTCACGATGTTTTCAGGTTTGATCCCTACTTTTTTAGCCAATGCTAAAATCGTTTGCGCCTTTGAGCCGGGGTTCGGAATGATATCGACACTGTTTTCGTGCCAGCGTACTAACCGAAATTCTGGAAACGCTGCTTCAAATTCAGCGTCCAGCGATTGATCATAAAATGCACAGCCTTGATACACTTCATGTTGAGAGAAATAATCTGCTTCGTACTCGGGCGCTTTTTGACCGAAAGATTCCATCGCATCCAGTACTTTAGGTTCGTCAAATCTTGTCACACGTGCAAATGAATCTAGTCCGAACAACGCGATGTCCACCTTGCGTTCACTCGCAAAGTCGATCATCCGAGCCAATGCTTCGCGGTCCAGCGTATGCTTGTACACTTGCTCATGGTCTAAAAATCCAGCAGAGCCATTGCAAATAATATAGTTCGTACAGCCCAATTGATGAATCACACCGCCAGCCAGCAAACGCGAACGTCCCGTCGCGATAGTCACTAAATGCCCCGCCTCGCGCAATGCCTTCAGTGCCCCTACCGTGCTGTCCAAAGGTTCTCTTTGACTGCTCAACAAGGTACCATCAATGTCTAGTGCGATTAATTTTCTTTCCAAGATTTATCTCTCCATTTATATGTATTTGTTGTCCTGTTAAGGACGAACTTCCGTTGAAAACACGCAACTGCCCTATTTCCAACACTTTTATCTAATCTTCGCAACAGTCTGTCGTGCGACTGCCTGCCCTTATATTGTAGAGAAGTTTCAGAGAATTTGCAAAAAGTTCTCACGTACTTCCCATTCATAATTTTCACTGACTTTGAAAAAAAGTAATCGTTTTTCGTCAGTAGTCCACAATTAACACATTTTTTTCGAAAATGCAACTCCTGAACTTGACTTCGCTTCCTATTATCCGTTATACTGACCTTTGTGTAAAATAATGCAGCAGAAGAATAATAGCCCGTCCCCAGTTCGTTGCCAGTATTGGTTCAATTGCGTAACCGCGGCTGCGAAGGCGAAGATTGAAGAACGAACTACACGGATATGAATTTTTCAACGGATTATTTTACTCCAAAACAATTTATTGGAGGAATTTTTAATGTCACGTTATACAGGACCATCATGGAAACAATCTCGTCGTCTTGGTATCTCATTATCAGGAACAGGCAAAGAATTAGCACGTCGTCCATACGCTCCAGGTCAACACGGACCAAACAGCCGTGGAAAGAAATCTGAATACGGCTTGCAAATGTCAGAAAAACAAAAATTACGTTTCATCTACGGATTAAACGAACGTCAATTCCGTAACTTATTCGTACGCGCTAGCAAAATCAAAGAAGGTAAACACGGTGTTAACTTCATGATCTTACTAGAACGTCGTTTAGATAACGTGGTTTACCGTTTAGGTTTGGCTTCAACTCGTCGTCAAGCACGTCAATTAGTAAACCATGGTCACGTAACTGTCGATGGCAAACGTGTTGATATCGCTTCATACGAAGTAGAAGTTGGCCAAGTAATCGGTATCCGTGAAAAATCTAAAAACATGGTTACTGTGAAAGAAGCAGTTGAATCAGCTGTTGGTCGTCCAGCTTTCGTAAGCTTTGACGCTGAAAAATTAGAAGGTTCATTGTCTCGTTTACCAGAACGTGATGAAATCAACCCAGAAATCGACGAATCATTAGTCGTTGAATTCTACAACAAATTAATGTAAGACTTCTTACAGACACTCAAGAGTCTCGACTCTTGGGTGTTTTTTGTTTGCTCTAAAAAATCAAATTACTACTCTTCCTCATTTCAATAAAAAATCTTATGCATTAGTCTGGCTAACGCATAAGATCCACTCATTTATATTCCTAACCTATCGTCTGTCATTTCAAGAGGTTTTCCTCCCAACAACCACAAACAATCAATAATCCAATTGCTTCAAACGCAACATGGCCTTTCCTTGACCAACATACGTGATCGTATACACTTGTGCGATGTCCTGCTTCAAGTTTTCAAATTCTGTATCGTCTTCAAATAAATTGAGGAACCGTAAGACGCTGCGGGAGAGAATCGTCCCTGAGCCGCCGGACCCCAACTCAAATCCTGCTTGGACATTTTCTGAGAGTTGACTTTGTTTAATATCCTTTACCAAATCGTACAGTTCGCCCGTGACAAAAAAGGCATCTTCTTGCTTCTTCACCTTCTGCTTCAACACGTCATAACTGGTTACATCCTCTAGTGTCTTTATCAAAATCGCCCCTTCCACTCTTAAGAAACCTCTGAATCCCTTCCTACAAACGGTAACGCAACTTATTTATAAATAAACAGATAGCGAAAAGCCCTAAATCAACACCGAATGATTCCAAATGCATCTTGTACTCTCCTAATGCGTGGATAGATAAACCTGGAGTCACGACGAGATTGATATCCTGCCCTGTGTGTTTAAAATAGACGACCCGTACGATCATTTGAACGAGATGCAACATCAAAATCAATACAAAGCCCATCGCCATAGAATCGAAAACGATTTTTCTCACTAGCTCGTCGTTCTCTTTGATCATTTCTTTTGCTATGAACACGATGGATGACAGAAGTGCGTACATACTTAATAATGCAAAAATCAGCAGCACTGTCGCCAAATACCCATTCACTCCAACCGCATAAAAAAAGCTCATTTCTTACTCCCCCTTGTCTTCCAAATAAAATAGCTCCTCAAACGGCGTATCAAAATAAGCCGCGATTTTTAACGACAGCTCCAAACTAGGATTGTATTTTCCTTTTTCGATCGCGGTCATGGTTTGGCGTGAGACATTCAAGGCCTGCGCCATTTCTTTTTGCGGGATTTTCTTTTCTTCCCGTATTTCCTTAATGTGATTGATTACAGCCACGTACCCAGCTCCTAGTAAAGATATCTTTACTTAATAATAAGGCATTCCCAATCAGAAAGAAAGCACTAATTCCTTTTACAGCTTTTTTCTATCATCAAAAGAACTCAAAAAAAGAGAGCGACCTTGAGCCGCTCCCCTTTGACTATGTTTATTTTGTCGATTTCGCTTGTCTGCTTTGATACAGTTGTTTGAATACATAAACCGCGATAAATAAAGCGAACATACTTAACAAGCCAAACAAAATGGTTTTTGTACTGCCTGTCAAATTACTTCCTACATAGGAATAGACGATCGTCGCTGGTAATTGTCCGATCCCCGTCGCAATCAAAAAAGGAACGGGTTTTATCGCTGTCAGCCCTGCGGCATAACTGATAAAATCAAACGAAATAAAGGGCAGCAACCGGCAAATCAATATCGTATGTTTCCCGTAACGATCAAAGTAATTGTCCAGCGTCTCCAATGAAAAGTTTTTGTTCAAGCGTTCAACAATGTCCCGCCCTGCGATTCGTGCGATATAAAAACAAACGAGTGCCCCCGCCATCGCACTTGTCCAAGAGAGAATGGCGCCCTGCCACCAGCCAAAGACCGCTGCATTCGCAAAAGTGATCAAAAAAGCCGGCAAAGGCGCAATGATCGATTGGAACATCATTAGCAGAAAGGAAATAACGACTGCCCAGACACCAAAGGAACGCAAATACCCCACAATACTTTCCACACTCATGGAACGAAACAGCATCAAGACTTGTGTGATTTTCGATCGTACACCTGGTACAAAATAAAAAGCAAGTACCGCCATCAGAACGAAAAGAAGCAACAAGAGCCGTGCCATTTTCCACTTATTTTTCTTATCCATTATTTTTCAACATCCTCAACTTTGGCCCAACGGTAGTAAGAACCATCATAGTTCTTCACCTGCTTGAAGCCGCACATCTCCATCACAAGCTCCATGTAGGCAGAGCGAATCCCCGCCGTACAATAAGTGACGATTTCGTCGTCTTTGGATAAACCCGCCTTCTCAAAAAGGCTGGTCAACTCTTTTTTGCTCTTCAATGTCCCTTTTTCAGTGAATAATTGGGTAAAACGAAGGTGCATCGCATCCGGCAAATGGCCGCCTTTCGCTTCGCCGTACAGAACTTCTCCCTTGTACTCTTTGTCTTCCCGAACATCCACGATTTTGTAGTCTGCGTAATTTTTTTTCAATTCATCGGTTCGAATGACATGGTCCTGATTGATCGCGTCGATCTTGACATTTACAGGACTCAATTTTTTGGGTTCGATCGTTGTTTTGAGATCTGCTTTTTTTAATGCCTCAAATCCACCATCGACCATTTTTACCTTTTTATATCCGGCTGCCAATAATTCCCAGGCGATCCGGCCGTCTTCTCCCCAGCCTTTTTGTGCGCCAGCAAAGAGTACGACTTCCTTCTCCTGTGCGAGCCCTTTTTCTCCCAGCCGCTTCCCGAGTTCTTGCGGCTCAAGGATCAGCCCCCATTTCTCATCTCCAGAAGCCCCGTCTTCAACGGAGGCTAAGTCATGCCAACCGATCACCGTCGCTCCCTTGATGGTTCCTTTATTGGCTTCTTCTTCGCCACGGGCATCCACCAAAATGATCTCATCCATGTTCTTTTTTACATAGGCCGCATCGACAACATATTCGCCGGTAAAAGCGCCTGTTTCCTTTTTTTCAGAGTTGGCAGACTCACTCTTGTCCTCGTTTCCGCCGCCTCCACACGCCGTTAACCCTAAAGCAGCCAAAGCCAACAATCCAATCATTGTTTTTTTCATTTTCTTCTCCATTCATTTGTCGTTTTTTTAATCCAAGGCTCCTTTTAGAACCAAAAGAGAAATATACCCCTATATTTCCTTAAACGACCCATACAAGTGAAACCATTCACATTTTTAATACGAACAGATCTTTGAAAAAGAGAATCCTTCATTCACACTCTTAGAAACGCTAAGCTTTCTTACTGCACATGAACATCGCCGAATGTTCTCGATCCTCCCCCTTCCTCCTGGTAATCCCCTTAGTGAAAGTATATAAAACGCTTTATCCTTTTACAATACACATCCGCCATCTTCACAGACAAAAGTGTTATTTTCCTCTCCTTTTCTTCAAAATTTTAGCCACTCTTAGTCCAAATTTCCGCTCTTGTTTCCACTTATGTATTTGATTTTTTTCAGAAGAGTGTTCTGTATTTTCTGACTGTTCAGCCGCTGACGCCACCTCTACCACTTCGTCAACCGTCGATTGAGCGGCAACAGGCACAGAGGCTGCTTTCGTTATTCGCTCCTCGGTTATTGCTCCCGAATCCAAGTCTTTTTCCGCCTGCTGTTCCTTTGAAAGTTGTTCAGTAAAACGTTCTTCCTTTGGCAGATGTCCGCTTAGTAACTGCCTGATTTCAGCGGGCATCACTTTTTTGAGATCAAAATCTGTTGGGATAACAACTTCACTTCGCGGTTTCGTCTCATTATTAGCCAAAACAGGAGATTTCGTTTTTTCAGAGTTCTCTTTTGAGGTCGTTTGGCCCGCAAGTACAGCTTTTTGACTCGAAGCTATTTTACTTGGGGATTCAGCAGCCTGGTTTGCGTCCTTCTCCTGCTGTAGATCCGATGAATCTGCTTCATTTTCAGGAAGTTGCGCTTCGACTTCCTCTGCATAATGCATATCTTGTATATAGGCATCGCGAAAAACATCCACAAACTCAGCAAATTTCCGTGTGCTAGCCGTCTCAAAAATCGACAATCTCGTTAAAATTTTAAGGGCTCCAGCAACTTCTTCATGCGTTCTCGTCGGATGTGCATTCTTCAACGTCCACGTATGCTTCCGGCCATTTTCACCTTTGAAGATCGAGCGAAGAACAAACTGATGATCCGCCAATTCATCTGTCCTCGTCGGGTCTTTTTCTTGTAAATACTGTCTATGTAAACGCGCGTCCTTCGTCGTATCAAGATAATCCTTTTCATCCCGATACAAACGAGCGACCACGGTATGCCACTCCTCTTTGTCAAAATAATGTTCAAAAAAAGCACTGAACGCACGCATTTCCGCACAAGGCTTCGCAGTAAAGAACAACTCTCGGATCAGCTCCTGGCACATCAATGAAAAGTCTTCTAAAGCGAGGGCATGACGCACTAAGATCGCGACCATATACTCAATGATCGTCGATACCTCTTTCGTCTCACTGTAAAATTTCAGCACCCGCTTCTCCAGATTTCCTCTTAACATATTAAATAGCTGTCTTTGACCCAATCGTTGCGTTCCCATACCCTTCCACTCCTCATTCTTAGTATTGTCTATCCGCCTATCATTTCATTCACTATTTTTTCTTTTCCAAGCACTTTTTCATTAGCAAGATACGCAAAAAAATGACGCTGCTTTTTCCCTCTTGCTATTATTTGGATTTCGAAAAAATACGCTTACATTTTTTTGTTGATATACGCTATAAATTAAAAATATCTCTAAATTAGAAAAAAATCTATAGTTTTTCTACCCTTTATCTGACACGTTTTTAATAGATTTGAATACTTTCTTTTTAAGAAATCAGAAACGTTGTCATAGCGGGATTTCGGCCATTTTCAAGATGTGAAAATTGCCTCCTTTTTTAGAAATTTTTTTATTTTTTAGTAGATCACTGCTTCACTTGAACATTCTTCAAAATCCTATTCTGTCCTCCTTGGAACCTTAGACATCCTCAAAAAAGAGAACCACGGCACTGTTAAAACTCACGGATAACGACTAATTAGGTTCTTTTCATAAAATAACAAAAAATCCGAAAGCATTCAAAAGTGAATACTCTCGGATTGTCCTTATTTTCCTATCGTAATAATGACACAATGTCCTTTTTCGCTGCACTTTTTGCCGGCAGCCAACTGAAAACGATCCCGATTACGACTGACAAGCCAAAGGCCAATGTCACCGTGAAGAGATCCGGCCGAACGGACAATGGCGTGAATAGACTGATGGCAAAGCCTAACAGCATCGCAATCAAATACCCGATCGTCCCGCCCACAAGAGTCAGTGAGATCCCTTCTAGTAAGAACTGCATCATGATGTTGCCTTTCGTACCGCCCATTGCACGGCGTACACCGATTTCCTTCGTTCGTTCCGAAACAGAAATGTAGATCATGTTCATGACCCCGATTCCTGAAATGAAGAGCGAGATTCCGCCGATCACCGAGATCAATAGTGTGATGCTGGTCAGAAGCATACGGAGTTGATCCACCTGTCCCGCTAGATCTTCCGTCTTATAATTTCCTAGTTCTTTCCATGTCCCATATTTCTTTAAGGTGTTTTCTGCTTCCTTTGAAACATCTTTTATATTCGCTGATTGGTTCATTTTCACTTGGATCATGCTGTGATCTTCAGAATTAAAATAACTTTCGAAGACATTTTCCGGTAATTCTGCCACGACATAGTCTTCCTGTGTTGAGACGATCGTTCCGCCGTTCCGATCTTCCATGATCCCGACAACTTCAAACAAATGCCCGCCTATTTTGACGCTTTGTCCGACCAATGATGCCGGTTCTTCCTTTTGGATCGCTTTTGCGGCGGTTTGGTCAATTACTACCACTGGATTTTCATTGTAATAATCACTCGCCTGGATGCCTCGCCCATAGAGTACTTTCGAACCCTTGTTTTTTATCAGCTTGAAGCAATTCCAGCGTCCATCATTTCCGACATCATCAAAGGTTTGATCGGCATACTTGATGCCATTTCGTGAATTATCATAATAGCTCACCGATTGGACACCTGGAATACTCTCGATTTGACTGATGTCCTCTTCTGTAAATCCGCTCAAGCCGTTCTCATGGAACGTTTCATCTTTTGCTGAGAACGTGTACCCGACACTGCCGTCAAATTGATCCAACCCAATAAATTCCGACGCATAATTTTCAAAAGCACGACCGATGGAAAAGACTGTGATGACAGCAGAGACCCCAATGATCAACCCGATCATGGTCAAAAAGCTCCGCCGTTTGTTTTTACCGATCGCTTTAAAGGAGGTCTTCCATACTTCACTAAACCGCATGCACAACACCTTCTTCCAAGACTTCTCCGTCTTTCACTGTAATGATCCGTTGGCAACAGGCCGCCGCCTCTGGATCATGTGTGACCATCAAGATCGTGACTTTCTCTTCTTCGTTCAAACGTTTAAATAAGTGCATGATTTCTTCAGAGGTATGACTATCTAATGCGCCCGTCGGCTCATCCGCCACGATAAATTTCGGATTGCCAACGATCGCTCGTGCAATCGCCACTCGCTGCTGCTGCCCGCCCGAAAGCTGCTTTGGCAATTTATTGTATTTATCTGCGATACCGACCTTTCGCAACGCCTCCATTACTAAAGACTTGGTTTGTTTTTGCTTCATTCCACCATAAAGCAGCGGCAACGCGACATTCTCCATCACCGTGTTGTTGTCGATCAGTTGAAACGATTGAAACACAAAGCCCACCGATTGATTTCGCAGCCCAGACAGCTTTTCGTCATTAAAGCGGTACGCATCTTGCCCTTCGAAGCGATAGGTCCCTTCAAAATCGCCATCTAAAAAACTGATCGTATTGATCAGCGTAGATTTCCCCGAACCAGAAGGCCCCATCACCGCGACAAATTCGTGCTCCTCAATAGTCAGACTGATGTCCTTCAGCACATGGATACGCTCCTGATCGGCGGTATAGAATTTATTGATCTTTTCCATTACAATCATTCCACCGTCACATCCATCCCATCCTTGATACCTTTCGTGTCTTTGATGATTTTGTCATTTTCATTGAGGCCTTCACGCAAAATAGAGTACCCATTCCCTTTTTCAACAGTCACTGGATGTTTTTGGGCTTTGCCTTTCGCGACCGTATACACGTAATGTTCTCCCTCTTTTTCTACAACGCTTTTCAGCGGCAGGTGGATCTCATTACGAGGGATCAACAATTCTACAGAATAGCCTACCGGAATAGATTCGTCAGGAACTGCGGTAAAATTATAGGTCACTAAACTCGTCTTCTCTTCTTTGCTGGGCTCATTGTTCATTTCTGCCAAAGAGGTGATTTTCCCCTTAACTGTTTTTTCGTTGTTCGCGTATTTGATCTCGATGGGCTCATTCAACGCAACCTTCGATCGGTCATATTCCGTTACCGTTCCTTTGATCGCAGACGCTTCACTCTTTAAGACCATCAAAGCCTGTTGCGGATCATTTTTCGCATCCTCATTCAAGGAAGTCACGACAGAATCATCCGCTGCCCGAATCACTTCTCCCCAACGATACGTGACCAAGACTGTATTTTTCGTCACATGATCTCCTTCATTTACGTGGATCGTCTGAACAGGTCCTTTTTCTGTGTTCACTAGTACGGTCTGCTTCTTCGTCGACTGAACTTGCCCCTTTAAATGCAATGGGGTTTGTTTACGGACTTGGTACAACTCGACCGAGTGCTCATCCTTTGCATTTGCTTGGGTATTTTGATAAAGAAAAAAGCCCGCCCCCGCAACAACTAACACACCAATTCCAATGATTATTTTTTTCATTTTTTAAAACATCCCTTTCGTTCCAAAATTATCGTAATCGCTTTTACAGCTTAAATTTTAGAGGAAAGAGCGGGGAACGACTTCCTACGAAAGTATAAAGTCTAACTCCTACTTTGGACCGAAGAACATTTGTTTTTTTATGGATCAGTTCTTCTTCGTACCCGTTTCAAAAATTTCTCTTTACATATCGTTAATCCTCACGTATACTTTCGTTAACCAAAACAAAAATATAAGTTAACGAAAAGAGTGAGTCTATTGAAATTAAGCAGTCGAGAACTTGTTTTAGCCGGCCTATTTGCCGCAGTCATCAGTATTTTAGCCCAATTTACCATCCCTCTTGGACCAATTCCGCTAACCCTGCAAACCTTTGCTGTCGGATTTGTCGTGACCATCCTAGGAAAAAAAACGGGAACGATCTCCGTAGCCATCTATCTGTTGATGGGCATGATCGGATTGCCTGTGCTGGCTGGCGGTGCAGCCGGGATCGCCAGTTACTTCGGACCAACCGGCGGTTTTTTGATCGGATTTCTTTTTCAAGCCTACGTTACAGGGCTGATCATTGAAAAGACGCGATTTAATTATTTCTGGTCCATTTTTGCCAATATCGTCGGTGCCTTCATCACGTTGATTTTCGGTTCATTGTGGCTGAAATTCAGCGGCAGCTTACCTTGGAACGCTGCATTTTCAGCGGGAATGATCCCTTTTATCTTACCCGGAGTGATCAAAGCACTTGCGGCTGGCTATTTAGGTGTCTTGCTAGGCAAGCGCCTCTCCTTTACCCATTTGATGTACCGTTAAGTTTCCGTTTTTCGGAAACTTTTTTTCTTGACTTTTTAATCAGGGTACCGTATTATATCGTTTCGTAAGGTACCCTTAATAAAGTTGTGAAAGAAGCGAAAACAATGACAAAAGTATTATTTTTGAATGTGACAACACATGGACACGTAAATCCCTCCTTAGGTTTAGTAAAAGAACTCAGCGATCGAGGCATCGACGTTGTCTACTTCTCAAGTGAAGAATTCCGCGAAAAAATTGAAGCAGCCGGTGCTGATTACCGCCCATATACGTATGATTTAAATATTTTTAAAAATGGCTTTGATGTCTTGTTGGATCATGGATTAGCTATTGTTCAAGATATTCTGGAACAAATCCAAGACGATTCCTTTGATGCTGTCATCCATTCCATCGCAATGCCCTTCAGCAAACAAATTGCCGAATATCTGATGCTGCCAGCCGTCTCGATGCTCGCCGTTTATATGGGAATGAAGCAATTTGCGACACCTGACTATACCACCCCTTTAGCCGGAAAATTCAAATCCATGAACGACGCGTATCTAGCAGAAGCCAAAAAAATCGAGCAGACACTTTCCATTACGATGCCCCCTCGATTTTTCGATTTGATTTTTAATGTCGAACCTTTGAACATCGTCTTCACCTCCGATTATTTCTTGCCCGAAAGCGAACGCTCTTTCTTTAATGAACAGTATGTATTCGTCGGTGCAGATAGTTACCAACGATTAGAAGACACAAAAGACTTTCCGATCGAACGCGTCCGCTCGGCTAAGAATGTGTTGTATGTTTCCTTTGGTACTATTTTTGGAGACTATGCCAAAGACCTTTATCAAAAAGTGTTCACGGCCTTTGGCAACTCGGAGTATCTTGTTGTTATGGCGGCGCATCAAGTAGGTTTAGAAACGTTGACGATCCCAGACAACTTCATCGTACAAGATTATATTCCGCAAAATGAAGTGTTGAAATATGCCGACGTCGCCATCACTCATAACGGCTTGAACAGCATGAATGATTTAATTTTACACGAAGTGCCTTTCGTGTCTCTGCCAATGGGGGCAGACCAACCCGCACTCGCAGACCGCATAGCAGAACTAAATGCAGGCATCCGATTGGAGTATCAACAGGTGGATAGCGCAGAATTAAAAGCCGCCGTTGAAAAAGTTCAAACAGAACCTGACTATTTAAACAATCTGAAAAAGATCAAAGAATCTTTCCTTGATGCCGGCGGTTATAAAAAAGCGGTGGATGCGATTGAGAACTATCTAAACTAAAACAACCCGCAGTCCTTCATCAAGAAAGACTGCGGGTTGCTTCGGTCTAATTTTGCTCTTGTCTCCAAGGCTGAACATTTTCTTTACGAAAAACGGCTGCTTGTCCAATGGAGTTGAACAGCTCCATTTTTTGTTTGACAACTGCCTTGGCTGCGTCGATACATTCTGGATAAATTGCATTTGGGTCCCATAATTCTGTCGTGGATAGGATCTCGCGACATTTTTTATAGAAGGCATATTTGTAATCGGAAGAGATATTGACTTTTTGAATCCCAATTTGAACGGCTTTAGCGATTTCCTCATCCGGATTCGCTGATCCCCCGTGTAAGACCAACGGAATATCGACTCTAGCTTTGATCTCTTCTAGCACATCCATCTTCAATTCAGGTTTGATGTTTTTTGGATAGATGCCGTGTGCTGTTCCGATCGCCACGGCCAATGTATCGATCCCTGTTTTCTCGATGAATTCTTCGGCATCTTCTGGTTTCGTATAGATGACTTCTGAAACCCCGCCTTCAACAGACGTTCCAGTATTGCCGATCGTTCCTAATTCTCCTTCGACGGAGACCCCGATCTTATGACAAACCTCCACGACTTCTTTCGTAACCGCGATATTTTCTTCAAATGGCAGCAAGGACCCATCGATCATGACAGAGCTGAATCCACAGTGGACAGCGCGCATGATGCTGGCTAAGTTGTCCCCGTGATCCATGTGGATAACAAAAGGCACAGAACTATTTTTTGCCCGAGAAACCGCATATTGGAAAAATTCATCCTTTGTAAAATCCAGCTCTGTTGGATGGACCGCAATGATCGCGGGTGCATCATTTTCTTCGGCAGCTTCGATCACTACTCGTAAAAAATTACTGTCTGCGACGTTGAAAGCTCCTACTGCGAATTTATTTTCCTTTGCGATTTCTAGCATTTGCTTCATATTGATTAACATTTGACCTGATCTCCATTCTCATCTTATGATTTATTTTTAGAACCCGAAAGTTCGATGTACCGTTTGACTACTTCTTTTCCTGCTGCCATCGTTTGATGAATCAGCGTGGGATAATCCACCTCGGGATTTTCTGCTAATTGCTTTTGGACTTCGGCTTTTTGCGCCTTCATGAAGTCGGACCCGACATTGATTTTATTGATCCCTAATTCGATCGAACGAAGGATGTTTTTCTCTCCAGCACCCGAGCCGCCGTGTAATACCAACGGCAGGTTCGTCGCTGCTTTGATTTTTTCTACGATATCAAACCGAAAATTCGGGACATACCCTTCTGGATAATTGCCATGGCTCGAGCCATAAGACAGTGCCAAGCAATCCACGCCTGTCTCCTTGATAAAACGAATCGCGTCATCCGGATCGGTGTACATCTCATCATTGGTAAAATGATCCCCTGCTACGGCACCCATGTCGCCAACTTCGGCTTCCACACTGGCATTGTATACTTGCGCCAGCTCAACCATCGCTTTTGTGATACGAATATTTTCTTCTAATGGATACATCGACGCATCCATCATGACACTGGAAAACCCTTCATGCAGACACTGCTTCACGAAGGCGACGTCCTGTCCGTGATCCAGATTGATCGCCACTTCGACTTTGGCATTGTTTGCCATTCGGATAATCGGCTGGGTCAAATAACGAATATCAAGGTGTTCCTTCAAATGATCCTGCAGCAGATCGACAATGATCGGCGATCGCATTTCTTCAGCCGCCTCAATCACCGCCTTAGCCGTTTCCAGGTTGAAGCAATTGATCGCCATCACGGCATATTTCTCACGATTGGCTTTTTCCATCATTTCTCTCATCGAAACATACATGTGACAAATCTCCTTTTTCATACTAAAGAATTAATTTTTCTCTGAAAAATTAGTTCGATTTTCAAGCCGTATATCCTTCCTTACTTATCGTTATTAAGCTAACTCGCAAGTTAAGATTGATTCTCGTACGCATACCATTCTACTAACTCTTGCTAAAGCAAGAAGTAGAACTGGCAACTGGGAAAAGTGGAACTGACAGCCTTCCTACGAAATCTTGATCGAAGAAAAATCGACTTCTTCCTCTTCTTCATCATCCTTGATATCATTTTCAACAGGTGCTTTCTTCAAGGCAAACAACAGGATGCCCGTGATCGCCGAACCGATCAGTAAAGCCAACGTAAATTTCAACGGGTCCGTCATCGCCGGAATAATAAAGACGCCGCCAGATGGTACTGGGGAACCCACGCCCCATGACATACTCAGTCCGCCACCGATCGCTGCACCGACTGTACAAGAGAAGATCACCCGTAATGGATCAACTGCCGCAATCGGGATCACGCCTTCTGTGATCATACAAAGCCCCATTGGAAAGGCGATTTTGATGTTGTCTTCCTCTTCAACGGAATATTTACGTTTGCGGAGAATTTTTGATAATACCCAAGAGATCGTGACACCAAATGGCGGTACCATCGATGCCAACACTTTCACCGCTTCTGGCCCTTGTACGCCTTCCAACAACAGCCCATCAGCAAACAGAGAAGCCACTTTATTGACCGGGCCGCCAAAGTCGAAGGCCGCCATTCCGCCAACAATCGAACCGAACAAGAAGTTACCAGAGCCTTGCAGTCCGTTTAAGAAGTCCGTCAATGCTTCTGTTGCCCAAACGATCGGCACACCGATGACAAAAAACATCAATAATCCTATGATCAACGTAGATAATAGCGGTACGATCATCATCGGCATCAAGCCTTGCGCCCATTTTGGAACCTTCAAATTTTTCACTAGAAACAAAACGAAGAAACCAACCAAGTAACCACCCAACATCCCGCCTAAGAACCCGGCGCCAATAGCATTTGCGATCAGCCCCATAAATAACCCAGGTCCGATACCCGGACGGTCAGCAATTGAATAGGCAATCGCTGCTGCGATCACTGGTGCCAATAGCCCCATGCCCAACACACCCAGTGAGACAAGTGCATCTGGAACGGAATAGGCCGCCTTGTAATTTTCAATGACACCTCCACCTGTCAGATTCCCGATTGCGATCAACAACCCTGCCGTAACAACAACTGGCAACATGTACGAGATTGCCGTCAGCGCATGTTTTTTCAATTGAAGCTGCTTAAACATTTAATTCATCTCCTTTTTCATATTAAAGAATTAATTTTTCCAGGGAAAAATTAGTCTTATTTTCAAGCCGTATATCATTCCACTAGATTTTTACATAAGATTTCACTATTGCTTAGTTTTGATTTTCTCAACGAAACGAACTGCGAAAAGTGGAACTGACATCCTTATTCATTTCCTTACGCTTTTACGATTTCTTCTTCGATCTTGTTGATCAGTCCTTTTGGTGCTTTGATCACCATGCTGGTAGGGATTTCTACGATGGGCTTTCCTTCGAAGCGGTCTTTTCCGCCGACCTTGATATCTGCTGCGATGATAACGACGTCCGCTGCGTTGATTTCCTCCATCGTTAATTCGTCTTCGGTCCCGATCGTTCCTTGTGTTTCAATATGAACCGTGTGCCCAAGTGCTTTAGCTGCTTTTTCCAATTTTTGTTTGGCGATGTACGTGTGGGCGATCCCTGACGTACATGCGGCGATTCCTACTATTTTCATTCGTTGTTCCTCCGTTTCTTTTTAGTCTTCTTCCATTGGGTCTTTTGATAACAACTCCAGCATTTCTTCCTTGGTTTGCGCATTGACCATGTTCTCGATGAAATCCTCGTCTGCCAACAGCATCGCCACTTTTTGCAACAGCTTGATGTGCATCGTATTGGCGTCCGTGTTTTTGACCGCAAACAAGATGATCACACGAACAGGTTCTTCATCCAATGACTCCCATTCGATCGGGGTCGCAGCTTTGCCGACCACCAATGAGGTTTTGATGACACTGTCGGATTTTCCATGAGGAATCGCAATACTATTGCCGATCCCCGTCATGCCCTCCGCCTCACGTTCGAACACGTCGGCCATGAAATCTTCTTCGTCTTCGATGTCCCCATTTGCCATCAGTAAACGGGTCAGCTCCTGAATCGCCTCCTTTTTTGTTTTCGCTTTCATTTCTAACTGAATCAATTCTTCGGTAATAACATCTCCGATACTGAAATCATCCATCGTTTTCTCTGCTGTCATCTCACATCTCTCCTAACATCTCTTTCACTCGTTTTTCATCTTGTTTGGTAAATACGGAATTTACTAATATCGTCGGAATCATCCGCTCGATCGTTAAATTGACCGTCGTTAAAATCAAATCAATGTTTTGATATTTTTCTGGGGCTTTGGAAAATTTTCGTGCCGACAATACGTCCACGATCTCTAATTCGGGGAACGCCTTGCGGACCTTCACCTTCAGCAATTCGGACGTTCCTACGCCGCTGCTGCACATGATCAATAC
This sequence comes from Enterococcus sp. 12F9_DIV0723, assembly GCF_002174375.1. NCBI lineage: Bacteria > Bacillati > Bacillota > Bacilli > Lactobacillales > Enterococcaceae > Enterococcus > Enterococcus sp. 12F9_DIV0723. The sequence goes on along the minus strand of NZ_NIBK01000003.1, from coordinate 205,476 downwards.
TCGTTTTTTTGAATGGATCATTTCTTTATATTTCACAAAATACAAAGTTAAAAAACCAATTTCATCTTCCGAAATCTCATTTAACTGGTACTTTTCCTCCGCGGATCGACTCACTTGCTCGACCTGTTGGAAAATCTCGGGGTATTCCAGCTTGATATCTCCCAGGAGATCATTTTTGACAATGATCTCATTTTTTAATCGGTACAATAAGGGATCAATATGTTCATACAGATCCTGCCGATTCGGCTGCTGATCCACCTTCATCCCCATCAAGCAGCTCATCTCTGTCGCAAAGAATTCAGTGATCGCCAGCGCCTCTTTGGATTTTCGGTTTAATTTGATCGGCTCCTTCTCCATTCGAGAGGAGATCAAGTATTGGAAAAGGTAAAACGTTTCGCTTTCTGGCAAAACAAGATTCAAGTAATGATTCAGCTTCGTGATCACCATCCGTGAAAGCTGATACAACGAATCGTAGCGTGTGATCAATTCCTCTTCGTCAGGATCGAGAAGTTCCCCACACGTATCCGCATGAATCTCCCCTTCCCGTACCCGCTTGATCAAAATATAAATGTGGGAAAAGATATTGCTGTTATAGGGATACGCGATCCCATTCTGTAATTTCCGTTCAATATATTCCAATAAGGACGTGATAAAGTTGATGTCATAGGAGCTGATCTTTTCCTGCTGTGTGGAAAAGTCCTCCTCCCACACACGATTCGCACTGATCAAATGGTTGACTGCCTTACGGATCTGTTTCTCCGTCCCTTCGATCGACAGCCGCTGTCCTTTACGAATCAGTGCTAGCTGGTGATCCATTAGAAATTCTGTCATCCGTACCAAATCATTGTTTATCACAGTGGTGCTGACATAATATTCATCAAACAGGTCTTGGATCAACACTTTCTTCGGTGATTTGAATAACAAGGTCAACAGAATCGTGTTCCTTCGTTCCAGCGGTCCACGAACGGTATCTACACCTCGTTTTTGTACACTTTCTTTTAAATAATTGTCATAATCTAAGCGAAACCCCTTGCCGACCTCGGCGGAGATCAGCTCTCCAACATCAGAAGCTTCATTGATTTTTTTGATTGTTCGGTAAATCGTTTTGGTGGAAACATTGGCAAATCCAGCTAACTCTTGAGCGGTGAGTGTCATCCCATGTTTGATAAACAGTTCGATCAATTGCGTTTCACGTTTGCTTAGCTGCATGTTGTCAACCTCCTTGTCATTAATATAGCTCTTTTTCTCCTGCGTACATTTTTTCTTGTGTCCACTAAGATGGACATTTTTATAAAACGCTTTCAATAACCGACATAAATAAGTTGTGAAAATAACCCCCTTTCAAAATCCCTGTTTCTTTTTGTCCTGTTTAAAAACTGCTTCGTAATGACCAATTCTCCTTTCTCTATCTTACTGTGCGATTAAGGTAAAAAAAACAGCGAAAAAATCGCTGTTTCTCTTCATCAATTATTTTTTTACGAAGCGATGGTTTTCCTTTTTAGGGAAGAGAGGGTTCTTTTTCCACCTGTGCACAACTCGCTGCACTAGCGAATTGATAGATGGGTACCAACTGTTCATAAGTCTCTACCATAAATTTTTGGGCCGCCTCCGGATTTTTCCACAAAGGATCTTCTCTTTTGATGATCCGCCCCACTTGAAATTCCCCTTTTTTTACATCACGGAATCTTTTCAACAGCCTTTCTGTGCTTTCTGGTGATAACTCTTCCACTTTTTCTTTCGTGTGATCGCCAGACAGAACGAAGTCTGGGGATAACTGAGCGAAACGATCCAAATGCTCTAGCAGCGTGTCCGCGATGGCTTGCTCATTTTTTGGCTGATCGATGCACGATAGCCACATAAAGACATACTCCGGCCAAATCCCCAACTGAAAATGCGGCTCCATCTTATAGCCGCGCTTTTGACGACTCAACGCAGACCACGTATTTTCAGGCGGATTCGCGGTACGGCGACGATGCTGTGCAATGTGGATAAACAATTCTTCTCCAAGCAGCGGCTCTAACACTTGTTGAAAAACTTCATCTAATTGTTGAAAAACCGGTTGGATTTCTTGACGGATCGCTGCCATCCGTTCCTCCAGCCCATCGACATCAAATACAGCAAAACTATTTTCGGTGAACATGTTACTCCTCCTTGCTTCAACTGCTGCCTTTTCCCAAAAAGGCGAATGATTCACAGGTGATAAGACACTATCCTGATTTTACCATCTCTTGATCTGCTTATACCTTTCATTTGCATTTTTCTATTGAAAAAAAGGTACATTCTTTCAGTAAAGGTTCTTTTGCTTCCTCATTTGACAAAAAACGGACTAAAATTTAATAAACCGCTTTAGTTATTTTGCTATTTTAAAGAAATTATTTCCCTCTCTTTGTTAAATCAAGTATATTATAAGTAGCCATTTTATTTATCAAGGTTTCAGAAAGTCATTTCTGAGGAGGGTAAAACGAATGATTTCAGATGCAATTGGGTTCGAGAAAAAATTTCGTTTAAAAGAAGATAAAAAATTTGAACAATATAAAATCATGCTCCCAAAATTGCGGGAAAATGATGTCATGATAAAAATTTCCGCCATCTCGATCAGTACCTTGGATACTCAGATACGTCAAAACATCAAAGGTGCCAAAAAGCCGTATATTCTTGGTTGCGGAGGGGTGGGGATCATCACTCGATTCGGCAGTAACAATCCCCGGTTGAATGTCGGGGACCGCGTTTTATATATAAATAAAGTCGGAAAATATGGCAGCTATAGCAACTTTCAGATCGCAGATGTCCATTCGGTCGTGAAGCTGCCGGACACCTTTCCTACCGATGAAGCTGCTGCATTTTCCTATAGCTTCTTCTTGGCCTTCGAGGTGTTGTTCAAGCAGTTGAAGCTAAAGCCGCAGCCTGGAAAAAATCAAGGGAATTTGTTGATTTTGAATACGTCTGACGGGTTGGGCGCGACGATCATTCAGCTAGCAAAATGGGCTGGATTGAAGGTTGCCGCCACGATCAACAAGAACAACTCTGAGATTTGGATCAAGAATATGGGGGCGGATGTCGTGTTTTCCCAGTCCACTCATTTAGAAAAGGAACTGGATCAGGCGGAAATGACACCGGTGGATTATGTCATCAATCTAGATACAGAAAAAGAAAAAAGTTTTGATCATTTGGCAGAGTTTAAAGAGACTGCCACCGTTTTACTGTTGCATTTTGTTAAGAAAAAACGGAAGGACGTTGATCCTGATTTCCTGCATTTTTATTGCGATGAGTTTTTGGAATCTTCCTTTGAAACCGCAGAAGGCATCGATTATTCACGGAAGATCATGGAGCTTTTAGTCTATCTATGGGGAAAGAATCAATTAAAATCCATTTTGACGGCACAATTAAATGGTTTCTCAGACAAGAATTTTTATGGTGCCCATAAATTGATTGAGAACAATCCAAACTTTCGACATTTAGTATTGGTCAACGAATGAAATCTTGTTCAATGGAGCAAGATTTTTTTGTTTGCAAAAAAACTTTTTTGATAAAAACGCCCTATCTGCCCCTTTGATAACAAATGTTGTCAATTATCACAGGAATTTCTTGTTTTTATGGGTTTAACATTTGCTAATTACATAGAATGGGATTAAGATATAAAATGGAATTTTCATTTACATTTTCATTTCAGAAATTTTAGGAGGTTTTTATGGATTATTCACTGACTACTCGGTTAGCAGCTGAGTTCTTGGGGACTGCTTTATTAGTAATGCTTGGAAACGGTGCAGTTGCCAATGTAGATTTGAGAGGTACGAAAGGTTACGGAAGTGACTGGATGTTGATTGCAGTAGGTTACGGGTGTGGGGTTATGATTCCTGCGATGATTTTCGGCGGGATCAGCGGTAATCACATCAACCCAGCGTTTACGATTGGTTTAGCTGTTAGCGGCATGTTCCCTTGGGCCGAAGTTCTTCCTTACATCGTCGTTCAAATTCTTGGCGCAATGGTCGGACAACTAGTCGTAGTAGCCAGCTACAAACCTTATTACGATCAAACAGAAGATAAACTACATGTGCTAGGAACCTTCTCAACGATCAATAGTGTCGGATCAAAATTCAATGGTTTCGTAAACGAGTTCTTCGGGTCATTCATTTTATTCTTCGGTGCGCTTGGAATTACCAAAGCGCCTTTCTTCCAGAATAATCTGGGAACCGCTCACTTGGCATTAGGTTTCTTAGTATGGACATTGGTTGCCTCTTTTGGCGGACCAACTGGACCTGGTTTGAACCCTGCTCGTGATTTAGGGCCACGTATCATGCACGCCATCTTACCATTGAAACACAAAGGCGATTCACAATGGGGCTACTCTTGGGTACCCGTTTTAGCACCGATCGTTGCGTCCATCGCAGCCATCGCTTTATATAAAGGCTTATTCATGTAATAAAAAAAATGTCGCAGATTTTGCGGCATTTTTTTTATTTTAATCATCAGTCCTCGCGTATTTCAACAAAGGCACCTTTGATTTTTCGTTTTTCTTTCATTGCTAGATCGTTTTCCAGTTCAAATGTCACAGGTGCCGGATCAGCGATCACAACGAAGACCTCTTGATCATTCTTCCCTTTTTTGATCTCGATGTTTTCTTGCTGATCTTCTCTTAGAAAAGCTTGAGCAACTTGCTGCATCGTGTTCCCATCGTCAATAACATCCGCGGGTTGGATAGGCGGGACAATCTCATGTTCATGCATTGGAATGACCTCCTCTTATGACGTTTATTCTACGCGCATTGCGGAAGCATCGCAAATAGAGGTCTGATCCAGACCCCTATCCGTTGTTTCTATTAAATTAGTTCCTTTACAAACGCCACCGGAAACATCGTTTTTTCAGCCGTTTCTTCGATTGACAGCCCTTGCGCCAAATTTATACAAAAAAACTACAGCCTCGATTCCAGGCTGTAGTTCTCATCATTAGTCATTCAGGTAGGTCATGGCATTATCGATTAACTGTTGAACCGTTTCTTTTGGCATCACCGACAGAATATCCGTGATTTGCGGCGCGGATTTGCTATCGGTGAAGATAACGTTCAATGGCATATATAAGTTCCGGCCTTTTTGTTGGGTTTCTTTTTGAATAGTCGCTACGATCGCTGAATAATCGATTGCACCCGATTCTTTTTCTAGCTCTGTCGACAGAACGGTCAGTATTTGCTTGATGCCTTCCTTGTCAAAATCCGCCAAATCGGCATACGTAAAGGTCACTTGCTCCACCGTTTTGATAAACAGAATTTTCTCCATGAAGGTCATCAAGGTTTTCGCTTCTGTATGATAGATGTCGACTATTTTTTTAATAAAGTCGAGATCCTTTTCGATACCGAGTGCCTTTAATTGTTCTGCAACTTCTGTTTCAGCATCCTCGACTAACGAGACGATTCGTTCCGTTAATTCATCGACAGAGAGCTTTTTGATGTATTCGCCATTTGTCCAATCGAGTTTCTTTTGATCAAAGTAAGCTGGCGAAGCGGACATCCGATTGACATCATAGGCTTCGATCAATTCCTCACGGGTAAACAATTCTTTTTCTCCCACTGGCGACCAGCCTAGAAAAGCGATAAAGTTTAGCACTGCTTCACTCAAATACCCGTATTTCCGATACTGACTGATAAATTGCAGTGTGTCCTTGTCTCGCTTACTCAATTTTTTCTTCGTGTCCAAACTGTAGATCAACGTGATATGACCGAAAACAGGAGGTTCCAGCCCGAGTGCTTCGTATACCGCTAATTGTTTAGGTGTGTTTGCGATGTGGTCGTCGCCGCGCAGCACATGGCTGATTTTCATTAAGTAGTCGTCGATCACTACCGCGAAATTATAGGTCGCCATGCCATTGCTCTTTTCGATAATGAAATCCCCGCCTATATTGTCTGAATTAAATGCGACTGGGCCTTTGATCATGTCCTTCCACTCGTAAATGTGATCGCTTGGCAAATGAAGACGGATCGTGTAGCTGCGTCCTTCTGCTTCCGCTTGTTGGATTTGTTCTTTTGTTGCACCATACCAGCGGCCATCATAATGCGGCGCGATTTTAGCGGCCACTTGCTGATCATGCAATTCTTTCAATTCCTCTTCAGTCGCGTAATCCTTATAGGCCAGACCTGCATCTAGCAATTGTTGAACATATTTGCGGTATATATCGACTCGTTCCGTTTGATGATACGGAGCGAATTCAGTATTGGGCTTGTCAGGACCTTCATCCCAATCGATGCCCAACCAATGAAGGTTTTCCATCTGACTGTCTTCTCCGTGTTCCACATTTCGCTTCAAGTCAGTATCTTCGATGCGTAAGACCCAGGTTCCGTTATAATGCTTGGCAAACAGGTAGTTGAATAACGCAGACTGCGCATTTCCTAAATGCAGGAAACCTGTCGGACTTGGTGCGTATCGAACGCGTACATCGCCGGTAACTTCTACTTTTTCTTTTTTCAATGACATTCCCTCCAGTTTAAAAGTCCAAGTAACTACTCGTTCATCCAAGGACTTTAATAACAGATGCTATTATAAGTGAAGATATCTGAGGAATCAAATGATTGCGACCTGCCCTGTAACAGCCCTGCACAGATCGCTGATAAAAAAACTGAGCATTACAAAAACCCCTCTCAGAATAAATTCTAAGAGGGGTTTTCCCAGTACCAATAAATTGATAGAAAGGTTCTTCGTCCACTAAGCTTCTTTCCGACACGCCTGAAATCCGACAGGTGACGTGTGTCATGTGCCTCTGGTATCGAAGGATCAAAATTTCAGATCCGCTCGACTCGTCGCATGAGACACACTATAGCACACTCGCTTAGCCTTTGACAATCATTTTTCGTCGTTCTTATAAATTGATTCTGTGATCGCCACTGTTTTCAACGTCAATGCCTTGGTGACGATCGGACTTTCCAACCGTCCTTGTCGCAGACATTCATTGACATGATTCACTTCAAAGACAAATTCACTCGCTTGTTCACTATGAAGTGTTTCTGTCAGTCCCGTGCCATACTGGATCTCAGCCGTGTCCGTCTTCCAAAAATCAGGGATAATGATTCTCCCTTTTTCTCCGTAAATAATCATTCGTTTCGGCAAGTCCAGATCAACCGTTAAAAAGATCGTCCCGATGACCCCATTTGGAAAACGCAGCGTAACTTGCGCCTGCGCATCGGATTGCCCTTCAGGAAATGTCAGCGTGCCCTTATAGTCCTCAGGTCCCGACAGCAACAGATGCTGCATATATTCTAATGGATAGGTCCCCGCACCGCGAAATACCCCGCCGCCCGCGCTTAAATCACGGAACCACGAGATGTGGTCGATGTTCGGGTACGCTGTGACAGAATCCAGCCACCGGACCGCGCCGATTTTGTCCTCTTCGATCGCCTGTTGGACTTGATCCGTGATCGGCAGGAACAACGCTTTTTGTGCTTCCATCAAAAACAGCCCGCGCTCTTCCGCCAATGCAAACAATTCCTCTGCTTGCGCCAATGTCATCGTAAAAGGTTTTTCCAGCAGCACATGTTTATTGTTTAGCAACGCCAGCTTTGCCGCTTCATAATGCCCTTTGTTATAGACCGCCACGTAAACGATATCGACCTCTGAACTTTGACACAATTCTTCATAGCTCCCAAACGCATGTGGTATCGCCAATTCTTGTGCCATCTTTTGCGCCTTTTCAATGCCTCGTGAAGCGATCGCAGTGACGATGCCGTCTTCGCTTTCCTTTACGCCTGCCACAAACCGAGGAACTACTTGAGCGGTACTCAAAATACCATAACGAATCATTTTCTCTTCCTCCTATCAAAATGAAAAAACTGATTTAAACAAACCAGTTCTTCTCTTGTTCCTATTCTAAAATTTTGCAAAGGTTTTGTCTAAAACAAAGAGACAAACATAGCCATAAGAAGCCACTGACCATAATTTAAAGAGCAAGACGATCCGCAAATAGTCTCTAAAGGACAATTCTGTCATCCCTGCAACTAGACAAATCAAATCATCGGGCAGAAATGGAAAGATAAAACAAACGATCAGCAACCGTTTGATATCCTGTGTGTGATCCTGCAATGTTGCTTCAAATTTAGCGTAATTTTTTTCAGACAACACCAACCGAGCAAACTTCGGGCCGAAACGACGAGCGAGTAAAAACAGCCCCACTTCTCCGATAACCAGCCCAATGTAACTGTAAAAGATCCCAGGGATATTCCCGAACATCAGCATTCCGACGATCGTCGCGACCCCTCCTGGAATGAAGGGAATGATCGGCTGGATTGCCTGCACAACAATAAATGCTGTGATCGCAAAACTCCCAAAGTTTTTAATAAACTGCTGCAAATCAGCGATCGAGCTGAACATGCCGGAGCGTCTGATATAAATCAAAAGAATAATAAACGCTGCTAACCCGACAACAGGCAAAAATTGAATCACTTTCTGCTGCCAAGGCGCGCGGGGACGTGAATGTTGAGTCATCCTTCCCCTCCTTCTTATCATTTTCTGATCACTATTGGTAAAATTCTCCGATTTGGTCCACGTACGGGAGCGATTCCTTTAATGGATAAACGACAAAATCATGCATCATGCCCTCCACGACTTCCAGCCGCATCGTTGTGCCTTCACTACGCTTGATTCGATCTTGCAAACGCAAAACATCTGGATACAGAATCTCATCCGTACCGGCGACGACGAGCAATTCGCCTAAGTCATCAAAATTCCCAAAAATCGGTGATACCATTGGATCAGTCAGCGGCAATTCGCCCGCATAATTCTCACCGGCTTCTGCCAATAAATCTTTTTCCAGCAACACATCTTTTTCCTGCAATTCATCTGAGCGAGGATCACTAAGTGACGCATCCAGCCACGGAGAAGCCAAGGCCATTTTTTTCGGCCGCTTCGGCAAATCGATATTGTGCAAATGCTGCGCCAAACTCATCGCCAATCCGCCCCCGGCAGAATCACCAAATAGGAAGAAAGAATCGTCTGGGTATAAATACGTTAATTTTTTAAAGGCCTTTTCCGTCAGCGGAACCGTTTTTTCTGCGGTGTTTTCAGGCGCCAACGGGTAATCAAAATAACTTACTTTTAAATTATAGCGTTTCACAAAACGCTCTTGGATCTCTTTATGGAAAGGTGAGGCTTCCAACGCATACCCGCCTCCATGCAGATAAAAGACGTGCCGCTTTGTCGGGTGGCTAGGAAACAACGTGATCAATTGATGCCCATCGATCGTCGAGTCTTTTTGCGGAATATCCGTTTGGGACAATTGACGACTGATCAAGCCGCGCCGCTTCGGTGGCGCCACCATATTGATCCCTACTAACTTTTTCATGTTGATCACTTTAAACACATTTTTTACGAATTTCGCTGAGTAGCGCATCGCCGGTCTCCTCCTTTTCGTGCTACAATAGACGGGTAGACCGTCATTGTTTGTTTCTTTAGCATAACGGAATCTGGAGGAGGTGTCCACAATCACAAAGCCGAATCGCGAATACCTTTATGATAATATTCGCGGCATATTGATTTTACTCGTGGTCTTGGGACACGCGTTAGAATATTTTCGTTTAGATAACAAGGTTGGTGAATTTATTTACGTCTTCATCTACCTGTTCCATATGCCTGTTTTTATCTTTATTTCTGGTTATTTCTCTAAAAATTTAGCCAAAGGGCGTTCGACAGCCGTCGAGACATTTCTCGTCCCTTATCTTCTGTTGAATATGGTCCTGTCATTGATCATGCTGGCCCTTGGTAAAATCAACGAATTCATGATCTTGAGCCCCGGTTGGACTCTATGGTACTTATATTGTATGTTCATCTGGCGCCTATTGCTACCAGACCTCGTAAAAGTTCGACGAATCTTAATTTTAAGTTTTATTGTTGGTATTTTCTCTGGCTTTTTAAGTGAATTCGGCACGTATATGGCGATGGCACGAACCCTTGGCTTTCTGCCTTACTTCTTGGCAGGTTATTTCATGGATCGCTCCTTATTGGAAAGGGCACACCGTATCCGTTGGCGTAAGTATATCAGCATCGGCATCATTTTAGCTGGACTAGGGATCGCCTTCTTCTGGGTACAGACTGATCTGCCCCCTGAAATATTATGGCGCGACCGCTCCTTCTTACTATTTAAGCTGCCGCTTTACCAAAATATTTTGAATAACGTGCTGCTCTACTTAGTCGGCTTTGCGTTTGTGTTCGTCTTTTTGAGCCTTGCCGCACCACGGCCCCATTTCTTCACATCGTGGGGACAAAAAACATTAACGATTTATTTACTGCATGTCTATCTGGTGGCCCCCCTTGTGGAATTCACACAATACGTGAAAGACCCGCTGCTGCACCTGATCTTATTAGTCGCCGGGACACTCTTGATCCTCTATGTCCTCTCTCGACCAAAAGTAACGACGACACTGCAACAAACAATCGCACGTATTTTGCATTTTATCATGCCCAATAAACCAGATAAAAACGGCGACTCGTCCTGAGTCGCCGTTTTTCTATTCCCATTCTATTCAAAGCTGCTTTCTGTTAAGCAAGCGGTATAGATTTCTTTTACCGCGGCTTCATCTAATGGAACGAACGCATCGGTTTTGATCATACTGTGGGCCACCGCTTGTTTCGCCATCTCGTCGAATTTTTCATCATCGATCCCCACTTCCGGCAGCGTCATTGGAATACCGCAAGCCTTGAAGTAATCGTATAATTTTTGGATACCGATTCGTGCAGCCAGCATCGGTACTTTTTCTTCCACGTTCCAAACATTCCACGCAAAGTTCGCAAACGTATCTACCGTTTCATCGTTCAGCGCGTATTCCATCCAGCGCGGTGTCAAGATCGCAAGGCCCACACCATGAGTAATGTCATAGAACGCACTCAATTCATGTTCCATCGGATGACACGACCACGCACCCGGTTTGCCGTTTCCAGTCAAGCCGTTCAACGCTAAGGTACTTGCCCACATCAAGTTCGCACGGGCATCATAATCCTCGGGATACTTCAAGGCGATCGGACAGTTTTTGATCACAGAACGCATCAAGCCTTCGGACACAGAATCCTGCACATCGGTTCCTTCTGTCCGCTTGAAATAATTTTCGATCAAGTGGCTCATGATATCCGCAGAGCCTGCCGCTGTTTGATACGTGTTTACACTAAAGGTATTTTGCGGGTCTAAGAAAGAGACCTTCGGCAGCATCGCTTTGCTTCCCGTCCCTAATTTTTGATGGGTCTCCAGATTAGAGATCACCGCACCGCTGTTCATTTCACTACCTGTTGCAGCAAGCGTCAAGATCGTCACTAACGGCAAGGCACCACCTTGATATTTCCGGCGTTGTAAGACAAGATCCCAAGCATCTCCGTCAAATTTTGTCGCCGCTGCGACGACCTTCGCACAATCGATCGTGGAGCCCCCGCCAACTGCCAAGATGACATCGACAGTTTCCTTACGACAGATCTCTGCCCCACGACGAACGGTTTCGATCCGCGGATTCGGTTCGACACCTGAAAGCTCAAAGACTTCGTTGCCGTTTGCCTTTAATTGGTCCATCACCTTATCGTACAACCCGATTTTTTTGATACTGCCGCCGCCATAAACGAGCAGCACGCGCTTGCCATAGTTGTTCAGCACCTCTGGCAATTCTGCCAGACGATCTTTCCCAAAACGAATATCTGTTGTAACGTGAAAATCAAAATTTTCCATGATCATTCCCCCTGTTCATTTCTATCCAATTAGCATAAACCAAAATTTTTCAGAATGAAACTATCTTCCCTCAATTTTGCCGTTTCGTCTTCGATTTTTATTGATAGGCGTCACCCACTCATTGACGCGTACGCTCTATAAATTTTCCGCGAAAAACGCGGCGATCTGATCCATCGTAGCAATCTGGACAAAATGGCGTTCCTCTGCGCTGATAAAAGTGAGGTTGTCCTGAAGGTTGGCTTCAATAAAATCAGCCGTATGCTCATAGGGAACTTTTTCGTCCTCCGTGCCATGCCAAAAGAATACCGGGCGACCCGCGACCTTATCCGGCGCTAAAGACAGATCATACCCTTCCAGCCAAGAGGTTAGCTGACGATAATCCTTGGGTAAATAGAACCCGAGCTCACCCGCGTGCCTAGCGATTCGTTCACGATACTTGATCGGTGCAGGAGAACCCATCACGCAAGCCGCCACGTTGATTTCAGGATGCTGCGTCAAGAGCATACACGTGGTGATCCCACCCATCGAGATCCCGCCGACACCGATTTTTCCCATCACCAGTCCAAGATTTTCAAAGTAATCAACGAGATACCCAAATTCATATAAGTTCGTTTGGATACTGTCCCAAAAAGTGAGAGAAGGAATCTCCGAATTTTTTGTCTTCCGTTCTCCATGGTTCGCCGCATCCGGCAGCAATACGCGAAACTGCTGCGCGGCCAATTTGCGGCCTTGTGTCAGCACCAGTTCCTTAGCCGTTTGCCACCCGTGGTAATAAATGATCAGCGGCAACGGTTCATAAATTTTATCTTCCGCGACGACCTCAAGCAAGGGGATGTTTCCTACCGTCCGCTTACGTACAACAACTTTCATTTTTGACCTCCAGTAGTTAACTATTTGTTTCTATTATACCCAACAATCCATGATTTTTTCCGACATACACGCTTCATTCCCTTTCTATCACGAAAACTCCGCAAATCAGGAGAGAAAAAAAGCCGTCCCTCGCAATTGAAGGACGGCACTTACTTGTTTATTTTGCGATCAGTGTTTCCAGACCTACATACATCATGTCTTTAAATGTATTTTGGCGTTCTTCAGACGTGGTTTCCTCGCCTGTCACCATGTGGTCGCTGACGGTCATGATCCCTAATGTTTGTACATGGAATTTCGCGCCTAAGTAATACAAGATCGCTGCTTCCATTTCGACACCCATCACGCCGTATTCTGCTAAGTTGAACGTTGGCGCCAAGTCATCTTTGTAGAAGGTGTCTTCTGACAATACGTTACCAACATGCGTCGTAAAGCCTTTTTCCTTCGCCACTTCGTAAGCCTTCATCATCAAATCAAAATCGCAAATCGGCGCAAAATGGAAGCCTGGGAAATGCTTTTCTACCATTGAAGAGCTAGTGACAGCCCCTTGCGCAATGATCAAGTCACGCACATGAACATCTTTAGATAATGCGCCGCAAGTTCCTACACGAATCAATTTTTTCACCCCGTACGATTGGATCAATTCTTGTGCGTAGATTCCGGCAGAGGGCATCCCCATTCCCGTACCTTGAACAGAGACACGTTCCCCTTTATAGGTTCCTGTGTAGCCTAACATGCCTCGCACGTTGTTATAGCATTTTGCATCTTCCAAAAAATTCTCCGCAATAAATTTTGCCCGCAACGGATCTCCCGGCAGTAAAATTTTGTCTGCGATCTCACCTTGTTTCGCCTCGATATGAACGCTCATTGTATTCCTCCCATTTCATTTTAGTGGTTATTTTAATCCCTTTTCTACAAAACTGCTAACGTTTCTTTGATCAGTTTCTTAAAGTCTTCTTTCACCCGTTCCGTGGTTTCCACAACTTCTGCGTGGTTCAAGTTGGCTTGCATGCCGGCAGCCAAGTTCGTGATACATGAAACGCCTAAGACCTTCATGCCGCTATGAGCTGCTACGATGACTTCCGGTACCGTCGACATGCCCACTGCATCTGCGCCGATCGTGCGAGCCATCCGAATTTCCGCAGGTGTTTCATACGTTGGACCTGTCATCCCAAGATAGACGCCTTCTTGTAGATCAATTGCTAATTTACCAGCAACTTCACGGGCTTTTTCTTGGTATTCTTTCGTGTAGGCCGCACTCATATCTGGGAAGCGTGGTCCCATGTTGTCATCGTTTGGTCCGATCAACGGATTGGTTCCCATGAAGTTGATGTGGTCTGTGATCAGCATCAAGTTGCCAGGTTGGAAGCCTTCGTTCACTCCGCCGGCTGCGTTTGTCACAACGACTGAGTGAATCCCCAAAGCCGCCATCACACGTACCGGATACGTAACAGTCTCCATCGTATTTCCTTCATAATAATGGAAGCGACCTTGCATCGCCAACACCTGTTTACCAGCCAATTTTCCGTAGACCAATTGTCCAGCATGACCAACAACGGTTGACACAGGGAAATGCGGGATCTCATTGTAAGGAATCACTACAGGGTTTTCGATTTCTTCTGCTAATTCTCCAAGTCCTGATCCTAAGATCAAGCCAAAAGCCACATCGGCCACTCCTTTGTCCTGGATATAATTCGCAGTCTGTTGAATTTTGTCTTGTAAGTCTGTCATAAAAGGCTCCTTTATAGATAATTTTTTATTTCAATAATTTTAAGAAACTTTCGCCATTTTCAGTTGCCGGCACATCAAAGTTTTCCGCGATCGTCGCAGCAATGTCTGAATAATAGCCCTGCGGCAATTTCCCTTGTTCCGCCATTTGCTTGCTATAAACCAAGAACGGTACATATTCACGCGTATGATCGGTTCCTTTAAAGGTTGGATCATTTCCGTGATCGGCAGTGATCATCAATAAGTCATCCTCTTGCATCGCCTCTAAAATTTCTGGAATCCGTAAATCAAACTCTTCGATGGCATGGGCATAGCCCACCACATCCCGACGATGACCGAACAAGGCATCGAAATCAACTAGGTTCGTGAAGCTCAAGCCAGTGAAATCATTCTTCATTACGTCTAACAATTTGTCGACGCCGTCCATGTTGCTCTTAGTACGAACCGCATCAGTGATTCCTTGCCCGTTAAAGATATCGTTGATCTTACCAACTGCGATGACGTCTTTGCCGTTGTCCTTCAATGAATCCAACACTGTTTTGCCAAATGGATCAAGGGCATAGTCATGGCGATTGCTAGTACGAGTGAAGTTGCCTGGTTCGCCTAGATAAGGACGCGCAATAATACGGCCGATCATGTAAGGATCATCTTTGGTAATATCACGAACATACTGACAAATTTTGTACAATTCTTCCAATGGGATGATTTCTTCGTGTGCCGCGATCTGCAATACCGGGTCCGCAGACGTGTAGATAATCAAATCACCCGTCTTCATTTGTTCTTCCCCGAAGTCATTGATTACTTCTGTCCCGCTATACGGCTTGTTGGCACCCATGATAATACCGCGACCAGAAAATTCAGAGATTTTATCCAGCAATTCTTGCGGGAAGCCTTCTGGAAAGACACGGAAAGGTGTTTGGATGTTCAAACCAGCAATTTCCCAATGCCCCGTCATGGTGTCTTTTCCTACTGAAACTTCTTCAAATTTGGTTGCATAGCCATCATGCTCTGGAACATCTTTGACACCTTTTAATGGACGGATCGTCCCAAGTCCAAGCTGTTCCAAATGTGGAATATTCAATCCCGCTTCTTCAGCAATGTGACCTAATGTATCTGAACCAACGTCTCCAAATTTTTCAGCATCTGGTGCTTCTCCGATACCGACTGAATCCATTACGACTAAGTGAATGCGCTTAAACATTTCTATTCCCTCTTTCTATTGATTTATAGCTAAATAAGTAAGACAAATCTTACTCATAAATTTAACCAAAGTACTTTATTGTTAAAAATTACGGCTCAGTCCCAGTATATTGGGTTCCTGGAATTCCGTAAACTGAAAGCCATTGTCGGAAAAAAATCCGTTTACCCAAGATTCCGCGAACGTACTAAAGTTTAGATTAGGACTGGCAGCTAGCTCATTTTTAGTGAATTCATTTTTCGAAAACCGCAAAAAATGATTTTATCTTCGTACGCATACGATTCCGCTACCCTAGTACATCTGAACATTTGATTCGCAGCTAATTCGTATTAAAGGATTAACTTTTTCCAAAACTGAAAAAGTTAGTTTTATTCTCACCGCGCATACGATTCCACTAATCACGCTGAAGCGTGAAGTGGAACTCGCACAAAAGGGCGTGCTAAGAACATTGTCCCATAGCCCCACCCTTTGAAAACGAAAGAATTATTTTGATTTGATGTAATTGACGCCATCGGCTTTTGGTGCGGCTGATTTTCCTAAGAAGATAACCAGTACGATGATGGTCAATACGTATGGTGCTGATTGTAGATACACATCCGGGATTTGTGAGATGATCGGTAAGTTTGATCCGGCGATACTTAGGTTTTGCGCAAATCCGAAGAAGATCGCAGCTCCCATCGCACCAAGCGGGTTCCATTTACCAAAGATCATCGCTGCCAATGAGATAAATCCTTGTCCAGCGATCGTTGTTGCTGCGAAACGTCCAGCGATTGATTGTGCGAAAACAGCACCGCCCATACCGCCTAAGAATCCAGAAAGTAAAACACCTGAATAACGTAACGCGTAAACATTGATCCCCAATGTATCTGCTGCTTGCGGGTTTTCCCCAACAGAGCGCAGACGCAGACCAAAACGTGTTTTAAAGATGACAAACCAAGAGATCACAGCGACTAAAATCGCAAAGTACGCTGGTAAACTAGTATTTCTGAAGAACAAATCTCCGATGATCGGGATTTTGCTTAATACTGGAAAGTCAAAGTAACCAAATTGCTGTTGGATCGTATCTGTTTGACCTTTTCCATAAATAACTTTGATCAAGAAGATCGCCAATGGAGGAGCCAGTAAATTCATTACGGTTCCGCTGATGATATGATCCGCCCGGAAATTGACTGTCGCCACTGCATGCAGCAGTGAGAAGGCCATCCCAGCCAGTCCACCGACCAGCACACCCAACCAAGGTGTCATCCCGCCAAATTGATCCGCAAAAGCTAAGTTAAAGACAACTGAACTAAAGGCACCAGCTACCATGATTCCTTCCAAACCAACGTTTACGATCCCGCTTCGTTCAGAAAAGACCCCGCCAAGTGCGGTCAAGATCAATGGCGCAGAATACACAAGTGTCTGAGCAATAATCGATGCTAATAAATCCATATTCATTAGACTTTGCCCCCTTTTTCAGATTCGTCATTCGGAGCACTTTCCACTTCTTTGACCGTTTCAACTTCTTTCTTGCCGCCCATTACTTTCGCAAGTCCGACACGTACGATGTAGTTGATTGCGACGAAGAAGATGATCAATGGAATCACACTGTTGGCTAATTCGCTAGGAATACCTGAGAACTGCATTCCTTGTCCTCCAAGTTTTAAGATACTGAACAATAACGCGGATAATAAAATCCCGATCGAGCTGCCATTTCCTAACAGTGAGACGGCCATCCCGTCAAACCCGATACTGATCGAAGAACCTTGAACAAAGTAATTCATGAAGGTTCCTAATCCATAAACGACCCCACCAAGCCCTGCTAAGGCACCTGAGATGATCATCGAGATCACGATCGTCCGTTTGCTGCTCATTCCTGCATATTCAGAGGCAAAAGGATTCAACCCAACGGAACGAATCTCAAACCCTAATGTCGTGCGTTTCATTAAGAACCATACGACTACTAGGAATACTAACGCTAAGACGATCCCAAGATTGACCCGTGAGCCGCCAAACAAATTGGTCAGCCAAGGTTCTCTTAAAGAGGCATTCAAGCCAACTGCTTTAGTGACCCCTTTGTTTGAGATGATATCTGGTGACATCACGTGGTTGACGATATGATTGGCTACATAAAGAATCACGTAGTTCATCATGATCGTAACGATAACTTCACTGGTTCCAAAGAATGCCCGCAGCACCCCAGGGATCGCAGCGGCACCAGCACCTGCTAATGCACCAACAATAATTGCAATAGGTAAAACGATAAACTTCGGTGAATCCGGCATGCTAAGCGCCACCCAGATACTTGCTACCCAACCGCAAAGCGCTTGACCAGAAAGCCCGATATTGAAGAAACCCGCTGAGTTGGCTACAGAGAAGCCTAACGCCGTAAAGATCAACGGTCCGGCACCCACTAAAATTTCTCCAAAGGACATTTTACTTTGGAATGCCGAGCTGAACATGGCATTGTATCCTTCGATCGGATTGAATCCGAACACTAACATCAAAATAGCACCAAGAACAAATCCTAGAATAACTGAGATAATCGGTACTAATATATTTCTAATTTTTTCTGAACGATCATTCATTTGTCTCACCAGCCTTTGCTAATTCTGCTCGCGCTTCTTCCAAACTATAGCCGGCCATCAATAGCCCCAGCTCATTTTCAGAAGTTTCTTTCGGATCAACGATCCCAACGATCTCGCCAGCGTGAATAACCGCGATACGGTCAGAGACATTCAAAATTTCATCTAATTCAAAACTTACCAGCAGCACACCTTTTTGTTTGTCGCGCTGCTCTACTAAACGCCTATGGATATATTCGATCGCACCTACGTCAAGTCCGCGAGTCGGCTGTGATACGATCAGCAGATCTGGATCACGATCGACTTCACGAGCGATGATCGCTTTTTGCTGGTTCCCACCTGAAAGTGATGCAGCAGGCGCTTTTTCACCCGTCGTCCGTACATCGTATTCTTCAATCAATCGTTTGGCATAACGATCGATCTCCCCATAATTCAAAATTCCGTTTTTACTAAACGGCGCATGGTAATACGATTGCAAGGCAATATTTTCTGAGAGCGGCAAAGGTAAGATCAGTCCATATTTATGACGGTCTTCCGGTACATGCCCGACGCCTGTTTCCGTAATATGACGAGGCGCTTTGCCTGTCACATCTTTTCCGCAGATCGTCACAGTCCCGCTTTCGACTTTGCGCAACCCCGTTAACGCTTGGATCAATTCTGTTTGTCCGTTGCCATCGATTCCGGCGATCCCTACAACTTCCCCGCGATGAACATCCAGGGACAAGCTCTTAACAGCTTCCAGTCCGCGGCTTTCCTTCACGACTAGGTCTTTGACCGTTAGAACGACTTCACCTGGCACAGCAGGTACTTTATCTGTTTTAAATGAAACAGAACGTCCTACCATCATATCTGCCAACTGCTGAGAACTCACATCTTTCACGTCAACGGTCCCGATGTACTGTCCGCGACGGATAACTGAACAACGATCCGCTACCTTTTTAATTTCATCTAGTTTGTGCGTGATCAAAATGATGGATTTGCCTTCTTTGATCAGCCCTTCCATAATTGCAATCAATTCATCGATTTCTTGCGGTGTCAATACAGCGGTCGGTTCATCGAAAATCAGAACATTCGCGCCTCGATACAAGGTTTTCAAAATTTCTACCCGTTGCTGCATCCCTACTGAGATATCACGGATGTACGCATCTGGATCGACCTTTAAGCCGTACTCTTCAGATAAGCGCACGATCTCAGCTTTTGCTTTCTTTTGGTCCAGCATGCCGTTTTTCTTTGGCTCACTGCCTAAAATAATGTTTTCTGTAACGGTAAAGGCATCAACTAACATGAAATGCTGATGGACCATTCCGATCCCTAATTGATTGGCTCTAGTTGGACTTGAGATATCGACCTTTTGACCATCCATCAAAATCTCACCAGAAGTTGGTTGTAATAACCCTGACAAAACATTCATCAGCGTCGATTTACCGGCACCATTTTCACCTAAAAGAGCATGGATCTCTCCTTTTCGAACCTGTAAATTGATGTTGTCATTTGCTTTAAATGTGCCAAACTGCTTGGTGATATTGCGCATCTCAATGACATTTTGTTCTTCTGTCACTTTCTTTTCACATCCTATCGCTTTCTAAACCTGACAAAACATTGCAACGTTAAAGGGCGTTCTTCCCTTATCCAAATCAAGCACCCGCTGTAACTTGGATAAAAAAAGAAAGGTCCTTTTTTTAAAAGAGGACCATAGCCTCACGTGGATGGAGACTATGGTCACACCTGAATTATTTTTTCTCAGGAGTTTCTGGAACTTTGATGTCGCCGTCAGAAACTTTATCTTTCGCTTCTTTCACAGCTTCTTTTGCTTCGTCTGAAAGGAATCCGTCAGTTAGAGAAACACCGCCGTCTTTCAAACCATAAGTTAAGTGTTCGCCGCCAGGGAATTTGTCTTCTAACGCACGAGTAGAGATATCTTGAACCGCTGCACCTACACCTTTAAGTGTTGAAGTTAAACAGAAGTTGCTGTCTTTACCGTCTTTAGATTTGTATTCGCCCTCTTTTTGTTGGTCGCTATCGACACCGATAACCCAAACTTTGTCTGCTTCGTCCGCTTTTTCGTTACGTGCTTTCGCTTCTGAGAAGACCCCTTGACCAGTACCGCCTGAAGCATGATAAATGATATCTACTCCACCGTTGTACATATTCGCTGCTAGGGCTTTACCTTTGGCTGGATCACCAAATGACGCAGCATATTGAACGTCTACAGAAATTTCTTTGTCTAATTTTTTAGCAGTATCTGCGACACCTTTTTCAAAACCAGCTTGGAAGCGGTCGATTACGGCACCTTCTTCACCACCGACGAAACCTAATTTGTTTGATTTCGTTGTTTCAGCTGCTGCAACACCTGCTAGGTAAGCTGCTTCTTGGTCTTTAAATGTTGCTGAAGCGACATTTTTCTTTCCATCTATAACTGAATCGATGATAACAAAGTTTGTATCTGCATTTTGGTCTGCTGCCGCTGTGATTGGATCAGCTAATAAGTAACCAATCCCGAAGACTGTCTTGAATCCGTTCGTAACAGCTTGTGAAATGTTTTGTTCATATTCAGAAGCATCGTTTGATTGGATGTAGTTGTAGCCGCCATTTCCTCGCTTGATGTCGTGGTCCTTGCCCCAAGCTTTAAGGCCTTCCCAAGCACTTTGGTTAAATGAACGGTCGTCCACCCCACCAATGTCTGTTACGATTGCAACACTGTGTTTTGCATCTTCATTCGCAGATCCTCCACCTGAAGAATCCGTTGAACCGCCGCCTCCGCCGCAAGCTCCTAATGCTAGCAATGCTGCCATTGCCACGGTACCTAGGCCAAATAATTTTGCTTTTTTCATTTCTGTAAAGCCCCCTAAATATGTTTTTTTTCAACAGTCCTGCGACTGAATGAACATGGTTTATAAATCTTTGTCCGTGAAGCTGTATGGCAGTAATCCTTCAACGGTCGTCTCTTTGATCACACCGTTGTCACCGACTAAGGTTACTGGCATCGCTGGGTCGCAAAACTCTGCCATAACTTGACGGCAAGCGCCGCATGGAGAGATTGGTTCTGGTGTGTGACCCGCGATCACTAAATGACTGAATGCTCGTTCGCCTTCTGAAACAGCTTTGAAAAAGGCTGTACGTTCTGCACAATTTGATAAGCCGTAAGAAGCATTTTCAATGTTGAGTCCTTGATACGTTTTGCCTTCCTTCGTCACGAGACACGCGCCTACAGGAAAATGAGAATACGGAACATACGCTTTGTCGAGTGCTTCGACAGCAATGTCGATCCATTCTTCTTTATTCATAGTTTATACCCTCCGATCTTAATACCCCGTACCGGAAAGTCCGTTCATGATCGATACACCTGAGCTGGCACCTAAACGAGTTGCTCCAGCTTCGATCATCGCTTCTGCTTCTTTCGCGTTGTGAATACCGCCAGAAGCTTTGACACCCATTTCAGGTCCTACCGTTTCGCGCATCAAGCGAACATCTTCCACTGTCGCACCGCCTGTTGAAAATCCAGTAGACGTTTTAACAAAATCTGCTCCCGCTGCTTTCGCTAATTCACACGCTGTCACTTTCTCTTCATTCGTCAATAACGATGTTTCAATGATGACTTTGACTAACGCTTTGTCCTTCGCCGCAGCAACGACTGCCTCAATATCCTTTTGAACTTTCTCAACATTACCGGCTTTCAACTCACCGATATTGATGACCATATCGACTTCATCGGCACCATTTGAAATAGCGTTCGCTGCTTCGAATGCTTTTACTTCTGTCGTATTTGCACCTAGAGGGAATCCGATCACTGTACAAACAGCTACGGGCTCACCTTGTAACTCCTTCGCGCCAAGCGCTACCCATGTAGGATTGATGCAGACAGAATAGAAACGATATTTTTTTGCCTCCTCGATGATTTTCATGACATCATCTTTTGTTGCGTCGGCTTTCAAAATTGTATGGTCGATCATTCGATTGATTTCCATTGTTTAATTCCCCGTTTCCATTTATTATAATATATTCTTTATTGTTATAAAAATGTTTTAAATATTTATTCTGTAATTACATCATGAATCAAAATAGGCTCTTCCGGTGTGTCTCCGATAGAAATATTCTGATAAAGTAAATCTTTTACGTGATCGATATCCTCTGAGTTGGAATAAATCGTTAGTAACGAGTCCCCCTCAGCGATTTTGTCTCCGATTTTTTTATGCAGCTTGATTCCTACTGCATGATCGATATCATCTTCTTTTGTTTTGCGCCCTGCACCTAGCAGCATTGCTGCGATGCCGATCTCATTGGCCACGAGTTTGGTTACATAACCGCTCGCTTCAGCCGGTAACTCGATGTCGTATTTCGCCGTTAAGATTTTTTCCGTTTGATCGATCACAGATGGATCGCCACCTTGATCTTTAACCATCTCGCGGAATTTTTCTAAGGCTTTTCCTGAATGTAGTGCTTCTTCTAATAAAGCTCTCGCGTCATCAAGAGTCTCTGCTTTTTTAGCAAGTACGACCATTTGGCTACCTAAGACATAGCACATTTCTGTTAGATCTGCTGGACCGTTGCCTTTTAAGGTATCGATTGCCTCCACGATCTCCAGGCTGTTTCCAATGGCTTCGCCTAACGGTTCAGACATATCTGAAATGACTGCCATCGTTTGTCGGCCCGCAAGTTTGCCGATCCGCACCATCGTTTTCGCCAGGCGCTTCGCATCGTCAATGTCCTTCATAAAGGCACCATCGCCAGTTGTCACATCTAAGACGATCGCATCTGCACCCGCCGCGATCTTTTTACTCATGATCGAGCTTGCGATCAATGGGATCGAATCCACCGTCGCTGTCACATCTCGAAGCGCATAAAGCTTTTTGTCTGCTGGAGCCAGATTGCCTGACTGACCAATTACAGCAACTTTGCTCTTATTTACGATATCAATAAATTCTTGGTCAGATAATTCAATTTTAAAGCCGGGGATCGATTCGAATTTATCTAAGGTTCCGCCGGTAAAACCAAGTCCTCGTCCGGACATTTTCGCTACAGGAACACCGACACTTGCCACAAGTGGTGCTAAAACCAATGTCGTCGTATCACCGACACCGCCAGTCGAATGCTTATCTACTTTGATGCCTTCGATTGAAGACAAATCAATGATGTCACCCGAATTCGCCATTGCCAACGTCAAGTGAGAAATTTCTTCATCCGTCATGTCCTGATAAAAGATCGCCATCAACAATGCACTCATTTGATAATCTGGAATGCTGCCATCCGTGTAACCGTCAATAATAAAATCGATTTCTTCTTTTGATAGGGATTTTCCGTCTCGCTTTTTCTCTATCAAATCTACCATTCTCATAGGTTTTCCTCCAAGCTTCAAAAGATATTATACAATAAAATCGCGAAAGGTAAACCACTTTAGTAAAACAGTTTACTTATCGAAGTAGCGCTTTCTGTCAGCGCTACCATTGTTACTATAACGGGTCTTACTCCCGTTGTCAACTATGACCTACACTTTTCACACTCTCACGAATAATTAATTTAGTTTGGAAGATTTTATTCGGAATTCGCTGAGAAGGGAAATTGATCGCATCGACTAAAAACTTAGCAGCAGAAAAGCCGATTTCCGTACTTGGCTGGAAAACAGTCGTCAGCGGCGGCACCATATACTGACTTACTTCCAAGCCGTCGAATCCAACGACTGAAATATCTTCAGGAATCTTCAATCCCGCTTCGTACACTGCTTGGTAACAGCCGATCGCCATCTCGTCATTTCCGCAAAATATCGCTGTAATCTCTTTGTTCTTTAACACTTCTTTTGCAGCATGATACCCGCCAGAAATAGTCAGCTCCCCTGAACAAATATAGCTCTCCTCAAAAGGAAGCTGATACTCATAAACAACTTGCCGGTACGCTTTGACACGTTCTGTTAATTGGTAGTAGCCTTCACTCTCTTTCAGCATCCCAATATGCCGATGACCTTTATCTACCAACATTCTTAGGACGTCCTGAGCTCCCGCATACTCCTGCACCAGAAGCTGCCCCCAGTCGCGATCGTTTAGTCCCCGGTCGATCAACACGATGGGGTGTTTGCGATAAAAATCGCTTCCCAGTGTATGTTCGTCTTCCAGATGATTGGGTGTAGCCAGTAATATCCCGTCTACTGAACGATGAGATAACTCATTTAGATACCGTTTTTCTTGCTCTTTGTCATGACGTGAATTACATAAAATAATCATATAGCCTAAAGGATTTAGATAACTTTCCACCCCTTCGATCACTTTTGAAAAGAAAAAGTCTGTCACATCCGGCACGATCATTCCAATCGTTTTCGAATGACGATTGATCAAATTGGCCGCAAAAAAATCCGGTTTATATTGATATTCCTCGACGATCGCAAGGACTTTTTTTCGTGTCTGCTCACTGAATCGACTGCCCTTATTATTCAAGATCTGCGACACCGTCGTTACTGAAACGCCTGCTAATTCGGCAATTTCTTTGATGGTGATCTTCATCCTAGTCCTTCTCTCTGTATTTTTTTTAAGTGTAGCAAAGGAAATTTTAGAAAGAAAGCCTTTTTCAAAATTAACGCCAGCCGAAGGAGCCGAGTCTGCCTATCTGGCGTATACCATATTTGCGAGACGACTTACTTGCCGTCTCAAAAAAAGAGCGTAAATTAAGGATAGATCCACTCTCAAGGCAGGTGAGAAAAATGCTTGATGTTTTAGGAGCAATCAAAAATCTACAATGGACGACAGAGCATCACTTTCTGCATATCAAAAACCAGCATGACTTCATTCGTATTTGGGCGATTCAATTTGAGCTTGCCTATACTGATTTTCGCGTCATTCAGCTAGCACTGCAATTAGATGCTCAAACTGAGCTGCTGCAACAGTTTACAAAAGCGTATGATGCCGTTTATCGCTATGAATATGCGTTTGCGAAAGGCGGATTAGAAGGCTTTAACCAAGAGTTTGGCGATCAAATGGGGACTTACGAAGAAGCTCACGATAACTTCTTAACGGTGCTAGCGGCGTTAGCAAAATTACAGCCCCAGCCGACAGAAGAGAATGATTTAGTCTAGGACACGCAGTCGATTTAAAAACTTAGTCAAATCAATCCCTTAAAATCAAATTTATTATTTTGCGAGAAAAAAAAGAAAAAGAAGCGAGACACTATGATCAAAGATTATGTATATGATGATAAAAATCAATTAACGTTAGACATTTACGAGCCTGAAACAATCGAAGCGGCGATTATTCTGATTCATGGAGGCGGCTGGTTCCGTGGAGACAAATCAAAGGAAACGGCGTTGGCGGAACGTTTAGTATCAGATGGGTTTCTCGTTGTCGCACCCAATTATCGTTTAGCGCCAGACCATATCTTTCCGGCTGCAATGGATGATTTACTAGCTGTCTATGACTGGCTAGCTGCCAGCGATTATCCAGTAAAAGGAAAAATCACTGCACTCGGCTCTTCAGCCGGCGGGAACTTATCGATCGAATTGGCATTACAAAGAGGGATTCCAGCGGCTTCTTGGTCTGGCATCATCGATCTTTATGATTGGGTGCAGCAACACCCCGAAGTCGTTGCCGCAATGAACCAAAAGCCTGACTTTGATAAACAAGCCAGCGGAAAAATCGACCAAGACGGTGCCAACGATGCTTTTTATAAATGGTTCGTTTTAAATTACGTGAACCAAGATGAAGCGCTTTTAAAACAAGCAGATCCGTTGTCTCGTGTTTCGGATAAAAGCGGCCCACTCTTCCTCGCTAACTCCCTGCATGAATTAGTGCCCCTGACTGGCGTATATAAATTACAAAGTCAATTGGCTGAAAATGGGGTCCCAAGTGAAGTAAAACTTATCACTGGCACCGTACACGGCGAGGGCTACGCGGATATCGCTTATTCATCAACGATTCAATTTTTGAAAGACAATCTATAAAAAAACGCCGCAGAGACTAATTTCTCTGCGGTCGTTTTTATATTTCTGGATAGTTTTCTAAGACATAATTTTCGGCTTTTTGACTCCATATACCGTCTGTCTCTGCTAAGATTTTCCCTAGATCTGATTGCTCATCGATGTCTGACACTTTTTTCAACTCTGATTGCTTATGGGTGTAAACGAGTTTTTTCCCGCCGCCGATTGCTGGCTGGTTCAGCGTGGTTTCACCCACCGCATCTAAGCCTAAAATATGTGTCACCACATTTGCCACGTGGACTTGCTTGTTTTCGATCAGCTTCACCGCTTTGCGCATATCTTCTGTATTGCCGCCAGAGGTCCCAACAAAGTGTGTAAATGAATAATGAACGTCATAAAAGTTTACATTCGCTGAAAATTCTTTGTCCTGCGGCCCTGCAAAGAAATTCAGACACCCATCAGGATTCAGAATTGCAGCCGCGTCACTAACGACTGGACCGACTGGAACCATGACAAAAATATCATCAAATCCGCCGCCGACCGTTTCCTTCAAAAGACTAACCTGATCGTCAACATCGCCGACATTCACATAAGAAACCTCAATGCCCTTTTGACTCGGATAAAGCTTCGAAGCCCGTGCCAATTTTTCAGGATCGCGATCTGTAATGACCAACTTCTTCGGATTGAGCGGCCCGTGCAATGCGTAATCAATCGCCAACAATCCCATTGGGCCTGTTCCGCCCATGATCAATAGATTGCCGCCTTCTTTGATCCCCATCTTATGTTCATAAGAGCCTTCTTTTAAATGATAATTCGCTTCAAAGGCACCAATCACACACGACAAAGGCTCGATCAGCGATCCTTCAAAATACGTATCTCCTTTGTATGGAATCAAACAATCCTGATTCATCACATCTTCTGAGATCACGATATAGGTGGCATCGCCGCCTGTATAAGGATACGAATAGCCGGGACAATCTGGGCGATCCGGTAATTGAAGATTTGCCTGTAATACATAGCGCTCACCCTTTTTATATTTGTGCGCCCATTTTCCGCCTACTTCCAACAGCTCGCCACAAAACTCATGACCGACAATAATTGGCTCTTCGGCAAGATTATTTGGCGCCTTTTTATGGTCGGCACCCTGGTTCGCTAATTTCCATGTTGACATACAAATACTATCGGTGATGACAGATGCTAAAATTTCATTTTCTTTGATTTCAGGTAATTCAAATTCCTCCAAGCGCAAATCTTTCTTACCGTATAAACGCACTGCTTTTGTTTTCACTGCTATTCCCCCTAAAATTACGACTAATTAAGCTAAAATCCCTAACCAATAACCAAGAATACCGACCGCAAACAACACGAAGATCAAGACGATCGGACTGACTTTTTTCTTCAATAAATACATCATCAATAACGTCAAACCTAATGCAGGCAATCCCGGCACCAAATCATCCAAGACATTCTGAACCGTTGTAATAACTGTTTCGCCACCTGAACCAGGTGTTCTGGATACCACCAATGGAATGTTGATCGTTGTCCATTTTGTGACTAAAACACCCATGATGAACAATCCTAAAATCGTCGCTCCCTCAGTTAATTTTTGCAGCAAGTTGCCGGAGAGGTCTTTGACGATATCCATTCCTTTGCTGAAGCCATACGTGAGACCGAACCATTTCATCGATAAACGGATCGCATTGAAGGCCACGAAGAACAAAATCGGTCCCATCGCATTTCCCGACAATGCCAAGGACGCACCTAACGCTGCCGTGATCGGTCGCAATGTTCCCCAAACCAACGGATCGCCTACACCTGCCAGCGGTCCCATCAATCCAACCTTCAAACTATTGATCGTTCCATCATCAATGTCCGCACCGCTTGCCCGCGCTTCCTCCATCGCCATCGTCACACCGATGACCGGTCCGCACACTGCCGGAGTCGTATTGAAAAATGTTAAATGTCGTTTCAAAGCTTCCGACTGTTCTTCTTTTGTCTTATACACGCGACGAATCGTTGGGATCATATCCACACAAAAAGCCAACGCGTGAATTCGTTCAAAGTTGAAGGAGGCTTGCTGAAAGTTTGAAAAAACAAAGGTGGTCATCAAATCTTTCCTCGTTAACTGCGACTGTGCATAAATATCTTTCTTTGTTTCTACCATTGACGTGTTTTCCATTTTCCTGCCCCCTTAATCTTCTAATTCATCATCGGCCAATTCGCCAGCAACGACCGCCGCCATCTGATTGCCTTGACCCTCATTTTTCTTAAAGTTGGGATTTAGCTGCACGTAGACTAACGCTGTGATCAAACCAATGATCCCGAAGGCCAATAAACTGAATTCTAAGTAACCGCCCATCACAAAGCCTAGATAGAAGAATGGCATCAAGTACGCCACGCTCATCATATTCAGTACCATCGCATATCCGACTACTACGATAAATCCGCCGGCTACCGCTAATCCGCCTGTAATCACATCTGGAATCATGTTCAACATATTCGTGACCATCTCCGCACTAACGAATGCTGCTACGATCGTGGCTGGGATCGCTACCCGCAAAGCTTGGATGAATAAGGCACTAAAATGCAGGAAAATGATTTTATTAAAATTCGCTTTTTCCGCTTCACGATCCGCTGCATGCTGGAAAGCTACCGTGATCGTCCGTGCGATGACTGTCAGTACTTGCCCGGCTGCCGCAACAGGTAATGCGATCGCGATCCCCGATTGAATGTCCTGTTGGCCCACCACAACCAAGATCGTAGAGATCACACTTGCCAACGCCGAATCTGGTGATTGCGCCGCGCCGATATTCATCCAGCCTAGTGCGATCAATTCCAAGGTCCCGCCTAAGATGATCCCTGTAGTCACATCGCCTAAGATCAACCCCACCATCGTACAGGCGATCAATGGCCGATGGGTTTGAAATTCATCTAATACACTGCCCATCCCACACACACATGAAAAAAGAAAAATAAGTACAATCTGTAACGCTGATAATTCCATTTTTGTGTCCTCCTCTTACTATCGCTAGTTAAAATCCGGCTTCCTTCAGTTTTTCTTCAAAATTACCTTTTGGATCGGTCGCCACGACCCGTAAATCCAGCTCCACACCTGATGCCTCCAGCTTGCGAAATGCATCTGCTTCTGTTTGATCAACAGAGACAGCTTTGGTGATTTGCGTGCGTCCCGTTTTGAATTGCATCCCTCCGATGTTGATAGATGTGATCGGCACGTTCATTTCGACCAATTCCAACACTTCCATTGGGTTCGTGAATAAATAAAAGACTGTTTCGCTCGCATATTTTGGGTTGTGATAGACCTTCATTGCCTTTTCCGGATCAACGATATTTACTTTGATTCCAGGAGGTGCTGCTTGCTTTACCAATGTTTTACGAATGTCATCATTCGCCACTTCTTTACTGACCACAATGATTCGTTTTGCCCCTGCTTCCTTCGCCCAAACCGTTGCCACCTGCCCATGGATCAAACGATCATCAATTCGTGCTAAGTTGATCTTCATCTTAGAAATCCTCCTCTTCTTCAATCAATTGCTGCTTAAACGCTTTCACCGTATCGCAAGGAATACTTGTAGCATGATTCACAATATCCTGCAAACGACTTCCCAGCATACTGGCTACCTCCAAGACGATCGGCAGCGACATGCCCGACACGACTTCGATCTCACGCTCTGGATGCTTCATCGCCACCGCGCAGCTGGCGTTATAAGGCGTGCCGCAAAATAAATCCGTCAATACTAGATAGGACGCTTCCTGATCCTTCATCGCTGCAAAAACTTTTTCCTGAATCGTGTCCAGCCCTTCTTCCTTCAAAAATTCCACGGATTCAAAATCTGGCAATGCCCCAAAAATCATTTCTGCTGAATTTTTCATTTCGTGGGCCAGCTTCCCGTGTGCTACCAAAATTACTTTGTTCATATGTCCCTCCTTAGTCGTTTTCCTGATCTGCGAAACGTTGCACCAACAACTTTTTAAATCTTCATTTTGCTCCACCGATTGCTAGTTTCAGTGGAGCAAAAGTGATTACCCTCTTGTCTTGCCTCCAGCAACATTGACCGTCACACCGTCCACGTAACTTGAGCGTCCAGAAATGAAGTATGCGACTAGGTCAGCCACTTCACGCAATTTTCCGTCGCGACCTAGCGGGATCGTCTTTGTATTGGTATAACCCGCTCGCAGCTGCTCCACCGAAATTCCTCGAGTATACGCCAGTGCCGTTTCGTATTCGATCGTGCGCAGCCCCGTCTCTTCCATGATTCCCGGAGCGATACCAACGACACGAACACCCTTTTTACCTAATTCTTTCGCCCATGAACGTGTAAAGCTGTTCACCGCCGCTTTGGTCGCTGCGTATACGCTTTGACCTTCTGACCCTTCTAGTCCGCATTCTGAAGACATATTGATGATGACGCCGTAGCCTTGATTCACCATTACTCGACCAACGGCTTGGCCCATCAAGTAAACCCCTTTTTGATTGATAGCAATCATCTTATTAAAAATGTGCTCGTTGATTTGAAATTTTCCGTCTTCAGTCATTTCCTCATCGACCAATAGTGCCGGGATGTTGATTCCTGCATTATTAACCACTGCATCGATCGTTTGAAATTTGTCAACGGTAGTAGCGATTGTTTTTTTAACTGATTCTGGAGAAGTCACATCCGTTTGGCTAAAAACCAATTTCTCATGTGTGAATGCACCTTCTCGCAGATCAGCATTGACCACGTTGATTCCCAATTCGCATAATTCTTTAACAATGGCCGCTCCGATACCAGATGACCCTCCTGTGACAACGACTGTTTTCCCCTGAACATTTAACCAATCCATCGTGAACGCCCCTTTTTAACATTTGTGATTTGAATTTAACATTTGTTGCACCTTTATAGTAAAGGCAAAAGAAAACGTTGTCAATCACTTTTTGCAACTTTTTTAAAACGAAATCACAAAAGTGCCAAAAAGTACAAAAAAAAGGATAAGCTTTACACTTATCCGAGTGGCTTTCATGCTTATTCATAAACCAATTCCATAATCGTCTCTTGCTGCTCTGCTGGAATCTCCTCATCGCTAAGGTAGTACTCATACGACGTGCCGATAAATTTTCCGCCGATCCGCTTGATCTCATCCAGCATGGCGAAATAAGGATCGGTCATCTCCTCGTATCTTCCAACATACAAATGAGACAGCGCCTTATAGGACGGTAGAAAATAGCTGTCACTGGCAATCGTAGAAGCATTTTTCACTTCCTCTGCGACAGGAAATCCGACTTCCATCTTGACACTTGTTTCATCCACTCCGCCGCTTTCGTCCATGTTCTTATACGACACGAAGGGCGTGCTTAGAATCTGTATCCCTTGCTCCTGAATAAATCCTCCTAATTTCATAAAGGTGGGACCAATGACCTGTGGGATCTCCTCAACTTTTACGGTGAAGCTTTGGGAAAGAATCCATTGTTCTGGTTTTACGATTTGTTCGAAGTGCATCTTCCTCTCCTCCTTTTCTCTTAGTTTATCGAATCAAGTTGCCAGAACATGTCATATTAAAAATGATTTTCGTAAAAAGCGGCGACGTGATTGAGGACTTTTTCGCGAATCCAGCTTGGTCCGAGAATTTCGACATTTTTCCCTAATGGAATCAAAAAGCGATACAGATCGTCAAATTCCGCAAACTCCAAGGCAGCATCAAAGCTGCTGTCAATGTTATCCTGCCACTCAAAATCCGCAAACTCGGCATACTTTTTATAGGCGATCCGCTTGCTGAAGCGCAATTGGACAGATAACCGGGGAAATACTACGACTTCTTCAGGAAAGTCGTAAGTGATCCGCTCCTTTAAAACAACTTGTTTGATTTGTTTGAGAGGAAAGAGCATCCATTCTTTTTTCCTCAATTCCAAGGCTAGCAAATACCAGGTCTGATACTTATACAGCACACGTTTAGGCGCCAAAGACAACAAACGTGTTTGCCCATATTCCGTGTGATACACGCAGTCGACTTCACAATGATTGAATAACGCTTCTCTGATTTTTTCGAATGTCTGACTGGTAATTTCTGTCTGGCTCAGATCGACCTCCAGCCACTCGCTCCAATCATAGACTGTCCCCATTTTTTTCAGCAGCTCTTCTGTGTCAGCCAACCCTACTGATTGCAGCAAATGCAGCGCTAAAAACAAGTCGTCCTGCTCCTCTTTTTCAATCAACGCGTGGCTCACCTGATAAGAGTCATCCAGAAAAATCCCGCCGTTGCGCCCTTTATTCGCATACACAGGCACGCCCGCTAAACTCAGTGCATCCACATCGCGATAGATCGTTCGAACTGAAACTTGGAAACGTTCCGCCAATTCCTTTGCAGTTACTTGCTTGCGGCTCAATAAAATCAAGGTCGTTTGAAGCAATCGAATTACTTGCATGGCTCCTCCTTAAATAGAAAAAGACAGGTTTCCCTATCTTTTCAATACTTCCTGCGCCGTTTCTTCTGTCGTGACCAATACATTGATGTAGCGGCCTTTGAGTGCACTGGCGATCGCGTCGGCTTTATCCACTGCTTCTGCTACACCGATTCGATACGGTGCTCGTTTTAATTCAGCGATGTCGATCCCGATCAATCGGTCATCTAAGGTATTGTCGATGTGTTCGCCTTCGATATTATAAAAGCGGGAAACAACATCCCCGACTACCTTTTTACCTTCTAAATACGTCAAAACATCTTCTCCATAAAACTGCTTCCAGCTTTCACTCGCCTTTAACGTAGGAGAACCGATCCCTAAAATCGCCACATCGATCTTCCGCCAATAATCAATCAGCTCTTGGTTGAACTCGTTCTCCATCAATGCCTTTTTCAACGCGACTGTTTCGGGAAAAGCCGGCGAATCAATCAACAAGGCACGACCATTCAATTTTTTCGATGCTTCATACGTGATCGTATTGACATGAAAATCACTGATGAGGCGTCCAGAGGGCCCGCCGATCATCGGTACACACAAAATATTCTCGGCATCGTATTGACCTAATCCTTCTGGGATAGCAGCCATCGTCTCTCCCCATGAGAACCCAAAGATCATCTCATCTTTAATGATCTCTGTTATGTATTCCCCTACGCCTTGAGCCAATAACTTATCCTTTTGCGTGCGGCTTAGATCTGTGCCCGCTTGGACGATGATCGCTTTTTCCAGACCAAATTTTTCTTGAAGCTCCTTTTCGATACTATACGTTCCTGCCTTGTCATAATTGATCGAGATGTTGACGATTCCTTCATTACGAGAACGCTTCAGCAGACGACTGATCGTGCTGCGATGGATATTCAGCTCTTTAGAAATCTGACTCTGATTTTTATCTTCTTGGTAATACATTTCAGCAATACGAACCAATAATTTATCTTCTTCTTTTTGCATGGACTCACTCCTCTCAAATCACATTTGTGAAAAACATGAGTTAATGTGATTATAGCGTGTCTTTTATCGAACTTGCAAGCCTTTTCCATCACGAAAAATCCCGTTCGACAAAAGCTGAACGAACGGGAGAGTCATTTTCTATTCTTTTACGCTGCGAATAATATAGTACCCTTTGTCTTTTGCTGCGATCTCCGCATTGCCGAAGACCTCTTCCATCTTACTTTTCGCACTCGGTGCCCCTTGTTTTTTTTGAATAACGATCGTCAACGTACCGCCTTCTTTTAACAAAGGTGCCGCCTCGCTTAATATTTGATGAACGACTTTCTTTCCTGCACGGATCGGCGGATTACTGATGATCGCCGCGTATTCCTTTTGGTGCAGCGTTTCGTAAATATTCGATTGATGAATATCCGCCTCAATGCCGTTTCGTTTCGCATTGCCTTGTGCCAACTCCACCGCTCGATTGTTCACATCGATCATCTCAACAGGATGCCCCGTCTGATAAGCCAACGCCATCCCGATCGGGCCATACCCGCAGCCGACATCTAACAAGGTCCCTTCAGGTAATTCACTCGCGTCAAAATGTTCGATCAACGCCCGTGAGCCGTAATCCACTGTATCACGCGAGAACACCCCGCTGTCTGTTACAAATTGAAAATTTTTCCCTGCCAATTCAAAAGACCATTGATGCAGGTCGTGTGCGGTCTCAGGATTTTCGGAATAATAATGATTTGCCATAATTCTACCCTTCTGCTAGTAATATTTCTTTGATATCTCGTGCAATCAGTGCGCCTAAGAAATGATAGCCTTCTTCTGATGGATGAAGACCGTCATAGGATTGGACGAACTCATTGGGTTTTGGATAAACCGTCATATGATGATAGAGGTCAATCACATTCACGCCTGATTCTGCCGCCACCATTTTTGCCATCTGCGCAAAAAGCTGCTGCCGCTCGTTGTCGCCCGCAGTATAAACCGCTGTGTTGATGTAGCCAGTCGTCAATAAAATAACTTTTGACGCGTCAAAGGATTCGATCATCTCTTTCAAATTTTCACCAAAAGCTTCCAGTGAATTCTCGTGTGTCAAAGAATCATTGGTTCCAAACGAGATCACAACAAAATCACCCTCAGCATCCACAGCCTCTTCAACTCGAGCCAAACCATCTGAAGAAGTCTCGCCTCGTTTTCCTAATTTCACGATGGAGTAGCCTGGAAAGCCCATCTCCGTCAATTCATCAATGATATATGTGTCCAAAATATCACTGGTTTCACCATTCATGACACCTGCCAATAAACTATCGCCAAATAAAACGATTTTTTTCATTACGTTGTCCTCCTCGCGCTAGTATCGGTTCTATCATAGCATGAAACACGAAAATTATTCAGCCAAATAGCGCGGGCCGAACTCGTCTCTCGCCTTTTGGCTGTATTTCTGTACAAATGTCGTTTTCGCCTCGGTATAGGCATCCCGATCGTGCTCAAACCTTTCCTTTAACGATTGTTTCAACACCCCATACTGCTCTGCGATTTCTGGATGTATCTGTAAATAATCGCGAAAATACAATTCATCCCAGTCCCCCACCGTTTTCACATGTAGGTGATACACCTTCTCCGCAAACCCAGCAGGTGTGTATCCCTTGTTCAAATCCAGCGTTTGGTTTTCTGCGTCCTTAGCCATCACCGTCCAGCCATCCGCCTCAAGCAAATCAGCGATGCGTTCCAGTGGATAATCCACAGGAAATTCCAACAATATATCTACGATTGGCTTCGCGATCAATCCCTCTACAGACGTACTGCCGATATGCGTGATCCGCTGGACATCAAACTCCCTGAACAATTCCAGTAACTTGTGTTTTTCTTCCTCGTACCATTCTGCGTACTTCGGATCGTGTTCGTCCAAAACGATCGGGAACAATTGCCACAATTCTTCCAACGTCATATCTGACAACTCTTTTATAGTCCTCACCGCTTTCTTTGATTTTATTTCTTCTATCATACACTTTTTTTATGCTGCTCCTTTAATTTTCTTAATATCCCGATTATTTTCTCCCGCCCAACTAAAAATATGATGAAACTCCTACCATTCTGATAGCTTTTTACTGTTTTTTTCGGATAGAATGACCTATAGCTCTTTTTTAAGGGAAAATATTCGGATTTCTTGGAGTTGGAGCGATTCTGACTACGTTTTTTGTGTTAGAATAAGCGCAGTTATCAAAGGATGTCTGTTTACGCGTTCCGTTGCCGAGTCTCCTTTTAGAGGAGGACAGGCGGCAATTCTATCTCCATGAATGAGGTCCATTTACAGAATGATAAACAGCATGAATACCTTACTATGAATAAGGAGGCTGCTATGAACGAAAGAGGGAATTATTACCGGATCGCCCGGAATGAATGGCAAGATTTCTACACACCTGGAAATACGCCGTTGACCCAAGCTGAGTTGGATAGCATCAAAAGTTTGAATGACCGCATCTCCATGAAAGACGTGGAGGATGTTTATGTGCCATTGTGTCACCTGATCCACCTATATATGAAGGATTTTGAATCACTGACCTTAAGCAAAGGGTTGTTTCTGCACCGCTATGTAAAAATGCCGCCATTTATCATCGGGATCGCTGGTAGTGTGGCTGTTGGAAAAAGCACCACCGCTCGTTTATTGCAAACCTTATTAGACCGCTTGTTCAAACATCAAAACGTACAATTGATCACCACAGACGGGTTTCTCTACCCAAACGCCGTTTTAGAAGAACGCGGAATCATGAATCGCAAAGGATTTCCTGAAAGCTACGATATGGAGAAACTGATCGATGTATTGAATGAAGTGAAGTCGGGGAAAGAGAACATTCCCATTCCAAAATATTCTCATGATGTTTATGATATCGTCGAAGGCGAATTTGAAACCATCGATTCACCAGATATCTTGATCGTGGAAGGTATCAACACCTTGCAGCTCCCTGCCAACCAGCAAATCTACGTCAGCGATTTTTTTGACCTTTCGCTGTTTGTCGATGCTGATCCGCAAATGATCGAACGCTGGTACTTGGAACGGTTCGAATCCTTATTAGATACCGCCTTTAAAGACCCTGACAATTACTATTATCAGTATGCCATTGGGGATCGCCAAGAAGCGTTGACCATGGCCCAAGACGTTTGGAAAAATGTGAACTTGAAGAATTTAGAAGAGTACATCTTGCCAACAAGAGGCCGAGCTGATATTATCTTGCACAAGGCAAAGCATCATATTATTGATGAAATTTATTTGCGTAAATACTAGCTTATAAGGAAAGCTTGCTTTCTTTTATATATAAAACTTGAAAAGGGGTAATAATTGTGACAAACGTTTCTGCCGAAATGACAAACGTAGAAAAAATCATCGTACTTGACTATGGTAGCCAGTACAACCAATTAATCACTCGTCGTATCCGTGAATTCGGTGTTTTCTCAGAGCTTATGAGCCACCGCATCACTGCTGAAGAAGTCAAAGCCATGAATCCAAAAGGAATCATCCTATCCGGTGGTCCTAACAGTGTTTATGACGAAGGAGCCTTCTCCATCGATCCAAAAATCTTTGAACTAGGCATTCCCGTTCTAGGTATCTGTTACGGCATGCAGCTGATCACGTACAACTTAGGCGGAAAAGTCGAACCTGCGAAAAACCGCGAATACGGTCAAGCAACCTTAGAAGTCATCTCTGATGATGCCGTTCTATTTGCCGGCACACCAAAAGAACAAACTGTTTGGATGAGCCACGGCGACTTAGTAACTCAAGTCCCAGAAGGCTTCGAAAAAGTCGGCACCAGCAAAGACTGCCCGATCGCAGCGATCCAAGATACCAACCGCAACTTCTACGGCATCCAATTCCACGCAGAAGTGCGCCATTCAGAATACGGCAACGAACTGTTACGTCACTTTGCCCTAGATGTGTGTCAATGTAAAGGCGACTGGAGCATGGATAACTTTATCGAGATGCAAGTCGCAAAAATCCGCGAACAAGTCGGCGACAAAAAAGTCCTGCTTGGTCTATCAGGCGGCGTGGACTCATCTGTCGTAGGTGTGCTTTTACAAAAAGCCATTGGCGATCAATTAACCTCGATCTTCGTAGACCACGGTCTATTACGTAAAAACGAAGGCGAACAAGTGATGGAAGCACTCGGCGGTAAATTCGGCCTAAACATCATCAAGGTCGATGCCCGTGACCGTTTCCTAGATAAATTAGCCGGCGTTTCTGATCCAGAGAAAAAACGTAAGATCATTGGGAACGAATTCGTTTACCTATTCGACGACGAAGCAACCAAACTTGCTGGTCAAGAAGGCATTTCCTTCTTAGCTCAAGGTACGCTTTATACCGATGTGATCGAATCTGGTACCGAAACAGCGCAAACAATCAAATCTCACCATAACGTAGGTGGATTACCAGAAGACATGCAGTTCGAATTGATCGAACCATTAAATACCCTATTCAAAGACGAAGTTCGCGAATTAGGAACACAACTTGGCATGCCTGACTCCATCGTTTGGCGCCAACCATTCCCAGGACCAGGTCTAGGTATCCGCGTCCTTGGTGAAATCACCGAAGAAAAACTAGAGATCGTACGGGAATCAGACGCGATCCTACGTGAAGAAATCGCCAACGCCGGTCTTGACCGCGACATCTGGCAATACTTCACTGTCCTACCAGGCATCCGTTCAGTCGGTGTGATGGGCGACGGCCGCACCTACGACTACACAGTCGGTATCCGCGCTGTCACTTCCATCGACGGTATGACCGCAGACTTCGCACGTATCCCATGGGATGTCTTGCAAAAGATTTCTGTTCGGATCGTGAATGAAGTCTCTCATGTCAATCGGATCGTGTATGATATTACGAGTAAGCCACCTGCTACTGTGGAGTGGGAGTAGTCGCAGGAGAGTCAGAAATCCTTGTATACCAAGGGTTTCAGGCTCTTTTTATTTTGCCATTGCACTTTCATTGCACTTTTTCTTTTCTGTCCGTCTTAGATAATCAACGGTAAACTGGTTTCTGGGGGACGTATCAAAGTTTTGTTTGGCTGGTTCAAAGTCTAGAATGCCATTCAATTTGTCCGCTACTTGAAAGTTGCTATTCGGATATAAGTGTCCATAGGTTCCTAAAGTTGTTTCAATATCTTCATGTCCGAGACGTTCTTTGATAATCAAGGGATTTTCTCCCATACTGATTAAGAGCGAAGCATGAGAATGACGTAGCGCATGAATTCGGATACGGTGAACACCTGCTTTTTTGGCATACCGTTCAATGGCATGTGCGATGGTATACTTCTGCGTAGGAATGCCGTTGTAACTCATAATGAATCCTGTTTCAACCACTTTCTGTTGAACATTTCGCCATTCCTTCAATAGAGCCAAGGTGGTTTTATCGAGTACAATGTGGCGCACGCTGGCTTTGGTTTTCGGTTCCGTAAAGCAGTAATAATTTTGGTTCTTGTAATAGAGCGATTTATCAATCGACAAGACACCCGTTTCAAAATCAAGGTCATTCCACTGAACCGCTGTTGCTTCACCAATCCGCATGCCTGTCATAAACAACAACCACAAAGACATGAACAAAAAATGTTGATAAAAGTCTTCTTTATAAATCAATGAAATGACTTTTTCAAATTCTTCTTTTGTCCAGAAGTCCACTTCTTGTTTTTGTTTCTTCACATTGCCGATAATTTTTGATGGATTCGTTAGGGCAATACCAAGGATAACGGCTCGATCCATGGCGAGCGAGAACAAACCTTGTATCGAACGCACATAAGATGGCTTT
This sequence comes from Enterococcus sp. 12F9_DIV0723, assembly GCF_002174375.1. Classification (NCBI taxonomy): domain Bacteria; kingdom Bacillati; phylum Bacillota; class Bacilli; order Lactobacillales; family Enterococcaceae; genus Enterococcus; species Enterococcus sp. 12F9_DIV0723. Next base: position 166,362 of record NZ_NIBK01000003.1, on the reverse strand, counting down.
AAGTTCGTTGAAAGCTTTAGCTGCCATTTCTGAACATGGATGGGCTCAATATCACACACTGCCATCTTATAAAAGTAGGGAAAGTGTTTTAAGACACTGTGTAATCGATTCTCATACGTTCGCGTTTTCACCTTTGAACGGTACCAAGGAAGAAACAATTCTTCTACATACTGTTTGAATAGCATTTTGTTTTCTGAGGATTCGAATTCATCAGGCTTCATCAACAGAAGCCTGTAGTATTCCTCTTTGGCTTCTTTCTTTGTTTTAAATCCGCTTCGATATTTTTGGATCTTCTTACCATTCCCAGCATAACCTAGATTAGCTCGAAAATAGTACGTACCATTCTTGGCTTTCTTAATCGGATCTTTCGTCATAGTTTTTACTCCTTACCGTGCAAAAACTAATCAGACCTGTTTTTCTCTACAATGTGAATTCCTAGAAGTTCTTCGACAGCTTCACGAGGCACTCTGTCCAATTTTCTGGATTGATAATACGTATGACCTTTTGAGATCATCAGTTCTTTTGCCTGTTTAATAATATCCGCTGAAAAAGAATTTCCATATCCTAGCGCAACTAAGTCCTTTTTAGTGACTGTAATCATTCTAGCTCCTTTCCATTGTAGGCTAGGAAAACTCCAATATTCACCTACAATTATACCAAATTTTTATTACAAGTATGCTCCTATCCAAAGGAGAATAGAAGCACACTTTGTTTATTTTTGGGATTTTCCAGCAATCGAACAGCTTTAGCAAAGCTCACGGGAATTTCACCCCTGCATGGTTATCATGTAGCCATACCCATTGCCTGCGACGGTTTGTTCACGCTCGGACTGTGGCTGTACGGGAGTATCATTATCACGATAAGAACATCATCGCTGGCAATCCTGCTAAAGATTGTTTCTCGGATCACTGACTGAATCGCTCACTATCTTTAGACAGGTCATGGCGGTCAGCTTCACTGGCTCTTTTCTTATCGAAATGTATTCGATTGCTTTATTTAATTTTCAAAGAACTACTGGCTTATTAGCCCGTCAAAACATACCGAAAGGCAATATGCTTTAATGGAATAACAAACCTCCCCAATTAGGAAGTGTGGAACGGTTGTCCGCACTTCCATGAAAAGAGAGAATGATCAGTGTCACTTGATTTCAAATGACAGAATTTTTGTAATCAATCTGGTTTCCATTCGTCCACGTAAAACTTCATCAACAACCATACTTTGATTGCCATACTCATCTTTCATCAGACTTAGAGAGCGCTTGGCGATGTACCCTCTGTAATAATTAAGAATCTGGTTAATTGCTTCCGTATCGCCATCACAAGCCTTTACAATGAGTGGAAACGCAACTCTGGAATATTCTTTTCTCATTCTTCGTTTTCCTCCTTCATAAACTTCTTGATTAAGGCTAGTCCACTGGTTCTATGCCGATAGACAGTAGAGCGGTTCAATTTCAACAAGTCTGCTATTTCTGAATCACTCATGTCCATAAAATAGAACAGCAGTAGGATTTCACGCTTCTTGTCTGGCAATTCTCGCAATGCTTCACTCAATAAATCGTTCTCAACACCGACCGATATTCCATTGAGTGTGAAAATCTGAAAGTCAGTTGTGTAAATATCTGTGGACGCAAACTGATTGACGAGATAATCACCAATATCCGAAAAGGACACTTCACGTTTTGCCAGCCTTGAAAGATAAAGAAAATAATTTTTCCGCTCGTCGTCCATAGCTCGAATACAGATATAATCAAATTGATGTTCAATTCTCTCTTGAAAAGAAGATGGTTTCATGTTTCTCACCCCCTTTCTTTGAAAGGAAGTGAGTTTTGCTCGTTGTATCTCCTTTCACTCTTACTCCCAATGTGAAAGGGGGATTTGTTGCATTTATTCCTATAACAAATAAAAAGAAATTTAGAAAGAGCAAAAAAAGCACATAAACAGACTGACTCATCTGTTTATGTGCCTTATATAAGTATATAATGCGTTTAGTCGATTTTTGTGGAAATTTATACTGTTTAAATGGGAGTATCAGTTATTGAGTATTTTTTCGGGTTAATAAGTAGTAGCATAATAATACTGACCTCCTACTATAGTAATTACGGCATATTCAATTTTCGTTATTGGCGATAAATGCCTTTACATCCCTTATATCTTCAGTATTTCCAGATCCTTCAATATTTTTTATTAACTGAATCCCGTACTCCTTTACAAGTTTATCGCTAGAACCACAAAATGTTTTGCCATGTTTCTTGCGATCTCCATTATTAACAAAACCTATTATTAATTCTTTATTCTTTCGAATGAATTTTTTTGTAGTTCTTGGAATTTTCCCTGCACCAACATTTCTGGTTACTAAAATGCATTTTTCAGATAATTTTTCGTTTACAGGTTGGCTTTGATAACCAAGTGATTCTGAAAATTCCTTTCCAAGACCAGTTAAACTATCGTAAACAATTAACATTAACTACACACCTTTCATTTAAAGTTATTTCAATAATTTTAGTGTTAGCCACACTGCCAAACCAATGATAGGAATATAACTCATTAACTTA
>NZ_NIBK01000003.1:141126-163711 GCF_002174375.1 Enterococcus sp. 12F9_DIV0723 | reverse complement strand
TATCTAAGTAGTAAATTAAATCGTATACTCTCATTAATTCATCAATATTATCATCATCAAATTCTTTCTCTTTAAGTATATTTCGTAATGTTTTTGTCAAAAAAACATTAAATGTGTTATTTTGTTTGCCCACATCTGAAGCGTAATATTGGTGAAGTACATTAGAAATTGCGTGATTATTCCATTCTGCTAAAATTTTGTTATTCGTAACTTTGTCAAGTGTGTACTCAAAAATATTTTCAAGTAACTGATCTACTGATAAATTATCCAAATTAAGGTTACTAATTAAATCTTTTCTTACCTTCTCATTTTCTTGTACATAAACTTATAAAATGTGCCAGCAGCTATCCTTGCTTTTGCTGCTATTTCTGAAATATTTGTTTTTTTATATCCTTTTTCTAAAAATATATCGTGTGCAACTTGTAAAATAACTTTTTTTTCGATACGCATATAAATCTCCTTTCAACAATATGAATGAATATAATAATCAATTCATTCATATTGTACTGCTATTGTTAAGCTTATGCAATAGTTTTCTATATATTTATCAATTGATTATTCTCCAGTTATCTTCTTTTTTTTCAAGTGTCATACGAAATTGAGATACTTGCGTTGCTTTGGTCTGCTGGTCAAGATATTTTACTGCCAGTGACACCATAATTTGATTATCCTTGCGATTATAAATTGGATTAACCAGCGCTTGAAAGATATAGTCTTGGCCGATAGGCTTCAAAGCACCCTCATTCACATAATAAGAAAGTTCATTAGCTGTTGCTTTTGGATAAAACTTAAAAAAAGTAGTAAGGAAATCTTTGATTTCGCTGATTGTAGCGGAATCAATCGTACTGTCACTTTCTTTTGTCTTTGATTGATAGTTCGACTTTGTTGGGATACTCGTGATCGTTGGATTTTTAACAATAATCATATTGCCAGAACTATCTATATTGACGCTCAATTCATAAGCAGATTGAACAGTCTTTTTGTTTTCGCCCTCTGTAATAAGTTGGTCTACACTGTAGGTCACATCAAAGGCATTATCAGTTGTAGGCTCAACCGTCCACATCTGAATATCTCTCACAGAAGAAGACACAGGAATATCCTTACGAACCGTATCAACATTGAGAGCTTGAAGCTCATCTGTTAAATAGCCTTTGAGCTTTTCCATACGGTTATCAATAGATTTGTCATCTAACTCCCAAGCGTAGTAAATCTTCGCAAAATTCTCCACGAAATTTTCCACCTTATGGGTATCGACATACTCTTTTTCTATGATTTTGGTTTCATGAACGGTATGAGTATCAATCGCTGTAAAGTTCTTGTATATGGCGAAACTAAAACTAAGTGCCAGTAAAACCCATAAACCACTCACAATCTTCTTACGAGGATTGACTTTATAGATACGAGGTTTATTTTCCTTTGGAATCTGTTTTTCTTTATTCTGATTTTTTCTGAATTTCATCATTGAATCGTCCTTTCTTTATTGTTTGATTCTTCCTGATCCCACTAAATGCTGTTGCCAGTATGCGCTTGTGAGGTCTGCATAACCAATCGGATCACCGGCGTGAAACATTCGGTTATCGCCAAGATAAATTCCTATATGTGTAATAAAATCCCCAGCATTATAGGTAGAATGGAAGAAGACTAAGTCGCCAGCTTTTGCTTCTGAAAGCGGAATATGTTGTGTCACATCATATTGTTGTTGTGCTGTTCGTGGTAGCTCAACTCCAGCTTTCGCGTATGTCCATTGTGTTAATCCACTACAATCAAAAGATGTGTTAGGATTTGCACCACCATAAACATACTTCCAACCCTCGTACTTAAGTGCTTCATTCATGATAGTTTGTACCAGCTCATCATCAAATTGTGTTGGTGTAATGAGGTATTGAGTTACAAGTTGAACATAAAACATATTCCCATAGTTGTAACGCCAGCCCCCATTGATGGGAATAGCGATTGGATTGGGATAAGAAACTTTTTCGCCACCCGAAACCTCCTTTGAAAAACTTTGAGTCAGTTCAAAGGAATACTTACCGCCACGACTGGAAACATACCCCAAAAAGCCAACACCATAGTTATAGGACTGAATGACTGATTCTAAGTCAGTTCCCAGTCTTTCACTGTTGGCTAGAAGCTCACTGAAATACTTCACTCCTTGCTTGATGGATTCTTCTGTACTAAGGCTGTTTGTTGGAAGTCCAAGGGATTCTGATGATTGCATGACATCTTCCGCTGTACCCCCAGATTCCACTTGAATAATCGCCAGCAGGACGGTGACATAATCTTCAATGCCATATTCTCTAGCGTACTTTTCTACCATCGGTTTATGAGCCAATACTTCTGCGGACACATTCACACCGCCAGTTTGAATGTTAGAAAATCCGCTATCCTGTTCATCTGAAAAGAGAATAGCGATAAAAAGAAGCAAGGAAAATACCATCATAAACAGTCCAGAAAAGCCAATTACAAGATATTTTAGCTTCATGGCTTTTTATTCTTTCGCTTTATTGTGGCGGATTTAATAGATGGTCTATTTTTAATGGTTAAGTTTTTAACTCTTTGAACTGTTGAAACTATAGGCTTTTGAGCTGTCCTTTCTTGAATGAGTTCATGTTGCTTTTCAGCTTTTGTAGTTGAAGAAGCTGGCTTCATTGTTGGTCGTTCCTGTTGAGATTCCATGTGTGAATCCTGTACTGTAGTTTGTCTAACAGACTGTTCCTCATTGGATTTCTCTTGCCTTGTGATTAGTCTTTCATGAACACTAGAAACCGACTGTTTTTGCTGTTTTGCTTGCTCCATTTCAGCGCGACGCTCGGCAATTGTTTTACGTCTTTGCTCCTGCTGTTCCTTACGTCCGCTGGATTTATCTGCTCTAGTTTGAGAAATACTGCTCGTTAAGTCACGAACATTTTCTTTCACTTTAGATTTTCCTTGATAGAGGACATATCTGGCATTAGTCGGCAACTCCTGAACCTGTTCTTTGAGATTACCAGTCGAATCAACAATCTTATCTTTGGTATCTGCCACTGTTCCGATTGTCTGTCCGATACGTTTGCCAAGTGTTGATTTTTCCTGTCCGTCTGGTCGGGTGTGATCTGCTTGTGTCCTTGCAGAGCTACCCGAACCCGACTGTCCTTGTTTTCTTGTCGCACTGGCAATGGCAGAACCAGCACCAAGAGCTGTCATTGAACGTCCAAGTTTACGCTGTAATCGGTGCATATGTGCGTGCATAAGCATACGAGGTCTTCGCATGATACGACTTCCCACACTTTGGGAATCGTTGCTTTGTAGTGAGAACATACTCATTAAATCGCCCAGCTTGAAGTAAATGCCTGCGAATACTACTATTTGTAGAAACGCTATTAAGAAGAATGGATAACCATCCGATAAGCTGTAGAGCATCGTCGAGATACTAAAGGCTATCGTGATAATAAGAGTAATTCCTGCTCTCATTAGAATGGTATTAAATAGTTTTGTAATGGCTCGTTTTGCCATACTATCAAATGACGGTATCATACTTAAAATAAAGCTCATAGGTAGAAACATGGCATAGATGATAAAAAGCACCTGCGAAAAAATCATGATACCCGTAAGCAGGAAGACAAATATTGAAATCCCGATATTAAAGATAAAGAGGAAGAAGACCGTACCTAAACGGTTTATCGTCTTCGTGATGGTTAGATTGGTATTGTTTCTATCCTCAATTTCTTCAATAACGATATTTTCTCTATCCTCGCCATTATTGGTAGCTGGACTGGTTGAAAGCAGACTTTCCACACGTTCCACTCCGATACTTTCCATGTCTGAATTATTGTATTGAAGCAATAGCCAAGGTTGTTGCACCTGTATTGAAAACAAGCTATCTCTGATTAAGTCCACGCTGTCTATGCCCTGACTGTCTGAATGGGGCATGACAATTTTTGTTCCCAGTGATAAGCTGGCTTGACTGATATCTGATGAAAAGTCATTGATTTTCTTAATGTAGTCGGGAGCATAGGCAATAAAAGAAGCCGACAAAACAAAGACCATGACAAAGTTGACAATGGCATGAATCGCCTTTGTGGTTTCTCGCTTCATCAGTCCTGTGTAGGTCACATAGACACCCAGCACCAAAATCAAGATTAAAAGAAAGCCAACATAAAAACCCTCTGTCGAAAGTCCGCTGGTTGTGACACCTGCTAAGGTCTGCATATTCTTGCCTATGGAATCCGCTGTTGATGAAATGAAGTCAAGGGAATAGGCTTCTTGAACGAGATAGCCTGTTGCATTGGATAGATAGAGGCTGATTGTCCAAATAAAATTAGTAATGGCATATAAGCCATACATGACTTGTTTTCCGATTCCGTCCGACCAATTCCACGGTAGCCAGCCCCAAGAATTATCAACATAAAAATCAAGCTGATAGTTCTCTAAAGGGTATTTACTGTATTCATTCGCCACATCGACGGTATCATCTACCAGCCCAGCAGCTTGAACCACTGTTCCAAGCATGGATAAAAGTAAAATGGCAATCACAAGCGTTACAGCCACTGTCATTGCCACTTTGCCTAGACGTTTAAGCGTCCAGTTTGATTTTAATTTCTGTAACATCATGACACCTCTTTTCTCACAGGTGGTCTGGTATCAAAGGCATGTAACAATTCTTCAAAGACTGGGTGGAACTGTATCACACCGACACGACCATATAAATCACTGATAAGGCACTGTCCATTTTCTAAGTCACGCAATCGCTTCTGATTGTTTTCGTCCTCTGGGTCAACGCCAAAAAAGGCTAAGGTCTTTTTAATCTCGCCCGAGTCAGTGGAACGAAAGGCAAACTTCAAACCAAGATTATTTTTCAGTTTTTCATCTAAGAGGTCATCTGTGTTTTGGGTTACGAAATACACTCCTGCATTCATAGCACGTCCAGCACGAACCAGCTTCATAGATAAGGTTTTTCCTTGTGCCACCTGCAAGAAGCTCCATGCTTCGTCTAAATCCACAATTTTAAAAATGCTTCTGTCTGAATGAATAAAATCTAACGCAAAGGTACTTATGACAATCAGCATAGCAACCGACAAAAGCTCCATTGTGGTGTATTCCTCAAAAGAGGTTTCCTTGTCTGGCAGTACCAAATCCGCCACCTGTATAATATTGAGTTGCTTTTCTAAACTGATAGATTGTTCCACTGTGCCATCACTAAAAAGCAGATGAGCGAAGTCATAATCGGTAAAGCTCTCGATATGGTCGGCCATGCTGGTACTTATTTGAGTTCCCTCGACACGCAATTCCTCAATGACCTTGAGAAGTCCACGCACTTCGCTATTGGTTACTGCACGAATCGCTTTTCGTAGCACGGGAAATCGGTCAGAATCTCGTGAAGATATCCCTGTAAGGAATGTCAGAATATCAATCGCCAGTGATTCAGAATCTTTTGGATTTTTCATAATGACATAAGGGTCAAGCAGTCCTTTGTTTTTCTCATCAGAAGTGAGGTTCACAATGTTAATCTCGTGAGCAATTTCTGGAAGCGTTTCTTTCCATCTACCACGTTCTGCTTTAGGGTCAACCACCACTGCTTGTGCCCCATAAAGCACCGCATAATAGACAATAAGATTATTCGCAAAGGATTTACCACCGCCTAAAGAACCAACAAAAGCCGAAGCTAACGCATTGGTTACAGAGCCTTTGACACCTTGACTGGCAAGGGCAGGTTTCAAGTAAACATTTCTTCCTGTATCTATGCTATAACCCACATAAATCCCCTCATTTTCGCCCAGCATTTGAGTAGCACCAAAACCAAGACCAGCTAAGAAATCAGAGGTTACATACTGATTATAGTCATTCATATAACGCTTGCTGGCAGGTAAAAATTCTTCATGTAAACCCAGCATATCCCCAAAAGGGCGAACCAGCTTCACAGACAAATCGTCGTAAAAGTCTTTCACTTCATTACAGCGACGTTTCAACTCGTCCAAATCATTAGCAGAAACCCGAACCACATAAGAGAGTTTGTACATAGATTCTTTGGATTGGTCTAAACTGTTTTCTAGTTCATTGACACTATCCAAGGCTTCTGCCACATTGGAGCTGGTTTCATTGTCACTTTGCCAAGCATGGTTATCAAGGTCTTTGAGTTCCTTTTTCTTATTCCTTACCGTACTAAGTGCTTTACGGTTTGCCACAATTTCCACGTTCATTGACGTATCAATAGGAAAGGTAAATTGTTGTTGCTGGTAGTAGAAGATTTCAGAAGATGGAAAGTCCAGTTCTCCCACAATACTGTTAATGGTAAAGTAAGCCACATAAACCGTTTCATCTTCCTGTTGGATTTTTAAATATCGCTGTTTTTCTTCCACCAGACAGCGAGTAGGTTTGATAAGGTCAAAATATTTAATCAAGGTTTCATCTTCCAGCTTCTTCTTTGATAGATGATACTCATAATCTTCGTAGGCTGTCCCTGTCTGTCCGTAGAGATGTTCTATCAGATAGCCAAAGTCATTTTTTTCAAGTTTTCGTATCTTAAAGCGACGAGAGATTTTGTTTTCCAGTAGCTTTTCCATCTTTTGAAAACGTAAGATTTCATCATTACTCATACTCACAAAATCGCCCATCAATTTATGGTTTACATCATGAACGAAATCAGATAGTGCATTCTTTGCTTCAACGGTAAGATTCTTCATAGAAAACTCTTGATCGTTGAGCAGAAGCTTAAAGCCAATAAAGAAACGATAGTCCACTTGATTTTCGCCAATCATAGAAACAAGGGCTTCTGTCTGCTGGTCGATTTTCTCATAGGCAATGTTTTTTAGCTTGCCAGTAACTTCCTGTTTAGAGCGTTCCTGTGCAGAGCGAATACTGGATTCCGTGCTAATCTGTAAAGCTTGAATCTTCCCATCACGATTTTGTGCGATTAACTGTCGAAAGGAATCATGCACCTGTAGTTTCTGTTCTGGACTTAAAAACGAGTAATTGTAGGGAACAAGCTCATAATAGGCGAAACATTCGCCATCTTTGTTCCAGACCAAGTTATTTTCAATGTATTTAATTGGATATGCCATAAAATTCACTCCTTACTGCGCTAATGGCTTCTTGTGGTTGATTCTTGCCAAGCGTTACTTTCTTTCCTGCGTAGGTCAGCTTTGGTCTTAGGACATACGCAATCACAGACTTCAAGAATCCATAAGGCTTCTTGCCATCAAAGGTTTTTGTGGACATAAACCATGTGAAAGCCAGTGGTAGTCCAAAGTATTTGAGGAATGCTCCCTCAATCATGGAGAGCGGTGGTAAGTTGCCAAGAAGTATAACTGCAAAGATGGACACCACAAACCATGTCATTTGAGTAAAAGTAATCGGAAATGGAAGTTTAAAGTCATTGATGGAATACAAGACTTTTTCCACCGACCAGATACTGGTATAACTTCGTATTTTTTTCATATAATCAGCCCTTTCATAAAAAAAGGGATAGCCGATGGACTACCCCTAAAATAAGAAAATCTGTCAGTAGCAATGTACCAACAGATTCAAGTAATGATTTCAATAACCCCATGATTGGTTGTGATGAATGTTCCCGAAAGTTCCAAATCACGACCATAGGCTTGATAATCAATATAGCTTTGAAGACTAGCTGGTACTTCGCCGAAAGCTCCAGTTTCTTCAATGTAGTAGCGAGCCACATCAGACATATCATCACAATCCGAGTGAATGATAATGTCTTCTTGATGTTCACTTAATTCTTCAAGGCTTGAAAAATAAGTAAGTAGAGAGGGTAGCTCTGATTGCAGTTCTTCTGGCAGTTCCAATACAATCTCCCATAGGCGATTGAGTTCGCCAATGGAAGTATATTCGCTCACTGGAATAGGCATTTCATAATCATGGATTGCGTATTCCTCATATTCATCATTCAAGCCGATTTTTTCTTTGACTTCCTCAAAGTCAATGGGAAAGGTAAACCAAGCTCCGACTAATTCTCCCTCGTTGTATTTACCTAAATTCGCAATATATACAGCCATATCGTCCATATTTTCACTTCTTTTCTTTTAAATTTGAGCATAAAAAAAGTAGCAGTCAGTTAATGACGCTACTTATCGAGGTATCCGCTGATATAATCTGTAATTGTGCTTGCAATACCTATAATTAATTTTGCTTCTCTTTTTCCAATAATATTTGTATTGGGGTGAGCAAGTGAATGCCTATTTCTTACTTCATTAAGAGCATTAATCATGCCATTTGATGACCTTATTGTTGTCTTTACTAAATTAGCAATTTCTACAGGTTCAATTTCTGTTTCTATTAATGTCTGTACGCTGTTATATAATTTAGAAAGATTTTCGTCTTTGGAAGCTATAATCCCATATTTTTTTAGAATTTCAATTAAGTAACCATGAAAAGCAGTATGAACTCTATCAAAAGCACGTTGATACTCTCCATTACTCATGAAAAACTCTGCATCTTCAATCGCTTGAGAAACTACTTGACTAATTTTTATTTGACTAAAGTCGATTACCTTATAATCTTCCGGAAGAGGTGTGAACATAGTATCTACTAATACATTGTCACCTTGTTTATCATATATGGAACTTGCTGTTTTAGTTATTAAATCTTTATGTCTTTCAAAAAAATCTAAATCATCAAAAGGTACTTTCATTCTAAGATAAGTACAGAGAGTATTCCACCCCATTTGATATCCTTGATAATAGGTAAAATCCCCTGTCTCATCTAATGCTATATTGGATACTTTTATTTTGGAAATAAGGTCATTAATTGATTTGCTATAATCCGAAGATTTGTTTCTTTCTAATGTTTTAATTAAAAGCAATTTAAACTGGTCATCGGTAAACATTCTGTCTCTCCCTTCACAATAAAATATGTAATTTTATTCTATCATGAAGGATATGAGCTATGCACCAATAATTCGATTAAATAGTTCAAGTAAAATATCTTTTACACCAGCAGCGTTGAAGACTAAGCCAACTGCGATAATCGCAATAATCAAAAAGCCAATGAGTTTGCTAAACTCACGCTTGAAGCCTAAATAAAGCCCAATCACAACGATTGCTAAAAGTACCAGTGATTGAGCATTTGATAGAAACCAGTTATAAAGGTTTTGTCCGAAATTCATAAAATTGTTCTCCTCTCTGTATTCAATGAATCTATATTTAAGTTAAGTTTTTTCAGTTATCACGTCCTGTTCTTTTGCCGACAGTTGCTTCAAAATCTGCTTATGTCGTTCTGTCAGCTTCGCATGGTCGAGAATGTCTTTGATAACCTGTGTCTGATTCAGCTCATCAAGTTGTATCGTCATTTTTAAAGTGGGAGCGACTTGATGGGAAAGCCAGCCTAAAGTCCGCTGGAATGAATAAGGCTCTGGTTTGGTGGTTAATTTTAACTGTTCTCTGTTGTGTCCAATAAACCAAGCCCAGTGTTCATTCAGTTTCCAGTCAGAGCGTGGAGCTTTTTCGTCTTTATCCACAAAGCGGATATAACGATTAATAATCTTAAAGGCTGTTTTTTCTGGATTGCCATAGGTTAATAAATCAACGACTGCATAATAAGCACGCTCATTTTTCAATCGAATCTCAAAGCGATTTTTCACGTCAGCGTCTTCAATGGGAATATTGTTTTTCCTGTATTGCTCGTAATCTTTTTCATAGACACAGAAATAGACCTCACTTTGTAATGAACCGATATAGAGCGTATTACCCATACATTCTTTTTCGTCTCTACGTACCAGTTCGCCACTGCGATAGCTTTTGAAACTGCGGAAGACGGAAACACATTCTTCCTGTCTGCATTTTTCTGTCAGCTCTGGAATGTTTAAAATACCTGTCTTGTCATTGATGGCAAGGTCAAGACGCTTCATCACACCACCTACCACCAGACAATCCATAAAAAATTCGTACCAGCTCCGCTCTTGTGCTAAAAGATAACTTTCAAATTGACGACACCCACGTCCTTTTAATTCCACCAGAACACCTTTTTCCAGCTCATGAGAGCAGAGTAGGAATATATCTCCCAAGTGGTAATGTTCTGAGTAGGAATAAAAACCGTAATCTTCATGAAGAAAGTAGGTTAGTTTTAATCGTAAGATTTCTTCAACGACTTTCTGAATGTCTGTTGTCGGAAAGCGAATCCGTACATAGTCAAACAGCATTTCTAAAGGAGCGTCGGGATTGAAGCGTTCCAGTGTTTCCCAAAGCAACTGTTGTAAATCATCTGATGGCTTGACTTTGCCTGTTTCAATATCACTTAGATACTGCCTTGTAATACCTGTAGCCACTGCCAAGCGATTTTGAGTAAGACCGCAAGCCAAGCGGGTTTTCTGTAGTTTCTGTCCGTTTTTTTCTTGAATCAGCTTTATCCCTCCAATCAAAAAGGCAGATGTCAACTTTTTGAAGCTCATTTGACAACTGCCTGTATTCTTTAATTCCCCTGTAACCAAAGGGAACTATTCAATTTTTAAATCTGTTGTTTGTCGATTTGTACCCCCCTGTTAGATACGGGGGGTTAAGTGCTGGCGTGGCTTGCGCCACACCAGCCAGCAAGATCAGTCCACACCTGCGACTTTCGCTTCGCACGTCGCCTGCGTGTCCTGTCTGCTGTTGGATAATTTCTTGATTTCCTCTAAAAAGTCATGTTCTTTTGGTACAAGGGGCGTATAAAACTCTGATATAATACTTTTTCCCACATCGACATAACCTCGCCCTTTAATTTGCTTTAAGAAAAAATCTTTTTGTACGTCATTACCAAACATCATGCCATAACCCATTTCAGACATTCTTCCAAGCGCTACCCTGAAATTAAACTGATCTCTGATTCCATCGCCTAAATATTTTGCATCAGGTCTTTGACAAGCTAGTATCAGAAAGAATCCTGCTTGACGACCCAACATAACAATTTGTTTTAGTTTATTTAGAACTGCGGTACTCTCTTTTGTTCCTAGCATTTCCATAAAGGCAACATACTCGTCGAAGATAAGAAAATGGGCTGGAAGTCTTAAGTAAGCATAGTTTTCGCCTGTCTTGTAATTGTCCATCTTTTTCATGGCTTCACTTCGTGCCATCATTTCATCATAGAAACGATCAATGCAGGAAAGCATATCATCTTTTTTGTAGTAGGCATTCGCCATCACAGAACCTAAATCAGCAAGATCAGCATTCTTCGGATCAAGGATATACAGCTTTGAATCAGTATGAAGCAACGCTTCAATCAACGTTAAAATAAAATAGGATTTTCCACTTCCAGTACCGCCAGCAATCAGCATGTGAGGGAGTTTGTCATATTCCCACCAGATATTCTTCATTAGGCGTAGTTTACCGTTTTTCGCTTGCATTTCATTAATCGAAATCCGATTAGCTATGGTGTCATAGAGCAAGGTATATTCCACATAGGAATCCTTAAGTTCTTTATCAACTAGCTCACAGTACAAACCAGTCTCTAATTTTTTCTCCAAGTGTAGGAGTTGGTCTTGATATTTCCCTAGTGTAATTTCCACTCGAATATAAATTAAACCATTTTTCATCCTGTAGAAAATTTTTGGGAAATAGATTATCTTTTCTTTTGTCTGACTGGCACTATCCTTGAAGAAACTCTCTGCTTTGATTTGTTCTGATTCATACCATTTGTTTTCTAAAATCATTTTCGCCAGCTTTTGACGGTGATATAGTTGCTTAACAGAATCAATGCGGTATCGGTAATAAAGAATGCCGATAACTAAGCATACAAAAAGGGCAGTTATTACACTACCCCATAAATACGGTATTTGAAATTGTTGGATAAGACTGTCCATAGTATTGTTCTGCCAATCTACCGCTATAAGTGACGATAGATGAAACTGTATTATCACCAACAAGAATATAAAGCCGAATCCTGCTAGTACAGTGTGATAGACTAGGCTTTTGTCGCTAGCTCGGATTCGTTTTCCTCTACGTTTGAAAATTGTATCACGTCCTTTCTTATGTAGGAAAAAGCAGTCACTCTTTAATAGACTAACTGCTAGAAATCACTTATTTTATTATTTTGATTTGTCGTTTACTGGTTATATTTGTTTGAAAAAAGTTGAACTTACCATAAGAACCCCATTTTCCAGCTACGATTATAAATTTATCTCGATTATTATATAAACTATCTCTAAAAAAGCGAAATAATTCATCATTTGAAACTTTCAAAACAAATTCATATTTCTCTGAACTCGGGGCAACTAAATAAATTTCTTGTTTTTCAGCATTGTAAAAACCACCAGTTTTGGTTTTTGCTTTAATAATTTTGTGTCCAAAAACTCCTTTAGGATACATATACTCACTTCTATCATCTAAGAGCATTTGTCCAATAGCTTTGTTATTATATGTTTGAGTACAGGAGTGGGCTACACACATATCATAGACTTGACGAATTGTGCGCAATGGTTTTAAATTGCGATCACCTGTTTTATGAGCGTTAGATGATTTGTCTTTCTTTGTAGGATTAGTTGGTCTTAGCATATCTTCAATTACCCTCTCAAAATCAAATAAGCTTTCATCAGAATTGTTGGGATTAAAACTATTTGATGAACCGTAATCACACTTCTCTACATGAGGGAACGTTCGTCTATTTGCGCTAAAATAAGCAGTTGCTAATCCATCAACACCACATAAATACATATGTGCATCACAATTAGGATTTGGACAATAATAACGTATACCCATATCTTGTTTTAAAGCATCTTCTGCAAGAAATTCTATTTTTCTTTGTCTATCCTTATATACATACATTGCCATGACAACACCTCCTAAAAATTTGGATTCCAATTATACTCTATTTCTTTTTCGCGTCTTAATTTTAGGTGAGGGTCTACAAGACCATTGCGAATTGGAAATGTCATTTCTACATCGTACTGAATCTGTGCTATGAAATTATTATTGTTTGGGAACAATGCCCTATCTTTTCCACGACGTAACTCTTGTTTGTATAGAACTATATAAAGTATATCAGCGTCCATAGTCCCATGTTTTACTTTATTTGAACTGAATCCATAGTTTTCTAAAATTTTAAGCTGGCTAACAATTTCTTCCACAGCTGATTTCACATGATTTGGTCTTTTAGCTCGTTTTAGATAAACAACAGCCTTAAAACGTTTTTTATCCTCTACACTAATATCCTCAATTTCAGTTATCCGATAATCCTCTGTTTCTATATCAGGATAATAACGAAACGAATCTTCAAATTCATTTCTTTTTTCATCGTTAATTGGGAACATCATCACATTTTTATCACTAACTACACGTTTCCAAGCTTCATCTAACTCTATTGTTCCATTTGTTAAATCGTTAAGCACAATACCTTTAACTGTAAAAAATGAGGTAATGACTCTCGGCGAATGGAACGAAACCATGACAGTATCATTTGGGGATAATTCCCTTAATTGGAACACTCTTTCTGCTGAATATAATCCTAGAAAAATCCGTGAATCAATATCTAAATCAACGCCCGTATATTCAACATTTACGTGCTGCCTTTTCCCAGTGTCATTATTTATGTCCAACTGATATACTTTGTCACAAGAAGTTAGTAGTGTAGACATTGAGAGCCTTTCGAAGAATAACGAAGTATCTTCATGAACTGTCAGATTTTGATACACCTCATTGTAAGTTATATTCTCTTCACATAAATAATTAATCCAACTTAATACTATGGCTGAAACTCCATCATAGAGTTGTAGCAAAGAATCTTTAAACTGATATACCGTAGATTCTTGAGTTAGGTATTTCGGACCCTCTCGATATGAGAATATCATTTTTGACCCATCAGCTTTTACACCGCCATGAGAAATTGCGTTTCGAATATTTGAATCGGCTAAATTAGTGATCTGCGAATAACCCCTTTTGTTAAGACATTCTATTTGAGGTCTTAAATTTTTTTGATAAAGATTTTTCTTTTCAATTACACTTTGAAATTCGATAAATAATTTCAAGATGTTACTGAAGGCAGTATTCAACAAATCATTATATAAGCTAATGCTAAATATCTTAGCTTTAAGTTCCTCACTACCTTTAAATCTATTCATTAGTATTATTCTTTCTTCTATGTCCAACAAACTTTCATAAGCATAGACTAGGAGGTGGAAGTTAGCTAGTAAGGTTGACGACATGGCATCTTTTCCCAGACCACTTTCTATCTCTTCAATTTTATTTTTAGAAAAAGAAAAGACGTCATTATTCCAATGTTTTATTTGGTCGTTTTTAAGATATTTATATAAAATTGGGTGGTAAATTGATGGTAAGAAATCTGCTTTAGGAAATAGTTTTAAAAATTGTTCATTTAGATCTTCTAACCCAGTTTCCTTATTCGACTCCCACCAATTTATATAATCACTCATTTCCACATTTAGCCACCTCAATCGTTTTTATATAATTATACTTGCAATAATTATATATCTCAACAAGAGGCATGTTTACTGCTTTTTATTGAGTGAATTATTTTTCTTATCTTCAGTATCTATTTTCTTGGTATTTATTTTTGGGACTATGTCATCTGCTTTGATATACCAATCAACATCTGCTCCTTGATAGGTGACAGTAGCAACGGTGTCCGCAATAGGATTGATAAGTTCCACCCGTGCATTATAATCAAATTCTTTCAAAGGCGCGCTGACAGGAATACTTACTTGAATCATACGTCCTTGTCCCTTGGATTTTAAGTCATAGGTACGTTCTTTGATTTCATCTGAAACCGATCCGTCTTCATTTTGGATTCTAACTTCACGACGTAGAGCAGAGAACTTTAGTTCTCCAAAAGTCGTGTCTTTATCTAATACAATGCCATTTGCTAATCTCATCATTTTTCCTCTCTTTCTTTATTCTTTTACCATGTCGTCAGCATGTAAAAGGTAATTGGTAAAACCACGAGTGCCTATTTTATAGCCCTCAGCGGTAATGCGTGGATTGACTAACTTAACACGTTCCTCAAAGCTGAAATGTTTTTCGCCAGCTTCAGCAGGAAGTATCACCACAATATCATCTGCACGTTGTACATCTGAATAGAGGTTATAGCTTCGTGATAAGATAGTAAGCTGTCCGTTGATTCTTCGCTGTAGGATTTTATCCTCGCCAGCAAATTCTAAATTGCCAAATGTTTTTTCTATGTTGGGAATGACAAATTTAAGTTCCATATTTTTCCCTATCCTTTCTTTTTTTGTTGAATGAATCTCATTTGCTTGACAGTCTTACACGGTGGGGAACGACCTTTATTTTCCTGTTTTTCTGGTTTCGTAGTATCACTTCCGTAAGCGCCGAATAGTGGAGTACCTAGACGACTTTTAGCCCGATTGTTATCATACAATCAGGCTAAGTCGTCTTTTTTATTATTTACATTTTTCTTGGATCGTTTTCGACCAAGGCAAATAGTCGTCTAAGTAATCCGCTGTTAACACCGGCAGATTGGGCAATTCTTCAAATAAGTATTGAAGATATCTTGTCGGATTTAACTCGTTCCATTCTGCTGTTTTCATCACACTTAGAATATAACCTGAAGTTTGGGCACCGGCTAAACTCGACGAAAATAGGTAATTTTTTCGACCGATAACCAATTCTTTGACGAAACGTTCACTTTGGTTGTTCGTTAATTCTAAGCGACCATCCTCAAAGACGTGTTCCACTGATTCTCGATGCTTACACATGTATTCAATTGCTTGTTCCAACTTTGATTTAGGAACGGCAGGAATCGTCTCCACATAGGCATAGAGTTGATCGAGTAACGGCCGTAATTCTTTCCGGCGTTTTTCCAATCGCTCGTCCGGTAAAAGATCTTTCCAAGCTTTCTCTTTTTTAAAGCATTCTTTGAATGCATCCAAAACATAGGCCGCTGGATGGATTGTTTCTCCCAGTTCTTTTGGTAATGCTTCGTGAAATTTCCTACGGACATGTGCTAAGCAGCGAACAGGAAGAACGTTCGCTAAACCATCGTAAACAGAATAGCCATCACAGTGGAGATATCCCTGAAAGTTCTTCAAAAAATTTTTGGGCACATCATTCCCTCGTGATTCACTATGATGATATAGGACGATCGGATCTTCCTCTTGTTTCGAGGTACTGAACACCCAGTAATAATTGTTCTGTTTTTGACTCTCTAGCACTCGGTAAGTCGTTTCATCGGCGTAAGCGATGGTTCGCTTCACCAGTTCTTGATGCAAACGTTCCACTAGTATCGAAAGAAAATCTTGTCCTACGCGTATATGCCAGTTAGTGATATTGTCTCGAGAAATATCTAGACGTAATTGTTGCCAATACTTTTCTTGGCGATAAGCCGGTACTTTTTGAATAAATTTCAAAAACATGGTTTCTGCGACAAGACTCGGAGAGGCTAGACTATTGGAAAGAAGCGGTTTAGGAACAGGTGCTTTTTTCAAGGAAGTGTCTCCGACACGTTCACATGCTTTACAACAATAACTATGTTGCACATATTGTAGTGTCTCAATGCGAGCTTGATGAAAAGCAATTTCTTCGCGGGATTTTTTTATACCCATGTCGCTCATAGTTGTTCCGCACTGTTGACAGTGTCGTTCTTCTTCAGTTAGTTCGCAATGGACTTCCCTTGTTGGGAAGTCATTCAACTTTTTTGACTTTGTCCCTTTTTTCCGTTTATGTGGTTGGACAGAAATTTCCTCTTCCTGAATGGAAGGTGGAGCCACAGGCTCGCCAAATAAATCCAAACTTAATTGCCCTGACAATGATTCCGGCAACGATTCTTTGGATTTCCCATACAGTTTATTGGTTAAGTAAGCAATTTGTTCTCGAAGTAATTTCACTTCTTGTGTGAGTACTTCGTTTACTTGAAGTTGCTTTTGATTGATGGTCATTTGTTCTTGAAGCATCGTGACTAATTGTGTGGTTGTTTCGTTATTTTTATCAGTTTCATTTGATTGATTTGACAACGTTATACACCACTTTCTGTTTGTTTTTGATGTTATTATTATACCATGAACATACTAAAAAAAAAAGATGTAAATCGCATGAAATCAACGTTTCTTGCATTTCCCATCTTCTTTCTTTCGACTAGAATACACCTTGTTTTCCTGCACGAATTGCTCGTGGCTGATCAATACTCAAGCCCTCTAATAGCCAACGAATTTGTTGGTGCGTGAGACAGCGAACTTCTTTTTTTGTTCTTGGCCATCGTAATTTTCCTTGATCTAATCGTTTGTATAAAAGAAGAAAACCGTCTTTATCGTAATACAACATTTTGAAACGATCTTGTCGACCACCACAAAAAAGAAAGAGGGCATTGTCGTACACATCTAACTGATATTCGTGTTGAACAATGGACGCGAGTCCATCAATTCCTTTACGTAAGTCTGTCTTTCCACAAACGATGAACAGATGGTTAACTTGTTTGTAATCAAGAAACATGAGGCATCAATTCTTTCAATACAGTTTGTACGAGATAGTGACTCGCACCGTTGTACACAAAAATATCTTGTGAGTCAGTCTTAATTCTCACCGCAACTTTTGCCGGTGCCACTCGTTTATTGGACGTTTGTTTTTCTAAAGCGATTTGAACCACTTCTCGGTTTTCCTTCATAAAGAAACCACCTCCGATTTTTCTTTGTACTCAAAGTATAATCGAAGGTGGACTTTGTTTTTAGGTACTCTGGTATACGGCGCTTACTCACTTCCTTTCAAAATTGCGTAAAAAAATAGACGTTCATTCTTGAACGCCTAAATAAGAAAAAGGAGTGTCTTTTTTAAACTCTCCTCTCATTCATTATATTATCGCCTTCCTATACCTAATATAGAAATTCTTTAATATCTCACTGTATATTAAACTTTTATTTTGATTACTTTTTCATGTCTATTTCTCAGTGTTAACTTGTCTGTATTTTCACTCAGAATTTTTGGAGTGTGGTTAGCAATAGTATCTGTTAGCTTATCAGTTCCATATCCCACACCATAAGACTTAATTTCATCAGAAGTTGCAAATTGGTATTTAATAGAGTCTTTATCTATGAGATTTCTGAATAACTCCTCTTGATTATCTGTCAATCTAACTTCAACAACATCTGCTAAAAGTAACTCATAATGATTAAATACATTGCCATATTCAACATTCGTCATATGTCTTCCACAATATTTATACGATAAATCTCCAAACTCATTTTTATCTAAAATACTTGTTGAAAATACTTCCTCAAAAAACTCTCTGCTAAGGTCATTTATATTCTCTCTATATGGGGTTTTATCAAATCTTTTCACAAATTTCCTCAAATATTTACTCTTAACCAATAATCTATAATCTCTTTTTGTGATTTTATCTACTGGAATTCGATTATCATTCTCAACTGGAATATGTTCTGCTAGATAGTTTGCTTCTTCTATTTTGAATTTGTAAGCACCACCGACTGGCTGATATTTTTTTGTTCTAGTATTCTGTACTAAAAAATATCGACCATCAATTTTTATTCTATATAAGTAAGCAAAAGAAATTCTAATATTTGTATCTTTTTGTACTAAACCAGCTCTTAATAATTTTCGCTGAGTCGATTTCCAATTCTTATTATCGGTCAAATCAACAATGCTTGGAAAAAGATATGGAAGCAGAAATCCTGCTACTAAACCTCCTAAAGTTGAACCAATAGAATTTTCATTAATTTCAAAATAGATTATGCATAGTATTCCTATAATACAAAGAATTAATAATGATAGCATTTTTAATATTTTTGTGCTGTAATTATATTCTCTCAAATCAACTTCCTCCAATGGGAACATCTACATGTCCAATACCAACGCATACCTCGTTTCTTATCAAATAGCATTCAATATAATGTTCCCCAATGAATTTGGAATTCTCTGTAATTTCATTGCCTCTGTTATCTTGAATTTGACCACGTATATCATTACGACGTTCTGCTTCAGTCCCTACATTTAAAACTTTCCATAAAATCCTATCGTAGGACGGACAATTAGTATAGCCAATTTTACATTTAATAGAAAAGTTATGTGGTATAAATCTTTTAAGTATCGGTGCAAATTTATCTAAATAATCTGAAATTGGCATTACTGAGAAGCCGTTACCAGATACTTTACAATCAATTGTTACATCATATTGTTCATAAATGGGATACATATTTTCAATAAATTCTTCCGTATCATCAAAATCGTACGCTTTACTTACACTATAACTTTCTTTTACTGTTGACGAATATAACTCATTCCAATAAGAGTGATTAAAGAATTTCGACCAAGCATTTATAGCATCTTTATACGTACAATCTTCATCAAATAGTATTTCTAAATTCTGCAAATTGGTTTCTAAACGACTTTTCCAATTTCTCATTCTTTGATAGTCAATTTCTCGAGTTACTAATGGTCTTCCATTGTCTACTGGAGCTGCAATCTCCAAATATAGACTCAAACGATTTACAATAGCATCCATAGTATAGTAGAATATTTCATCTAATCGAGAATAATTTGAGTTAAGTTTTTCGGCACTTAAGATGGTTTGAATTAAACCACTTGGCATGTTCACCCAATTTTCTCTTGATTTGCAGAACATTTTTGATAATCTAATGACTTTCCTTAAGTCATCTCCTGCATTTTTTATTTCTTCGTTAAACCACTCTTCTAGTGCCTTAATATGCCTAATTGACCACTCTGAACCAGCATGCTCGTAAGTATATTCATCATCCCATGAATACTCTTTATATCTTTTAAAAATGGCAAAATCTACATGATAACCTGTTGAGCTATACTTTAAACGTACACAACTTGTTTTTACCTCAGGTTCTTCTGCAAATTGTTTAGTTTTTCTTTCTAATGCGTCTGCGACTATATTTCTGGTTGCAAGAGGTCCTAAATTATTGAGGTTATCTGATTCAAATACTATACCAACATCTATATCATAATCACTTTCGTCATTTTGTGTAATAGTGTGCATAGCCATGCTACCTTGAACTCTTTCCTCAGCAATTTTGTATTCTTTATTTTTTTCTTCGTTATATTCTATCAATCCATCCTTTAGTCTCTTGATATTTAATTTTCGTTTTTTCCTTAATTCATTTTGTTCTTTTGCTGGCAACACAACCTTTGTTCTATAAAATTTATTAAATTCTTTTGAACAATCATACATTTATCAGCCCTCCTTTTATTTCTATTTATTGATTTTTCATGAAGACACTTTTTTCGTTACACCCTACAGTTAAACATTGTTCAATAGATTTATTGAAATTCAATATCTTCATTCAATTTTTTATGAATATCTTGCTTAACATGAATATCTAATTCATTAACTATCCAACCATTTAAATAACAATTTTTAATAAACTCATCAATCCTATTAACACCGTTTATCTCTTTTATTGTTACAACTACTCCAAAACGTAGACCAACGCCATCTTCAGGATCTAATCTATTATTTGTTTTGATCTCCATACCCCAATTTTTGTTCATTTTATATGCTATTTTAGGTCTCATTCTATTTTTGGGCTTTTCAGCAACATATTTAACATTATCCCATTTTCGGAAATTCAATCGAGCTTCTCCTTCTAAAAGATAATATTTTTCTGTATTCAAATCTTCTTCTTGATTTTGTCTGTCGCCTTTAATATCATTTATTTTCCCATCATCTTTTATTCTTCCAAAATGAATATTTAACTCTGTATTTGTATAATCTACACCTTGAGTTCGATTACATATAGGAAAATAGCACATAGTTGCTCTTGCAATATAAGGGTACTTATCATCTTGAAGGGGTATTGGAAAACTATAGTTATACGTATTCCATTTCTCGCTAGTGTCTGTTACTAAAAATTTAATTTCTTCATCACTCGATTCTATGATATCGTCTATTTTGATAGGAACAGTTCCATGGCCATATAAAGAAATTTCTTCTGGCGTTGGTTTATCATTCCAGCCTTTAGCTGCATCAATTATTAATGCTTTAGCAATTTCTCTATTTAGTCCTAATATGTCAATAAGATAAGATAGCTTCCTTGAGATCCAAGGAGCTGCAAAAGATGTTCCTGCAACATTTGCTTCTCCTAAAGGCTCACAAACCCTAATATATTGCTCTTTACTTCCACCATAATAACTTACATCTGGTTTTGCAAAAAATGATAAAGCAATTCCTCTTCTAGCATACCTTGTAGAAAGGCCATCTTTAGTGACAGAATTAACTACCATACTATTAATTGAGTCTGCTGGAGAACCTATTCTATTGATTTTTTCATTTGGTTTATTAGTCCCAGCAATAACAAAGATCACATCATATTGATATTGTATCTGATCTAACACTGCAGCTTCAGCTGAAATAAAATTATCGTTAATTTCCTGATTACTGCCTAAAGAAATATTCCACACTCTTATGTCTCTGTTTCTCATAACAATTTCTTTGATTCTTTTTATAATAGTAAAAGAAGAGAAATTTTTCCCAGCCGCAACGCCAAAGTGACGCACTTTAAATCGTCCACAATTATCTTCAAGCCATGGATTTAAATGTGGGCCATCTACAATAATCGACGAAACTGCGGTTCCGTGTCTATAATCATCGGAATCTCTTGGATAGTCCTCACTAATCATTTCAGTATAATCAACCCATTTGCTAAAATAAACACGATTATCAAATAAAGTATCTATAACCCCTATAGTTGGTTCTATGGTGGGATCAGGAATAAAAATTTTGCTTTGTGACTCTACATTATTAAAATCTGATGGTGATAGTTCTAATAAATCAGTTGTTGCCATTGAGACAAGATATGGTGCTTTCTCAAATAAAAGTTCTAATTCACTTTCGTTTAAAAGTATGGTCTGAGCGTCTATAATTCTGCTGGACAGAATGTCTATACCTAATTTTTTTAGTAATGCCTTTGTTCCTATTTCAGTATCATAAAGTGTAATGATACTACCTTGACTCTGTTGTGAGGCAAATTCTATTTCAAAATCTTCGATATAGGAGACATCTGCAATAACTTGCTTAAAAAGGGATTTACTCATAATTGCATTATTAAAAGAAAGGTTATTCATTTTTTTGTAATCATCAAACACTGTTTTGTTCAGTTGCCCATCAAATTTTTTATTTAAAATATCAATTGCACTTTTAAGAGATTTAATGCTCCTTTCTAAATCTTTATCGCTGACATAATAAGTAATTATATGCTTAGTTTTAGTGTCATTAAACTTTGCTCCAACAACCGCTGTATCAGATTTTTTCCCTTTTAATAAACCTCCAATTCGATTACTTTTAGCTACAACTTTATTATAATGAACACTGACTAACACTCCGTTAAAGGGCCTGTTTTCTTGTAACCAGAAATTTCGAATTTGTTCCATTTTAGTTTGCAATCTCAAAATCTCTTTAGAGGTAACTACTTTTTTACTATTCATGCTAGCGCCGCCACCAGTAATATTTCTAGCAGCTTGAACAAATCTCTTTCCCCTCAATTCCAACACATTATTCGCCATGAATTATTCTCCTTCATTTAACTTTCGCGATACTGTACTTTTTGGCTCTCCAGTTAACTTTTCTATTTCTCTTACTGTAAAACCTTGTTTGTGTAATTTTTTAACCGTTGTCTTGTCAAGATTTCCAATTAAGCTACTATATAGCCTTTTTAAATAATCAAAACTGTTATTTATATCACTGA
>NZ_NIBK01000003.1:139233-141023 GCF_002174375.1 Enterococcus sp. 12F9_DIV0723 | reverse complement strand
GGATAGGGTAAATCTTCTGAGAGGCTTAATATTTTTTTAAACAATCTTACATCTTTTGAAACATTTTTGAAATTTTTTACAAAAGAAGAAAAAATAAATTCGGCGATATCTATCAAATCTTGTTTGCTGTATCTATTGAAATTAATTACTGCATCAAAACGTCTAGTTAACGCCTTATCAAAATTCTGATATAAATTTGTTGTTGCTATAATCACAATTTCTTTATTTAAATCTGTTAATCTATCTAATTCTCTTAAAATAGTTGAGGTCACACGTCCCATCTCACGAACATCATTGTTATTTATTCTATCTAACGCGATAACATCTATTTCGTCAAATAGAATTACCGTTTTCTCTGGATAAGGGATTTTATTAATCTCACTAAACACAGTGGTAATATTCTTATTTGTTTGTCCAAGTTTACTATCAATTAGATTATCAAAATTCACATAATATAAAGCTCTATCAAGCAGCCTTGCAACGTGCTTTGCAGCTTCCGTTTTTCCACTTCCAGGAAAACCTTCAAACAAAAATTTATTAATACCTATGTTATGATGAACCGCATTAATTATCCCCTTAATATCTTCAGTTATTTCAGAGGGCAGATTCAATGGTTCAATAGTACTTACATCAAGTGTCTTTAGAAAATCGCTCTCAAAATCACTAGCTTGCGGGGCATATAAATTGGATTCAGTAATCATGCTCATAATATATTCAGCTAATTCATAATCTCCGACACTATCAAAACTTTTAGCAATTTCAATTGATTCATTTCTAAATGCAATTTCATTTCTTTCAACATGATATTTAATTAAGTTCAATACATTTTGTTTTTTCATAGCATAATACCTCCCATAACTCTCTTAGTATTATAAAACTTTTTGGGACAAAAGTCCACCATTTCGGGACTGGTTGACAAAATTATTTTATTGAAGTATACTAAAATCGAAGAAAAAAGAGCAGTAGACTGGCATCTACTGCTCTTACAGAAATCAGAAATAATCTTCTGAAATTATCATATCAATTTCAGTATAACAATGACAAAAATTATTGTAAAGATATTTCAAGTACTCTAATGCAACTAGTTAGCTCTTTCTGTTTTCTGTTTTCTTACACTATTTAAAAAAGGAGGAATCACAATGGCTAGACACAGAGGCGGTAAAGTTGGCGCAGCAGGCAAAGCATTAGCTTCCAAAGGCACTAGTAAATCAACTAAATCAAAAGCTGGGAAAACGTTAAAAAACCATCAAGATAAAAAGCATTAGTAACAAAAAGAAAAGGAAAAGGAGGTCGCTAATGTATATAAAACAATCAAGAATACGTAAATCAAAAAAACTATTGAGTGACTTAGAGCCAAATCAAAAATTTTTCTTAGGTATCGAAATTTCTGATGAAATCAAGAAAATTCTCAAAGAAAAATTTGAAATTTTAGAATTTGTTGACAAAACTACTATTTTCCCAAGTCCAGTATATGGAATAATGTCTAGAAGAAATGCAATAGGAGAATTTATTCCACAAAAGGATCAACCAAAAGAGATTGCTTATCGAGCACAATCTTGGGAAGTAACTGATTGGGGTGGCAAATCTCACTCAGGTATTTCTTATGTTCCCTACGAACGTTACCCTAGAAAATTTATCGAACCAAAAGAACTTAAATGTATTATTTTGTTAAATCAAACTAATAAAAATATTTTAATCCTAGATTCTGAATATTCCAATTCTGCGGCTTATGATTCAGATATTATTTTCGGGGCAAATCTATTTCTTGAGATTTTTGGTGAGGTAAACAC
>NZ_NIBK01000003.1:0-135948 GCF_002174375.1 Enterococcus sp. 12F9_DIV0723 | reverse complement strand
ATTTTGAAAAGAGTAATGAATTAGAAAAAGCAAAACTCTTATGTTTTTATCACTATAAAGAAACATCCGAATCACTCTTCACATTAACCCTTATAAAAGAAATTATGGGAAATTGCGGCCATATGCCTAACATGTCTAGACTTAAAAAAAAATGGTTTCTGGCGCATCCAAATTCTTTCGTGAAGTTAATAAAGGAAAATTTGAATTTATCCCTATGACTTTGCAGGTTTTAGAGAAAGAATATTCAGAACTTTGGAATGATACAGAAATGATTGAATCATCCAGTGAACTGATTGATGAGTCTAAATTTTGTCATAAAAGACAGTACTTAGATAAATTAATTTATCAAATAAATCATTCATACTCCTATAATTGCTACGATGCTTGTGCAGTTCTAATGCGAAGATTATTCGAAGTTCTATTAGTACTCTCTTACCAAAAATTAGGTATTGATAATGAAATTAAAAATCGCGATAACTCTGGCTATGTCATGCTTGATAACATTGTTAAGAATGCAAAAAACAATCAAACCTTAAAAATTTCTCGAATCAAAAATGAATTTGATACTTTTCGAAAAGTCGGAAATTTTTCTGCTCACAGTATCACTTATACTGCTGGAAAAAAGGACATAGATGATATAAAAATTGAATACCGGGTAATGTTGGAGGAATTATTTACTAAAGCAGGGTTAATATAGAGGAGGAGTTTAATGAAAAATCAAGTTAAGTTTAAAATTGGGGAAATTGAATTTGAAGCTGCTGGATCATCTGAAATTATTGAAAGGGAGAGAGAATACTTCTTAAATAATATTCTCCCTGTAGCTGTTGATTCTATAAGAATTACTAAACAAATCAATGCTACCCCTGTTTACCCAGAAACTTTTGAGTCCAATAATGTATCTTTCCCAGAACAGGAAAAATCTGTTCAATCAATAGAAAACATCTCCAAAACTACTATTCCTTACGCAGAAGAAGATGTATCAAGAACTAATCTTGCAACTTTTTTAACAGAATTCGGGGACGTAACGGAGGCAGACTTCATTTTAATTTCTGCTTACTATGATGAAAAGAGAAACCATGTGGAATCATTTTCCGTCGAAAATGTAAAAAATTACTACGAAGAGGCAAGAAGACCTAAATATTCAAACAATAGTGCTTTATTGAATCAGCTTGCAAAAAAATCTTTAATAATTGAGAAGAAACCCAACGAAAAAACAAGCAGAAAGTTTTATATTCTGTCCAAATTAGGTATTGATTATATTGAAAATTTTGAAAAGAAAGAAGTTTTAACTAAACCAAGAGGGACTGCTGGGAAGAAAAAATCGAAAACTTTAAAATCTAATTATTCAAATATCAATGCTGATGTTCTTAACTTGGATAAATATCCTAGCATGGAATCTCTCAAAACCTTTAAAGACAAGATGATGCTTGCGTTATATATCATTACAGAAGAAGGAAAAGGAGAATTTTTCTCATTAAATGATGTAAACTATATTATGATTAATATTTTTGGAGTATCTTCCAACACTAGTAATATTTCCAATGTTTTCAGAAGAAATAAAACGTGGTTTCATTCTGAGGAAATTGATGGGAATTTAAAAAAGAAATTATTGCAGAATGGAAAAAAATACGTAAATTCGTTTCTGCATACTATCGAAGTATAGTTACTTAATAGAATCTCGATATAGCATTGTTGAATTATTTATTCGTTCTTTTTTACAAAAAATGAACATAATAGCAGAAAAAAAATATCTTTGTAGGTCTCTTCTTATGCTGCTATTGTATTTGTTTTCAATAGTATCAATTTATTATGTTTTGTTTTATTTTTCCTCGAAAATATCATAATTCAATCAAAAGACTGATTCTATAATAAAATTTGATCATCTAACCAAAACTAAAAGATTCAGAATAACTATCGTTGCGTAAATTCCATTGACTTTATTATCTTTAGAATGACCATTAATGATTACATGAATGAAAAATTAACACTGCGACTCCGTCCAATATCACTACAAGCATCACACCAGAAATTTTATCCACTTATCGATCGGTTTGACAAGCTCTCAAGCTTTTACTTTCGAGCTACACTTTCGCACACTATATTTTCTTATTATTCATCCTCAAATCCAATATGCTATACTAAACCTAGTACCCGAAAGGAGCATTACAATGGGAGTAATTATTATCGAAGCCTAGCAAAAGCTTGGCAGGAATGCTTGAAGAGCTTTTGCTGAATCCTAAATTCTACTTTATTAGGAGGGTAAAAGATGGCTTATCAAAACGCATTCGAACTTCTACCAGAGGAAATCGTAAAAGAGATCCAAAAATATGTTAATGGTACAATCCTTTATATCCCCAAGAGGCCAAAAGAACGTTTGCCTTGGGGCAGCAAGACTGCTAGTAAAGAGATGCTTAGACAAAGAAATCAACAAATCTATCAGGAATATCAGATGGGAAAGAGTACTCGTGAGCTCGCTGGTAGCTATTATTTGGATATCAAAAGTATCCAACGTATCATTCGCACGATGAGAAAACAATGTTAAAGAAAGAGCTGATTCGGGCTCTTTCTTTTTTTACACAAAAGGAGGCTCCTCCGCCTGTGAATCTCTCCTTTATACTAAAGATAGTACGAATGAAAGGATTTGGTTCACGTGCGGATGAAATTAATTGCTGACTGCTAACTGCGATTCTTGCTGAAAGGAGGAGCATTTATGACAAAGCAAAAGGTCAAACTGGAAGATTTTCTTCAGAAAAAGAAAAAGAGAGCCTTCGAGCACTCCCAACAACAATCAAAAAATAAAGTGACGGGCAAACAAAATATCCCTCACGTCCAAAACCGACGTGGTCGCCCATTATCAAAATAAGAATAATAAAAACTAGCAGCCTGGGCACTGATTATCAGCGTCTAGGTTGCTAGTTTGTTTTGACAATTTTCTATTTTTCAAACTTCAGCGTAATTCCGTTGGGATCAACCACCCACAAACTGCCGCTTTCATCTTTGGTGTAATCGATCTGCGTTTTCCAATGATTTTCTAAACGATCCAGCTCAGCTTGATTGGATACGGCGAAGCTGAAATAATCCAAGCCCAAGTCGTTTTCTGTCATCGCAGGAACATTTTTTCCTAACCAGACATTCGAGCCAATGTGATGATGGTAATCACCCGTAGCGAAAAATTTGGCTTGATTGCCGAAATTATTTTTCAAAGACAAGCCTAAGCCTTCTGTATAAAATTGTTCCGTTTGCATCAGATCCGCTATTTTTAAGTGAACGTGACCAACTGTTGTCCCCATTGGAAATCCTGTCCATGTATTATCTCCAGCAGCAATCACCGCTTCCGCATCCATTTCGAGCGTCACACCAACGATCTCACCATCCGCACGAATATCCCATTCGCTTTGCGGCTTATCATGGTAGACTTCGATGCCGTTCCCTTCTGGATCGTTCAGATAGAGGGCTTCACTATAGCCGTGATCACTGGCCCCAATTAAAGGCGCATCGACTTGTAAATAGTGACGCAGGGCATTGCCCAGATCTTTTCGACTAGGTAATAAAAACGCCACATGATATAAACCGGTCTTGGGCGTCTCAGGTAGAGGTGCTTGTACCTTATGTAATTCTAATAATACCGTATCGCCAACACCTAGTGTACTTTGGGATGCGTTTTGACTCAAGACTTGCAGACCAATTACTTCCTGGTAAAAGCGAGTCATTTTTTCTAAATTGGCTACCTTCAAAGCTACTCGCCCAATGTGGGCAGCCGCGCTTATTTGAAAAGTGGGAATAATTACTGTCATGGATAAAACCTCCTGAATAAAAGATTGCCGTCGCATTCTTTCTATTATAATTAACTTCACCTTATCACCTTACTATTTGTAAGTAAAATTCTCTGCTTGGCTTTCCGTCTAAGAATTCAAAAAAGACAGCCAATCTTCTATAATAAAATAAAATGATGAAAAAGGAGCTCGAGGATGTGTCGGATTCGACAGAAGAAAGCTATAGACGACTAATGAATAAAACAGAAGATTACATTGAACAGCATCTTTCAGAACCGATCTCGTTAAGTGACCTGGCTAAGAATGCGCACTTTTCAGAGTTTCATTTCCACCGAATCTTTAAGAAGTATTCTTCAGAGACACTAAAAGAATTTGTAACACGATTCAAGTTGGAACGCGCAGCCATTTTTCTACGTGTGTCCTCTTCTACTTCACTAACTGACATCGCCTTAAGCTAC
The DNA here is from genome assembly GCF_002174375.1 of Enterococcus sp. 12F9_DIV0723. NCBI lineage: Bacteria > Bacillati > Bacillota > Bacilli > Lactobacillales > Enterococcaceae > Enterococcus > Enterococcus sp. 12F9_DIV0723. The sequence continues at coordinate 131,717 of NZ_NIBK01000003.1, read as the reverse complement.
GGCTATAATGATGCGAGCTCCTTCAGCAGAGCCTTCAAAAAACATTTTGGCGTCAGCCCCTCTAAGTATCGGAAACAGCAAGAAATGACAAGAGTTCCAAAAAGAAACATGGAATAATGGAGTCATTCTAGAAGGGGGACACAAACATGATCGAACCGAAAAGCATCACAACAGAGAATCTGGAAGACTTGAAAATCATCTATATCCGTTTCAGAGGAAGCTACGCCGCATTTAGAAAGCAGAGCCGAAAGCTGTTCAACGAACTATTTGAATTCGCGACAAAAAATGATCTCATCGTCGAAAATGAGACCAAGGTATTGACTATTTACGATGACAATCCATTTATTACCGAGTCCAAGAATTTACGCACCAGTGTCGCCATGACGATTCCAAACGATCGAACCGTCCAAGAAACCGGCAATATCTGCTTGTCTAGTATTTCAGGAAAATTTGGTGTCGGACATTTTGAACTATCCGCAAAAGAATATGGTGATGCCTGGAATTATATGTATCAAGAATGGCTTTTCAAAGACGATCAGAAGGCTCGCGATGCCGTACCGTTTGAATTGTTCGTTACCGAGCCACCTAAGAATTTTAGAGATAAGAGTTTTACCGATATTTATATTCCGATTAATTGATTGGAATTGAGATTTAGAAAAAAGTAATCGACAAGCTTTTTTGTACTATCGCTGTCTGTTTGAATACTGTTCACTGATAAATACAGAGTGAGTATAAACTCCCATAAAATCAAAAAGTACTAAAGCCAAAATTCCGACGGCTTTAGTACTTTTCATTTTCCTTAGATTAGATTCTCGTTTTTAATCAGTGACATCCTGTGCTGATTGTTCCGATCCCAATTCGTTTGTATCAGCATTTCCGCCTTCGGATGCGGATTCTGATGGTTGCGTATTTCCTTGTCCTCCATCGTCAGATGACTGGCTGGGCGTTGGCTCAGGATTGGAGGTCTCTGGTTGAATCGGCACCGTTTGTACAGGATCTGGCTGGACTGGTTGTGGATAGCTTGGCTGCGGTTGTTCGTTATAAGCTGGTTGTTCAGTCACTGGTTTTTGCTGCTCTGGCTGTGTTTCTTGGATATTTGGTTGTTCTTCCGACGGCTGCGTTGGTTCTTCTGTTGACTCTGTTTGTACTTGCGGTTCGGCTTCTAATTGCTGTTGGTCAAGTTCATTGGCGATTTGTGTTTTCAAATCGTCTAATCTTTTTTGTGCCGCCTCTTTATCGTTTTTAAGATACGGGTCAGTCTCCTTATCGATCAGATCCTGTGCAGCATTAATATCAGCATCGGTTCTCGATTCTTCAGCCTTTTTTATTGCTTTATCTACCGCTGAGATTTGTTTGAGAAAGCCAGCTAATTTTGCCATTCTGTCGGTCAGTTTTGTTTTTTCGGCTGGTTGATTCTTGCTTAGTTTTTTGATGGCTTCATTGGCTTTATCAATATCTTTTTCCAATCGGGATTTATAAGCAGTATTAACTGCTGCTTCCGCGGTTTCCAGTGCCTCTTTTTCATTCTCAATTCGTGTATCTAGTTTTTGTTGAGCGTCCCTATCTGCTTCCACTTTGTTAGTACGTTGAGCGTCCTTATACATTCCTCCACAAATAATTAAAGCCGTCATGATCGTAGTGATCATGATGAGCACGAGGATTTTCTTATTCATTTTTATCTGCCTCATTTCGCAAATTTCGTTTCGTCTTATCTATGTATCTATTTTTTGTTAAACACTAAATAACATTCACACCATATCTGTATAAAATATGTTACCAAAAAACAGAAGTTTCAGCAATTTAGATTTGCAAAAATATAATTTTACGCATTATTTTAGGTGATTTTTTCATCAGAACCGAATAAATACAAAAATGCCGATGAATTTTATCATTGACGAACGCCTATTACTAAAAAGATAGTATGTAAATGATGGATCACATACTGACAGAACGAATAAAAAAGGACTGAAATTCAAGATGACTATCAAATAGTTTCCCATTGTACGCACCCACGAGTAACTCGGCGTTTTAAATCAAATAAATTTTATTTATTTTGTTGACACTCATGTAGTTTAAAATTGAATCCCATCATATTTTCCAGCTAATTTCAGTCAGCATTTTTCACCACCAAGTCGCTTCCCTTGTTTCACCTTCTTCTCTCCTTTATACTTATTTTAAGTAAGTGAAAAGAAAGGAAGGTGCGCCTGTGGCAGCATTTCATCATATCTCATTATTAACGAAAGACAGTCGTGAAAATGTACGATTTTATACGGATGTTTTAGGGATGCGTTTTGTGAAGAACACGGTCAATCAGGAGAATCATCGGATGCTTCATTATTATTATGGCGACTATCAAGGTTCACCGGGCAGTGTGGTGACTTTCTTTGTCGTTCCGCAGTTAGGGCATCGTTATGAGAATCAGCAGTTTATCTCGACGATCGGTCTGAAACTTCCGAAGAATAGTTTGGCCTACTGGCAAGAACGGTTGGAGCATTATTCGGTAGATTATACAGCGAGTGAGGGGCAATTACGCTTTCTCGATCCTGATCAAGTAGAGATTCTGTTGACTGAGACAGCGTTGCCTCCTTTGACTTCAGAGCATCAAGTGACCACTGATATTCCATCCGAAAAACAACTTTTAGGATTGCATTCTACTCAGCTTCACGTTCGCGATCCTCAGGCAACAAGTGCATTTTTTGAGACTTTTCTAAGCTGGACCACCGTGGACCAGCGTATTCAATTGAATACGACAGATTTTCTTGAGATTTTACCGACTGATTCGGACAAGACAAGTCACATGGGGCGCGGCAGTGCGGATCATATCGCCTTCGCCATTGCGGACGACGCTGCCTTATATGACCTGCAGCAACGGGCGAAAAAACAAGGCTGGATGATCGAAAAACTCGTCTCTCGCGGATATTTCAAGAGTCTTTACATTCGCGAACCTGGTGGGAATCGACTGGAGTTCGCGACGCTTGGGCCGGGCTTTACCATCGATGAACCTTTGGAACAGCTAGGAGAACATTTTGCATTGCCGCCATTTTTAGCCGATCAACGTGCTGAAATAGAAGCCAATATTTATCCAGAGGCATAAAAAAGGAGGTGTGACCTAACGCTGGTCATACCTCCTTTTGTTTAGCCCTCCGCAAAAATATACGGCCATTCGTCTCGTTGACTCAAGAATTCTTTCGCCAACTCTTGAGCACCTTCCAATGTGTGGTTCGCTGCCCAGCCGCATTGGACGGGATTGCTCGCCGGTACTTCTGTTGCCTTCAAGACATCCTTCATCGTTTGCTCCACAACATCCATGATCTCGTCAATGTCGTCATGATTCAAAACAGTCAGATAGAATCCTGTTTGGCATCCCATTGGTGACCAGTCTACGATATAGTCTGCATGGTTTCGGATCAATTCTGCCGTTAAATGCTCCAAGGAATGCAATGCAGCCATATCCATATAGGCTTGATTTGGTTGTTTCAGGCGAACATCATATTTCACGATCAAGTCGCCATTTGCTCCAGTCTTTTTGTCCGCGACGCGAATATACGGCGCCTTAACCTTTGTGTGGTCTAAATTAAAACTTTCAACATTCATTTTCATCTTATTCTGCCTCCATTATTTTTTCTGCATAAACGATCCAAACAAAACGATTCATTTGTCGGTACGTTGTTTGAAACCCACTTTTTTGAAAATATTGATCTAATTCACTTATCACAGGATAATACTCTCGCTCTAAATCAGCGGCTAAGTTCTGTCGTCCTGCTTCTTTTTCTGTGCGTAGATAGGTGTCGTAAACCGTTTGTGACAAAAACATCGTGTCCCCAAAAATAATTTTCCCGCCTATAGAAAGGATCTGATTGTATTCTTTGAGAACCTTTTGCTTTTCCTCTGCCGTCAGGTGGTGGAACACTAAATTCGATACGATCGTGTCTACAGGCTCTGGTGGCATGGGGAAATTTTCCATATCGCCAGCAAAAAAAGAGGTTGCTTGCAGTGTGTCTTTTTTTGCCGCCATGTCCCGCATTTCTGGCGAAGGTTCCACAGGATAAACGGTCTTCCCAGCAGCAACCAGCTTCTCCGTTAAGTTGCCTGTTCCGCTGCCAAACTCCAGCACAGACTGTCCCGAGTGTGCGGTGATCTCATCTAAAATTTGCCAATAATTCGCGAACACTTCCTGATATTCCGGGTTCGCACCGTTTACTTCCTCATCATAATCCACTGCCCAGCCTTCAAAAATCGGCATGAACTCTAATCCCATATCGGTCTCGTTCCTTTCCAATCGTTCTTCTATTTTATTTATGTTCAGGCTGAACGCTCTACACCTCCAAAGCCTCTTACTGAAACAACCTTCTATTCAATCCTGCGAGCAGTACATCGCTGTTTCTGTAAAAGCAACGGACATCACTTCTCGCTTTTTGCCAACTTATAATGCCCATAACTTGGCAAGTAAAACGTATTTAAAGAGCATCAATAATCGGTTCTAGAATAGATTTGCTTTGACAAGTAGCGATCTCCGGCATCGGGAAATACGGTCACTACTTGACTGCCGGATGGAAGGGCCGCGACTTCTTGCAAAGCCGCCGCCATCGCAGCCCCCGACGAACTTCCAACGATCGTGCCATGCTCTTTTGCCAACCGACGAGTCATGGCAAATCCCTCTGCATCACTGATCGTCGCAAAATCATGAACTGGAAGTCCTTCAAGAAAAGTCGGAATAAATTCCACGCCGATTCCTTCAATTTCATGACTATGACTCGCGCCACCATTGAGAATCGATCCTTCAGGCTCCACGCCGATCAAGCGAATCAATGGCACGTGCTTCAGCAAGTAGCGCGCCACGCCGCTGAAGGTTCCGCCACTGCCGATCCCGGCCACAAAGCTTGTTATGGATGAGCCAAGATCCTTTATTAATTCGGGACCCAAGGTATGGTAATAGGCTTCAGGGTTTGCTGAGTTGTCAAACTGCAAGGGCAAATAGCTGTTTGACCGCTCCGCATGCAATCGTTTGGCCTCCGCGATCGCGCCTTTGATTCCTTCTTCTGTTGGTGTATGGACGATCTTCGCCCCCAACGCCCTCATCAGCTCCTGCTTTTCCAAGCTGAATTTTTCCGGTACGACAAACATCGTCGACAGCTTGGCTGCCTGCGCGGCGATCGCCACACCGATCCCTGTGTTTCCAGCGGTCGGTTCAATGATCACTGTATTTTCCGTGATTTTACGCTGCTCTATTCCCTCCTTGATCAGGTAAGCGCCTAAACGATCTTTGATGCTCCCTCCTGGATTTAAATATTCCAGCTTCGCATAAATGGCGGAACCCTTTGGTATTTCTTCAAACTGGTGATGGGTGAATCGGAGCATCGGTGTGTCCCCAATCGCCATCTGAATCGAATCAATAATCATTGGTATACTCCCTTAATTACGTTTTTTGGAAAACAAAAAAGGCACTGACTATTAATCAGCACCTTGAGATTCGCTTTATTGACACCTTGACTATGGCCCCTCAAACGGGCACATACGTATCAAAAACAGTCGCAAATTGGGCAGTTAATAGGCATGACAAAATGGTATGCTGCGTTTACGCACCATACAACAACAGCAAGATTCAGTTGCGAAATGTTTGCTGACTGTCATGTCTTCCCCTCCAAAAAGTTTTTTACGTTTTAAAAAAATTAGCATAGATAAAACGTTTTGTCAAAGAAAGCACTCATTTATTTTTAATGCTGTTAACCAGTATTTCATTTTTAAGCGCTCACCTTGCTAAATTCTTTTACAAAACAAGTAAGTTTTATTCTTTGCAGATTTCTGAAAATTTGAGTATAACTAAAGAAAATAAACCCTCGCAAATGCGAGTAAGGGAGATTGGAAAAATGTATTCACTTGTTCCCGAAAATATGTATGAAGTCGAAGAAAAATTAACTTATTTATTAGAAAAAGGCATTGAGACGACTGAAGAAGATGTCATCCGTGAAGCGGTCCGAGACAACAGCCAACAAATTCTAGATGGTGATTTAGAAGGTCCTTATTGGAAGGTCGAATGGCAATCACAAGATAAAACACTCGCCATTTTTGATATCATGAACAAAGAAGTCGGTACGGTAACTAGTTTATCTGACTCATTTATTGAGGATTTCCGTACCAATGCGCCAAATCTGATCCGTCATCTTGCCGAAAAAATCCAACGCATTGTTAATACTAACTAATTATCGACTGTAAAAAACTGGACGCCTGATTTATGACGTGTTCAGTTTTTTATTTTTGAAGTAGGTTTTTAATAAAATTTAGTGAGGTGTGTCCCATGGGAATGACTATCCGTTTTTTTGTCACGGATCAATCTGACGGCTGCTATTTTGAAAAAATCCAAGCAAGCTTCTTTGATGAGGAAGAACACGTCGAAACTGTCTATCCGAAAGACCGTTTTGATGCCGTACTTGATGACGCCCTGTTGCGAATCTTGCAGCGCGTATTCGATACATTAGAAAAAATCGGCGAAGTAGACGATTACCTGCAATTTTTGGATTTCAACATCGAGAATGTGTACAATTCCGCCTTCGTCAGCAAGCATTTCCTTCTTTATCAGCATTCCGGTGTGGATGCCTTGATGGAACAAGTCTTAGCAGAAGTAGCAGATCCTTTGGCGGAGGGGTATTTTGAGACCTTGATCGATTATCTTGAAACAAACATCGAGGATGAAGTCTTTGTGGATTTCCGATTGAACGGAGAGGAGATGTTGATGGAGGTCCAGACACAAGGAAAAAACGTTCTCCAAACAGAGCCTTTGAAGCAATTGCTCATTGATTATGATGAATCCTTTGAACGAGTGGCGACAGAATTTTTAGAGAGTTTCATTTAATCGCTGAGTAGCGATTATGAGGACGCCATAACAAAGAGAACCCTCCGAGAACAATTATTCGCTTTTTAAAAAGGAACGTAGTAGAATCGATTTAACTTATTAAAAGTAAGTGATTTTTAGAGAATAAAGGAGGTCATCCATTATGAAAAAAATTGGTTTTTTAAGTTTTGGTCATTGGATGGATTTTGAAGGATCAATCGTAAAAACAGCACAAGATGCGTATTTGCAATCCATTGATCTAGCCGTTGAAGCAGAAAAAATCGGCATTGATGGGGCTTATTATCGCGTGCATCATTTCGCAGATCAAATCGGCTCACCTTTTCCATTGCTTTCAGCGATCGGTGCGAAAACCAGTAAGATCGAGATTGGTACTGGGTTGATCGATATGCGTTACGAAAACCCTTATATGATGGCTGAAAATGCTGGATTAACGGATATCATCACTCAAGGAAGGGTCGAACTAGGCGTTGGCCGTGGTTCACCTGAACAAGTGCTTGATGGTTGGAAATATTTTGGGTATGACTATGACGAAGACGAGATCAAAGACATCACACGGGAACGGACATTGGAATTTTTGAAGCTGCTTGAAGGCGAACGGTTCGCTGAACAAAATCCACAACCCATGTTCCCGCAAGCACCTGGAAAATTGCGTTTAGAACCTTATTCAGAAGGACTTCGTCAACGAATCTGGTGGGGCGCTGGTTCACAGCAAACAGCGATTTGGGCTGCTCAACACGGGATGAATCTGCAATCCTCAACGTTGGTAAACTATGAAACGAACGAACCTTTCCACGTTCAACAAGCCAAACAATTACGTGCCTACAAAGAGGCATGGAAAGAAGCTGGACATGACTTTGAACCAAGAACTTTGGTGACACGTTCTATCCAGCCAATTACAACAGACTTGGACCGCCAGCTCTTCGGCCGCCAAGGCGACGATGCAAAATACGACCAAGTTGGGTTCCTTGCGTACCATCAAAACCCAACGATCTTCGGGAAAACCTTTGCGGGTGAACCAGACAAGATCGCTAAAGAATTGGCAGAAGATGAAGCCATCAAAGAAGCAGATACAGTCCTTGTTACGATCCCTAATACATTAGGCGTCGAATACAATATGCATTTGCTTGAGTCCATCGTTAAAGACATTGCTCCCGACTTAGGTTGGAGATAACATAGTGTATCCTTTAGCTAGTCTGCAAAGCAGGCTGGCTTTTTTGTGTTTCGCCTAGACATCTATGGTAAAATCGAAAAAAGCTGTTTTACGCAGAAAGGTCGTGACACAATGGGCACGGAACGGATACTGACTGAAAGATTGCTATTGAGGAAGATGGTCGTGGCAGACCATGTCCAGATGTTTCGCCACTGGGCAAATGATCCTGCTGTAACAACGTACCTGACTTGGGAACCTTATAAAAATGCGGAAGATGTCGCTGCTTATCTGGCGCTTAATGAACAAGCGTATCAGAGCGAGGAGCATTTTTACTGGGGGATCGAAGAGAAAGAAACCCGGCACTTGATTGGGTCGATCTCTGTCGTCCGCTACCATCCAGAAATAAAAACCATGGAGATTGGCTACGTTCTCGGTACAGATTGGTGGCATCAGGGCTACACTGCCGAAGCGCTGACTGCCGTTGTAGACTACCTCTTTACCGCTACTTCCGTCCAGCGGATCGAGGCCTTTCATGACGCCGAAAATAAAAATTCTGGGAATGTCTTGAAAAAATGCGGCTTCACGTATGAAGGCTTGTTGAAACAACGAGGAAAAAATAATCGCGGGATCGTAGATGAATGCCTCTATTCGAGACTTCGTGACTAGCTTTTTACCTTCCTTTCATTAATAAATCTACAATTGATAAAGCAAAATTATTACAGTATAGGCCAACTCGCGTTATACTTTTAGTGTAACGATTATATTAGGAGGTTTTTCTTAATGGAAGAGTTGAAATTGAACAACGGTCAAATGATCCCTCAATTGGGTCTCGGTGTCTTCAAAGTGCAAGATGCGGATGATTTGAAACGTGCCGTAGCGGAAGCTTTGAAGGACGGCTATCGTCACTTCGATACTGCAACGATCTATCACAATGAAGAATGGCTTGGTGAAGCACTTGCTCAAAGCGATGTGAAACGTGAAGACCTCTTCATTACGTCAAAAGTATGGAACAGCAACACGACGTATGATGAAACAATTGCCGCTTTCCACGAATCTTTGAAAAAATTACAAACCGACTATTTGGATCTTTACTTGATCCACTGGCCAAGTGAAGGCTACAACGAAAAATGGCGTGCGATGGAAAGTTTGTACAATGACGGTCTGATCAAATCTATCGGTGTCTCAAACTTTGAGAAACCGCACTTGGAAAAATTGATGACCACAGCAACAATCAAACCTACTGTTGACCAAATCGAGACACATCCGTACTTCCAACAAAAGGAATTGCATGAGTATTTGAAGAGTTTGGATATCGTTCATGAAGCGTGGGGCCCTCTTGGACAAGGCAAAAGCAATGTTTTAGAAGATCCTGTGTTAACAAAAATCGCTGAAGCCCACAGCAAAACGGTGGCGCAAGTCATCTTGCGTTGGCACTTGCAACGGGATATCATCGTCATTCCGAAATCTGTCCACGAAGAACGCATCGCTCAAAACATCGATGTCTTCGATTTCACGTTGACAGAGGAAGAAATGTCTATGATCGCTTCCATTGATAAAAATCAACGTGGCTCTGGTGATCCAAACGACGAAGAATTTTTGAAGGGCTCATTAAGCAGAAAATAAGCATATAGCATTAGCCGCAATCGATTGACTCGATTGCGGCTTTTTTTTGAAGATAGTCACTGGTTGCGCATCGAACAGGAAGGACTCTCAATGATTTGATCTTTCTCTGACGTAAGGATTTTAATAAACGATCTTCACTTTATCATTCATGATCTGCTTTGTTCGTTCGATGAAATAATTTCTTGATACATCCTGCCCTTGGTTCACATGGAGCATATGCTGAGTCGCTAATTCATCGGTGTAATCCTTCAATGCATAAGCTTGATAGGTTTGATAATTGTCACCGATATAAGTGATCGTTGGCCAAAATTCGACGTCTGCAAAGGTCCCCTTCTTTTTTTCTTTGTCATACTTGATCGTCCAACGGCCCATGCCCCCTAGCATCCGATCGTTGACATCTTGAGAAGAAATGAAGTTTCCTAATGAGTACATGACCAATGTTTGATTCCCTGACTCCCCAGTTACATAGTCCATCGGCTGAATGACATGCGGGTGACCTCCGATGATGACATCCGCGCCTGCATCGCTCAATACTTGTGCCAATCGTGTCTGTTCGTCGTTGGGAACAACTTGATACTCCTCACCCCAATGCATACTGACAAGTTGAATGTCACTTTGGGCATTCAATGTCTGCATATCTTTCTTGATCTGTTCTTCATCGATCAAATTGACTAAATACTCTTTGCCTTCGGGTAGTGGAATCCCGTTTAACCCAAACGTATAAGATATCAAACCAACTTTTACCCCTTTGATCGTTTGAATATGAAGTCGTGGTGCATCCGGTGCTTTTTGTGAGCCCGTCACCGTGATGTCGGGGTATCTTTCCAAATACTCCAACTGCTTCACGATCCCCTCTTCTCCTCTATCCATGGTGTGGTTGCTTGCAGCAGAAAGCCAATTGTACCCGGCAGTGTGCAATGAATCCAAGACTTGTGTTGGGCCATTAAAAGTAGGATACCCCGACAGTCCCAACTCTTCTCCCCCACAAATGGTTTCTAAATTGATATAAGCTAGGTCTCGATCTTGATTCAAATACTTTGTCGGCTGATACATCTCATCAAATCTGTACGAGCCGTCCGGTTGTCTCAAATGGTCATAAATAAAATCGTGGATCAAATTATCTCCCACTGCAGAAAAAGTCAACGCCACCTCCGAAGGACTTTCTTGATTCGACGTCTTAGTAGAAGTGGTGCTGGTCTCTTGTTCGGATCGAGTGTTTCCGCATCCCGTCACAAATAGCCCGACAATCATGCCTATCATCACTAATTTTTTCACCTGTTTTCCCCTTTAATCGTAAAATAAACGGCTTGTTTCTTTCTCTCAATACCAAGTTTGTCACGTTCACCATACGATTGCAAGCGCTATCTCTGTCCATTCAAATCAAAAAAGACTGTCGGCCTCAATTCACATAGGATGCCACTACTTGCACGAAAGACGCGAAGTGGGACGCGTCTCTCTTTTTGTGGTTTTTATTTTTCAGGCGCCTCGAAGATCTCAAAGCCATAGTTTCGGATATGCTGTTTTAGCAGCTCTAAATATTCTTTTCCCATCACACTGAGGGTGCTTTTTTTATGTTTAAGGTAACCAAGCGTCATCTGGTCGTCGATCTCTAGTGGGATCGCCACGATTTTTTCATCGTTCAATTCACTGCTAATGATTCCCGAGCTGATCGTATACCCATTAAGCCCGACCATCAAATTAAAGATCGTCGCACGGTCACTGATTTTTATCTGTTTCTTGTGCTGCATGGTACTTAAAATCTCTTCCGAAAAGTAAAAGGAGTTGGTCTCCCCCTGCTCGTAGGATAGATAAGGATACTCTTCCAGATCTTCCAGCTTAAGGGTCTTCTTTTTCGTTAAGGGGTTTTCGCGACCGACAAAAACATGAGGGTGCGCGTCAAACAAAGGAATGAATTCCAGCTCCTTATCCGTGATCAATCGCTTTAGAACCATGCGATTGAAGGTGTTCAAATAGATGATCCCCAATTCACTCTTAAAGGTTTGGACATCGTTCAGCGTATTCTCTGTCAGTGTTTCTCGCAAAGTAAAATCGTATTCCTCCCCGCCAAGCTTTTTGACGAGTTCAACGAAGGCGTGAACGACAAAGGCATAGTGCTGCGCCGAGACGCTGAAGACCTGCTTCCGCGTCGTTTGTACTTTATACGTCGCATTCAACAGGTTGACCTGATCCAAGATCCCCCTGGTGTAGTTCATGAATTCGCGACCGTCATTCGTCAACGTCATCCCGGTTTTATTGCGGTAAAAAAGCTGCAGTTGGTATTCGCTTTCCAGTTCTTTGATTGCTTGCGTCAAACTGGGCTGAGAGAGGTATAATTTTTTCGCCGCCTCGTTCATTGAGCCTGTTTGAACAATTTTCTCTAGGTACTCTAATTGTTGAATGCGCATAGATGCCCTCCTTAATAGGTTCTGCCTATAATTTATGAAAGAAATTACGTATTATTTATTATACAGGATATTTGATACGATAAACGAACTTAAATGTTTGGAGGTTGTTTATACATGGAGAAATCAAAATTTCAATTAGTCGGGTCACTTTTACGTCCGCAAAACCTGTTGGATTATAAAAACCAGATCGAGGAACGAGACGATATTACCTACCCTTTTTACGACGCATTTGACGGGTACAAAGAAACAGAGAGCAACGCGATCACTCAAGTGATTCAGGAGCAACTCGCACATCACATCGACGTGCTCACAGACGGAGAATATTCAAAATCTATGTGGCACCTGGATTTCCTTTGGGGGCTGCACGGGGTAGAACGATTTATTGCTGACCACGGCTACAGCTTCAAGGATTTTGATGGCGCGCATTTTGAAACACGGAAAGACATTGGGATTCGAATCGTTGCACCGTTGTCGGGGAAAAATCATCACTTTTTAGACATTTTCCGTGAAGTAAGCGAACAAGCGCAAGGCAACGACGTAAAGACCACTGTTTGGAGTGTCGCCCATGCGTTCACAGAACTCTCTGTGTTTAATCACCTGTTTGGAACGGATCAGGTCTATCAGACTAAGGAGGAGTTAAAAACCGGATTAGTTACTGCGTATAAGGAATTTTTAGTTGAGTATAAAGAGGCTGGCGGCAAGATCGTTCAATTCGACGACTGTTTGTGGGAGCTTTTTGATTCTACCAACAAGGACAGCTTTTTCTCTGAAGGCAATGTGGATCTGATTGGCTTAGCCAATGAATTTATCGCTGTGAATAACGAAATTGCCGATTTTGGTCACGAATTGGGCTTGAAGGTATGGACCCACAATTGCCGCGGCAATTATGAATCCCGCCATGCTTCAGGCGGGACGTATCAAGCCATTGCTGAAAAATTCCTTGGGGAACAGCACTATGATCGCTTCTTCTTGGAATGGGACGACGAGCGCGCGGGCGATCTAGCGGCATTAGAAGTGCTGAAGGAAAAGGATTCTGTTGAAGTCGTTCTAGGTCTGCTTTCGAGCAAAACAAATACTTTAGATGACGATGAACGCGTGTTGAAATACTTGGAAAAAGCGAGTGAGATCCTTCCAAAAGAGCGGTTGTTCTTATCGCATCAATGCGGCTTCGCCTCTTGCGATAGCGGCAATCACTTAACCATGGAGGAGCAGTGGGCGAAGATCGACCAAGGCCAACAGCTTGCAAAAACATTCTTTGGATAGACCAGCATTAATTAGAGCAGACAAGCACCTCTTGTTTGCTCTTTTTTTATCGATACACTTCTTTTGTTGTTTTTCGCCATTTGTCGTACACTTCTGATGAAGAAAAAAGAGGTGCTTTTATAATGGAAGAAAAAATGCATGAACGACTGGCATTTGGGATGGCTTTAGCAGCCACAGCCGGCGGGTTAGATGCCTATACATATCTTGTTCATGGTGAAGTCTTTGCCGGACTGCAAACAGGGAACTTTATCCTATTGGGGATTCATCTAGGTCAAGGCGATTGGGGAGCACTTATACATTACTTGATCCCGATCTTCTCCTTTGCGTTGGGGGCATTGATAGCCCGTTACTTGCAAACGAAGATCCTGCGTGACCAGCAGCTTCGATTTTTACTGATTGAGATTTTCTTGCTGTTGATCGTTGGGGTCTTCTCCCCGCAATTACCTAACTTAGTCGCAAATGCGCTGCTTTCTATCACAGCGGCGACTCAGCTTCAAGAGTTCCAGCGGCTAAAGGGCAAGCCTTTTACTTCACTGATGATGACTGGAAATCTGCGCAATCTTGCTACCAATTTCTTTGAGGGCTACCTCACTCATGACAAAGCCAAACAGGAAGCTTTTTCTGACACCTTGCTGATTCTAGCCAGCTTTGTCGTCGGTGCTTTTTTAAATGGCTTTTTGGTCATTTATTTTGGGCATCGAACGATTTTATTCAGTTTGATTTTCTTGGCGATCGCGGTTTTCTTGCTGGTAAAAGACCGTCGCGCCTTTCGTTAACAGCCTTTTTTTGCAGGAAGAGCGATCTTCCTGCTTTTTTATCTCCCGTCAAGCTAAAAACTTCATATACATTCAAATTACCCTTATGATTATGGTGAAAATTAATTTAAAATGTGACCTGTTATTTTTAATTTTTCAATCGTTTAATCAGATGCTATACTGTCTTAACTTTTTATTTCTTAGTATTTTTCAAATTTATCCATAATTTTTCTATCTATTAAGGGGGATCATAATGAGAAAGAAAGTATTTTTAGTTTTTGGAACACGGCCAGAGGCAATCAAAATGGCGCCCCTTGCCAAGACCTTGAAGGCGGACGATCGCTTTGAAACGAAAGTCGTTGTCACCGGTCAGCACCGTGAGATGCTCGATCAGGTCTTAGCGTCCTTTTCAATCACACCCGACTATGACTTGAACATCATGCACCAAGGTCAGACACTGAGCGAGATCACCAGCCGTGTACTTGAAAAGCTGACTGCTGTCTTGTTTGAAGAGCGTCCCGATATTTTGCTGGTCCACGGGGATACAACAACCACTTTTTCAGCAGCTTTAAGTGCTTTTTATCAGCAGATCCCCATTGGACACGTGGAGGCGGGACTACGCACTTGGGACAAGTATTCGCCATTTCCAGAAGAGATCAATCGTCAACTGACGGATGATTTAGCAGATCTTTATTTCGCTCCAACACAGGAAAGCAAAGAGAACCTGCTTAAAGAAAGCCATTCAGACAAACATATTTATATCACAGGCAATACCGCGATCGATGCTATGAAAAATACCATTGATGAAGCGTATCAGATTCCTGCTGCTGTCTCGAAAGGCCGCAAACGACTCGTTCTTATTACCATGCACCGCCGTGAAAATCTAGGTAAGCCAATGCAGCAGGTGTTTGAAGCGATCCGTCAAGCAGCCGAGGAATATCCAGACACGCAATTTATTTTCCCGATGCACAAAAATCCAATAGTTCGCGACGCGGCGAAGGCAGCATTAGGCACATTAACAAACGTCTCCTTGATCGAACCTTTGGATGTGATCGATTTTCATAATTATGCCAAACGGAGTTATTTGATTTTGACAGATTCTGGCGGTGTCCAAGAAGAAGCCCCTTCTTTGGGTGTCCCGGTTCTCGTTCTGCGGGATCAAACGGAGCGGCCAGAAGGTGTCGCTGCGGGAACCTTACGTTTAGTCGGAACAGATACACGTCCTGTATACACCGCCATCAAAGAGCTGTTCGAGAACCCTGCTGCCTATGAACAAATGGCGAAGGCCAGCAACCCCTACGGCGATGGAAAAGCCAGCGAACGAATCACTGAAGCGATCGCTCATTATTTTTATGCTGCCCCTCGTCCAGCAGACTTTAGTCGATAAGGAGAACGATGTTATGAAGTATTTACGACGCATTCGAATCGAATGGATGATGATCCTGCTAGCCGCTATTTTTCTTATTCAAAACTTGGTCCTCGATGATCGCTTTGGTTTTGTCCCTGTGCTGAGCATCTCTCTTTTGGCCTTCTTAGGTCTATTAGTTGGTTTTTTAGGAAACACGATAACCGTTGCGGTATTTTCTATGTTGGTCATGTCGACAGGCACATACTTGCTGTATTACACGCCGATCATTATGCCGGGACTGGAAAAAATCTATTTGATCGTTGTGATACCGATTTTTGCCGTTTTAGGTTTGATCACTAAAAACAGTGTACTGTTCAATCAGCGAAGCAATACGTTCCAGCCGAGGATGCGGGAATATTTACAGACGTTGGATGAAACGACGGGCCTTTACAATCGAAAAGAATTTGATGTCCGTTACGAGAAATTTAAATGTGCCATGAATTTGTATCACAAAACCGGGCGCGGGTTGCTCATTTCGTCTTATACCATTGATTATATCGAGCAATTGAATTATCAAAACGACCAAGCAACGGATGACTTATTGAAGGAGCTCGCTGAATTGTTGAGTAATATCCGTTTACCAGAAGAGGACCAGTTTTATTTTGGTAATGGCATCTTTGTCGTGTTATCCCCCGTTTATGAATCGGGAAAAAGCTGCGAATTTATCCAAAGCTTAAATAAAATCACCAAGACACAATTTTCTCTCTTCCCATTTAAAAATTTTGAGCATTCACAAAGCACCGTGGTTCGTTCCGGCGAGTTTCTGATCGAAGGTTCTACTGAAATGACGGCTGAGCAAGTTATCAGCCGGGTAAGAAGACGCTCAGAGGCAGATTTGACAGACGAGTACATTTTATAAGGAGACAGCTATTTATGGATCAGTTACTGATGTATTTCTTTGAAGCAAGTAAGATCATCACAGGTATATTTTTTGTGGCAGCCGTCGTCTTATTCCTCTGTCTGCTCGTCATCAAGGATCGGATCTGGCGTTATTTTAGGAGGCGTGATTACTGATGGCAAGTATTCTATTGATGTTTGGGATTATTTCTATTTGGTTTTCACTGCTGATTACTTTGGTCGTCTTATTCGGGGCTGTGTTTTTCCTGCTCAAGAATATTCGCCCGCCAAAAAATCGGTTGGACCCGCTGCGCGCATATCCGATCGTGACGATCGTTGTCCCTGCCCATAATGAAGAGATCGTTATCCAAGATACCGTGAAGGCGATTTTAAACATGAACTATCCCAGAGAAAAGATGGAGATACTGGTGTTTGCAGATAATTGCGACGATGCCACGTATGAACGGGTCCAGTCGATCTTGCAGCAGCCAGAATATACCGGCTATTATCTGACTAATGTCATTGACCGCCGAGGCACCGGAGGAAAAGCCGGTGTATTGAATGACTCCTTAAAAATCGCTCACGGAGAGTATCTTTGTGTTTATGATGCCGATGCGATGCCTGAACAAAATGCCCTGCATTTTTTGATCGAACGGGCATTAGAAGACCCGGAGCGTTACGGTGCTGTTTTTGGTCGAAACAAAACACGGAATTACAAACGGAATTTTTTGACCCGTTGTATCAATTTAGAGATCGTGACAAGTCAACGAATCATTCATACTGGCATGTGGCAGCTTTTTAAAATCGGACAGATTCCCGGTACAAACTTCATTATTCAGACAAAAATGATCCGCGACTTAGGCGGCTGGGATAATGGGGCCTTGACCGAAGACACCGCTTTGAGCTTTAGAATCATGAAAATCGGCAAATTGATTGCTTTGGCCTCCCGTGCAGAAGCTTTTCAGCAGGAGCCAGAGACGCTGTCCGTTTATTATCGGCAGCGAAAACGCTGGGCAAAAGGAAATTATGAAGTCATCGTCAATAACCTAAAAAACTTTTTTGGCGGCTCCAATTGGCGTATCCGTCTGCAAAGTGTTTATTATTTTAACACCTTCTTTTGGTTTACCAGTGCGATCATTCTCTCGAACATCATGTTCATCGTCAATTTTATCGCGATGATCTTACACCTTTGGTTTCCGTCCATCGACGTGATCTTTACCTTTGGCGGCAGCAATCGTCAGATCGGCGCGCTCTTATTCGTCAATTGGGCGTTGATGTTTACGATCTATTTGTTACAGATCCAACTGGCGTTATCTAGCCAATTTGGACAGGCCACGACGGCGAATTTCTTCTATGCCATCGCGTCCTACTTTACCTACTCCCTACTCTTTATCGGCATCTCGATCGCAGCATTCTTTTCCTATATAGGAGACAAGCTGTTTCGACGTGACGGTACGAAGTGGTACAAAACTCAGCGTTTCGATGATTAGGAGGCGAACGTATGCGCAGACGTCCTGCAATTATGTGGCCGCTGCTGGCATTGCTCTTTTTTTGCTATGTCGCAGCCGTCATCATTACTATAAAAGACAATCAGAAACAGTTAGAAAAAACGACCTATCAGCAATGGCAAACCGCGTATGTCAAAGAATCTGGCGACGGTTCTTATGTCCAAACCAATCCAGAGGAGAAAGAAGCAGTTTCACTCTCAGAAGGTCATGGCTACGGGATGTTGATCACGATGCAAGCGGCCAAACGCGGCTGGGCTTCGGAGAAAGAGTTCCGCGATTTTTATCGCTATTATGAACATTTTCAGCTTAGCGACGATGTGCCGCTGATGAGCTGGCGGCAGAAATTCGAAGACGAACGCTTGCTGGAACAAGAAAAGACCAATGCGACGGACGGCGATTTGGATATTGCCTACGCCTTGATCGAGGCAAGCAAGCAGTGGCCAGACAGTCAAACGAATTATAAGGGTGCCGCTAAAAAATTACTTACAGCGATCAAAACCAAAAACTATAATTCAACCAATAAGCTGTTGACCGTCGGCGCGTGGGCGACAAAAGAGTCTGATTCCTACGATTTGATCCGCCCTTCAGATATTATCCCAAGCTATTTCGATGCCTTTGCTTCTTTTACAGGCGATGATTTTTGGAGGACGCTAAAAAGCCATTCGCTAGTGGTCCTAGAAGACCTCAGCAAACAGCATAAAAGCGGCTTGATTCCTGATTTTGCCGTCGTGAAAAACAACCGTGTCGAACCAGCAGAAAAGAATCTGATCGCTGGTCCCAACGATGGCAATTACGGCGCCAACGCCTGCCGCATCCCATGGCGGTTGGCTAGCTCATCCGACAAACGCAGCAACCAAATCTTGAGCAAAATGATGAATTTCTTTTTGAAACAGGGCAGTATCGCTGAAGGCTATACCCTCTCAGGACAACCCTTGTCCCAAAATTTATCGAAAAATTTCTCTGCGCCCGTTTTATTTGCGGCGGATCAGAAAAAAGCTTATGGCAATCTCGTAACGACAGAATCGTGGGTCATCAATGACGGGATATCGAAAAATGATTATTACGGTGACACATTGACAACCTTGATCACTCTGCAAATGGATCAAAAATAAAGACGGGAAGAGGCAGGCCTCTTCTCGTCTTTTTCTTATCGAAAAATATCAAATCCGTTTAGCAGATTCTTCAAATTCTGTGCATCCCATGGCAACAGCTCTGCGATAGTCAACCCGACGATCTCGCTTTGCTCTGCAATGGCCTGCATCGTTTCCTTCACTTCCAGCAGGGACATCTTCCCAGCCTCTGCCGAATGCTTCGCAGTAGCGGGTTCTGAAAAGTAAAGCGAGCGGAATTCATTTGGATCTAGAACATCCAAATCAAAATGAACCGCAACTTTCGTAAATTCGTTGTGCTTCAACCATTGGATGATCGTTTCCGGTGCGAGCCGTGACTGTGCTTGGACTTGATACTGAAGGCCTAACCGCTGCATGATCGCTTCCTCATCTACTGTCGGCTGCTGCAATCCCACATACAAAATATCTTTTGCCTCAAAGGGGTGCTGCACCTTTTCCGCTAAGACAGGGTCTCCATCCTTCAATAAATTGCCTAAAACCATCGCATGAGCATTGAAAAAAATAGCCGGTGTCGAAATGTCCGGATGGGCATCTAGCCAGATGATCCCGAGCTTGTCCTCGTATTTGCCATGCAGGTAGTCAAACGGAGCCTGTGAGACTAGACAATCACCACCCAGTGTAATGATTTTGTCAGGCGCCTCCTCTTGGATGATCGCCGTCATCTTATCGACATTCTCCGCAACGACAGACTGACCAGTCACACCGTTTTCTCTGATCAAGGGTTCTTCCAACTCAGAAATCGGCACGATGATTTCTTTTTGTTCCAAATTCTTAGGGGCTAGAAAGGAAAGAATATCTGCACCCAGTGCGTAAGTGAGATTGTTTCCTCCCTGCCATTGAGGGACTTTCAATCGAGTGGTTTTAGTCAATGGAACCTCTCCTCTGTAGGGGTATTTGATACGTTCATCTTACCCTTCTTTCCTCTGCCCATGCAACTCTTCGTGCTCGACTTGTTGAAAAGCAATCCCCTCTTTCTAACGAATCCTGCGGGACTTTGTTAAATCTCAGAAGCTGTAAACTGTACTTATTTCTTTCCTGATTGTCGTTTATTCTCTTTGATAATCTTTAATGCACGCTTGCGTGTCTTGATATTGGGGCTTTTTAAGCGGCGGTAGGCACTTGATACATCTGATTTTTCCATGGATTCTTCCTCACTCTTTCTTCGATCGTCTTGATTAATGCGCCATCATTTCTTGGGCAATCTCCGGACCACTCATCGTTTTCGGATAATACGTAGGCCAGTGGTCCAGCTCCTTCAGCAATTCCTTTTGACTGCTTCCCCCAACATAAATATGGAAGTGGGCGGCTTTTGCCGGCGCGATCCCGTGATCGCTGAATTGAACATACCGATAGTCCCCTGCGTCTGGGTCTTTTGTCTCAAAGGTAAAGCGAACACCGCGATTGCCTTTTTCGTAAGTCAACACTTCGTGACCGGCGTATTCATAGGTATACTTGTGGTGTTTACCATCCACGAGAAAATCAATCTGATTGTCTGTGATTTTGATTTCATTTACATCGGTTTTGTAGCCTGTTTCATAATAGTCTTTATATTCCTCCGGTGTTTTATCTTTTTTCAGCTTCGCTTTATAATCGAATACTTGATCCAATGTTCCCTTTTCCAACAATGGATAAACAGATTGCCAATCACCGGCGTAATCGGACAATGGACGGTCTTTGACCTGCGCATCTTTGAAGTAGCCATTATAGACAGTCTGTTCCTGTTTTGCAGCTGTTTCAGGCGTTACTTCTTTTCCGGGTGTATTCGTTGTTTTCTTCAAGGCAGACAAGTTTTCTTTCATGACAGAGATATAATCCTCTCCGGCGTCCATTTGCTTTTGCGTCAAGCTTTCTAATGGATTCAGCACGGCAAGTGTCACGTTGGTTTCATCCGCCAATGTCTTCGCAGCTTTTCCTTGATTGTTGTTTTCGAAGTAAATGTACTTGATGCCATTGTCCTCGACATAGTGCTTCAGCTCCGCGATTCTCGAAGGATCTGGCTCCTGATCGGGATTCAATCCTGAGATGCCCACTTGATTCAGGCCATAATCCACCGCAAGATAGTTGAAGGCGGTATGCTGTGTGACGAAATCCTTTTGTTTGGCGTTCTTCAATTCTGCTGAAAATTCTTTATCCAAAGCCTCTAGCTTCGTCAAATAGTTTTGCGCATTTTTTTCAAATGTCGCTTTTTTATCTGGGTATAATGTGATCAATTGGTCCTTGATCGAAGTCACTTCCTTGATCGCTCGATGAGGAGACACCCAAGTATGGGGATCGAGTTCATGGTGGTGTCCCTCTTCATGACTGTGGTCGTGTTCTTCCTCGCCGCCTGGCAGCAAGACCATTCCTTTTGTTCCTTCAATAACATTGGGTGCGCCCTTTTTCCAAGATTTGATCGCGCTGGGAACCCAGCCCTCCATGTTTTCGTTGTGATAGACAAAAGCATCTGCTTCCGAGATCTTTGCCATATCTTTTGCAGAAGGCTCATAATCATGCGGCTCTGATCCTGCCGGCATCAATAGACTCACGTCGCCGGCATCGCCGACAATATGTTTCGTAAAATCATACATGGGATAGAAGGTCGCTACGATATGCAGTTTGTCTCCCTTGCTATTGCTTGATGCTTGATTATCCTTGCAGGCACCTAAACCAAAAAGTGCCAATAAGCCGATGATGAGAATACCTATTTTCTTTTTCATTTCAAACCTCCAGTTGATTTCTGCTCTGAGCACTCGTCGGTCCACAGGGTCTGTCGATTACTATTTGCACCAGACAAACCGTAACGATTACTATTTAAGCAGAAATACTTTACCATCTACTAGAAGGTACGTCAAGATAAAATAACATGAAATTCTATTCATTTGTATCCTCATTCATATGAGGTTCCTCGTCTTATTCGTATTCTGGATCTGTGACTATTTATTTTTATTACAAAAAAAGCGATTGAGATCACTGGATCTCAATCGCTTCTATGTCTTTTCAAAATCACTGTAGTCACGTCGCAGAGTGCTGCACAGACCAAACAAGCAATTGTCGCCGCAAGCACCTTCTGATCCGCCGATATAGCAAAAAACTGGAAGCTGAGATACAGGAGGATCCCGAGAACGACAAAGAGAATACCGAAGAGTCGATTGGAAAACTGCCAGATTCGTTTGCCATAGATCAAAAATGCAATCCCTCGATAACCAAGACCACCTGTATAGCCTTGCAGACTAACAACAATCGTCAGCACTCCTGCTGCCGCAAAAAGGAACGGTACCCAATCAACCTCTAGACGCTCTATGATTCCTATAACGATCATCTTCTCCCTCCTACTCGTACTTCATAAATAAAGAATACCTGAATTTTATAAATAATCATACCCATCAAAAAAAGGATTCAAACGTTTCCGTCTGAATCCTTTTTCTTACCCTAACAATGGTGACATTTTTTCTCCACAATAGCTGCTTGTTCGCTTCAATAGAGGCCCGATCAATAGGACACCCACGAATGGTCCGATCATAAATTTTCCACCGAGGACCATGCCAGCGATAAAGCAGATCAGATCCAAGCTCATTCGCACTTTTGCCAGATCGACTGAAAGACGATGACTCAAGGCAAAACTTAGCGCAATGTAGCCTTCTTTGCCTGCATTGGTTGCGGCGGCGATCCCAGACCCGATGCCGATGAATGAGATCCCAAGGACAACCAGCAGGAATTTCACGATCACAGGACCCTCGATCGTCCATTGGCGAATCATCCAGTCGGTAAAAATACTGGTCGTAATAGGATTGAACAAGGTTGCTGCGCCTAACTCGTTTCTATCGATCACCAGTACCAGCAGCAGGCACGTACAAGTGACTAACAAAGACGCTTGTCCGACGGTGATCGGCAGATGCTTGGCCAGTCCTTCCCACAGGACACCCAGTGCATCCGCACCGAGGCCTGTAGCAACGCAAAGCCCAACGCCCACGCCTACTAAAGAAGAACCCAGAATAGAAATCAGATTTCGTAAAAGCATCTTCATCAATCCATCTTCGTGCCGTTAGACGCGATCACTTCTTTGTACCAATAGAAAGAATCTTTTCTGATTCGTTTGCATTCTTTTACATCGTCGTCTGTACGATCCACATAGATCAATCCATAACGCTTCTTGTAGCCATTGCTGGTGGACAGCAGATCGATCGCTGACCACGGCATATAGCCGACTACTTCTACGCCTAGATCCATCGCACGTTTCGTCGCTTGGATGTGTTCCCGTAAATACTCGATGCGATAATCGTCATGAACTTTGCCGTCAGGCGTCAACTCATCGTAAGCACCTAAGCCATTTTCAGTGATCATAAATGGTACGCGGTAACGAGTGTAGAGATCTCGGTAAACATACTCTAAACCGATCGGATCGATCGCCCAATCCCAGTCTGTTGTGCGCAGCTCTGGATTTGAACACATTTGATAAAATCCAGGATGTGTTTCAAAACCAGACATATCGCCTTTTTTACCCGATAAATTGTAGCCGGACCAACGGCGCTCTTCCCCTTCAGGACACGCATGAGCACACTGACTGTCGTAATAATTGATGGCAAAAAAGTCCGATAAGTTTTCCGCGAAGAAGGCTTCATCCCCTTCTTCCATTTCTGGTGCCAACCCTGCTTGCTTCAAGTAAGTCAACGCTGCGACATTGTAGTAGCCGCGGAAATACACATCCAAGTAATACGCATTACGTAGGTCATTCGCGTTCAAAGCCGCTAACTGATCTTCTGGTTTGCAGGTGCGGGCATACACAGGAGCATAGCCTAAGGCAGGACCTGCTTTTGCGCCCACCTCATGCGCAGCTTTCACCGCGACTGCTTGCGCCAAATTCATGTGGTGATTGATTTGATACCGTAGTTGATTGTTATCTTGATATTCTGGCAATACATAGCATTTTTGTGTCCAGTATTGCACGATGATGCTTTGCTCGTTGATGGTGATCCAATATTTGATGTCGTCTTTGAATTCATTGATCACGTATTTCGCAAAGACTTCAAAATCCTTCACCACTTCACGAGACAGCCAGCCGCCATATTTTTCAACTAAAGGCCATGGCAAATCATAATGATACAAGGTTGGGATCGGTTCGATACCATTGTCTTTCAATTCCTTGATCAGATCGCGGTAAAATTGGATGCCCGCTTCATTGACTACATCATCCCCATTTGGGAACACTCGTGACCACGCGATCGAAAAGCGGTAGCTGGTGAAGCCCATTTCTTTGAACAAAGCGATGTCTTCTTTGTATTTATGGTAATGGTCGCTGGCGACACTCGCATCGGCAAAGCCGAATTTTTCGTGGCGTTCGCTGTTGATGATATCTTGTTGGGATAGTCCTTTCCCATCCTCTTGTGCTGCGCCCTCTACTTGGTACGCGCTGGTTGCTGCTCCCCACAGGAAGTCTTTTGGAAATTCGTTGTTCATCGTTTTCGCTCCTCATCTTTTTATTTAAAACTGAAGGATGAGTCATTTACCGGACTGCTTCAGGTTTTCCATAGGTTATTCTTTTTGGTCAACAAAGCTAGTATCACCGATCGTATCGATCGTGTATTTCCCATCATTATAGGTCAACGTAGTGACACTGCAATTGGCGATTTTTTCTCCTTGATAGCTTCCAGGGGCGATGCTTTCCAGTAAGATCGGAATGATACCGCCGGATGAAACGATCAAAACATTTCCGCCTTTTTTGGTCACTTTTTTCAATGCTTGCGGCATTGCTTTTTCTACACGCTGCTTCATTTGATCGTAAGTTTCAGCCGTCTTCGTTGGATCGACCTCCGCTACTTTATTTGCCAGCTCTTCTTCCGTCAGTTGCTCCTTTAAGAAATCCCACAGCTCATCGCTGCCTTCGGGATAATCCAGATTCAACGACTTGGCAACAGCGAGATTCATGTCATCATTGGACTGACCTTCAAAGCCGCCAAAATTCTTCTCTCTAAAGCCTTTGTTCTCAATGATTTGCGGTGTTTTCTTGTTGTTCTGCTCTAAAATCAACTGGGCTGTTTTTCTTTGGCGACCTAAATCACCGGAATACGCCGCGCGGAATTTGACTTCTTTCAACCCTTCACCGACTAATTTTGCCTGTGCTTCCCCTTCTTCCGTCAGCAAGCTGTCGCAAAATCCTTGGACTTGATTCTGCGTATTGAACCACGTTTTTCCATGTCTGACTAAATAAATTGTCGTTTCCTTGGGTTGCTTGGCTTCTTTGGCTGCTGCTTCACTTACTCCGCTGGTCACTGTTCCGGCAGCGACCAGCAGAATGCTCATCAGGAATAATAGCCCTACTAATTTCTTCTTCATTTAAACGGTCTCCTGCTTTTTCATCACTACTTCAAACAGATCGACTAAATCTCTGGTCATATTGACTTCGCTGGTGATCGTCATCAAATGATCTTGCGCATGGGTGAAAAGCAAGCTAGGCTGATAGCTTTTTCCTGCTGCTTCATTTTGGATGATCGCAGTTTGAGAGCGATGGGCCAACACGATATTGTCCTTTGCTTCCTTCAGCGCGTCATGAGCCGCCCCGAAATCTTGTTCTTTTGCGTATTTAATGGCTTCTTGCGCCTTTGTTCGGCCGTTGCCTGCGTGTAAAATGATTTGCATGGCTACCGAGATCAGTTCATTTTCTTCTTCGAGTACTTCTGTTTCTTCCATCATTTTTTTCACCTCATCCTTTTATACAGCTTCTACAGGTGCCGTTAATTCCGCACCTACTTGCTCTTCTTTGACTTCTTCAGCCAGCACTTCTCTTTCATACACTTTGAAGAATGGGTACCACGTCAACAGGTACATCGCGAACAATAGGACATACCAGAGGATCGCGCGGAAATCTTGCAGGATCATCACACTGGAGATCGGTGCTGGGATCTGCGCCACTTGCATCAGCTCTTGGGGAATATTCAGCAAGCCGCCTCGCATCGCGAACCAAACAACGATGCTTCCTGTAATCGAGTTGATCCACATAGGCATCATCAAGATCGGGTTCATCACTACGGGAGTACTGAAGACGACGGGTTCGTTGATGTTGAATAACGAAGGACCGATACAGATGCGTCCCAATGTTTTTAATTTCTTCGCTTTTGAGAAGCACATCAGCAGATTCAGCGACAAGGTTGCTCCTGTCCCGCCCATCATGATCAAGCCCAAACTATAAACGGTCTCATTCGTGACGATATTCATGCCGGTATCTCCGCTTTTCAGAGCGAGGGCGTTGGCCGCGATCCCGGCGATAAAGATCGGGTTTTGGATGGCTGACCATAACCATGTTGAGATCCCCATCGAGTAGAAAAAGGCTGGGATCAATACAAGCAGGATCAGTCCTGGCAATGATTGCCCGAAGCTTTGGATCGGCTCAAACAGATTGATGATGACTTCGAAAACATCGATCTTCAAGGCGAAGATCAGCGTGGACCATAACGCCAAGCTTAAGAAAATTGGGATGATGTTGTTGATCCATTCAACAACGAAATCCGGCAATTCTGAATTTCGCAATAAGTGAAGCTTGCTGAAATAATGGAAGATCACGCTTACGACTGCGCCGACGATTACCCCAATCAAAATCCCTGTGGGTCCGACACGTCCCATGTCATAGACGCCTTCTTCGGCTCCGACTGGCTGCAAGGTCATCATCAAAACACAGACTGAGACGATCCCTGCGGTAATTGAGTAATTCGCATGTTTGAATTTCTCCATATACTGATTCGCTACCATGAACGCGGCAATCAACCCAATCATGCCGAATGAATAATTTGAAATATTGCCTAAATCTGGCAGCTGCGGAATGTACGAGCGAAAAACATTGTAAAAGAAGACGATCGATCCCGTCATAATGAAGGGAATCAATTTTTGCATCGCACTCGATAATCCAGCAACGGACGGGCGCTGCGTCAGATTTTTTGCTTTTGGCGCAAACGAATTGGCCAGCCAATCCATAAATTTTTTCATTTTTTGTTCCTCCTATTTTTTATACCGTCTCTTCTCTAACGAAACAGCTACGAGAAGACGGCGATCTTTTCATTACTTCTCCAGTTTGCTAAGAGCAAAATCCAACAGCCCTTCGCCATCTAACATGCCGTAAATATCTTGAGGAATGACGTCCACCACCACATTATAGGGCGCTGCCTGCTCAGACATTTCTTCTTTGAATGACGCGTAATGCGGGCCTAAAAGTAAAATATCGATCGCATCTAGATAAGAAGCCACTTCACTTTCACTTCTTGCATCGATAGACCCTGAGATCTTGCGCTTCTTTGCAGCCTTTCGTGTTTTTTGAGCTAAGAAACCACTAGACATACCGGCACCGCAGCAAAGTAAATTATTGATCGTTTCCATAATAAAATCCTCCTAAGAATCTATTTTTTTCTGTACGTGCTGTTCTCTTTACACCCTCATTATTCCGATTTTTCACATTTCCCTCAACCAGACTCTTGCACGCTGACCGTGCAACTCTCTATTTTATCTTCTAGTGTTTCACGATATAATAATAAAAAGCATTTATGAGGGGATGAGGAAATGAAGGAAAAACAAGACTACCTGCTGAGATTGCTGCTGCAGCAAGATACTCCTGTCTCTTCCAGAATTTTGGCTGAAAAAATGGGCGTTTCTATCCGAACGGTGAAAAATTATATCTATCAATTAAATAGATTGGGCTCTGTGCCCGTGATCCATTCCTCCAATCTAGGCTACACGATCGTCCCGGAGGAAGCCGCGAAGCTATTAGCCACGCCGCAAAATGAAAACGATTTACCTCAAACCTTCAAGGAACGGTCTTTCTTTATCATCAAACAAATCTTGATGGAGCATCAACAGCTAAACATTTTTGACCTCTCCGATGAATTATTCGTGAGCTATTCCACAATAAAATCAGATCTTGCCCGAATGAATAAGGCATATGAGAAATACCACGTGAAGTTCGTACTCAAGCAAGATGAGATCCAGATCGTGGGGGAGGAAAAGAAAAAACGCCGGCTGATCTCTTATATCATCTTTGAAGAAGTGCCCCATAAATTTATCGACAAGCAAATTTTAGAAGCCACCTTCGATAAGGCGGACATCGAAAAATTATCCACTATTATTCACAGCATCATGCACGAATCTAATTATCATTTGAATGACTTTTCCTTTGTCAATTTGATGCTGCACTTATTGATTCTGCTAGATTCTGTGCGGAACGATAAATCTTTAGTCACTCGAAATTGGTTCAGCTCCTGGCTGCGGGAAGACAAAGCGCAGCTAGTCACACAAATGATCGCCATGATCGAAGAGGCGTTTGAGTTGTCTTTGAATAGTTTGGAAAAAGAAGAGATTCACATGATCTTTCAAGCCAACGCCAACTATATTCCTTCGAATAATTTGAAGGAGCTGGAGCAGATCATAGGAAGCGATATTTCTCAGGCAGTGGATGAGGTGTTGGAGGATGTCCGGCAAACCTTTGGGATCAATCTCATGAGCGAGAATTTTCTTGTTCCCTTCTCGCTGCATATCAGTGGGCTGTTCTCTCGTGCCAAGCAGGAGACTTCTTTGAAAAATCCCATGCTTGAGTCGTTGAAAAAGAGCTTTCCGATGGTCTACGATGTCTCGGTCTACCTGTCGTTACGGTTAAGCGCCTTGTTTGATATTTCCATCAGCGAAGACGAGACCGCCTATATCGCCTTGCATATCGGTTCTGAACTGGAGGGGCAAAAGCGCAACCTTTCAAAGATACGGACGGTTCTTTTATGTCCAAAATACATGAATCTAGATGAACAGCTTTATGAAAAGCTGCATCAACACTTCGGCAATGAGCTGAACATCCAAACCGTCGTCTCCAAATTTTCTGAGGTGGCAGAATTGGATTTTGAACTGTTGATCACTACGTTGCCTGTTTCTGATTCACAGGACTTTCTCGTGATTAATGTTTCTCCGATCTTTACAGAAGAACAGCGCGTAATGCTGCTTAATGAGCTGGGAAACATTCGACTGGATCGAAAGAAGAGCATCCTGCGCCAAAACTTTGACGATTACTTCAACGAAATCTTTTTTACCAGTGACCTGAAGGCGGATAATTCAGATGAGGCGATCACTGAGATGTGCCATGTATTAGAAAAAGAAGGCGTGATCCCCGCCGTGTTCACGACCCATGTATTAGAAAGAGAGCACGCGTCTTCAACAGCCTTTGAAGCGATCGCGATCCCCCATTCTGTCTATATGGATGCCCATCGAACCGTCATTAGCATCGCCATTTCTGAAAAAGGGATCGCTTGGGGAAATCAAAAGGTCCACATCATCCTATTGGCTGCGATCAACGATGTGGATCGTCGGAGGTTCACGGACATTTACGAGGCCTTGATCTCTCTTTTCGAGACGGCTGACGGCTACCAAGAAATCAAACGGATCAAAAATTTTTCTGCCTTTCGCTCGTTTATTTATGCGAAGATCAAACGGAAATATTAAACAAAAAAAGACTTCATGAACCCGCTCGATCAATGACTGATGGAGCGAATTCGTGAAGTCTATTTTTTTCGTTAATGTGCCAGCAACGCTACGACTAAAGGACCCATTACGGTGAGTGTAATGTTCCCGATCGCATAGGCTGGGGTGAAACTCAATGAAAAGACACTGCTTTGTGTTTCCTCACTGATGGCATTTAACGCCGCGTTGATCGTCCCAACGCCGGCTAAGGAGCCAATGTTGTCGACTGCGTTCAGCTTCAATACATACTTGCCGAACAGCAGCGTGAGCAAATGCGGCAAAATCGAGATCACCGCACCGATCAGCAATACTTGGATTCCCATAGCGCCTAATGCCTTGATAAATTGACTGCCTGCTTCTAACCCGACGGCAGCTATAAACAGGTTTAGGCCGACACTTTTTAAGAACCAGCGAGTAGCACTGGGAATATTCCCCAAATATGCCTTTTTGTTTTGGTACCACCCAAAAAACAAGCCGCTGAACAAGGCGCCTCCGCCAGCTCCCAGCGTTAATGGCACCCCTTTGACGGTCAGTACCAATAACCCGATCAGAAGACCGACGATCAGTCCGATCGATAGAAAGCTGACATCTGTTTCTGCGCCATTTTCCACAGGATAGCCGAGTGTAGGCAAGACCTTCTTGATCGAACGGGCAGGACCGGCAAGCGTGACCCTGTCTCCTGGCTTCAACGTGGACAACTCTGTCACCTTAGTTCCCTCATGCATAGCTTCAGCGATCACGATACTGTGATCCGTCAAACGAGACAGTGCAGAATAGCTGTATTCGTTCGTCAGCATGACTTCCACAGTCAGCAATGGAATCTTACGATACGCATCGTCGAAGACCTCTTTGTAGTTGACGCCCTCTTTGATGAGCTTCCATAGATCCTCGCTGTCTCCTAGAACGGTGACTACCTGTCCTTTTTTCAATAAGGTCTGAGCATCAAAGTCCACGGGTTTCCGTTGGCTGAATAGCTGTTGAAGGACGATCTTGTCATGGAACTTCTTTTCAAAGGCCGCCACTGTCATGTTTTCTTGAGGCAGTTGGAGGATCTCAAAGGAGCGGGTCGCAAGTGTGCTTAATAAGGGCGAACTGCTGTCAGAAGTATCCAGATTTAACGACTCCATCATTTTTTTCGTTTCATCTTTTAAATTGACTCGTAAGATCGCGGGGGCAATATTCTTCAAAAAGATCACTACACCCATCGTTCCGAAAACATAAGTCACTGCATAGGCAATGGCTACATTCGAAGTCATCGCAGATTTTGCCGCAGCCGATATCGCCAGCCCGTTGATCGCAGAAGTCGCCGTTCCGATCGTGGCTGACTGTGTAAGTGCTCCGGCAATGATCCCGCCAGCTTCACCAGCATCGATGTCCGCTATTTTGAAAATGACCATCGCGATCCCAAAAGCGACCACCGAGAAAAAGAGAGATTGGATCACGAGCTTGATCCCTGATTTTTTCAGACTTTGGACAAACGCGGGGCCAACTTCATAACCGACAACAAAAATGAATAGATCAAAGAAAATACTTTTTAGTATCGGCGCGATCGTGAACGCTCCGACTTGGCCGATCAGCAGTGCCACTAACAGCACGCCGACGGTCGATCCCAGACTGAAGGATTTGATTTTTAACTTTCCGATATAATAGCCCCCTGCAAGGGCGAGAAAGAGACTAATGATTGGATTAGCCAATAAAAACGTGCTGATCTCTTTCCACATCATTGTTCCTCCTTAGTGTTGTAAAAATTGCGCATGGTATTCACCAAGCAATTCAAGAATTTGTTTTGCCAAGATCTCATAGTCCTCATCTGGCAGATTGGCTTCTGATACACGCAGTTCTCCCGGTTGCGTCCCGAAACCAACGCCATCCATCAGAACCACGCCATTTTTCTCTGACAGATTATAGAGGAAATCTACCTGTTCAAAATTATCGACTAAATAATCCTTGAATGCTGAACCGTACAATTCTTCAGCAAGGCCATAAATATCAATCAGGCTATAATATTTACTGTTTTCTTTGCTTGCGTTTTTTTCGATTTTCAAGCCTTTATACAAGGCATCGTAGCGTCGATCAACGATGGCTTTTGACGCATCAATGTAGGCATCCTTTTCCCGATTCAGCAAATGGGTCAATGAAAACAATACTTCCATGATTTGCTGCGGTGTCGACAAGCCGGATGTATGGTAAAGTCCCACGGAGCGGCTGTCTGCCACCATTCGGTCGATGAAGGACATCTTTTCTGGATCGATGACATTGATGGCGTAGCGGGTATTCAATTCTTCCTTGTCTTTTTCGTCCAATTTGCCGATCAATCGATCAAAGACATTGTCTTTATTCGCTGCGATCACGCCTAGTCGCCAGCCGGTCGCACCAAACAATTTTGAATACGAGTAGACAAGCAAGGTATTGTGGGGAACGACACTGTACACTGTTTTGAAGTCCGTCACGAAAGTCCCATACACATCGTCAGTAATGATCATAAAATCGGGGCGTGCCTCGACGACCTTTTTGATTTCAGCTAAAGCAGCATCGTCAAAAGCCATCGCACCTGGATTTGAAGGGTTCACGATAAAGAAGGCTTTGATATCTTTGTCGTTTAATTTATCGATTTCGGAAGCTTGGATTTCCCAATTATTTTCTTCCGTCGAACGCAAATCAACTTCGACCATGTCATAGTCGTTTAGTTCAGGGATTTGCAGATATGGCGTGAAGATCGGTGTGTTGATCGCGATCTTATCACCTTTCTTGATAAGCTTGTTTTCCTTTAATGAATTAAAAATATACACGATCGCTGCGGTCCCGCCTTCTGTAGGGAACAGCTCCGTTTGATCAGCTAATTTTTCACCGCGATACAAAGCAGATTCCAAATACGCGTTGATCACACGCTCGCTATTTTTCAATATTCGGCTAGGCACTGGGTAATTATTTCCTATCGCACCATCGACCAATTCTTTCACGAATTCATCTTTGTCTGCACCAAGCTGATCGTGGGCATAGTCAACTGCGTCTAACAAAAAGCGGTCGATCTCGCTGGATTCCGAATCTAAAAACGTCTCTAAGCGTTCACGGATTCCTTCCAAAGTCGTGTAGCCAGCCAAATCTCCCTGATCCATCGTCCGTCTTGATTCCTGTGCACCAAATTCAATGATCCGTGCAAAAGCCAAACGAGCCTTTGTGTTGATCCAGTTAGGATTGCCTCTGCCGGCGTTCAAAAAGATATTGTTCTTTTCATTGTGCTGCGCCAGTTTCAACATGTCATTGCTTATTTCAAATGCGCCAAGTGTTTCTAATTGTTGTTCTTCTTTTTTTGTTACCATGCGGATCTCCTCCTACTGTGATTACTCTTTCCTTTATCAGACTAGCACTTCCCTATTTTGTTAGGAAATAAAGCGACTCTATGTAAGCCTTTGCTCCACAAAATCTTCATTATTCGAAAATCAAAACCGTTTCCAATAAACAAAAAAAACACCTTATTTTTGACCTTTCTGAGCCGACCCCCAAAAGTTAGACCAAAATCTAACTCTTGGAGGTCGGTATTTTTATGGCTAAATATAGTTTTGAATTCAAATTGAAAGTAGTTCAAGAATACTTAGATGGGAAAGGTGGTTATAGCTATTTAGCAAAGATACATTCGGTTAAGGATAGGAGACAAATACTAGATTGGGTGAACTCCTACCGGGAATTTGGCGAAGAAGGTCTTCTCAGAAAACGTAAAAATGCGAATTATTCTGTTCAATTTAAGTTGGATGCGATAGAGTTATATCAAACTAGTGAGCTGTCTTATCGTGAAATTGCCAATGTACTTAAAATGAATAATCCGTCTCTCATTGCCAATTGGATGAGAAAATTTCGGGATGATGGTATCGATGGACTCACAAAAACGAAAGGATGTCCATCCGCCTTGGCTGAGAAAAAAGAACAGAAAAAGAAACGTTCAATTGAGTCAACACCGGAAGAACAAGACCGTATTAAAGAATTAGAAAAACAAGTGCGTTCCCTTCAGATTGAAAATGCCTTTTTAAAAGAGCTGAGGAAGCTGCGAAAACAGGAAGCCCAACAAAGACGAACGAATCAATCGCACGAATCATCAACAGCCTCCGAGGATCATTCAAATTAGTTGAGCTTCTTGAGACGTTGAACTTTCCTAAAGCGACGTTTATGTACTGGCAAAAACGATTTGACAGAGAAAATCCCAATCAAAGAATCGAAGCCGAAATGCTTCGTATTCGTAAAGAACACAAAGATTATGGCTGTTTACGAATGACCAACGAACTAAAAGATCGAGGCTTTCATGTCAATAAAAAGAAAGTTCAACGTTTGATTCGAAAACTAGGGATCGAAGTCCGTTCCTACACACGGAAATCACGTCGCTACAGCTCTTACCGAGGAAAGGTCGGCAAAGTGGCGAAACACCGAATTCGTCGTCATTTTTACACGAGCATTTGTCATCAAAAAATTACGACCGATACAACAGAATTCAAGTATTTTGAAATAGATACCAAAGGCGTGATCCGACAAAGAAAGTTATACCTAGACCCGTTCATGGACATATATAATAGCGAGATTCTTTCGTACCGCATTTCAGAAAAGCCGAATGCCTTGGCAATTATGGAAGGTTTAGAAGAAGCCATCGCGATCACGGCTGATTGCCCCTATCGCCGCACCTTCCATTCGGATCAAGGTTGGGCTTATCAAATGAAGGACTATCGTCAAGAACTAAAGAAACAGAAAATCTTTCAAAGTATGTCTCGCAAAGGAAATTGTTTAGATAATTCAATCATGGAGAACTTCTTCAGTCTTCTGAAACAAGAAATCTTTCATGGAGAAACCTATCACAGTTTTGATGAACTAAAAAAGGCGATCGATGACTATATCTATTACTACAACAATCACCGGATGAAACAGAAATTGAACTGGAAAAGCCCTGTTCAATTTCGAAAAGCTGCACAGAAAGCGGCATAATTGCCAGCTTAACAAACAAAAAACGGAGTAGAGAAATCTACTCCGAAATAAGTCTAACTTTTTGGGGTCACTTCATTCTTCACAAAAAAAGACTTGGAGATTTTTTATCCCCAAGTCTTGTATCCCTCGCTTTATTCGATTTCATAATCCAACCGATCCCCCTCGGCTTCTTCCTTCGTCAGCCGTTTGATGCCGCCAATGTAAAAAACGGCTGTCAATAATCCGGCAGCGGCATCTGAAAAGGGTGCCGCGTGGAGCAGGCCAGCCATCCCCCATGTTTGGGAAAAAAGCAGGATGGCTGGGATCAACAGGATGATTTGACGCGTCAGCGTTAGAAAAATAGCTGACCTTGTGCGCCCAGTCGCTTGGAAGAAATTTGACGCTACGATTTGGAAGCCAATGATCGGCAACCCTAGGAACCACGTCTGCAATGCTTGTGTGCCAAAGGCCAACAATTCTGGTTCGCTGTTGAACAGCCGAACGAGCGGCTCCGGGATGATCCTCGTTGCCAGCCACCCGATACCAACGATCGTAGTGGCAATCAGGATCGCATATTTTTGCGTTTCTCGAACGCGATTGAATTTTTTAGCCCCGAAATTGAAGCTGACGATCGGTTGAGCTCCTTGGACCAGTCCTGTGATCGGCATCAGTAAGATCGTCTGGAGGCTATTGACGATGCCCATGCCCGATACAGCAATATCCCCGCCATAGCTCAGCAACGTCATATTCAACACGACGTTCAGCACGCTGTTTCCCAATTGCAGCAGAAAATTAGGCAGTCCCAATGCCGTGATCCGAATCGCGGTCCCCCACTTGAGCACCATATTTTTCAGGCGAATGGGATGATGGCTTCGCTTGCTGAAAAAATAGGTCAATATCCAGACCATTGAAATGAACTGCGACAGGATCGTCGCCAACGCCGCGCCTGCCATGCCCATATCAAAGACATAAATAAAGACTGGATCGAGGATGATGTTGACCCCCGCCCCCATAAACATCGTCACCATCGCCAGCTTCGGTTGCCCGTCTGCCCGCAAAAAGTTGTTTAAGCCAATACTGACGATTTGGAACACGGCGCCCCAAAAGATGATGCGCATATACCCGATGGCATAAGGCAAAACTTGCGGACTGGCACCGAATGCGGCCAGCAGCGGGGACAGAAACACCTGTCCAAGAACCATGAAAAGAACCCCGCTGATCAGCAGCAGGGAAAAGGCATTCCCTAACGCAAGCTCCGCCTCTTCTGTTTCCCCGGCGCCCAATTTCATGGAAAACAACGTCGCACCGCCAACACCGAACAATATTCCGATCGACAACAAAATGATCATGATGGG
This sequence comes from Enterococcus sp. 12F9_DIV0723, assembly GCF_002174375.1. Taxonomy (NCBI): domain Bacteria; kingdom Bacillati; phylum Bacillota; class Bacilli; order Lactobacillales; family Enterococcaceae; genus Enterococcus; species Enterococcus sp. 12F9_DIV0723. The sequence continues at coordinate 96,031 of NZ_NIBK01000003.1, read as the reverse complement.
AAAGCCGATCGTGATCCCCGCTAACCCGTTCGCTCCTAAACCCGGCGCATTTCCAATGTAAATACGGTCCACGACATTGTACAACGCATTCACGACCATCCCAGTGATCGCCGGAATGGAGAACCGCCATAACAACCGCGAAACTTTTTCAACCCCTAATGGATTCGTTCCCTCCATTTTTTATCCCCCTTTTCCCTTTTATAACTCACTGTTTCAAATTAAAGATACGTCAAAATTTCTCCCAGCCGCCCAAGCCAGTGTCCGATCTTGATAGATTTTTCTTGTTCAAAAAGCGGTCAAAACCTGTCGGCTCTGACCGCTGGAACGATTTTTTAAGCATGTTTCGTCTTGTCGTAATTTGATCCTTTCGGTGTGCCGTGATCGTCCGAATTTGCCAGCTTTTTGATTGACGAACGAATCAGCATCGACGCCGCAAAGCCCACCAGCGCAAGCACCGCGAAGATCCGTAAAACCGCGGTATAGGAGTGGAACATTTCCGTGACTTTGCCCAAAAAGATCGGACCAAACATCCCCGCCGCTGCCCAAGCAGTCAGGATATAGCCATGGATCGCACCGACCTCCCTAGAACCGAAAACATCGCCGATATACGCCGGAACGATCGAAAATCCCGCCCCGTAGCAGGTCATCAATAGACAGATCAACGCTGCGAAAAGAAACGGCGAACGCACGACAGAAAGGCTTAGTAATACCGCAATATCAATGATGAAGAGAATCGTAAACACATTTTTCCGCCCGAGAACATCGGAGATCAACGCCCAGAACAATCGCCCGCAGCCATTGAAGACGCCCATTACGCCCACCATCGTTGCTGCCATGCCGGCAGACATCCCGGTGATTTCCTGCGCCATCGGAGACGCTTCGGAAACCAAAGAGATCCCGCACGTGATATTCAAAAAGAGCATGAACCACAAGAGCCAAAAAGTCTTGGTCCGAATCGCTTGATTGGCGGTCAGTTGAATGCCTTTATATTGGATCGTTACTTCTTTTGTAGGATTCGGTGCCTCAAAGCCCTTTGGCGCCCAATCCGCCGCAGGCTTTTCTAAATAGCGAGAAGCCGTGAACATCACTAAGAAATACGCAACGCCTAAGATATAGAAGGTTTTAGCAACGCCGACATGCACCATGAGCTGCTGAGCGATCGGTCCTGTGATCATGGAGGCAAATCCAAAGCCCATGATCGCCAGTCCCGCGGCCAGCCCTTTTCTATCCGGGAACCAGCGGATCATCGTGGACACAGGTGTCACATACCCGGCCCCTAATCCAATCCCCCCAATGATCCCATAGGTCAGATACAGCATCGGCAGCGAGTGGCTGGAAATGGCAAATCCTGTTGATACGATGCCCAATCCGAACAAAATCGATGCCACTGTGCCTGTTTTCTTAGGGCCAAATTTTTCCACAAATTTCCCCATAAATGCCGCGGATATTCCTAAACAGAAAATAGCTAAACTAAATGCAAAAGAGATCGATGATTTGTCCCAACCAGTCAGCTCTTTGATTGGCTCTTTGAATACACTCCATGCGTATGCCGAACCGATAGACAGATGAATCGCCACACCGGATAAAGCGATCAGCCATCTATTTTTTTCCCTGCGCATTCTTTTCCCTCCTGATTTCAATCCATTTGTATGTGTGAGTGCCTGTGATAAAACAAATAACTTTTGTTCTGTCTTTTTCATCAAAAAAATAGTTTTTTCAAACACTCAATAATCACGAGTATACGCTCCCATTTTGTTAAATTCAATAAAAAAATTAATATAATCCGAATACATTCCTTCTTATTAAAAAAAAAAATCGAACCCGCTCATTTTATGTATTTTTCTCTTATTTTTTAAATTACCACAGTTTTCTTTTACTTTTTTTCCATAAAAAACTGCCAAACCGTCGTGGCTTGGCAGTCTTCCTTTATCAATTTTCTTCAGCGATGCTTTATTTTTCTTTCTTTTGGACAGGGACGTAAAAGGAGACTTTCCCCACACCTGAATATTCTTCCAGATTAAAGTTTCCGGCGACTTGATACGCGTCACTTTGCATGACTTCCGCGTAACTATGACCAATCAGTCGATCCAGCTCTCCTTGATCGGTGTAGGTCAAGTCAAAACCGGCATAGCTCCCAGCCGGCAGCTCGAATTCTGAAGGACGCGTCTTTTCAGTATCACTATTTCCGATCAAATAGCATTGGTCCCCATTGATCACAGCATTCACTGCGTACAGGTCCCCTTCGATTTTCGACGCGTATTCCTCTTTTGCCCGCATCTTCTGTTTGCTCATTTCTATCAATTCATCCGGTGAATCCATCGAGTGCAGCGTTGTGATCCACCCGTGAATCGTCAGATCGTCTCTTTCAACTAGCTTCAACATCACTAAGCGCCTTCTTTCTTTTCATATAATTGACCAGCAACCCTTCGTTTCTCAAAGAAAACCAGAGAGTCATCCATTACAGGCTAAATATATGCCCCTTATTTCCCCAATGCAATAAAAACGCTTACTGACATCTGTTCCTATTTCCTCCATTAAAAATAAATGACGCCCATCAATGCAAGGATCAAAAGCACCAAACAAAAGAATGCTGTGACGAATGTCCCTATCAAGAAAATACTAACGACCATCCCAATCGAAGCAGTCATGTCCTCCTTCAAATTTTTGAAATGGATGACACCGACCCAAATCGCAGCGACGGTGATCCACAGTTGCTCTGGAAGAATATAGGCGATTTTTCCGCCATTGAATGCGGCGACCAACGTGACCATCGAAAGCAAAAACAGGATTCCGCCAGCAATCACTGAAAATAAGCCCATCCGAATCGACTGCATCAACCTAGCCTCTTTCTTCATCTTCGCCATATACCTGTTGTCCCCTTTCATCAAATAGTCCAAAGAGATTTCATAATACTCGCTGATTGCCACCAGTGTCGGAATGTCTGGATAATTTCTTTCATTTTCCCAATTTGAAATGGTTTGACGTGTCACATTAAAAATTTCTGCCGCTTCCTGTTGCGTGATGCCTTTTTGTTTTCTTTCTCTTCGTAAAATTTCGGCAATCATGCTGCATCTCCTCCTAACTTGATGATAGAATCCTCACTTCAAGTATACTAGAGCGCGTCGCTTTCATCGCTGCTTTTTTCCGCAAGGGATGTTTGACATCCTGCTTTTTTGCAACAAATGGTTGTTTTCTTGCAACAAACGAAAAAAAGATTCTTTCTCCGCAAAAACCTTGCTATGCTAGGTTCATGAAAGAGAGACATACAGAAAACAAAAGGAGGAGAATGAGTGAACATCCACTTTACTTGGGTAAAAGAAAAAGCCATAAACGAAATAGATATCTTTGCACATCCAGAAAACAAACAACAATTGCTTCAACTTGAAAAACAACTCCAGCAGGAAAGGGCGCTCATCGCCATCGATCCAAAAAACAATCGTTCCGTCAAACTGCCCATGAGTCAAGTCGTTGCCTTTGAAACGATGGGACACCTTGTACAGGTAACGTTGTGTGATCAGCGCACGTATCTTTTACAAAAACGGCTCAAGGAATTGAGCGGGCTCGAAAGTCTGAATTTTTACCGTATCAATAATTCGCAGATTTTAAACTTAACGACGGTTCAAGCGTTTCAACTAGGCGAGCACGCGCGCTTAGAGGTCCACACGAAAACAAATGCCGTGTATGTCGTCAGCCGCCACTATGCCAAAAAAATTAAGGAGAGACTCTCATGTACAAACAATTAAAAAATAATTTCTTTCAAGCTGCTTTCGGATCATTGGTTTGGGTCACACTGCTTTGCTCGTTCACCGATCTTTTTTCTCAGGTCGCCTTTAGCTACTTCTGGCATCTGATCGCCATCAGCCTAATCATCGGCTCGGTATTCGGCATACTGTATCCTTATTTGTGGAGCTACGCGACCTTGAAAGCACCTCTTACGATCCTGATATGCACAGTGATCAATACGTTGTGCGGGTTTGCTTGTGTGTATTTATATTCCCCTCAAATGTTTGAGCTGGTTCGCCCCTTCTTCTTTGCAGTATTGCTGTTGACGTTGGTTTTACACATCCTGATGTTCTATTTTTATTCCAAGTACGAGAATAAAAAAATGGCCATGACATTGAATCGCTTGCATCATTAAAAAAATCCCCGGCTTGAACCCAAGCTGGGGATTTCTTGCTCTTTAAAACGTGACGACTTTGTCTGCCCATTCCACCATTTCGACACAATCGACCATTGTTGAGATCGGACAAGACGTTTGTTCTTCTAACTGCCGAGAGTTTAAACACGTCCCGCAGGCCAGCAATTCGCCCCCTTGCTCCGTCAGCTTCTTCATTTGCGCAGGCACATCGTACGCCTCATCCTCGATACTTTCGACTTCTACCGCTTCCCCCATCAAGAAAAATTTCACGTGATGCCTCTTGTTTAAGGCGGCTACTCCAAACCGAAACGCGTTCCACGCTTTCTCATGTTCCTTTGTCTCCAAAATGATCGCTACGTTCATTTTATTCCCTCCTTCGTCTGCTTGCTGGTTTCTCTCTTAAAGTATAGCGGTTTCATAAATCAAAGACAATCACCGCAAAGGCGCGTCGTCTCCTCGCTAAAAAAAAAGACACCCGCCGATTTAGGAGGATGTCTTGAGGCGTCACAAAATTATTTTTCAAAATTGATCAACTTATTATTTGTTACATCTTCTTGCATTTTTCCTTGCGCAAGGATATTTACTCGAGTTTGTAACTCTTCATACATAGAAAGAACCGATTGACGAGATTCATTGACTTCTTCAGAGATTTCTTTGGCTTGCTCATTGATCGTCGCCAATTCATTTTTGGCTTCTTCAATGATCCGATACGCTTCCATCTTTGATTTTTCAACCATCCGATTGGCTTGTTTCCGAGCGGTGATCAAGACCTCCCCGATTTCTTGTTGGGTCGAAGTCGCCTCTTGCTTCAGCTCCGCATTTTCCGCAGCTAATCCAGCCATTTTTTCCCGCAGCTCTGCTAATTCCTTTTCATAGCGCTCATTGGCTGCCTGTTCTTCCGACATTTGATCGATCGCTTGATCCTTTTCGACGATTACTTTGTCCAGTTGAGAATATTGTTCATCCTTTTCATTGATCTCAACTAACAATTCGTTGATCTGCGCTTCTAGCTGATGGATTTTTTCCAGACGTTGGACTTCTTCGTCTTTTTGCTGAGCAATCAAGGCCTGATGCTCTTCATGGATCTCTTGCAGTTCCTGTTCGACGGTCGCCAGATGGGCAACAGAATTTCTTAATTTCTCGTTTTCTTCCTGCACTTGCTCTAATTGCTGCTTCAAATTGTCTAATTCCTGTGTCTCTTTCAGACGCTGGACTTCTTGCCGTGCACGTTGGACTTCGGCTTCCAGGTCTTGGATCTGCCGCCGATTTTGGGCTTTTTCCTCGCCCATTCGTAAAACAGATTGCCGGTAGTTTTCATTTTCTTTTGTCAGCTGCTGTGTTTGTGCCGCCGACTCTTTTTTGTACTTTTGCAGCACCTGTTCTTTTTCAAAAATCAATCGCTTCAATTCTTTGATCTCTTCTGCTTGCCTTTCCGGCGACTCAGGAACGGTGTTGTCAGAGACCATTTTTAATGTCGGCGCAGGTTTTGCTTGTGAGTGCGCTTGGGCCTGCGGCTGGACATGGGTCGGTGTGTCAGTTTCCACTTTCTCTTCAGGAACGGAATTAATCTCATCGATAATGTTTTTATTGAAAAACCATCCGTTCTTTTTTTGCTGTGCTACCATCTTTTTCCCTTCTTTCCATTAGTCTTCTTGGATCATCGCAAATTTATCTTCTCCATTCTCACGAGAGAAAGTGCAGCTATAATCTTGCGTTTGTTTCTCCCCATCCCTTACATTCAGTTGGAACGTGATTTGTGTCAGATTCGATACCCCCTCTGCTTCAGCAGCAAAGGCCTTGATATTTTCTTTGATCTGTTTCCGATTGGCTTCGCTGGTCAAATCGCCAGCCAAAGCAATGTTCAACGTTTGAGTCGGTATATCTAAGACGATCAGTGTCGTCGGTAAACCAAAGTAAGGACTGAGTTTATTCGAAAGGTCGCTTTCCATCGTGTATTGCGTCTCGCGACTTTCTTCGGAGAACAATTCCTTCCAAGAATAGTCTTGTAAGCCGATGCCCTCTGGCGGGTACTCTTTGACCGGTAGTTTATTGACCAATTTTTTTTGTTCCTTTTTCATCAATTGTAACTCATCCTTCAACAGACTGTTCTGCTCGTTTAATGCGTAGAGCTGCTCCTGTGTTTGGGAGGTCTTATAGGTGGTCAAAAGTATCCCCAGTGCTAAACAGAAGGTAATGAACAGCAGCGACGATACGTGTTTGGCTTGCTGGATCTGCTTGACGTAATCCAGCTTTCGCTGAAATGTCACCGAAGCATCTCTTGGCGGTTTGATCATCTGCAGCCGGACATTGATAATCATTCGAAATCCCCACACGAGGAGTGCTAGAATGATAAGTCCAATGCAGATCCAATTAATGATCATCACGTGTTTTCCCCTTTTCTATTCGTTATTCGGACGAGCAAGATGGATCGCTGGAAAGCGAAATTGGACGGTCCCTTCGATGGCTTTTCGATGGACAAATCCAAAAGTCCGACTGTCTTTAGAAACATCCACATGATCACCGATCACAAAATAGGCCTCTTCTGGAATAGTGTTGAGTGTTTGAAATTCCTCCGCCACCGTTGGTGAAAGCTGATACGTGTAGGTCGTTTCAAAATCTCCCTGCTCTCCCAGGTCCAACATCATTCGTTCATTTCGTATAAAGATCTTGTCGCCAGGCAGCCCGATCACGCGTTTGACAAACATGCCCTCTTCCTTTCGGACAGAAAATGCAACGATGTCGTAGCGCTGGATCAGCGTCTTCTTTTTTACGAGAACCTGATCCTTTTCAGTCAATGTCGGTGTCATGGACGTTCCTGAGATCGTGTGGACGCTGTAATGCTTTTGCACTTGTCCTCTCACTACAAGCAGCAGCGTTACAGACAGGAGAACTAGGAACACCACCGTCAAAAGCTTGTTTCTCCTGTCATTTGGCGAATCTTCTGCGTGTCCATAGTGCGTATTTGCCACGAGTGATGGCACCCCTTTATTTTGCTTTGATATACGTAACTAAATCTGATTTCGCTAAATTCGCATCAATGACGCGATAAGAAATGACTGTTCCCCCATAAACATTGCCTTCCGAGATCAAGATCCCCTCCGGCTTGACTGCTTCAACAAACGCTACGTGTCCGTACCGGGGATCTGAGCCTGCGGTGCCTGGTGTAAAGGAGATCAACCAGCCGGCTTTCGGTTCGCGGCTGACTTCATACCCCAGAGCCTTTCCTTTCGCTCCCCATTCTCCGCCGTTGCCCATGAAATCATCCACGCTCTTGCCTAGCTGCTTCACCCGATTAAAGGCATACCAAGTACATTGGCCGACTGGATAAGAGCCCGACGTGTTGTAATTTACGCCATTATAATCTGGGTAACGCATCAGAGAACGGTATTCTGCTGGGATTTCTGCTTTTCCTTTAATGAAGACGCCGGAGGATTGATCCACCTTCGGACGGTCATATTGCGTCAAATGGTACACAGCAATGATCGAATTCAGCTTTCTATTATAAGAAGTATCGGTAGCGTAGGTGCCCGTCAAGGCTTGGGTCGACCGCAAATAATTCTTTGCCGTAGAGCGCCAGGTCTTTTGGTAATAGCCGTCATTTCCAGAGATCCCGCCCCGCAGCAACTGCACATAATCCCCTAATGAGGCTGCATAATTCGGGTATTTTCGGAACGCCGAATTGATTGAATAGAGCGCGCCATTTCCGCGGTCTTCTTGCGTTGCCATCGAAACAGCTTGTCCTTGGTAGGTTCCTTTGATCCCAAAGAGATTGTGATTCGGCGGCAAGGACAGTCCGCTGGTCCCCGAACCGCTCTCTAACAAGGCTTGCGCGATCATCACGGACGCAAAAACATCGTATTCCTGTCCCAGCTTGCGAGCGTCTTCTGCGACCTTTGAAATAAAGGTCTTCGCCCCTTCATTTTCAGTGAAATTGTGGGACGCCGGATACTCCTTCAAGATCGTCTGACCATATTCTGTCAGCGTCACGTCTGGCAAAGGCTGAACGAATAGCTCGTCTTCCATTGACATCGGCTGAAGAACGACCTGCCGCTGTTTTTCTTTTTTATCGGTTTTCTTTTCTTTTTCCTTATTCTCTGCGTTCGAGTTCGCTGTTTCCGTTGGTTCGGCAGAGGCGTCCACGTCGACATCTTCGACAGTCAAGTAATACTCTTTGCCGATAGACACACCCACCACTTTTAGCTGGTCTTTTTTCTTTTGATAGAGCAGACTGCCGGCGCTGATCTCATCCTTCATCTTCACAGGTGTTCCTGCGATCTCGATCGCGAAAAGGTCTTGGTAGAGAGTAGCCGCCAGTTGTTCAGCAGTGAATTCTGCGGGCTGCTCTTTCCCTAGCTTTTTGATCCCGTCGTAGATCAAGGCTGCTTGCGCTTTATTCTCAATACTCGAAAGCAGCGGCAATTCATAGCCCTTCAGATCTGACTGTGCCACTTCCGACGTTTTCAGATCACTCGGCAGCTGCAAAGTGCTGGTCTCCGAGAATGCGTCAGGTGTCTCTTGAGTGATCGCCGGGCTCGTCTGAACATTTGGCTCGCTTGGTGCAGGCGGTGCTGGCACCTGCTGCGGCGGTACATCACTAGGTGTTGGCGGACTAGGTTGCGGGTCTTCCTGACTAGCGCTTGGCGTCGTAGAAGACGGGGTCGTTCCCGTACCGCTTGACCAACCGCCGATCGTGCTGCTGCTCGTACTCGGCGTCCCCGTACCGGCACTTGACGTCGAGGGTTGTTCTGTCGGCGGCGTTGTGCTGGTCGTAGTCGATGTTTGAGGTTGGCTGGTCGTAGTGCTGGTACTGCTCTCGCTTGCCGAGCTGCCACCACTGGAACTCTCTTTACTCGTACTTTCACTTGATGGTTGTTCGACCGTGCTGCTTTCCAGTGTTGCCTCCCCCGCAGGTTCCTTCGGCGGCACCGTCTCTTCCGCCGGCTGCTCGACCGGCACTTCTGGCACCGCAGCAGACTCCGCTGCGGGGGGCTCTGGTGCAGGATTTTCCGGCGCTGGCGCAGGTTCTGGTGCCGGCGCTTCTGATGGCGGCTCCGGTGCTGGAACGGCTGGCGCTGGCGCTTCCACAGGTGCAGCGACCGAACTTTCTGGCACAGTCGTTTCAACAATGGCAGATTCTTGAAGCAGTTCGTCTGCTTTCAATGCTCCGCTGCGCAGGCTGGCAACTCCCCAACAAACTACTGCTGCCCCGCAAATGACCATAACAATCTTTTTCATGAATAACTTCCCCTTCTTTCCTTCTTGAATCCCTAAAGCCTCTCTCTAGCTGTTGAAGACGATCAGTGAACTGAAAAAAATCAAGGATGCTGACACCGATCCGCATCCTTGATTCCTTCTTCGATAATGATGCATCCCATCCATCACTTAAAAGTCCTTCAATGAGTGCTGATCATTCCCCACCGTTCATTCCTAACAGTGTAAGCTTCACCTGAACGTCCTCTTAGTTCTCTGACTTGCGGCATCTTCCCATCTATCAAGGAGAATGCGAAAGAACAGAGTCACTGATCGAGTCCCCCTCACCCTTCAGCATGCTGTCACTATTAAAATTACAATGAACGGATTTCTTATGTAGGTTTGTTTTATAAACTTCTATACTGCTTGGTTCTGGAAAAAATAGGCCGCAGTCCTTTCCCGCGACACGACCAGAAAGAACTAAAAATACCTTCATTGTACATACGAGTGGTTACACATATATTCTACCCGCATTCCTAAAGAATGTCTCAGCCATTTTTGCAATATAAAATTTAATTTTTGGGTAAAAACATCCGCAACTCAAGAGTGTATCCGCTTTCAACTTTACCGTAGCTTTACTCTTTAATCCTCGAAAACAGTCAAAATATCCAATAAAAAATAAATTCTTTTTTCTTTCCTTTTTATTCATTTTTTGGGTTATTCCTCAAGCAATCTGTGTCTCATCCATTTGAAATCGTTGCACCCGCAACGTTTTTCTTTTATACTGTTAGATGCTTGTTTTAATCAGAACGTATCAAGGAGGAAAAATAAATGGATTCTTTTGTAAAGATGGTCAATCGTATCTCACGGTTGTCCGCTCTTTATCGCGAAAAGGAATTTAAAAAAATAGGCTTAGGCGAAATGCATCATGCTTATATTTTGACGGTCTGCGGAGAGCCGGGCATTTCTCAGGAGGAGCTGGCCTGCAAGATTTTTATCAACAAAAGCAACGTCGCCCGTCAAGTCGCTCAATTGGAGCAAAAAGGATTCATCCTTCGACAAAGCTGCGCCCGTGACGCACGCAAGCTGCGGCTTTTCCCAACCGAAAAAGCCGTGGCGTTGGCACCTAAAATTCGGGCGATCTTAGCCGATTGGAACCAACTGTTGCTAGACGAACTCTCGGTAGAACAGCAAGAAGCCGTATTGACGGGATTGCAGACGATCATGGAAAAGGCCGAAGCAGAAATGTGCAAAAAGGAGGAATGACGAAGAACAATGAACTTGATTTTGAACTATTTAAAACCCTATCGCACCCGTGTCACCTTGGGTGTGATCATTAAATTTCTAGGAACTATGATGGAATTGGTCCTACCATGGAATCTGGCCTATATTTTAGACCATGTCATTCCAGAAAAAGAGCCGAAGAAGATCCTTTTTTGGGGCGGTGTCATGTTGGCAGCCTCCGCCTTCGCTTTATGGGCGAACATCCTCGCCAATCGCATGGTCTCACGGGTCGCAAAGGATACGACCGAACATCTTCGCGGCGATCTTTTTCAAAAAATCACCTACTTAGATACGACACAAGTCGAAGAAGTCGGGGTCTCCTCATTAGTTTCACGTGTAACATCTGACACTTACAATATTCATTTGACCCTCGGCGTCATGATGCGGATGGGGATTCGTGCACCGATTTTGTTAGTCGGCGGTATCTTGATCACTACCACGCTAGACCCGATCTTAACGCTAGTATTGGTCGCTGTGATGCCCATTATTTTTGTGATGGTGACACACATTTCTAAAAAAGGCGTGCCGCTTTTCGGCAAGCTGCAAAAACAGGTCGATCAGCTCGTTTTGTCGGTGCGTGAAAATGTGACCGGGTCTCGTGTCATCAAGGCATTATCTAAAGAAGCGTATGAACGGCAGCGTTTTGAAACGGTCAATCAATCGTTAGTGACGGCTGAAACAACGGCAAATGTCACGTTGGCCGCTTCCCCTGCCCTGCTGGATCTATTCTTGAACTTGGGCCTGACTCTCGTGATCGTCGTTAGTGCCTACCGCGTGAATGCTGGATTGACGCAACCGGGGGTCATCGTCGCCTTCTTGACCTACTTCACGATTATTTTGAATGCGATGCTGTCCATCACGCGGATCTTCGTTTTGTATTCTCGCGGACTCGCTTCTGCCAACCGTATCAAAGAAGTCTTGCGGAAGAAGCCCACCGTCGTACCCGGTACCTTGGAACAGCGAAACGCCGCGGATACCACCTTGGTTTTTGAAGAGGTGACCTTTGCTTACCCAGATGGCGGCCCTGCGATCGAAAAAATCAGCTTCCAAGTCAATCCCGGGGAGACCTTAGGGATCATGGGTGCGACAGGCAGCGGAAAAACAACGATTGCCAGCCTGATCTTGCGTTTGTACGATCGAACGTCGGGACAGATTCTCTTGGATGGGCAAGAGATCAAGCATTATTCTCTGGATGCCCTTCATCAAAAAATCGGCGCGGTTTTGCAAAAGGATGTCCTCTTTGCGGATACGATCCGAGAAAACATTTTATTTGGTCGGTCTTTTTCAGAAGAAGAACTCCAGCAGGCGATCGATGATGCGCAGGCACGTGAATTTATTGATAAATTACCTGACGGACTGGATCACCCTTTGGAAGCCAAAGGACAAAATCTCAGCGGCGGGCAAAAACAACGGGTACTGCTGGCTCGTGCATTGATCGGGCAGCCGGATTTGTTGATCTTAGACGACTCCTCCAGCGCATTGGATTACCATACCGATGCCAATCTGCGGAAAGCCTTGCGGACCCATTTCGTTTCAACAACGAAAATCCTGATCGCTCAACGGGTCAGCTCGATCCAACACGCGGATAAGATTTTGTTATTAAGCAAAGGAAAAATGATCGGCTATGGGACTCATGAGGAGCTCTTGGCTGAAAATGCGACGTATCAAGAAATCTACCAAGGACAGACAGGAGGGCAAGCCATTGAAGACTAAGGATTCACGCAGAGGCACACTGCTCCGTTTGTGGGGCTATCTGTATCAATTCAAATGGCTGTTGGTTTTGGCTGTCATTTTAACGATTGCCAGCAATCTTTTCGCCTTGGTCGGACCCCTGCTGTCTGGGTACGCCATTGACGCGATCCAGATCGGCAAGGGCCGCGTCGCCTTTGAGAAAGTGTTCTACTATTGTAGTTTGATGGTCGGCTTTTACGTTGCCTCAGCGATCCTGAGCTACGGCATCAGCCGCTTGATGATCTATTTGAGCCAAAAAATCGCCTTTCGTCTGCGAAAGGATCTATTTGAAAAAATCGTTTCTTTGCCTGTCGGCTATTTCGATCAGCACCAGACGGGAGATATCGTCAGCCGCATGAGCTACGACATCGATACGATCAATACGTCACTAGCCAGTGACTCGGTCCAAGTGCTCAGCAGTTTAGTGACGATCATCGGTTCCTTCGTCATGATGCTGGTGATCTCGCCCCTGATGGTGACGATCTTCCTTGTGACGGTGCCCGCTTCAATTCTGTTGACGCGCTTTTTAACCAAAAAATTTCAGCCGTTATTCCGAAAACGATCCGCCGAACTGGGGGAATTGAATGGACTGACTGAAGAGCTGTTGTCTGGTGAACAAACCACCAAAGTCTACCACCAGGAAGAGACAATGATCGCTCGCTTCGGCAAGAAAAACGAAGAAGCCATGTCCGCCTATTACAATGCCGAATACTACGGCAGTATGACAGGGCCTTCCGTCAACTTCATCAATAACGTTTCCTTGTCATTGATCAGTATCTTAGGAGCCTTCCTGTTTCTCTTTGGACACCTGACGTTAGGAAAATTGTCTTCCTTCGTGCTGTATTCACGGAAATTCTCTGGACCGATCAATGAGCTGGCAAACATTTTCAGCGACCTGCAATCCTCGATCGCCGCAGCCGAACGAATCTTCAAGCTGTTAGACGAAGAACCGGAAGTGCAAGATGTGCCCCACGCCCATGTGTTCCAAAAAGCCCGCGGAGAGGTTCGTTTCGACCATGTCTCCTTCGGCTATCAAGCGAATCAACCCGTGATCAACGACCTGTCCTTTGCTGTTTCAGCCGGCAGCGTCGTCGCGATCGTCGGACCAACAGGCGCTGGAAAAACGACGATCGTGAATTTGCTGATGCGCTTTTATGATCCCGACAGCGGCGCCATTTATTTAGATGGTCAGAACATCAAAGAAGCGACCCGCAGCAGCCTGCGGAAGCAATACGCGATGGTCTTGCAGGATACGTGGCTCTTCACCGGAACGATTTTTGAGAATCTGACCTATGGAAACGACGACGCCACGATGGCGGATGTCCTCCAAGCAACCAAAGCCGCCCACATCCACGACTTTATCATGCAATTGCCAAAAGGCTACGATACGGTGATGACCGAGGATGGCTTGGCGATCTCTCAAGGGCAAAAGCAGCTATTAACGATCGCTCGGGCGATGCTTTTAAATGCCGAGCTGCTGATTTTAGATGAGGCAACCTCAAATGTCGATACGCAAACCGAATTGCAGATTCAAGAAGCCATGGGCAAGCTGATGATCGATAAGACTTCCTTCATCATCGCCCATCGCCTCTCCACGATTCGCGAAGCCGACCTGATCTTAGTGGTCAACGACGGCAATATCGTTGAACAAGGCACTCACGAAGAACTATTAGCCAAGCAAGGCCGCTATTACCAACTGCATCAAGCACAATTTGAACATTAAAAAAGAGGAGCCACGCGACCGTTATCCCTTCGCGTGGCTCCTCTTCTTTTAGCTCTTTAACATATTTTCAACCATTTCTTTTCCAAGAAACGTTTTTTCCCCTAATTCATCCACGGACATTCCCTCAGCGGCTAGCCGTTTCACCATGACCGTCAGATCCTCGCCAACTTGGATCACATGCTTATCTGGATCATAGAAGCACGCCACTCGCTGCCCCCAAGGCATCGTTGCGACGTCTCGTAAAAAATCCAGCTCCTCGCCGCTGATCCGTTCAAGAAATCCGTCAAAGTCCTTCGTTTCAAAATAAAATTCCACCGTGTTGCTCTGATAGTTGAATATCTCTTGGTCACAGCCAGTGAAACGTATCCAAGATTCTTCCGTTTGCAGCGACAAGCCGCCGTTGAAGGTCACATTCTCACCAAAATCCGATACGATCGCTACCTCAAGAATCTTTCGATAGAAGGCCTTTGACCGCTCCATATCCTTCACTACCAGCATTGGTCCCCGATAGTCCATAGCATTCCTCCATTCTATTTGAAGCGTTTACATTTTTATTTACTATATCATAAAAAAGATGATTTTTGGAAAGAAGTCACGATTGGCTCCTTATTTTTTATAATAAAAAAACACCAACTTCAAACAAAAAAACCTGCAGTCTCTCGACTACAGGTCTCATACGTTTACGTTATGTTGCTTCGCTGTACTCCAGCGCTTTTCCGGTCATTTCTTCGTAATCTGTGACCATGATTTCCCACGCCTTTGCGATTTCTTCATCTAGACCGAAGAGTCCGCTGCGACCGACGATGTAAATGTCCGGCCCGGCTGCATCGATGCGCTTAAAGGATTTCCGATTGGAGGAGCCGTCCATCTCGATCACATAGCCGTACCCTTTTTCTTCTCGTAATTCCCGTAATGCAACGATCTTGTCTAGGGTGCTTTCGATGAAACGTTGTCCCGCGAAGCCGGGATCGATCGTCATGATGGTGATCTTATCCAACAATTCGATATAAGGGAAAATCGCTTCGATCGGTGTCTCAGGATTCAAGACGATCCCTGCTTTTAGGCCGGCGTCATGGATTTGATCGATCAAGCGGAATGCCAAGCCGTCTAAGACTTCTGCGTGCATGCAGATCCACTCACACTGTAAGTCGATGAGCTGCTGCACCCAAAAGCTCGGATCTGTCACCATCAAATGGGCAGACATCGGCAGCGTCGTGATCTTCCGCAGCTCTTCGATGAACCATGGCGACAACGTGATGTTCGGTACATAATGACCGTCCATGATATCGATGTGGTAGGAATCCACATGATCGTTCAGAAAGGTAATTTGCTCTTTAAATTTATCTAAGTCCATCGTCATTAATGATGGAGAGAATTCTACTTTTTTCATGGGTCACACTCTTTCCGTTTAAAAGATTTGGATGTCTTCTAAATTAATGTCTTCTTCTTCTTTTTCAACGTGCATCGCCGCGTCTTCTTCCGTGACGTTTTTCTTGATCACTGCCAACACGACAGCCGTGACTACCACATTGACTAAGATCGCGATCACCCCTGCCCATGGCCGAGACATCGTCGGGATCATCAGCACCCCGCCGAATGGCACCGTCGCATCTGCGCCTAAGATCATCGTTGTCGCGCCTCCGGCAAAACCGCCGATCGCTGTTGCGGCAACGCCGCGTACAAGGTCGTTCATGACTAATGGGATAACTCCTTCAACGATATTGATGACACCCATCGGTACCGCTGATTTCAATGTTTCTACTTCTAATTTGGTGTAGATGTTTTTGCCGAACAATTTTGCGATAAAGAACGCCAGCCCAAAGCCGATCGGTGTCGCTGTGTTGACCAATTGCAATGCCGTGATAGGCCCATTCAGACCTTCAGCCTGCATCGTCAATACGAAGGCAAAAACTGTTTTGTTGATCGGACCGCCGTAATCGATGCCGCTCAATAATCCGATCACACCTCCGAAGACTAATAGGGATGAGTTGCCCAATCCATCTAAGAAGTTTGTCAATAATGCGGTCAAGGCTGCGATCGGTGCGCCAATGATGTACACCATGATCAAGCCGCCGATGATCGAGGTTAAGAAGGGGATCACCAATGTCGGCATCAAGCCCTTGGCCCAGTTTGGTAATTTTACATATTTTAAAATAGCTACAACTAAATAACCGGCTAAGTACCCGCCAAAAATGCCGCCGATGAACCCTGCGCCGATCGCGTTTGCCGTCAACCCAACGATAAAGCCGGGAGCGATCCCTGGCTTGCCTCCGATCGAATACGAGATCCCCGTCGCAATAACAACCGGTAACAAGCCTAAGCCTTTACCGCCCATCGTCGCTAAGGCATCCCAAATTGAAAATTGCCCTTGCACCAATGCATCTTGGCTTGATCCGCCAAACGCCATCCCGATCGCGATCAAGAACCCTGCCCCGCAGACGATCGGAATCAAGTAAGAGATTGCTGTCAATAAATGCCCTTTAAGGTTTAACTCTTTGATTTTTTTCATTTTTCTTCCTCCATTAAGCGAATGCTTCTACAACATCTTCCGGTTTTTTCGCCTGCAGCAAATTACCGACGACCTCATCGTTTCCAAGCTTTCTGGCAAAAAGCGACAATAATTTCAAATGCTTGGTCGCCCCCTCATTGTCGTTTCCGACAGCAAAAAGAATGATGCCCTTCACGCCTTTACCGTCCAAGCTTTCCCATGGGATCTCCTCTTGATTGATGCCGATAGCGACGCCGACTTTATTGACGTAGGCGCTTTTACCGTGAGGGATCGCGATGTAATTGCCTATGCCCGTTTGGCCCTCCGCTTCTCGTACATAAATGTCTTTGATAAATCCTTCTACTTCTGAAATGTAGCCATTGTCCCTCAATTGCGTCGCCAAATCATTCAATGCTTCGTCTTTGGTTTTGGCGGCCATATTGGTTTTGACGATCGCTACGTCTACAATATCCTTTACTTCCATCTGAACTCCTCCTAGACCTTTTGGGCAACGACTTCCTGCGCTTTTTCAATCAATTTATTGGGTGATTTTACAGCGATCTCTGTCGGCACTTGGATGATTCGTTTGCCTTCAAAGCGTTCTCTTCCAGAAATTTTTACGTCCACTGCTAGGATCACGATGTCCGCTTGGTCGATCTCTTCTTGCGTCAAGGCGTTTTCGATCCCGATCGTTCCTTGTGTTTCTACTTTCATTTCACAGCCCGCTTTTTTTGCGGCGTTTTCTAATTTTTCTTGGGCGATATACGTATGGGCGATCCCCACTGTACACGCGGCTACTCCGACGATTTTCATTTATTGTTCCTCCTAATGGTTGTCTTCTAATAGTTGGTAAAAACGTGTGTCACTTTCAACAGTTAGTAATGCTTCCAAAAAATCCTCATCTGCTAATCGCCGGGTAAACTGCGCGATCTGCTTTTTGATTTCTTGGCTTTCCTGACTTTTCAGTAAGATCGTCACGACGAGCTGGACCTCAGGGGTCTCTTCGTCTAAATCTACAGGTGCTGCCAAACGGATCAGCAGGACTTGGCTTTGCTTGATCTTCGGACTTTCCAAATGCGGCAGGATCACGTGCTCCGCGATCATGGTATTGCCGACTTTTTCGCGTTGTTTTAATAAATCGATCAACGCGTCGGCTTCCTCTGGATTGGCAAACATTGCGATGAAGCGTTGAAGCTGCTCTTTATTCGTCAGCTCTTGGTTTAAAAACACATGGAATAGCTTATCGTTCATCATAGATCGCCTCGATTTTCTTTTGCAGTCGGCTTTGATCGTCTCGAGTGAACATCGCGCTGACCAACAAGGATGGGATCGGGATCGTATCGCTGACACTGACCGTCGTTAAAATCAAATCAATGCCCGGATATTTTTCCGTAAAACGCTTCGCATCTCTTGAGGCAATCACGTCTACGATCTCCAGCTCAGGAAACTTCTTCTCGATCTTGACTCGTAAAAGCTCTGAAGTACCCACCCCCGTCGTACACATGATCACGGTGCGGATCGGTAACTGGTTGGTCTCGATAATCCGAGCAAAATACAAGGTGATAAAGCCGTTCTCATCTTCATTGATCGGCGGCAGCTTGAAACGCTGACTGACTTCCTGCGAGACACACGTAACATCTGAATAGATCGTTTCATACGTCATTTTGATCTGGTCCAGCAAACTATTTTTCACATGAATCCCATGTTCCAACCGGTTGATCATCGGCTTGATGTGGTTTGCCAGATCAAGAAAGATCGAATCCCCTTTAATAGGGATATTCAGCCGTTGACCCATGCCCTTCAGATAGGTATTCGTGATATCCACGACGCGTGAAGAAAACTTCGTTACTTTGCTCAAGGACCCCTGCATCCGAGAAGAGGTCAAATATTGATACAGGTAATACACCTCTGATTCCGGCAAACTGCTGTGGAGGTAATTCTCCACATTCCCGATCGCTGCCTTAGCCACCTGGTAAAGCGCGGTGTCCTGCTGCAATCCTTCTTGTTCCTTTTTAGAAAGCGGACTCATTTCGCCGTTCGGCAGTTTGTGGACCTTCCGCAGTCGGCTGATCAAAATATACAAATGGGAAAAAATATTGACGTTGTAAGGATACGGGATCGTCAGCTGTAATTGCTTTTCGATCACCTTTAACTGGTCCAAGATAAACAGCACATCGTAATTGTTGAAATTCAATTCTGAATTGTTTTTCAACTCGTCGATCTCAATAATGTTGTGCATCTGGATCAAATCAGCGATGGCACGACGGAGATTGGCTTCTTCCCCCAAAACCGCTAATGTCCGCTGTTTTCGTTCTAATTTCAACCGATAGCTTTGCAGATGCTCTGCGATAAGCTGCTCATCACTGAAGATGACCGACTCGCCGACATAATATTCTTCAAACAGGTCATAGACATTTTTCGCGTTGGGTGAAGAGAGCAGCAGCTCCTCCATCACACGGTTTCTGCGTTCCTGTGGAGAGTATTGGCTGCGCTGGCTGGGTTGATAATTGGTTTGATTGATGTATTTTTCGTAGTCTAATTTGTAGCCTCGCCCCTTTTCTGACTGGATCAGGCCCTCGCCCTGTGTTTCATTTATTTTTTTGACCAGGCGATAAATCGTTTTTTGCGAAGTTCCTAGGTGCTCCGCTAATTCATCGGACGTGATATAGTCATGTCGTTTTGTTAGAAGTAGTAACAGCCTTTGTTCACGATTATTCTTTGCTCCCATGGCTATCGACCTCCCCTTCTTGTTTTTATCATAACGCGTCAGAAAGAAAACGCTTCACTTGGTTTTGACCGTTGCAACGGACAAAAAAGAAAGCTCCTCGACTTATTATAGTCAGGAACTGTTCAGAATGTATAAGGATTTGGCTAACTTCTAGGATTTATACAGGACGATCCTCCAGAAAAAATAGGCAGCCTCTTCACTAAAACTGCGAACACATAAACTATAAAACCAAAAAAACCGTCAGACAGAAACCTCTATCTGACGGTTTTTCGATTGAAATCGAGACGTATTTATTCAGTTAGATCGTTCAAAAGACAGCCATTGGTGCAGACTCGCGGATTACCAACCGCCGGACGCGCCGCCGCCACCGGAAGAACCGCCGCCGAAGGAGCCCCAAGAGCCGCCTCCGCCTGAGCCGCTGTCGTTGTTGTCAGACCAGTTGCTGGAGTTGTAATTCGATGCTAAATACGCGGTAGTCAGGATATCCCCATTGCCGGAATACAACGTGTCCCCGATCAAGACGCGACCAAACATCTTCCGTTCTGCACCCGGATTTTTCAGTAATCTACCTTGGATGATCGCCCGTTTGATTCCACGTACAGACAATCCGACCATCAAGCTGCTCAAAAGAATTTGATACAGCGCCGAATGTTTGACCGTCCGCAGCAAGTCCTCATCACTGGCAAGTGTCGCCGTATCGGATTCATAGGTTTTATAATTTTCCTTCAAGAACACTCTCGCCCGTAAAAGATTGATCAGCATCAGCAGTCCCACGACTGCTAACAGACCCAGCACAACGATCCCTGACCAATGGAGGAACATGAGCTGTGTCCGCTGGCTCTTGATGCCTTTGATCTGAGAATCCACCAAAGCGGTCTTCGTGTTCATGATCCCAAACACCTCGTCCAGCACTTGGTTGACCCCTTTGTCATAATCCTTGTCTTTAAAGGCATCCACCACATCATCGTCATTGATGATGTCATCCGCTTTCCCGTCTGGGATCAGCCCTTCAAACCCATAGCCGACTTCCAATCGGAATTTCCGTTCATCTAAGGCGATCAAGTATAAGACCCCATTGTTCTCGGTCTTATCCCCGATACCCAGCTGATTGAAAATCGTATTTGCGTAGGATTCGATGTCTTCTCCGCGCGGCAGCTCAGGGACCGTCACTACTTCAAACTGTGCCCCATTCGTACTCGCTGCCAATTGTTTATTCAGATCATAGATTTTTTGCTTCGTTTTCTGACTCAGCATGTTGGCATTGTCAGAAACAAAAATATTGTTTTTATTGATGGTCAAATGACCGTCTGTTCCTTTGATCGCCACGTCATAATTATCGGCCTGTTTTGGATACTCCTTCAAGTTCGCCAAATTCTCATCCAGCGTCGTTTTGAAGGATTGGCTGACGGTGACTTTTTTACCAGACAAAATATCTTCTCGTTCTTGATTCAATGTCGTCAACTGCTGATCATAACCCGCTTTTTTCTCGCTGTAGTCCTTCCCTGCAAACAGATTGAACAGACCAAACCCGCTAACCAGCACAACGATGATCAATAGGAAAGAAAAGACCCCGTTGCGTTTGCGCAGCTTTCGGTAATTCTCAACGACTACCTGATGGAGCTTTTCCCCTGAAGTACGCTGTTCCCTTCTCATTTTCCCTCACCCATTCTTATTGAAAACTAACATCTGGCACTTCTTTGGCCTTGTCATCGGCTTTGAAATTCGCCTTTTTATCGAAGCCTAACACTTTCGCTGCCATATTTTTCGGGAAGCGAACCAAGCGTTGATTGTAGTCATTGACTTGGTCGATGTAGTTCTTCCGTTCAACAGAGATTCGGTTTTCTGTGCCTTCCAACTGGACCATCAAGGTTTTCACATTTTCATTTGAAGCCAGTGTCGGATAATTTTCCTGAATGACATTTACCATCGTACCTAAACTTTGGTCGATTTGATTGTTCGCTGCGTTCTTCTCAGAGGGCGTTTTTGCACTATTATAAGCTTTACGCGCATCTGTAATTTCCTTAACGATTTTTTCTTCATGATTCATGCTGCCTTGCACGCTGTTCACTAGATTCGGAATCAAATCTGCCCGCCGCTGCATCACATTTTCCACCTGCGACCATTTTGCATCCACGTTATTTTCTTCTGAAGCCAACGAGTTGTATGTCGTTACCAAATACACGCCGATTGCTAGTATGATCACGCCTATACCAACAATGATACCTGAACCTCTTCGTTTCATTTTTATCCCAACCTTTTTCTGATTATTTTATTTTTTGTGATTGAGCTAATTATATCACTCGGGAAAACCTGCACCTCAGACTTTCGACTGATTTTTCAGCTAGGCGGTTGACAATATAGGTTTATGGCTTTTCTTCACGTCATTGGAGAACGCCTTCGTTGGTTTCATTTTACTTGAAAGAAAGAAACGTGGCTATTTTACTGACTTTTCCTGTAAGACAGCTTTACCTTATTTCCTTTTCTTTTTTATCTTGCCGCTTGTCTTACTGCTTCTTTTGCCGCTATTGGTTTTTTGCCTTCTCAAGAGCATCTCTTTGTTTTCTTGTTCTTTCTGCTTTTCACTTTTCGGCTTGCGAAAATCCACCGGCTTCTTCTTCCCTCTGGCGATCGCTGCAACGGCGGCTTCTGCAAGCTCATAGGTCTCTTGATCAACGTATTCCTCTTCAACCGCCACGGCTGTTGCGGCAGTTGCCTTGTCCTCAATCATAGCTTGCTGCGGCAGCATTTCCCCATGCGTCACTGGACGTTTTTTCGTCACTGCTGGTTTTTGACTCGGCGCTTTTGGCGCTTCTGCTTGCACTTCTGCCACTACCTCTTCTTGCGCTTCTTCATGGACCATATCCACACTCGTTTCAAAGCGTTTGCATCTCACGTATTCCGCAAATTGACGGGTGCCGTTCGTTTCTAGAATCGTTAGACTCGTCAACACCTTCAGTAAAGCGGCCGTGTCATTTTCCGACCTTGCTGCATCGACATCACGCAAGGTCCATGTGTGCCGTTTGCCCTTCGCGTCTTTGAAAACGGAAGTAAGATTGAAGACGGAAACGGTGTTCGTGTCGTGCCGCTCGCGTTTTTCTGTCAAATAAACGTTGATCTTCTCCACAGCTTTTGCTGCGGTGTGATACTCCTGCTGCTGGTTGAATATCCGGGCGACGATACTGCGCCATTCGCTTTCGTCAAAAAATACTTCGAAGAACGGGCTGAAGCGGCGCATCGTCGGATCAGCAGCTTTTGTTAGGAACAGTTCGCGGATCAGAGGAATCAGCGGCTGCGTAAATTCCTCCCTGCATAACGCCTGACGAACCATGATCGCGACGAGGCATTCAATGATAAACGCTGTATTCTGCGTTTCTTGGTAAGAATCCTGTACTCTTTTTGCCAAGCTTTTTGGTTTCATCGTGAAAAGTTGTCGTTTTGATAATGGTTTCGTCTGCATGTGTCCTCTTCTCCTTTTCGTTCTCGCATACTCAGTCCTGCGAGCGCTTTCTTTGATAAATCTAGAATACCGCTATTCTTAAAAAATACGAATTCTAAATAAAGCATTTTTTTTATAAAAAGGAATAAATAACAATGATTTTATTAACGGACTGCTTTTAGGGACTTGAAAATCAAAAAAAGTTCTCATCCCCATCGGACAAGAACTACTTTCCTTAACGCGAGGTGTCGCTTAACGCACGACGACCGCATATTTTTTCAAATTATAGCTTGCTTCAAACTTATTGGCTGCGACCCAATACTTCCCAGCATTAGGATCTGAAACATGGTACGTGTTGCTGTTTTGATTGTACCCGTCTAAGGTCATGATGTGGGCATTATTGATCCCTGTTCCCCAGAAATAGTTGCCATATTGCGGGCCGGCAAAGTTCAGTGTTACATATACCACGACTGGATTGCCATTGCGCAATTCTTGTTTCAAGGTGTTTGTCGAGCTGCCGGAAATATTCGCGACCTTGCCGTAACGACTGCCCCAGCTTGCTAAAGGCGCTGGAAAGATCGACTGATAGACATTGTTCATAACGGTATCCGGACGACCCGCGAAGCCGTGATTCGGATTGTTATCCGCGGCTAACGGCATCTCTTTGATAAAGCTTTTCAGATTGTAGTTTCGCGCGTACCCTTTCGTCTGCAATGCCTGCAACAATGCCGCCGCTTCACAGCCCATCGGCATCCCTGCGGAATTTTGATTGATGTAAGGCGCGTTCAACAATACATAGTCCGATCCGTTGCCCTGAAGCCCGAACCAAGCGATCCCCTCATCACGCCAGCCGGCACGCTTCAAGTCGTCGCGTTCATACGCATAGAGCGTATAATGGTGGGAGCCGCTTCGTGCGTTGGGATTGTATAAGCGATACAAGGGCGCACCGCTGCCTGGTGAATACCACGAAATCCCTTCGTAACGCCAACCTGCGCGCTTCAACGTATCACGTTCCCCCGCGTTCAGAGTGTAATGATGATCGCCCGCATTGGGATTGTACAAGCGGTACACTGGATTGCCGCTTGTGGGCGCATTCCAGCCGATCCCCTCATAGCGCCAGCCAACTCGAGTCAAATGATCCCGTTCATTCGTATTCGCCGTATAAAAATGTTCGCCGCTATTGGGGTTATACAGCCGCGACATGGCAACGCCGGCAGCCTTTGCAGAAACGGGCAGACAAATCAGCCCTATCAACAAACCAACAAGTAAACCAATCCTTTTCATTTTCCTGTCCTCCAATTTATTAAGCTCACTAAAAAATAACGTGTCAAATCGCATTCTAATCAAAAATTTTTTCTACTTTCTTGATTATAGCATCTCTGACGTGAAATCCCCCGACCGTTTACTCCACTTGCAAATAAATTCGGTGCACTGCTCAATTTCCTCCGAAGCTTTGGCTTTTCGTTTAAGCAAATAGAAATTCCGTTTAAAACTGTCATCTAATACTTGATACGAAATCCCCTTCGCCGCCCGCTCTGAAATCAAGGAACAACCAAACCCCTGCTTCAAAAGACTGACGATGATCCCGTTATTCTGGATCTCCATCACCGGGTCTTTGATATCCTTCTCTTCTAAAAAACGCTTCGTATAATAATAGACTCCAGATGAATTTTCCCGCACCAGCCATGGGCCTTTTTCCGTATCGCCAGCCAAAACCAGCTGATCCTCCATCAAAGGGAATCGCTTGATACTTACCGCAGACAGCGGCTTTTCAATAAACCCCAGATCCACCGAATGATGCTCTGTTGCCTGTAGGACCTCCAGCGAATTCATCATTTGAACACTGAAGCGAATTTGCGGAAATTTTTGATGCAGCTCGATCAAAAGTGACGGCAGCATATAATTCGCAAACGTATGGGAGGCGCCGATCACACAGCGAACGATCTGCTGCTGGTTGGTCTGAACCGCCTGATAAAGATTCTCCCAGTCGTCGATCAAATCCACGACCCGTTCATACAAAATATCCGCTTGCGGTGTCACCAATACTTCCTTCCGCCCGCTGCGTATAAAAAGCTGTGTCGTCAACTCATTTTCCAACTGCTTGATTTGAGAGGAGACCGTTGGTTGGGAGATGAATAAAATCTCTGACGCCTTTGAAAAATTCCTCGTTTCATAAACAACTTTGAAGGTTTCTAACCATTTGAACATCGCAATCACTTCCATTATGTTTTTCTATCTAAGCTATTATATCAATAAATTATACTAATGGAAGATGTTCTGTATAATATATTCCGTCAAGAGCAAAAAACGCGCGTATTTTCGCTTTTATAATCAGCTATTCTCAATTTTTGAAAAGCGACCAAACAAAAAAAGGAAGATGTACATGTCTACTCATACAATCATAAAAATAAAAACATTGCTCCCCGGCTTCGGCTTATCTCTCGCTGTTGCTGTCGGTGCGAAACTGTTAGCGCTCCTGCTGCCGAAACTCGGTGCAGCGACGTTAGCGATCCTGTTAGGGATACTTTTAGGAAACACTTTTTTTAAGCAGCCCAGCTTAGCCAACGGAACCAAATTTTCTGAAAGCCGCCTGCTGGAATATTCAGTCGTCCTATTAGGCTTTACTGTGACCTTCCAAACCATCAGCCAAATGGGGCTCAAAGGCCTGATTTTTATCGTGCTGATGATGACCACCGTGATCATCGGTGCCTTCACGATCGGCCGCAAGTTAGGCTTTAATGAAAAAATGGCCCTGATGATGGCTGGCGGAAATGCCGTCTGCGGCTCCTCCGCGATCGGTGCGATCGCACCAAGTATCGAAGCAGACGATACAGAAAAAGGCCAGATCATCACCCTCGTCAATTTACTCGGAACGGTGATGATGCTGACCTTGCCATTTCTCGGAATGCATCTATTCGGAAACGCCCTGCTCTCAAAAAGCGCGTTGCTGGGGGGCACCCTTCAATCGGTCGGGCAAGTCGTTGCCGGTGCCAGCTTGATCAATGGCGAAACCGTCAAATTCGCGATGCTTTATAAGATCACACGAATCATCTTTTTAGTCGTCGTCGTCTTTATTTTTGAACAAAAAGTTCGTCGTGACGGTGTCGTAACAACTACATCCGCTAAAAAGAAATTCCCGATCCCTTGGTATGTGCTCTGTTTCCTGATCGCTTGTATCGCCAACAGCTTCTTTCCACTACCCGCTTTTATCAACCAAGCGGCGCACTTTATCAGTACCTGGTTTGAAACGATCGCCTTGGCAGCGATCGGCCTGCGATTGGATTTCAGAAAATTCCTAAAGGAAGGCCCCCGTTTCTTGATTTACGGCCTGTCCGTCGGCGCTGTCCAAACCATCGCCGCCTTGCTGTTTATTTTCTTATTGCATATCTAATAAAAACAGAGCGGGAGACCCCGCTCTGTTTTTTTACTCATCCACTACCGCTAAGATCTCCACTTCCACCAATGCACCCTTAGGCAAATCAGCGACGCCCACACAGGAGCGGCTCGGTTTTTCATTGTCGAAAAAGCTCGCATAGATTTGATTGAATGCCGCGAAGTCGGAAATATTTTTTAAGAAACAGGTGGTTTTTACTACCTGATCATAATCTGCCCCTACAGCCGCTAAAACACCGCCGACATTGCGCAGCACTTGATACGTTTGATCCTCGATGGTTTCACCAACCAATTCACCGCTTGACGGGTCCAACGCGATTTGCCCTGACGCGTAAAGCATCCCGTTAACAACTTTCCCTTGAACATACGGCCCAATTGCTTTTGGTGCCTCCACTGTGTCGACCGTATAGATCGCCGATTCTTGAAAATTCACTTTTTTAACGTTGTTTTCCATCTTTCCCACTCCTTTTTTAATTACGATCAACAAACCATTGGTTCGCTGTAAATCCCTTCGCTTCCTCACGGCAGCGAATAGGACTGACAGCGGATGCTTCATTAAGAAGTCATTTTTTGTGCCCTAGCCTCCAGCGGCTCTGACTGACGAAACAGTCCCGCTGGATGAATAAAAAAAGCACCTCACTAGAATTAGTGAGATGCTGGAGAATCCCACTCAACAAATGTCAAACAGGACTTCAAACTGTTTTTTTCAAAACCAGTCTCAAGTCCTAAGCCTAATAATAATGATCATTTGCTTCGTAGTCGTCGCGTTCATAGAAATTCTCCTTTTTAAAATTAAATTTAAATGGCATTTAAATTAATTTATGATTGTAATCATAACGGAGGTTCTTTTAATTGTCAATAAGTTTATAGAATTTTCTGACACTTTCTCTCTCATTTTTGTAAGTTGATTGTTCGTTCAAAACATGGTGCTCCACGTTTTTTTTCGATAAAGTGAGATTATTGAAAGAGAGGGGTTTTTTAATGCACAAAGGTATGACTGGTTTTCAGTTGAAAGTTATCGGGGTCGTAACGATGGTGATTGATCACCTTGCGGAATTTTTCCTGTTTTTAGGTATTCCCATGTGGTTCCATTGGATCGGGCGGATCGCCGCACCGTTGTTCTTATTTGAAAGTTCAGAAGGATTCGTTCACACGAGTAATCGTAAAAAATATATGTTCCGTTTATTAGCAGGCTACTGGTTGATGGGGATCATCAATCAAATCTTGAACCATTTCTTTACTGTTGGCGACGCGATCGTCATCAATAATATCTTCGGCACGATCTTCCTAGGCACGGTCTACATGCAGGCCTGTGAGTATTTTAAAAAGAGAAATATTGGAAAAGGGCTCCTTTGGTTCCTTGTTCCGACGCTTCTAAGTGTCTTTACACTGATGCTGTTGTCTAGCGGGACTCTTTTTGAATCAAAATGGGGCATGCTGTTTTTCCAAATCTTCACCATGATCGTCCCAACAGTGATGCTGACAGAAGGCGGCGTCTTGTTGGTTCTGCTAGCCGTGTTGTTCTACCTGTTCCACGGAAAGAAAGCTCTGCAAGTGGCATCATTGATCATCATTGCGATGATCACGCTGATTTTTGGCGGCGGTATTCAATACGCCTTCACCTTCAACTACCAATGGATGATGCTGTTAGCCGCTATCCCAATCATTTTATACACTGGTGAAAAAGGCCGCGGAATGCGCAATTTCTTTTACATTTTCTATCCCGCACACATCGCATTGTTCGCGATCATCAGCTTTTTGATCCAACGATAAGCTTGACCTTCGATATAAAAAGCTTTACAATGCTCCTTGTGAATAAATCGTACAGATAACACGCACGACGTGTCGAGAGAGAGGCGGTTTCTATTAATTTAGAAACCCCCTCTCTTTTTTTGTCAGTTCTGCTTTTTGCAGGATTCTAATGCGAGGTCGATCTTCTGCATTGATACGCAACATCCTAATACGTGATGTCTAGCAGAATGATAGGCGTGATGAGGATCATTGGTTCTTTTTTCGGGTTTTGAAAAAAGAACACTCCTTTTGACGAATTAGCTGCGAGTCCAACTTTTTGCAGATTATGAAGTTCCAAGAGAAGCATAAGCAATTACTAAATACATGAGGTATGAGTCGTTTAGTTGGATCGTAGGCGGGGCGAAACGAAGCGTATTTTTCTGCTCTTAGAAAAATACATTCATTCCATTTGAGCTAGCTGTCAGTTCTGCTTTTTGCAGGATTCTAATGCGGGGTCGATCTTCTGCATTGATACGCAACATCCCTAATACGTGATGTCTAGCAGATTGACGAATTAGCTGCTTTTCCCAACGTGTCGGTATTCATTGGCCCTATCAAAATACATCCTGCAAACCGGGGACAGCGCTCCCCAGCCAAATCCCTACATCCCGCGGTCGTCGTAGGGCGCGTTATCTGTCGAAATAAAGTGAGGTTATTACATGAAAGAAAAGAAAATCCATTTGTTGTTAGCGGTCCTTGCCACAGGGATCATGTCCTTTGCCGGTGTGCTGATTGAGACTGCCATGAACGTCACGTTTCCGACACTGATCAAGCAGTTCGACATCTCTACCGGTATGGTGCAGTGGGTCACGACGATCTATCTCCTAGTGATCTCCATCATGGTGCCTTTTTCCAATTATTTATTGAAGAATTTTTCGATTCGGAAATTATTTATCGTTGCCAATCTCTTTTTTATTGCAGGATTAGTGATTGATCTCTGGTCGCCTTCCTACAGTATTTTATTGATTGGGCGTCTATTCCAAGGGGTCAGCACGGGAATTGCTTTGCCCTTGATGTTCCATATTATTTTGAATTTCACGCCTATGCACAAGCGCGGGACCATGATGGGGGTGGGAACATTGACCACGTCCATCGCGCCAGCGATCGGCCCGACGTATGGAGGGATCATGACTGCGAGTCTTTCGTGGCATTCGATTTTCTTATTCCTGTTGCCGGTATTGGCGATTTCATTGGTTATCGGACTTTATGCGATTCCTGAGATGCCTGTCAAAAAGCGGGGCACATTGGATTTTGTCAGTCTGATCGGTGTGGCACTGCTCTTCAGCGGCCTGCTGATGTTCTTGAA
Source organism: Enterococcus sp. 12F9_DIV0723 (assembly GCF_002174375.1). NCBI lineage: Bacteria > Bacillati > Bacillota > Bacilli > Lactobacillales > Enterococcaceae > Enterococcus > Enterococcus sp. 12F9_DIV0723. The sequence continues at coordinate 66,823 of NZ_NIBK01000003.1, read as the reverse complement.
TCAAATCGGCAGCCTGACCAGTCTCCTTTCGTTAGCGATCGGTCTTGTCGGACTAGTGATTTTTTACCGACAAGCAACACGAGGGAAAAATCCGCTGGTAAGGATCGACGTATTGAAGAACCGTGTGTTTGTTTTATTTTTATGCGGCTTTTTAGTCTGTCAGTTCTTGCTATTGGGGATCTCCTTTGTCTTGCCAAACTTCATTCAGATCGTTTTAGGCAAAGATGCCTTTATCGCAGGACTTGTAATGATGCCCGGTGCAGCTGTTGGCGCGCTTTTGGCCCCTATCTCTGGCCGTGTCCTTGATACCTTTGGTCCGAAAAAGCCGATCCTGCTTGGCTTGAGCTTCGCTACGATCGGTTGGATCATTTTGACCGTCTTGTTACGTTCTCCGCTGCTCCTTGGATTTGTTGCAGGACACGTCTTTTATATGATCGGTATCGGTTTTTCCTATAGTAATTTGATGACGACGGGAATGAATCTTCTTTCAGAAGAAGCCTATGGCGACGGCAATACGCTGTTCAATACCCTTCAGCAATTTTCTGGTGCAGTGGCTACAGCGATCGTTGCCACCATCATCAATTTGGCACAACAATCGCAACCGGACTTTATCGCCGCGACCGTGACTGGCTCACAGATTTCTCTGCTTTTCTTATTGGCTTTGTTAGTCCTCGTGCTTATCGCGTGCGTCCTTCATTTCCGCAATGAACCAGCAGTCGATTAAATCAATGGAAAGAAAACGGGCGAATCTTCAATGAAGGTTCGCTCGTTTTTCTGTTTTATCCTGTTAAACTGAAGGTATCACGTTTGGAGGGAGCACCTATGACATTAGGAACAAATTTTTTTACCGCTCGCAAGAAGCAAAGTCTTTCTCAAGAGGACGTCGCAGAACGCCTTGGTGTCAGCAGACAAACCATCTCGAAATGGGAGCTGGATGAGACACTGCCGGACATCAATCAATCGAAAAAGCTGGCCGCCATCTATAAAGTTTCCTTAGATGAATTGATTGAATTTGATCCTGATTTGAACGACATCAAAGAAGTGATCGCAAAGACCAGTGAAGAGAAGCAGCAAAAAATCGACTGGACGTCGGTATGGTCGGAGAAATACCCAATCTTGGGAACCTATCAAAAGACCGTTGATTTGAATGATTATGTTCCGAAACTGATCGACCTGCTTCACCGTTTGAAAAAGGATTATGGCTACAACGACCAAGAAGCCTTCCTTGTATTGAAGGATCTCTTGGCCCACGTTTGGAAAAACAACTAGCAAAGAAGCCGTGACTCAAAAGTCACGGCTTTTGCTTATTCTTCACATTCTGTCCCTTGACTTATGGTCACTGTGGATTCGCTTTTTTTCACTTGGAAAATCAATAGAATCGCCAGTAAAACGATCCCTGCACCAAAAATCGGGGTATAGGCGATCCCCATGCTGCCGGTGACTTGCGCACCGATCGTTGAGCCTAAAGTGATCCCGATATTGAAGGCGGCAATGTTCAAAGCAGAAGCCAGCGTGATATCTTGAGGCACGTATTTTTCCGCTAACTGCACGACGTACAATTGCAGGCCCGGGACGTTCATGAACGCGAACAACCCTAAAAGCAATGCTGCAAACAAGCCTAAAAGGCTGTTGCCAACCACGATCGTCACAAACAAAAAGACCAAAGCTATCATCAAAAGGCCAAACATCTTGATCAATGACGCGAGGGGCTTTTCATTCGCGAAATGTCCGCCGACGGTATTGCCGATCGCCACCATCACACCATAAACGATCAGGATAATCACAACGGCACTCGCAGAAAAACCAAAGCCTTCTAAAATCGGGGACAGGTACGTGTACGCCGCAAACGTACCGCCGTATCCAAAGGCTGTGATCAAGAAAGACATCACCAACGGTTTATTCGTAAAGATCCGAGCAAACCCCTTCAAATCGACTTTACCAGGAATAGGTAAATGACGCGGCACCAAGAAACTGCTGGCGATCAAACCGATCAGGCCGATTGCCGCGATAAAGAGAAAGGACATATTCCAGCTTGTTTGCTGTCCAATAAAGGTTCCCAAAGGCACCCCTGTTACAGTCGCTACAGTCAAGCCAGTAAACATGATGGCGATCGCACTTGCCCGCCGTAAAGGTTCAACGACATCGGCGGCGATCACGGTTGATACCGACATAAAGATCCCATGTGCCAGCGCGGCTAAAATACGCCCCAATAATAATATCGTAAAGGTCGGCGCAAACGCGGCTAACACATTCCCGCTGATGAACAACAGCATGATCCCCAGCATCAAGCTGCGGCGATTCCATTTCCCTGTTAAAACGGTGAGCAGCGGCGCACCGATCGTCACGCCTAGCGCGTAAAGGGAGACCGTCAGCCCTGCTTGCGCCAAGGTCACATGAAAGCTATTGACGATCATCGGCAACAGGCCGACGCTGATAAATTCGGTTGAGCCGATCGCAAAGGCGTTGATCGCGAGGGCTAATAACGTGAAGTTTGGTGAAATTTTCTTTTCCATTTTGTTCCTCCTCAGAAAGGTTTTACGAAGTCTTCCGCACTGGCAAAGCACTGACGCGCGTTCGTGAAACCAGACATCAAAAAATATTTGTAAGCTACGAGAAGATACTATATACTGTTGATGATCTTTTGATAAGTACCCACTTTTTTGTACTATAGGTACCTTTTTGTAACTTTTGGATAGTATCAACGTTTTTTAGGAGGAATTTTTTTGGAGAATCGTGCATATATGATCGGTGTAGAAGCAACAATGGATGTCATCGGCGGCAAATGGAAGCCCATCATCCTTTGCAACCTACGCCACGGACCGATGCGTCCCAGTGATTTGAAACGGAGCATCACAGGGATCAGTCAAAAAATGCTGACACAGCAGCTTCGTGAATTAGAAGAGGACAACATCATCGATCGGAAAGTGTATCAGCAAGTCCCGCCAAAAGTGGACTATTCCTTGAGTGAATATGGCCGCAGCCTCTCCGATATTTTAGACAGCCTATGCAGCTGGGGCGAGCACCATGTCGCTCACCTGCAAGATCAGGGGCAGGATGTTTGCTTGAAGGCCAACTAAAAAGCCGTTCCTCTTTTACACGACGGCACAAAAAAATAGACCCGCGCCGCAAAAAGCAGCATGGGTCTATTTTTTTAAACCATCAATTGGAAAACACCATAGGCGATGATTCCGCCGATCATAGGACCTACGACAGGTACCCATGCATAGTGCCAATCGGAGGTTCCTTTATTGGCGATCGGCAAAATAGCGTGGGCCAAGCGAGGACCTAAATCTCTGGCCGGATTGATCGCATAGCCTGTTGGTCCTCCCAAGGAAAGACCGAGTGCCAAGATAAGACCGGCTACGGCAAAGATATTCGTTCCAGGTGCGAATGATGTTTGTGTGAATGCAAACAGTCCTAAGACCAAGACAAACGTACCAATGATTTCTGTTATTAAGTTTGCAGGATACCGGCGGATCGCAGGTCCCGTCGCAAAGGTTCCTAAAATCGCTGCCTGATCCTTCGTGGCTTCCCAATGAGGCAAATACGCCAGCCAGACAAGTGCGGCGCCGACAAAAGCACCCGCCATTTGCGCGACGATAAAGGGAACTACTAAACTATAAGAAATCGAACCATTCAGCGCCATCGCCAAAGTAACTGCTGGATTCAAGTGTGCGGGCCCCATGAAGCCGGAGATATACGCCCCCATCATTACCGCCATTCCCCAGCCCATCGCAATCACGATCCAACCGGAAGCCTGCGCCTTACTCTTATTCAGATTTACCGCTGCACAGACACCGTCACCTAATAAGACTAAGATCATCGTGCCGATAAATTCACCCATTACCTGTGTCATATCACCGCTCATTTAGTTGTTTCCTCCTGTCTTTAGCTGGGTCAGATCTGATTCGTCGATCGCCGCAACCAATTGTGCAGCGACCTCTGCTTTTTCCGCTTCTTCCCATTCGAAGTAGGCAGCCATCGCATCAAGGACTGGTTGACGCAGAGCATCTACCGTATCTCTTTCAAATAAAAGATGATTGGTTCGACGCAATAAATAATCTACGGGAGTTAAGACCATTTCTTCTTCCATGCCATAGCGCAAACGTGCCGATTCAGCCAGACTCATTCCCGGATACGCGTCCATTTCTTTTGCCAACTGGAAGATCTTGCTGGCGTTCGTGCCGTAAAAATCAGCGATATACGCGGCCTCTTCCTCTGAAAGACCTGCAGCAACGCCGATTTTGGCTTGTTCAACCACCATTTCAGCTACTTTGGTCGGATCAAAATCCCCACCGGAAACGGCATAGGTTTTTGAATCCACTTCTTTAAAGGTCAAGTCGTAGTCTTCCTGCAAGAGCTTGCGGATCAATTCGATGGCACCGGCCGCCATTTTACGATAATCCGTGATTTTCCCTCCTGATAAGGTGATCATGCCATCGGGTGCCTGCTCCAAAGAACTGCCGCGAGAAACCGAAGAAGGCGCCAACCGTTTTTCTGCACGACTGCTTTCAAGGTTGTTCAAGACATCCTCTACTTCATCTCGGGTCGCTTTACCGTCTTTATAATCTGTCACTACGTCCACGGCTTGTTGGAAGCTTTGGGTCGAGATATTGCCGTTGTCGCCGCCATTGTAGTCTGATCCAGCATTTCCGATCAGCAATGGCCGCAGTCCTGCCCAGCTGCTCTCGATATCTTGGAGCGTCAGCTTCGCTTCAGGATAACGGTGGTTGATGACTGTCAGTAAATAATCCACGTCTTCTTGCGTGACCTTCGGATCGACATAATCTCCTTGGTAATCCGTGTCCGTCGTCCCAAAATAAGTTTTGTTTTCCCGCGGGATCGCAAACACCATGCGACCATCATTTTGAGCTGTATCAAAATAGGTCGGCTGAGGAACGGGTAATTTCTTTGCATCGACCACTAAATGAACGCCTTTTGTTGGACGCATTTTAGGCAAGATAGGCTGCGTAAAATTCATGTTGCGAACTTTGTCGACCCATGGCCCGCTTGTGTTGATCACTAATTTTGCGTGGATCTCGATCGTTTCGCCCGTCAACAAATCGCGCGCTTTGACGCCGATGATCTTATCCCCTTCATAGAGGAAGCCGACTGCTTTCATTTTGCTGACCATGTGACCACCATCGGAAGCGGCTTGCTTGATATTTTCGATCACCAACCGTGCGTCGTTGTTCCGAAAGTCCAAATACACGCCTGCACCTTGAAGCCCTTCCTTCTTGATGAAGGGTTCTCTCTCCAATACTTCTTCCGGGGTCAATGTGTAATTTTCAAAGTTGGTTCCCTTCACATTGGCTAATTGATCGTAGATGTCCATAGCGACTTTGACTGAGAACATGCTGAAGGTCGTGGGTCCTTCGTCATTATAGATAGGCAAAAGCATGGGATCAGGTTTCGGAATATGCGGAGCGATCCCTTGAACGATCGCTCGTTCCGTGACCGTATCTGCGACCACTTCTACATCAAAGTTCTTCAAATAGCGAATACCGCCGTGGACCAGCTTCGTGGAGCGGGAAGAGGTTCCCTCTGAAAAATCCTGCATTTCGATCAGCCCGGTCTTCATTCCGGCTGCGGCTGCTTGGATCGCGACGCCCGCACCTGTGATGCCGCCGCCGATGATCAATAGATCCATTTCTTCCTTTTTAAGGACTTGAATACTTTCTTTACGCGTTGCTTTTGAAAATGACATTTCGTTCACTCCTCACTTTTATTCAAATACTTGGGTCGCTTTTACTGCTTTCTTCCAACCGGCGTACAATTTCTGACGGCGTTCAGGTGCCATCTCCGCCTCAAAAATCTTTCCAGCCTCATAAAATTCTCTGATTTCGTCCATATCCTTCCAGTAGCCTACCGCCAATCCCGCCAAGAAGGCAGCTCCTAAAGCCGTCGTCTCAAGATTTGCTGCACGTTGGATCGGTACATCTAATATGTCTGATTGAAATTGCATCAAATATTCATTGTTCGCTGCCCCGCCGTCTACCTTCAATACTGGAATCTGGATGCCGGTATCTTCTTGCATCGTATCCACGATGTCCCGCACTTGATAGGCAATGGATTGAAGGGTTGCTTTGATCAGATCTTCTTTCGTCGTCCCCCGGGTCAATCCGAACATGGCTCCGCGAGCGTTTTGATCCCAATACGGCGCGCCTAGACCCACAAACGCTGGGACGATGTACACTTCGTCTTGGTTGGTGGAGCGCTTGGCAGCATCTTCCGAATCACTCGCCTTTTTCAGCATTTTCAAGCCATCCCTCAGCCATTGAATGGATGAACCAGCAACGAAAATACTTCCTTCTAAGGCGTAATACACTTTACCGTTGATCCCATAGCCAATCGTTGTCAATAAATTGTTTTTTGATAATTGCGGCTTCTCACCTGTGTTCATCACGATAAAGGACCCTGTGCCATAGGTATTTTTGACCATCCCAGGCTCAAAAGCCATTTGGCCAAACAATGCGGCTTGCTGGTCCCCAGCCATCCCTGAGATCGGTGCTTCGCTGCCGAAGAAATGATAGCCCTGTGTGTAGCCGTAAATCTCAGAATTTGAGGTCACCTTCGGCAAAAGCTCGTTGGGGATATTCAGCAGATCTAAAATTTCTTGGTCCCAAGTCAGCTCGTGGATGTTGTAAAGCATCGTCCGGCTGGCATTGGAATAATCCGTCACGTGCGCACCGCCATCTGTCAATTTCCAAACAAGCCAGCTATCGATCGTTCCGAAAAGCAGCTCGCCCTGTTCTGCTCGTTCCTGTGCGCCTTCTACCTGATCCAAGATCCATCGGATTTTCGTTGCGGAGAAATACGCATCGACGACTAAGCCGGTCTTTTGATGGATCATTTCTTCGTACCCGTCAGCCTTTAACTGATCCGCGATTTGCGCGGATTGCCGCGACTGCCAAACTACCGCATGATAGATTGGGCGGCCGGTATCCTTTTCCCAGATAACCGTTGTTTCCCGCTGGTTCGTGATCCCGATCCCCGCAACTTGATCCGGCTTGATACCTGAATCGATGAATGCCCCTGCAATTACAGATTGAACAGAATTCCAAATTTCATTGGCGTCGTGTTCCACCCAGCCCTCTGTTGGAAAATACTGCGTAAATTCCTTTTGCGAGCTTGCCACCTGATGCCCAAACTTATCATAGATAATTGCTCGTGAACTCGTTGTCCCTTGGTCGATCGCCATAATGTATTGTTGTTTTTCAGTCATTTTGATTGGTCCTCCTCGTACTAAAGCTTTCTTGCAATCGCTTTCTTTATGGACTTATCCTAACGTGCATTTCGCATTGAAAACAGTCAATTATTAAAGCGATTTCACGTTTTAGTGGCAGTTTCGCTCCAAAACTCCGTTATATCAAAGAATCTAGAAAGCCAAAATTTTTTTCTTTCATCAAAAAAAGCAGCTCCCTAAGGAACCGCTCCATCAATTTTTCTCTTTTTTCAATTGCTCGATCAGTTGCTTTATTTGGTCAAGATCATAGGCAGATTCAAATTCGGACAGGCAATAATGGATCGCCTCAGAAGGGTCTTCTCCATCTCGGGTACTAACAATCAAATCATACGTCGTTCCCTCACGCAGTTGTTCTACCTGAATCCCCGGGATCGGACGCAATTCTGAAAACAAATAATGATAATAAGAAATACGGTACACCGGCAATGCCTCCAGATCAATCCCCACGATGACTTCCTTGGCGATGTAAAAATCGATCATCGACAGGATACTCGCGTAATCGATCAGCAACGCCTGTGTGAGCAAGGTGTCTTGTGCCTTCGCCGGCTCCAAAAAATTACGAGCTGTTTCCTGAAGCATATCTAACAATCGGCTTCGCTCAATGCCTAGTTTTTCTCGCTGCCGCGCAAGCAGACGTTCAGGCTCGTACCGCGGGAGATAGCCTTGAAAGAAATAGATGCGGTTGTTGATCTGGGAAAGCTGATAACCTACCGCTTTCTCCTGCTGAATGGACAATCGCCTTGGCCGGTAATGGACAAGGATCATCTCACGGATGTACATATCTAAAAGAGCCGGCAGCAGCTTTTTGCTCCGCTGCAATTCATACCGATAAAACGTCTCTTCATCCAAAATCGCAAAGGACACCAAAAAGCTGTAAAACATCATCGGTTCATACTGGTTCAATTCAAAGGAACTGCGGCTGTTGTATAGGCGGATCAACGGTTCGATGCGTTGAAACAGCGCGTCCTTTTGAAAGAGCCGATACGTTGTTTTCAACCGTGTCTGCTGTGTTTTCTTAGCAGACATGCGCTTCAAGCTGATCCCTAGCCAGCAGGCGATCTCGCTTTTGGCCTCAGCAGAAAATTCCGTCTCTAGCGCACGCTCAAGTCCTCGGAAGAACAGTTGATTCTGATCGGATGCAACGAGGAAACGAGGCCGCATCCTAACTGGAAAATAGCTATAGATTTGAAAGTAGAAATACCGAATCTGTAATTCTTCCCCCTGCAAACGGCCATTTTTTATCCGAATATGAAATTCCGCCAGCACCTCATTCAGCTCGCGAAATTTACGAAACACGGAGGATTCGCTGGTCGCAAATTCCTGTGTGATCTGCGGGATCGTGAACGTTCGATGTAGCAGCATGTATTCCAACAATTGGAATTTAAAGCTGTCTCTTACCAGCGTGGCCGTGATCCCCTCAAGCGTCGTTCTTCTTTCTAAGGCTAGCACCAGCGTAGTGCCCTCTTTCGTAAGCAAGAAGCCCATGTTTAACTCTTTTCCTAAGTAGGAGAGCTCTTGGCTATACTGATCCAAGCTAGATTTTGACAAATGGATCGCTTCCGCCAACGCATTCGCAGACAGCCTGCCGCCAGATAGGACTAGATGATGGAGGATCGACAATTGCACTTGTTGATTCTTATCCAATAATTGTTCCATCCTCATCCTACTTCTCCCCTAAACCAGAGAATCCCAGTAACGGCGCACGAAAAGCTGGATGGAAGAAGCGTTCCTTCACTTGAAATTCATGAATCGTTTGCTGCTGTTGGATCGCTAGCGCGAATAGATCGAGTAAGGCGAAATCCATCCATTTTGAAACAAGCTGTACGCCTAGCAACACCTCTGTCTCTGCATCCCAAATCACCTTCAGCTTCATCTTTTCCTTTGAAACAGCCGCCACCGGCACGTCGACCTGCGCTATCTGGATTTCTTCAGGGTACAATAAGGCTTCTTTTTCAAGCAAACCGGCACTGCCGACAAAATAGCCAAACCATTGATTGCCGCTCACTCGCACGGTTCCTGGATCTTCTTCCGGCGTTCCAAGGATGTTCTGACTGGCGATGCTCGCTGTCCGAAGCGCGTTCGTGACCAACGATACGTAGAGTTCTTCCCCCGTCAGTTGGAATCTTACTTTGATGGTATCCCCGATCGCATAAATGTTCGGATCGGAGGTTTGCAAATAGGCGTTCACTTTCAGCGTGCCGTCATCGTTGCGGTCCAATGCCTGCCAAATGTGATTGTCGGGACGCGTACTATTGGCCAACATGACCAAATCAACAGCCAGATCTGTTTCCTCAAAAAAGAGCCGGACGTGCCCCTCATTGGTTTCCTCCATTGATTCTACAAAGGTGCCCATATGGAGGTGGACGGCGGACTGGTGGATCGCCGTCTCGAGGGGCTGGATCATTTCTTCATCAAAATAGTGCCCCATCAGCATCGTGTCACTCTCAAACAAATGAATCTGCTTATCGGTTTGTGCAAAAGCATCCGCAAGCTCTAAGCCGACGTGTCCGCCACCGACGATCGCGACTGTCTCCAGCTCCTCCAGCTGCGTGAGAATGTCTGTGACATCCTGCTCGGTCTTACAGGTTTTGATTCTGGCTGACGACATCTCTTCTTGTTGAAACGATTGCCGCGAACCGGTCGCGATCACCAGCCGATCAAACCCGATCGCTTCGCCAGTCGACAACTGGATTTGATGGTCTGGCAAAAGACCGGTACAAGAAACACCCGTTCTTACGTGAATCCCCTGCGCCTCTAATTCCGCTCGTGTGATCCAGCGCAATCCGTCTACAGAGGCCGCTTTTCCCTGTAAAATCAGGGCTAAGCTGCCGGGCACGAAGCCCAATTCTGTTTGCTTTTCAATCACTAGGACCTCTGTTTCTGGCGCCCTCCGCTTTATTTCCACTGCCGCTTGGACACCGCCAAAGGAGCCTCCTACAATCACTACACGCATATGTTCCCTCTTTTCTTTAAATACTGATTTTCTAGTTCTTCCAGCATTGCATTTATTTCTTCACCCATGAATTCCTCATCTTCAATTATAAATCTTTGCCTCAAAGATCGCTATTTTAACCATTTGGTGACAGGAATAAAAAAAGCCCGTTGCCAGAAAAGTTCTGACAACAGGCCTTTACTAAGATAGTCCTTTTTCTAAACAAGGGCGTCCTGAATTGAAATAGATTCTGTGATTTCCGCCCAATGATTCGTTGGGCCATGACCGTGTCCGACAAAAATCGGCTGACGAATGGCTGCCTGAATAAATCTCTTTCCGATGAGGATCGCTTCCTTCAGCTCCGTCCCCTTTGCCAGTTCAGCCGCGATACAGGCGGAGAAGGTATCCCCTGTGCCGTGGGTGCTCGCTGTTTCCACCCTCGGTGCACTCATCCAAAAGGCGTCTCCCGATGCCAGCAGAACAAAATCCGCCGCTTCTTTCTTCTGGCTATGACCACCCTTGACGACGACATTCTCCGTCCCGAAAGCCAGCAGCTTCTTCGCAGCAGCAACCATTTCCTGATCGGTCACGATCCGTTCACCAATGATCACCTCTGCCTCAGGCAAGTTCGGCGTCACGATCGTCGCCAGCGGCAATAATTGTTCATTGATCGTTTTTACCGCATCGCTTTGCAGCAAATGATGGCCGCCTTTTGCCACCATCACCGGATCAACGATCAAGGGGCCAAAATCGACTTGCTTCAGTTTTTTTACGACGGTCTCCACCCGTTCCACATCTGCCAGCATCCCTGTCTTCGCGGCACCGATCGCAAAATCTGCCGCCAATGAATCAAATTGATCTTCGATGAACGCACTTGGGATCGCCATGCTGTTTTGTACGCCATACGTATTTTGCGCGGTCAGAGCCACGAAGATGCTCATCCCGAAGGCGTTGCGGGCTTGAAAGGTTTTAAGGTCTGCCTGCACGCCTGCGCCGCCGCCAGAATCCGAACCGGCGATCGTTACGACTTGCGGTGTTGCATTGATCATTTTTCTTCCTCCAATACATCCGTGATTTTTTGTTTCAGACGACGGACTTTCTGTCCGACAGCCTCCGCTAACATAATGTCGCTTACGATGGAGACGCCCGCGACCCCTGTTCTGCCAACAGCCGCCAAATTGTCTTCCTTGATCCCGCCGATCGCCACACTTGGGATCGTCGTTGCGTCATTGATCGCTTTCACTGTTTCCAATCCCGTCAGCGGCGTCTCCTTGGTCTTCGTTGGAAAAATCGCCCCGATCCCTAAATAATCTGCGCCTGCCTGTTCCGCTTCCACTCCCCGCGCCACCGTCTTCGCTGAAACACCTAAGATTTTTTCCGGACCGATCAGCGATCGAACGACCGCCACCGGCAGCTCGTCATCCCCGATGTGTACCCCCGCTGCGTCAACGGCTAGACAAATATCCACCCGATCGTTGATGATCAACGGAACCTGATACGCGTCGGTGATTGCTTTGACCTTTAACGCCAGGTCATAAAATGCCCCCGTCAGCAATTCCTTCTCCCGCAATTGAACAAGAGTCACCCCATTCTTACAAGCCTCTTCCACCACCGCTAAAAATTTCGCGTCGCTGAAATCATAGCGCCCAGTCACCAAGTACAACGTTAGATCCATTGCTTTTCCCATCCTTTGATCTCCCTCCACCATTCTTTTTCCATTTGTAACGAAAGCTGGTTCAGTGTTTCCTGTCGAAAAGCAGCTAAGCCCTTCCCATCGGCTGCCTGCTCTCCGCAAAGATTGAAGTAACTGACCGCTGCGATGACGGCTTCAGGCGTGTCCAGACCGCTTCCCAACAAAGCCGCGATTAACGCCCCCACCACGTCCCCCGTGCCCGTAAACCGATCCAGCTCAGGGACTCCGTTCGTCAACCGCCACGTTCGCTGTTGGTCCACGAGAATGTCTTGACTACCAGTCGCCAAGAAAGTGGTTTGCGGGTACGCTTTCGCCGCTCGCTGCAACGCTTCGGCCAATTCTTCTAACGCTTCTTCTCCTTGGTCCAATGCGCTGCCATCCACTCCGCGGGCATGACTTGAAAGCTGGCAAAAGTTTCGCAGCTCCGAAATATTGCCCTTCACGACCGTTGGGTTTTCTGCGGCTAGCTGCCGCCCGACACCATTCCGCAGCTCGCTGATGCCAAAACCCACAAGGTCCACGACGGTCGGTTTTTCCTGCTTTCTTGCACTTGCCGCTGCTGCCGCCAGACTTGCTGCGCGCTGCTCCGACAAATGTCCGATGTTCAGCAGCAGACTGTCCGTCTGCTGAAACAAGGCGTCAAACTCTCTTGGATCAGCCGCCATGATCGGTTTCGCGCCCACATAAAGCAGCGCATTCGCCACCGTCTCACAGGTGACCTCATTGGTAATACAATGGACTAACGGAGCACGCTTCAAAGGAAATACGTTTGAGACTTTTTGTTTGATCATCCAATCATCCTTTCATTGGCAAATAACCGCTGCCACCGTTTGAAAATCGTTGTCTCCTTTAACTTCACCAGCACAACAAAGGCGATCGCAGCGCCGATCACCGTCGCGCCTAAAAACCTCGGCGTGTAGATCAGCCAGTACAAGTCGCTTTGACTGCCTGTGAACCAGACCATCACGGGATACGACAGCAACGAGCCTATGATTCCGGTGCCAACTATTTCCCCCAGCATCGACCAATACACCTTTTTTCCGAAACGATAAAACACCCCAGCAAAGAACGCCCCAAATACCGCCCCTGTCAGCGCTAAAGGGGGAATCCCCAACAGTGTCATGCGAATCAATCCGCATACCAGCGCCATCATAGTGCCATAAAAGGGTCCCAATAAAACACCCGCGAGGATGTTCATCACACTAGACATCGGCGCCATGCCCTCGATCCGCATCAACGGTGACAAGACGACATCCAGTGCGATCATCAATGCTAAAAGCGTCAATTTATGGATTTTATTTTTTTCCACGACAAATACCCTCCTTTTTTCAAGAAACAAAAGGAGGGTGTACAAAAAGACAGAAAAACCCAACCAAAAGAAAATGGTCGGGTGCACGTCGTAAATTCGCTACATTTCCCTGCGACAGTTTTAACTGCATCAGGTTCCATGGGTATAATCTCAGCAATACAGCACCCCAAATGTTTCTCTTCAATTGGTTAGAGTATAACATACTTTTTTTAAAGCAACTAGCTTATAATGGAGGAGAAGCCTTCGAGCACGTCGAAGCGACGCTTATAGCCAACGAAAAAAAGAAAGGAGACGCCTATGTCGAAACCCGATTTTTCTGCGATCCATCACGTGGCGATCATTGTGTCTGATTATCAAAAAGCCCGCCATTTTTACGTCGATATTCTCGGTCTGCCGATCCTGCGGGAACATTACCGGCCTGAACGGCACGACTACAAGCTGGATCTGCAATTGAAGGACGCGGAATTGGAACTTTTTGCTGTCCAAGATCCGCCGAAACGCCCAAGCTTCCCAGAAGCGGCCGGTTTGCGTCATCTTGCCTTCAAAACCGAGGACATCGAAGCGACAGTGGCCTATTTAGCTAGTGAAGGGGTCGTCTGCGAACCGTTGCGCACCGATGATTTCACTGGCAAAAAAATGACCTTCTTCTTTGATCCTGACGGTCTGCCGCTAGAATTGCATGAATAAAAAAGAGGTGCCGCTGCATACGGGCACCTCTTTTTTACGCGTTCTCCACTGGGTATTTGATCGCGTTTTTCTTTAGTTTTTCGCTGATGATCTCGTCAATATCAAAGTCTAGATTGTCCGCCATCATATAAGAATAGATCAGCACATCTGCCAATTCCTCTTTCAGCCGCTCAGTTTGGGTCCGAGCTTCTTCAGAATCCTTCCATTGAAACAGCTCCAATAATTCGGCTGCTTCTAAGCAGATAGACAGCGCAAGATCCTTTTCATTGTGGAACGGGCGCCAATTGCGATCATCGCGAAATTGATTGATTTTCTCCATACTGTTCATAGTCGACCTTCTTTCGCTTCTATTCTATCACAGAAAGAAGGCTTCGTTTTTCCTCCAGCTCGGTGATCATCTCCTGTATCCACCGCGTACTCTGCCTTGTTAAAAAAGGATCGATCACTACCACTGGATAGTCCTGGGGCAACCCTTCCGCCGAACCCGTCGTGATCAAACAATCATAATTTTTCAATTCATTTCGTAGTTGCGGGTTTCCCCCGGATAATGTTTCAAAATGCAGAATGATAAAATTTCCATATATAGCGTCTGAAATTTGCTTGGCCAAAAAGCTTTCCTCTGTTGGCGTTAGATCAGACAGCAGCAGCACCTGCAGCAACGGCTCTTGGTTCGCCAGCCATTCCATGCTTCGCTCTTCTGTCGTCACCAATAAGTATGTATAGTTCCGCAAAAAATCTTCTTCTTGATACATCTGGTATTTTTCCGTAAATCGCTGAACGAGTTTCTTTACCCGTTCCACGCCGCGACTGTAAACCTTCGATACCTCTGATAAAAACACCGTCCGATTGCGCCATAGTAAGCAAACATACTGCCCTGCCGGATCATAAAGGTAAAATTCATTCGACAAGACGGTCGCCAGATTGATCCGACTTTGCTTGTCCAAGCGGTACCCTAGCATTTTGTTGTACGCCCCCACCAATTCATAGTGACGACTGAATAATTGCTGATACTTTTCATTGTCTGACATTGCAAGCGCACGATGAGAACTGCTGAATACGATCGAATCCGAAAAGAGCAGCCATAGCCCGTCGCGAACCAGCTCCGGCGACAGCTCGACCTCCGCGCCCTCATGGACCGCCTGCTTCAAGTGTTGATAATAAGGGCCTTTCGGCAACTCCAAGCCTTCTGTCCGCAAGTGATCGACCGGATACCGATGGCCATTTTTAACCCGCCAAATACTGATATAGAAATTGTAGATCAAACGCTTTTGAAAGACGTACTTTTCATGGATCTGATTGATCGAAACAAATTCCTGTACGTACTGCTCGATCACGTGATAGTGCTTCGCAGGCAGCTTCGGCAGTGTGCTTTCAAACGCCTCTTGCCGTTCACTGTAAAAGCGGTAATAAAAATTTCGGATCTCCCCTTCATTTCCCTCGACGCGTAAGGGCCGATAGCACAATTCTATCCCCGCCTCTGACAACGCCTCTTCGATCTTTTTAAGATAACGCTGCGTGTTTGAGGAACTAAGGTACAGCTTTTTCCCTAAAGCCGTGATATTTTCACATTCCTCATACAGCAATTCCTCGATGATCTGAAATTCAGGGCTCGTGTTCAAAATATTGGCATACAAATTTCCCAAACTGACTTTCTTGTCCACCTCTAGCCGATAAAGTCCCTTCGTTTTCGTAATCTGGAAACTGGGGTACTCCTCGTTGATCATCTCGATGTCATTCAACAAGATCGGCAGCGAACAATTCAATTCACTCAAAAGCTGATCACTCGACCACCCTTCCCGACGATAATAAAGCTGCTCCAGCAACGCCAATCGTCGTTTGTTGCTTGTCCCTAAAACCCCACGAAAATCCATGATCATTCTCCTCTCAAAAGAATGTCTTCACAAGTAAAATCCTGCGTTTCCCCTTATTGGATACTGCTTTAGACAGCCCGTTTCGGATTTTTACTCTTTTGCTAAAAAATTGGAATCCTCCTTTATTAATAGATTGATTCAAGGCTATTTTCTCAAAAATAGTCCGTTTTCCCAATAATAGAAAGAGAAAATACAAGAAATATTTTTGTGTTATTCAAAAATAATAGTATAAAAAAACGATAAAAGCAATTTTCGGTCAAAATTATTCAAAATATATGATTTCAAAATGACCTTTTTCTGAACGCTGAAAAACGGGTGCCTAAACACCCGCTAAAACAGCAAAAAAGTAGATTAATATCCTTAAATTAATTGTATTTTCTATGAAAAATGAGCAATTACCAACCAACTTTCACCTTAAAAATCATTTTTTCTTCTTACCCATTTTTTTTCAAAAAACAAAAAAACAAGAACCGTTTCGCTCTTGTTTTTTCGTCTTTATTGGTTTTATGCGTGATTTATCTGGCGATACTTGATAAATGCCCCTGTCATCAATGCTGCTCCGATCACTAAAAAGGCAATGATCCCTGTTCCACCTGTTGAAGGCAAGAAGCCGCCTTTTGACACGTTGGCGATCGGCAAGGTCGCTGCATCGTCAAAGGACCCTTTCTCTACAATGAACTCCTTATCCGTCTCCAACAATTGGAAGCCTTTCGGTGCCTCGATCTCACGTAAATAGTAGGTACCAACCGCTAGACCCGACACTTGCAGATGTCCGCCATTTTCGGACGTATAGTGTGTCGCTGTCGCGAAATCTTCTGTTTCTCCAACTTCTGTCCAAATCATTTGGTCATTTTTATTCGTTAAATAGTAATCTTTTCCATCTTCTTTTTTGATAACAACGAATTTAGCGCCATCCAATCCTTGCTTCTCTTTTTCGGATTCATGCTTCATAAATTTCTTACCGCCAGTAACGACAGGCGGTACGGTTGTATGGTCGTCCGTTTCTGTTTGTCCATCATGGGTCAGCTCAACGGAGAAGTTATTATTGATGTCAACGTCGACAGGCGTTTTATCCGTAAAGGAGATCGCGTAATAAATATGCAGTGTCTTTCCGCCAAAGGGCTTCAGATACTCCGCTGTCTCCTTCGATGAAGCAAACTTAGCAGCATCTCCATCGCTTTTCGCGTCAGACAAATTCATATCGATCGTGAATCCTGCTTTTTCATTGTAAGGAGCCGCGGTGCTCGTATAGCTCGCTGTTCCGTGAGAGAGGAAGGCCGCTTTGATATCGTCTGTTTTATCCGCGATCGAGATTCGTTCGATCCCTTCAAATTTCACGCCATTTTGTGACACCTCATCCTTGAATTGCAATTTCGTGTAACGTGTCTGCAAACTGCCCTCTGAGTCAAGAATCTCACCAATTTGGCTCGGGATCGTAAAGCTTGCATGGTAGTAGATTTTTTTGCCTACTTCATAATCGTAGCGATCTTTCCCCGTCAATTCCTTCCCGTCTTCGTCCACAAGCTCTTTGTCGATCTCACCTTTGATCTTGTTTTTTGGATACAAATGGATATCCGTGTTCTCACCCGCTTCATCGACAACAGGCAATACTAAAATCAATGGTACCGCCGAAGCCGTCGCGCCTTTACTGTCGGTTTCTTCAAACAGGTAGACCTTGTACGTTCCCTCTGTTGTCCGCTTATCCAAATCAGCAAAAGTAGCCAAGCCCAATTTATCCGTAGTTTCAGAACCCTTTGATACGGCTGCATCCTTGTTCAATTTAAAGTTCTTCATTAAATCCTTCACAGCCGCCTCGTATACGGCCTTCGACGCATTCGGCGCTACGAGTTTATTCAATTGTGTGTAAAAATCAGTGGTGATGTCCCACGCCTCAAAGGTGACTTCAGCCAGACCTTCGTATTGCTCAAATTCGGCCATTTCCTTCCCTGTATTCTCTACTGGATTCGTTGGGAATTGGTCCATTTTTTTCTTGTGAAGTGTGACATCCACTTTTCCTTCAGCAGCGGCCTGTACCGCGCCCCCAAACCCAAACACTCCGGCGATCAGCGGAAGCAGACACACGATCGCTATGACAACCCGAACTATCTTCTTACTTTTCATTCATTTTTCCTCCTGTTTTTTTGTTTTTGATAAGCCAGACCACCGCCCCCAGCTAGAGCTAGCAGAATTCCGCTATACAGAAAATTACTAGGACGCTCATTTGTTTGAGGCAATGATGTTTTTGTTGATGGCTTATTCTCATGATTGGGTGATTCCTCGATCAGCTCTTCTGTCCTTGCGGTCGTTTGGTATTTTCCATACAGATACACCGTTGCCGTCGGATACTCTGTCGGCAGAAACAAAACCAGTGGCAGAAACTCTTGGTTCCCCGTTTCCCCCAAAGCTGAAAATAAATAAACGGCTGGCTTCCCTTGCTGATGATAAGGAAGCGCTGCTTGCATAAGCCCGTCAGACCCAACAGCTAAAGGGCGCTCATTTACTTTGCTTAACGCCGCCTGTTGGATGACCCGTTGGAATTGTTGTTTATTTTGATACTGATCTAGCCAAAATTGCTTGCTCTTCTTTTCGCTTTGATTGTTTTTTTGACACCACTCGGTCAAATCGTACACATCAAAGGTGAGCGCTTCCGTTCCAGCAACGAATTCTCCAGCGCGCTTCGTATCGATCGACACGGAAACGGCGGCTTCCGAAGCAAAGGCCGAATTCCCGTAAAAAAAATAGACGATCACTAAACAAATAAGACTTAATTTTTTCAAGTACGAGCCCCTCTCTCTATTCTTCCTCCACTGCCTGCGCCACCGTTTCAACGATTTCTCCCTTTATATAGAAGAACTTCCCCAGCAAAAACTGAACGCTCAGAATTCTTATTTTTCAACGGAATGACCTTCCCCACCTGCACAAATAATATTTTAAACAACTTCTTTTCTACGTGCTTTTTCACAAAAAAATTGATCGTAGTTATTTTTAAAGATTTAAAACCGCTTGTTTAAAGGCATTTATCACTAATATTAGAAAGAATCCGTTATAAACCTTTTTTTATTATTTTTAATTACGAATTAAGTTTTTTTAAATCGCTTGTTTAGGCAAAATAAAAACACTCATTTCCTCAATGAGTGTTTTTAAAAACGGCTATTCTCCCCGTTATAACAGCGATTACATTTGCTTGTTCGTTATTAGCAGAGGTGTTTTAGACAGGCTTAATTGATCAAATTTACGTAGTATTTCTCCCAAAATTCGTCCGTAACGACCCGTTCTCCATCCTCAATCACAAACTCGCCCTTTTCAGGTTCGACGATTCGATCATCAGGAACATGGTACAGACGACGCTGACCTTTGATAGGAAAAGGCTTGATGCAGCGCACATTTTCAAACACCCACGCATAGGAATGGGGCGTTTCCTTTACAGCGACCAGATCAACGATACAGACAGCATGACCAGAGATGCATCCAGGTGTTTTGATGGCTGTTGAGCAGATCAATAACGGGCCACGATGATGCGTAGACCACGAACGGTATTCCTCGGTTTTCTTCCCAGAAAGAATGTCCATGACCGGCTCAGGATGAATCGAAATAGCTTTCAAATGATTCGCCTCACTTTTCTTATTTATCCCTATTTTATCACTTATTTGAACACCAAGAAAAAATCCCAAGTTCCATCAGTTGCCCTGTTGGAGCGCCGCGAAAATTTCCAGCCACGATTCCTCAAAGACAACAATGGTCGTAGCAATCCCTTGATTTTCAGGGCGTCCCGCTACTTCATAAAGCACCCGCGCCGCTGCTTTTTTTGGATAACCATAGATCCCTGCACTCAAAACGGGCACTGCAAGGCTCTCGAGCTTGTATTCCTGCGCTAGCTGATAGACCGCTTCATAGGCACTGTAGAGCAACTTTTCTTCCTCGTGTTCGCCATCTTGATAACGCGGGCCAACCGCATGAATCACATACGTCGCAGACAGCTCAAAAGCTGGCGTGATCACCGCCGTCCCTGTCGGTGTTCCGCCAATCGCCCCCATCGCCTTTTTCAAATTCGGTCCCGCTGCTCGGTTCAATGCGCCATCCACACCGCCTCCGGGAATCAAAGCCGCATTCGCCGCATTGATGATAGCTTCTACTTGAAAGGTCAAATGCGCGATATCTCCCACTACTACTTGAATCACCGTCTTCTCCTCCTTTGTTCTGCTCCTTCTATCCTACAGTCCTTCTGGCTTGCGGGGCAACTGTTAACGTTCAGACCGTTGTCATAAAAAAAGACACCTTCTCCTCAACGGAAAAAAGTGTCTTTGAAGGCAGTCCTCCATTAGTGCTGTTCAGCCTGCTCAAAGGCGTCTAAAATCTCACGAACTTCAGCCGTCGATTTCGTATTCATCAAGCGCACGCGTAAGTCATTCGCACCGGGAAACCCTTTAACATAAATTTTGAAGAATCGGTGCAAGCCAACGATCGAACGAGGAACTTTCTCCGCATACCGGTCTTGCAAATCAAGCTGTAAACGCAGCAGTCCAATCAATTCTTCGGGAGAATGTTCTTTAGCTTCCTTTTCAAAGGCATAAGGATTCTTAAAAATCCCACGACCGATCATCAGACCATCTACACCATATTTTTCTGCCAGATCCAAGCCCATCTGACGATCCAAAATATCCCCATTGATCGTGATCAGCGTTTGCGGTGCTAGCGCATCCCGCAGCTTCACGATCTCAGGAATCAGATCCCAATGCGCATCCACCTTGCTCATCTCTTTGCGCGTCCGCATATGAACAGAAAGATTGGCGATGTCCTGCTCCAGCAAATGACTGATCCACTCCGTCATCTCCGCGGTATCTGTAAATCCAAGACGTGTCTTCACACTTACAGGCAATCCCCCAGCTTTTGCTGCTTGGATCAATTCCGCCGCCACTTCTGGCCGCAAAATCAAGCCGCTGCCTTTTCCTCGTTCCGCCACATTCGGCACCGGGCACCCCATATTGATATCGATTCCGCTGAAGCCCATCTCCGCCATCGCAAGACTCATCTCGCGGAAAAATTCAGGCTTGTCTCCCCAGATATGCGCCACCATCGGCTGTTCATCCTCAGTAAACATCAACCTACCGCGAACGCTCTCGATCCCATCAGGATGACAAAAACTATCCGAATTCGTAAATTCCGTAAAAAATACATCCGGTGCGCCCGCTTCCTTCACCACATGACGGAAGACCACGTCCGTCACATCCTCCATCGGAGCTAAAACAAAAAAGGGCTTCGGCAATTCCGCCCAAAAATTATTCTTCATTATGTAGATTTCCTCCTACTATCGCTATGTATACAAAACAACGTTATTATACTAAGGTTTGCGGGAAGAAGCAAAAATACAAATCACAAAATAAAAATACACTCAGCTTTCACTAAGTGTACTTGATCTCATGGATATGTTCTTTGCTGTCGTACCACAGTTCCTCCGGTGAGTAATGATCCGTCCCATTGAGGATGACTTCTCCCGTCTCCTTGATCTCAAACTCTGAGCCCAACCAATAGTGGGCTTTCGGACCGCCGAACATCCACAGTCCCCCTTTGCGTTTCCAGCGCCAAGGAGAAAAAACATCAACAATATCCTTGTACAAATGCGACCTCAGATAGCGAATCTCACCAGTGTCGAACGTGATTCGTAAAAAACTAGAGACATTTTCCACTTTTGTCGCTTTCGGTACGTCACCTTCTGGATATTGTTTTATCTCGATCGATTTATCCATCTCCTCGTCTCCCTTTGTTTTAGAAAAGAAAGAGGCAAAAAAGGACGGCTTGGAATTTCCCAGCAGTTCGTCTGCCGTCACCTGAAAAAAATCACTTAACTTCACCAGCATATCCAAATCGGGGTAGCTTTTGTTCCGTTCCCATTTCGAAACCGCCTGCGGTGTGACGCTGAGAAAATCAGCCAAGTCTTTCTGTGACATCTTTTTCACTTCTCTTAATTCCCTGATTTTTGCTCCGATCTCTACCATGACTATAGCCCTCCAATGTGTAAACAGACAATAAACCTTCTGTTGAAATAGCGAAAACTAAGCTCAACCATTCGTTGAATACTTAAATTTTACCATGACCAGAAGGTTTACATCGATAAAGTTTATTCATTTTTACTGGGCTCTTTGCAAACGGAGGGGCTATTTCTCAATAGGCGATATAATCATCCAATTTCTGGACATTGCAGACAATGATTCTTCGTCTGCCGTTGTCACTATTGGTAAATGCGATCACGCCCTCTTCCTTCAGCTTCTTCATCATTCTGCTGACGCTTGCGTACGTAGCGATACCGCAAAATGCTGCAATATCCTCATTAGTGACCTCAAAATCAATCAAGATCTTTGATCCGCCGTCCAATTCGCGTCCGAACTTCAAGACCAGATCTCTTAAAAAGCTCGCCAATGCTCCTAATTTGCCATTCATGGTCAAACGCTGCAAACGCGAAAAATTTTCAGACAAGCGATGGCGGTAATATTGTTTTACATAGTTTTGGAGATACGGATCGTTGTTGACATACTTCCAAAATTGCACCCGATTGATCTGATAAAAAGTAGCCGTCGGTGATTCGATCCGTACGTTGAAGGGTTGTTCATCGTATTGAAGTGCTTCGTCATGCAGCAGTGAAATAACGTCCGGCTGATTGATATAGGAAATATTAAATTCCCGACCATCCTGCAAAATGACCGACGTTTTGATAACGCCCTCCTTCAGGATAAACACACTCGCCGCTTTTAAGCCGTGAAAAGTCAGATACGTATGATAGTCTTTCGTAATAACCGGAATTTGTTTGTCTTCCAGAAAATTAACGAGGTAATCGATGTCTTTATTATTCATAGTTTTCCTTCCAATCCCTACTTTCATTTATGAATGAAAGAATCTGTTGTATTTTATCATATCCTCTTACCATTTGGTAATGTCAAAGGACGATGCTTCTCGATAATGCTCAGAAACAATGCCTATCAACAAGGTGAGCGTCGTTCTTGGGCCTTATCATAAGTCTTGTACCAAATAGAAAGAGGATGAAGAACAAATGATTGAACTAGCACTTCCTTACGACAACAAAACAATAATTGCAAAAATAGAAGACGACCGTTTTGCGGGGTCTCTCGTTTCTCAAGCCGCTACCTACCGTGCGGAGTATTCAGAAGAGGAGCTAGTCGAACGCTCTTTAGATTTTCCTATCGCTTCTCCCAAACTAGAAGAGCTAGCGAAGGGAAAGAAAAACATCGTCATTATTTCTTCCGACCACACGAGACCCGTTCCTTCAAAGATCATCACACCGATTCTTTTACGCCGCATTCGTTCCGTTGCTCCTGATGCACGAATCCGAATTTTAGTCGCCACAGGTTTCCACAGACCCTCCACAAAAGAAGAGCTGATCAGTAAATATGGCAAAGACATCGTTGCCCATGAAGAAATCGTTATGCATTATTCTGAACGAGACGAAGACATGGTGACCCTTGGTAAACTCCCTTCTGGCGGTGATCTGATCATTAATAAAGTGGCAATGGAGGCAGATTTACTACTGTCAGAAGGATTTATTGAATCTCACTTCTTCGCTGGTTTTTCTGGCGGTAGAAAATCTGTCTTACCGGGTATTTCTTCTTATAAAACGATCATGGCCAATCATTCAGGCGAGTTTATCAATGATAAACATTCGCGGACAGGGAACCTCAAGCATAATTTGATCCATGAAGACATGGCTTACGCGGCCAAAACGGCGCATTTAGCCTTTATCCTGAACGTCGTCCTTGATGAAGATAAGAAAATCATCGGCTCCTTCGCCGGCGACTTGGAAAAAGCACATAAAAAAGGCACAGTGTTCGTTAATTCCTTATCTCAAGTCGACGCGATCGAATCCGACATCACGATCTCTACCAATGGCGGATATCCCCTTGATCAAAACATCTATCAAGCAGTAAAAGGCATGACCTCCGCTGAAGCTACAAATAAACTGGGGGGAACGATCATCATGGTTGCCGGCTGTCGAGACGGACACGGCGGCGAAGGCTTCTATCATAATATTGCGGATGTTGCCGATCCTAAGGAATTTCTCGACAAAGCTATCCACACCCCGCGACTAGAAACCGTCCCAGATCAATGGACGTCTCAGATCCTTGCTCGTATTTTGGTGAACCATCACGTCATCTTGGTGTCTGACCTCGTGGATCCTCAATTAGTCACCGATATGCACATGGCGCTTTCGACATCCTTAGAGGATGCACTAGAAAAGGCCTACGATCGTGAAGGAAAAGAAGCGAAGGTCGTCGTTATTCCAGATGGACTCGGCGTCATCGTCAAAGGAACGAATTAAGATGGACGCAAAAAAAATAAAAGAACTCTTACAGCTTGTTTCGGAACAAAAACTAAGCCCGGAAGATGCGGCAGAAACGATTCATAACGACGGCTTCACTGATTTAGGCTTTGCCAAGATCGATACAGAGAGAGGCCAGCGAACAGGGATGCCTGAAATTGTTTATGGGGAAGGAAAAACCGCTACTCAAATCATCAGGATCGTCGAAGCCATGCTAGGAGAACAAAACAACATCCTAGTCACAAGAGTCGACGGAAAAAAAGCAGCGGCTGTTAGAACGAAACTCCCCCACCTGCACTACGATACGGCTTCAGAAATCTTGCTGTGGGAAAGAAATCCACAAATGAAGACACAAGGAAAGATTGCCATAGTCACCGCAGGAACCTCCGATCTGAAGGTTGCTGAAGAAGCTGCGATTACAGCAGAAGCCTTTGGAAACAGCGTAGACAGAATCTATGACGTCGGCGTTGCAGGAATCCATCGCTTGTTTGCTCGCCTTGAACAAATCCGGGCAGCACAAGTGGTGATCGTGATTGCCGGAATGGAAGGGGCGCTGGCTTCCGTGGTTGGAGGACTGGTTAGTACGCCGATCATTGCAGTACCGACAAGTGTAGGCTACGGAACAGCCTTCAATGGCTTGGCTGCACTCCTCACGATGCTCAACAGCTGTGCTACAGGTATCACGGTCGTAAATATTGATAACGGCTTCGGCGCCGGATATGCGGCTAGTAAAATCAACCATTTAGCGGAGGCTGCGAAATGAAAACTCTCTATCTTGACCCCTTTTCAGGCATCAGCGGAAATATGTTACTAGGAACCTTGTTTGACCTTGGGCTGGACGTTGAGGACTTCACCCACGAATTAGCCAAACTAAAGCTGACAGGATACCAATTATCACTGACCAAAACAACAAAGTCAGCGATCGACGGGCATTTATTTGAAGTCGTGCTAAGCGACGAGTTCAAGGGGCATCACCCTGATGAAGGTGCGGAAATGATCCATCATCACGGAAGAAATCTTGCGGCCATCGAAGGACTTATCCATGCTTCAGAGCTGAGTGCGTCCATCAAACAGAGCGCCTGTGCCGTCTTCGAAGAGATCGCAGCAGCGGAAGCGCGTGTCCACGGAAAAACGATCAATGAGATCCATTTCCATGAAGTCGGTGCGATCGATTCGATCGTGGACGTCGTCGGCTTTTTTATTGGGTTAGAACTTTTACAAATCCAGCACGTCCTTTGCGGCACTCTTGTTGATGGAACTGGGACGATCACTGTGGCTCACGGCGTCATGCCCGTTCCAGTTCCCGCAGTCATGCAGATGCGGTTGAATAGCAATGTCCCTTTTCGGCAGCGAGAAGATGTCCTCACTGAGCTGGTTACACCAACTGGATTTGGACTGATCAAGCACACCGCAGAGACCTTCGGCACCCTCCCGGAAAATGTGATGATCGAAAAGATCGGATACGGGTTTGGAACGCGAGAGACCGGCAGCTTGAACGCCCTCAGAGGCTGTCTCTGTAATTCTTTACTGAGCAATCAGCAAGTCCCCCGTGAACAAGATCATGTGTTGTTGATCGAGACCAACTTAGATGATGCTACAGGACAGGAATTATCCGACGTGATGCAGCTCCTGCTTGAAAAAGGAGCAAAAGACGTTTGGACAGCACCCATTACCATGAAAAAAGGCCGTCCTGCCTACAAGCTGAGTCTCTTAGCGGCCCCTGCCCAAAACGATGAAATGGTCAAAATCTTATTTGAAACGACTTCTTCGATCGGCGTTAGGCAGCAACTGCTAGACAGAAAAATCATGCAACGAACGGTTCGTTTAGAAAAAACAGCCCTTGGCGATGTTCATGTTAAACACTTGTCTTATCAGGGCCTTTCAAAGAGTTCCTTTGAACATGACGAGCTTCTCGCCTTAGCCAAAGAAAAAAGGTGCACGATCACTGAGGTAAAAAATCAATTAATGGAACAACTTCAAAAGAACGAATAAAGAAAGAAGCCTTCAAATGACCTTATTAAAAGAAAAAGAAAAAAAGCTGCAAGCAATTTTATCCCATTATCAAAAAGTCGTCGTTAGTTTTTCCGGCGGGATCGACTCGACACTCGCATTAAAGGAAGCTCTCGACACACTAGGCAAAGAAAATGTTCTCGCTGTCGTTGCCGACTCTGAATTTTTTGCGGACGATGAATACGAAGAAGCCCTTCAATTAGCCGAAGAAATGGGCGCGCGGGTGATGGGGGTGCAACTAGATTATTTAGCAGATGAGCATATCAAAAACAACCAGCCGGATTCGTGGTATTACATGAAAAAAATCTTCTATACCAAGTTGACAGAAATCGCCGAAGAATTTGGGGCGAATGCTGTAGTTGACGGCATCATCATGGATGACGACGCGGATTTCCGACCAGGTCTTCGCGCGAGAAATGAAGCAGGAGCGGTCTCCATTTTGCAGCAAGCGACCCTTTACAAAGACGAAGTCCGCCAGCTCTCACAACTCTTAGGCTTGAAAAACTGGAACAAGGCCCCCTCATGTTCAGTTTCCTCGCGCTTTCCCTACAATACAAAATTGACGAGTAAAAAGCTGCGGCAAGTCTTAGCCGCTGAAAAATATTTAAAGGAATTAGGATTTCCTACGGTACGAGTCCGTGTCCATAAAAAATTGGCCCGCATTGAAGTCCCTGAAGAAGCTATCGCGCAAGTGGTGGCTCAACGCGCCGCGATCACTAAAAAATTAAGCGAACTAGGCTACGACTATATTTCAGTCGATCTTGACGGGTTTATCAGCGGTCGAATGAATCAGACACTTTCAGAAGAAGAAAAATCAACCATATTAGCGGGGTAGAAAAAATGCATGACTCATTATTTATACGTTGTCTCACCGAACTGATGGGCACAGCCATTATGGTCGCTTTGGGAAATGGTTCGGTAGCAAATGTTGAACTACGTGGAACAAAAGGCTTTCAAGGCGGCTGGATCTTGATTGGTTTTGGGTACGGGATCGGTGTGATGATCCCTGCCCTCATGTTCGCTGCCATATCTGGCGCCCAGATCAATCCAGCCATGACCATCGCCTTAGCCGTCAGCGGCAGCTTTCCTTGGAAAGACGTACTGCCCTACGTTCTTGCGCAAGTCCTCGGTGCAATTTTAGGACAGTTGCTCGTCGTCTTCGCCTATAAGCCCTATTATGATCAGACTGAAAATTCCGAAGCGATTTTAGCGACCTTCGCAACGATCGATGCCGCGAACAGTAAATTAAACGGCTTTATCAATGAATACATCGGCACGTTTTTATTAGTATTCGGCGCACTATTCATCACGGCTGACACGATCGACCCCCGTGCCGACTTTCTTGGCTTAGGGTTCTTGGTCATGTGTTTAGTCATCTCTTTCGGAGGGCCTACTGGACCTGCACTAAATCCCGCTAGAGATATAGGACCCAGACTTTTGCACGCCTTGTGGCCTTTTAAATTTAAAGGAAGCTCTCAATTCAACTATAGCTGGGTCCCAGTCCTTGCGCCCATTTGCGGTGCCATCACTGCTACGATGCTGTACAAACTCATCGTCAACTAAAGGCTGTTCAGCCGGCACCTGTCGCTGGACTGCTTTTCCTGAAAGGAGATACTCATGAAAAAACAGATAGCGATCGCTTCTGTTCCTTATTACTTAGCCATTTTAGCCCTGCATCTTTGTACGTTCTCATGGCTATGGGTGATCGCAAGACAAAGACCCTCTCTGATTGGCTTAGGACTTGTCGCCTATACATTGGGCCTGAGACACGCATTTGATGCCGATCATATTGCCGCGATCGATAATACCGTCAGAAAATTAATCCATCAGAAACAAAAATCCTGCGGCGTAGGTTTCTACTTTTCCTTGGGACACTCAAGCGTGGTGCTCCTCATTATTTTTTTAGTTAATCTATCCGCTGATTTTTTTAAAGAGCATTTATCTTTCTTAAAAGTATTGGGCGGAACAGCAGGGGGCATCATCTCTGGAACATTCTTACTCTTTCTAGCTATCAATAACTTGATCATTCTTATCCATCTGATAACTATCCGTAAGAAAAAAACAGACGAACAACTCGAACACGAAAACGTGGAAAATCTCTTAAATTCAAGAGGACTGCTGGCAAAAATTCTGACACCCTTTTTACATATGGTCACGAAAGCCTGGCATATGTACCCTATCGGTTTCCTATTCGGCTTAGGCTTTGATACCGCTACGGAGATCGGTCTGATTTCCCTTTCTGCCGAAAACAATCACACTTTGATAGGCTGGAACAGCATGGTCTTTCCGTTATTGTTCGCAGCAGGGATGTCTCTCATGGATACCAGTGATTCCGTCATGATGTCCGGCGCATACAGTTGGGCCTTTGCCATGCCCGAACGTAAAATGAACTACAATCTGATCGTCACCTCTATCTCAATCATCGTGGCTTTTACGATCGGAGCAGTCGAATTGGCACAAGTCGGAATCAGCACCCTAGGACCCCTCAACAACTTTGGGCTCTGGATCTCAACGATCGATTTTAATAAAGCCGGAATCTACATGATCCTTCTGTTCGCTGCCCTCTGGCTCGGCTCCTACTTTGTGTGGCAAGTCAGAAAAGCGCACGCGTGATGAATTGAAAAGTATTCATTAAACAAACAGAACTTCCCTTCAAGCTAAGCCTTAGTCATTGGACTACGCCTAGCTTGAAGGGAAGTTCTTATCATTTTTTAAAACATCGTCCCTTGAGCAACGGTTACCCGCGACCCAATCTGGATTTTCTGCTATTTCAATATATCGATCAATTCTTTTTTCGCGGCTGCTGAAGCGGGCAAGTAGCTGAAGCATACGCCGATCACCACGGAGGTCCCAATCGAGATCAGCACGGTCATCATGTCTGGCCGCACAGAAAACGGCAAGGCAAAGGACGCTGCGAAAGCAATCAAAATACCAAGAATATACCCAATCACACCGCCACTCATTGTCAAAACGATCCCTTCAAATAGAAATTGGCGCTTGATCGACTTCGCATTCGCACCAAGTGCACGTCGAATACCGATTTCCTTGGTCCGCTCAGAAACAGAGATGTACATCATATTCATGACGCCCACGCCGGCAATAAATAGCGAGATCGCTGCGACTGCACTGATGAAAAGAGTCATTTGATCCAGCATAGATCCCAACTGCTTGATTTCAGAAGTCGGATCATAGGCTTGATACTCCCCCTGCGCCCGACTTTCTCCGTTCATGTTCAACTGTTTTAAGACTTTCGTCATCGCTGTATCCTGATTGACCCCTGTATTAAATTTAAGTGCCAATACGGAATGGTCGTCTTTTTTTCCTAAATAATGCGTATAGGTTTTTTTCGGAAAATAAGCAAGCGGTTCATAATTTTGCGGCCCGATCTCTCCAGAAGTATTCGCCGAAACACCCACAACGGTAAAGACCTGCCCCTTTAACTCGAATCCGTTATTTAATGCGGCCTCCTTCGACCCGAATACTTGCTTTGCGACCGCCTCATCAAGAACGACCACCTTATTTAGCCCATCGCTGTCCGCGGCGTTCAATTGGCGACCATTTAAAAGAGACACGGCGGTTTCTTTCGCCGGATGGACCGTCATCGTTAATTTTGTATTTTTATCATAAAAATCAACGGTAGGATTCCCGTCCTTCTTCATCGCTTTGTAATAAGAAACCTCCTTCACTTCTGGAAGGTTGGCGACCATATTTTTATCGGTCTGCGAGATCCCGCTATCTTCACTGACTAGATTATCAAAGTCGTTGTACTTGATGTTGACGTACTTCGTTTGTCCAGTTTCATCCGCGCCCGTCGTCTCAGATAAAATATTTCGTTTAAACCCATTTCCTAAAGCCACGATCGTAATCACGGCGGCAATTCCTATAATAATACCCACCATCGTTAAAAAACTGCGGCGTTTGTTCTTGAAGATCGAACGAAAGGCAGTCCGCCAGAGAATGTATTTTCTCATGATTGCAGCACCTCCTCGATCATCTTTCCATCTCGGATTTTCAATAAGCGGTCACAGTAGACGACCGTCTCTGGATCATGCGTCACCAAGATGATCGTCACCCCTTCCTCATTCAACTGCTTGAACAATCGCATGATGTCCTCTGTTGTATGGGTGTCTAGCGCCCCCGTAGGTTCATCCGCAATAATAAAGTTGGGACGATTGATCAATGCCCGGGCGATCGCCACACGCTGCTGCTGCCCACCGGATAACTGCTTCGGCAATTGATCCAGCTTGTCTGCTAATCCGACCCTAGCCAACGCATGCTTCACTTTCTTCTGCGTCTCATTGTGTTTCGCACCGCTGTACAAAAGAGGCAATTCAACATTTTCCGCAACCGTTAAATTCTCGATCAAACTAAAATTTTGAAAAACGAAGCCAACAGAACGATTCCGTATCTCAGACAATTCATCGTCTTTGAAATGCGTGATCTCCCGACCATTAAACAAATACTCCCCTTCAAACTGTCGATCGATGAACCCCAGCAAATTGATCAACGTGGATTTTCCTGAGCCAGAAGGCCCCATAATAGCCACAAATTCTCCAGCTTCAATCGAAAAATTGATGTCGTCTAAAACAGGCACTCTTGTTTCCCCTGTTTCATAATACTTATAGATATGTGCCAAGCTAATCATTGGCACTCACCTGAACTTCTGATCCGTCCTTCAACGCGTCATCTGGATTTTCAATGATTTGATCCTTGTCCTTCAATCCTTTTTGAATGATCGTGCGCCCATTGACAGCCAACGTTTGAACGACCGTTTTCTTCGCTTTTCCATCCTCATACTTATAGACATATTGTTCATTTCCTGTTTTCTTAAGTGCAGACGACGGTAATAGAAGCTGTTTTTGCTGCAACGTGATCAATGTCGATAAATCATCCGTCCAAGGGAAATTCCCCTCCACAGTAAATGCATAAGAGGCAACATTGCTGTTGTCCCCGCTCGTCGGTATAGCACTCGCAGCAATCGATTTAATCGTTCCCTCCACTTTTTTGTCATTGCCCACCGTCGTGACTTGAACGGTTTGCCCCGGCACCAATTTGTCTAGATCATATTCCGTGACGGTACCTTTGACTTGCTTTTCTTTGCTGGAAACTGCAACTACTGGAACCTCTGGAGAGCCCTTTCCCTTTTCATCCACAGACGCCACGCCCGCAATTTCAGCACTCACCGTCGCTGACGCTTGCTTTTGCTGCCCAGCAAGCACATCTTTAGCAGATTGGACTTCCTCATAAGCCCCCTGCACCGCAAAACGAGATTGATTTAACTGGTCATTGGCCGTTTGCAATTCCCCTTGCTGCTGCTTTAATTGTTCATTCAAAGCAGCCTTTTCTTCCTCATCTTTCGCACGAGCCAGCTTCTGCTGCGTCTCACCAATTTGATTCGATAGCGTTTGCACTTGTCTTTCCCCCACAGCAACAGTCGCTTCAGCCTGAGACGCATCAAGAGAACTCTTATTCACCGCATGATGCTGCGTGATTGTTTCATTTTGAGCCGTATCATTTTGATACTCGATCAAAGGCGTGCCCACCGCCACTTCTTGCCCATTGCTTACAGGAACATTTTTGATCGTTCCTTTATTCGCATCTAAAAAATAAAGCTGACGCTTCAGCGGTTCCACTTTCCCCTTCAACTGCAAAGGATCTGCTGTTTTTACTGTATACACCTGATACGAAGCTGCATCCTTTTTACCACCGAATGCAAAAAAAGCACCCCCTGCTATAACCAAACCAGTGACGCCAGCAATAATGATCTTTGTCTTCTTCTTCATGTCCATCCCCCAAATTAATCGTTCTATCCTCAGTTTATAGGGGAACGACCCTCTCCAACATCGAATCCTCTTTCTTTAAACGAACAAAAAAGTAATATTGAAAAACACGTTTATTTCTATACAAAAAAAACACTTTCCAAAATTGGAAAGTGTTTTGATCTTCTGTATAAACGGATTAACGTTTTGAGAATTGTGAAGCTTTACGGGCTTTCTTAAGACCTGGTTTTTTACGTTCAACCATACGTGAATCACGAGTAAGCAATCCAGCGCGTTTTAGTGGTGCACGGAAATCAGGATCTACTTCTAATAAAGCACGTGAGATACCGTGACGGATAGCGCCGGCTTGACCTGCGTAGCCCCCACCATCAACGTTTACAAATACATCGTATGAACCAGCAGTTTCAGTAACACCAAATGGTTGGTTGATTACTAAACGTAGGTCAGCATGTGGGATATATTCTGCAACGTCTTTTTTATTTACAGTAATTTTACCAGTTCCTGGTACTAAACGTACGCGAGCAACTGCATTTTTACGACGGCCTGTGCCGTTATATTGAACTTGTGCCAATGAATTTCCCTCCTATTTAAATTAAGTTTGTGATGTCTAATACTTCTGGTTGTTGTGCTGCATGTAGATGCTCTGCTCCACCGTATACGTGAAGTTTCATGCCTTGAGCGCGGCCTAAAGTGTTTTTAGGAAGCATACCTTTAACAGAAGTTTCGACCAAACGGCGAGAATTTTTAGCACGCAATTCGCCTGCTGAGATTGATTTCAATCCACCAGGGAAGTTTGAGTGACGGTAGTAAATCTTGTCAGTTGCTTTCTTACCTGTTAATTTGATTTGATCTGCATTAATTACAATTACAAAATCACCAGTGTCAATATGTGGTGTGAATGTTGGTTTATTTTTTCCGCGTAGTACAGATGCAACAACTGTTGAAAGACGTCCTAAAGGAACATCAGTTGCGTCTACTACGTACCATTTGCGATCTACTTCGCCTGGCTTAGCCATATATGTTGTACGCACGTTTTTTTTCCTCCAATTTCAATTTCGAATGTTTGACAAACACTTGAGTTTCCGGGGCTCTTGTGGGGCAAACAATACCATTTACCATAATACTTGCAAAGCCTTGTCATGTCAATGTTTTTCTCCTTGAAAACGCAAAATAGTTTCATTTCTTTATGTTTCTTCTACTATACAGTTTCTTCCGTTATATACAGGCAATAATGAATAAAGAAACGAAATATCAAAATATTTTTGCATAAATATTTAAAAAGTGCTTGCTTTTTGTATTTTACGATGCTAATATGGCTTCAACACATTAATTAGAATTTAATGAAAAAGCGATAAGGGAGCAATGCAGGATGAAAGAAAAAGTGATTTTAGCCTATTCAGGTGGTTTAGATACGTCTGTCTCTATCAAATGGCTCGTTGACGAAGGATATGATGTGATTGCGTGCTGTTTAGACATCGGCGAAGGCCGCGACACGGAGTTTATTAAGAATAAAGCGTTACAGGTCGGCGCAACTGAATCTTATGCCATTGATGCTCGTGAGGAGTTCTCGCAGGATTTCGTTTTGATCGCCTTGCAAGGAAACACCTACTATGAGAATTCTTACCCATTGGTTTCTGCATTGTCTCGCCCGCTGATCTCGAAGAAATTGGTTGAGTTGGCTCATGATACTGGAGCAACGACCATCGCTCATGGCTGTACAGGAAAAGGAAACGACCAAGTCCGTTTTGAAGTTTCCATCGCCGCACTTGATCCGAACTTGAAGATCATCGCGCCGGTCCGTGAGTGGAAATGGTCCCGTGAAGAAGAGATCAATTACGCTGCTGAAAAAGGGGTACCGATCCCAGCGGATTTGGACAATCCTTATTCGATCGACCAAAACTTATGGGGACGTGCCTGTGAATGCGGCATCTTAGAAGATCCATGGGCGACACCGCCCGCGGGTGCTTACGCTATTACTGCTGAATTAGAAGATACGCCTGATAAACCGACGATCGTTGAGATCACTTTTGAAAAAGGTGTACCGACAGCTTTAGATGGAGAAGAACTTTCTTTAGCTTCATTAATTATGAAATTGAACACACTCGCTGGTGTCCATGGCATCGGCCGAATCGACCATATCGAAAACCGTTTAGTGGGAATCAAATCTCGTGAAGTGTATGAATGTCCAGGTGCAGAAGTGTTGATGAAGGCTCATAAAGAACTGGAAGATTTGACTTTTGTCCGTGAAATGGCGCATTTCAAACCCGTGATCGAGCAGCAATTATGCCAAATGATCTATGATGGCCTCTGGTTCAATCCAACGATGGATGCCTTGATCGCCTTCTTAAAGCAATCACAAGAAGTGGTAAATGGCGTATTGCGTGTGAAATTATTTAAGGGCAATGTGATCGTTGAAGGACGGAAGTCTGACAACAGCTTATACAACGAAAACTTGGCGACGTATACCTCAGCCGACACCTTCGATCAAGATGCAGCGATCGGCTTCATTAAACTCTGGGGCTTGCCAACAAAGGTGAACGCAGAAGTACAAGCGGAAAGCAAACAAACAACTGTCTAGTCGCAAGAACGGCTAGACAGCTATGAAAGTGCAAGAGAAACCAGATGTGAGGCGGCTTTTACTTGCCGGTAAATAAAGCCGTCCGGTTTCACATCTTGCCATTGCTCTTAGGAGAGTTTCTTTTCCTGTCAGGAAATAAGGAAACCAGCAATGTTTTCATCCTGAGGTGTCTGAAAAGATGCCTCCTCCCTAAAGAACACGTTTTACGAACACGTGCTGCTTTTTGCGCGATGATTATTCTGTCTAACATCAGGTTTAGCAGTCATCGGATAGTCACTTGCGCAAAAAGCCCGTTCGTAAAGCTGGATAGTAAAAAAAAGACCGTCTATGCGGTCTTTTTTGTTAAAAATTCGCAGATAAAAGTGAGGATAAACCAATGGCAAAATTATGGGGTGGACGCTTTGATGGAAAAAACGAAGCATGGATCGACGCATTTGGCGCTTCGATTCCCTTCGATCAGCAATTAGCGTCACAAGATATCACCGGCAGCTTAGCCCATGTGAACATGCTTGGCGAAACAGGCATTATTACGAAAGAAGAAGCGCAGCAAATTTCCGCTGGATTGCACATCTTAGCAGAAAAAGCTTTACAGGATGATCTTCATTTTACGATTGAAAATGAAGACATTCATTTAAACTTGGAAAAAATGCTTCACGACGAAATCGGACCTGTCGCCGGCAAACTCCACACTGCCCGCAGCAGAAACGATCAAGTCGCCACCGATATGCATTTATACTTGAAGGAACATTTACAGGCGATCATTGAAAAAGTGCATCATTTCAGAACTATCCTAGTCAATAAAGCCGAAGAACAGGTCGATACGATCATGCCGGGTTACACCCATTTGCAGCATGCACAGCCGATTTCTTTCGGTCATCATTTATTGGCGTATTACGGTATGCTTACCCGTGATCAGGCACGACTGGAAGAAAGCATGAAGCGTGTGGATATTTCCCCCTTAGGATGCGCGGCCTTAGCAGGAACGACCTTCCCGATCGACCGTCAAATGACCGCAGATGAACTTGGGTTTAGTGATCTATACCGAAACAGTCTCGACGGTGTCAGTGATCGTGACTTCATTCTTGAATTTTTGAGTAACAGCTCGATCTTGATGATGCATCTTTCACGTTTTTGTGAAGAGATCATTCTTTGGTGCAGCCATGAATTTAAGTTTGTCGAACTGACAGACACCTTCTCGACAGGCAGCTCGATCATGCCGCAAAAGAAAAATCCTGACATGGCCGAATTGATCCGAGGAAAATCTGGACGAGTGTTTGGTGATTTGATCGGCTTATTAACCGTGATGAAGGGATTGCCACTGGCGTATAACAAAGATCTGCAGGAAGACAAGGAAGGCATGTTCGATACCGTCCACACGGTAGCAACAAGCCTAGATATCATGGCGGGCATGATCGACACGATGAAGGTGCATACGCAAACCATGCACGATGCCACAGAAAAAGATTTTTCCAACGCAACGGAATTAGCCGACTATTTGGCAACAAAAGGTGTTCCCTTCCGTCAAGCCCATGAAATCGTTGGAAAGCTGGTCTTAGCTTGTACACAAAAAGGCATCTACTTACAAGATGTCCCGTTGGAAGACTATCAAGCCATCAACGCTGTGATCGAAGACGACATCTATGACACGCTGTCCTCCAAAACAGCAGTGACTCGTCGTCATTCCTTCGGCGGTACGGGCTTTGATCAAGTCAAAAAACAAATTGCATTCGCCAAAACAGAGCTATAAGAAGAAACGACTATCCGAATGGGATAGTCGTTTTCTTATACATTGGTATAAATAGATGTCGCGGTTTCTTTTAATACCGCATTTAATTCTTCAATATTTTTTCTCCCTTGCTCAGACAGCCAGGTGATAGCTTGCTCGTCCCCTTCTTCTACAAAAGGCGCGACACCATTGGCCCAAGTTGCCCGGCCGCATAAGACGCCGTTAAAGGTTGAGCCGGACTGCTTCGCAAAGCGCAACGTTTCCTGGAACAATTCTGCACTCACTCCTGCGCTTAAAAAGATGAATGGCAATTCTGTCGCGTTTGATTGTTCTTTGAAATAGGCTGCTGCTTCGGAGCGACTGTAGCAGACCTCTTGTCCGTATCCCTCAACATAGTTCATCGTTACGGGTACTTCCACTTTTAACACATCGACTTGATAACGCCCTTGCGAAAATTCCCGCATCGCCTCGATGACTTTCCGCGGCTTCATTTTCGCATATTCCACCGATGTCGTGTCTGTGATCGTCGCGTCATAGGAAACGATCTCTAAGAAAAACGGTAGATCCTCTGCTGTACATTCTGAACCGATCCGTTCCATGTACGCACGCTTTTGCTCATTGATTTCTTCCGGTTCATCCACATCATAATAAAGCAGGAATTTGCACGCATCGGCACCAGACTCCTTCAGGCGTTTGACAGACCAAACATTTAGCACATCTGGCAATCGTCCTGGCGTGGTCGCGTCATAGCCTGTTTTTTCATAAGCAAGCAACAATCCGCAAGTCTGCTCACGCGCTTGGGCTGCGGGCAAGCCATATTCTGGATCTAATAAGATCGCGGAAGCATAGGGTGTTAATTGCTGAGAGACCAGTTTCTTAAATTTAATGACATCCTCTGTCGTCGCTTCTTTATACTTGCCGATCATTTTTTTCAAGGCCCCTCGTTGGTCGATCGCCAACGCCCCGATGATCCCCTCTTCATTCGTCAATTGGTCTAAATACTTCTTTTTTCCTGTGCTCATTGTCTTCATTTACGATCTCCTATGTTTTCATTTAATAATGTCACGATATCTTTTTCCGTTTGTGCTGCGTTTAATTGCTCCGTTACTTCCTTTCGCATCAATAACCGTGCAACCGCCGACAATAGTTTTAAGTGGGTCGTTCCAGCTTCCGAGTCTGGAATGAACAACGCAATGACAAAATTTATCAATTGGCCATCCATGCTGTGCCACTCGATCCCTTGTTCCAAGGTAACGATGAGGAGACTGGGTTCAACGATGGAGGCATCTTTGGCATGAGGAATCGCAAACCCGTCCATCATTCCTGTCGTGCCCTCGTTTTCTCGTTCAACCAGTTTTTGAAAAACTTGCTCTTCTTCAGTAGCTATCCCCAACTGAACAGCTTGTTTTGCTAAAAACTCGAAGGTTTCTTTTTGTGTCGCTAGCGCTTGGTCTAAAAAGACATTTTCTTCTCGAAGCATTTCCATCCTGACTTCCTCTCTATTCTGCGATTGCTGATTTATCTGCTTGTTCGGCGTTCGCTTTCTTTTCCTTTGCCGCGACACTGCTTTTTTGAATCAATCCTAGAATGACTCCGCCGACGATGGAACCAATTAAAATAGAAAGGACCCATTGGATTTTCCCCGTTACGACTGGCAGTACTAAGAAGCCGCCGTGTGGTGCTGGTACTTGGACACCAAACATATAGGTCAGTACCGCCGCAATAGATGACCCTAACATCATTGTTGGCAAGACCCGAATCGGATCTTTTGCAGCGAATGGAATCGCCCCTTCCGTAATATGCGTGGAGCCGAGAATGAAATTGACTAATCCCGCATTCCGATTATTCGTATCAAAATACTTGCCGAAAAAGAGCGTGGCAAATCCTGTGATCAGCGGCGGTGCAATACAGGCCGCAGAAACGCCAGCCATAAAGGTCGTGTTTCCCTGAGCCAACAAGGCTGTCCCTGTAACATAGGCTGCCTTATTGATCGGCCCGCCCATATCAAAGGCACACATACAGCCGACGATCACTCCCAGAACCAATGGATTCGAATGTTCAAATCCAGCTAAGAAGCTCATCATTCCCTCGTTCACGGCTTTCATCGGACCTGCCAATAAAGACATGACGATACCAATGACAGCTACTCCGATCACTGGATACAGGAAGATTGCTTTCAGCCCATCTAGCTGTTTCGGTAGAACATCCAAAACTTTTTGCAGCAGTAAAATGAAATAGCCTGCTAAGAAACCAGCTAAGATCCCGCCTAAGAATCCTGTCCCGCCATTCATCGCAACGATACCGCCGACAAAACCGACCACTAATCCTGGACGTTTAGCGATGCCTTCAGCGATATACGCAGCCAACACAGGAACCATCATTCCCATCGCCGCATCACCGACACTTTTCAGCATTGCCGCCGTCGCGTTGTACTGTGCATTGTCTGGATCAAACGAATAAATTCCCCAAACAGCAAAAGATATCGCGATCAACACACCGCCAGCAACGACGAAAGGCAGCATATGGGATACCCCATTCATCAAGTTCTTATAGATGCTGCGCCCAAAGCTGGTCTTATTTCCCGTTTCCTGCTCCAATGCATCCACAGCTTGATT
This sequence comes from Enterococcus sp. 12F9_DIV0723, assembly GCF_002174375.1. Lineage (NCBI taxonomy): Bacteria > Bacillati > Bacillota > Bacilli > Lactobacillales > Enterococcaceae > Enterococcus > Enterococcus sp. 12F9_DIV0723. Next base: position 28,050 of record NZ_NIBK01000003.1, on the reverse strand, counting down.
CTCAGCAGAAAGAACACCTTTTCCAGCCAAGGCGTCATCGATCAAACGTTCCGCGTCTTTGATACCCGTGCTGACAGAGACATCAATGATTCGTTTCCCCGCAAATCTTTCTGGATGCACGTCTTTATCCGCTGCGATAATGACTGCCTCAGCCTGCTTGATTTCCTCTGGAGTCAACTCATTTTCGACACCAATCTGTCCATGTGTCTCAACCTTGATCGTGATGCCTTTCTTTTTCGCCGCTTGTTCCAAAGCTTCTTGAGCCATATAGGTGTGAGCAATGCCTGTCGGACAACCAGTTGCTGCAATTAATTGATAATTTCCCATGTTTGTAACTCCTCTTCTTTGATTTCAATTTGTTTGCTTAATTCTTCCACATCTAAAAAATCGGTCAATCCCTTGCGAAACGCTGTGGAGCTTCCAGCAGCCAGACTTTTTCTTAATGTTTCTTCTAACGGCTGCTCTGATAAATACCCCGCCAAAAACGTTCCTAATAATGTATCGCCGGCACAAGCAGTATTCACGACTTTCCCCTTGGGCGAATTGCCTCGAAGGATCTTTTCTTGTGTAAAGAAAATGGCTCCTTTTTCACCAAGAGACAGCAGTACATTTTGTGCCCCTGCTTCCAATAATTGCTGCCCATAAAATAAATAAGCTTCTTCAGTATCGATCACTTGTCCAAACCAGTCGGACAATTCCTCCTCATTGGGCTTCAGTAAAAAGGGATGGTACGGCAGACAATCCATGATCTCGTGATAACTGCTATCAATAATTAAGTGAACGCCTCGCTCCTGGCAGATACGACTGATCTCCACTAAAATCCCAGGCTCCACGCCTTTTGGCAAACTCCCCGAAAAGCAAAGGTAATCGTCTGCTTTAAGACTTCTGATTTGAGTCAAAAATTCTTGGACTTTTTCAGGCGGGATCGCTGGCCCCTGATTGACTAATTTATACTCCTCCTCCGTTTGATTGACTTGCGTGAAGACATTGATGCGGGTCATGCCCGGAACCTCAATAAACGCTGTGTTGATTGCTTTTTCCTGTAAATAATTTTCTATATAATTCCCTGTAAATCCCGCACGAAACCCCAATGCAGTAGTGGGCGTTCCCAACATGTTCAATATGAGGGACACATTCACCCCTTTGCCGTTCGCTTGTATGTCATCGTCTTTCGTTCGATTTACGGTGAAAGGAATCATGGTATCTGTTTCAATAAATAGATCAATCGCTAAATTCATAGTGCATGTATAAATAGACATGAATGATGACCTCCTTGACCTTATTATGAGGGATAAGACGCAGAAAAGGTTTTCACGATCAAGGGATTACCATGAAAAGCTTTACATTTTTTCACGAAACGTGATACTTTTTAAGTAGCGTTACATGTGAAAGAAGGGTAAACGAAACCATGGACTCTAAATTGAGCAGTACTGAACACTATCTTTGGGACTTTGTTGAAAGTCATATTCTCGAGATCCCCAACTATTCCATCGTCAAACTGAGTGAGCAAGCCAATGTTTCCACGGCCACGATCGTTCGCACGATGAAAAAGAAAGGCTATGAAGGATTCACCGCCTTTAAGCATCATTTAAAGGAGCAGGAAAATAAAAACATCAATTTTTCTTCTTTAGATAAGGTAGACAAAGGCATTCGACAAGCGATCCTCAAAAATGAACAAGAAGTGGTTCGTACCATTAACATGATGAAAATCGGAAATATTGAGGACGCCATCCAAAAAATCAAATTTGCGGAACGGGTCATTATTTTTGCCAGAGGGTTCTCAGAAATGATCGGACAGGAAATGATGGTAAAATTTCAACTGACCGGAAAAAATTGTCAGATGCACACAGATCCAGAGATCATCAAAAATATCAGCCGAAAATTAACGAAACGAGACATTGTCCTGTTCATTTCCTTGAACGGGGAGACGAAGGAGCTCGTAATTGCGGCTAAAAATTGTTATGACGCGGAGATCGGCACGATCTTACTAACGGCAAGCAACACGTCTAGTCTAATGAACTATTGTGAAATTCCTTTAGTTGGCTTCAAATCCGAAGGTTCCTACTTTCCCGATTATGAAGTTCGTTCAAGATTGCCGCTGCAAATCATCGCACGTATTTTACTTGATTCCTATGCGCTGCGCGTCACTGATAATTGAACTACGTACACAACTCAGTCAAAGGAGTGAATCAATGAATCAAAAATTAAAAGAGAATATTTCTGAATCCTTATCCTCTGTCCTCCCGATCACAGTGATCGTTCTATTCGTAAGCGTCCTTTTAGTCCCTATGGAAATCGGGACATTCGCGATGTTTTTGATGGGGGCTGTCATGCTGATCATCGGCATGGGATTCTTTCAGCTAGGTGCTGAAATCGCCATGACACCCCTTGGAGAAGGAATGGGGGTCCAATTATCCAAAAGTAAAAAAATCGGCATCCTAGCAGTGAGTGTATTTATTATTGGCGCTGTTATTACGATCGCCGAACCTGACCTGCAAGTGCTGGCGGATCAAATGCCGGCCATTCCCAGCGATTTATTAGTGTGGACCGTCGCCATCGGGGTCGGGCTTTGTCTAACGATCGCTGTCTTACGGATTTTATTTAAAATCAATTTATCCTTGATACTAATGATTTTGTACGTTGTCGTGATTTTGCTTTCCTTCTTAACCCCAAATGATTTCGTTCCCGTAGCCTTTGATTCCGGCGGGGCAACGACTGGTCCCATTACTGTCCCTTTCATTCTGGCATTAGGCGTTGGTCTGGCTTCTGTTCGTAGTGACAAAAATGCTTCCGAAGACAGCTTCGGACTCGTTGCTATCTCCAGTATCGGACCTATTCTGGCAGTATTGCTGCTAGGGATCTTTTTCCGACCTACCGATGCCTCTTACTCGCCTATTGAATTTTTGAACGTCACCACAACACAAGACGTCATGCGTGAATTTATGTGGGAACTGCCCCATTACGCAAAAGAAGTCTTCATTTCCATCCTCCCTATCGCTCTTTTATTTTTCAATTAATCAGCCGACGCTACCATCATCGACAGTACCTGCGAATGATCGTCGGACTCATCTATACCTATATTGGCTTGGTCCTTTTTCTAACGGGCGTGAGTATCGGATTCGCACCTGTCGGCAGTCTGCTGGGCAGCGAATTAGCGACAAGCCCATTCAAATGGCTGCTGATCCCGATCGGCATGCTGATCGGCTACTTTATCGTAAAAGCAGAACCGGCGATCCAAGTTTTGAACCATCAAGTCGATAATGTCACAGGCGGGGCCATTTCCGCGACTGCTATGAATGCAAGCCTTTCGATCGGTGTCGCCATCAGTGTCGGATTGGCAATGTTGCGGGCATTGACTGGACTCAGTATTTACTGGATCAGCATTCCCGGGTACATCATCGCCTTGCTTCTCTCCAGATTCGTTCCGAAACTATTTATCGGGATCGCCTTTGACTCTGGCGGTGTCGCCAGCGGCCCCATGACCAGCACCTTTCTCCTGCCTCTTTGTATAGGGGTCAGCGAATCCCTTGGCGGAAATATCATGGCGGATGCCTTTGGGGTCGTAGCCCTTGTCGCATTGACGCCTTTGATCGCGGTGCAGATCATGGGTCTCGTTTATAAATGGAAGGACGCACGCGCGACAGGAAATGCCGCGTTATCTGTAGAAGAACTAAATGAAATTGAAGAATGGGAGGACTCCGAGGATGACACAGAATAAACCTGCGATCCGAATGCTGGTATTGATTATCGGCCACAAGGATACAAAAAAGGCGCATGCGATCTTTGATGCCCACAATGCCCCCGTCCAATATCTCTGTATCGGTGAAGGAACAGCAACAAGCGAAGTCATGGATGTTTTAGGCTTAGGAATCTCTGAAAAAGTTATTCTCTTTTGTCCTGTTTTAAAGCTTCAAGTACCGGAGCTATTCCGCGCACTCGCTGAAGGTCTGTGTTTGCATAAACCCAATCGAGGGTGCGCATTCACATTTCCTATCTCAGGAGCAAGTTCATATATCAAGAAAATTTTGGCCTCTGAACTGCCAAAAACGAGTCAGAAGGAACGTGAAGGAGAGGAAAGACAAATGATTCATGAAGCAAAGCATTGCTTACTGATGGTCACTATCAATCAAGGATTTAGCGAAGAGGTCATGATCGCGGCCACTGCGGCTGGTGCAGCTGGCGGAACCGTTGTCCATGCCCGCCGACTGGATTCTCAAGAAACACTAAAAAAATGGGGCATCAGTGTTCAGCCAGAAAAAGAAATGGTGTATATCTTAGTCGAACAAGAAAAGAAATTAGCCATCATGAAAGCCATCAGTGAACAGTGCGGACTGCTCAGTGAGGCGCAAGGAATCTTAATGTCTATTCCTGTAGATGGTGTGATCGGACTAAACATAGATACACCCTCTTCATAAAAAAAAGAGGCACCTATCGAATTCACGATAGGTGCCTCTTTCCATTTTTAAATAGACTTACGCATCAATTTCTGGTGCTTTTCCTAAATGCGCTTGGATCATCCAAATACGTTTTTCAGTCGCTGTTTTGAATTCGATGAAGATATCTTGTGTTGGATCATCGCCTTCTTCACCAGTAACTTCAATTCCTTTTTGGTAAAGATCTGCTAAATAACGGTAGCCTTCAACAAGTGTTGACAAGCGTTCTTCCATCGTACGATCCCAACGTCCTACTTCATCAGGAATCTTTGTTTGGTCAGCCATTTCACGCAATGTTGAAAATGGTGAGCCGTCTAATGTGATCAAGCGTTCTGAGATTTCATCCAATTGATCATTCACATCATCCATAAAATCATCCATCATTGGGTGTAATGTCAAGAAACCAGGACCACGCATATACCAATGTGTTTGGTGAATGACCATGGACATTTGACTCAAGTCTGCAACTAGTTGGTTCAGTACTTCTTTTGTTTTTTCGAATTTCATTCCTTTATACCTCCTAATTTTTGCTCCAATAAAAGCATAATACAATTATGGCAAAAGCACAAAGGAAATGCTGTAAAATTGATTTTTTTTCGTACTTTATTTGAGAAGGAAGGTGAAAAAAATCATACACTTTATTTTTGGTACAATCATTGGCTCCTTTTTAGCTGTCGTTTGCTCCCGCATCCCAAAAGGAGAATCCCTGCTTTCCCCACCGTCACATTGCGAACACTGCGGACACACACTTAGACCAGTGGAACTGGTCCCGCTGGTCTCCGCCGTCTGTCTGCGCTTTCGTTGTACACAATGTCATCAGCCATTTCCTGCAAGGAGCTTTTGGATAGAACTCGGATGCGGCATTCTATTTGCGATCTTCTTGCCGAATTTTCAATGGGTCGCTCTCTGGCAACTCTTTTGGTTGCTAAGCACCTTAGTTTTGGCAGTGATCGACTGGGATTATTTGATTGTCGAGATGCGGATTTTTTATTGTACAGGGGGGCTGCTGCTGCTCAGCGGGGCGTATCTATTTCATCTGAATTGGCTTCACCCGCTGATCATCGGTGCTTTGTTTTATCTTAGTCAAAAAATCCTCCCAAACAGCTTAGGTCTGGGAGATCTTTGGGTGATTGGTTTGTGGAGTTTCTTTTTGTCTGGCTATGAACTGCTGCAAATCTTATTCATTGCTTCATTCAGCGGCTTGGCCTTTTTCGCTCTGGAAGCCTTTCGAAAAAAGAAGCCAAAACAGCTTCCTTTTCTCCCATTTTTGTTTATCGGGCTGCTATTCCTGCTGATCAAAAAGCATTAAGCCTCCCAATGCTGACGAATAAAGCCTTTGCGTCCTGACCCTTCACTATACGCATTGTAGTGCCCAGGATTTTTTTGATAAAAGTCTTGGTGATACTCTTCCGCTGGATAAAAGGGTTGTGCCGGTTCGATTGAAGTCACAATAGGTTCTTTGAAGCGTCCGCTAGCCTGTAATTGTTCCTTCGAAGCTTCGGCCGCTTCTTTTTGTTCCACGGATGCATAAAAAATGGCCGGACGATAAGAATCTCCGCGATCCGCAAATTGTCCAAAAGCGTCTGTCGGATCTGTTTGCTGCCAATAAATATCTACCAATTGCCGATACGAAATAACAGATGGATCAAATGTGATCTCGACTGCCTCTGTGTGACCTGTCGTACCGCTGCAAACTTCTTCGTACGTCGGATTCGGTACGTGCCCGCCTGTATATCCTGAAACCACGGCCTTGATGCCAGGCATTTGGTCGAATGGTTTCACCATACACCAAAAGCAGCCGCCGGCAAAAATTGCTTTTTCTTCTTTCATGAGAGAATCCCCCTTTTGACTTCATCATAACCAATTTGAGAGAAATTGAAACGAATCTGCTCAACCGATTTTTCCAAAATAAAAAAATAGCGGCTGCCAAAATTTTGGCAGCCGCTATTTTCCTAATAATTGTCCTTATCAATTGGATACAGGATCTTTCCGTAGCCAGTATAATCGTAATGTGTTCCCGCGCTTATTTTGTCTACCTCGCTGTCATCAAAGAATAATTGATTGTCATCGTCTTCATCTAAGTTCGGTAATTTTTTCTTCGTTGGCAGTCCCAACTGTTTCTTCACAACGTTTTGTTCTTCCAATAAATTGTTCAATCCTAGGACTTGGAAGTAAATGTCGTTGATCATCTCTCCTTGTCCCTCTACTTGTGTTTGCTTGATATTCTCAGCCGCTGGTGTATAGTCTTTTGCGACAGTCAGCATCTCGTTCCAAGTAAGGTCTGTTCGCACGTAATCTTCTACTGCACGTAAATATTTTTTATATTTCGTCACAGAATCGACGGAGAGGATTTTATGGACAAGCTTTGAAAGAATCTCCCGTTGTCGCGCTTGTCGGCCGACATCCCCTTTTGGATCTTCGTGGCGCATCCGCACATACTCTAATGCGTGCCGGCCATCTAAGATCTGCTCCCCTTTTTTCACATGCACCCCATCTAAGGTAAAGTCGATTTTATTGTCGACTTCGATCCCGCCAACGGCATCTACTAATGTTTTTAATCCCTTCATATTGATCTCAATATAATGATCCACCGGGACATCCATCATTTTTTGGACAGATTCAATCGCCATTTTTGTTCCGCCCAACGAATACGCCGCATTCAATTTATCATAATAGGTATCCCCTTTGGCAACGTAATTGTTCTCATCGCCTTTATACCCAACGATCTGCGTATAAATGTCTCGATCTAGACTGGTCATCAAGGTCTGCTTTTCTTTAGGATTGATCGTGACCAACATCATCGAATCCGAACGTCCTTGGTATGTTCGTCCCTTGTCTCCCGTATCCGTCCCCATCAAGAGAATAGAAAAAGGCTCGCCGCTTTTTAAATCCACTGCGTCTGATCGCTTGCTTTTATAGTCAATTTTTTTTGTCATTTTAGTGATTGCCTGATCCACATCATTATTTACTTTCAATAAATAGACAGTGGCGCCTCCGACAAATAGTACAATAATTCCAATGACAATCAAGATGATTTTCTTTGTTCTGCTCATGTAGCACCTCAAAAATTTTTACGTCTCCGTAGAGTTTCCGTCATTTTCTCACAAAAAGACCGTCGGCAATAGCATTTGCCTGATGCTCTAAACGAAATTTAATATCTGTTTAAAGTGACCGCTCTCATTTTGCCAGATACCTTCCTATAATAGCGCGAAAACAAAAAGACCACAAGATTCTTTTGAATCTTGTGGTCTTACATGTTAACTATACCTAGCTTCATAAACGAATTCGTGAAGCCTTTGGATTTAGTTTAATGGATTGTTCAAAGCGTCTTCCGCAGCCATTTGTGCTTCAATATCAGAGATACTGTAAACATTTTCGCTAGCTACAACGACTTCTTTTGGTTCCATGTTACGGTAAGTAGCCATACCTGTACCAGCAGGAATGATCTTACCGATGATAACATTTTCCTTCAATCCAAGTAACGGATCTTTCTTACCGCGAATCGCAGCATCCGTCAAGACACGTGTTGTTTCTTGGAAGGATGCAGCAGATAAGAAGCTGTTTGTTTCCAATGAAGCTTTCGTGATACCAAGCAAGACTGGACGGGATGTCGCAGGTGTTCCGCCAGCAACTAAGGTATTGTAGTTTTGATCTTTAAAGTCAGCAATATCCAGCAATGTACCTGGCAAGATATCTGTGTCACCTGGGTCCATTACGCGGACTTTACGCAACATTTGACGAACCATTACTTCAATATGCTTATCGCCGATTTCTACCCCTTGCATCCGGTAAACACGTTGTACTTCACGAAGCAAGTATGTTTCAACTGAGATCACATCGCGGACTTGCAGCAAGTGTTTCGGATCGATCGAACCTTCTGTCAATCGTGCACCACGGTGGATCATGTCCCCTTCAACGACCTTCATACGAGAAGTATAAGGAACAGTGTAGGTACGAGTATCCGTTTCACCTTTGACAGTAACTTCCTTCGTACGTGTCGCAGCATCTTCAGCGATCTCAACAACTTCACCCGTCACTTCAGTAATGACAGCTAGACCTTTAGGATTACGTGCTTCGAAGATTTCTTGGACACGAGGAAGACCTTGTGTGATATCATCTCCGGCAACCCCGCCGGTATGGAATGTACGCATGGTCAACTGAGTACCTGGTTCACCGATTGATTGCGCGGCGATCGTACCAACAGCTTCACCAACTTCAACGTCGTCACCAGTCGCCAAGTTGCGGCCGTAACAATGTTTACATACACCATGTTTGGTATTACATGTGAAGACGGAGCGAATCGTTAATTTCTCAACGCCAGCGTCAATTAGACGTCTCGCATCTGCTTCACTGATCAATGCATCTGCAGGCAATAGAACTTCGCCTGTTTCAGGATGTTTTACAGATTTTTGTGTATAACGTCCAACTAAACGTTCTTCCAAGGATTCGATGATCTCGTTTCCTTCACGAATCGCAGAGATTTCAAGACCACGGTCAGTACCACAATCTTCTTCACGTACGATAACATCTTGGGCAACGTCAACCAAACGACGAGTCAAGTAACCTGAATCGGCTGTCTTCAAGGCAGTATCGGTCATCCCTTTACGCGCCCCGTGAGTCGAGATAAACATTTCCAAGACAGATAGACCTTCACGGAAGTTTGAGATGATCGGCAATTCCATGATTTGTCCATTCGGAGCGGCCATCAATCCACGCATACCAGCAAGCTGAGTAAAGTTGGAGATGTTACCACGGGCTCCAGAATCAGACATCATGAAGATTGGGTTCTTCGCATCTAAGGATTCCATTAGTCGTTGTTGGATTTCATCTTTGGCTGCATTCCAAACGGCAATAACACGTTCATACCGTTCATCATCTGTGATCAACCCACGACGGAATTGCTTCGTGATCGTGCCGACTTGTTTGTGGGCATTGTCGATGATTTCTTGTTTTTCAGCTAGCGCCATGATATCTGCGATACCAACAGTCATACCAGCATGTGTAGAATGTTTATACCCTAAGTCTTTCATGCGGTCCAACATCATTGATGTATCAGTGACTTTGAAACGTTTGAAGACTTCAGCGATGATATTCCCAAGATTTTTCTTCTTGAATGGCAAGATGATTTCTTGTTGTTTGATCGCTGCAGGAATATCTGCACCTTTTTCGACAAAGTATTTGTCAGGTGTATATTGTGTCAAATTGAAATCAGTCGGTTCGTTCAAGTAAGGGAACTCTTGCGGCATGATCTCGTTGAAAATGATTTTCCCAACGGTAGTGATCAGCATACGTTCCTTTTGTTCTTCTGTGAATGGTTTGTCGCCTAATGTATTAGGGTCAACAGCCACGCGTGAATGCAAGTGAACATAGCCATTGCGCCATGCTAAAACAGCTTCATTCATGTCACGGAAGATCATTCCTTCCCCTTCACGGCCTTCTTCTTCCATTGTTAGGTAATAGTTACCTAAGACCATATCTTGAGATGGTGTAACAACGGGTTTTCCGTCTTTAGGGTTCAAGATGTGAGTTGCAGCTAACATCAGCATACGAGCTTCTGCTTGCGCTTCTTCACCTAGAGGTAGATGGACAGCCATTTGGTCACCATCGAAATCGGCATTGTAGGCTTCACACACAAGTGGGTGAAGACGAATAGCACGACCTTCAACTAAGATCGGTTCAAACGCTTGGATACCTAATCTGTGCAATGTAGGTGCCCGGTTCAGTAAAACAGGGTGTTCTTTAATAACTTCTTCTAGAACGTCCCAAACAACGTCTTCTTGACGTTCGATTTTACGTTTCGCATTTTTGATATTTGAGGCAATTTCACGTTGGACTAATTCTTTCATTACGAAAGGTTTGAACAATTCGATCGCCATTTCTTTTGGCAGACCACATTGATACATTTTCAAGAAAGGTCCAACAACGATAACGGAACGAGCAGAGTAGTCAACACGTTTACCCAGCAAGTTTTGACGGAAACGACCTTGTTTCCCTTTCAACATGTGAGACAAAGATTTCAACGGACGGTTACCTGGTCCAGTAACTGGACGGCCACGACGACCATTATCGATCAATGCATCCACGGCTTCTTGTAGCATCCGTTTTTCATTTTGAACGATGATGTTTGGTGCATTCAAGTCTAACAAACGTTTCAAACGGTTGTTACGGTTGATGACACGACGGTATAGGTCATTCAAGTCAGAAGTCGCAAAACGACCACCTTCTAATTGAACCATCGGACGTAGATCTGGCGGGATGACAGGGATAACATCCATAACCATCCAGCCTGGCAGGTTGCCAGAAGAACGGAAGGCTTCTAACACATCCAAACGACGAATAGCGCGAGTACGCTTTTGTCCTTGAGCGGTTTTCAACTCTTCTTTTAATTCTGCAGATTCGCCGTCTAGATCGACTTGATCTAACAATTGTTTGATGGCTTCGGCACCCATAGCCGCATGGAATTCTTGACCGTATTGATCCCGTTTTTCACGGTATTCACGTTCAGTCAATAATTGTTTCTTTTCTAAACTAGTATTCCCTGCATCGATCACGACATAAGATGCAAAGTAGATGATTTCTTCTAACGCACGTGGACTCATGTCTAACACAAGACCCATCCGAGAAGGAATTCCTTTGAAATACCAGATGTGTGTTACAGGCGCTGCTAATTCAATATGGCCCATACGTTCACGACGAACTTTCGAACGTGTAACTTCGACACCACAACGGTCGCAGACGATTCCTTTATAACGAATCCGTTTGTATTTCCCACAGGCACATTCCCAGTCTTTGGTTGGCCCAAAAATTCTTTCATCGAATAACCCTTCGCGTTCAGGTTTTAGTGTACGGTAGTTAATGGTTTCCGGTTTTTTTACTTCACCGTATGACCAGCTTCTGATTTTTTCAGGAGAAGCCAAACCTATTTGCATACTTTCGAATTTATTTACATCGATCAAAAGGGTTTCCCTCCATTTCATTTTATCGTAAGTCAGCTAACAACTAGCTGACTTACATATGCATAAACGGTGTTCCAGAAGTAGCTTTTTCGGAAATAAGCTGAGCACTTCTGGCACATCCTCTTCAGACAAGTGTGTTGCTTATAAGTCTTCGGCAGTTTCGATTTCTTGGATCAAGTCAGATTTTTGTTCCGCTTTTTCAGCAGCAGCTTGCTCTTCCACTTGTTTTGCAGATTGTTGCTGTTCTGCATACTTCGTTAAGGCATCCACTGTAATCAAGTCATCATCATCGTCATCCATGTCTCGCAACTCGATTTCTTTGTCATTAATATCTAAGACTTGCATATCTAAACCAAGAGCTTGTAATTCTTTCACCAATACACGGAAAGATTCAGGCACGCCTGGTTTTGGAATAGGTTCACCTTTGACGATGGCTTCGTAAGTTTTCACACGACCAACCACATCATCTGATTTGTAAGTCAAGATTTCTTGTAACGTATACGCAGCACCGTAAGCTTCCAGTGCCCAAACTTCCATTTCCCCGAAACGTTGTCCACCAAATTGCGCTTTACCACCCAATGGTTGTTGTGTAACAAGAGAGTATGGTCCAATTGAACGAGCATGCAATTTATCATCGACCATGTGGGCCAATTTGATCATGTACATCACTCCGACAGAAATACGGTTATCGAATGGTTCACCTGTACGTCCATCATAAAGGACAGTCTTAGCGTCTGCCGCCATACGAGATTCACGTACTGTTTCCCAAACATCGCTATCTTGCGCACCATCGAAGACAGGTGTAGCTACATGGATACCTAGTTGGCGAGCAGCCATCCCTAAGTGCAATTCCAGTACTTGCCCGATATTCATACGAGAAGGTACCCCTAATGGATTCAACATGACATCCACTGGTGTGCCGTCTGGTAAATATGGCATGTCTTCTTCTGGCATGATGCGAGAAACGACCCCTTTGTTTCCGTGACGGCCGGCCATTTTATCTCCTTCGTGAATTTTACGTTTTTGCACGATGTAGACGCGCACTAACATATTCACACCTGGAGATAATTCGTCGCCTGCTTCACGGGTAAAGATCTTCACGTCATGAACGATCCCACCACCGCCGTGAGGCACACGTAGAGAGGTATCACGAACTTCGCGGGCTTTTTCACCAAAGATCGCATGCAATAAACGTTCTTCTGCTGATAATTCAGTTACCCCTTTAGGAGTGACTTTTCCTACCAATAAATCGCCATCGTGAACTTCGGCACCGATGCGGATAATACCCATTTCATCTAAGTTCTTCAGTGCGTCTTCCCCAACGTTAGGGATTTCCCGAGTGATTTCTTCAGGTCCTAATTTCGTATCACGGGCTTCTGATTCATATTCTTCAATATGGATTGATGTATAGACATCATCTTTCACTAAACGACGGCTCATGATGATGGCATCTTCATAGTTGTACCCTTCCCAAGTCATGAAGGCTACGACCACGTTTTGCCCTAAAGCCAATTCGCCGTTTTCCATAGAAGGTCCGTCAGCTAAAATATCGCCGACTTCTACTTGTTCACCTAGTCCTACTAATGGACGTTGGTTATAACTTGTTCCTGAGTTTGAACGACGGAATTTTGTGATGTCGTATTTATCTAATGCACCGTTGTCGCGACGTACACGAACTTCGTGCGCATCAACAAATTCAACGACACCGTCATTTTTACATAATAAAGCGGCCCCTGAGTCATGCGCTGCTTTATATTCCATCCCTGTACCGACCCAAGGAGAACGTGGTTGGATCAACGGCACAGCTTGACGCTGCATGTTGGCACCCATCAAGGCACGGTTGGAGTCATCGTTTTCCAAGAACGGGATACACGCAGTAGCGACTGCGACTACTTGTTTTGGCGACACATCCATGTAATCGACTTTATCGATCGTTACTTCCAAGTTTTCAGAAGTGGCACGAGCCATAACGACTTCTTCTGCAAACGTGCCGTCATCGTTCAATTTACTGTTCGCCTGGGCTACTACGTAATGGTCCTCGATGTCAGCTGTTAAATAGTCGATCGTGTCCGTTACTCGACCTGTTGAACGGTCCACACGACGGTAAGGTGTTTCGATGAATCCAAATTTATTGACCTTCGCATAAGAAGCCAAGCTATTGATCAATCCGATGTTCGGACCTTCGGGGGTTTCAATCGGACACATACGGCCATAGTGAGAATAGTGAACGTCTCGAACTTCATATCCGGCACGGTCACGAGTCAAACCACCAGGTCCTAAGGCAGATAGACGACGTTTATGCGTCAATTCCCCTAATGGATTGGTTTGGTCCATGAACTGTGACAACTGAGAAGAACCAAAGAATTCTTTGATGCTGGCAACAACTGGACGAATGTTGATCAATTGTTGCGGCGTCAATGTTTCTTGGTCTTGGATCGACATACGTTCGCGAACAACACGTTCCATACGAGCTAATCCAATACGGAATTGGTTTTGTAATAACTCACCCACTGAACGAATACGACGGTTCCCTAAATGGTCGATGTCATCGACATTGCCGATACCTTCCATCAAGTTCAAGAAGTAGCTCATTGAAGCAATGATGTCAGCAGGACGAACCGTACGTACAGAAGAATCTGGGTACGCGTTTCCGATCACAGTGACTTCACGTTCTGGATCTTTTGGTGAAAAGACTTTGATGACTTGAACCGTCATCGGATCTGTCACAACTGCATCTTCAGATGGATAATAGGTTACTGAGTTCAAACCAGCTTCAAGTTTTGGCCCTAATTCTTCCATTACTTGATGGGTAAGAACTGTACCCTTTTCAACAACGATTTCGCCTGTTTCAGCATCCACTAATGTTTCAGCTAAAGTGAGGTTCAAAAGACGTGTTTTAAGGTCTAATTTTTTATTTACTTTGTAACGACCAACATTTGCTAAGTCGTAACGCTTTGGATCGAAGAAACGAGCAGTTAACAAGCTGCGAGAGCTGTCTGCTGTTTTTGGTTCGCCGGGACGTAACCGTTCGTATACATCTTTCAACCCTTCTTCTGTACGAGAATCACTTGGGTTTTTGTGCAAGTCCTTCTCGATCGTGTTGCGAAGTGAATCACTTTCGCCAAAGATTTCAAAGATCGTATCATCTGAACCAAATCCTAAGGCACGAACTAACGTGGTCAAAGGAATTTTACGTGTACGGTCGATACGCACATAAGAGATATCTTTTGCGTCAGTTTCCATTTCTAACCATGCGCCACGGTTAGGAATGACCGTAGAACCGAAACCTTCTTTCCCGTTTTTATCCACTTTACCGTGGAAATAAACACCAGGAGAACGAACCAACTGGGATACAATAACCCGTTCTGCTCCGTTGATGATGAATGTTCCTTGTTCTGTCATTAATGGGAAATCTCCAAAGAATACTTCTTGAGATTTGATTTCGCCCGTTTCGCGGTTCACTAAACGTAAAACAACATGCAATGGTGCAGAATAATTTGCATCGTGTGAACGAGCCTCTGCAACCGTGTATTTAGGTTCTTTCAATTCATAGTCAACAAATTCAAGTGACAAGTTTCCATTAAAGTCTTCAATTGGCAAAATGTCTTCAAACATTTCTCGCAAGCCCTCATCTAAGAACCATTGATAAGAATCTGTTTGAATTTCGATCAAATTCGGTAATTCCAACACTTCACTGATTCGTGCGAAGCTTCTACGTTCTCGGTGTTTCCCGTATTTTACTACGTGTCCAGCCAAGTTCTTCACCCCTCTTAAAAGTTTGAAAACCGATCCGAAGATAAATTACAATAATATTACAAAAATTAAATTACTGTAACGCGCGACATTTTTTGCGGCTTTTAGGCAAAAAAAAACCAAAAATAGAACGTTCTCTTGAAAATATTCATGAGCTTCTACTTTTGTTTCCTTATTTAAAAGCCGGAACGGACAATATTTCGCTCCTGCCCTTTATCAGTTCAGATAGTTTTAGCAAATTAATATAATACACGCTCTGAACATAAAAGTCAATAGCCTCAACGAGTGCCTTCACTTTGCATAATGTTTTCTTAAAAATTTCTGAAAGTATTAATTGATTCAAATCGTTATACATTTTTGAATATTCAGAATATTCTTCTCTTTGTTATTGACATCTCATTTTTCTTAACGTATACTAATCTACATCTTAACAAGTTGGAGGTTATTCCTATGATAAATCATAAAAACTCACAACTGAATAACCGCTATTACTTTAGCTATTTTAGATAGGTTTGTATTCATCACGATGGATACAAACGACTTGAGTGTTTTTTGTATCTATGATGGCTAGAGCATTTCAACGTACCAACGGCCGCATAGAGAAATCTAAGTGGCTGAGGGATCATACTATTTTTGTATTCGTATCACCCACTTAGAGTTTTAGACTTCTAAGCGGGTGATTTTTTTATTGAAAAAGGGTTCGATGAAGGTTGAACAGTTTGAGCAGCAGAGGCCTTTTCCTAGAGAAAAGGAAAAACTTTAAAACGAAAGAGGAGAAAAGATGATGAAAAAGACAGTATTAGCAGGAATTGGATTAGTAAGTTTATTGATGTTGGGAGCTTGCGGCAACAAAGAAGCAGCAAGTAACGATGATGTGAAAACCGTGGGTGTTTTACAGTTGGTACAGCACGCGTCATTAGATAGTGCGTACGACGGTTTCAAAGAAGGGCTGGCTGAAGGCGGCTATAAAGAAGGCGATAATTTGAAAATCGAATATCAAAACGCCCAAAACAATCAAGACAATCTAAAAAGTATGAGCGAAAAATTAGTTAAAGATAAAGCAGATTTGTTATTAGGGATTGCTACTCCCGCTGCGCAATCGCTTTTGAATGCAACACAAGATATTCCGATCACAGTTACAGCCGTAACGGATCTAAAAGAAGCAAAACTCGTGAAGAGCGATAAAAAACCAGGCGGAAATGTCACAGGAACAACTGACATGGTCCCTATCGACAAACAAATCGACTTGCTGTTGTCCATCGTTCCTGATGCAAAATCAATTGGCATTATGTATAACGCCGGCGAAGCCAATTCAAAAATCCAAGCAGACTTAGCTGAAAAGGCATTGAAAAAAGCTGGGGTCGAAGTAAAAGTCAAAACAGCAAATACTACCAACGATGTGCAACAAGTAACGGAATCTTTAGCGAATGAAACAGACGGCATCTATGTTCCTACAGACAATACCTTCGCCAGTGCAGCACCGGTGGTTGGAAATGTCGTAAAAGAAAAGAAAATCCCGCTCGTTGCTGGATCGACAGACCAAGTTGACGGCGGCGGTTTAGCAACTGTAGGGATCGACTACAAATCCCTCGGAAAACAAACTGGGAAAATGGCTGCTAAAATTTTAGATGGCGATGCAAAACCCGCGGATACGCCTGTTGAATCCGCAGACTCCCTTAAATTAGTCGTTAACAAAGACATGGCTGAAGCTTTAGGAATCGATCCAAACAGCATCAAAGAACCGAAATAATCACCCTTTAATATAGCTCGACGAAGAAAGAAGGAAGAATCATGAATGTTATCACTCTGTTATTATCAGCGACGTCACAAGGTATGCTCTGGTCGTTACTTGCGATTGGGGTCTACATGACTTTTCGAATTTTAGATATTGCCGATCTGACTGCCGAGGGTAGTTTTCCCCTTGGCGGCGGGATCGCAGCCATCGCTATCGTTAATGGAATGCATCCCGTAGTGGCTACGTTGCTTGCGTTTGGCGGCGGGATGTTGGCTGGCTTGGTCACAGGAATTTTAAATACGAAATTTAAGATTCCTGCACTGCTTGCCGGGATTATTACTATGACGGGGCTATATTCGATTACGTCTCGCGTCATGGGCGCACCAAACATCGCATTGCTCGGTGAAGATACTGTATTCACCGCGGCTCAGAATATGGGATTGATTAAAAATAATGCCGTTATTTTAGTAGGATTAGTGATCGTACTGCTGGCTATTTTACTATTGGTTTTATTTTTCCGAACAGAGATTGGTTTAGCGGTTCGAGCAACGGGAGACAATCCTGATATGAGTGAGGCCAATGGAATCAAAACAGAGAATATGAAGCTGTTAGGGTACATGATTTCAAACGGCAGTATCGCGCTTTCGGGTGCCTTACTCGCGCAAAACAACGGGTTTGCTGATCTAAATTCAGGAGTAGGGACGATCGTTATAGGATTAGCGTCTATCATCATCGCAGAAGTCCTGCTTCGTAATAGACCTATCTTTATCCGCTTGATCACGATCGTTGCCGGCGCTATTATTTACCGTTTCATCTTAGCATTGGTTTTCGAAATGAATGTGGAGCCGACCGATTCTAAGTTAGCTTCAGCGATCGTTTTAGTTATTTGTTTATCGTTACCGCAAATTCGCTCAAAATTTACCATTAAATCCAAAAAGAAAGGGGCGGACGTCCATGCAACCGGTACTAAGAATCAGTAATCTTCATCAATATTTTGAACGTGGAACAGTCAATGAAAATCATGTCTTGCGTGGCATCAACTTAAGTTTAGCCCCTGGTGAATTCGTGACGATCATCGGCGGAAATGGAGCAGGTAAATCCACCCTGCTAAACAGTGTGGCAGGAACGTTGCCGATTGAAGAAGGCCAAATGTTTTTAAACGAAGAGGATATCACGAAACATTCCGTGACTCGACGCTCAAAAAAAATCAGCCGTGTCTTCCAAGACCCGAAGATGGGGACTGCCGTACGCTTATCTGTAGAAGAAAATTTAGCCTTAGCAATGAAACGTGGGCATAAGCGTGGATTTTCTCTTGGTGTTAAAAGCAAAGACCGCAGCTTTTTCCAAGAACAATTAGCGATGTTGAATCTAAATTTGGAAAATCGCCTTGATGCAGAGATCGGCTTGCTTTCCGGCGGACAACGCCAAGCGATCACCCTATTGATGGCAACCCTGCAACGACCTGATTTGATTTTACTAGATGAACATACGGCTGCACTAGATCCAAAAACATCGCTGACAGTGATGGAATTGACGGATCGTCTGATTCGAGAGCAGGAACTGACGGCTTTCATGGTTACCCATAATATGGAAGATGCTATCCAATACGGCAACCGTCTAATCATGCTTCACCAAGGTCAAATCGCATTAGACTTGAAACAAGAAGAAAAAAAACACCTGACTGTGCCAAAATTAATGGAACTTTTCCATCAAAATTCGGGTGTCGAATTGAAAGACGATGCGTTATTATTAGGGTAAAAATTACATGCTTTACTTCCTTCTTTTGTGACAGGCTACTTTTATGTAGCCTGTTTTTTTGTTACACTGAGCCCAGAATAGAAAAAGGAAGAAGGTGTTCGATTGGCAACAAAAGAAAAAGTCTTGGCCTTTTTAAAAGCTGAAAATGCTGTGTTATCTGGCGAAGCGTTGGCTCAAGAATTAGGCGTCTCTCGCACAGCGATTTGGAAAGCCATTAAAGAATTAGAAAAAAAAGGATACCAAATCCAACACTTAGGCAATGGGTACCGGTATCGTCCTTCTGATATTTTGGATGCAAAAGAAATCCAGGAAAATATTTATCCTCCGATGAAAGTGTCTGTGCTAGAAACTTCAGCGTCAACAATGAAAGATGCGCAGCTGGCTGTGGTTGAAGGAAAAAAAACACCTCTATTGATCGTAGCGGATATGCAAGAAGCTCCTCACGGCCGTTTCAACCGCCCCTTTTTTGCAGCGAAACAACAAGGAATCTATATGAGTTTGTTATTGGAGCCAAAAGAGCAATTGCAAGAACTGCCGCAATATACCCTCTTAATGGCCGTTGCCGTGGCTGAAGCGATCGATGAATTATTAGGCGTGGACAGCCAGATCAAATGGGTCAATGATATCTATTTGAATCATAAAAAAGTAGCGGGGATTCTTTCAGAAGCAATGACGGATATCGAAACAAATTCCTTAAAGCATATCATTATCGGCATGGGGATCAATTTTTCAATTCCGCAAGAAAACTACCCTGCAGCACTACAAGAGAAAGCAACCTCCCTCTTTCCAACAGGTGAGGCAAGTGCGACACGAAACCAGTTGATTGTCCTGATCTGGAATCGATTCTTTGAATTACTAGCAGAACCAAGCACGTATTTAGCTTCTTATCGAAAAAAATCTTTCGTGCTTGGGAAAAAAGTCACGTTTAAACGCAAGGACCGCACCTATTTTGGAACAGCGATTGCCATTACTGACACTGGCGAATTAGTCGTTGATCTAGGAAACGAACACCTTTCTCTTTCCTCAGGAGAGATCAGCTTAAGCTCGATTCAATAAAAAAATGTGCCCATTTGGACACATTTTTTTATTTATCTCATAGTCACAAATTCTTCGCTGCCTGTTGGGTGAATCGCAACTGTATCATCAAAGTCTTTCTTCGTAGCACCCATCTTAATAGCTACAGCAAATCCCTGCAGCATCTCATCAACACCGATACCAATAGCATGCAGTCCGATTATTTTTTCTTCTTCACCAAGACAGACCAATTTCATCTCACATTTTTGACGGTACTCGCTTAGCGCAAAATACATTGGTGTAAAACGTGAGTGGTACGTCTTGATAGTATCTTTTCCATGGCGCTTAATCGCCTCTTCTTCCGTCAACCCGATCGTTGCGATCGTTGGATGCGTAAAAATCACCGTTGGAACATTTTCATAATCCAAAAACTCTTCTGATTTACCGTTGAAGATTCGTTCAGACAAACGACGACCCGCTGCAATCGCCACTGGCGTCAAATCAATCTTACCAATCACATCCCCAACAGCATAAACGCCTTCACTCGTTGTATTTTGGAATTTATCGACGATGACAAACCCTTTTTCGTTTAACGTCACCGATGTATTTTCCAGTCCTAATTTATCCGTGTTTGGCAACCGCCCGCCGGCAAACAAGACCTTGTCTCCTGTTAAAGTATTTCCGTTCTCAAAATACACAGTATATGTTCCATCGGCATTTTGTTTGATTTCTTTGGCTACATGATGATCATACAGCTTCATTTTATTGTCGCGATAAATCTCGACCAAATTATCTGCAAGCATAGTATCGAATGTTCGCAACGGACGACGATGACGAAAGGCCCAATGGACTTGCGTGCCCATCCCTTGCAAAACGCCACTCAGCTCTGCTGCAATATATCCTGCACCTAGAACAACGACTTCTTTCGGTTGTTCTGTCAATTCAAAGAATCCATTGGAATCAATCGCAAATTCACCACCAGGTACTTGCATTTGACTCGGACGCCCGCCAGTGGCAATCAAAATATTAGCCGCCGTATACTCCGTTCCATTAACGCTAACAATGTGGTCCGATTTAAACGTAGCATACCCTTCGATTCGCTCAACATGGTTACTATCCAACCCACGGTAATAAGCGCCATGTAAGAAGTCAATATACTTTTCGCGACGTTCAACCAACTCTTTAAAATCAAATTTTGTGACATCCGCTTGAACACCATAACTAGACGCATCTCGCTCGATCGTTTCCAGCATCGTGCTCGCCTGCCACATCACTTTTTTTGGAACACAGCCTACGTTGACACACGTTCCGCCAATTTTATTTCCCTCAATCAACAGTACCTTTGCACCGTACATCCCCGCACGATTTGCCGAAGCGATACCGCCGCTTCCGCCACCAACTACAATGTAATCATATTCTTTCATTCATCTGCCTCCTAGTTAGCATGAATTGCTTAGTTATACTATGTAAATTAAAAAAATGACCTGATTAATTTAGACTCAATATATCCATTTTAATACATTCTTGGAAAAAAGATTTACTTTTTGCCCTGATGATAGAAATTCATTAAAAAAAGACTGAGAAATTCTCAATCTTTTTTCTTACGAATCATATCTCCGGGGTGTACAGGTTGAGCAACAGGCATCGTCAATACCATCATAGGATTTGGTGCTCGATCGATCCTTTCACCCTCATCATTCTTCATTTCCGTCACTGTTTGTTCAAAATGATGGAATTTTGGCCCATAAAATTCAATTTCATCGCCTACTCTGAAATGATTACGTTGACGTACGGTGGCAATACCACTCTTTTCATCATAGCTTAATACTTCACCGATAAATTTATAAACAGGAATTTTTCGACGCGGACCAAAAAGCTGTTCATTTTCTGTGGGAACATGATAATAAAATCCTGTAGACAACTCCCGTTGCGCGACCTTCCATAATTCATCGATCCATTCTTGTTTGCAGACATAATTTTCCGGGTCCGCAATGTAGCTGTCTACAGCCGCCTTATAGACATTCGCTACTGTGGAAACATAATGGATGGATTTCATCCGCCCTTCAATCTTCAAGCTGTCCACACCGTTTTCAATCAAGTCAGGGATATGCTCGATCATTGACATATCTACCGCGCTCATTGAAAACTCTTCCGTCACGTCTCCATTTTCTGTCAGTGACCGATGTTCTTGTGCAAACGGCATATCAAACAATTCATATTTCCAGCGGCACGATTGCGAACAGCCGCCGCGGTTGGCATCACGCATCGACATATGGTTAGATAGCGTGCAACGACCTGAATAGGAAATGCACATTGCACCATGAATGAAAGCTTCAATTTGAATGTCTGTATTGCGACGAATTTCCGCCAGCTCTTCCATGGATACTTCACGCGCCAAGACCACGCGTTCCAATCCTTCATTTTGCCAAAATTTCAATGTTTCTGCATTTGTTGCTGACGCTTGAGTCGATAAATGGATCTCTAGACCTGGAGCTTCACTGGCACAAATCTCAATTAACGCCGGATCAGAAATAATCACTGCTGAGATGCCGATATCGCGCAGCTTCTTAAAAAATGCTCCCGCGCCTTCTTCATTTCCTTCGTGCGTCACCATATTGGCAGCTACATATACTTTTGCTCCATATTGATTGGCAAAAGCTACCCCTTCCTCCATTTCTTCAAATGAGAAGTTGCCTGCTCGAGAGCGCAAGCCGTAAGCATCTCCGCCAATATACACGGCATCTGCGCCATAGTGAATCGCCGTTTTCAATTTTTCCAAAGTTCCAGCAGGTGCTAAAACCTCTGGACGTTTCAAAGTTCTCTTTGTCATGCTGTTATTACTCCTATTTAATCGCTGTTGGGTCTAAATGGTAAAAACCTGTATCCATTCCTCGACCAACAGGATGATATTTTTGAATATCTTGTTGTGCAGCGGTTGCCGCTGCTTCATCCCAAGAATCCGATTCAATCGCTTTTTTCGCATGTGCAAATGTTTTTGCAATCGCAACAAAATCCGCGCCAGGTGTAAACAACCCGTCCAATTTCCAGGTCTGGTAGCCCGCTTGATTTAATTCAGCCAATTCCTTAATCAAATTTAGATCATTGTCCGCAAAAATATGTGTGCCATGCTGATCTTCATAAATAGAATAGTGCGTTTCCGTTTTTTTCGGTTCTGAAATAAACAGGCCCCGTTCTTTTGAAGAAACTTCTGTTTGGTTTGTATAATTAAAATAATTTTCCAGCAAAGGTCGTTTGGATTGATGAATGCATGTTGCGCCATAAACAAGCACTTCGACAGGAACATCCACGTGCTGACTTAAACGCTGCATCTCTTCAAAAGGAACTTCGCGAGCGAGGATAGCCCCAACAGCACCTTTTTTCTGCCAAAAATTAATTTGTCTTGCATTCGTTACTAATGTTTCCGCGTCATAGATATAAGGCAAATCATATTCTTGAAGTAAATAAATGACACCCGTATCGCCAACAACGACGTGATCCGGTCCAACCTCTGATAAAAAAGCTAAATATTCTGGTATTTTTTTCATCTTATCTGGATGCATAATGCCAGTTATTGCTACATTCACTTTTTTTCCTTGCGCATGGGCCATTTCAATCAACGCTCGTTGTTCTTCACGAGAAAAAGAATGCGGCAATCGCAAACCAAAAGCTTCTTCCCCTATGTATAAAGTATCTACGCCAGCAGCTAGCAATTCTTCAGCTTGCGCCATTGATTCTGCTGTCGCAATTAATTCGATCATGGTATATCCTCCTTTTAGACTTTCTCATACTATCATAGCTTTCAATAGTTTCCAACTGACTCCATAAAAAAAGAGGATAACGCCTCTGCGCTATCCTCTATGCTCTTAAACTTTTTCTGGTATTTTCTCTTCATTAGGGTTCTTCACAGTCAGTGTGATCTTTCCCTTACTAGCTCCGATCGTAACGGCGTCGCCCAATTGAATTTGACCTGACAACAATGCTTCTGCCAGTCGATCTTCAATTTCCTTTTGCAAAGCTCGACGGATTGGCCGTGCCCCATATTCAGGATCAAAACCAACTTTTCCAATCACATCATAAGCAGCAGGGGTGATTTTTACTTTGATCTCATGTTCTTTCATGCGATCTAATACAGAACGACTCATGATTTTCACGATTTCGTGAATTTGTTCTTGGTCTAATGATTTAAAGACAACTGTTTCATCAATTCGGTTCAAGAATTCTGGACGAAAGGCTTTTTTCAATTCTTCCAAAATTCGTTTTTCCATTGCTTGATGATCTTTTGTAATATCCTTTACATTAAAACCAACATTTTTCTCTTCACGAATTTCTGTCGCACCAATATTTGATGTCATAATTAAAATCGTGTTGCGGAAGTCCACTTTACGGCCCTTAGAATCCGTCAAATGACCGTCATCTAAGACTTGTAATAGAATATTGAAAACATCGGGATGGGCTTTCTCTACTTCATCCAACAAAATAACGGAGTAAGGTTTTTGACGGATTTTTTCTGTCAATTGCCCGCCTTCTTCATAACCAACATACCCTGGAGGCGACCCAATTAGTCTGCTTGTGCTGTATTTTTCCATGTATTCAGACATATCGACACGAATCAACGCTTCTTCACTACCAAACATTGCCTCTGCTAATGCTTTTGCTAACTCCGTCTTACCAACCCCTGTAGGTCCTAAGAACATAAAGGAGCCAATCGGTCGATTTGGATCTTTCAATCCGCTACGCGCCCGACGGATAGCTCTAGAAATAGCCTTAACCGCTTCTTCTTGTCCAACGACACGTTTATGAAGAACATTCTCTAAATCTAATAGACGTTGGCTTTCTTTTTTCTCTAGTTGTTGTAATGGAACACCCGTCCATTGAGAAACTACCGCTGCTACATCCTCATCCGTTACCTGATCAATATAACCATTCTCTTGCTTAGCGGCTTTGACCTTCGCTTGTTCTAACGTCTCAGATAATTGTTTCTCCCTTAATCGCAGGCGAGCTGCTGATTCAAAATCTTGATTTTGGATCGCCTTCTCTTTTTCAATTACCAATTCTTGAACTTCTTCTTCAAGCTCTGTTAACTCGGATACTTCATCCGTAGAATCCAACCGTACTTTAGCTGAAGATTCATCCATCAGATCAATGGCCTTATCTGGCAGTTGACGTGAGTTGATGTATCGTACAGATAATGACACCGCTGTGTGCAATGCTTCATCCGTGATTTCCACCCCATGATGCTCTTCGTAACGAGGCCGCAACCCCTTCAAGATTTCCTCTGCTTCTTCCGGTGTAGGCTCCTCGACTTGTACACGAGCAAAACGACGTTCTAAAGCAGAATCTTTTTCGATGTATTTTTGATACTCATCTAATGTAGTCGCACCAATTGTTTGTAGTTCTCCGCGAGCAAGCGCAGGTTTTAAAATATTGGATGCATCAATAGCACCTTCTGCCCCGCCAGCACCGATTAATGTATGCAATTCATCAATAAATAAAATGATTTGTCCATCATGATAAATCTCATCAATCACTTTTTTCAAGCGATCTTCAAATTCTCCACGATATTTCGTACCAGCAACTAAGGCACCCATATCCAACATCATCAATCGTTTCTCTCGCATATCCTCTGGAACATCTCCGGTAATGATCCGTTGCGCCAGACCTTCAACAATAGCCGTTTTCCCTACACCAGGTTCACCAACTAACACAGGATTATTTTTTGTACGACGGCTCAAGATTTGAACGACACGTCGCACTTCCCCATCTCTTCCTACTACAGGGTCTAAGCGTTTTTCCCGCGCCAATTTAGTTAAATCACGCGCTAAACCGTCTAAAGTTGGCGTTCCTTGAGAATTGCTTTGTTGGGTAGCTTTCGTTGGCGCTTTACGCCGGTTCCCTGCTCCTTGACCTGCATTAGATGCCTCATTTACGCCCATTTTTTTTAGCAAAAGCTGGCGCATTTTAGGTAAACTCAACCCCAGATTTACTAAAATATGCGATGCCAATATTTCATCATCTCTTAAAAGGCCTAACAAGAGGTGTTCCGTTCCAACTAATTTAGCATTGAACCGTTTTGCCTCATCATCTGCGAAAATTAAAATTTGTTTTGCTCTAGGAGAGTAAGGTAGGTAGCCGCCTTCAGGATAAGATTTAACAGAACCATACCCCGTCATATGTTCAATTTCTTCACGTATATCATTTTCACTCGAATTCATTTGACGCAATGTTTTGCCTGCAATTCCTTGCTGCTCAATCACTAACGCTAACAATAGATGCTCCGATCCAACCGAGCGATGTTTAAAGTATTTCGCCTCTTGCTGCGCGATTGCTAATACTGCTTTTGCACGTTCTGTGTACAGCTGATCCATATCCCTCACTCCTTTTTCTCATAACTTAAACGTTCCAAAAATCCATGAAGAATCCTTGAGCGTAGTCTATTTTCAATCTGACTGATACCAAGTACATTCTTCGATACCGAACTTAACATCAAATTACCTTCATTTTCTGTAATAATCTCTTCTTCGAATAGCTTCTGAATGATTCCAAAAGCATTTGCTTCAGAAATTTCACTTCCAAAAGAATCCATCAATTGCTCTAAAAAATAATGCTGATCAGAAATCTTAACTTTGCTGATTCGAATATAGCCTCCACCGCCGCGCTTGCTCTCAACTAAATACCCTCGTTGAAAAGTAAACCGTGTGTTAATCACGTAGTTTATTTGAGAAGGAACACAATTAAACAACTGTGCCATTTCAGCTCTTCGAATTTCGATAATTTCACTAGTTTCTAAAATATCTTTCAAGTAAGATTCGATCAAATCAGAGGTATTTCTACTCATAATATCTCCTCCTATTGACTATTCCTGACCATAATTATATCGAATTTAACGTGTGAAATAAAGGAGAACGCCTTTCTTTAAATAAGGATAAAAAAAAAGAAGGTTTTCACCTTCTTTTTTGATCGGGAAGACAGGATTCGAACCTGCGACACCTTGGTCCCAAACCAAGTACTCTACCAAGCTGAGCTACTTCCCGATAAACAAAAAAAACCTATGCACCCGAGAGGACTCGAACCTCTAACCCCTTGATTCGTAGTCAAGTACTCTATCCAATTGAGCTACGGGTGCCTATTTAGTTAATGCCGAGGACCGGAATCGAACCGGTACGGTGATCACTCACCGCAGGATTTTAAGTCCTGTGCGTCTGCCAGTTCCGCCACCCCGGCGTTTTCCTCTGGTCTTCAGGAAAGCGGAAAACGGGGTTCGAACCCGCGACCCCCACCTTGGCAAGGTGGTGCTCTACCACTGAGCTATTTCCGCATGGTGCCGGCTAAAGGACTTGAACCCTCGACCCTCTGATTACAAATCAGATGCTCTACCAACTGAGCTAAGCCGGCATACAACCAAAAAAAATAAAAATGCGGGTGAAGGGACTTGAACCCCCACGCCGTAAGGCGCTAGATCCTAAATCTAGTGCGTCTGCCAATTCCGCCACACCCGCATATACTTATGAGCCGTACTGGGCTCGAACCAGTGACCCTCTGATTAAAAGTCAGATGCTCTACCAACTGAGCTAACGGCTCAAATGGAGGTTAACGGGATCGAACCGCTGACCCTCTGCTTGTAAGGCAGATGCTCTCCCAGCTGAGCTAAACCTCCATAAGAATTCGCGTGGCGACGTCCTAATCTCACAAGGGGCAACCCCTCACTACAATCGGCGCTAAGAAGCTTAACTTCTGTGTTCGACATGGGAACAGGTGTATCCTTCCCGCTATCGCCACCACACTATGCTTTATCTGAGTAAACGTCGTTCACTCAAAACTGGATCAGAAACTGTTAAACTACCGTGAATCAATTTTTTTGGTTAAGTCCTCGATCGATTAGTATCAGTCCGCTCCGTACATCACTGCACTTCCACTCCTGACCTATCTACCTGATCATCTCTCAGGGATCTTACTTTCTTAAAGAAATGGGAAATCTCATCTTGAGGTGGGCTTCACACTTAGATGCTTTCAGCGTTTATCCCTTCCCTACATAGCTACCCAGCGATGCCTCTGGCGAGACAACTGGTACACCAGCGGTAAGTCCATCCCGGTCCTCTCGTACTAAGGACAGATCCTCTCAAATTTCCAACGCCCGCGACGGATAGGGACCGAACTGTCTCACGACGTTCTGAACCCAGCTCGCGTGCCGCTTTAATGGGCGAACAGCCCAACCCTTGGGACCGACTACAGCCCCAGGATGCGACGAGCCGACATCGAGGTGCCAAACCTCCCCGTCGATGTGGACTCTTGGGGGAGATAAGCCTGTTATCCCCAGGGTAGCTTTTATCCGTTGAGCGATGGCCCTTCCATGCGGAACCACCGGATCACTAAGCCCGACTTTCGTCCCTGCTCGACTTGTAGG
>NZ_NIBK01000002.1:879155-879692 GCF_002174375.1 Enterococcus sp. 12F9_DIV0723 | reverse complement strand
ATGATGAAGAATTCTCTATAGCTTCATAAATAATAATCATCATTGATATGTCTCTTATACACATCTAGATGTGTATAAGAGACAGGTCCACGATGCTTTCTAAAAGTTCTTGAATCTTCTTGCTGATAACTTCTCTCTTTTCCAAATTAAAGCTATTAAGACCTGTCTCTTATACACATCTAGATGTGTATAAGAGACAGTTCTAAAAGTTCTTGAATCTTCTTGCTGATAACTTCTCTCTTTTCCAAATTAAAGCTATTAAGACTATCAAATAGTTTGTTGGTTGCATTTTTACCGGAAGAGGGTAGAGTACTGAAAAAACTATCATAAGAGATTTCTAAAGCGTCTAAAATTTTGGAAAGTGTAGGAATGGTTAAGCCAAAGCGTCCATTCTCTAATTTGTTTATATATTTTGTATCCAAGCCAGCTAATTCAGAAAGTTTATCTTGACTGAAACCTTTATTGATTCTTTGCTGTTTCAATGCTTCTATTAGAATTTGATTTAAGTCCATCATGAGTACTCCTCTATTAATATAC
>NZ_NIBK01000002.1:688702-876718 GCF_002174375.1 Enterococcus sp. 12F9_DIV0723 | reverse complement strand
AATGGTAAATTCAAAATAAATAATTTGTAAGTTGCAAAAAGTGATCTTTTGATATAAAATAAGATCATTAAAAGGAACTAAAAAGTCTTCTAACTCATTTCTCTTAAATAGAAATCTAGAAAAAATAAAAGACAAATTAGTAACTGAATTCGGTACTAGTGAATACTACTGTACTTTTGTTTGCTTATTGAAATGTATTTTCAGAGATTTTTGTACAAAAAAAATAATTGGAAGTGAAAAAATGGATCAACATACAACTAACTATAAAACTTTAAATCAGCTTTCTTATATTCGCTTTGGTCATAAAATTGGTCATGGCTGGTACGCAATTTTAATTACTGCTGAAAAAGAGCTATCAAACCTTGGTTATTCAATTAGAAATGTGAGGCGAATGGACGGTGCGTTAATCATTTCTACCCAAAGAGGATCAAAAGAATTACCGTCTGAAGTACAACATATTTTATATAAAGCTGAACTTGCAAGTGAAATGACTTGCGAATGGTGTGGAAATTATTCAGTTTCACAGACGGTTGTAGACAATGAGACCTATACAATTTGTGAAGAATGCCAAGAAAATTGTGAAAGTTTAGCCGGAATAGAAAAAAGATTACTTTTGTATAAAATTCGTGAGCTAGAACAGGATATTTGCATTCTGAGAAATGAATTGAAAATGCAAAAAGTCAGATCAGTTCATTATAAAGTTGGGCGTGATCAATACAGAACACGTACTGAAAAACTCTCTAAACAATTGGGAGAAATAGGAAAAAAACCATCTGTATTTAAAAATGACACGAAGTGATGGTGATAATCTGTATTCATATCCAACGTTCACTTGGATAGTTGAATAGATAGTAAGAAAAATATTTTTCAAGGAGGAAAGTATGAAAAAAAGAAACAGTTTCAGAAAAAGAAGAATCATGAAAAAAAAGCGTCCGCTCGAAAAAATAATTATATTAAGTTTAATGATCAGCCCAATAGTCTTAGGAGGTGTTTTATTGCCCGAACAACAAGCAACACAGGCAACCGAGGCTGATGGAAAATGGGAAGCACGATCAATTGAGCAAATCAAAAAAGATGTTGAAGGAAAAAAAGAATATACTATTGTTTGGGGAGACACATTAAGCGGTATTTCTTTAGCAACAAATGTCACAATGGAAAAACTAGCTTCATTGAATGGCATTGGAGATTATAACTTGATTTATGCAGGGAATAAGCTGGTGTTTGAAGGCAATGTCGTTACTGTTCAAGATCAAAATGGTGTAGTGACTGATCAACAACAAATTACGGAGTCGGATAAAATAGTTCCGAATCAACCGATTGGTGAATCTGTAGGTCAGGTCTCGCCAACTCCAAATATGTCAAATACACAGGACCAAACGAATGTCGAATCCTCTGATACGGCTTCGATACCTTCTAGTAATGGAGAAAATAAAAATGATGGAACGACAGGCAATGGGAGTTCATCTGATGGAACAAATAATGGTGGAGTGGTGACTAACCCTACGCCAACTCCAACACCACCAGACCCTGATCCTGCACCGACACCAACTCCAGAGCCAGAAGTTCACTACACAGTTTGGTTCTATGCTTATGAAGGTGATGATCAGTCAAGGAATATCGAAAAAGGGAGTCGATTATTCTCAACTGAGGAAGAGGCAACCACTTTTATTGATGGCTATGCGGACAGTTTATTGATGGAAGGAATTGCCGGGAGTTATGGTGTAATGTCTTGGGAGTAGCTTTATATATTAATCTCAAATCGAAACTGTGGTCACAATCCTTTTTTTGGGTGATGACCACAGTTTTTCTTTTCAAAATGCTTTTCAAGTATGGGTATTTGATTAGTTCAATGTAAAGTATTTTTTGACTAATTACCTAATTTTCTCATCAACTAGGACATTAAATAAAATAACGTATGATGAAGAATTCTCTATAGCTTCATAAATAATAATCATCATTGATAAAAAGAATCCTATTTTTTTATTCATTAAAACAATCTTTTAAAAAGAAAAAAAGAAGAACAAAGGGAATAAAATGTAGCAAAGTTTGTAGAAATCATTGACATACTTCCGTTATTATTGTAACTTTTATATTAATATAAAAGTTACAGAAAGTGGTAATGGGAATGAGTAATGAGGATAAATTAAAAAAGAAAAGTGCCTATAGTCTATTAGTTCAATTGTCCCAAAAAATTGAAGCAGATATAGAAGAAAATGGCACTAATTATGACGCACTTTACATGGTAATGCTCTCATGGGAGGAAGAGGCAAAACGGCAAAAAGAAATTGTTAATCGTTTAAGGATATCAGCTAAAAACAACAAAGAGAATTTCGAAAAACTAAAAAAACACAATCGGAAAGTAAATGAAGAAATAAAAAAAAATGAAAGTGTATATTTAGAGTCAGAAAAAGAAAAGCAAAATCTGAGGATGGAGTACGAAAAGTCGAAGAAGAGAATAAAAGAGTTGGAGAAAATAAGTAAGGAAGAATTAGAATATTACCGTAGAGATTTGGATCTAGATGATCAACTTAATAAAAAGAAAAAATATCTTGAGGAAAAAGAGCATGTTATTGATCAAAAAATTAATCACTCTGCTCTTGTTTACAATAGAAAAATTAATAGGTTAAATATGGAGATAATTGATCTGAAGAACACTATTAAAGAGCTTAAAGAAATAAGACCATTTATTTACCAGAAAAAGCGCAAGAAAAAAGAGTTAACTTCAGAAATGAAGGAAAATAAGCGAGAGGAATTACGTGGTAAACGAGGCGGAAGTCAATTAACGGATAAACAGATAGAACGGTTGTTACTTATTTATAAAGATAGAAAACGAATTCCTGTAGCTCAGGCAATTAGTAAGTTGGCTATTTCACGTAGAACCTATTATAGAGTAATCAATTTAGATTATACTTATGAGGAAACTAGAAATAGGATTAGAAAAATTGCTAACAAACTGGATATAGTTTTACCTGAAAAGAAAAAAGTAATTGAAAAGATATAGAATCCATTGACTGTTGGTATATGCAAAATAATTTCATTTTATCTCGTAAAACGATAGTCAATATAAACCGTGTAAGTAACAATCAATCCTAATTTATGTACGAAAGAATTACATACGAAGCGGTCAGGTGGGTGGGCTATGGTAGCTTAATCAATTAATGATTAACGAGGCCTTCTCTTGTTTTTTTGATGCGAGTGGGCAGAAAGTCGATAACGGGATCAACAAAAACATCGTGGGGATCACGTTAGAAGATATCAGAAAAATCCCTCAAGTAATGACGATTGTGGATGACCTTAGAAGGATGCGCATCGCGAAAATCGCCATTGAGATAAATTTGATCAATATTCTTGTGACGATAGATAAAATTGCTCAAGCGCTGTTGGATGCAACGGGAGAATAGTTTAGTAAAAAGCCAGTGAAATGCACGAATTATCGTCATTTCACTGGCTTTTCAATAACTGTATATAGTAAATTATTCATTTTTTTAGTGTCTCAGTTTCTTTGTAATATCAATTAATAATAAATTTTTTCCGATAGGTCGAAGGAGAAATGTTGAGCTTAGAATGGAAAAACTTTGAAAAATAGGAAGAGGAAGAAAAGCCAGTCTCGTAGGCGATCTCCGTAATCGTCAGTGAACTTTTCCGCAGTAGGGAGCAGGCCTTTTGAAGCTTCAAATCCTGAATATATTCACTGGGTCCAATGCCTTTATGGGTTTGAAATAGCTTATAGAGATAGGTTCGATCAATATTTTTCGCCTCTGCAATCTGATTGACGCTGAGATTCTCCGACATATTATCATTGATATAGGTCAGAATACTTTTAAAAAGCTGTTCACTTTGTGAAGGATTGTCCGTTTTTAGATTCATTCGATCGATGGTATCGAATAGAATGAAGGAAGAAGCCATCGTGCGAAAATGATCGTTCTCTTTGAAGAAATCATAGATATCCTGAAAGAGGGCATCGATCCGATGATCAAAGGAACGGGTAATGACACAATGATACTTGTCTAATTTTACCTTAGAAAAATAGTGATCCATCAATTTTCCAGAGAACCCGACCCAACGGTACTGCCAAGGGTCTTCGCGATTGGGATAATATACATTTTTACAATTCGAAGGAATGATAAAAAAATCTCCGGCCGTGATTTTTCTTTCGGGGAAAAATGGTGTTGAGAAGAAACCTTCTCCTTCGATACAGTAGTGGATTACCCAATAATCGATTGGAGCATATTCCGTAGGCTTGGTTGAGCGACATTTTTCATATCCAACTTCACAAACATGGAAATCAGAGCTTAGTGTATCATTATTGATCAAAATACTGATGTCGTTTGATAATGAGCTGTACATTCGATTCCTCCTTGAGTACAAATTTAAAAATGTCAACATTATTACAATTTTTTGGAAACATTTCTTATTTTTTATATCATGAAAGCGCTATAAAATCAATGTGTAAGTAACTATTGAAAGGATGTTTGAGATGGAAAACTCTAATTCAAGACAGCGCTTAGGATCGGTCGCATTGATGCTCATGACCTTCTCAGCGGTATTCGCGTTTCCCAGCATTGTTAATAACAGTATTCAAATTGGGTTAGCGACAATTCCGGGGTATTTGTTTGGCAGTATTTTTTATTTTTTACCGTTTATTCTGATGATTGCAGAATTCGCTTCTGCTAACTCTGGGAAAGAGTCAGGTGTTCATAGCTGGCTGCAATCGGTTTTGGGTGATAAATGGGCCTTTTTAGGCGCCTGGTCGTATTTTTTCGTTAATCTATTTTACTTTTGTTCCTTGTTGCCCAATACATTAATTTACGGTTCGTATGCTTTTGTAGGAAGAAATATCTTTCAAGGCGGCAACAGCACAATCATTATTGCAATCATATCTATTTTTCTTTTTTGGCTGATGACGTGGGTCTGCATCAAAGGTGTGTCATGGATCTCAAAAGTCACTAGTTTTGCCGGGAGTGCCCGATTGTTTATGGGTGTGGCGTTTGTCGTTCTGGCCTTTGTGGTTGTTTTTGGACTAGGTAACGAGCCGGCACAGGATTTTACGATGCAGTCGGTTACGCCAAGCTTTAACTGGACCTTTTTCATGACGATGGCGTGGATCTTGCAAGCGGTCGGCGGCGGAGAAAGTATCGGTGTCTACATCAAGGACGTTAAGGGCGGCAATAAGACCTTCGTTCGGACGATGATCGGAGCCACGATTATCGTTGGTATCATGTATGTTTTAGGGGCTGTAGCGGTTGGGTTTGTCGTGCCGATGGATGTTTTGAAGGGGAATTTCTCAAACGGGATCTTCGATATCTTCAAAATCTTGGGTGCGTATTTCCATATTCCAAGTGGTGTGATGGTTCGGCTAGTCGGCTTGATCTTATTTATCGGCAGTCTCGGTTCATTAGCGTTATGGACTGCGGCACCTGTAAAAGTCTTTTTCTCGGAAATTCCAGAAGGGGTCTTCGGCAAATGGCTGGTGAAAACAAATGAAGAGGGGAATCCGACAAATGCGTTGGTTGTACAAGGTGTGATCGTTACGATGCTGCTGATCATTCCAGCATTGGGAATCGGCAATATGGACAGCTTCCTTTCTACTTTGATCAATATGACAGCGTCTACATCGTTGCTGCCGGTATTGTTTTTATTGATCGCTTATATCGGTCTGCGCCTGAAGAAGGATTCAATGTCCCGTAGCTTTAAATTCGGCAGTCGCCAATTTGGGATTTTTTCCGGCATCGCGTTATTAGTGCTGTTCATTTTCGTCTTCTTTATGTCAACAGTGCCTGATCCGCAGCTGATCATGGCTGAGATAAACGGGGCGCTGCCGGCGGGTGAGGCGAGTCCGATTGGGATGCTGGTCTACAATGTCGTCGGACTAGTGATATTTATGGGCTTTGCGTGGATCTGCTGGATTCGCTATGAAAGAAA
Organism: Enterococcus sp. 12F9_DIV0723; assembly: GCF_002174375.1. Lineage (NCBI taxonomy): Bacteria > Bacillati > Bacillota > Bacilli > Lactobacillales > Enterococcaceae > Enterococcus > Enterococcus sp. 12F9_DIV0723. Next base: position 870,796 of record NZ_NIBK01000002.1, on the reverse strand, counting down.
ATCAAAAGTATTGAACAATGAAGAGACAAACGTAGAGGTGACTGGTAAATGAAAATTTGGGAAAACTATCAATTAGATCAGATCAATCGATTAGAACCACGGGCACATTTTTCGACCTTTCCAACTAAAGAAAAGGCGCTGCTAAATGAAAACAAATATACACATGCCTTTAAAAATTTAAATGGTGTTTGGAAATTTTTACTGGTGGATGCACCAGAATATAGTCCAAGCAAGTTTTATGAGCCGGACTTTGATACGGGAGAAATGGCGGATATTAAGGTTCCTGGTAATTGGCAGGTTCAAGGCTATGGCAAGATGCACTATTCCGATCTATGGTACAACTTTCCGATTAACCCGCCGTATGTTCCAACGGAAAACCCGACAGGAATCTATAAGCGGCAGTTTAGCATCAATGAAAGCTTTAGGGGCAAAAAAATCATTCTGCGTTTTTGCGGGGTCGATTCGGCTTACCATGTGTGGGTCAATGGAACGGAAGTCGGCTACAGCAAGGGTGCTAGAAATGAAGCGGAGTTTGATATTACTGAACTCGTTCAGGAGGATGCTGTCAATGATTTGACGGTTCGAGTCTATCAATGGTCTGACGGAACTTATCTGGAAGATCAGGATATGTGGTGGCTCAGCGGAATCTTTAGAGATGTGGAATTACTCGGCGTCCCTACTAAGGGAATCAACGATCTTAAAGTCGTCGCTGATTTGGACGATGATTATAAGAATGGTTTGATAGATCTTTCATTCACTCTGCGAGAAAGAAAGGGTCAACGGATTGAAGTAGAACTGATTGATTCCTCTGGTCAAGAGGTATTGCGTCAAGAAATCACTAGCGAACAGGAAAGTCTTCAGGCGGAAATTCCCAACGTCGCTCAATGGACGGCGGAAACACCTGAGTTGTATCAGCTACTGATTTCGGTTTACGAAGGGGAGAAGCTGGTTGAAGTGATTCCGCAAAAGGTCGGATTCAGAAATATTCGTTTAGCTGGCGAGGTCTTCTTGGTCAACGGTGTGGCGATCAAGTTTAAAGGAGTCAATCGTCATGATTACAATCCTAGAAATGGCCGTGTCGTCTCGAAGGAAGAAATTGAAGAAGATATTCGCTTAATGAAGCAGTTCAATATTAACGCCGTTCGAACGAGTCATTATCCGGCTTCGTATTACTTGTACGATCTTTGCGACGAATATGGGATGTACGTGATCGATGAAACCGATCTGGAATGCCACGGTTTTGAGCTGACTGGAAAATATGATTGGATCAGTAACGATTCTGACTGGGAACTGGCCTATGTTTCCAGAATGGTTCGAATGATCGAGCGGGATAAAAATCATCCGTCCATTATCCTTTGGTCACTGGGAAATGAGTCGGCTTTCGGTTGTAATTTTGTGAAGATGACCGAAGTAGCGAAAAAAATGGATCCAACTCGCTTGGTTCACTATGAGGGAGATTTCGATGTAGAAGCTGCGGATATTTACTCAACCATGTATAGCTGGTTGGAGCATCCGACGAAGCAACCATTAATGAGTACGATCATTGAGAAATCAAAAAAGCCGCATATCCTGTGTGAATATGGGCATGCGATGGGGAATGGACCTGGAAACCTGAAGGAATATCAAGATTTGTTTTATGCCCATGATAAACTGCAAGGCGGTCTCATTTGGGAATGGTTTGATCATGGCATTGAATCTTATACTGAGGATGGGAAAAAATATTATCGCTATGGCGGAGACTTTGGCGATGATCCTTCAAATAAAGATTTTTGTATTGACGGGATGCTGATGCCGGATCGCACGCCTTCGCCAAGCTTGTATGAATACAAAAAGGTGATCGAACCGATCCAGACGACAGCGATCGATCTGAACAAAGGAGAAATCGAGCTGTTGAGCCGCTTTGATTTCCAAGACCTGAAAATTTTTGAGCTGCATTTTTCAATTCTTGAGGATGAAACACTGATTGAAGATGGAACGATTTCGCTGCCTTCGATTCCAGCGCGAGAGAAAGCCAAATTAAGCTTGCCATATAACTTGGATCTCGCACCAAAACCTGGCGCAAGCTATTTCTTAAACATTTCCTATCAATTAAAAGCAACAACAGCCTATGCAGGAAAAGGCTACGAATTAGCTTCAGCCAGCTTCGAGCTTCCAATCAAAGCAGCAGGCGTTGAGATTCTGCCAAACGGAAAGTTGCAGGTTAATGAGACACAAACGACATTGAGTATTGAAGGAACAGACTTTATTGTCACGTTTGATACAGTCAGAGGCACGCTGCTAAAATTGGTACGAGACGGTCAAACGATCGTTGAACGAGGACCGAAATTCACCATGTGGCGCGCACCAATCAGTAACGATATGGAAATCATCAATGAGATGAAAAAACAGTATTTCTTGCATTTAGAGCATGAAATTGTCGAATCCTTTGACTGGAAGGAAATCGATCAAGCCGTTCAGATCACCGTTAATACGATCAATTCAACAACAAACAGTGCATGGCATTACAAATGCACCTATAGCTATACGATCTGCGGAAGCGGCGATGTTTTATTCAACCTGGAGGGGACTCCTAGCGGGAAGATCGACTCCGCGCCAAATATGCTGCCGCGCTTAGGTGTATCGATGCATGTGAATAAGGACATGAATCAAGTAAACTATTTAGGGCGGGGACCAAGAGAAAACTACACGGATTCAAAAGAAGCAGGGTATCTGGGTGTCTATCGCTCAACTGTCGAAGAGATGTTTACGAATTATGTTGTTCCTCAAGCTAACGGAAACAGAATGGATACAAGATGGGTAGCGCTGACAGATGATCGCGGGCAGGGATTATTCGCCGCAGATGAAGCAGGCTTCAATTTCAGTACTTCTTATTTTGAAGAGGCCGATCTGGATAACGCTAAACATACCTGTGATCTAAAAGAGCGAGAGTATGTCGTAGTGAATATCGATTACAAGCAAAATGCGCTGGGAAGCTATTCCTGTGGTCAATGGCAGCTGGAAAAATATCGAACAACCTTCGAAAAATTCAACCTGTCCTTCCGCTTAACCGGATTCAATGCGAAGGAAGCCGATGCTCCAGCATTGTCCCATGAGGTTATTAATGTTCCGCTTTAACAAATAAATGAAATACTCCTTTCAAGTTTAGTGACGGTTACTTACCATTGCTAAGCTGAAGGAGTATTTTTTTGGAGCATTTTTAATCAATCATTTCAAGTCTATGATCATTAGTTAGATTCGATAGAAGACTTGACCGATTTGCACTCATATGAAATAATAAACATATGAATATATTTTCATATTTTATTGAGGAGGAATGAAAATGTTGGTACGGATTCTCGCATTCACAGGAGTTACACTGTTTTATCTGATTTACTTATTGAAAGGGTTGCTGCTGAGAAAACAAGGAATCACCGTTAATTTATTAGGAAAAGATGTAAAAAATGAGCAGTATTTTGAAATCGTTTTAAAAATAATGACAGGCGTCGGTGGAGTGCTGCAGTTCCTTGCGCCGATCCTGTTTGAGATCAATCGAACCGTTTGGGTGTATTTGGGTTTAGGTCTGATTTTTGCGGGAGTAGTTCTTTTTTATATCGCGGTCAGGGCGATGGGACTGAATTGGCGTGCCGGGTACAATGAAAAGCAGAGGACTGAATTGGTAACTACTGGAATTTACCGTTTCAGCCGCAATCCGGCCTTTGTGGCATTTGATTTTTTGTATCTTGGTTTGGCAGTGACCTTTCCAAATATACTTGTGATTGCAGTAGCAATGACTGCATTTATTTTGTTTGATAGGCAAATTCGTGGGGAGGAAACTTATCTGGTATCGACTTTTGGCGAGAGCTATCGTCAGTATCAAGCGAAGGTTAGACGGTATTTATAAATGAATCATGAACTCCAAGGGGCAGAATTATAAATCTGCTTTTTGGAGTTTTCTTTATATGCAGAATACTGAGTAATTGAGAAGCATTCAAAAATCAGAGATTTTTTTGAGCTGAATAGATCACATAGAGTGAGCGGAAATATCTTAAAAAGAACTTTGAACCGTTTAATGTGCATAATGTTGAACGGTTTAGATTACGATGATATAGTGATCTCAAGAAATAAGAGAGCGCTGACAAGACTTAAATAGAGGTGTTTTTTAATGGAATTAAAGGAAATTATGTTGAACGATTTAATTATTTTTGATGAAGGAATTCGTTCAAAGAGTGATTTGTTTGATTGTTTAGCTAAGAATCTTGAGGAACAAAATCGCGTAAGCAAGGCTAAAAAGATCATCAAGGATTTATACAAGCGAGAGAAGGAAACGTCTACAGGAATTGAGGATGGTTTTGGGATACCTCATGCAAAAAGCAAATATGTCCTAGAGCCAACGGTTTGTTTTGTTCATACAGGATTAATGGACGATTATACCGGATTGGATGGCAAACCAATCGAATGTGTTTTTGCAATATTAGTCCCGCAAAAGGCTACTGACTTGCACTTAGATATTTTGAGTGGATTTTCTAGAAGACTGATGAACCAGGATTTTCGAGATCGACTAAAGAATGCTAAAACCGCTGCAGAGGTTTTACAGATATTTTAATTTGGTGTTCCTTGAATAGTATTTGGCAAGATAGAGCAAATGAATAAACAAGCGCTTGTTATGAAGAGTACACAGCATTTAAATCGGATTAATTCAATAGTATTTTAAAACGAATAAGGAGGAACAATCATGAATATTGTTGGAATTACTGCTTGTCCTACAGGAATTGCACATACCTACATGTCCGCCGAAAAACTAGAGATAACTGCTACTGGTTTGGGTCATATGGTAAAGATCGAAACGCAAGGAGCAAAAATTGAAAATGAATTGACTATCGAAGAAATCTCACGGGCGGATGCCATTATATTAGCCATTGATAAGGATATCGATATGAGTCGATTTGCTGGAAAAAGGGTTAAAAGAGTCTCTACGGGTCGAGCAATCAAGGAGCCAGAGCTAGTGATAGAAGAAGTACTCAACGATGTGGGTACGATCAAAATCTCAACTTCCAGTAAAAGTGAGGAGAAGTCGCATCAGATTGGTATCTACAATCATTTCATGAATGGTGTGAACTATATGCTGCCATTTGTCATCGCTGGCGGAATTATTATCGCCTTAAGTTTTGCCTTCGGGATCACAGCATCTGATCCGAAATCTGCTGATTATAATGTTTTGGCTGGCGCGTTGTCGACGATTGGAGGGGGAACGGCTTTCGCCATGATGGTACCAGCACTTGGAGCGGGGATCGCTAGTTCAATTGCTGGGAAAGCAGGCTTTGCACCAGGGATCGTTGCAGGTTTACTGGCTGCGAATGGTGGCTCGGGATTCTTAGGCGGGATGATTGGTGGATTATTAGCAGGTTACGCAACGGATTTCTTGGCAAATAAAATCAATATTAAGAAACAATTTGCAGCTATTTATCAATTGATCGTTGTTCCACTGGTTTCTATTTTAGTAATTGGATTAGCGATGGTCTTCTTGATCGATAAGCCAATTGCGTGGGTCTTAGATGCCTTGACTAGCTGGTTGAACGGGCTTGGTAATACTTCAGGTCTGATGTTTGGATTATTGATTGGTGTGATGATGGCGGCTGATATGGGCGGACCAATCAATAAATCGATTTCGACCTTCTCGATTGGTTTGATGTCTGCTGGTGTAAATGCTCCGATCGCCGCATGTATGGCAGCAGGAATGACACCGCCATTAGGTCTAGCATTAGCAACAATCTTATTCAAACATAAGTTTAACAAAGAAGAACGGACATCAGGCCAATCCTGCTGGATATTAGGTGCTTCCTATATTACAGAAGGGGCTATTCCTTTTGCGGTCGCCGATCCTATTCGTGTCATTCCCAGTTTGATGCTGGGCTCTGCAACGGCAGCAGGAATCTCCATGGCTGCGGGTGTCACCTCGATGGCGCCACATGGCGGGATCTGGGTGATGTTAATCCCAAATGTCATGAATAATTTACCGATGTATATTCTAGCGATTGTTGCAGGAACGATTGTGACAGCGGTGACTGTTGGATTGCTGAAAAAACCGATTACAGAAAAGCAAATATCAAATGAAAAATTAACTAATGAGGTGGAAGTCTAATGTTGTATACGATGAAGGATTTATTAAAAGTTGCGAAAGAAAATAAGTTTGCAGTCCCTGCATTTAACATTTGTAGCTATGATATGCTGAAAGCGATCATGGAGGAAGTTGAGGAGCAAAATGCACCTGTCATTTTAGAAATTCATCCGGATGAGATTTCCTATCTAAATGATGAGTTTGTAGCCGCTGTGAAGGATTACGCTCACAAAAGCAAAGTTCCAGTCGTCATCCATATGGATCATGGTGGAACGATCAATGATGTCATGCGAGCGATTCGAAATGGCTATACATCCGTGATGATTGATGCTTCTGTCCAAGACTATGAAGATAATCTAGAAATCACCAAACAGGTAGTGGCGTTGGCTCATGGTGTGAATGTGTCAGTGGAAGCGGAACTAGGAACGATCGGCAATAATGGTTCAGCAGAAGGCGGATCAGCAAACATTATTTATACTGACCCAGATCAGGCTGAGGATTTTGTCGAAAAGACCGGGATTGATACCTTAGCAGTCGCAATTGGTACGGCGCATGGGCTTTATCCAAAAGACCTGACTCCTAAATTGAATATTGAACTGTTGAAGGAACTGAACCAACGGATCGATCTGCCATTTGTCTTGCATGGCGGGTCGGGGAATCCGGATTCAGAAGTCAGCGAAGCAGTGAAATATGGTGTTGCAAAAGTGAACTTGAGCTCAGACCTCAAGAGTGTTTTCTTTGATGCTTTGCGGGATATTTTAAGTAAAAATCCAGCAATGTATGAGCCAAATGAGGTTTATCCCATGGCAAACGAGAAGGTTAAAGAAGTGGTGAGACACAAGTTAAGTGTGTTAAACACTATCGGAAAAGCCGAACTATATTAATTCGAAAAGGCAGTGCTTTCAAAAAACGAAAGCCTGTCTTTCTTTCCTTTTTCTACTTACGTATAATGATTAGAAGATACTATTTCCGAGGAGGCTGCTTTATGCTAAACGCCATTGAAGATCGTCAACAGCAAATCGTTAATTATTTGAAGGTGCATCAATTTGCTCGCGTCATTGATTTGATCGAGCTTGTCAATTACAGCGAGGCCACAGTGAAGAGAGATCTGGTGCTGCTAGAGCAAAGTGGCTTGATCAGACGAACACGCGGTGGTGCGATGATTGTCGATAATAAGAAAATCGATGTTCCTTATTTGATGAAAGTTACCCAATTAAATGAAGAGGACAACAAACAATATATTGCCAATGTGGCCGAGACGTTGATCAAAGACGATATGGTCATTTTTCTCGATTCAAGTACGACTAGCCTTCATTTGGTAAAAAACCTCAGCCGATTTGATGGCTTACAGATTATTACCAATGGTGTACTGACGGCAGCGATGCTGAGTGAATTTACGACGGCCCATGTTTCGGTTTTGGGCGGCTCAATCGTGCCGAAAAGAGCCACTATCAATGGATCAAAAGCCTATAATGATATATTGACGTATAATGCGGATCTGGCGATCATCGGCTGCAGAGGACTAGATTTCGAACATGGCCTGACAGAAACACATGAAGGTGAAGCCTTGATAAAAAAGGCTTTTCGTCGGCAAGCGAATCATTTAGTCGTTTTAGCGACTAGTGATAAATTAGATCACAAATATATGTATCAAGGTGTATCTTGTTATGAGATCGATTATTTGATCACTGATAAACCACTAGAGACAGATAAATTGGAAAAACTGAATCAGCATCATATCAAATGTTTGTATTAAAAGAAGCAGGCTCGCTCAGAGTCTGCTTCATTTGCTTAATAAATCATACAATACCTGCGCATTATTATGAGATTCATCTTTTGCCCCATATACTAAGGTTACATCTTCTTGTTCTCGGAGTAGGGCCTCTAGCGTTTCTAGTGCCTCTTTCTGATCTCCGCTTTGCAGCTCCGCCTGATATTTTTTCTTAAAGTCAAAATACTTTTCTGGATCATGATTGAACCATTTTCGCAGCTCGTTGCTTGGTGCGATCGCCTTCAGCCAAAGATCGATCTTTTCTGTTTCCTTGGATTTTCCACGCGGCCATAATCGGTCGACTAGCACCCGGTACCCGTCGGATTCGCTGGCGGGAGTGTACGCTCGTTTGATTTGTAGCATTTCCACACTTCCTTTACTCGTTTATTCTAGCAAGTATGGGAGAATAGGTGAAGAGAAGCGCATTTTTTATATAGAAACTTTATCTGGGGTGTACAGCTAAAGTTCATTTCTGCAAGCAATTCCAAAATTAATTCGTATTTAAAAACAATGGAAACTAACGAATCAGGGTTAGTCTTCATTGTTTTTTTGATCTAGCGGCCCTTTTTCTTACTCGATGGCGCCACGAATCTATCTTTTAATACCACTTACTTTAATTTTAGGGCAGCCTTGTTTTTATTTTTTAAGGGGAGGGGCAGCCTGTATTTTCTCCCTTGCTAAACAGTTACAATCTACTAAAAAGTGATCATTATTTCTCGTAAATACCTTCACAAAAACGTATGATGGAGCAATCGATTTATAAAAAATGAAGGGAAGAATCGAGATGAAAAAGATAGATTGGAATGGGTTAACGAAAGAACAAGTCGCGCGAAAAAGGGATGAATTCGGGCTGAATCAGCTAGAACAAAAAAAGAAGGAGCCGTTTTACCTGAAGATTCTTCATATTATTCTGGAACCGATGTTTCTGCTGTTGATCGTAGCGGCGTTGATTTATTTCTTTTTAGGCGAGCCTAAAGATGGGTTGATCATGCTGGTCTTCGTGGTGGTCATTATCGCCATTGAAGTGATCCAAGAATGGAAAACGGATCAAACCTTGAATGCGTTAAAAGATCTCTCTGCACCAAAAATCAAAGTGATTCGCGAGGGGCAATCAAATGAAATTTTGAGCCAGGAATTGGTTCCAGGAGATTTGATGCTGATTGAAGAAGGGGTCAAAGTTCCGGCTGACGGCTTTGTGATCAAGGCTAATGACCTGAGAATCAACGAGTCTTCTTTGACAGGTGAGGCTGAAGCGGTTTGGAAGACGCTGGCTGAAACGGAAGAATCTACTTCAGAAGACTATTGGCGTGAGGACTACGTTTATACCGGGACGCTGGTGACGACGGGCAGCGGGACGATTTTGGTCGATAAGATAGGGACGAAAACTGAATATGGAAAAATTGGGAAACATTTAGCCTCGGCTGAAGAAGAAGCGACGCCGTTAGATAAACAAATCGGGAAATTAGTCAAAGTCTGTGCCATCATAGCCTTGATTTTCTTGACACTTGTCGCGGTCGTGACCTTTTTCAATGATGCTGATCTGCCATTAAAAGCCCGTTTTGTAGAAAGTATTTTATCCGGCATCACGATTGCGATGGCGATGATTCCTGAAGAGTTTCCGGTTGTTTTGACAGTCTTTCTTTCGATGGGTGCCTGGCGCTTGGCGAAGAAACAGTCATTGATCAGGAAATTGCCAGCTGTTGAAACCATGGGTGCTGTTTCCGTTTTAGCCGTGGATAAAACCGGGACCATCACCGAAAATAAAATGACGGTATCCGAAATATGGGTGGCGGCGAATCAAGTGGAAGATCGATTGATCGAAACCATGGGTCTTGCTAGTGAAACTGAGCCGTACGATCCAATGGAAATTGCCATGCTGGAGTACGATGAAGCCCATGGCTGGAGCAAAGAACGATTATTTAACGGACAATTGGTGAAGGAATATCCTTTTACCGATGAACTAAAAATGATGGGGCATGTCTGGGAACGGAATGCTCGAATCGAAATCACGGTCAAAGGGTCACCAGAAAGTGTGCTAAACATTTCTGCTGTTGATTCGAAGAAGAGAGCGGAAATCGCTGAGGTGATTGATCGCTTTTCTCACGAAGGCTTGCGAGTGATTGCGGTAGGCGAACAAATCGTCTCGACCGAAGCTGAGGTTCCGAAGACGATTGAAGCGTGCGAGCTGAATTTTCTTGGACTGATTGGTCTGTCTGATCCGCCAAGAAAAGGCGTAGCTGAGGACATCCAGCAGTGTCAGAAAGCCGGCATCAAAGTCGTGATGATTACGGGGGATAATGGTGTGACAGCAGGAGCGATTGCACGAAACGTCGGGATCGCAAATACCGATGAATTTATCGCAGGCGTGGAGATCGATACGCTGACCGCTGAGGAACTAAAAGAAAAAGTCGCCGATATCACGATTTTCTCACGAGTGACTCCTGAGCATAAAATGCGCATCGTCCAAGCGTTCAAGGCAAGAGGTGAAGTCGTTGCAATGACTGGCGATGGGGTGAACGATGCACCGGCTTTAAAATATGCGGATATCGGGATCGCGATGGGCAAAAGAGGTTCTGAAGTATCCAGAGAAGCCGCCGACTTGATTTTAATGGATGATGATTTTTCTACTATTGTAAGTACCGTGAAAGATGGTCGCCGGATCTACGACAATATTAAAAAGGCCATCGGGTATATTTTTGTGATTCACCTCCCCATCGCGTTGACCGCGCTTTTCGGTCCGATTCTTGGTATTCCGCAAGCCGCGCTACTGCTTTTACCTGTACATGTGGTGCTGTTGGAATTAGTCATTGACCCAACGTGCTCCGTCGTGTTGGAAAGACAGCCTAGCGAGCCGGATATCATGGACCGGCCGCCTCGTGATCCGAAAGAAAGTATCCTGAGCAGAGGGTTGCTAGTCAAAAGTATAGTACAGGGACTGGTTATTTTCGTCGCCTCTTTTCTGGCTTACTATCTTACTTTGCAGCAAAATCCGTCAAATGATGAACTGGCCCGTACTATGGGATTAGCTGTTTTGATCGTAGCCAATCTTTTCCTAGTTCAAGTCAATAGTTCCAATCATCTATTCGGCATCCAAACCTTTATCAAGTTGATCCATGATAAGGTGATCTGGCTGATCCTTGGTGGAACGATGCTCATTTTACTTGCGTTGATCTACGCGCCGATAAACAGTTTTTTGGATCTGGCACCATTGTCGTTGACGCAATTAGCGATCTGTGCGGCTTTAGGAATGGTCTCCGTTTGCTGGTATGATTTGATTAAGCTGGCTCGAAGGGTTTTGAATAAAGAATAACTGGATGCGTCACTTTTTTATTCTCTATTTGCAAAAGCGATCGTGGGTGATAATAAGAGAAAGCTGATCAATGTCCCTTCTCGGACCATCAAAGGTAAATGGAAGTAAAAGGTGAGTACCAGAGCACCTAGAATACAAAGAAGGTCGATGCTGTAGCGATAATATTTGAAGCTGAGGGTCGTCCGTTCGGTCAAAAAGACACAGAACGTCTCGATTGGAAATTTCAACCAGCGGTATTTCAAGACTTTTCCAGTCCCAAAGCCTGCAATGAGCGTTCCTAAAACAAACAGCAGACAATTTAAGAAATACGCATCCAGTGAAAAGAGCGGAAAAATAAAATAGGTGAAGAGATTGATTGTCGAGCCAAAGCACAGAAGTGCCGTAGTCATGGTGACATAATCCTTTAGTTGTCGTTTTTCGTCTAATGCGATACAGCCTATTAAAAACAGGAAGTTCAATCCCGTGGTGATCGTACCGATCTTAATGTGACTAAAGGCAGCAACCGTTGCGTTCAGAGAGTTGAAGCTGCTGACACCGATTCCAGCCTTCAACGTCAAACTGATGCCAAAGGCGCTAAGGAGATAATAAAGAAAGGAAAGAGTCTTCGTTTTTTGATTCGTCATAGTTGTTCCTCCAATAATGAATTGATAGGATAAGTATGCAGGACATAAAAAACGATCAATAGGAGATATAGCCTAGTTATGATGAAAAAAATAACAGATTCCTCTGTGGCACAGGAGCTTCAGCGATTACACCGAGCTCATTTTACAGGGGATCTATTAAAGCACTGTGTTGTTAGGACGTACGATCGAAATGAACCGCTCCTTCATCAAGGTGCAAGGGTGTCTCATTTACTCATCCTTTTAGCAGGAAAAGCTCGCATCGTTCAACAGGAACCTAATGGAAAAACACTGATTTTGCAATTTCTTGAGCCGGGAGATTTGATCGGTGAATTGACTTTGGTACAAGCAGAGGAGGAAGCGAAGGATGTCGTGGCCATTGATACGGTTCGCTGTTTGGCGATTCCTATGCCGGAGGTAGAAAAACTGCTGAGAACCGATCCCGCGTTTTCTGCGTGGATCGCTAAGTACATTGGAGAAAAACTTCTCTTGCGCATGACTCATTTCTCGAATGCGCAAACCTTTGAGCTGAAATATCGTCTTGCGGCATTATTAATCGAAGTGTCGGTGAACGGCCAATATAGCGAAAAAAATACGCAGATCGCCGATTATTTAGGGGTGAGTTATCGTCATTTGACTCACACATTCAAGTATTTACGAGAAGAAGGCTACATTGAAAAGAATAAACGGGGTTATCGAGTCGACGTGGAGAAACTGAGGGCGCTGGTGCAGGTGGGAAACGACGCTTAAAAATGTGTGCTTTAGAAATGTTGCAAAAATAGATTTAAAACGCCATTTGTAGTGTAAAATTACTGTATACAGAAAAGGAGTGAAGGTATGACAACCGTTAACGTAGAGGCGTCTTTTTGGGAAATCTTTCCCGAGGCGCAGATTCATGTATTGATCGTCAAGGGCATTGGAGAAAATAAGGGGAAAGCGTCTGATCTCTTTTTGACACAGTTATTGACCGATGGAAAAGAAGCAGCCCAAGCTTTTCTTACAAATGAGACATTTAGTCAAAATACGGTCATTGCCCAGTGGCGCGAGGCCTTTAGTAAGTTCAAAACTAAAAAAGGTGCACGTTCATCCATCGAAGCACTGCTGAAGCGTGTGAGTCAAGATCGTGAATTTCATCCCATCAATCCTTTAGTGGACATTTACAATAGTGTGTCACTCGAATTCGCAGTTCCTTGTGGCGGAGAGGATTTAGAGAAGGTCGTCGGTACGATTCATTTGGGTCAAGCCGCAGGCGGTGAATCTTTTTTACCTTTGGGGGCGGAAGCAGATGCACCGGCGCTACCCGGGGAAATCATTTATGCTGATGAGGAAGGGGCCATTTGCCGTTGCTTAAACTGGCGGGAAGCCCAACGAACCATGTTGACAGAAGATACTCATGACGCGATTTTCTTTATGGAATCTGTCAATGAAGAACAGGCTGCACGCGCCGATCAAGCGATGCAGGCATTGAAGCAGCGAATCACGGATTATTTCGCTGTGGAAGGTGTCGATGGGGTCTTGACCGCCGCAAACCCACAAATGGAAGCATAAAAAAATCAGCTTTTAAGGATAATTTCCTTAAAAGCTGGTTTTTTGTTTAAAGATATTTTTCTAATCCTGCGGCAATACCGTCTTCATCGCAAGATAGGGTCACATCGTCTGCGATGGCCTTCAATTCGTCTACCGCATTGCCCATCGCCACGCCGATCCCAGCGTATTCAATGATTGAACGGTCATTTTGCCCATCGCCGAATGCGATCATGTTATAGGAATGGATACCCATTTCAGGGAATACCGCATTCAAGGCCTTAGCTTTGTCGATTCCTTTATCTGTAAATTCAAAATAGAAAGGAGCAGAAAAGGCAGCCGTCACGGTCTCATCAAAGGGTGCATGGATGGCTTCTGCATGCTCCTGCAAATAGTCTGGCTGAGCAGCGATCAAGATTTTGTTAATAGGGAAGGTGGCAAATGCCGCCAAATCATCTATTTCGCAAAGCTTGAAATTGCCGCCCCGCGATTCATATTGAATAATGTTGAAAGGCCCCTCGGGTAAATCAAGCATCCCGTTGTAAACGTCATTTACATAAAGATAGTCATCCTTGTCAATCATTGGCTGTACGTTAAATTTTTTCAGATGCTCTAAGATCGCTTGGCTTGTTTTAACAGCCATCGCTTGGTTAAAAATGACATCTTTTGTTAAGCAATCCGTCACCCGTGCCCCATTGTAGGAGACCAAATACCCTTCATACTTCGTCATTTCTAGTTCTTCTGCCAACCTAAACATCCCTGGAGTCGGTCGCCCAGAAGCCAATATCACTTTAACGCCTTTCTTTTGTGCGTTGATCAATGCTTGTTTTGTTTTTTCAGAAATCTTCTTTTTCGAGTTCAGCAATGTCCCGTCAATGTCTAATACGATTGCTTTAATATCCATTCCACCACGTCCTTTATTGTATTACTTTAAGTCTACTATCGGTAGGAAGACGTGTAAATGGTTTCATTTGTAAATGACGATGGAAAATGGACTGCCTATTTCTAATAAAGAAAGTTTTGATGAACCATTTTTTAAGTGTGATTCGGCAAAAAATCTGAATATCAGGTCACAGATTTATTCATTTATGAATTAAATAAGAAAAATTTAATAATTTTCAAAGTGTTTTCAGAAAACGTTTGGTCTATACGGATTCGTCGTGTCTTTAAACCGTTTTTTAACGAAAATAATTGTTATTTAATATTCTTGAGAATCTGAGAAAAGTGCTTACTATTTAGTAATCAGTACCTAATGTCTGTCTCTTATACACATCTAGATGTGTATAAGAGACAGGATTCGTCGTGTCTTTAAACCGTTTTTTAACGAAAATAATTGTTATTTAATATTCTTGAGAATCTGAGAAAAGTGCTTACTATTTAGTAATCAGTACCTAATGTTGTCTTTAGAGTATATAAAAATGTAATATGACAGACATTATTTTAATATTAATATAAAATGAATCTGCTTTTGGTTTTGTTAATAATAGACTAATATCACAAGTGTTATAACTAAATTACCAAATCTTTTAAAAAATAATATAAAAAATGGGCAAACGCTATGATAATATTTAGTTCGTAAAGGAGGTGAGAGAATGTTAAGACGCAAAATTAAAGTAGTCTTATTTTTAATCATTTTACTTCCATATTTCCAAGTTCCTCATGTGAATGCTGAAGAAACCACACAAGAAAGTACGCGTTCCACTGAGCAAACGGAGGTAGGAGATCTAAGTAATAGTATCCAATCTTCTACTGATGAGAGTAAAACAGATGATCGTGTAATGGAATCATCATCTGAAGACATACCGTCAGCAGAAACAAGTTCGACAGCTCCTCGTGATGAAAAGACAGAAAATTCTGAAAACTCAACAGATAAAACAGCGTCTTCGGAAACGAGTGAGAAGGAACCAGAAGCCAAAAAGGTAAAGATTCGAGCATTAGCAGCAAATGAAGCGGTCGTGGATAACTGGTCAGATTTTGTCAAAGCGATTCGGAATGAAACGATTACTAAGATATCCTTGTCCAAAAGCTTTGACAACCCAAGTGCTTCAGATGGGACCTTGTCGACTTACGCCAGAAAAAATGACCTGGAGATCGACGGTCAAGGGCACCGTGTTGATTTCAAAGATTCTTCCATCTATTTAGCTTCACCTCAAAATGCTACGGGTTCTTTTCATATGCATGATATCACCTTAAACCAAAGGTATGGCGGAGCGTATTCTGAAGACATCGTTGGGAACCGTTTAAATTATACTTTTGGAGCAAAATGGAAGTATCGCTTTGGGAATATCACAGCTGAATCTGGGGTACAACGATTAGCGAGGGCATCACACTCGGAAGTCAGAGTGTATGGCAATATGAACATCAATACCCGTGCTGAAAACTTTTACCTAGGAAGCTTAATCATGGAAGACGGCACGAACTATAAAGGAAACGTCAATTACTATGATTTCTCTGTATTTTGGTACAACGTACGTGCTAGCGCTGGATCAACGGGGGCTTCAAGAGAATTCACGATAGGAAAAAATTGTCATGTTGATGTTGGTCAAACACAAACGACAGGGCGAACCTATCCAGCAGTTTACAGCTATTATTTAGCGCTGACGGTTGGAGAGAACAGTGTATTCAACGTAGACATGCCTGGGAATGCGGTACGTTTTGATGATACTGGTGCGGGAATGACGATCAAAAAAGGCGCAGTTGTCAATCTAACAAGTAAACAATTGGCCGGGTCGATCGTTGCATTTAGTGCCAACAATACGTATTTAAACGCGGAGCCGGGAAGTTTCTTTTATGTGATCGGAACAAGTAATCAACCGTTGATCAATATGGCAGCGAACGGTATAGGAACTGGGAGTGTCAGTCGAACGGGGAACTCCTTCACGTTGAACAGTCCTGCTCAATATGATTTGAGAAACCTGAATAACTCGCAAATCGCGGTTAATGTCGCGTATGGAAGTGAAGCGAACAATACGTTTTCAATTCTAGATTCAGATGTTGATCTTTGGAAGGTTGGCGTGCCTGTTTTAGGCCCGTCAAGTGAAACCTATGCGAAAGTACCGAGTTTGAAAGTTACGGGGAGTGGTTCGAGAGAGGCTGTGACGACATCCGTTGCTGGATTGGACCAATTCAAGCAGGCGAACTATCGCCGAATTTCAGGGATGAACCAAGATCCTAAAATCGAATGGACACCTGTGACAGATGCCGATAAGACGATCAAAGGCCGAGTAATTATTGGTGAAGTACCCGATAACAATGGTTTGGTTGGCGGGGAGATCAAGTATATTCCTGTGTATGCGTCAGAAAACCAGGCGAAGGTGAAACTGACAGATACAAACGGGAATGTCCGAGACAATCTACTGACAGATAAAAATGGCTATGTCTCTTACACAGACACAAGCACACCCGTCAAATTCCAAAAAGCTGGAGAAAATATCTCAGGAATCGCAGAACGCGGACCTTGGATCACACCAACACCAATCACTACCACTGTCATCGATGTTACACCACCAGAACCTGCGAAAGTCGATCATGCGGATGGCATCCAAAGCATTACGAAGCAATTAACAGGAACTGGGGAACCTAACAGTATTATAACATTTACCGTCAATGGTCAACCATCTGGAATTCCTGGGCAATTAGTAGGAGCCGATGGGAAATGGACGATTGATATATCAACGATACAAATTACACGAGGAGATGTCTTACAATTCTTCTTGCAAGACCAGAGCGGTCCGATCACGGTATTAAGCGAGGCGGACCGACCAAGTACGAATAATTCAATTGGTAATATTAATCCTAAAACAGATATGACTTATCGTGACGCAACATTTAAAGCGGGTACGAAGATCACAGTAGTAGGAAGTTTATCATTAGTTTCCGTTCCCAATGGACTGGAATTTGGTAGTAATTCTGTTTCGAACAAATTGGAGACCTATCGTCCAACAGCTACAGGTACTCTTGTAGTCTCCGACACACGAGGCGGAGCAAGAAAGCCTTGGCGATTGACGTTGAGCCAATCTGAAACACTAAAAAATGGGACGATCTCTTTAGAGGATGCTTTATATTATACGTCGACATTAGGTGAAAAACCGATCACCACAGCTTCGCAAATCGTAGAATCCGGATCATTTTCTTCTGATGGCTCCAAGGATATTTCCGCTGGATGGACAGGAAACAACGGCTTCAAGTTGAGTGTCCCCGTTGAAAAGCAACGGGTGGGTGAATATTCAGGAAAACTCTCATGGCAATTAGAAGATGTTCCAGGAAATTAGGTGAGTAGATGAAACGATTAGCTATAAAAAGTTTGCTACTAATAGTGTTGCTGTTTACTGCTGTTCCGGCTTTTGCCGCAGATGCGGAATATGATAGCAATGGGGTTACCGCCTTTTATGGAAAATATGAGTATCCTAAAAAGCCCACAAAAAAAGAGGAATCCCAAAAAGATGGCGGTTCTGCCGCTGTTCCTGAACAGGGCGCTCAGGAATCTGGACATTCAACGACGGGCTATGCCGGCGCGTTACCTTCCTATAAAGGAGAAGGAACGATCATTCCAGCTACAGGGGATACTTCAAATGTGGTCACCTCATTGATCGGCGTTGTCTTGTTAGCATTTGTTTTCTTCAAGCTAAAGGAGGGCGAGAACACTGAAACACATACCATTCGTTAGTATTTTTCTGATGGTCTCGCTTCTATTTATTGGAGGAACGGGCGTACATGCAGAAGATACGAACACACATATGAAGTATCAAAGTGGTGGGGGAACGACAACAAAACCACTTGACCCGCTGCTCCCAGATCCTACAAAGCCAGTTGTTCCTGTTGATCCGACAAATCCAGTTGGACCGCCGGCAGGTACAGGCGGCAGTTTATCTCTTGATTTTTCTTCAAGTATCCAATTCGGGAATCAAGCGATCTCTACGAAGGATGAGACCTATTATGCTCATGCACAAGAATACACTGATTTTGACGGTGTTAAGAAAAAGGGTCCAAACTATGTACAGGTCACAGACGTTCGAGGAACGGGTAGTGGATGGAAGTTAGGAGTCAAACAAAACGGTCAGTTTCAAACTTCTGAATCTCAAAAATTAAACGGTGCTGAATTGATATTTACTCAAGGTGGAATGATCTCGAATCTTTCAAATGCGTATGCACCTGTTGCAAGCGGCGGATTTTCTTTACCGCTTGATGCGGAGATCAATGTAATAACAGCCGACGCAGATAAAGGATTCGGAACATGGCTGTACCGTTTTGGGACCAACGAAGCCACAGGTGGACAAGCGATTCAGTTGAAGGTTCCTGGGAAAACAGTCAAATACGCGAAAAAGTATCAAACAACAGTAACATGGACATTAAAAGATGTTCCTTAAAATAACAGTCGTTTCCGCTTTTTTATGAATGAAAAATTTCGGCAACGACACTAAAAGATGTGAGGAGAAAAAAAGATGAAAAAAGTAAGGTTAATGACCGTTGCGACACTTGCAGCACTATCACTTTCAACAGTCGGCGGTGTTATTTCACATGCAGCAGACACAGATTACACATCAAATGGTGCGGTGGAATTTATTCCAAATCCAGATCCAACAAAACCAGTGGACCCCACTGATCCTGATCCGTCTAAACCGGTCGAACCGGTCGATCCAACAGATCCAAATGGTCCGAATCCAGGAACCGATGGTCCGTTATCCATCGACTATGCGTCATCACTTGATTTTGGTGTAAATAAGATCACCAATAAAGATGAAGTGTACTATGCAAGAGCACAACAATTTAAAGACGGCAGTGCAGCAAAGCCAAACTATGTTCAAGTCTCAGATAACCGTGGAAGTAACGGCGGATGGACGTTGAAGGTAAAACAAAACGGTCAATTCAAAGCGGCAAGCACATTGAATGATACGTTAACGGGCTCAGCGGTTAAATTGGTTAGTCCGACGGTTGCCAGCAATTCGACAGCCGTACATCCTAAAGCGGCAGCAACGATTTCCTTAGATCCTGCTGGTGCAGAAAGTATGGTTATGTCAGCGAAAACAAATCAAGGTGCAGGAACCTACGTCAATCGTTGGGGAACGGCTGAATCAGTAAAGGAAAAAGACAAAGATGGCAAAGAAGTCGATGCAGACGTGACAAAAGCAATCACTTTGTCTGTACCCGGCAGCACACCGAAAGATGCTGTGAAATACAGTACAACATTGACATGGAGCTTATCTGACGTACCTGGCAATTAATTCAAATAAAAGGAGACTATCACAATGAAAAAATTTGGTTCTTTATTTCTAGCAACAGCTATTTTAGCAAGTATTGGCTTGAGCACAACAACAACTTTTGCGGCAGATGGCGGCAATTACGACACAAACGGGGTCATCACATTTACACCTAATACAGACCCAACAAATCCAGTCGATCCAACGGATCCAACGAAACCAGTTACGCCAGTCGATCCAACAGACCCAACAGGTCCTAAACCAGGAACGAATGGCCCATTATCGATCGATTATGCATCAAGCTTAGATTTCGGAACACAAAAAATCACCTCAAAAGACGAAGTATACAAAGCAAAAGCGCAAAAATATCTTGATAAAGACAGCAATGAAAAAACTGGTCCTAACTTTGTCCAAGTAACAGATAACCGCGGAACAGAAGCAGGTTGGACATTGCAAGTAAAACAAAACAGCCAGTTTAAAACAGAGGATGCAAAAGAATTGACCGGGGCTGAAGTAACATTTAAGAACGGAAATGTCGTTACAGCATCCGATTCAGCAAAACCTACGGGTAAAGCGACGATTGTTGCCGATCCAACTGGTGAATTACAAGACGTCATGGCTGCAAAAGCAGGCCAAGGTGCAGGAACCTATTTAAATAACTGGGGAACCGACGCAACTACAGGTGCCAACAGCATTGAATTAAGCGTACCTGGTTCAACAACAAAATATGCGAAAAAATATTCAACAACCTTCACGTGGGTACTAACCGACGCACCTGGAAACTAATCATAACTATTTAATTGAAGAAGGGGTGCTTCTTGCATCCCTTTCTTTCAATGAAAGGAAAACTAGACAATGAAGTATAAAAAAATAACATCGCTATGTATCGCTTTTTTTAGTTTATTAATGGGAACAACCGCTGGCTATGCCTCAGAATTTAATTTTGCAGTGACACCAAAAGCCTCAGAAAACCAAATTGATAAAAACAAAACCTACTTTGACTTGATGCTTTCACCAGATCAAAAAGAAACATTGACCGTTGATTTGCGAAACGACACAGATAAAGAAGTTGTCGTGGAAGCACAAATCAACAGCGCCACGACTAACGGTAATGGCGTTGTAGAATACAGCAAGAATACGATCAAACCCGATCCTTCACTAAAATACAACTTAAAAGAGTACGTAGAAGCACCATCGGAGATCACATTAAAACCAAAATCTGCTGCCGAATATAAAGTGAACATACATATGCCGAATGAAAAATTTGACGGTGTTATTGCTGGAGGAATCACGTTCAAAGAAAAACAATCGGAAGAAGCGAAAGCATCATCAGATAACAACGATAAAGGTTTAGCGATCAAAAATGAGTATTCCTATGTCGTGGCTTTGTTGATGCGTCAAACAACAGAAAACGGCTCTCCAGATTTGAAATTGAATAGCGTCGATCCAAATCAGCGTAATGCACGGAATGTTATTCAGGGAAATCTTCAAAATCCGAATGGGACGTATTTAAATAACTTAGCAACAAAAACAATCATCACCAAAAAGGGAAGTTCAGAAGCACTTTATACCGATGAAAAATCAGAAATGCAAATGGCCCCAAATTCGAACTTTAATTTATCGGTTCCGTTGAACGGAGAACGTCTGCAAGCTGGAGAATATACGATGAAAATCGAGGCTTACGGTCAAAAAGAATCGGATGGCACATTTAAATTCAAAGAAAAAGGTGCGCAAAAAGAAGAGGCTTTTCGTTATCATTGGTCCTTAGAAAAGGACTTCGAGATCAAAGCAGATGTAGCGAAAAAATTGAATGACTCAGACGTCACGATCAAGAAGGATCACACATGGATCTATATTCTGATTGGTATTTTATTACTATTGTTGATTCTTTTGTTCTTAGTATGGCGCAAGAAAAAAAATGACAAAAAAACTGAGGATTAGCTTAATACTGATTTATTGTCTAGCGATTAGTTTCTTATTTTTACCATTCATGAAACAGGCACTGCTTATTTACAGAACGCAAGAAGTGACCATCAAGACAACTTATACGAGTGAAAAGGCGGCTGAAGTTCCCTTAGAGGCAGTGCAGCCGCCAGATCTGGCAGATGTACTCGCCTTTCAGCGAGACCAGACATTTCAAGCATCTGGACAACTTATCATTCCGAACGTCGACATAGGGCTCCCCGTCTTTTCAGGTGTAACGAATCAAGAAATTTTAGTTGGTGCAGGAACCTTGTTTCCAGAACGAACGCCTGAAAATCACAATGTGGTATTGATTGGTCATCATTTGGGAAAAGAGAGCTTATTATTTGGTAAGCTGCTGAATGTATCAATTGGAGATTCTATATTTTTTGAAGATGCAAGCGGCTTTTATCAATACATTGTAAGTGAAACGAAAATTATTGATCAAACAGACCTGCGTGTCTTAGATGATCATGGGATGTCCGAGATCACTCTGATTACTTGTGACAAGCCGACGCAGACGAAGCAACGGTTTATCGTGAAGGGGCAGTTGTTTAAAAAACCGGGTCAAATGACGAAACAAAAAATAGTTCATGATAAACAGGAAATGATTAGGAAAAAGAAACAAAATAATAGGTTATATTGTATAATTGTCGTAGTTTCATTTTTATTTTGTTTATTAGTTGGTATCAAAATAATCACTAAAGTCAGTGATTAAGTTTCGGAAAAGGAGAGTGACAGAATGAAAAAAATGGTCACGCGGTCGATGGTGTTCGCGTTGGGTGCATCGATTTTTCTTTTTTCTGAACACGTATTTGGCAATACGGTCATCTATGATCCCTTAGATCCTCAAAATACGATCACTCCAATCACCGAGCATGAGGTATCTAGCGAAAGCGCAAAGATAGATGGGCAAATTGAATTAGAGGAAACAGAGACTACTAGCGCCCAAACGACTTCGGAGACAAAAAATACTTCGGAAAAAGAACAAGAGGAGACACACCAAGAGTATCCAGATCACCTGCATGTTCCGACACCTGAGCGGAAAAAGGAAAATAGACAATCGACAGATTTTCCCCCTGACGATCCCTATCTTCCTATGAAAAAAAGACATCCTGAAAATCAAGTATTGATTCTTAATGAGGCGTTCTTTTCACAAGAACAGGTGGTCACACCTCCAAACGGGGGCGATGGAGGAAGCGGCGCACCAAATGATTTTCCTGATATCGCGCAGAGTGCTTATCTTTTGTCTGGAGTCGTATTGTATGGGGAAGCAAATGGTAAATTACAGGCGAGAGTGAGTGATCGTTTTGCTAGATAATTTTTTGGCAAAGGAAGAATGGCGGAAGTATCAATTGTTGAAAAAGGTCGAACGAAGTCCTTACTTTGCCTTGACAAAGAAGGAACTGTCCGATGACCTGGAAATGTCAAATTACGTCTTGAAAAGTACGATCGATCAATTGGTTCTTGATTTGGAGCGATTTGGCTTGGCGAAGGAGATCCACCTTTTTGTAGAGGAGCCTTTTGTTCAAGTCGAAAGTACTGGGACGGCGAATTCAGATACCTTGTTGGAAAATTATGTCAAAGAATCGATAAGCTTCAATATTTTATTAGGGGCGAGTTTAGAGAAGTTTAAATCTCTGAATGAATTCTCAGAAAAAAAAACGATCAGTTATCCGATCGCCCACAGCACGTATAAAAAATTGAATCACTATCTTAAGGATTTTGAGCTTCAGATTGATAAAAAGTTTCGGTTAACAGGCAAAAGTGAGAAAAATATTCGACTCTTCTTAACGGAACTCTTTGCACGGATATACAGAGGGCAAGAGGATATTTTCACTTCGTCTGACAGAAGTTTGATTCAAGCCAAGCTGCAGATGTTCGATAGCGCTCATTTTACGGTCCATGAAAAAAACAATTTGATGTACTATTTATATGTGACCAATTTGCGAATTCAACAGAAAAAGTACATCAGTGAAAAACGAACGGCCAATCTACTAATTGAAAATTTCAGTCAAGAGCTTTCCGATACATTTTTTAGAAGGGTTCCTGACACATTTCGCGAAGCAGAGGTCTACGCGTTTTTTTGCTATTATGCGACCTGTTCGGAATCGTTGGATCAAGAGTTATCGCCAGCGGACGATTCTTTGGTTACCGCTTGGAGCCAAGATCTGTTAGTCAGTCTATCGAAAGTATTTCCTAAAATTGCGAATAACCCAGAAAATCAGAAGGCGTTTATGGCACGTAGCCGCTTTTTGCATTTTCAATTACTTGAGACAAGTTTGGCTTATGAAGCCATTCAACCAGAGATCAACATCATTTATTTTCAACAAAATTATCCCGCGCTTTTGGAATTTTGTGGAAACTATGTGAAAGAAATGCAGCAAACGAATCCTGAGTTATATAGAAAAAAGAAACAGGTACTCTTCCAGTACTTATTTCTAATTTTGGATGCTTTCCCAAAGAATGTGCTGTTAGAAACCATCAAAGTATACGTTGATTTTTCCTTCGGGCATTTGTATAACCAATTTATTATGGAAAATATCGGTTTTTTCCACCAAGTCGGTGCTGAGATCACGACAACTATTACCGAGGCGGACATCCTGCTAACGGACTCCAGAGATCTAGGGAGCCTTTACAAGAAAGAATGCATCGTTTGGTTAGCACCGCCTAGACCGCTGGATTGGGCTAATTTGGGTCAAAAAATTATTCAAAAAAGAGCAGATACTGAGAGAGACAAATAAGACCAAACAATGACGAACATTGGATTTCTTTTCAGAAAGTAAACGAAAAAACCGCGCAGCGATCGTAGAATTACTACTACGAGGCTGAGCGGTTTTTTTGTGGGTCTGTCCATAAGGCTGCACAACTATTTATAAATCATATTCCAATAGGGATCTTGAACTGCTACTTCATTGATCTTTTCCCAGCCTTCTTTTTCATAGAAGGCAAGAGCGGGGGTGTTTCGTGACAAACACTTTAAGGTCATCGGCAGATGCAAGGACTGCTTGGACTTTTCTAACAGGAGATGACCAGTGCCTTGTCCTTTGAATCGAGGATCAATGAATAAACAATGGATAAAATTATCTGGAGGATACAAAGAAATAAACCCAATAATTCGTTGGTCGAGCGCAGCAATAAAGACATGTTCTTCTTTGGTATCATAGTCAAAATCTGCTAGATGCATTGTTTCTGGATCGTTCCAATAAAAGGCCACTCGGCGACTGTCTAGGTAAAGTTGACGCAGTGACGGTTTATCTGTTTCCTTCATTTCGCGAATATGGATCATTGAATTCCTTCTTTCTCGTTTAGTTAGGAGTATAATTGTCTGTCATTTTAAGTTCTAGCGTCTAAACTGTCAACTGTTTGGATAGGTAAGGAACTTCCATGTGTGAGAATAACGAAAAACTACTACCAAATGCTAAATAAAAAATACTCCTTTAGGCCTATGACGAAAAGAGAAAAAAACGGCATACTATAGTCATAAGAGAAAGAGACCTAGTGAGTGGAACTCGCTACTATAAATCGGGCCCCATCTATTTGGGAGAAAAAAGGAGAACTGATTCAGATGAAAAAAATGACGAAATCAAAAGATAACAAGGTATTGACAGGAACATTGGCAGGGATTGCGGAGTACTTCGGGATTGATCCTACGATTGCACGTGTGGTCTTTGTGTTATCCA
Source organism: Enterococcus sp. 12F9_DIV0723 (assembly GCF_002174375.1). Taxonomy (NCBI): domain Bacteria; kingdom Bacillati; phylum Bacillota; class Bacilli; order Lactobacillales; family Enterococcaceae; genus Enterococcus; species Enterococcus sp. 12F9_DIV0723. The sequence goes on along the minus strand of NZ_NIBK01000002.1, from coordinate 845,635 downwards.
TCTTCCTTTTAGAAGGTTCGCCAATTATATTGTATCTTCTGTTTGCCTTCTTTATTCCTTCAGCAGACAACAGCGAAAGAGCTTCATATAAGAAAGCATATGCTCGACCTGCTGAAAGTCAGCCAAAACAAGCGGATGCGGTGGCAGAAGATACATGGAGTGATTTCTAACAACCGGCAGTTTTAAATGAGCAACGAATGAGTTGCTTCTATATAAATACAAAAAAGAAGCGGACCTTCAGAAGGGTTCGCTTCTTTTTTGTTTGAATGGGAACGACTCTTTCTTTTTCGCTTGGGAAAAAAATGTCGTTTTATCAGACAAAAGTGGTTCTTTTGAAGGGGAGAAAATGCCGTATTATTTCCTTATCAGCTAAACGAGGTGATCAAAATTGCAGGAATAAAAAAAACAAGCACCTTCACAAAAGATACAGAAAAAACAAATGATAGAAAGAAGACGGTCTTCATGAAAAGCTTACTTGAATTTTGGACAGATATGTTCAAGTGGCAGTACACGGCTTCAAGAAAACAATACTGGCTTCCAACAATCGTATACAGTGTGTTGTTCGACAGCTTATTCTATCGTACAGGCATCGCATTGACAGGCTTTTCTTATCTCACATTAGAAAATGCAAACATGTTTGTACTCAGCCTTGGAGTGGTTTTGTTCATCGCACAACTTTCCCTTACGATTCGTCGGTTACATGACACCAATCATTCCGGTGCCTGGCTATTGATGGGATTGATCCCGATCGTTGGTTGGCTCCTCTTGATCTACATGTTATGCCAACCGACCAATGAAGCAGCTGGTGCCAATTATTCAACCTATTTAAATCAATCAATTCGATAAAAGAAGGAGTGGTCATTATGACAAACTATGAAAACAAAGAAATGAAAACTGTAGAAGAAGTAGCTCAAACACTAGAAAAAATGGATAAAAAAATAGCGGAATTGAATTCATTGGATCAACAGCCTAAAAAACACACATTAAAAAAATGGGTGTTAGAAAAAGAAACGCTGCACGAGATCAAACACATTTTGCACGAAGCCGATCGTTATGAGAAATACGACGAAAAAGAAATGGCTGAATTTGAAAAGGAAATGGATTCATTCACTTTTTAATCACTAAAAAAAGAAAGAAGATGACGGTATGAAAAAGAATTTATTAAAAGCAGGAATCAGTTTTGGATTAGTCACACTAGGCATTCTCTATGCGGGTAAAAAAACAGGATTACTCGAAAATGACAGCTCACTATACGATGAATACGATTCAACAAAAGAAATGAACCACTGAGAGGAGAAGGAAAAATGCAAAAAAAGAAAGCTATTATGATCGGTGCGGGGATCGCCAACATGGCGGCAGCCGTTTACCTTATTCAAGAAGGAAAATGGAACGGAGAAGATATCACGTTCTATTCTTTAGACAATCACGGATCAAATGATGGTGCGCCTACAGACACTGTCACAGATGAATACTGGAATAAAAATCATCCTATGGAAAATAGAAAAGGGTATGTTGCCCGCGGCGGACGTATGTTGAACTACCGCACGTACGTAGATCTTATGGATTTGTTGAGCCGTATCCCTTCAGCGACCGAACCTGGAATGACAGCGGAAGAAGATACTCGGGATTTCGATTCGAAACATCCGACATTTGACAAAGCACGCTTATTAGAAGGCGAACACGGCATTTTAGATGCTGGAAAATTAGGCTTTAATCATTTGGATCGTAAATTGTTGACCGCGTTGATCGCGATGCCTGATTCAGAAGAGGAAAAACTGGATAATTTAACAATCGAAGACTATTTCAAAGACGATCCCCATATGTTTGAAACGAATTTCTGGTATATGTGGGAAACGACCTTTGCTTTTCGGACAAAGAGCTCCGCGCAGGAATTCCGTCGTTACATGCATCAAATGATTTACGAATTTACGCAAATCGAGCATTTAGTAGGTGTCAATCGGACGCGTTACAACCAATTTGAAAGCATCATGCTGCCGTTGATCCAATATTTGGAAGCGCAAGGCTGTAAGATCGTACTGGATCGTCTTGTGACGGACTTTGATTTTAAACAAACAAAAATGCAGGATGAGATCACTGTAACAGGAATCAAAATGATCAATACCTTGGATGACACTGAACAATACATCTCAGTGGATGAAGACACAGCGGTTCTATTTACGAACGGTTCCATTACAGATTCAGCAACGTTAGGCGATTATGATGCGCCGGCTCCTGAAGATATGGACTATGGTGCTGCATCAAGCTTATGGAAGAATATTTCAAATGAATTTTATAATCTGGGAAATCCAGACAAATTCTTTGCGGACCGTGATGCCAGCGAATGGGTCAGCTTCACATTGACCTCAAAAGACCATGTATTGTTGAATGAGATCGTACGTATTACGACGCAGCAGCCGGGAAATGCCTTGAATTCATTTATTTCTACCGAGGCGATTACACCTTTAGGTCAGAAGGATGTTCGGATGTCGATCGTGGTCCATCATCAACCACATTTCACATCACAAAAAGAAAATGAAACTGTTATTTGGGGGTATTTCCTTTATCCTCGTCGCGAAGGTGAATTCATCAACAAGCCCTACATTGATATGACTGGGAAAGAAATGGCGCAAGAATTGATCGGTCAATTGAGCAAAGTCGACCCTGGTCCAATCAATATTCGCGAAAAAGAAACGGAAATTTTGGAGGGGATCGTGAACTGTATTCCCGTATATATGCCGTATGCGTCTGCCCTGTTCAACAATCGTGCCAAAATCGATCGTCCGAAAGTAATCCCTGAACATTCAACAAACCTAGCTTTTACAGGTGAATTTGTGGAACAACCGTATCAAATGATCTTTACAGAACAAAGTGCGGTCCGCTCAGGTGAAATCGCCGCCTTCCACTTTGCTGGGGTTCCGATGTCTAAGCTTGTAAAAACACCACGCTATGACAAGGACATTCCGACATTGTTAAGAGCCGGAAAAAAAATGTTTGATTAATAGAATGAGAAGGGGGGACTGCGTTCTTTCCCCCTTCGCTTTTTGTAAAGATATCACTTGATACATAGAATAGAGAGGAAATGAAGTCATGAAAAAACAACAGCGAAATAGAGAATACCACGTAGCATTAAATACAAAAGAGAATGAATTTATCGTTTACGATTCGTGTGATGCGTCTATCTACGCAACGGGCGTAACGATCGAAGAAGCCATCAAAAACTATACGCATTTAAAAAATCACACCCATTGACGCACGTTTGAAAGGAGTGTCCTATGAAAAATCATGTGAAAAAAACGCTAGAGAGAGTGACCATCCTCGTTATGCTGATTGTCTTTTTATTGGTATTTGGGCGAAAAGCGATCATTCGAGAAGATGTTCATCTGACTGCGGAGAGCTTTGTCAAAACCATAGAATTGGATCAAAACAACAAGCCGTCTGATTCGAGACCCAAGAAGGAAACAGCAGAGAAGATCCAACGTCTCTCATCCACTGCGTTGCCGCCGAAAGAGAATGAAGAAAATTACTATATTGATTGCACTTGGTCCGACAGCAACAATGAATCCGGAGATCGACCTAAGCAAGTGAGTCTAGACTTGGTCAATGAGGAAGAAACAGAGGTCTATTCTTATACCGTATCAGAAGGAGATGAATGGCTGAAGAAAACAGAGAAACCGCTGGCAACGAGCGATTACAAAGTTTCGGTTGATGTCCCGAAAGGATATGACTGTAGTTGTCAGAAGAAGCAGCGAAAAAATTATTGTCTGATCTCTCTCCTGTTAACACGCATTGAAGGGGAAAATCAGAACGTTGAAGCAGCGAATGCTGATCCAGAATATGAATGAAACGAGTAAAAACGTCAAGCGATGTCTTTACTCTTTTTTTTTTTGCTTTTTTCTAAGAATAAAAAAATTGTCCAGTATTCCGACAAGATTCAGAAAAAAACATAAGGTGATTTGAACTAAACTATGGTTATAAAATAACTCGTTTGAGAGGGGAAAAGAAATGGATAAAAAACATATGATGTCTAAATTTGCCTTTTTTTCAATGACAGCTTCACTGTTTATTACGGTGTATGAATACCCGACATTTGCGACAGTTGGCAAGTCGTTGATATTTTTCTTATTGTTATGTGGATTAGGGTGGTTTTTACCGGTCGCGTTGTGTTCTGCGGAATTGGCGACGATCGAAGGGTATCAAGAAGGAGGAATCTACAGCTGGGTAGGAAAGCCATTAGGAGAAAAGTATGGGTTTGCGGCCTTGTTTTTTCAATGGTTCCAAGTTACCGTCGGCTTTGTAACGATGATCTATTTTATCGTCGGAACGTTATCTTATGTATTGGAGATCCCAGCGATGAACGATGATCCCGTATTCAAATTTCTCTGTGTGGTAGGTATTTTTTGGCTGCTGACCTTGTTGCAGCTAAGAGGAACGGAAACGACGGCCAAGCTGGCGAAGTACGGCTTCAGTATCGGGATCGTTTTGCCTGTGCTTGTTTTATTTATATGCTCGATTCATTACTTTGCGTCAGGGCATCAGGTTTCTCGAAGCTTTACGGAGTCCTCCTTTTTGCCAAGAGGAAAAGATATTGCAGCACTGACTTCTTTCGTGTTGGCCTATATGGGCGTGGAGGCTTCCGCGACACATTTCGCAGATTTGAAAGATGCGAAGCGCGCGTATCCTAAGCTGTTGATGGTCTTGGTCGTAGTAGGGATTCTAATGAGTACGATCGGCGGAAGCATCGTTTCGATGGTATTAAGCGGAAAAATTTCTTCAAACGAAGGTGTGATGGATACAGCGGCACAATTGATTTCTCCAGGACATATCGGATTAGGTGTAAAACTTATAGGCTTTTTGATTTCTTTTGGGATCTTAGCCCAGGTTAGTTCATGGATCGTTAGTCCTACTGAAGGGCTACAATTTGCTGCAACGAAAGGGTTGCTGCCAAAATCCTTGGCAGAAAAAAATAGAAACGATGTCCCTGTGAGAATTTTGATCATTCAAGCCATCGTTGTGACGCTTTGGGCGGCCTTGTTAACACTAGGTTCAAGCAGCGGCGGCGGAAATGTCGGCTTTCAAACAGCCATTTCTTTAACAGTCGTGATCTATTTGAGTGCGTATATTTTGTTTTTTATTTCCTATTTTAAGGTATTGAAGAAAAAGAAAGCGTTGAAAAGAGAGTTTGAGATTCCCGGACCTGACTGGGTGAAGCACCTCGTCGCAGGAGCCGGCTTAGTGATCTCGATCGCGGCTGTAGTCACAGCCTTTATTGTTCCGACAACGATCGATAAAGCTGACAGCTCCATTTATTTAATGAGTTTGATTGTAGGTTTTGTTGTTACATTAGCAATTCCATTTCTCTTTTATCATTTTTACGCTGTACCAAATCGTCAGAAAGAAGAAAAAGTAAAGGAGGACTGGCTACGTGAACATGGTAAAGAGAGAATTTAAAAACTTACTGAAGAATAAAATTTTATTGATCTCAGTGATCGCGATCACTTTTATTCCGATTATTTATACATCGATTTTCGACAAGTCTCTTTGGAATCCTTACGGCGGGATCAAAAACCTGCCAGTAGCAGTAGTAAATGAAGATGAGGACACCGAGCTAATGGGGCAAAAAGTCGCAATAGGCGATCAGGTCGTCGCGAATCTGAAAAAGAATCGGGCGCTGGATTGGCATTTTGTTTCTAAGAAAGAGGCAGAAAAAGGGCTGAAAGAGATGGATTACTACATGATCATCACGCTTCCAAAGAACTTCTCCCAATCAGCAGCCAGCATCATCAACAATGATCCTGAAAAGATGGAGATCATTTATACCACCAATGATTCGTATAACTATATAGGAAAGGAAATTTCCGAAGTGGCCGCGAATGAACTGAAGATAAAAATTCGGGATCAAGTCGTCAAGGCCTACGCCAGTGCGGTGGATACGGAAGCCAATAAGATGCTGGCAGGGTTATCTCAGGCGGCGAATGGCTCAAATGAACTGTCCTCCGGGTCTGGTCAGTTGGCGACAGGGATCAAGGCCTACACGAATGGTGTCGGACAAGCCGAGGCGGGGGCTGGAAAGCTATCCAAAGGAACCGCCGAATTGGCGGAATCTGTGCAGCCTTTATCATCAGGTGTGGCACAATTGGATGCAGGTTCTCAGAAAATGAGTCAGGCATTAAACAAAGTGACCGACATGATCCAATCCAATCAGACCAAAATCTCTGAATTGGATGCTGGAGTGGCGACGTTATCGATCGCTGCCGATGACATGGCCAATGCACTGCAAAACTTTGAAAATCAGTTACCCCCTAATGTCCGTACACAACTTTCTGGACAGATAGATGCGGTCTCTGCTCAGATGGAGGCGTTATTGACGAATGCCAGCGAGTTAAACAAATTGTCGATCGACTCTGCGCAATTAGAGAAAGAAGATCAAGAAATCTCACAAAAACTGATGCTTATGACCGAAGGATTGGCTGATGTCAACCAATCGATCGATACTCAAATCAGTGACTTGATCCGAAGCAACGAAGAAATCTCAGACAGCACGAAAGCGGCATTGATAAAAAATCTAAACGCGATCGTTGATGCAAATCTGACCAATTTAGAGAAGTCGATGACTGCGAAGGTCGAGGATATAAATAGAAATTTAGTTGTTTTATCAAAAACTGTCGCCGCCTTGGCGCAACAGGCGAATGAGATGAGCGCTGTCACCGAGGGGATGAGCAAGAATGCTGGAAATGTCCAGCAAACATTAAATGAAATAAAAAAAGGGAACCAGCAGGTCGAAGCAGCGTTGTCTGAAGTTCCAGCGTCTGAAAATGCCCAAACGATGGTTCGTCAATTAAAACAAGTCAGCGGCTCATTAAATACGGCAGCCAAAGACATTCCAACCGCGATCGCGGGAGTGGAAGAATTGGCATCCGGCAGCAATCAGTTGACCGGTGGGCTGAACGAGCTGCAAGGCAAGCTTCCAGAGCTAGACAGCGGTGTCGCACAATTAAATTCGGGCGCAGGACAATTGTCTGACGGTCTCGATGAGCTGACAAGCAAATCACCTGAGCTTGTCTCGGGAATCAATCAATTAAAAGCTGGCGCGGCAGAATTATCCAGTGGATTAGATGCGGGTGTTGCGAAGGCAAAAGATGTAAAGGTGACCCACAAAACGATTGATCAATTCGTTGATCCTACAGGATTGAAGAACAAGCGCTACAGTAAAGTCAATAATTACGGTGAAGCCTTGGCTCCATACATCATGTCCTTGGCACTATTCGTAGGATGTATGCTGTTCAATTTCGTCTATCCAATCAGAAAAACAGCGATGGATGGCCAATCCAGCAAAAATTGGTGGCTAAGCAAAGTAAGTTTGGGATTTGTCGTTTCTAGTTTGATGGCATTGATTCAAGTAACGGTGATGCTGTTGCTGGGATTGCCGGCCTACAGTATTGGCTTGCTTTACATTACGGCACTGATAACTGCATGGAGCTATATGTCGATCGTCATGTTCTTAGCGATGACATTTGATAACCCAGGACGGTTCGCAGCGATGATTCTATTGGTCTTGCAACTTGGTGGGGCTGCCGGAACATTCCCGATCCAAACACAAGGGGCCTTCTTCCAATTGATCCATCCGTACCTGCCGATGTCCTACTCGGTGTATGCCTTTAGAAATGCAATCGCAGGCGGGATCAGTCACCAATTAGTGACGAAGAGCTATACGATCCTACTTGTTTTAGCCGTGCTCTTTATCGCATTGCTGCGTGTCTCTATGAATTATCTGCAAAAAAATCATTTACACGATGTTTCGTTATTGAATGACAATCAAAAGCTGCTGGCGCTAGAACAAAATGACGAGGAACGTTTGTCTACTCAAGTTGCGCAAAATGTAGCGAAAGAATCGAAAGGAAAGGAGGAGAATCCATCATGAAAAAAATAAAAGACTGGGTGAAATCGTATCGGTTTTTGCAGATTTTGACAGGGATCATCTATTTGATCATGGCGTTATTGGCGATGCGTTATACAGATAATACGATCGTCGAGTCCATTCAATTAGTAGGGGTTTTCTCGTTGATAAAAGGCTTCTTCGAGATTATCAATCGCAATAAAATCTCTAAGCGCACGAAACACAATCAGTATTCGGCACTAGTGATCGGGTTTGTAGACTTGATGATCGGTATCGTATTAGTGGTGAATACGTCTCTCAATTTGACGATGCTTTCCATGTTGTTCGGCTTTTGGTTTATCTGTGATTCGGTTATTTCATTCTTTTTACTGGATCTGGCAAAATCGATCGCATTGCCGTATTACTACCTTTCGTTGATCGTAGATTTGATTGGCTGCTTGATGGGGCTGTTGCTGCTGATTGGCGGCGGCTCGTTGATCGTCAATACGCCATCTTTGATTGGCAATTACTTTTTACTATTTGGCTTTACAAAAATCATCGGCGGCGTTATCAATGTGGAAAATCTCCATTCCGTTCGCTAAACCAATGGTACAAACGGACTACGATTTGTAAAAAACTGAATGAGGGAGCAGGGCGCATTTCTATAGAGATGCGTCTTGTTTTTTCATTCAAATCCAGTGAGAAAAGCCACGTTATTTATAAAAATATTTTGTCGCGAAATACGACAAGATGCGTTAATTACTTAGGGGGTTTCTGCACTAGAATAAATAGTGTAATAAATAACCAAACAAGGAGAGATTCATTATGTGTACAAGTATTTTTATAACAACAAACGACAAGAAACATCTATTAGCTAGGACGATGGATTTTTCATATCCAATCGATGCGCAACCTCTATATCTTCCAAGAGATTATAGTTGGGCATCTGCCAGCGATGGAAAAAAATGGACCAATCAGTTCGGCTTTTTAGGAACAGGTGCAGACCTTGGAGAAGATTACTTTGTGTGTGACGGCGTGAACGAAGCAGGGCTTTCGGTAGCGGAACTTTACTTGCCGGGAGAGGCCGTTTATCAAGAAAAATCAAATCCTGAAAAGACAAACCTTTGTCCTCATGAATTCATCACATGGATTTTAGGAAACTTTTCTTCGATCGATGCATTAAGAGAGGCGATAGAAGACATCAATTTAGTAGATATTGCTGTACCTATCTTAGGATTCGTAACGCCGCTGCATTGGATCATCACAGATACAAACGGCAAGTCCGTTGTCATTGAACCAACCGAGGAAACACTTCATTTTAAAGAAGACCCCGTAAACGTTATGACGAATACGCCTCAATTGGAATGGCATTTGGAAAACTTGAGAAATTATTTGGATGTGCGTCCGAAGCAATATGAATCAAAAGAGTTTGATCATTTTCAAGCGACACCCTTTTCTCAAGGGACAGGAACTTCAGGCTTGCCAGGTGGGTATACACCGCCAGAACGATTCGTCCGGGCAACATTTTTCAAAGAACACATTGAAGATGCGAAGGATGAAGATGAAGGAGTCATGAATGCTTTAAATATCTTGGCCCCTGTGACGATTCCTAAAGGTGTCGTAATAAAAACAACAGGTGAGACCGATTATTCACAATTCATCAGCATTATGTGCAACGAAAGCAAAACGATCTATTACAAAGATTATGCGAGCAACGGTATTACAAAAGTAGTCATGTCCGACGAACTTTTGAATAACACAGAGGTTCAACGATTTGAGGTAGCGAAAGCACCTAAATATAACTAAACAAAGTGAAGAATTTAGAGGGGGAACGATCATGGATAACATTATTCCATTATTTGGATCAAAACAAGCAAGCGAGAATGTCATTATCGACAAGTTAAATAAGGAACCAGTATCACCAGACTGTGCCTATCGATTGGTGAAGGATCAGTTGATCGATGAAGGGAATGCGCGACAAAACATGGCAACCTTTTGCCAAACATATATGGAACCAGAAGCAACAAAACTGATGGCGGAGACGTTTGAAAAAAACGCGATCGACAAATCAGAATACCCCAGCACGGCAGAGGTCGAGCAAGCGTGTGTCAATATTATTGCGGATCTTTGGAACGCGCCGGATAAAGAAAAAATGATCGGCACATCTACCGTCGGCTCCAGCGAAGCATGCATGCTAGGCGGGATGGCGATGAAATTCAAATGGCGTGATGAAGCAGTGAAGCGCGGTGTTGATCTAACGAAACAACGTCCGAACTTGGTCATTTCTTCTGGCTATCAAGTCTGCTGGGAAAAATTCTGTGTCTACTGGGACATCGATTTGCGAACGGTACCGATGGATGAAGAACACATGAGTCTGGATGCAGAAAAAGTAATGGACTACGTGGATGAGTATACGATCGGTATTGTAGGGATCTTGGGCATCACTTATACAGGGAAATACGATGACATTCAAGCGTTAGACAAAAAGGTAGAAGCCTTTAATAAAGAAACGGGACGTGAACTCGGTATCCATGTGGATGCGGCAAGCGGCGGCATGTTCGCTCCTTTTGTCACACCAGAATTAGAATGGGATTTCCGATTGAAGAACGTGGTATCCATCAATACCTCTGGACACAAGTATGGCTTGGTTTACCCCGGAATTGGTTGGATCATTTGGAAGGATCGAAAAGATTTACCGGAAAAGATGGTCTTCAATGTCAGCTACCTTGGTGGCGAAATGCCGACGATGGCGATCAATTTTTCTCGAAGTGCCAGTCAAATCATTGGCCAATACTATAATTTTTACCGATTTGGATTCGACGGCTATAAAGAGATCCATAAGCGGACCCGTAAAGTTGCGATGAAGGTGTCTGAAGCAATCGAACAAACAGACCTCTTTGACATTTACAACAACGGCGATAATATTCCGATTATTTGCTACAAGCTGAAGGAAGATGCGGACGTGAACTGGAACCTCTATGATTTAGCGGACAGATTACAAATGAGAGGTTGGCAGGTTCCGGCGTATCCGTTACCTGAAGATTTAGACAACATTATCATTCAACGATTTGTCTGTCGCGGCGATTTCGCGATGAATTCTGCCAATGCACTGATCAAAGATATCCATGCGGCGATCAAAGAGCTGAATGCAGCGAATGTCTCGATGCACGCGAATGAAGGAAAACACACACAAGGATTTACCCACTAAAACGTGAAGAAAGAAAGGAAGATTTATAATGAAAAAAATTGCATTGATCACTTATAAAAATAACTCAGATGCCTATGAAGCATTATCGAAATTGAAGACACTATCAAATGGGACCACAGTAGAGATCAAGCAGGCAGCGATCATTGAGAAAAGCTCTGACGAAAATGGCTTCTCCATCAAAGACAGCCTGGACTTTGAAAGCGGCAATCGAATTGCTACAGGCGGGTTGATCGGAGCGATCGTAGGAATTTTAGGCGGCCCATTAGGCGTATTGTGCGGCTGGGTCGTAGGCGATATTGCCGGTATCGGAACAAATTATGTAAAAACAAAAAGAAACAATACGATTTTCGATAAGGTCAGTCAACGTTTGAACCCCGGGGATCAAGGATTGCTTGTTTACATGGATGAAACTAATGAAGAGTTGGTCGACATCATGCTCGTGGATAACTTAGGCGGCGAGATTCGTCGTTACAGCTACCAAAATGTCAAAGAAGACATTCGCCATGCAACGAGCTGCTTGAAAGAAGAAGTCAATAACTAAGACGCGAAAAAAGTACACCTTACTAAGTGAATTTTGGTCACTTGATAGGGCGTACTTTTCTTTCGTTTATTGAAGAAATCGGAAGGATCTGTATAGGCTAATCGTACAATCCTTCCAATGTCTCTTCAATCTTTTTTTCGACGACTAGAAAATCTTTTGGCCGCAAAGGCGGTTCTACGACACAAATATTTTCTGGATGGTAGCCATTGATTGAAGGCATGTTGGTGATGACCAAACAATTGTCTTCAGAATTACCGACCGATTCGACCATCTCTAAATTGTATTTTCCTTCAAAACGACGCTGAAGCATTTTTTTCAGGCGTTCTCTCACTAAAAAGGACATATCTGAATCAATCGCAACAGTTATTTTTGGCTCATAGGCGACCCATTTTTCAAAAAAGGAAAAAAGCAAGAGATATCGTTTTACTAAAAGCTCTTCTTCATCAAAAATATCACTATTCGTAGAGGCTTTCATTTCTTTGACGAAGGCGTTCAGTTTTCGAACGAGATTTTTAGGGACATTCGTATCCTCTAAAGAATCATAGCCGTCTAAATCAAAATAGACGCCGGGAAAAATCTTGCTTTGGAGATGGGTACAAAAAAAGTACGTGTAAAAGACATCTAATTTTTCTTCAGGAATACGGAAAAAGTCTTCTTGAAATTTTTCAAAGGCCAAATTTGTTGCCTGAAGAATGTCTGTATTGTTTTTTTTATGATAATTCAGGATACGATCTCTGATCTCAGATGACCGGTACATGCGGTGTTTCATTTGCATGATGACTAAAAGAAACGTCAATTCGTTGTTCTCGAAAATCTGGTAATTGTTCATTCCCTTCACGATCAATTCTTCTTTTCGCAAGGCATGGATGTTGACGTAAGTATCCCAATTTTCGGTGCTGTCGATATAGAATTTTTTCTTGTTTCGAATAAGGCAAATCGCGATAAAATAGGCTATTTGCTTTTTTTGAATGTTGGAATAGGTATAGCCAAAGCCTGCTTCGATCGTAGCGATGGACTGGTATATTTTCTTTTCATCCACGTATTCGAAGGGCCAGGGGCTGTTTTTGTACATTGCCCAGAGGAAAATATACGTAAAAAAGCGACTGGTTTTTTCTTCACCAGTAAAGGTCAACGAACGAGTATCCACTTTTAGTTTAAAAGAGGCTAAAAGCTGATTGATCGTTATAACAGAATTTTTAATTGAATAAGGACTGATAAAATTTTTATCTGCGTATTTTTTTAAGGGCTCTGTTTTTAATAAACACAAATCAATCAGTAATTTTAGATTTTCATCGTTACTAACGATATAAAGCTTTAGCTGTTCTATAGAAGAATCTGAGAAATCCATTTTGATTCCTTTGAATTTCTCGTAGTGCATATGGATGTGCGCATTTTTTTCTTGATTATAGTCTTCAATAATTTCTTCCAAGTAATGAATGTAACGCTGCACACTTCGATCACTGATCTCTAAATTTGTACTGACTTTTTTTACTTCCAGCCAATCTTCTTCAACTTGGAATAACTCAATTAAAGAAAAACAAAATTTACTACGTCTCGCCAACAGTCCATACATTTCTCTCTGCAAGACTTTTCACCTCTCTGCCAATCATTCTTTTCTCTTTGATACTACCAGTTTTGGGCGATTGTTTGAATTGAAAACCATTCAGAGTGTTTATAAGAAGTTTTTTATCCGTTTTGATCAGGGGACGACTGTGGAAACTAGTCCTTTCGACCCATGACGAATGCGTAATAATCTTGCATAATAGACCTATAGAACAATTTGTTGAGGAGAGATCAGCATGAATGAACGAGAAAAAATTTTAGAATCCATAAAAAAAGGAATTCTGTCCCCAGTAGAAGGACTGGATTTACTTGAAAGTCTAGGACTATCAGAGGCAGATAAAGGCGCTGAAGAAACATCAGAAGCAGAAGCCGACTGTGCGACGGAAGAGGTGTCAGAAGCCGAAAAAGTATCAGAGATCGAAGTGGATGCCAGCGAGGATCTGGAACAAACAGACACAATAAAAGCTAAGGAAGCGGCTGAACAAGAGTCAGATTTGGACCGATTTACTGAACAAGAAGCTGAACAAGAAAAAAATGAATCGGATCAAAGCTCGGAGCAAGGGGAAGAACCTTCTCCGAATCCCCCGCATTATACGGACAGCGTGTCTAGTATGATCGACGAGTGGGAGAATTCTTCAGAGGCAGTTCAGGAGGAAGCGGACCCCGTGCGATCAAAAATCGACGAGTTCGATCACGCGCTGCAAACAAAAAAAGAGGCGCTTCGTGAGAAAAAAGACGTATTCAGAGAGCTGAACCTTGAAGCAGAGCTGGGGATTCTTTCAGCTGAAAATCAACCTATTTACGATCAAATGAAGTCAGAATTAGCGGATCTTGAAGAAGAGATCGATTTATTGACTCGTGAGCGGTTAGCCGTTGATGAAGACTTGTTTGTTACTCTGGAAAGTCCTCATGTTTCAGATCGCTTCTTTGATGTTCCGGAGGATTTTGAAGAACAAAGGTACCAACCCTTCGACCGTCCCAAAGTACAACCAAAGGATTTTAGCAGCCGATTGGGCCAAATGGTCAATAAAGCTGCAAGAACGGTATCGGATACTGTTGCAAATGAATTTGATTGGAAGACAGGCAAACAAAACTATTACGGAACAACGAGAACTCATTTTAATCATCCATTTACATTTGAAGAGATTGATGCCCATTCGCTGGATATTAAATTAGCGAAAGGAAAAGTTATTTTAAAAATGTGGGAAGATGAGGAGATCAAGGATGTAAAGGTGGATGCTTCGGTTGATTTAATCGGTCAAATGGATGAAGTTGACCCCATCGATGCATTTTTGGAACGCAGCCAAATTGAAGCAAACGATTATCGCTTTTTATTCCATGTCCCAAATAAACGGGTTCATGCCACCTTGACCTTCTATTTACCAAAACGCGCTTACAACGATCTACGTGTCCAGTTATTGACGGGAGATTTGATGATCGAGGACCTTGCGGCGAAAAATGTATCCATCAAAGCAGTCGATGGGACCGTATTGATCAAGGATATTGATGCGTCCACGCTGGAGATCGAGGGCACAACGAATGAAATCGAAATTCGGGACGGGCGCCTTTTAGATACGGTAGTAGAGACGGTGACCGGAACGATCATTTCAAAAGCGGATGCGTCAAAAGCAGAATACTCGCTGATCAACGGAGACATCAAATTAACGATGGGAAATGATGCTCTGAAGAAAATCAATGCACATACAATAAACGGAAATGTTAAAGTTTCCTTGCCTAAAACGATTGGTTTAAAAGGCGTTGCGAAAACCGGAACAGGAACGATCAATTATCGATTTTCAAACTGTGAAACCCTTCAGGAAAGAAATGGGCATTCCCATAAAGTCCTGCGTTTTCAACGACTCGGAGATGAGCCTGCTCAAATCAATGTTTCTTCGAAGGCAGGCAACATTTTCTTGAAGGATTACGACAATTAGAAAGGAGTAATCAAAATGAAGAAAAGACTGGCGAAATCTCAAAAAAATAAAATGTTAACAGGGACGCTTGCGGGAATCGCGGAATATTATGATATTGATCCGACGATCGTGCGCGTACTCTATATCTTTATTAGTATCGTTTTGGTCGGCGCGCCGATCCTTCTCTATATTTTGCTGATGCTCATCATACCAAAAGCAGATACGAAGAAGGGTCACGGTCAGAACTATAAAAAACAATCAAAGAAATCTCGGAAGCAAGCAAAAGCTTCTGAAGAGGATGTTTGGAGCGACTTCTGAATCTGTAAGTCAAACTAAAAGAAACAACTTGTATAGGTAGTCTCTGTTTTATAAAATAATCACGACATTTCTTGCTAAACAAGAAATGTCGTTTTTTTTAGTGTCTATAGCTTTCCGTTTCTGGCGATAGTTAGGAGAGCGCTTTCACATTTTCTCAATAAAATTTAGTGGCTAAATTCTAATAAATAAAGAGCTGTTTTCCCAAAAAAATTATAAAATAAGAATATTATGGGATGTTTTCCTATTTTTATTCGTGGTTTATAGGGGAAAAGACCTACATAGATTAATAAAAAGATAGTAAAATAGAAGTGTAAAATCACACGTCAATAAAACAATGATAGTTATTTTATGTCTTAATAAAAGAAAAGCTCGTCATTTTATGGAGGTATTTCGCGTTGGCTTGGTTCTAATCATAAAAAATCGTCATCATTGGTTAAATTGGAGGAGATAATTATGGATTTTCGTCAGGTTTTAGGAACAAGTAACAGACGCAGGTTAGAACTGATCGAATTGCTTTATTATAATCGCGAAGGGTCGTCAAGTGAACAGTTGCTGAGTGAACTGGCGTGTTCGTTACCAATCTTATTAAATGACATTAGTCTCATCAATGATGAGCAGGACAATTTCATCATTGTAAAAGAAAAAGGGTTGTATCATGTAGAGTTAAAGGATGATTTAAGTATCGGAAAACTTTATTCGGAGGCTTTGATAAATTCACCAGAATTTCAAATTGCGGAACAACTGTTGTTTGAAAAATGCGACAACATTGAAGCGTTATCTAAAACATTATTCCTGAGTTTTTCCAATACACAGCGCTATTTAAAAAAAATGGAAGCCGAATTGAACAAAGCAGGAATTGAATTGTTTTACAGGCCGTTGCGTCTGGAGGGCAAGGAGAGTGTGATCCGGCACTTTTATTATCGCTATTTTATTGAAAAGCAGTATACCTTAAGAACGGTGCTGCCAGATATGAAAGACTACCAGTTAAGGGCAATCGAAAAATTCGTCACGGAATTTACGGCGATCAATGGCCTTGAAAAAAAGTATATTTTTCAAAAACGGGTGACTTATAATGTATTTATTAGTTTATGGCGGATCAAAAATGGCCACCCATATCCTAAACATAAGCTTAGAAAGAGCGGGTTGCTGCTGCCTGATAAACGAACGATCCGAGGGTTTCGCGATACTGTTTCGGAGGCTTTTCACCTTGATCTTACAGAGGATGTGCTGCGTGATTGCCTGTGGCTTTCTTTTTCAGATTCAGTGGTCTTCAGCAAGCAGCATAGAGATGCGGCCTTGATGGATAACGTGGATTATAGGCAAATGTTCAGAAAACACCTTGCTTTAGTTGAAACATTCACCGCTTTGATGGGCACCTCTTTTGAAAAAGAACGCTTGTTTGAACTAACCACAGTCTTGATGAATGATGTGTATCTTTATGAAGAAAGCGGTGAATTCTTAGCGATTCTCCGTAAAAGCCGCACCGTATTTTTGAAAATGGTCAGGATCATGCACAAGCACGCGGTGGAGAAGGTGACAAAGATCGTCCGTCAGTTTGTCCAGAGAAATCATTTCTACCAAAAAGAAGATTTTATCACGAATTATGTTTACCTGCTTTTGACGGAGGAGGTAGATAGCTTGGAACTGCTGGCTTCTCAAGATAGGACGATTCATCTATTATTGATCTCGGATCTATCACCAACAGAAGAAACCTTCATTTCAAAGGTCATCACACAGATTGTCTATGGGAATTTTACGATCCATCATTTTGAAGATGCGTGGGATGGAAACGAAGATGTGTATAAAAAAATTATGGATTATGACGGATTGATCACTACTGGCGCACGGGAAGGATTGCCTAGAGAGTTTCCTCTGATCTCGATGGACCCTTATGTGACTCCGCAAGCAATCGTCGCCATCCAAAATCTCGTTAATGAATTATCAGAAAAAAAGTCTCTCATTAATCAGTAATCAATTACAGAACGAGCCGGTGCCTCTCTTGAAGAAAGGGAGGCACTTGCTAGTAGGTCAAATATAATTTCCTTGATAAGGAGAGGGAGGCAGCTTGTTGAAATCATAGTGTTCAATGCCTGAAATCTGTCTTTTAAAAGCATGGAGTGACTCAGTCAGCATAATGTTCACGGTGTCGCCATTGGTTAGCAGGCCAATAACAGGCTTGCTCAACATTTTGGCAATCCCAATTTCATAGGCGGTGCCGGGATCGGTGATTCCATGTTCATAATCCAAAATAGCGACCAGACAATCGGCGGCCTTGATATGACGCATATCTTTCAAGTACATTTCCCTTGCCCATTCGGGAGTAAAGGACTCATATTCGCATGCTTGGTCCAATCGTGGAGAATGGTATTCTTCCACCGTTGGATTATTTTTTAAGGCGTTCTCCACAGAGCGAATCAATGCCCGTTGTTCTTTAGAGAAGAAGGGACCAGCTAAATAGACATTCATGAAGCAACGACTCCTTCTCCAGCAACTTCGCAGCAAATTTTATCAATCAAGGAGTGATAATCTGCGGAGATCAATAGGTGCTTAGTAGCCTCTGGATCAATAAAGGCTTCATTTGAAGCGTTGATCAGAAACTCAATGAATGAGTGGTAAAATCCGTCAATATCTAGTATTGCAACGGGTTTTGCGGGAATGAGTCCAATTGAACCAGCACTCAATACTTGGGACAGCTCTTCCAACGTTCCTAAGCCGCCAGGCAGGACCAAATAAGCATCTGACTTATTGATCAAAAGCTGTTTTCGTTCATCCAACGTATCCGTAAAAATAAATTCTGTTACATCCTCTCTAGGTACCTCATCCGCAAATAGTCCACGAGGGTAAATTCCAGTAACGTTTCCATTTTTCTTGATCACGCCATCACTTACTGCCCCCATCAATCCACTGATGGAACCTCCGTATACGAGCTCTGCCCCCACGTCTGCAATGTATTCTCCGACCTGTTCTGCAAGCTTCTTATATTTTTCTTCTTTTCCATAGCGTGATCCGCAAAAGACGGCTAATTTCATAATATAACCACCTATCTTTTTCATCTGAGACTTATCTTAGCGCTAAAAAAATGAAAAGAAAGACTAGATATTGTGTTTTCTTTGTGGTATTTTATCAAAATGGCACAATATATTGTATCTTCTTGTGAAGACAGTTTTCTTTTGCATAGTGAAAAGGATGAATAAATGCCTTTTTATTATTTAGAAAATATAAAAAACAATAAATTATAAATAATTAAAATAAACAAAGAAATTTCTAATTAAACAACAACTGTAATTGCAAATTGTGAAAAATATCTTATGATTAAAACATTGTAGGTCGCTGTAGGTTATATTAAAAGGGGAAATTTACCAATGAAAAAAAGAAACATTGCACTTATCATTATGCCGTTATTATTGATCGCTTTTGGAACGGTAGGAAAAAATTATGCAGATAGTTTGATTAATTGGGGTGGAGAAGACAATATCTCAACTATTAATACAAATTTGGATAAACTTAACACATCCTTGAGTAATAAAGAGCAACAGCTTTCTCAACTGTTATCGAGATCAACGGATGTGCAGAATCAATTGGCGCAAGCACAAAGAGAAGTAGACAATTATAAACAGCAAATCAATGAATCCAAAAATACTGAAAATCAATTGATTGGTGAAAAAAATAGTTTATTGTCGCAGTTAAATAGTAAAAATGGAGAAATCCAAGGTAAACAACAAGAAATTCAAGCAAAACAACAAGAAATAGCTGATAAGTTAAAAGAAATTGACCAGAAAAACCAAGAGATCAATCAGAAAAATCAAGAATGGGGCGCGAGATTGCAAGATGCTCAAAATCAAGTCAGCTCACTGCAATCAACGGCTAACAGCTTAAACAGTCAAGTGACGGCCTTGAATAATGAAAAAAGCTCATTGCAAGCAGAGCTAGACGCAACCAAGCAACAATTAGCGAATTCGAATAAAGAAAATTCTGATTTGAAGGACTATATCGACAAGCTGAAAAAAGCAAATGAAGATGTGAAAAATACTGCTGTAAAATCACAACAGATCGTCAATCAGCATCAGTAATAAAAATGCTTATCCTGTGAGTGACTCCTTAGATAAAAAAACATACGCGCATTACTTAGTATTAGTGTCCTTCTAATAGGGTCGCAGCAGGTAAAAGCCCCTCGGAATTTTTGGATTTCGAGGGGCTTTTGTTTTAGTTCATTTGGTCGATGGGATTCTTCTTCAACGATTGAGGAAGTGAGCGCTAGTGACATCAAAAAAAGAGAACTCGCTTTGAGTTCTCTTTGAGATCATCGATTGAATAAAAAAGCAGATACGAGGTAAAGGATGGCAATGTGAGCTGGATAAAAAATATAAAAGAAGTATTTCATCCCTTTTCCCTTTTGTCCGTTGTAGAGCAAGATCGGAATGATCGCAAACACCATGATCCATTGTGTTGTTCCTAAGAAGAAATAAATGGCTGCGGTGATCGCAATCAATAAACATTGGATCTTCCGGTTGTTTCTTGATATATAAAGTAAAGGTATCAATAACACCATGATATTATTTTCTGCTAAAAGCAATGCCGGCAGAAGAGACGTGATAATCAAAAAGCTGAATCGATGCTGCATTAAATCGGGACTCGAAAGAAGCACAGGCAGCAGCAACGAAAGAAGGATCGGCAATAAAAATAACAAGATGGATGCAATCATTTTTAGCCAATTAGTGTTCTTTTTTCCTTCGATGAACAGGTCGATCGCATACATCATCAGCGTTCCGACAAAAAGGTCCCGAAAAATGTTATTCATCAAAACGACTTGATCGTATCCTACGAGTTGTTCCAGCGAGTAAGTAAATAACGCCATAAGAACCATCGAAATGTAAAGCCGCAGCATATAAGATTTCTTATTATGGGTATGAGAAAACCCCACGACACTGACGAAAAAGAAAAGTGTCGCCACTGGTCGCCCGAACCAATCCAACCAATCGGGTGCGCCGAATGGAACAAACATCTGGTGAACGTGATCAATAACCATTAATATAATTCCTAAAATTTTTAAATCAAATGTAGAAAATCCTTTTTTTATTATACCCGTATTCAAAAATAGTTCCCCCTAATCCAATAATGATCTTACTTTATCAATTCAGCAGCTTTTCGACCATCCGTTTATATGAATAGAAACGAACGATTTTGTCACAAAAATGTAAAGGTGGCTCAAAGGCTGTCAGTAAGCGTCTTTTTGATAATGAAGAATATTGATAACAGAAAGGGATGAAATTTGTGGGGATTTCATGTACAATGTTCCTTACAATTAGTTATTTTATGAAACAAATTAAGTGAATTGATAGGAATCATACGTCATTTGAATAAATAATAATGGAATTATCCGAAAAAAATAAAATAAAAACAGGAGTTATTTTATGAGAAAGTCATTTAAGTTGCGTTTGTTTAGTGCCTCCTTGTCTCTATTAAGTGTTGTCGCGTTTGGATCAACTGGAATCATGACTGTAAAGGCCGCAGATGAAACGGCATCAACCACTAGCAGCTCTGTTCTGAATTCTGAAAGTACGACAGAAGCAACACAAGACAGTGGAAACAAGGAGCCTCTCTCCAATTCTTCAGAAGACAAGGAAACCGTCGTTGAAGCACAGGCTTCAGAAGAAAAGAAAGCGTTAGAAGCTGGTTTTACTAAAGAGCAGTATGATCAAATAATGAGTATTCCTGACGTAGAAGAGGCTGCTCAGCCGCGGATGAGCCGTTCAATGGGGCAGCAAAATTCGATTGTCTCCAGCGCCAGAGCGCAAATCGGAAAACCCTATGCATGGGGGGCAGCCGGGCCTAATGCTTTTGACTGCGGAGGGTTAGTGAAGTATGTCTATAAGCAGGCAACGAATACGGATCTTCCAATGGGGACGACCAATCAGGAAAAATACGGAACAGAGGCAAGTTTGGGTTCTTTACAGCCAGGGGATTTGCTTTTTTACGGAAACCGCGGCGCTACTTACCACGTCGGAATCTATGTTGGAAATAATCAAATGATTCATTCACCTCAGCCTGGGCAAACAGTGAAGGCCGTGAATATTACTTATTTTTACCCGAATTTTGCTCGAAGAATCGTCAGCTCTAACGGCACAGACCCAAATGTTACACCAACAACAGACGGGCAAGCGGCCAACGAGCGTTATATTTTTAGAATGTATAACAAAAATGACGGACAACACCATTACACACAAATCATGAGTGAAGCGAATAACCTGATCAAGGTAGGTTGGAATTATGAAGGCGTTGGGTGGGTGTCGCCAACAACGGGCACGTCTGTATATAGAATGTACAATCCAAACAACGGCAGACACCACTACACACCGTATGTGTATGAACGGGACAACTTGGTCAAAGCAGGCTGGAAATCGGAAGGTGTTTCATGGTATTCAGGAGGAAGCGTTCCGGTGTATCGATTATACAATCCTCATGCGGCGCCAAGGGAAGACAGTCACCACTACACACCGCTGGCATCTGAGCGGGATAGCTTAGTCAAGGTAGGCTGGCGATCGGAAGGTACCGCCTGGTATGCGGCACGAACACTGAAATAAATAGATAAACACTTGCCGCGAATGACGTTGCAAGTGTTTTTTATGAGAGTAAAACATTTCTACATGTAGGATCGAAAAGCAATCGTTTAAGATGATTTGGTCCAACAGAAATAAAGTTCTTTTATACTATAGAAAAGAATATGTGTGAAAGCGGGGAATCACTGTTTGTCTAAAAGAGCCCATCAATTAAAAAGTATATTAGATCAACTAGACACCGGACTGTATAAGCTTTGGCGACAGTTCAAAGCACTGACAATAAATCAGAAAAGGATCGTCCTTGGTGCGGGGATCATTTGCAGTATCGGACTACTCATTTTTATTAATACACACACTGCGAATAATGCAGTCTGGCTGAAAGGTGCGTGGCTTGGTAAGCATGAGCAGTATACTTTTAAAACAAACAATAAAAATTGTCGTTCTTGGACGATTACCTGCAATGATCGAATAGTATTAAAAAATGCGCAAATCGCTACGAACTCTTCTAAAAAGAACATCGTGTTGGCGAGCAGTGGAGAGGATCAAGAGTATCATTTGATCCGATCGGATAGCAAGCATATGACAATGCAGCTATTCGATCATCAAAAAAAGAGAAAAGAATTCACGTTGACCAAGGATGAATAAAAAAACAGCAACACCTTTTTGTTAAGAAAGAGGTGTTGCTGTTTTTTTGTCTGGTTAAAAATCATTTATTTATCTTTATTTCCAAAAACATATCCCGTTGTCTATAAAAACAAGGTGTTATTTTCTTGTCTGAATACGCTCAAAATGCACATAACAGATATGATACTTCTGATCAGAAAGAATAACAAAAATATGCTAATCTTTAGAGGTTTGGGCAACAGCGATTTATGGGTGGGACGCGAAGTTTTTTATCTACGAAAATAGATGATTACTATAAAAGTGTTTAAACAGGGGAATTCACCTGTTTTTTTTGTGGAAAAAGGTTCGTGAAATGTGATGCAAACTCATGTTGCACAAAACATGCATATTATTGGATAACAAAGTTTGTGGAAATGAAAACGTTTTTAAAGTAATTTGAGAGTGTAAGGGTGATGAAGATGAACTTAGAAGATAGAAATAACCAAATATTAATGGAACTAATCAATAATCCGCGAATTACCAGTAAAGTTATATATGAAAGGTTCGATCTATCGAGAAGTCAGTTAAATTACGCTTTAAAAAAAATCAATGATTTTCTGGAAGATGGAAAGCTGCCGCAGATCAAGCGAACAAAGAATGGTCATTTTTTAGTTCCTCAGGCAGTGGTATCCATGTTTGGAGGGGGGAAAGAGAAAGAGCACGAAAAAACAGGTCGTTACATTTTTTCAGGTCAAGAGAGGATCTGGGTCATTGAATTAATGATTTTGGCGAAAGAGGAATACCTTTCCCTGGATCATTTTATCGTGGAACTAGAGGTGAGTCGAAATACGATTTTACGAGATTTGAAGAGAATCAATGAAAAAGTAAAAAAAGACCATCTTGAGTTGAAATACAACCGGCAAACGGGGTATTACTTTCACGGCGATGAATGGAACAAGCGGGATCTCTTGTCTCGAGTTTTGATGAATGTAGCGGAGATTTACGACGGCGTGAATTGCATCATTCAATTTTCAAAAATCGATACGACACTGGTGGAAGTTTTCAAACGCCGTATCAGTCTAGTAGAAGAAAAACTGAACATTCAATTTACGGATGATCGATTAAAGGTATTGCCCCTCTTGATTATTTTAATCATTCGCAGAGCAAAACGAGGGAAACAAATTATCTACAATTTCAAGATCAATGATTTTGAATTGGCGGATACAAAAGAATTTTTAGCTGCGGAACACATTATTTGGGATGTGGAGGAGATAAGCAGAAATGAACGCGTCTATCTCGCGTTGTTGCTGCTTACGACAAATTTATCTCAGGCCAACATCTTATCTGTGAGCGAGATGGACAACTTAAAAGAAGCGTTGCTTGATGTCTTGAACAATTTCGAAAAAGTTTCGGGTCTTACGGTTGATCGAAAAGAAATCTTGCTGGAACGGCTGCTGATTCATATGAGACCGGCATATTACCGCATTAAATATCATTTAAATCTACAAACACGTTTTTATCAAGAAAACAAGGACGCTGATTTATTCTCATTGTTCTATTTAGTAAAAGAATCCAGTGAGCCGTTAGTCCAGTTTTTCGGAGAACCCATTCCAGACCCGGAGCTCTTCCTGATCTCCTTGTTTATCGGGAGTCACATCGTGGAGAGTACGGAGATCATTCGGGATGAGAACCGAAAGCGGGCGATCATTGTTTGTCCCAATGGCATTTCGATTTCTTTATTGCTAAGAAATACGTTGCAGAATTTGCTGCCGGAAATCGAGTTTGTTGAGCTAGTCTCCGAACGAACATTTTACCGTGAAGAATACGATGTGGACTTTATCTTCTCAGCAATCCCTCTAGAGACCGAAAAATCTGTTTTTGTTGTGAATAATTTCTTGACGGACGAGGAAAAAAGGCAGTTGCGTGCACGGGTTTTACGTTCAGTGACGCTCTCTCAAAATACATTAGTCAACCCTGAGAAAATCATGTCTTTGATCAAAAAGTACACGGTAATCTCCGATGAAGAGAATTTGTATCATGAATTGTTGACTTTGTTTACACCGAAAGGCTTTGAGGTGGTGGAGAAAAAAAGGCTGCACTTGGTCGATGCGTTGAATGAAGACACGATCCAAGTGTTCGATGAGGAAATCGCTTGGCTTGATCTTTTAGACAAACTAGCAAAACCGCTAAATGATCAACAGGTCATCAGTAAAAATTTTGTGAAGGTATTAAAAGAAGAAATGCCTGTATTGCCACAATACACGGTACTGCGGAATACGATCGGACTGCCTCATACCATGAGTGAAGCTGGGGCATTGGGGGTAGGGCTCAGTATGGGAATCGTCAAAAAAGGGATCGTGACTGAGGATGGATCGAGGATACACACAGTGATCTTACTTGCTTCGAATGACAAAGACAAACACGTGGATCTGATTTTTGAATTAATGAATTTGGCGGGCTCAGAGCAATTAAAAAAAATAGAAACAGCAGAATCAATCAATGAAATAAAGCAGCAATTAGTAGATTTTAGTGAAAAATATTGGAGGAACTAGGGAATGGAGAATAATGAGAAACTAAGTTTTTATGTAAAAACTCCTTTGATTTTTGTTCAAGAGTCTTTTTCAACAAGTGATGAGATTTTTAAGCACGTTTATGAAAAGGCTTTAGAAATGGGGTGGGTCAGACAAGACTTCCTTGAGCGAATAGAGCAGCGGGAAGCGACATTTCCAACAGGACTCCAACTGGAGACTTTCGGAGCGGCTATCCCCCATACGGATGCGGAATGTATACTGACGGAATTTGTGGCGGTAGTGACCAACAAACAGCCAGTCACATTCACCAGTATGGAGGACATCAATCAAAAAGTCCCTGCCGATATCGTGTTCATTTTGGGGTTGAATCAACCTCATGCGCAACTAGAGATGCTGCAATCATTAATGAAATTATTACAAGATAACACGATTTTAGAGGAAGTTCTATCAGCATCAAATTCGGAACAATTGCTTCATGCAATCAAAAAAAACGAGAAATAAAAGGGGAAGATTATTATGAGAAAAGTTAAAGTATTGGTCGCTTGCGGCGCAGGAATCGCCACTTCAACAGTAGTCATGAAACGAATTGAAGATTTAATGAAAGACAACGATATCGACGCGGATGTTCAACAAATCAAAATCGCCGAGGCAGTTTCTAAGCAGGAAGGCGCCGACATGTTGATCTCAACCACTATTCTACCAACGCAATATAAAATTCCGGCGATCACAGCGTTGGGTTACATCAGTGGTGTAGGTGCCGATAAGCTGGATGAAAAAATTCTCGAGATGGTCCGTTCTGTCGGAGAATAACTTACGTTAAAAATAGTGGCCGCTATTTGTAATAACTATTATAGGAGGAATTATTTGAATGAAAGCTATTAATGATGTTGTACAGTACATCCTGAATTTAGGACCTACTGTCATGCTGCCCATTATGATCCTAATCATCGCACTTATTTTTAGAGTTCCATTTGGGAAAGCATTAAGATCTGGGTTAACGATAGGAATTGGTTTTGTCGGTATCAATTTGGTTATTGGACTGTTATCAGATAACTTGGGACCAGCCGCTCAAGCAATGGTCGAACGCTTTGGGTTCCACTTAACAGTAATCGACACTGGCTGGCCTTCTGCTGCCTCTGCGGCGTGGGCGTCACCAGTATCTGCTGTGCTGATCCCTATCTGTTTGGTTGTAAACGTTATCTTATTGCTTCTTAAAGTAACAAAAACACTAGATATCGATTTATGGAACTATTGGCATTTCATCGCTGCTGGTGCAACAGGATACATCGTAACGAACGGAAATTGGTGGTTTGCTATCCTATGTGCCGTGTTATATGAAGTTGCTTGTTTGATCATTGCAGATAAGACGGCACCATTAGTGGCTAAGTTTTATGGCTTAGAAGGAGTGAGCTTGCCGACAGGTTCGACCGCTGCGTTTGGTTTGATTGGGATTCCGATCGGTATTGTGATCAGTAAAATCCCTGGAATCAACAAATTGCAAGCAGATCCCGATTCGATCCAAAAACGGTTTGGTATTTTTGGTGAACCAATGATGATGGGGATCATTATCGGTGCGGCAATTGCTGCATTGGGCGGCTATGACATCGGCGGTATTTTAAAAATGGGAATCAATATGGGCGCAGTGATGTTCTTGATGCCACGGATGGTAAAAATTCTGATGGAAGGCTTGATCCCTATTTCAGAATCTGTTCGGGACTTCTTACAAGAGCATTATGGAGACAGAGAAATCTATCTTGGCCTAGACGCGGCAGTGACTACTGGACATCCAGCCAACTTGGCAACAGGATTGCTTTTAGTACCGATCACGTTGTTTATCGCTGTTATTTTACCTGGGAATAAGGTTCTGCCATTTGGGGACTTGGCAACAATCCCATTTTATGTGTCATTGATCGTTGCACATCGTAAAGGAAACATTATCCAATCTGTATTGACAGGGACGGTTGTTATTGCTTTGGCATTGTTCATGGCAACGAATTTTGCGCCAGTCCATACTGAAATGATGCGCGGCGTGTATGAATTCCCTAAAGGAGCGACGCAAGTATCGACACTTGATATGGGTGGGAACTTCTTGAACTGGGTTATTTTAAAATTCTCTCAATTAGTTTCTGGAATCCTTTAATTTTTATAGTTTGTACGAATTAAGGGACTCTAAAAGAGTTCCTTAATTTTTTGAAAGGAAGGACATTTGTATGAAAGCTGCGTTGTTAAAAGGATTAAATCAATTTGAAATCGAAGAAATCAAAAAGCCAGTACCGTTGGATCATGAGGTCTTGGTAAAGGTAAAGGCCGCTGGAATCTGCGGATCAGACATCCATAAAATGCAAAATGAGTGGAAATATGGCTTACCGATGGTTATGGGACATGAATTTGCAGGCGTGATCGAAGCCGTAGGGTCTGGGGTAAAACAAGTCTCCATAGGGGATCGTGTAGCTATTGCTCCTTTAATCCCTTGCCATGAATGTACCTATTGTAAATCAGGAAAGTATCAATTATGTGAACATTACACCATGATCGGTTCGCATCATTATGGCGGGTTTGAAGAATACGTAGCTGTTCCTGAAGAGAATGTCATCAATATTGGAGAAATCCTTTCGTTCGAGGAAGCAGCGATGATCGAACCGCTGGCAGTGGCGGCCCATGGCGTGATGGGGCTGGAGCCAAAAATCGGCGATACCGTAGCAGTATTCGGGCTAGGAACGATCGGAATATTGACTGTTCAATGGCTCCGTTTAACGGGAGTTAAAAAAATCATCGGGATTGATATCGATCCGAATAAGCTTGCCGAAGCGAAGAAATATGGCGTTACCGATACGATCAATTCTTTGGAAGAACCGTTGGAAGAACGGATCGCTGAATGGACAAATGAGATGGGTGTCGATATCGCGATCGAATGTGCCGGTTCCAAAATTACAGAAGAACAGTGTTTGTTGATTACCAAAAAAGGCGGAAAAATCGGTTATCAGGGAATCGCCTATTCAGATGTGCTGCTGCATCAACGGGCCTTTGAAAACATTTTTAGACGGGAATATACGATACAAGGGTTTTGGAATTCTTATTCCGCCCCATTCCCTGGGAAAGAATGGCTACATTCGGCAACCTTTATCGAACAAGGAAAAATTCAATTAAAGGACTTGATCTCACATCGCTTTGAGCTGGAAGACATTCAAAAAGCCTTTGACCTCACAGTGAACCGTGAAGAATCCTACAATAAAGTAATGATTTTTCCTGAAAGCAGAGAGGGGGAAACAAAATGATGAAGGGCGTCTCAAAACAAGCACCCGGTTATGACCAAATGGCATTTATCGACTTGCCAGTACCTGAAGCCACAGCGGACAAGGTACTCATTAAAGTCGCGTATACTGGAATTTGCGGGTCGGATATCCATACGTTTAAAGGGGAATACAAAAACCCCACCACGCCCGTTGTATTAGGGCATGAATTTTCTGGAGAGGTCGTTGCAGTCGGCGAGCAGGTGACCAAGGTCAACGTGGGCGATCGTGTTACCAGCGAAACGACGTTTTATGTCTGCAACGAATGCGACTACTGCAAAGAAAAACAATACAATCTTTGTCCTCACCGCAAAGGCATCGGCACCCAGCAAAACGGCTCGATGGCGAATTATGTTTTGGCTCGGGAAGAAAGCATCCACGTTTTACCGGATCACTTGAGCTACGAAGGTGCGGCGATGAGTGAACCGTTGGCGTGCTGTGTACATGCGATGTACCAAAAGAGCCAGCTAGAATTGAAGGACACGATCATTATTATGGGGCCTGGACCCATCGGCCTGTTCCTATTGCAAATCGCTAAAGAAATTGGCGCATTCGTCATCATGACGGGGATCACCAAAGATGCCCATCGCCTAGAATTGGCGAAAAAATTGGGCGCGGATGTGATCGTTGATACGATGACTGAAGATTTGGCTAAGGTTGTTACTGACGTGACAAATGGCTACGGTGTCGACAAAGTCTACGACGCTTCTGGAGCGGTGCCGGCAGTCAATGCCAGCTTGCCGTTGATTCGCAAGCAAGGACAATTCATCCAAGTGGGCTTGTTCGCCAATAAAATGGTGGAACTGGACACCGAATCGATCATTCAGCGAGAGATTGAATACATCGGCAGCCGTTCGCAAAATCCGTACGATTGGCCGATCGCGATCCATCTGCTTGCCAAAGGCGCCATCAACATCGACGAGATGATCACGAAGAAATTCCCACTGACCGAATGGCGCGAAGCCTTCGACAAGGTCATGGAGGGCAACGAGATCAAAGTGATGATCGAGTCCAATCCGGGAGAATTTTAGAACGAGATTTCAAGGAGGACAGTATGGAAAATTGGTTGCATTTGGACGATAAGGTCATGATAGTCACAGGCGGTTCTTCAGGGATCGGGAAAAGTATCGTAAATTCTTTGTTAGATAAAAATGCACGAGTGATCAATTTTGATCTCAAGACTACCGATTCCTTTGATAATGAAAACTATTTCTTCTATAAAGTAGATGTATCTAAAAAAACTGAAGTGGAAGATCAGGTCGCTAAAGTTTATCGCACGTTTGGAAAAATCGACGGTCTTGTGAACAATGCGGGAATCGCTTTTCCCGGAATGTTAGTGAATCCAGATGGGTCAGGAAACTATGAGCTAACGGAGGAATTGTTTGATCGAACGATTGCCGTCAATCAAAAGAGTGTCTTTTTATTAAGTCAAGCAGCGGCACGTGTCATGATCCCTCAGCGATCAGGCGTCATCGTGAACCTGTCTACTGAAAGCGCCAGAGAAGGGTCCATTGGTCAAGGCTTTTATGTAGGGACCAAAGGGGCGATCAATAGTATGACGTGTACGTGGGCTAAGGAATTAGGTCCATACAATATTCGTGTGTTGGGCGTGGCCCCCGGAATCATGGAAGAAACAGATCTGCGCTCAGAGAGTTACGAAGAAACACTCGCATTCATTCGTGGGATAACTGTCGAAGAATTAAGACAGGGCTATGAGCAGGCAGCAACTATTCCAATGGGCAGAGCAGGAAGACTTAGCGAAGTTGCGGATGTCGTTGCATTTTATTTATCAGATCATGCAAGCTACTTAAGTGGTATCATCACAAATGTGGCTGGCGGAAAATCAAGAGGGTGAGGGTGGAAAATGGAGTACATGTTGGATACCGTTTGCTTAGAAAGTATTGAAAAATATCTGGATATCGTCCCTATAAAGGGAGTGACCTCAACACCAAGTATCATAAAGAGAGAGGGCAAAATTGACTTTTTCTCTCATATGAAAAGAACGTTAGATGTGATTGGCAGTGATCGCACCTTGCATATGCAGGTGGTAGCAAAGGACACTGTGGGGATGATGGCGGATGCTAAAAAAATTTGGCGCATTCTCGGGGAGGACGTTTTTGTTAAAATCCCTGCATCTAAAGCTGGGTTGAGTGCATTGACACGCTTGAAAAAAGACAATGCTGAATGTCGGATCACGACCTCAGCGGTGTATACAAAATTACACGCGTTTATGGCGTTGGAGGCGGGAGCCGATTATGTCGCTATTTATACCAATCGTTCTGAAGCGCTTGGAATCGATCCGTTTGAGACGATTCATTCTGCGAAGAGGTACGCGACAAGCCAGTCCCTGCAAGGAAAAATAATGGCCTCTAGTATCAAAAGTACGACACAAATCACAGACGCGATAGAAGCAGGCGCGGATGCAGTTACATTTTCTCCGGCGATTTTAGAAGAGTTTTTTCATTTTGCTGCGACAAAAAAAGCGATCGATGATTTTACCGATGATTGGATAAGCCTGTATCAAACAAAAACGATTTGACCTGATTTTTAAGGCGCTATTTCGAACATTCGAAATAGCGCCTTTTTGTCATGAGCGGGTATAAAAGAGAAGCTGCGTATTCCTCGCATCTTTATCCTCAACTAATTTAGAGCAGCTTGAATAAGGAGTGCGTGTGGAAAACAAGAAATCAAGTTCTTTCGATAATTGCAAATAAACGGGAATGTCTTTGCTGAAGGGATTCATGGGGCTTTTTCCCAAAATACTGTCGTTTTTGAGGGCTCAAAAAAATGATTTTTCCTTCTTTCTGTGGTAGTTTCAAAGAAAGAGCCGTTAGTTTATAAGGAGGGGTTTGGATGCAAGCAGTGGTATGGTTTCGCCGCGATTTGAGAATACAAGACAATAAAGCGCTCTATCACGCATTTCAGGATTTATCAGAGGAAGATGAATTGGTGTTGCTGTTTCAAGTGAATCCAGAACAATTCCTAGAGGACAGTTCAAACCATGAAGCTTTTTTCGCTAGTGTGGCGCATTTTAAGAAAACGATCGACAAAAAAGCTCATTTGCACATCCAATATGGGGAACCATTGGACTTATTTAAGCGATTGAAGGAGACATTGCCAGAATGGGGAAGAATTTATTTTAATGAAGATACCTCTGGATACGGGGCAGAAAGAGACGAGCAAGCAAAGAAATTTTTCAAAGAAAACGACATTGACTATTACCGTTTTCAAGATCATTACCTGCACGGTGCTAAAGAAATCAAAAACCAACAGGGAAATGCCTATAAGGTTTTTACACCTTATTACAATCAATGGAAGGAACGTGCCAAAGAGACACCCGTCAATGTTCGTTTCAAGGCAGATGCGGTCTATTCAAAAATGCTTTTTCAAGAGGATGAAAAAAAATTTGAAAAGCTGATCGGAAAATTAAAAAAACAAACTAAAGTTGGCGAAGAAGCAGCAAAACGGCAATTGAAGAAGTTTGTGACGGAATTTGTTTCAAATTACGAAAACGCGCGAGATATTCCGAGTTTGGATCAAACCAGCCATCTGTCACGTTATCTGCGAACAGGGGAACTAGGAATTCGCACGGTGTGGCAGGCATTACAAGAGGAGAAGCCTTCTCAAAGTCGAAAAACGTTTGAAAAAGAATTATGCTGGCGTGAATTTTATAACATGATCTATACAAATTCTCCCCGTCAAAAAAAGGAGCCCATTCAAGAACAATTTCGTTTTATCAAGTGGCAAAATAACAAAGAATTGTTTGAAAAATGGAAAACAGGAAAGACAGGATTTCCAATCGTGGATGCCGCGATGCGCCAGTTGAATGAAACAGGCTGGATGCACAACCGTCTGCGAATGATCACAGCCTCCTTCTTGACTAAAGATTTATTGATCGATTGGCGTTGGGGAGAGAAGTACTTCCAGCAAAAGCTGATCGATTATGATCCCGCCAGCAACATCGGCGGCTGGCAGTGGGCGGCCTCTACAGGGACAGACGCGGTGCCGTATTTCCGAATTTTTAATCCAACAACACAATCGCAAAAATTTGATTCTAAAGGTGCGTTTATTCGAGAGTTTATCCCAGAGTTAAAAAATGTGCCGGATAAGCTGATCCATCAACCCGAAAAAATGACGAAAGAGGAACAGGAACAATATGGAGTCATTTTGGATAAGGACTATCCGAGTCCGTTGGTGAATCATAAAGAACGTCGGAAAAAAGCACTCTCCTTATACGAATCCAGTAAGGAGTACGCGCGAGAGGTAGAACAATACGAAGAAAGAGATTGAGAAAAGTCGTATTCAGTAACGGAAATGCCAAGAAAATAGGATGAGTCTGCTCCTTGCTATCAGTTTTTTTAAGACTGATAGAAGGGAGTGGATTTTTTGTTGTGGATTTGGAAATCAGAAGTAGAGGCTCGACTGCGAATCAAAATAAAAGTTAAAAAAAATCCAAGTATTTGCATTCTTATGTGAACTTAAGGTTATTTATTATTATGTCAGTCGTTCTTTTATATTTTCCTTTTGATTATACGAATAGTCGTTTTATTCAGTTCAAATAACTAAATAGCAACAAGCCATAGTTGTCTAAATTATAAGTACAATTGTTAAAACCTCTAATCATAAAGGGATTTAGACTGAAAGGAACACTTGATTAAAAAAATAAAATATTTTCATGCGAAGGAATTTGTGATATGATTAGCAAAAAATAAAAATAGTGCAATAAATGGATAGAGTTGTATTAAGTATATCTATTTGTTTTTTATAGTAAGGTGAGCGCATGAGAGAAGAAATTAAACAAGCCGACGTTATTGTTGTAAAGGTCGGAACAAGTTTGTTAGTGTCTCCAGAAACGGGAATCATCGAAACCTCCATTGAACAGTTATCTAATGTATTGACTGAGCTGATGGCGATGGGGAAAAAACCTATTTTGGTCTCTTCGGGTGCTGTGGGGATCGGTCTTACACAGCTGGGAAATGTTTCGAAGCAGACGGCTGCCGCTGTTGGACAAGGGATACTGACAGGCCTTTATGAAGAAGCCTTTAGAAATCAAGATCAGAAAATCGCGCAATTGCTGCTGGATCGGAAGGTCTTTGAAGGAGACGAAAGTCAAAAGGCCTTTGCTCGAACGATCGAAGAGCTGCTGGCAGGACAAATTTTGCCTATTATTAATGAGAATGATGCAGTAACGATCGACGGGCCAGAGTATAAAACGAAATTTGAAGACAATGATGAATTGTCATTACTTGTTGCAGAGGCTGTCCAAGCCGATTTGTTGGTTATGCTGACGGACGTGAATGGGTTATACGCAGAAAATCCTGCTGTAAATGAAGAGGCAAAAATGTTTCGTCATTTGTGCGAGATCGATGAACGATTTATCGCGGAAACAGACGAACTTCCAACTGGAAAGCTCAGCCGCGGAGGGATTCGCAGTAAATTAAAGACTGCAACAGGGGCTTTGGCCGCGAATATCTCAATGGTCTTAGCGAACGGGCAAAGTCCGTATGTCTTGTTTGATATATTGGCTGGACGAGAAGTCGGCACGCTATTCAAGAAATAGCGTGAGAAGTGTCTGGTGGAAAAAGAAAGCACAGAGAGAAATATCAGAAAATTGCAAAATTTACGTTG
This sequence comes from Enterococcus sp. 12F9_DIV0723, assembly GCF_002174375.1. Lineage (NCBI taxonomy): Bacteria > Bacillati > Bacillota > Bacilli > Lactobacillales > Enterococcaceae > Enterococcus > Enterococcus sp. 12F9_DIV0723. The sequence continues at coordinate 811,610 of NZ_NIBK01000002.1, read as the reverse complement.
ACGCACCCTTTCTGATTTTTTCGAACGAATAATGGCTACATTCAGCTTCGGCTGGTTAATAGATAGAGGGAGGAAGAGTTTTACATGGAATTAGTTAAATTAATAGGTATTTTGATCGTTATTATTGGTTTTGCATTGAAATTGGACTCTATTTTAATTATTTTAGTCGCGGCAGTCGTGACGGCAATTACGGGTGGTCTGGGCGTGGATGGCTTGTTGAACACACTGGGAACCAGCTTTGTCTCGAACCGTTCGATGGCGATCTTTATTTTGATCATGTTGGTAACCGGTACATTAGAGCGAAATGGCTTGAAAGAGTCAGCAGCCAAATTGATCGGGAAAATAAAAAATGCGTCGGCAGGGGCGGTTATTGGGGCATACGGTATCATGCGCTCGATCTTTGCAGCCTTCAACATCAGTTTCGGCGGCGTGGCAGGGTTTGTTCGTCCGATCATTATGCCAATGATGATCGGTTCCATCGAAGCAAAAGGACAAGAACCGGATGAAGAATACGTGGAAGAGCTGAAGGGGATGTCTTCAGGAATGGAGAATATCGCCTGGTTCTTCTGCCAAGTGTTATTTGTCGGTGGACCGGGAGCGTTGCTGGTTCAAGCGACACTGAAAGATTTAGGGTACGAAACGAGCTTGCTTGATCTTGCAAAAGTAGAGATTCCAGTCGCGTTGTTTGCGGTTATCGTAGCGATCGTTTATTACTTCTTAAAGGATCGCAAGCTTTACAAAAAATACTACGGCAGCAAGAAATAGGGAGGAAAAAGGATGTCATTTTTTCTAAGTCAAGACGTATTATTATCTGAAAAATTACTCGAAATCATATATATGGTCATGGGCGCAGTAGCCATTTATACAGGAATCAAAAACGCCCGCGATAAAGACAATGCGACCCCCATCGGCACCGCAATTTTCTGGTGTGCATTAGGGATCGTAATGATGTTCGGTCGCTGGATTCCACCGATGATCAACGGGGTATTGGTGATCATCATGACCTTGCCGCCAATTTTCAAAAAGGTGAGCAAGGGCAAGGAAAGTGCACCAACAGAAGCAGTCACGAAGAAAATGGCTGATAAGATCGGCATGAAAATCTTCATTCCAGCGTTATCAATGGGGATCTTCGCCATTATTTTCGCGGTATTCACACAACTAGGTGCCTTGGTCGGCGTCGGTGTTGGGGTATTGGTCGCGATCGTTATTTTGATGGTGTATTCACGATCTAACAAACCTAAGATTTTCTTGGACGATGCAGAGCGTATGTTATCTACAGTCGGTCCATTGAGCATGCTGCCGATGTTACTGGCAAGTTTAGGGGCTATTTTTACAGCAGCAGGCGTTGGCGAAGTCATCTCTGAGCTGGTGGCGAAAGTTATTCCAAAGGGAAATGTGAATCTTGGGATCATTGTCTTTGCGATCGGGATGATGTTGTTTACAATGATCATGGGGAACGCGTTTGCGGCGATCACGGTCATGACTGTCGGTATCGGGGCACCTTTTGTCTTAGCCTACGGTGCTGATCCAGTGTTGATCGGCATGGTTGCTTTGACTTGCGGGTACTGCGGAACGTTATGTACACCGATGGCAGCGAACTTCAATATTGTACCTGTGGCGATGCTAGAGATGAAGGACCGTTTTGGCGTGATCAAAAATCAAGCGTTGCTTGCGGTGGTCTTCTTAGTGTTCCAAATTGGCTATATGATTCTATTTAAATAGTAGAAAAGGAAAGGTGAGTCTAATGAAAGTATTAATTACCGGGTTTGATCCTTTTGGTGGCGCGGCCATCAATCCAGCGTATGAAGCAGTAAAATTGTTGCCAGATACGATCGAGGGAGCAGAGATCCATAAATTAGAGATTCCAACGGTCTTTGAAAAAGATGGCGAAGTCTTAGCCAAAGCGATAGACGAACAACAACCAGATATCGTGATCTGTGTTGGTCAAGCAGGCGGACGTTCGGATATTTCGATTGAGAAAGTAGCGATCAACTTGATGGAGGCGCGCATCCCAGATAATGAGCAGCAGCAGCCATTAAATCAAGTTATTCATGAGGATGGCGAAACTGCCTACTTTGCGACGATCCCAGTCAAGGCGATGGTGAGCAACGTGAAAGAAGCAGGGATTCCTTCCAGTGTTTCTTATACGGCGGGCACATTTGTCTGCAATGATATCATGTACCGTTTGTTATATTTAGCAGAGAAAAAAGAACAAACAATCAAGGGTGGATTCATCCATGTGCCGTATTTGCCAGAACAAGTCGTGGACTTGCCTGTCGGTACACCAAGCTTACCCGTTGAAACGATAGCCAAAGGGTTAGAGGCTGCAGTGGCTGCCGCAATCACGACAGACGAAGATCAACAGGTCGCAATGGGAACAATCATGTAATTTTAAAACGTATAAGATCAAGCATCGGGCTGCCCGTGTTTGATCTTTTTTTATGGAGAAAATTTAGAAAATAGGAGAGTCATCGGAACTGGATCGAAAAAACGCAACGAGTCATAGGAACAGTTTCCACGACTCGTTGCGCTTATTTTAATTGGTGACGATTTCCCAAAAACGATCGAGCGTAGCCAATTGGGTCATTTGCCGATTGCATTGATTGCTGTCGGTGCAGATATAATTTCCTTTTTTTGTATAGGTTCCATCGCCAGAAGTTTTTGTAGTAGCTAAGAAGAAGCTCACTGTACTGATTTGATTGCAAATGGCACAGTGCCCTTTTTGAACATCCGAGCTGAAGCTGCCGTATACTCCTGTGAAGCGGTTGTCGATCTTTCGAATCAAATACTTACGATTCGTGCCGCTATCAGTCCAACCTAAATAGCTCAACTCACGAAAATCCATTGCTTCCAAATCTGGGTAGTTCATTTTTTTTACTTTTCGAAAGGCCTTCTCCATTTGTTTAGTGGAAGGCGTGTCCATCGGTTGGACAAACGCTTTTAGTTCTTCAAAATATTTTTCAAAGGTTTCCCGAGTCATTCCGGTATCAAGAAATTTCTCCCAATACGCGGCTAATCGAGGGTCACGGCCGAAGAATTCTTCGGTCTTTCCTTGTATCAATGTCTGTAGCGTCACGATCGTCTGCTTGTCATTGACAGAATGGTAGGCGCTGATCAACTCACCAACCTGTTGTTTGCAGTACCAATAATCAGATGGGCGCAATAATAGTTGTTTGTTCGTCATGATTTTCCTCGTTTCTTGTCTTTGAGGAAAAGAGCTTTCCATCAAAGAACGAATAATTAAATACAGGGTCGTCGTTCTTTGTGCGTACGATACAAGATGATTCTGTCATCAAGACCGCCTCCTAGCTTCTAAATAGTGTTGGGTGTTCGTCATGCATTATAGTCGGAAATGACTTCCTTCGCAAGAATTCACGAAGAACACTTTTGATAGAATAAAGCATTCCATTCGTTTCTACAAGTCTTTTTACTCTCAACGAAATTTAGTTGATAAAGTAAACTAAATTGTGTATACTTCAACTAGTTGATAAAGTAAACTAGTTGAAGAGAATTGGAGGACGGGATGGATACGCAGGAAGTAAGGAAATTCAATCGTTATTACACGAGAATCTTAGGCGTCTTCGATCAAAAAGTCTTTGATCTGGATTATTCCATGATCGAAATGCGGATTTTGGGAGAGATCGGTCGTCATCCCAATGTCACGGCCAATGATCTGACGAAATGTCTAAATATTAAAAAGAGCTATTTGAGTCGGAAATTGAGTAAATTAGAACGAAACAGCTATATTTATAAAGAGAAGAGTTCTGAAGATAGCCGAAGCATGCATCTTTTCCTCACTGAAGAAGGCACGGCGTTGAATCGTTATGTCGAAGCGCAGTCGGATCAAAAAATGCAGGAGCTGTTAGCACCTCTAAATAATGAGGAGCAGCAGCAATTGGTTCAGGCTATGAAAACGATCGAAAAAATTTTGTATCAAGTCGTTCCTAATGAGTTAGAAGAATAAAAAGGAGTTGTCCAACATGTCAGAAGTAAAATTCGTACCGTTTGAAGAAAAATACACGCAAGAGATCGTGGATCTGATCATTCCTATTCAGCGAGAAGAGTTTAACATCCAGCTTACCGTTGAGGATCAGCCAGATCTGTTAACGATCCAAGAAGAATATATCAATATGGGAGGCAATTTTTGGGTCGCGCTGTTTGATGATAAGGTGATCGGGACGATCGCGCTTGTACGATTAGAAAATCACTGCGGGGCGATCAAAAAGATGTTTGTCAGAAAAGATTTCCGAGGAGAAAAACAGATCGGTCGAAAATTATTGGATACTTTGGTGAACTACTGTAAAGAACAAGGCTATGAGCGGCTTTATTTAGGGACGGTAGAGGTGTTGAAGGCGGCTCAAAAATTTTATAAAAAGAACGGCTTTGAGTTGATCGATAAAACAGAGATGCCAAAAGATTATCATTTGATGGATGTTGATACCGTTTTTTTCATGAGAAAATTAACTGAAAACTAATACTGCAAAGACCCAATCCCTTCGATTTGTTGATTGGGTCTTTGTTTTTATATGGAATTAAGTGATAAAAATATCGCAAAAGAAATATGTGCTATGAATCTTAACTCAGCTTCAAAAGCAACTAACGGTCTCTGATAATTAAAGCTACCTTTATATAGTAGAAAAAAGAATATTTAGTCTCGGAATTCAATTGAAAAAGGTGAGTCTCTCTTATATTCCCTCCGAGAAACTGCTACACTTAAAAAAGCAGGACAGGGAGAGCTGGAAAAAGGAGGAGCAGGAATGAGTGTACTGGCATCGCCCATTAGGGTAGGGAATCTTAAAATCAACAATCGATTGGTGTTACCGCCAATGGCCACAGCAAAATCTACCGAGAATGGAGAAGTGACAGATGCACTTTGCGCGTACTATGCTGAAAAAAGTGCAGGAGGGTCACTCGGATTGATCATCACGGAGCATAGCTTTGTCCATCCCCGCGGACAAGCGAGTGCCGGACAATTATCTATTGCGAAAGACAGTGATATTGCGGGCTTGAAGAAAGTGACCACGGTTATTCATCAAAATCAGACAAAAGCATTCGCGCAAATCAGTCATGCAGGGGGATTAGCTAAACAGGCGATTATCGGAGCAGAACCCTTAAGCGCAAGTGCAACCGTGTTTCCTAAAGTCTCGCGGGCGGAAGGAATACCGAAGCAAATGACGGTGAAAGAGATCCAACACGTAATCAGTGCATTTGTTGCGGCAGCAGTAAGAGCAAAAGAAGCAGGTTTCGATGGCGTGGAGCTTCACTCGGCACACGGTTACTTGCTAAATCAGTTTTATTCTCCGTTGATCAACAAACGAAGAGATGCCTATCGCGGCGACCAAATCAGCGGTAGAATCAAGCTTCATTTAGAAATTATCCGCGGGATTCAAAAACAGGTCGGTATGGACTTTCCTATTGCTGTTCGATTGGGTGCGAGTGATTATTTGCCTGGTGGAACTACGATTGAAGACAGTGTGATTGCCGCAAAGGCGTTTGAGGAAGCAGGTGTCTGTTTGATAGATGTTTCCGGCGGGTTTAGTTTTTATACGCACCCCCACACGAAAAAGCAAGGCTACTTTTGTGATCTATCAGAAGTCCTCAAGAAAAGTGTACGCATTCCTGTTATACTTACTGGGGGCGTGGTGACGGCTTCCGCTGCAGAAGATCTTCTAGTGAGTAATAAAGCAGATATGATTGGCGTTGGGCGCGCGATATTGAAGGATTCAAATTGGGCGAGCGAAGCACTCGCGGCAGTGGAGTAGTCACGATTGTTTTTTTATCCTATAGGTCGAAAAAGAAATGAGTAAAGAAAGAAGCGTTTAAATGAAAGGGTACAGTGTGCGGTTAATCAAGTTGGTAGTTGGGTTGTTCTTATTTGCGTTGGGGTCCTTTTTGACCATTCAGGCCAATATCGGGCTGGCATCTTGGGAAGCCTTCAGTATTGGGATTGCTAATCTGGCGAATCAAACCTATGGAAATATTCTGATCATCAGTGGGTTTGCCATTTTAGTCATCGATGTTGCGTTAAAGGAAAAAATTGGGATCGGTACGATTTTGAATACCATTTTGATCGGTACCTTCGCGGATATGATTCAAGCCACAGGGATCATCCCGCAAATGACTCATTTTTTACCGGGTGTCGTGATGCTGCTGTTGGGGCAAATCGCCATTTGTGTAGGCAGTTATTTTTACATTGGTGCGTCCCTTGGCTGCGGTCCCAGAGATGCCTTGATGGTAGCTTTTGGAAAACGAATGCCCAATGTTCCCATCGGTCTCGTTCGAGGAATCATTGAAGGAACGGTCTTGTTGATCGGCTGGCTATTAGGAGCGAAGGTCGGGATCGGGACTGTTATTTCAGTCTTCGGTATCGGCTTTATCCTGGAAACCACATTCAAGATTTTTCATTTTGACGTGACAAATGTCGCCCATGAGAGTGTTGTAGATACGGTGAAGGGACTGCATGGACAGGAATTTTAACTTAAATAAACGGTTTTTTGACACACTCAGCAGTGATTTGCTGAGTGTTTTTTTGTTCTCTTAATTTTTACAAAAAGTTATTTAAAGATTGAGAGAGAGGAAGAGAGTGTGTGAGGAGAGAATTACTTTTGAGTGGTTTATAGTCATAAGAATCGATAATTGCGCTTTTTTTATTCAAAATCTCTATTTATTTTTTTATATACCGTTTGGTTGTAAGCAAATTATTGTTAAAAAAAAATAAAGTAAGTTATGCTTATTTATGAAAGCGAGGAAGAAAAGTGGTGCGACCATTTTTAAAAAATACGAGATAGTTATTTTATAATGATTGCCCAAGAACAATTCATATCAACTCTTTAAGGAGGCGCATTATGAATCGTGGAATAAAAGCAATCGGTATTCTTTTCTCTGTGTTGTTGATGTCAGTATTATTGATGGTAATCGCAATCAGTTCACCCTATTTGACTCTTCCTTTCGGTATCCGACGAAACAATTTCTTAATGACAACGTTGTCCAACGATTATTTTCGTCAGTATCTCTTTTGGTTAGCTTTAGTATTCGCTGTAGTAGTACTGATTTTTATCTTGTTCCTTATTTTTTATCCAAAGGGAAAACAGACGTTTGTTTTGAAAGAAAACAAAGGCCGCTTATCCTTTAGCAAACAAGCGATAGAAGGATTTGTCCGTTCCAAGATCGAAGGGGTTGGGTTCGTGGACTCACCGCAGGTCAAGGTTCGTGCAACCAAGAACAAGATCAAGGTCAAAGTAAAAGGCAATTTAAATCGAACGTCCGCCCACATCGGAAAAACAGGAACGTTGATGGAAGACATTCAAAAGGAATTGCAGGAAATTTTAGGTAGCCGTGAACAGGTCAAAGTAGATGTCGCTTATACATCATTTGAAGAACATCCGAAGACTGAAAATCAGTCACGCGTGAAGTAGGAGGGAGCACATGAAAGATTTATTTAATAACTATAAACTCCCAATTATTTTTGGCGGATTGGGACTCATTTTAGCGATTCTGTTTGTATCCATTGGTTTTTTTAAAACGTTGGTGATCATTATGTTAACAGGATTAGGTGTAGCGCTAGGCTATTACTTTGAACAAACGGGTCTACTTGATGAATTTATGTATAAAAGAAAGAACAAATGAAGCTATCTATGCTTTTCTAAGTGTACTTAGAAGGCATGAAAGATAAATACAATTATATTATAGGAGGAATTGTACATGGTAGAAAATTTTGAAAAGAAAAATTTAAACGAGAAGGCAGGAGCTTCGACACCGACTCATTCAAATCCCACACATAACAATCATGAGTCTGATGAAGTTAAAGGAGAAGTTTCGTACGACGACAAAGTGATTCAAAAAATCATTGGTGTCGCAATCGAACAAATCGATGGCTTACTAACAGTTGATGGCGGCTTTTTCTCAAACGTTGCGGGCAAATTAGTAAACACAGATAACGTGACTGCAGGTATCGAAACAGAAGTCGGCAAGAAGCAAGTAGCTGTGGATATGGACGTTGTGGTGGAATATGGAAAAGACATCACTGAAGTAGCCAACAAGATCAAACGAGTGGTTCGTGATGAAGTCGGCAAAATGACACATTTAGATGTTATTGAAGTGAATATTCACGTTGTTGATATCAAAACAAAAGAAGAGTTTGAACAAGATAGTGAAACCGTACAGGACAAAGTAACAAGTGCTGCTAAAACAACAGGCGAATTCGCCTCAGAACAAACAGAAAAAGCAAAAGACGCAGCAGGACGCGGAACAGATAAAGCAAAAGAAAAAATCGATGAAAACCGCGAACCGCGTGTCGAGTAATAAATAAAAAATAGTCACTAAAAATAGGAGGAATTAATCATGGGTTTATTATGGTCATTAATTATTGGAGCAGTTATCGGAGCGATCGCCGGAGCAATTACAGGTAGAGGAAACAGCATGGGCTGGATCGCCAACATTATCGCAGGTTTGGTAGGTTCTGCTTTAGGACAAGCATTATTAGGTTCTTGGGGCCCTTCATTAGCCGGCATGGCTCTAGTCCCATCGATCATTGGTGCGGTCATTTTAGTACTGATCGTGTCATTCTTCTTAGGCAGATCAAAATAACGAATCGTCATAATCAATAGAAAAACTTTTAAGTATTTCGACTCCAGTCTCGTAATGAGAGTGGAGTTTTTTCTTTGTTTAAAAAAAATACTCAAATCATTTATTTATTTTCATAAAATAGTTTTTTTTCGTTGGAATACCGCTAGTCAACGGACTAAGTATCTTTTATACTATGAATGAAAGCGGTTGAGTCGAGCGGCTTGCAAAACGTAGTGTTAGGGGGGAACTGATGACAATCAATTATGAAAAAATACAACAGAGCTATGGGAATTACCGAACAGCACGCGTGATTTGGATCACGACATTAAAGGAAGAACACCTTCTCAAATGTGATGTTCTCGATAAAGATGGAACGTTACTCTATCGCGTCATTGAACCGCCAGAAAGTGACAATTATGAACTTGCGGACGAAGGAAAATTAACAAAGGATCAAGTGTTGGAGATCGGAAGGCTCATGGAGACAAATAATCCTCTCTATGAATGGGATCAAGAGGATATGGAGGACACGATCCTGATGCTGGGGAGCTTTGGAAAAGAAATGTCGATACAACAATGGATGGCAAAGACCAGCTTTAAAAATCAAGAAACGATGCTGACCTATGTTGTTTATTCTGGTGAATCCCTTGAGGAAAGTCAGCCCTACATTGAGCATTTAGATAAGAAGTTAACCGAAGACGAGATTATCGAGCAACACCTGCTTCAAAAAATACAGCAGGATGAAGAAATCGGCAGCATGGAGGTGACCATTGCCAGATCAGGGATGGTCAGCAGTTACTTTCTTACATTTGAGACGGAACGTGGATAACAAAAGAGCCCGCTTATGCGCGCTCTTTTTTTGTCGAGTAGGGGGAGTTAGGCCGGTTCATTTACCTAGCTATTGCGAATCAGAAACAATTGCTAGCAACTCGCATGTCACGGCTTCAATAGATTCTGGGATCGATCGCGGTTGGACTAACTAAAAAATCTGATTTCGTGAGGGATAGCTCATCAATGATCAGCGCCTCCAACGCCTCGGCAGAAAGAGTAGTGTTCACTCTGTAGATTTTAGTGCCGTAATTCGTCCACTCTGCCTCGTAAACCAAGCCGCCGACACCGCGAATATCGGGCTTGCCGTTATAAAAAAGAACCATGAAATCAAAAATATAGTGCCCTTCACGTGTAATCCTAAAATTCTTCTCGCTTCGATCTATTTTTCGTCCGACCTGTTCATATAAGGCGAGGGGTTCTCGCCCCCACACATCAGATTCCTTTTCATCGATGTTATTACTGAGAGCTTTTTTCTTGAAAAACATAACGATTACTCCATTCTGAGCCGACCCCCAAAAGTTAGACCAAAATCTAACTCTTGGAGGTCGGTATTTTTATGGCTAAATATAGTTTTGAATTCAAATTGAAAGTAGTTCAAGAATACTTAGATGGGAAAGGTGGTTATAGCTATTTAGCAAAGATACATTCGGTTAAGGATAGGAGACAAATACTAGATTGGGTGAACTCCTACCGGGAATTTGGCGAAGAAGGTCTTCTCAGAAAACGTAAAAATGCGAATTATTCTGTTCAATTTAAGTTGGATGCGATAGAGTTATATCAAACTAGTGAGCTGTCTTATCGTGAAATTGCCAATGTACTTAAAATGAATAATCCGTCTCTCATTGCCAATTGGATGAGAAAATTTCGGGATGATGGTATCGATGGACTCACAAAAACGAAAGGATGTCCATCCGCCTTGGCTGAGAAAAAAGAACAGAAAAAGAAACGTTCAATTGAGTCAACACCGGAAGAACAAGACCGTATTAAAGAATTAGAAAAACAAGTGCGTTCCCTTCAGATTGAAAATGCCTTTTTAAAAGAGCTGAGGAAGCTGCGAAAACAGGAAGCCCAACAAAGACGAACGAATCAATCGCACGAATCATCAACAGCCTCCGAGGATCATTCAAATTAGTTGAGCTTCTTGAGACGTTGAACTTTCCTAAAGCGACGTTTATGTACTGGCAAAAACGATTTGACAGAGAAAATCCCAATCAAAGAATCGAAGCCGAAATGCTTCGTATTCGTAAAGAACACAAAGATTATGGCTGTTTACGAATGACCAACGAACTAAAAGATCGAGGCTTTCATGTCAATAAAAAGAAAGTTCAACGTTTGATTCGAAAACTAGGGATCGAAGTCCGTTCCTACACACGGAAATCACGTCGCTACAGCTCTTACCGAGGAAAGGTCGGCAAAGTGGCGAAACACCGAATTCGTCGTCATTTTTACACGAGCATTTGTCATCAAAAAATTACGACCGATACAACAGAATTCAAGTATTTTGAAATAGATACCAAAGGCGTGATCCGACAAAGAAAGTTATACTTAGACCCGTTCATGGACATATATAATAGCGAGATTCTTTCGTACCGCATTTCAGAAAAGCCGAATGCCTTGGCAATTATGGAAGGTTTAGAAGAAGCCATCGCGATCACGGCTGATTGCCCCTATCGCCGCACCTTCCATTCGGATCAAGGTTGGGCTTATCAAATGAAGGACTATCGTCAAGAACTAAAGAAACAGAAAATCTTTCAAAGTATGTCTCGCAAAGGAAATTGTTTAGATAATTCAATCATGGAGAACTTCTTCAGTCTTCTGAAACAAGAAATCTTTCATGGAGAAACCTATCACAGTTTTGATGAACTAAAAAAGGCGATCGATGACTATATCTATTACTACAACAATCACCGGATGAAACAGAAATTGAACTGGAAAAGCCCTGTTCAATTTCGAAAAGCTGCACAGAAAGCGGCATAATTGCCAGCTTAACAAACAAAAAACGGAGTAGAGAAATCTACTCCGAAATAAGTCTAACTTTTTGGGGTCACTTCATTCTTAGAATAACTAATTGATGATGCTTTTTTTTTAAATACTGTGTTTGGATATTATCAATTATACTGAAAAAAAGCCTTCAGATAGTGAAATTCGTCTTTTTGAAACAAGTGACGGTTAAAAGAACAAGTGTGCTTTCTGATAACTAAGGAGAATAATTAATCGTACAAAAAATAGATTTTCCTCTTGCCTTGAAGTGAACTCCAAGGTGTATGCTTGATTCATCAGGAGGGATTTAGAATGAGAGAAAGCAAAGTAATCGTAATTACAGGAGCTTCCAGCGGCATCGGAGAAGCGAGTGCTAAGCTGCTTGCAGCACATGGGAATCGCGTCGTTCTGGGTGCTCGCCGGGAATCTAAACTAAGGGAAATCGTTGAGGATATCCGAAATAATGCTGGAAAGGCTATTTATCAGGAAACAGATGTCACGGATAATCGGCAGGTCGAGGCCCTTGTTCAGTTGGCGGTGGATACCTTTGGAAGGGTCGATGTATTGATCAACAGCGCAGGGATCATGCCCCATTCCCCATTAAAGGATAAGCGGATCAAGGATTGGGATCAGATGATCGATAGTAATATTAAAGGAACACTTTATGGGATCGGAGCGGTGCTGCCTTTTATGAATGCACAAAAAAGCGGTCAGATTATCAACATTTCTTCGGTGGCTGGTCATTATGCTCATGCTGGCGGTGCTGTGTATTCTGCGACAAAATGGGCCGTTCGTGCCATCAGTGAGTCTTTGCGGGAGGAAGTGGCGCAGGACGGATCGAATATTCGGGTCACGATCGTTTCGCCAGGCGCGATCAATACCGATTTATTATCTTCGGTCACTGATCCGACTTTGAAGAAAAACTACGAAACATTTTATGATCATTTTGGCATCTCTGCGGATCGTGTAGCGGCAACGATCCAACAAGCCATCGACTTGCCTGACGACGCGGCGTGGAACGAAATTATTATTCGTCCGACAAAACAGGTACAATAGAGGAGGAGCAGCAATGGACAACGTTACATTAAACAACGGCGTGAAGATGCCGATTTTAGGATTTGGTGTTTATCAGATCTCGGACCTTGAAGAATGTGAAGAGATCGTCTATCAGGCGATCACTCAAGGGTATCGCTTGATCGATACCGCGGCAGCTTATGGAAACGAAGAAGCCGTCGGAAAAGCGATCAAACGCAGTGGGATTCCTCGTGAAGAATTGTTTCTAACGACGAAATTATGGATCAGTGATGCGACGTATGAGGGAACGAAAAAAGCGTTTCAACGATCGTTGGAACGATTAGACTTGGAGTATGTGGACCTTTATTTGATTCACCAACCATTGAATGATGTCTATGGTGCCTGGCGTGCGATGGAGGAGCTATATAAAGAAGGCAAAATCAAAGCGATTGGTGTAGCGAACTTTTATCCAGATCGTTTGATTGATTTAGCAGCCTTCAACGAGCTCACTCCGGCGGTCAATCAAATCGAAGTCAATCCTTTCTTCCAAAGAACAGCCGATCAAAAGGCAATGGTCGAAAAGGGTGTGCAGGTAGAGGGTTGGGCACCTTTTGTGGAAGGTAAAAATAACTTGTTTCAAAATGAGCTGCTGCAACAAATCGGGGATCAATATGGCAAATCTGTTGCACAAGTCATCTTGCGCTGGCATATTCAACGAGGCATCGTGTCAATTCCAAAATCTGCGAATGTCGCTCGGATGCAGCAAAACTTTGACGTGTTTGATTTTGAATTATCAGCAGAGGACATGGATAAAATAACGACATTGGATCAGCAGAAATCCAGTTTCTTTGATCATCGTGAGCCGGAAGCTGTGGAGAATTTGATAAGTTTAGTGAGAACCACTGAGTGAGAAAGGAGAGAAGACATGAATATCAAAGAAGTCAGTGAAAAGTATGAGCTTTCGGCAGATACCTTGCGTTATTACGAACGGATCGGGGTGATCCCGCCGATTACTCGCGATAAAAATGGGTATCGGGATTTTTCTGAGAAGGATTTGAACTGGGTGTATTTCGCCAAAGTTTTACGCAATGCGGGGGTGTCGATCGAAGGGTTGATCGATTATGCCAGTCTTTCTCGCGAAGGCGGCGAAACCTTGGGTGCAAGAAAGGCGATTTTGCAGGAGCATCTGGATGAGTCGGAAGCGAAAATCAGTGCATTAGAAGAAGCGCGGGATTATTTGAAATACAAACTAGATAATTTTGATACTCATATGGTCACTTATGAAAAGGAAAAACTCCAAATCAATAACGAGTTGAAGGAAGAGTGAGGATGCAGCCAACCTGGGAAGGTGGAAAATAAATGAAAAAACGATTCGGGATTTTAGCAGCGATAGTTGCGATTGCCGCGTTGTCAGCTTGCGGCAATACGGAGAATCAGTCTCAAGATTCAAGTTCTACTGGAAATCAGTCAGAAGATTCGGCTCCTGTTGCTCCAGCGCCAGAGAAATTTAGGAAGTCATTGGTGGTTTATTTTTCAGTGCCGGAAACAGATGATCCTAAAAATATGACCCAAGAAGAGGAAAACAGCGCGGTCGTGATCGATGGGGAAGTTCTAGGCAATACACAATATGTGGCGCAAACGATCCAAGAACGAGTTGGAGGGGACCTTTTCCGAATTGAACCTGACAAAGCGTATCCGACAGATCATGAGGAGCTGGTGGATCTGGCTAGTAAGGAACAAGAGGAGGGGGCACGACCAGCATTAAAAGAAAAAATCGAAACGATGGATCAGTACGAAACGATTTTTCTCGACTATCCAAACTGGTGGGGAGACATGCCCATGATCCTTTACAGTTTCTTGGACGAAACAGATCTCGCTGGGAAGACCATCATCCCTTTTAATACTCATGGCGGCAGTGGTTTTTCTGATACGATCGATTCGATCAAGAAAGAAGAGCCCGGCGCCAAAGTAATCGAAGACGGCTATTCCGTCAATCGTGATGAGGCCGCCGACAGTAAAGAAGCGGTGATTAAATGGTTGAATGACTTAAACATCTAAAGAGGCTAGAGCGCTGCGAATAACACTTGCAGCGGTCAGCTATTAAGGAAATGGAGTGAAAAAATGAAAACGATCTATTTGATGCGTCACGGGGAGACGTTATTTAATCAACAGAAAAAAATACAAGGGTGGTGTGACTCGCCCTTAACAGAGCTTGGCAAGAAGCAGGCGCTGATCGCGCGGGATTATTTTGTCAGAAACAAGATTGAGCTAGATAGTGCCTATGCCTCTACCTCGGAAAGAGCCTGTGATACGTTGGAGCTGGTAACAGATATGCCTTATAAACGAGTTAAAGGATTGAAGGAATGGCATTTCGGTGATATGGAAGCCGAACACGAATATTTGAATCCACCCTTGCCCTACGGTGATTTTTTCACTAAATTTGGCGGGGAAGGGGAAAAGGACTTTCGAGCACGAGTGGCACAGACGGTTCTTGAACTGGCTCGGAAAGATCAGGGGAAAACGATTTTGATGGTTTCCCACGGAGCATCTTGTCGGCAATTTATGCGGGAATGGGAACACAAAACCAAGATAGATCTACAAGGGAGAATCGCAAATTGCTGTATTCTGAAATTTGCCTTTGAAGAGGATCAGTTTGAGTTGCTGGAAATAATCAATCACGATTTTTCACTCATTGTGTAAAGAAAAAGACGAATTTACTTTACGTTTGTTAAGTAAATTCGTCTTTTTCTTTTGATTTGGAAAGTTCTGAGAGTGTTCCCGTTTCGATCCAGGCATTTTTCTTTTTGAATTCTGTCAGATTTTGTTGGAAGTTTTTGGCATATAAAAGGGAAAAAAGGGTATCTAAGAGATACTCAAACGCCACCTGTGACGAAAAGGTGCTGACTTTTATAAAATCCATCTCTTCTTGGGTAAATACCAGTGTCCGAGTCGCAAGTGGAATCAGATGTGAACGGTTGTTCCCCGTCAGCAGCAGTGAAGGAATGTTTTCATTCAAGAAATGTTTCATCATCCGTTCGTACTGCGGCACATTTGCCCGGTAGGTAATAAAAATGGCGCAATCCTTGCTCGTAAGACTGGCAGCGTGCCATTCTTCATCGGCATATTCATCTGCGAGAATCAAAAATTTATTGATTTTGATCAACTTGTTTTGAAAGCTGCGTGCGCGAATTTGAGAATCCCCCTGTGCAAATAGAAAAATTCGATCGGCGTTCGCTAATAGATTTGCTGCATCATCCAAAGCCCGTTCATCTAGCTGAGCGTAGGTCCGTTGCACAGTGTTGATCGTCAAATCTGCCAGCTTTTTAGCGATTTCTTTTGTAGAATCTTGTGCTGTAAAAGGGAAATTAGCATCTACTGGATCGGCCCGATAAAGGTCACTGTGGGCTACCTCAGAGATTGCCACGCGGAAATCCCGAAATCCTTCATACCCCATTTTTTTCGCCAGACGAATCACTGAAGAATGGGAGGTGTACGTGTCTTTGGCCAAATCAGCGACATTGATGGCCGGGATCGTTGGCAAATGCTGCAAAATATAATCCGCAATCCGTTTTTCCGTAGTGGTCAAGTCATTTTGCAGCCGCAACTTATCGATTAATAACATGGGTGTCACCTTCTCCTTTGTCACTCCGTTTATTTTGGAGGGTACTCTTAACAGGTATCATAACGTATTTTGTCGGTTTCCAGAAGAATTCTCTCTAGTTTGTAGAAATTTCTGGTAGAAATGTTCAGAAATCGAAGCAGTTTTCACGAATGCGTGAATAAAATGACCTGTTTTGCTGAAAAGGCTTCTCAATAAACGGGTTTCTTCTATAATAAAGGTAACAACAAAAAATTTGGAGGGATCTACACATGCTGACGATTGCCTATATTGGAAACGGAAAAAGTACAAATCGGTACCACTTGCCATTTTCTACGAAACTACCAGAAAAAATCACCGTCAAAACAATCTACTCGCCAAGTGGGCGAATCACTTGGGAGAAAAATCCCGGCACGACGTATACATCGGACATCAATGACATCTACAATGACCCAGAGATTCAATTGGTCGTGGTGACAACGCCCAGTCCGCTGCATTTTAAATTAGGCAAAGACGCGTTGGAGCACGGAAAAAATGTCCTGATTGAAAAACCTTTTACAGAAACCTCTGACGAAGCCAAGGAATTGTACAGATTGGCGGAGGAAAAAGGATTATTTGTCCAATGTTATCAAAATCGCCGGTACGATTCTGACTTTTTAACCGTTCAAAAAGTGATCGAAAGCGGTGTGCTAGGGGATCTTTTAGAAGTCGAGATGCACTATGATTACTTCCGTCCAGAAGTACCAGAGAGTGTTGAAACCTTCTCTATTGGAACGAGCTATCTCTATGGACATGCGTGCCACACGCTGGATCAAGTGATCTCGTATTTTGGTCGCCCGGATGACGTCCACTATGAGGTTCGCCAGCTTTTAGGTGACGATCGAATGAATGATTACTTTGATCTGGATTTGTTTTATGGTCGTATGAAGCTTTCAGTGAAGTCGAGCTATTTCAGGCTAAAAGAACGTCCTAGTTTTGTTGTCTATGGTAAGAAAGGTGTCTTTGTGAAGGAGACCAAAGACCGCCAAGAAGAGCACTTGAAAATGTTCTATATGCCAGAAAACAAAGATTTTGGGATTGATTTACCGGAGCATTACGGGACATTGACGTACATGGACGATGAAGGAACCTACCATGAAGAAAAGGTCGTTTCTGAAATTGGCGACTATAGCCGCGTCTACGAGGATATTTATGACACGCTGATCAACGGGAAACCTAAAGTTGTCAAGGATGAGGAGACACTGCTGCAAATCGAGATGCTGGAAAAGGGTATCCAACCACTCACACGATAAAGAAAGCGAGGAAAAAACATGAAATTAGCCATTTTTGGTTCTGGGAAAATCGTGCAAGAATTTTTATCGATCACGAAAGATTTATCGGAGATTCAGTTAAAGGCGATTTTAGGAACAAAAAGAAGCCAAGAAAAAACGGAAAAATTAGCTGAGGCATACGGAATCGATGCCGCCTACACGGACATTGAAGAATGCTTGAAAAGCGACGCCTTCGACACGGTGTATGTAGCGGTGCCAAACCACCTTCATTACAGTTTTGCAAAAAAGGCCTTGGAGGCAGGGAAGCACGTGATCTGCGAGAAGCCCTTTACTTTGAAGTATGGGGAATTAGTGGAGTTGGAAACCCTCGCATCAGAAAAAGAGGTAGTATTGGTAGAGGCGATCACCAACCAATATTTGAAAAACTACCAAGGAATCAAAGAAGCGAGCCAGAAAATCGGCGCATTGAAAATCATTGAATGCAACTACTCGCAATATTCCTCGCGCTATGATGCCTTCAAAGAAGGAACCATTTTGCCAGCCTTCGATCCGAAAAAGGGCGGCGGCGCCTTGATGGATATCAATATCTACAACATTCATTTAGTGGTGGGACTGCTTGGCAAACCAAAAGACGTTCGCTACTTAGCCAACATCGAACGAGACATTGATACGTCTGGCATGCTGCTGCTGGATTTTGGCGATGTGAAAGTTGTTTGTATTGGTGCGAAGGATTCGCAAGCGACCATTCGCTCAACCATTCAAGGGACAGAGGGATCGGTCGTGGTGAATGGACCGACGAACACGTTAGACAGCTATACGACAGAAAAACTTTCAGGAGAAAAAGAGACCTTTGATCACAAAGATCATCCACACCGCATGTTTGATGAGTTTAAACTCTTTAGCCAAGTGATCGATAAAAATGATCAAGCATTTGTAAAAAAACAATTAGAGCATAGCAAAATCGTAATGGCCATCGTTGAAGCCGCGATCAACGATGCTGGAATCGTCTTGGGAGAATAACAAATAAACCGCACAGGATTTTACTCTGTGCGGTTTTATTTATTATTGTCCCCAATAAAATAACCCATAATAGAATAAATAGCCCCATCCAAACATCCCGTGGAAGAAGGCCCAAAAAAGACTGTGCCATTTTCTATAAGAGACGATAAATGCAAGGATATTTCCTAATCCGATCGCTGAATTCATTGGTCACCTCAAATCTTTCTTATTTAAATAACATATAATAAATAGAAAATGGTACTATATGAAGAATAGTGTCGTATAGTACATGTGTCGTTTGGATAACAAAAAAAGAAGAATCTGGCGCTTAGATTTCACCGTGAAAAGAGCGTTTTAGGAAAAGCAATTTTTTCAAGAATGTTCTCTATACTAAAAAGGATAAAGACAAATTGAAAAAAAGGCAATCTTTTTAATAAAACGCTTGCCTTAAAGTGGACTTCAACGTGTATGGTATAGAAAAGAAAGGTGTGGAGACGAATGGATTATGTGAAGTTGGGAAATACAGGATTGGATATTTCAAGAATTTGTTTAGGTTCTATGAGTTTTGGCGATCCGAAGAATTGGATTCATGAGTGGGTATTGGAAGAAGAAGAGAGTCGTCCCTTGATCAAGAGAGCGCTGGAGTTAGGGATCAACTTTTTTGACACTGCCAATGTCTATTCATTAGGAAGAAGCGAAGAGATTCTCGGGAAAGCATTGAAGGATTTTGCGACGCGTGAGGAAATCGTTCTGGCGACAAAGGTTCATCAAAAAATGTTTGATGGGCCAAATGGGCAAGGGCTGTCACGAAAACACATCATGGCGCAAATTGATCAAAGTTTGCAACGACTTCAGACGGACTATGTTGATCTTTATATCATTCATCGTTGGGACGAAAATACGCCGATCGAAGAAACGATGGAGGCGCTGCATGATGTCGTGAAATCGGGCAAGGCTCGGTATATTGGCGCATCCGCGATGTTTGCGTATCAATTTCAACAGGCGAATCATGTGGCTGAAAAAAATGGCTGGACAAAGTTCGTATCGATGCAGAATCATCTGAATTTGATCTATCGGGAAGAAGAGCGGGAGATGATCCCTTATTGCCGTTCAGAAAAAATCGCTTTGACGCCCTATAGTCCGATGGCCTCTGGACGGTTGCTCCGTGACCGCTCTCAAGTGACGAAGCGCAGTACAACAGATACCGCACAAAAAGCAAAATATGACGAAACAGCGGAAAAGGATCAGGTGATCATTGATCGTGTCGCTGAATTAGCAGAAAAATATGAAACGAACCGGGTCAATATCGCACTTGGCTGGGTGCTGCAAAAAAATCCCGTCGCAGCACCAATAATCGGAGCGACTAAAATGAAGCATATCGAGACGGCTGTTGGTGCAGTGGATTTCAAGCTCTCAGAAGAAGATGTCCGTTATTTGGAAGAACCGTATGTTCCTCATCGAGTCGTAGGACATAGCTAAAATCGAAGAAAAGCACTAATCGTTTTACAAATAATCAATAAAAAAGGGCGTATATCAGAAATGCGGATGCTATTACGCAAAGCTCCCTTTATTCTGAGCCGTAAGACTGATAGAATTGAACGAATAGGATGGTTATTATAGAGTGAAACGGCAAAACTTAAAAAAGGAGCGGTGACTATGAATATTTCAGAAGTGGCTGCGAAGTTTCATATGACGCCAGCGACGATCCGTTACTATGAGAAGCAAGGGCTGCTTCCGCCGATCACCCGAAACGAGTTGGGTATTCGAGACTTTCAGGAAGAGGATATTAAGTGGGTCGAATTTATTAAGTACATGCGCGATTCTGGCCTATCCATCGAGTCATTGGCGAGGTATTCAACCCTCTATCAACAGGGCGATGCGACGTTATTGGAACGGAAGGAAATCTTGATTCAGGAGCACGAAAAATTGGTTGAGAAGCAGAAGCTGATCCATGCGACGATTGCTCGCTTAGAACAGAAATTGGATAATTACGATCACATGATTCAAGTCTGTGAACCGCAGTTTTCACGAAATCATAAGATTTTTGGGATAGACCGTGTAACCAGATAGAATCTGAAATTGTACAAAACGTTATTTTAAAATGATGGGGGATAAAATGGGAAAAGTAGTGTTTTTGGATATTGATGGTACCTTGTGCAATGAAAGCGGACGTGTTCCAGAAAGTGCAAAAGAGGCGATCCAGCAAGCCTATGAACAGGGGCATCAGTTTTATTTATGTACGGGAAGGTCAAAAGCTGAGATTCCTGACGATGTGCTTGCACTGCCGATCAGCGGCATTATCGGTGCTGGCGGAGGCTATTGCGAAGTGGAAGAAGAAGTTATTTTACACCGTGTATTTGATGCGGCTGAGCTGAACAAACTGATCCAGTTCTTAGAGGCGCATCAGGTAGAATATTACCTTGAATCGAATCAAGGATTATTTGCGAGTGCCAGCTTGAGAAAGCTGCTCATTCAGCTTACGTTGGGAGAAACGGCGGAGGATTCACCAGAAGGACAAGCAAAAATCCAATCGGTCAAATGGTTTTTAGATTTGCTGATTGAAGATCCCAGCAAAATCGACTATGAAGACGTGAACAAAGTGTCTTTTGTAAATCAATCGATTCCTTATGAAGTCATTCATGAGGAATACGACGGTGATTTCCAAATGCTGAGAAGTACCGTTTCGGCCTTTGGTCCTGACAGCGGGGAGATCGGGCTGAAGAACATCAACAAACGAACAGCTATCGAAACGCTCCTGCAGCATATTCAACGAGAAAAGGCTGAATGTATCGCCTTTGGAGATGGCGTGAATGACATCGACATGTTTGAAGCCGTGGCACTGGGAATCGCTATGGGCAATGCAAAAGAGGAACTAAAAGCTGTCGCGGATGAGGTCACGCTGTCTCATGATGAGGGCGGTATCGCCTATATGCTTGAGAAGCTGGACCTTATCAACGCGTAAGCTTTTTAATCCTCAGGGCTAATCTGCTATAGTGAAAGAAAAGTAAAAAGGCGGAAGTTATGGAAATCAGACTTTTACGATATTTTTGGGCTGTTGCACAGGAAGGAAACATCTCTCGTGCTGCTCGGATCTTAAATATCACCCAACCTACATTAAGTCGTCAAATCAAGGAGATGGAAGAAACGGTCGGTGCACCGCTTTTTCATCGTGAAAAGAATCGGTTGAGTTTGACAAAAGATGGGTATTTTTTGAAGGAACGAGCCGAGGAAATCTTGGCGTTGGATGAGAAGTTGGAACAAGCCTTTTCTGCTCAACGAAAGGAGCAACTAAGCGGAACGATCGCCATTGGTTGTGTAGAAGCGGACAATTCAGACACCGTGGCTATGCTTTTGGAGGAGCTGGTCAGCGACTATCCTCAGATTCAGTTCAATCTAGTGACTGGAACGAGTGATGATATTTCTGATCGCCTAGAAAAAGGAATTTTAGATCTGGCAGTTTTGCTGGAGCCGATTGATTTGAGGGAAGTGGAGACCCTTCTGCTCCCTCGGGAAGAGCGATGGGGAATCCTCGTTTCTAGAGAATTATTTATCGCGAAAAAGGACGTACTGACTCCTGAAGATATCAAAGGGCTGCCGCTGCTATGCTCAAGTCGTCCAGAGGTCCAAAGGCTACTTGCAAAATGGTCGGGAAGTCCGTTTGAGCAACTGAATGTTGTTGGAAATTTCAATTTGATATTCAATGTTTTGCCTTTGGTGGATCATAAAGTCGGGGCAGCGCTAACCGTTGAGGGGGCGATTTCTGATCGGAAATTAGAAGAATCCGTCTTTATCCCGTTGTATCCCACAGTCAAAACAAACTGTGTATTGGTTTGGAAAAAGCGTCTGCAAACGCCGGCTGTACAAGAATTGATCAACCGCTTCAAGTATGCTTTTCAGCTATAGTAGTATGCTGATATAAGCATTAGATAGTAGGAACAATGAGCTGTATTCTGAATGTATTCAGAATATCGCTCATTTTTTTTATGAAGGAGGCTGCCCGATGACTTCAATAATAATTTTTTTTTCTCGAGCAGGAGAAAACTATATTGATGGTAAGAAAAAAATGATTTCGGTCGGAAACACCGAACGATTGGCCAGAATAATCAGTGAGCAGACACAACTAGCCACGTATTCGATCCGTCCTATTGTTCCCTATCCAGTTAAATATGAGGAAGCCGTGGAGCAGGCAAGACTAGAAAAGTTACAAGCTCAACGAGTGGACTATCAGAAGGAACCAATCGCTTTAGAAAAAATTAAGACCGTTTTTCTTGGTTTTCCTAATTGGTGGGGAACCTATCCGCGGATCATTCAGACTTTTTTAGCAGATCATGAGTGGAGAGACAAGGTGATCTATCCCTTTTGTACGCATGAAGGCAGTGCTTTTGGTTCAAGTCTGGAGGAGCTGTCTCTTGTCTGCAGCGGCGCGGAGATCAAAACCGGGTTAGCGATTCGCGGATCAAAGAGTGAACGTGCAGATACTGCGATAAAAAATTGGTTGCTTTCTTATTCGAAACAACAATCATGAAACAGGAGGAAAAAAGAATGGTAAAACATAAAGAAGTTGAAAATGGCGTGATTTTTCCCGTTGGCGAAAAGAACGAAGCGTATGCGGAATTTTTCGTCGGTCAAAGCTATCTCCATCCACTGATCGCTGATCCGACGATTGACGTAGGTGTTGCAAACGTGACCTTTGAACCAGGTTGCCGCAATAACTGGCACATTCATCACGAGGGCTATCAATTATTGTTAGTTACTGGGGGAGAAGGGTGGTACCAAGAGGAAGGCAAAGAAGCACGTCGTCTAAGTGCAGGAGATGTGGTCATCACCCATGATGGGGTCAAGCATTGGCATGGCGCCGCAAAAGACAGTTGGTTTGAGCATATCGCTGTCACCGCGGGCACACCCGAATGGTTAGAGCCTGTATCGGATGACTGGTATGACCAACTAAAATAAGGACTTGAATAAATAAAGTAAACCTAAATTAAAAAAGTTTACCTTAAAGATAGGAGCATAGCAAATGGAAAAACAAACAGCAGGAAGAGAAAGATTAGGTGAATTTGCCCCGCAGTTTGCAGCGTTGAATGACGATGTATTATTTGGAGAAGTATGGGCTAAGGAAGACGAGCTTTCCGCCCATGACCGCAGTATGATCACCTGTGCAGCCTTGTTGGCGATGGGTGCGCCTCAATTAGAAGCACATCTAAAAATAGCAAAGAAAAATGGCGTGACAAAAAAAGAAATCGTCGCATTGATCACACATCTCGCATTTTATGCGGGGTGGCCAAAGGCGTGGAGTGCGTTCGTGTTAGCAGAAGATATTTTTGAACAGAATTGAGGGATAAAATGAATAAAACTATAGAAGGAAAAGTCGTGGTGATCACAGGGGCCTCCTCTGGAATTGGGGAAGCTACTGCAAGAATGCTGGTTAATGAAGGGGCGAAGGTGGTATTGGGCGCCCGGCGAGAAGAAAAGTTGCAGCAATTGGTAGAAGAATTCGGAGAAACGAGTGTTTACGCCACTACAGATGTGCGGAAATCTGAAGAAGTCGAAGCTCTAGTTGACTTAGCGGTAAAAACGTTTGGAAAAGTGGATGTATTATTTGCGAATGCTGGAATCATGCCGGCTAGCAATATGAGCGAGCTAAAAACAGAAGAATGGAATGACATGATCGATTGCAATATCAAAGGAGTTTTAAATGGTTTAGCCGCGGTGCTTCCTCATTTTACCAAGCAAAAATCTGGGCATGTATTAGCCACAAGCTCAATTGCAGGGTTAAAAGTCTTTCCAGGAAACACTGTTTATACCGGGACAAAATTTGCGGTACGAGCGATCATGGAAGGCTTCCGAATGGAGTCTGCGTTGGAAAAAACGAATATTCGTACTACAACGCTTTATCCAGGAGCCATCTCAACGGAATTATTGTCTACGATTTCTACACAAGAAGTCAAACAAGGGATGGAAGAGTTTTATCAAATCGCCATCACTCCTGAAGCGGTAGCGAAAACCGTTCTGTTTGCTATTCAGCAGCCAGACGAGGTGGCTATCACAGAAATGACCATTTTGCCAAGTGTGCAGGCGTAGAAAAAAGAAAATGCAGTACCTGAATGTTTAAGCCATTCGGGTACTGTATTTTTTTGTGGGCTCCTCATTTATTGACTTGATACAATCTGTTATTTTATGATTAACGTTCGATTATTTATTGTTGAGATAGCAGAAGAAAAGGCAACGGAAACGGCTCTTTTTTCATGAGCAATCAGGTATCTTAAAGTAGAAAAGAGTCGTTGAATAAAAAAATAAACGCTTCTGAATGACGCATAAAATAACGGATTTAAGTAAGACTCTTTATAAGAAGAAAAACATCTTTTTTAGGTTGCGCTTACATTGTTGCCAAAAAACATTGCAAAAATCTCTACTTATCAAGAAAAATAAAGGGTTATATACTCACCTTAGACGAGAGGAAGATATAAATGAAGGATCGAACAGTTAATATATTACGTATTTTTATAACTTCTGATTATCCTGTCACTTTGGCAAAGCTGGAGGAAGAATTTCATACAAGCACCCGAACCATCCGAAATGAGTTGCGAGAAATCAATCATTTTTTGGTGGAAAAACACTTTACAGAAATCAAAAATCTGCGAAAAAGAGGGTATCGACTGGTTTTATCTTCAGAGGAAAAGAAGTCCCTATTGTCTCACTTAGGTGCGACAGAGGAGACGCAATATTTGGATCGCGAAAATCGGATGTTTGATTTGATTCTTTCTTTTTCATTGAGCAGGAAGCCCGTCTTCTTGTATCAAAAAGAAGAGGATTATCAAATTTCGAAAAGTACGCTGGATGAAGACATGCGTCGGGTCAGGAACATGCTTGCGGAATATGGGATCGAGGTACTAAGTGTCGCGAAGCAAGGCATCGTATTGAAGGGGGCAGAGCGGTCGATTCGAACGATGATCTATGAGGTCATTAATCGTTCTGTAGGTGTTATTTCTCCGCAGTCTGAGCAAGAATTTTCGGTTAATCGAAGGATTTTGTCCAGTTATCTTTCGGAAGAATTGTTTGAAAAGCTGGATCACTTGTATGCGTCGTTTGTGAATTTGGAAGAAGACGCGATTTATCGGAATCAGATGCTGGTCTTTACCGCCGTTTGGCTGAATCGTTATTTACGAGAAGACCTTATCGCAAGTTCTGCGTGGGAGGCACCGGATACTCCTCAAAGTGAGATTCGGGATTTTGTAACAGCGATCTGCGAGACTTTTCAGCTCTCCCCTCCAGAAGTGGAGATCAAATACATTGTTTTTATGCTGAATACCTTCAATTCGCGGGACATGAACAATTCGATCGAATGGGTTCAAGCGCAATTGTTGTCGATCCAGTTGATGCAGTTTGTTGAGGAAAAAACCAAAATTCCTTTTTCCAGAAAAGAAGAATCCTTACAGGAAGGCCTCTACAAGCATTTAGTCGGCATGATCAATCGAGTGAAGAGCAATATCCAGATCGTCAATCCGCTGAAAGAAACGGTCAAAAAAAATTACGGCAATATATATGCAGCGATCCAACAATTTACTCCGGCTATCGAACAAGTAACGAAGAAAACGTTGAGTGAGGACGAGCTTGCCTTTCTCACCATTCATTTTTCGACTTCGGTCAGTTCGATCAACCAAGACCTCCACTACATCTATAAAGCAGTAGTGATCTGCAACCACGGGGTAGCGACTGGCAAGCTGTTGTCTGAAAATCTGAAAGAGTTATTTAATATCGAAGTGCTGGCCGTATTGAGCTCTAGAGAATTAGCGTTGATTGAAAAATTGGATGTGGATTTGATCTTTAGTACGGTGGCGATTCGTTATTCAGAAAAGCCGGTTTTAGAGTTAGAACCCATTATTAAAGAAGAAAGCAAACGCCGAATTACGGCATTTTTAACAGAAAATCAAAAACTTAAACGTTTGGTCAATCATCAAGATTCGACACATCTATTTTCAGCACTGATCGAGACCGTTGAGAAGAGCGGGGGAA
Source organism: Enterococcus sp. 12F9_DIV0723 (assembly GCF_002174375.1). NCBI lineage: Bacteria > Bacillati > Bacillota > Bacilli > Lactobacillales > Enterococcaceae > Enterococcus > Enterococcus sp. 12F9_DIV0723. The sequence goes on along the minus strand of NZ_NIBK01000002.1, from coordinate 785,342 downwards.
AAGTGACTGAAGGTATTTACAAAGAATTGGAAACGCTTTTTGATCAAAACCATTTAACGATAAACAAGAAGGAGATTCAGCCGATGTTAGAAGATGTTTTAATAGACAGCAACATTTTATTGAATGAGCAGGTGAAGACTTGGGAGGAATCTATCCAGCGAGTGTCGGAACCGTTGATTAATGAGCGGGTGATCGAGCCAAGGTATGTCACGGCGATGATCGACTCAGTAAAGGAGTATGGTCCGTATATTGTAATCGGGAAATACATCGCTTTGGCCCACGCGCGACCGGAAGACGGGGTCAACCGCTTAGGCGTGAGCGTTGCTACGATCAATGAACCGATCGCATTCGGAAATGAAGAGAACGATCCCGTGAAAATCATCTTTTGTCTGGCTGCGGTGGACTCCTACTCTCACTTAAATATCATGAAGAGTCTGATCGCTCTGATCAATGATGAAGAGAAGATAGATCGTTTAAGCAAAGAAACGGATGTCGATCGTTTCAAGGAAATTTTATTTAGTTAACGGAATTATGCATAGTTCAATAGATAAAAAAAGAATGGAGAGAAAGAAAATGGGAAAACAAGTGTCAATTTTATTCGTATGCGGAGCAGGATTAGGAAGCAGCTTTGCGGCTCAAATGGCGGCTGAGGATGTGTTGAATGCACATGGGGTCGATGCAAAACTGGATCACGTGGATATTTCCACAGCAGCTTCTTCACGTTCGGACATCATCATCACTGCACAAAATTTCAAGTCACAATTTGAAAAATTCTCGATCAACGAAGAGCAAACAGCCATTGTCTATTTAAAAAATATTGTGTCCAAACCAGAAATCGAAGAGAAATTACTACCGATCTTAGAAGCAAAAGGCGCGTTATAAAGCCATTCGAAAAGACAATACAATAAAACGAATAAGGATGCCAGTTCCACTGATCAAAGGTTTAAACGGCCAATTATCATTTGAAGACTAGTGGAAGGATATACGGCATGAGAATCAAACTCATTTTTCGATTTTAAGAAAAATGAATACTATAAAACGAATAAGGAGCGAAACAAATGGGAGTTGTTAATTTTATTATTGAAAATATTTTGACACAAGCATCCATCACCATTGCACTGATTGCGATGCTAGGGCTGGTTTTGCAGAAAAAATCTGCGGGGCAAGTCCTATCGGGAACCTTAAAGACACTGCTTGGCTTCCAAGTACTAAGTGCGGGTTCGAGTATTATCGTTGGAAGCCTTACGTATTTTGGTGAAATCTTTACGGCTGGATTTCATATGCAAGGGATCATCCCTTCAATCGAGGCAATCAACGGGCAAGCGATGAACGAATTGGGATTAGGGCGCGACATAGCATTGACTTTTCTAGGTATTTTTATTGTGAATATTCTGATCGCGCGCTTTACCAAATGGAAATACATCTTCTTAACGGGTCAAGCGATTCTATGGATGGCAACGATGACGACTGTTTTTGGCTACTTTTCTGGGTTGAGAGGATTGGTTCTGATCGTTGTTGGAAGTATCGTCGGTGCGATTTTTGCAGTCGCGATGCCAGCGATTGCGCAACCGATCATTCGTAAGATCACAGGATCAAATGATATCGCATTAGGACACTTTTGTACGATTGGTTATATGTTTGAGGCTGGGGTCGCTTATATTTTCGGTGAACGAGGCGAGAACAAAAAATCCATCGAAGACATCAATCTACCAAAATCTTTCGAGTTCTTACAGGATACGTATTTGTCTGTCATGGTCGTGATGGTGCCACTATATATCGTCACTGCCGCTTTCGCCGGACCAGGAGTTGGCGACCACGGTGCGCAGCATTACTTGATGTTTGCCTTCTTGCAAGCGATCCAATTTGTAGTTGGTGTTTATGTCTTGCTATCAGGAGTCCGTTTATTATTGGGTGAGATCGTACCGGCTTTCCGAGGAATTGCGATGAAGCTAGTACCCAACGCGATTCCAGCATTGGACTGCCCAGTATTTTTTCCTTACTCACCAAATGCGGTGATCTTAGGATTTATTACGACGACGATTGGTACGATCATCGCCATGTTTATCTTGCCGACCTTTGGTTTAGCAATGATTCTACCGGGAATGCTGACGAACTTCTTCGCAGGAGGAACAGCGGGGATCTTCGGAAATGCAGTCGGGGGTCGTCGAGGCGCGATCATCGGGGGGATTGCTCACGGCTTTTTCATCACCCTTTTACCAGCACTTTTAGTAACGATCTTTAATCAAATGGGCTTCGTCAATGCCACTGCGACGGATGTAGATACCGTTGCGGCCGCACTGCTGTATGCATGGATTCTTAGCCCGATCTTAAAAATGTTTTAATTAGGAGGTTTCGCGATGTTTGGCTTTTTTAAGAAAAAAGAAAAACCAGCAAAAATAGAAGAAAAGAAGGAACTTTCAGTAGAAGAAAGAGCGCGGCTAGAAACAGAAGCGCAGCAATTCATCGAAAAAATTTCCATATTGGAGCAAGATGCAGCTGTAGAAAAAACGGAAATAGCTGGAGCCTATGAGAAACTCGGCTTGACTTATGCCGCGTTGGACCAAATCGATGCAGCGATCGAAACGTTAGAAAAAAGTTTGGATCATAAGCTGACGATCGGCGATGGGTACAAGAAATTAATGAGTCTTTACAACGGAAAACGGGCGGAAGCTGCACGTAACGGAGACGATGCAGGCATTGATAAATACATGGGAAAAATGGATGAGATGCGACAAATCGCCAAAAAAGTAACGATCAGTGGCTGATCGATCAAATGAAAAGAAGGTATCGGATAAATGTACAAAACACTAAAAGAAGTAACGCAAACAGCAGAAGAATTAAACATGACGATTGGGGCGTTCAACACGCATAATTTGGAGATGCTGCCGGAAATGATCCGCGCAGCAAAAGAGATGGGTTCGCCGATCATTATCCAAACCAGTATCGATACGGCAAAATATATTGGCTATGATGTGATGGTGGCCGTGGCGAAAGAGATCGCCAATACTGAATTGGTGGACGTTGCTTTGCACTTGGACCATGCAAGAGACTTCAATGAGATCAAAGCGGCGATCGATGCCGGCTATTCTAGCGTGATGTATGACGGGTCTCATTTGCCCTTTAAAGAAAATATCGCTAAAACGAAAGCAGTCGTTGAGTATGCACATGCAAAAGGGGTCTCGGTGGAAGGCGAGCTAGGTACGATCGGCGGAACAGAAGAAGGGATCTCTGTGGCGGAGAACGACAAGGTTTACACGAAGCCAGAAGATGCCGTTGCCTTCGTCGCGCAAACGAACATCGATGCGTTGGCAATCGCCATTGGCACGAACCATGGGCAATTTAAATCAAAAACAGAGGTCAATATTCCATTGTTGAAGGAGATTCATCAAGTCGTTGACGTGCCTTTAGTGATTCACGGAGGAACAGGTGTGAAGGAAGAGGATTATCCAGAACTGATCAATAACGGGATTCGCAAATTCAATGTTGGGACAGAGCTGTTAGTCAACTGGACGAAGGTGGCGAAGGAATCCTTTGGGGAAACGGAAGTGAACAAATCCCTTCGTCATAACGTGATCCCAGCGAACTTAGCGGTGAAAGAAATCGTCAAACATAAGATCGGTTTGTTCATGAATGTGAATAGTCCATTGGCGATGCAAAAATAAATGGAAAAGTATCTGATCTTGATCGCTGGCAGTCCAGCAACTGGGAAATCCTATTTGATCAACGAAATGCGCCGGGTACTAGGAGATTTTTTCCTAGTCACACCAGATGAAGGCAAGGAAATCTTCGCTGATACTATCGGTTTTGAAAATTTGGTTGAGAAAAAAGAACTGGAAAAAAAGGTGTGGGCATTCTATTATAGTGCCTTGGATCTGTATATGAAAGCAGGAAAACGCCTTGTAGTCTCTGAATATCCCTTCAGTGATAAGCAAAAAGGGAATTTAGAGGATTTAGCGCAGTGTTACGGCTATGAGGTGGTGACGATTCGCTTAGTCGCAGACTTTGATGAACTTTGGTCCCGAAGAAAAATTCGGGATATTGAGCCAAGCCGCCACTTGAGCCACATCATGACACACTATCATTTTGGCGATGTGTTAGCAGATCGGACACAAGCGGATGACTTGATTACGCGAGAAGCCTTTCAAGAAATCATTGAAGCACGAGGATACAACCATTTCCAATTGGGCACGCTGGTTGAATTTGATGTGACTGATTTTTCAACGGTTGATTATGAGCCGTTTTTACAACAATTCGCGGAGAAACTTGCCCAAAATCGTGAACAGGAAAATTAAAAACACCAAAAAAAGAGTGCACTCTGAAAGCAACAATTTTCAGAGTGCACTTCTTTTTATAGCGCTTATTTTTTTCTTTTCTTCGAGACAAAGACCCCCGATGCGCCAAAAGCAACACCTAGTCCTAGTCCCAAAGCTAAATTATCGAATAAAAGTCCATACAGCAACCCCAAAGATAAACCGATCGCCAACGAACTACCTTCTTCCTTTTTCAAAGTTACAACCCACTTTCTGCAGCTTTTTTTGGAACGCCATTTCAGTTGCTTCTATTATAAAGGAAAGTAAATGGTTTAGATACATTTTAGGAGTGAAGGAAAAAAAGATAGGGAGATTTTTTTCGAGTTTCTAGTTGACAAACGGTTTCAAACATCGTATGATAACTGTGAAATCGATACCACAAGGCGGTGAAACATTGGCAACCATCAAAGATGTAGCGAAGAAAGCAGGCTTATCTGTTTCAACTGTTTCAAGATATTTAAACAATCATCCGTATATTTCTGAAGACAAACGGAAACGCATTCAATCCGCGATGGCGGAGCTGGATTATACACCGAGTTCTGTAGCGACGCAATTGCGCTCAAAGAAGGGGACGATGATCGGGATTTTAGTTTCTCGTATCGTTAATCCTTTTTTTTCCCACTTGGTCGATTCGATTGAAAAGAGCGCCCGTTCCCATGGCTACAATGTGCTGGTGATGCAGACGTATGACGATAAAAAAGCGGAGACGAACATGCTTGAGATGCTGAAGCAGCAGGTGATCGCTGGCCTGATCATGTGTTCCATCGAAGGCGATCCCAAAATCATTGAAGCGTATCGTGAATATGGTCCCATCGTTCTCTGCAATGAACAAATCCCGGGATCGGATCTTCCGCAGGTTTACACCGATCAGGAGGCTGCGAGTTTTGAAGCAACGGATTATTTAATAAAAAAAGGGTATCAAAAAATCGCCTACTGTACAGGCGGGACGTTGACGCGAGGCGGACACGGAAATTCGCGGACCGAAGGATTTGAACGGGCGTTAAGTACCCATCAGCTTTCAATGAAAATCGACTGGATCTTTAAGCAAGTCCATACGATCGAGGACGGAAAGCAAGTGGCGGACAAGCTATTGTCCCTACCAGAAGACCACCGCCCCGACGCCGTATTTACCAGTAGTGATGAGGTGGCGAGCGGTATTTTGGAACGTTATCTCGAAAAGGGCAAACGAGTGCCGGAAGATTTAGCAATCATGGGCTTTGATAATCAACCCTTCACAGGAATGTTGGCCGTACCGTTGACAACGATCGCGCAGCCTGTAGAAGCATTGGGGAAAGAATCCACGAATTGGCTGATCGCCAAAGTGGAAGAAAAAGACTATCAGCTTGATGAAACAGAATTAGCATTAAAATTGATTATACGAAAATCTGCCTAAGCAGATTTTTTTGAAAGAAATGTGGTATCGATACCACAGAAGGAGAGAAATTCATGGAAATGATATTGAAGGACACACCGTTGAAGAAGGAAGCTCAGAATTTCTGGAAAGAAGAAGTCGTTTATCAAATTTATCCGAAAAGTTTTTATGATAGTGATGGAGATGGGATCGGTGACATCAAAGGGATCACACAAAAACTGGACTATTTAGACGCGCTTGGTGTGACCATGTTGTGGATTTGTCCGATTTTTACTTCGCCAATGGTTGATAATGGCTACGATATAGCTGATTATAAAGGTATCCAAAAAGAATTTGGCACGATGGCGGACTTAACGGAACTGATCGAAGCAGCAAAAGCGAGAGAGATCAAGTTGATTCTGGATCTTGTGGTGAACCATTCCTCGGATGAGCATGAATGGTTCCAGCAGGCGTTGGCAGATGCGGAGAGTCCATACCGTGACTACTATATTTTTAAAAAGGGGAAAGACGGCAACCCGCCGAATAATTGGCGGTCGATTTTCGGCGGCAGTGTTTGGGAGCCTGTTCCAAATGAAGAAAATACCTATTACTTCCATACCTTTGATAAAAGACAGCCGGATTTAAATTGGGAAAATCCTGTGTTGAGGCAGGAAATTTATGACATGATCAATTGGTGGCTGTCTAAAGGCATCGCAGGGTTTCGGATCGATTCCATTACTTTTGTAAAAAAAGATCAAGATTACGGCGATGTCCCGGTTGATGGCAGCGATGGGTTAGGCAGCGTGAAGAATAAAACGAGAAATCGTCCGGGAATCGAGAAATTTTTAGCGAAGCTCAATCGTGAAACCTTTCAAAATTATGAATGCGTGAGTGTTGGTGAGGCACCAGGTGTTCCCTATGAGCAGTACGATCAGTACATTGGCGAAGACGGCTATTTCAATATGATTTTTGACTTCCATTATGCCGATATCGATGTAGAAAACGGCAGTGAATGGTTCCGCCGAACGAATTGGCAGCCGCAAGATCTAAAAGAGCTGCTATTCAAAAGTCAGTCGGCGATCCAATCAAGCGGATGGGGCGCAAACTTTTTAGAAAATCATGATCAGCCGCGGTCCTTATCGAAATACATTACGGATGAAACGTATCAAAACGAGATCGGCGCTAAAGCTTTAGGGACACTGTTCTTCTTTTTACGAGGCACACCCTTTATCTATCAAGGACAGGAAATCGGCATGAAAAACTTTCAGCGAACAACGATCGATGATTTCAATGATGTCTCAAGCATCGATAATTACCATCGCTCGTTATTAGAAGGGTTCTCTGAAAAAGAGGCCTTGACCTTTGTCAATCAGCGTTCAAGAGACAACAACCGGACGCCGTTCCAATGGGATGCTTCGACAAATGCCGGCTTCAATAAATCAGGCAATGCTTGGTTGAAATTGACGGGGGATCAGACGACGGTCAATGCGGCGGATCAAATGAATCATTCAGACTCGATTTTTTCCTATTATCAACAGATGATTCAGCTGAGAAATCACTCAGCTTATCGTAAAACACTGATCTATGGAGCCTTCTCACCAGTGGAAACGGCGGATGCGGTCATAGGCTATGAACGCATCGGCGAAGAAACGATTCAAGTGTTTGTCAATCTCAGCAATCAGGAGCAGACAATCGTCGCTTCAGGTGATGTGTTGTTGAACAATTACCCCGAGCTAAGGAAGTCGGAGGGCGCATATATGCTGCAACCGTATCAGGCGGTTGTCATCAGAAAGGGTGGAAACCATGACTAATACAAACTATCAAGAGATCGCTAAAAAACTTGTCGCAGTCGTAGGAGAAGACAACATTGTCTCTGCTACGCACTGCGCGACCCGTCTGCGTTTGCAGGTGAAGGACCGCAAAGCTATTGATGACAGCCAAGTTGAGCAAGTCGAAGAAGTCAAAGGGGTCTTTTATAATGCTGGGCAATACCAGATCATTTTAGGAACAGGGATCGTCAATAAAGTGTATGATGCGTTGCAATCGATCTACGCATTTGATGAAGTATCCAAAGATCAAATGGCAAAAGACGATTCGTCTCCGTTGCAACGGGCCGTGAGAAATATTGCGGATATCTTTGTTCCAATCATCCCGATTCTTGGCGCGACGGGCCTTTTTCTTGGATTAAAGGGTGTTCTATTTAATGAAACCGTTCTTCATGCGATGGGGCTGACGCCAAACAGTATCCCAGAGTGGTTGAGTGCGTCAGTGACTGTTTTGACAGATACGGCTTTTGGGTTCTTGACGGCGTTTATTTGTTGGTCGGCATTTAAGAAGTTTGGCGGGTTGCCGATCATTGGTTTCTTGATTGGATTGATGCTGGTGTCTCCAGCTCTGCCGAATGCTTATGCGGTCGCAGGCGGAACAGCAGAACCGATCATGGCTTTCGGGGTGATCCCATTAGTCGGGTATCAAGGGTCGATCTTGACCGCCTTGATCACCGGGATGATCGGTGCAACGCTTGAGAAAAAACTACGTAAGGTCATGCCGAATGCGATGGATCTGATCTTTACGCCGTTTGTCGTGATTTTGGTTTCTGTATTTGTTGCGTTATTCGTCTTAGGTCTGATCGTTCACGCCTTTGAAGGGCAGGCGGTCAAGGTCATTGAACTCTTCTTGCATTTGCCATTTGGCATCGGCGGTTTGATCATCGGTTTCTTGTACCCGATCGCCGTAATGACAGGGATGCATCATATGTTCATCATGATCGAAACGTCTCTGATCGCGACGACAGGCTTCAATCCATTGATCACAGTTTGCGCGATGTATGGTTTTGCGAATGCGGCGGTGTGTTTGGCGATCGCTTTACGAACGAAAAATGCTTCTGTTAAAACAGCAGGGGTCTCAGCGACGATCACGCAAATGCTTGGGGTCAGTGAACCGGCCTTGTTTGGTGTCGTGATGCGCACGGGAATGAAAGCGATCTTAGTGATGTTGGGAAGTTCAGCGATCGGCGGAATGGTTCTTTCCTTATTAGGGATTCAAGCCAATAGTTATGGCTTAGCCGTATTATTGTCACCCTTGATGTATATCTACGATCCGTATCAGGTGATCACGTATGTCGTCGTCGGGATCGCGACCTTTGTATTAGCGTTTATCTTGACGAATGTGATTGTGATCAAAAAGAGTGAACCGACTGAAAAAGTTGCAAAAACACAAGGAAACATGAAAAATGTCAAAGTCTATTCTCCCATTGAGGGAGAGATCATCCCTATTACAGAGGTGAACGATCAAGTATTCGCCAGCAAAATGATGGGGGAAGGCTTCGCAGTTTTACCAAGCAAAGAAACAATCAAGGCGCCTATTTCTGGAACCGTAAAAATGATTGCGCCTACGAAGCACGCCATCGGCTTCGTGACAGAAGACGGCATGGAATTACTGCTTCATTTAGGAATCGATACCGTTGAATTGAACGGAGCTCCCTTTACACTTACGATCAAAGAAGGTGAACGGGTGAAACAAGGGCAAGCGATCGGGTCTATCAATTTGAAGATGATCGCTGAACATGGCAAAGATGCAACCGTCATGGTGATCATCACCGATTCAAAAGAAAAAATCTCCGGATTGGAATACAACCAAGATTATGTATTGCCAATTTTAGGATCGTAGGAGCAGCCAGATGGAATGGACACAAGAAATGCGTTACCGCCCGTACCGAGAGTGGGACGACGATTATATAAAAAAAGTAGAAACCTGCGTCAAGCAATCCACTTGGCGCCTGAATTACCATGTTCAACCGGAAACAGGTCTTTTAAATGATCCAAACGGATTCAGCTTTTTCAATGGGAAATGGCACTTGTTTTATCAGTCCTTTCCCTTTGGCCCTGTGCATGGCTTGAAGTCTTGGCATCATGTCGCTTCGAAGGATCTGATCCATTGGGAATCGGAAGAAGGCACCATTGAGCCGTCGAGCTCGTATGATTCTCATGGGGCCTATTCTGGCAGCGGGATACCCGTGGGGGAAGAATTATTTTTGGCCTATACAGGAAATGTTCGCGATGAGGCATGGGAGCGCCAGAGCTACCAATTAGGGGCCTGGATGGCTGCCGATGGGAATATCGAGAAAGAATCGAGCCCCTTGATCGATCAGCCGCCTGCAGGAATCACCGCTCATTTTCGAGATCCCCAGATCATCCGTTACAAAGAAGGCTATCTCATGATTATCGGTGGTCAGACGACCGCTGAAAAAGGGGAAGTGCTGGTATTCAGCAGTAAGGAGTTAACGGAGTGGCAGTATCAAGGACCAATGAAAATTGACGAAGATCTAGGCTTTATGGTGGAATGTCCTAATCTGCTATTCCTAGAGGGGAAAACGCTCTTGTTGCTGTGTCCGCAGGGACTGGATAAAAAGGCCTTGAATTATCAAAATATTTATCCAAACACGTATATTTTGGCGGAAGATTACTTAGAATCCACCAATGAACTAAAAAATCCGCAAACGCAGCGGGTGTTAGATGAGGGATTTGACCTCTACGCGACACAAGCGTTTACTGCTCCAGACGGCCGTTGTTTGAGTGTCGGCTGGATCGGGTTGCCGGAAATGCACTACCCGACCTTTGAAGAAGGCTGGGCACATAGCTTGAGTCTGGTAAAAGAGCTGACGATCCGAGAAGGAAAACTCTATCAATATCCGGTGATCGAAACCACCTATTTGCGGCAATCAGAAGAGGTACTTGATTTGGCGGCAATGGTAAAAAATGTCACAGAAACCACCAATACCTATGAGCTGCAAGTAGCTATTCAGGCAGACTGTCAAGGAAGCATTCGCATCTTTTCGGATTCGACTGGTGAGCAGGCGCTCGTTTTGAGCTACGATACGGCAAAAGGAACGCTCCAACTCGACCGCAGCAAAACACAGTATCCCCTCAATCCAGAATTTGGAGAGACACGAAAAAGCAGAATCCCTGTGAATGAATCGTTGAAATTGGCTCTTTTCGTTGACCGCTCCACCTGCGAAATCTTTGTGAATGACGGAAAAACGGTGCTCACCGCCAATTATTACCCAACAGAAAAACAAACAAATCTTGTTTTACAGAGTACAAAACAAAACAACGCAACGTATTATGTATTAGAAAAATAAACGAAACGAGGGCTGAGATCACTTTAAGTGACGATTCAACCCTCGCTTTTTTATTGGTTCAAATAGTTTTTTAAATGTTTGGCGGTATAGGAACGATCGCAATTCAACAGGTCAGAAGGGTATCCTTGAAAAAGAACCTGCCCGCCATTCGTCCCGCCGCGAGGACCGAGATCAACGATCCAATCGGCCTGACTGATGATGGAGAGCGTATGTTCTAAAACGATCACGGTATTTCCATTGTGTTTTAATTTGTTTAGAAGCGTTAGTAAATGAGTGATGTCCTCTTCATGAAGCCCTGTGCTGGGTTCATCAAAAATAAAAATCGAGGAATCCGCGGCTTTCTGCTTCAACAACATCACCGCGATCTTTAAACGTTGGCGTTCCCCGCCTGACAACGTATCCAAGCTTTGACCTAAAGTCATATACCCCAAATTTGCTTCACTCAGAACCCTCAAGCAAGAGGAAAGCTCGGGGATCGAGAGGCGTTGTTCTGCTTCTGAAACAGTCAATTGAAATAGCTCATCGATCGTGTACCCTTGCCAACGGTAGGACAGCGCTTCTTGGTTGTATCTTTTTCCATGGCATTTCTCACATTCTTGTCGAACATCTCCCATGTATGCCAGATCGTAAGTGATATAGCCTTTTCCCTTACATTCAGGGCACGCACCAGCGCCGTTGAAGGTAAAAAGGGAAGCAGACCGTCCAGAGATTTTTGCATAAGACTGTCGGATCGTGTCGAATACCCCAAGATAGGTCAATACATTCGACCGGTTGCTTCCTCTAATAGGCGTTTGATCGAAACTGACAGCTTCAGGATATCTCCTTTTGAAAAGCGTTCGGATTAATGTACTTTTCCCAGAACCTGCCAATCCCGTAACAGCGGTCAACGCTCCTTTCGGCAATTTAGCCGATTGGTGATTTATATTATGGGCACTCACATCCTCTAAAGTAAAAAAGTCAGAATACGTTTGTTTTTTTATATTCAAGGCATGAGTCTTTTTAAAAACTTTTGCTGTGACCGTGTCGGAATGTAAAAACGTTAAAAAGTCTCCTTGAAACGTGATATTTCCGCCATTTTTTCCGGCTCCAGGACCGAGCTCAACGATAAAATCCGCCAGTTTGATCGTGTCGGGATCGTGGTCTACTATAACGACCGTGTTGCCTTTTTTCTTCAAGGATAAAAAAATGTTGTTGATACCGAGAATATCTTCAGGGTGAAGACCGACACTGGGCTCGTCAAAAATATAAAGAACATCAGAAAGAGAACTATTCAAATGCTTCGTCATTTTCAAACGCTGCGATTCACCGCCAGATAACGTTCCAGTCGTTCTCCCTAACGTTAAATAATCCAATCCCACCGAAAGCATAGTCCCCAAACGATTTATTAAATCCTTCAAAATCGACGCCACTTGATCATTTTCAATCGTATTCAAAAAATTCAATAAATCCTGAATAGGCATCTTCACGCAATCCGCAATCGAAACCCCATTTATCTTGGCTGAGCGCACGCGTTCATTGACGCGAGAGCCCTGACATTCTGGACACTCGGTGGTTGTGGTTACCCGATCAATGTCTTTCTGGTATTGTTTGGCCCCTTTTTCAATAATGGTCTTTTGAATGCGGTCGATCACGCCAGTATAGAGCCCCGTCTTAGGAAATTTTTCTGACGCATGCTCAGGCTTACTGCCTGGATCGTAAAGTAATTTTTCCATCTCAGCAGGGGAAAATTCACTTAATTTTTTCTGATTATCAAAATAGCCTGACTCTGTATAGCGCGTCAACCGCCAGCCACCCGGTTGAAATGTCGGAAATTGAATCGCGCCTTCATTTAACGAGCGATCCAGATCAAGAAGCTGCGTGTGATCAAAGACAAGCTGCTCGCCGGTTCCCTGACAGACAGGGCACATCCCTGATGGATTGTTAAAAGAGTAGATCATGGAGTAGCCAACAAATGGGCGGGCGATTCGAGAATATAGCAGTCGCAGCGACGTGTAGATGTCCGTAGCCGTCCCCACCGTTGAACGAATAGTTCCGCCGATTTTCTTTTGATCAATCACGATGGACACGGGCAGATTCTCTAAGCGATCGACGATGGGCCGTTCATAGTGGGGGAGAAGCTGCTGGATGTAACTAGAGTAAGTTTCATTCAATAAACGCTGCGACTCCGCGGCCAAAGTATCAAAGACAAGAGAAGATTTCCCTGAACCGGAAAGTCCTGTAACGACGGTGATTTTTCCTTTTGGAATGGAGACAGAGACATTCTTTAAATTGTTGCTTCTGGCACCATGAATCGTGATTGCTTTTGTCATTCCTTTCGCGTCCTTTCCTGTTCGAGAGCAAAGCTTAGTTTATTCGCTAACTGAGTGAAACATTGCTGTTCTTCAGGAGAAAAATGTTCGACCGCTGTTTCATAGAGCGCGGAATGTCCTGCATCGACCGAGTCAAGAAAAGCCAAGCCAGTGTTGGAAATCTGTGTCCGTAATCCACGGCCATCCTCTTCGCTGATGGTTTGCGTGACATAGTGTTTTTCCTTTAACTCTTTGACCGCTTTGGAAAATTTGGAGGGACGTATCTGCAATTTTTCAGATAATTGGGAAGGAGAGGCTGGTCCTTTTTGCTGCAATAAATGCAAGATATCGTATTGCAGCCAAGAAAGGCCGTTAGGATTGACACGATTCCGCTCCGCGACAAATTCACATTGCAGTTGGATCAATGCTGTTTTTAGATTCGACATGTAAAACACTCCTTAAATAGTTTCTATATAGAAATTATATCCTTTTGATAATTATCTATCAAGGTAAAAAGAATCAAGAACTCCTTTCCTTCCATTAATTTAGGTGTTGACAGCGCTTTATTGGGATGCTACGATAAATATGTAAATATTGAGAGTTACTCTTTAGGAGGCTTCACCAGTATTACAATAGTTTCTGTCGTGGAATTTATTGTGGGTGATACACTAAGGAGTTTTTTTGTATCCTCATTTAGATTCTTTGATAAGAAGGATGAGGTGAAGAGTATGTTGAGCATGTTCAAGAAAAAGAAAGTAGCATTGCATTCTCCAGTCAATGGGCGAATGATCCCGATCGAAGAAGCGCCAGATGAAGTGTTTCGCTCAAAGATGATGGGTGATGGCGCGGCCTTTATTTTTGAGGACGGAAAGATATGTGCGCCGTGTGATGGAAAAATAGCCTTTATTCCATCTACATTGCACGCATTCGGGATGACAACAGCGAATCAGGCAGAGATACTGGTCCATATTGGTTTAGATACTGTTGATCTGAATGGCGAAGGCTTCGAGCAGCTCGTGAAGCAGGGAGCCACTGTTAAGCAGGGAATGCCGATCTTGAAAGTAGACATTCCTTTCATGAAGGAGCAAGGCATTGATTTGACGACGCCGATGGTCCTAACCAACAGCAACGATTTTTCGCTAGTTTTTCAAGAGAAATTTGGAACGGTCACAACGGGTCAAACAGTTATTGAATGTACAAAAAAATAGGAAAGAGGGGAGGAACATTCATGCAGGTGATCAAGAAAATCAATAACAACGCGGCGATCTGTTTAGATGGTGCGAACAATGAATTGATAGCGATCGGAACGGGCATTGGATTTCCTCAAGTTCCTTATGAGCTAACAGATTTGGCAGTTATCCAAAGCACGTACTATGGTGTCGATCCTATGTATCTCGAGTTATTGAATGACATTCCGACTGCTGTTTTCGCTGTTTCTGAAAAGATCGTGGAGGAATTTCGCAACAAGGTCAATTCATCAATCAGCGCCAATCTAGTCTTCACCTTGGCGGATCATATCAATTTTGCGATCGAACGGCAAAATCGTCATATCTATTTTGAAAATGCTCTTCAATATGAGATCCAACATATGTATGAAGAGATTTATGCGATTGGCCTCGCGGCACTGACGATGATTCAGCAGGAGTTAGACATTCGCTTTCCTAAAATTGAGGCCAGCAACATCGCGCTTCATTTGATCAATGCGGAATCTGTCGCACCGGAATCTAGCAAAAGAATCCGTTTAGAAGATTCGTTGGAAGAAGTTGTCGAGATCATCGCAAAGTATTTTCATATTTACGTTGACAAGAGCAGTGTGAATTATTCCCGTTTTGTTTCTCATTACCAGTATTTATTGAAGCGACAGCAAAAGGGAAAACTGATGGACAGTGCGAATCAAAAGCTCTATGACTCTGTTGTAAAGGAATACCAAGAAACCTATGAATGTGTCCAGCTAATCAAAGCATATTTAAAAAAGGAATTGAATTTTGAACTGAATGACGAAGAATCCTTGTATTTGATTCTTCATATCAATCGACTTTGTGTTCGTGAGGATTGTTACCGCAAGGGCATCACCCCATCACAAGAAGTTTAGCAGAGGACTGCTGGATTTTTGTGGTGGGGATTTTTATTGCCGCTAGTACGACTTCACGCAAAATCAAGTTAAGGAAAAAAGGAGGAATATACATGGCAACGAATAAAAAATACGACGAGCTGGCCGATGCAATTATCCCTTTAGTAGGAGGGAAGGGTAACATTAAGTTTTTAGCCCATTGCGTCACCCGTTTGAGATTTAATGTAAAAGACAAGAGCTTGATCCAAGTGGAAGCCATCGAAGGTCTAAAAGGGGTTGTAGGCAGCCGATGGTCGGGGGATCAGTTTCAAATTATCATCGGACAACACGTAGGGGATGTTTATAAGGTCGTTTGCGAAAAAATCGACTATACTCCTGCGAACACGATTTCATCTGAAATAAATGTGAAACAAGAAATGAAAAAAGGCTTTACGATTACTAAAGTGTTTGATGCCATCTCTGGCTGTATGACTCCTTTGATTCCTTTACTGATCGGCGGAGGAATGCTAAAAGCGATTCTGCTGATCCTTCAGCAAATGAGTCTGATCACTCCAGAAAATCCGACGTACATTGTCTTATCTTTTGTGGGGGATTCTGCCTTTTATTTTCTTCCTGTATTTGTCGGAGCGATGGGGGCAAGAAAATTTGGCGCTAATATGGTGTACGGCATGTTGATTGGGGCTTCCTTAGTCCATCCACAATTCATGGAGCTTGTTTCGAATGAAACGCCTTTGTCTGTGTTCAATCTGCCAATTCCACCGATTCCCTATAGTAATTCCATCATTCCGATGATTTTGTCCACTTTTATTTTGTCGTATGTAGAAAAGTACGTGACAAAATATACACCCAAGGTCTTGCAGTCAATGCTAGTACCTGTATTGACTTTATTGATCATGATTCCTTTGACCTTTTGTTTATTGGCACCGATTGGCGCGATTGCTGGGACGTATTTGGCTTCGGTCATCTCATGGTTGTACGAGACAACTGGTTTCTTGGCTGTTGGATTGACCTGTGCGATTTATGTTCTCTTGTGTTTGACAGGCATGCACACGGCGCTTCTTCCAGTTGGGATCACGATGTTGACGACTGTTGGGTATGAACCTTTACTGACGACTGCAGCCGTGATTTATACAATCAATCAAGGCATCGTTTCCTTAGTTGTGGCGGTGAAATCAAAAGATACAGAGGAGCGATCGACCGCTATCACTTGTACGATCACTGCCTTAGTAGCCGGGATTTCAGAGCCTGCGTTGTTTGGTTTCACCTTAAAAAACAAACGACTTTTGATTTGTTCGATGATTGGTTGCTTCTTCGGCGGCGTTTATGCAGGGCTGACCCATGTATATAGCTATGCAATCACGGGGACAGTAGGATTATTGGTATTCCCAGGATACGTAGGGCCAAATGCGATGAACTTAATCAATGGGGCCATCGCACTTGCGATCTCTTGTGCGGTGACATTCGTTCTAGGCATGATCTTTGGATTCAAAGAAACTGATTCAGAAGAAAACCGTACCAAGCTTCACAAAAAAGAAAAGAAGGTCGAGGTAGCATAAATGGTGAAAGAAAACTTTATGTGGGGCGGTTCAGTCTCCAGTATGCAAACAGAAGGCGCGTGGAATGAAGGCGGAAAGGGTCCTTCTATTTATGATGCAGGGTTGATGACGAGTATGGCGAAAACTTCTTCTGACTGGAAAGTTGCGATCGATTTTTATCATCGTTACAAAGAAGACATTGCCCTTTTTGCAGAAATGGGGTTCAAGGCGTACCGCTTTTCAATCAGCTGGTCGCGTGTGCTGCCCGATGGAGAAGGCGCGGTCAATGAAGAAGGCTTGGCGTTTTATGATGCAGTCGTTGACGAATTATTGAAGTATGAAATAGAGCCGGTGGTTTGTTTGTATCATTTTGACCTTCCTCTGGCATTGGTAAAAAAATATGGCGGATGGCACCATCGCAGTGTATTGGAGGCCTTTAAAAAATACACAGAAGTCGTCGTGAAGCGTTTTGGGAAACGCGTAAAGTACTACATTCCTATGAACGAACAAAATGCCGCCAGCACGATTGCCATCCAAATGGCTCACAAAGTTGTACCAGAGGCGGAAAAGGTTAAAGCCGGTGTGATTGCGGAGCACCATATGTTGTTGGCGGTCGCTGGAGTGAAAAATTGTACAAGGGAATTTGCACCTCATGCAGAAGTTGGCGGAATGGTCAATTTCACTCCCTTTTATCCGAAAACCAGCAAACCCGAGGATGTTTTGGCGGCACAGATCGCCAATCGCCGAGTCAACTATCAAATTCTAGATGTTTTCACTACAGGTGTTTACCCTGCGGATATGCTGAAGGATTGGGAAGAGCAACAGGCATTACCTGTTTTTCAAGATACAGATTTAGCCGCTTTAAAATCAGGTACGATTGATTTTATCGCTCACAGCTACTATCAAAGCGCCATTGCTGCGGAGGGGACCCCGATCACTTTAGAGAATTTCTTTGGTGATTTCGTTACTGGAAAGCTATTAAAAAACGATTACTTGCAAGAGAGCGAATGGGGCTGGATGATCGACCCTGTCGGATTGCGACTGGCGGTCAAAGAAATGTCTGATCGCTACAAGTTGCCAGTATTTACGATCGAATGCGGGATCGGTGTGCAAGAAGAACTAAATGATGAGAAGACAGTAGAAGATGATTATCGAATTGACTACTTCACGGCTCAGCTGGAGCAGCTTTCACTTGCCGTTGAAGAAGATGGCGTTGATTAGATGGGCTTCTTGACATGGGGTCCGATCGATCTTTTAAGTTCCCAAGGAGAAATGAAGAAACGCTACGGCTTTATTTATGTTGATCGCGACGAGAAGGATTTGAAAGAGTTGAAACGGTACAAAAAGAAAAGCTTTGAGTGGTTTAAACAGGTGATCGCAACGAATGGAGCAGTACTGTAACTAAAGGCACCAAGAAAAAAGAGCTAGAAAGAAGGAAGAGAGATGCTCAAGCTCAACCGACTGCTTGTCAATAATGTCGTGTTACAGGCAGAAAAGGAATGCGTGATCAGCGGCACGACCGAGCCAGATCAGACAGTCTCGATTGGATTGGGACAATTCTCCATCGAAGAAAAAAGTGATGAACAAGGGAAGTTCCTCTGCAAGCTGCCGCCGCAGGCTTATGGTACAGAAGAAACCCTATCTGTACGTACATCTACAGAGAATCAAACAATTGCTATTTATTATGGGGATGTCTTTTTGTTTGCTGGACAATCCAATATGGATTATCGGATGGCGAACGAGGCTCATTTTGAGGATGAACAACGGGCACAGGTGCCGCAGTCTATCTTCTTTACGAATGTCCCCAAAATTGAATACGAAGATTCAAACAAGCGAATTCCTGAAACCGATGAGTGGCGACCATGGCAGCAGTTGACGAAGGAAACAATGGGGAAAATGTCTGCTGTGGCGTATTACGCTGTCAAGACGCATCGAGAAAGACATCCTGGTCGAATCATCGGAGTGGTCTTATGTAGTATGGGTGGGACCAGTGCCAGTTGTTGGATCAGTGAGAACAAGTTGGAGCAGCATTCGGCTCTTAAGGAAGCAATCTTGATGCCCTATAAAGCAGCGGTCGCAGGAAAAGACGACCAAGAACTGCTATCAGAATTGCTTTGCTTTTGGAAAGCCGCAGAGGCGCATGCAGCTACCAAAGAAAAGTGGATGCAAAAAAATCCAGAGAAAAGTATACGGGAGATCAAAAAAGAAGTAGGTCATTCCCCGTGGCCGCCGCCAGCGAATCCGTATCTTTTCAACCGTCCTGGTGGATTGTATCAGAAGATGTTTAGAAAGATCGTTCCTTTTACTTTTTCATCCATCATTTGGTACCAAGGCGAAGAGGATGCGGCGCAAGGGGATCTTTATCATGAATTATTGCAGTTACTGATTCAACAATGGCGAGAAGATTTGGGTGAGTCTGTGCCGTTTTATATTGTCCAACTTCCAATTTATGAAGACCGACAAGAAAAAAACTGGCCTTCGATTCGTCAAGCTCAAGAGCAAGTAACAAAAACGATGAGGAACGGCTATTTGATTACCAGTCTAGATTGCGGAGAAGTAGATGACATACACCCTATAGAGAAATCTGTTTTGGGAGTCCGCATTGGACAGCTACTGAACAAAATCTATTACGAAGAATGCCCAAGTGCAAATGTCCGCTCGTGGTCAAAAAAAGAAATCGTTATTGAAATCAAGCAGGCCCGAGAGCTCCGATTGACGGATGTAAAGATGATTGAGTGCGATCAATCTATTGAGGCGATTACTCTGGAAAAAAATCAGTTGATCGTGCGGCCAAAACACCCTTTGACATCTATACGCTATGGGTGGAGCAATGCCTTTGAAGTGGCATTGTTCAATGAGGTAGGCTACCCCGTTTCACCATTCTATTTTGAAAAAGGAGAATTATAAAATGAAGGGAATAAAAAAAGTGATTGCGTTTGTCGCACTGACAGGTTTATTGGCGGGATGTTCTGGAGGAAGCGGCGCGGCATCAGAAGAGTCAAAAGCAAAGGAAGCTCCTAAAGAAATCACAGTTTACTTTACCCGACACGGAAAGACGATGTTGAATACCATGGAGCGGGCTCAAGGATGGAGTGATGCGCCATTGACTCCCGCTGGAATCGAAGTTGCCGAAGCTGTAGGAAAGGGGATTGGTGACAGTATCAAGTTCGACAAAGTTTACAGTAGTGACAGTGGGCGGGCTATCGAAACGGCAGAAGTGATCTTAGAAAATGCGGATCAGAAGGTTCCCGTTGAAAAAGACAAACGACTAAAAGAGTTCAATTTTGGCTCCTATGAAGGGTTGCCAAGTGAAGAGATGATCGTCGCGATTGCTAAAGAGAAAAATGCTGATCCTGAAAATTATTTTAAAGGAATCGCACAAAACGGGTTTATCCAATTGAATCAGCAACTGTCAAATGACCTTGCTGCAGTCGATGAGAAAAACGTAAAAGAAGGGGAGAACTGGCCTGCGGAAGACTACGATACGGTGGTGAAAAGAGGAACTGAAGCGGTCGAGGATATTGTAGCTAAAGCAGAAAAAGAGGGTGATGAGGACATTTTAATCGTTTCTCACGGGATGACATTGGCAGCGATCTTGAATGAGCTAGATGATCGTGTAGCAGAGGAAATCCCTGTTTCTGGACTTGAAAATGCGAGTATTTCAAAGGCTGTCTATAAGAATGGAAAATGGACAGTTGAATCTGTTAATGATTTGAGTTATGTCGAAAAATAAGTGAACTATTCTACAAAAATCGCTCTAAAAAGAACGTGTGACTTTTTTGACACACGTTCTTTTTATTTATGAATACAATTGGTCGGTTATTATTATACACGACAATTAATTCGATTTTCCTCCAAAATCTCTTTAAAATAAGTCAAGTCCTCGGTATGAAGCTGTGGAATATCCTGCATTTCATATTCACGATTTAGCGACGCGTATTTTTTCTCACCGAATTGATGGAAAGGCAGGAGCTCAACTTCAGTGATATTCATTTGATTGAATAGCTTGGAAAATGCTTTCGCGTTGGCTGGTCCATCGTTATAATGAGGAATTACCGGAATCCGCACGACGAGCTTTTGCTTTTGCTCGATCGCGATTGCTAGATTTTTCAAGATGGGTTTCAGTGAGACGCCGGTACCCGCTTTATGCTGCGCTTCGTCGTGATGTTTTACATCAAAATACAACAGATCGACCTGTTCGATAAACTTGTTGAAGGTTTCATCCTTTGAAAAACCGGTCGTTTCGCTGGCCGTATGGATGCCTTTTGCTTTCAGTTGACGCAAAAGTTCGGTCGCAAATTCTGCCTGATAGAGGACTTCACCGCCGGACAAGGTGACGCCGCCATCGGATTCTTCATAGAAGGCTTCATCCTTCATCACTTCATGGATGATCTCATCCATTGATTTGTATTCGCCTACCATCGTGTGTTGATTCTTTTGAGTATCCCACATCTGCTCGGGGTTTCCATTTTGCGACTCAGGATTTGAGCACCAATAGCAACGTAACGGGCATCCTTTGAAAAAAACTACCGTACGAATGCCGGGTCCATCATGGATACTAAATTTTTGAATATTAAAAATGCACGCTTGATCTTTCATCAGAAAGCCTCCTTTGTTCAGATTAAGTGTAGCACATCTTATTATCAACGTAAATAATAGTTGTTACGTTCGTAACTAAAAACTCATGAAAAGTTGTTCCTATCTGGAAAATATGATAGTCTGAAACAAACGACTGAACAGAGATGGAGAACGTGTATGTCAAGAGAAGAAGAGATTCTTGCGATCGTCAGCAAGAAAAAGAAAATTGAAGTCAACGAGCTTTCCGAACGATTGAATGTTTCGAAAGTAACGATAAGGAAAGATTTAGATAAGCTGGAGAGCCGAGGATTGCTGCATCGCCAACACGGATACGCCTTGCTGAATAACATGGACGATATCAATTACCGATTGGCACAAAATTACGATCTAAAACGCAAGATCGCGTTGGAAGCCAGCAAAATCGTAGCCGATGGGGAAGTGATCATGATCGAATCCGGTTCGACCTGCGCGTTGTTAGCGGAGGAATTGGCATTCAACCGCAATGACATCACGATCATAACGAATTCCTGTTTTATTGCTTCTTATGTTCGTAAGGCCGAAACAGTCAAGGTTATTTTGATCGGCGGCGAATATCAAAAAGAATCCCAAGTCAATGTTGGTCCCTTAGTCAAACAGGTCATCAACGAATTTTATGTTGACAAGCTTTTCGTAGGGATCGATGGCTTCGACAAACGGCGAGGGTTCACCGGCAGTGATATCACCCGCTGTGACACGACACGAATGCTGGCGACGGCGGCGGAACAGACGATCGTTCTGACGGACTCCAGCAAGTTTTCACAAAATGGTGTGGTTTCAGAATTTGCCTTTAGCGAGATCAGTCAAGTGTTTACGGATGGAAAGATAGAAAAAGAAGCATTGAATTTTCTCCAAAAAGAGAACATTGACGTTTTTACGGTATAACGAATCAGCCAGGATAATCTGGCTGATTTTTTTGTGCGTTCAAATGCTATAGTAGAGGAAACGGAGAGGAACGGATATGGATGGAAATTCGCCATGTTCAAGAAAGTGATCACGCATTTTGGGTCTCACTGGATCAGTATTTATCAAAAGACCAATTCATGCAAAAGGTTCGGGATAAAATGGGCTATATTTTGTTGATAAATGACGAGCCAGTCGGATTGCTGAGGTACAATCTTTTTTGGGACGAGCATCCTTTTTGTACGATGCTCTATGTAAAAAAAGGGAAGCAACGAGCAGGCTATGGCAAGGCAATGATGGGATTCTGGGAAAAGGAGATGCAGCAGCGTGGACACAAAATGCTGCTGACATCGACTCAAGTAGACGAAGAGGCACAGCATTTTTATCGTAAGTTAGGGTATCAGGATGCGGGCAGCTTACTAATCACTGTTCCAGAGTATCAGCAGCCAATGGAGTTGTTTCTGCTTAAAAGGATTGCAGTCAAGTAGTGATTTTTCTGAACAGGTGAGCTTCTCTCTTCTTCAACATTATAGAGGAGACGATGATCATCTGCTGTAATCTGTTTCACACAATGTAAAGCAGTTGGAATTATAAGTATCCGAATTTATTTGAAATCGCTATAATGGATGAAAAGTGTATACGGAGGGAAGAATGAATGACTTATAAGGGGAGCTTAGTTGCAGTCCAGGATATTGAAAAAGCGAAGGATTTTTATCAGACTGTTTTAGGTTTAGAAGTGATGGTGGATGCGGGTGTTCATGTTCAATTGACTGGCGGGCTATTTCTGCAGACAGTCGATACATGGGCTGAATTTATTCATAAGAAGGAAGACGAGGTCATTCTTGAGAATAATGCCAGCGAGCTGTATTTTGAAGTTGATGACATGGATGACTTCATTAAATTGTTAGAGAATCGGTCCGATATTGAATACCTCCATCCAGTCGTGGAGCATAGCTGGGGGCAACGGGCAGTGCGCTTCTATGATTTGGACAGACATATTATCGAGGTGGCGGAAGCTATTGCGATGGTGGTCAAACGCTTCATTGATTCTGGGCTGACAATTGACGAAACGGCGGACCGAACAGGAGTGGAGCCGCGATACATCAAAAGCACACTGGATCAGCTGTAAAAACTTGAGATAGTGCACATCCGTGCAGTATCTTTTTTTACTTTGAAATCGTTTGAATTTCTATTGACTGTATTTCTCTTCACATGCTATGATGGTTGCGAAAGAAGATAAAAATAGTTACGTATGAAAATGGAGGATGTAATTATGAGTATCCAAACAAAAGAAGCAAATGCACCGTATTTTGGCAAATTAACCAATCGGATGAATCATTTCCGCGAATCTGTTTTGACGAAAAAGCCTTATATTGATGCGGAACGTGCATTATTGGTAACAGAAGCCTATAAGGCGCATTTGAATCAGCCAAGTACCGTGAAGCGGGCATTGATGCTGCAAAATATTTTGGAAAAGATGTCGATTTATATTGAAGAGGATACGTTGATCGTCGGAAATCAGGCGTCTTCAAATCGGGATGCACCGATCTTCCCGGAATACACGATGGAATTTGTGCTAAACGAACTGGATCTTTTTGAGAAACGAGATGGCGATGTTTTCTACATTACGGAAAAAACCAAAGAGGATCTGCGTTCAATTGCGCCATTCTGGGAAAACAACAATTTACGTGCGAAGGGCTGGGCGTTACTGCCAGATGAAGTGAGTGTCTTTATGGAGACTGGCTTTTTCGGGATGGAAGGCAAGCTGAATTCGGGTGATGCCCATTTAGCGGTGGATTATGGTCAGATGCTGCGAGTGGGGTTGAAGGGCTATAAAGAACGGACGCTGAAGGAGAAAGCAGCACTTGATTTGACGATTCCTGAAAGCTTGGATAAGTATCAGTTTTACAAAGCCGTTTTGATCATGATCGATGCGGTGAAAACGTTTGCGGAACGTTTCTCGGCTCTCGCGAAGGAAAAAGCGGAAACCGCAACTCCGCAGCGACGTGCTGAATTGTTGGAAATCAGTCGAATCTGCAGCAAAGTTCCATATGAGCCGGCGGAGACTTTCCAAGAAGCGATCCAAGCAACATGGTTCATCCAGTTGTTATTACAAATTGAATCGAATGGTCATTCCTTGTCCTATGGCCGCTTCGATCAATACATGTATCCTTATTTAAAGGCGGATTTAGAAAAGGGCGCCATCACAGAGGACAAAGCGGTGGAGCTTTTGACCAACCTTTGGATCAAGACGTTGACGGTCAATAAGGTTCGCAGTCAGGCGCATACCTTCAGCAGTGCTGGGAGTCCGTTATATCAAAACGTGACGATCGGCGGTCAAACCCGCGATAAGAAGGATGCAGTGAATGAGTTGTCCTATTTAGTGCTACGGAGTGTCGCGCAGACGAAATTGCCGCAGCCGAATTTGACGGTGCGTTACCATGCTGGGTTGGACAATCGTTTCATGAATGAATGCATCGAAGTGATGAAGCTTGGTTTCGGGATGCCGGCCTTCAATAATGATGAGATCATTATTCCATCCTTCATGAAAGTGGGCGTGACGGAAGAGGATGCCTATGATTACAGCGCGATCGGGTGTGTGGAAACCGCGGTACCAGGAAAATGGGGCTATCGTTGCACGGGGATGAGCTACATGAACTTCCCTAAAATTCTGATGATCGCTATGAATGACGGCATTGATCCAGTATCTGGCAAGCGTTTCGTCAAAGGGTATGGGCATTTCAAAGATATGAAATCCTATGGCGAATTACAGCAAGCATGGGATAAAACCGTGCGGGAATTGACTCGCATGAGCGTAATCGTGGAAAATGCCATTGACCTTGGTTTGGAGCGCGATGTTCCCGATATTTTGTGTTCGGCATTGACCGAAGATTGCATTGGTCGCGGGAAAACCTTGAAAGAGGGCGGCGCGGTCTATGATTTTATTTCTGGGTTGCAGGTAGGCATCGCCAACACCGCAGACTCCTTAGCAGCGATCAAACAATTGGTTTTTGAACAGGAAAAGGTTTCTACAGACGAATTGTGGGAAGCGTTGATGACGGATTATGCCAGCGAGCGCAGCCAAGAGATCCAGCAAATGATTTTAAATGATGTGCCGAAATACGGGAATGACGATGATTCTGTTGACCAGCTCATCACAGAAGCTTATGACAGTTACATCGACGAGATCGCCAAATATCCGAATACTCGATATGGTCGCGGACCGATCGGCGGGATTCGTTATTCAGGGACGTCTTCGATCTCGGCAAATGTGGGTCAAGGCCGGGCAACGATGGCGACACCAGATGGACGAAATGCGTGGGTGCCATTAGCAGAAGGCTGCTCACCGTCGCATAATATGGATAAAAATGGACCGACAGCAGTATTGAAATCCGTATCAAAATTAAGCACCGAAGATATTTTGGGCGGCGTGTTATTGAATCAAAAGGTCAATCCGCAAACATTAGCCAAAGAAGAGGACAAACAGAAGCTGATCATGTTGCTGCGGGCATTCTTCAATAAACTGCACGGCTACCATATTCAATACAATGTCGTTTCAAGAGAAACCTTGATCGATGCACAGAAACATCCAGAGAAGCATCGCGATTTGATCGTTCGAGTCGCCGGCTATTCTGCCTTCTTCAATGTGTTATCCAAAGCGACACAAGATGACATTATTGAACGAACCGAACATGTACTATAAATCAACAAAAAAGGAGAATCCTCGCGATTCTCCTTTTTTTATTGGTTTATTTAATTGATGCTGCGGGCAAGTACGAGCCATTCTTCTTCTGATTTTTCCTCCTCAGAGTATAGGAAGTAGTAGATCTCCTTTTCTCGGAAAAGAATGCCTTTGTAGTGTTCTTTATGTTTGAACAGGGTGAAGCGGCCATTTTTTTCTGAAGTAAGTCCTTGCTCTACACCGCCTAGGACATCGTCTTTTGTTTTTCCGGCACGGTAAGTCAATTGATCCGAATAATGAATTTCCGCGATTTCTCCGCTGATCAGCATGTATTCCTCCGCTTCGCCTGCGTTTGTTGGTGCATTTAGAGGAAAGGGCGTCTCTTTTTTCAGCTCGGCGAAGCTTTGATAATCTTGGACCGGATTCGGCAACGTGACAGGGGGCTGCGGCGTATGAAGCTGAGAGACACCAAAAACAATCAAAATCAGGGCAGCGAAGCAAAGAGCCAGGATTTTTGGTCGTTGGAAAAAGGCGCGCCACGTAGGCTTTGGTTGTTCCTGCTTCCGCCGTTCCTTTTCCATCGCGCGTGCAATTTCCTGTCGCTTCTCTGTTGAAAGAGAGAAATGATCCATTAATTCATGATAGGTTTGTTTCATCAGGTGCCTCTCCTTTCAAGAGTTGTTCCAGTTGGTTTCTTCCGCGATGAAGATGAGAACGAAGGGTGCTTTCCTTCATCTCTAGCAGCTGCGCGATCTCTTTGGTGGAAAAGCCTTCGTAATAAAAGAAGTGCAAAGCTGAGCGTTGGATTTCCGGTAGTTGTGCAACGGCTTCCCATAAGTACCCAAAATCTTCGGGTGTCTCTTGCGTAAGGGTTTCTGGCAAAGGTTCGAAGCGTCGTCGCCCATTGGCTTTTAACCGATTCTTCGAAAGATTGATCGTCACACGATAGAGCCAAGCTTTCTCGTGTTCCTCGTTCTCGAATTCGGGTGCTTTTCGAATCAGTTGGATCATTGTTTCTTGAACGATGTCCTCTGCATCGCTTTGATTATGGACATAAGACATTGCCAAACGAAGCAGGTGATCTCCGTAGCGATCCAAATAATAAAAATCAGTTTCTTTTTCACTTTCTTGTTTTTCTTTCGCTGGATTCAAAAAAGCGAAGAGTTCTTTAAAAAATACAACAATCGGATGTTCTCTTGATAAAACCTCAGATGCCATCATTGAGCCTCCTTTACATCCCCGAATTAAATAAGCTGAGTATTTCCTTTGCTGCAGACGCAGTTATTTTTGACTCAAAATTCAAACAGTAATTCACATTCTTCTCACTCCAGCAGAGCAGGCTGTCTGTATCCAACTGGATGAGGGAAGCGGTCAAACGATCAACATGAAGACTTTTTCTACTTTCCGTCGCTTCGTAGTTGCCGCTAAGTGCTTTTCCCTTCAGCGATTTTGAATAACGAAGGATTATCTTTTCGCCGTTCTCATTCTCGTAGGTGCGCTCTGCTAAAAGGGGCTTCTTGTCATTATAATAATAATACATTTTTTTTGGCAAGAAGTGTGGCGGGAGTTGCGCAGGCATTTTCCCTGAGTACCCCATGCGCGCGTCCAATTCTTTTTTTGTTTTCATTTCGATCAGCGGGGCGGGCAGCCCGACTGATTTTTTCTTCGGAAAGTTCGAGCGGGGGATTCTTCCTGTTTTTGCAAATTCGTTGAAATAGCGTATGTCATAGTCAAAATAACGAGTGAAGCGGCCTGTATCGCTCTCTTGTACTTGCGGGGAAGCGAAGATTTCCTTTCCGCTGGAAATGCTTAGTCCTGTTAGACAGATAAATAGAACCATCCATGATTTCATTGTTGTTTTCCTCCTCCATTTACGGGTTCACTCTATATACAATCGAAAGGGAAGAGATGTTGCAGCGAGAAGAAATATTTTTCGTCTAAGTGTTACAAAAACGTTTCATTTTACGAAACACGCTCCAATAAACGTTCCATTGATACATTCACACGTGAGTGTATAGACGAAGGAAAGGAGGGAATGCTAAGGTAAAATCATAAAATAGAAGCGCTTACATGAATCTTGATCCAAAGATTGAGTGCTCACCTGACGATGAAACAACAAAAAAGCATCCATTCGCGATGCTAAAAATAAAAGGAGTGTGTTAAAAATGGCAAAAAGACTTGCATCGACCCCAAAGAAAGACGGCTTCCGAATGCCGGGGGAATTTGAGCCGCACAAACAAATATGGATGATTTGGCCGGAGCGACCGGATAATTGGCAGCACGGGGGCACCGATGCGCAAAAAGCCTTTACGGATGTGGCGAAAGCCGTCAGTGCGTTTACCCCAGTGACGATGTGTGTATCAGCAAGACAATACGAAAACTGTCGTAATACCTTACCAGAGAATATTCGGGTGGTAGAGGTCGCAAATGACGATGCTTGGATGCGGGATTGCGGACCGACATTTGTGGTCAATGATAAGGTCGATGTTCGCGCAGTGGATTGGGATTTCAATGCGTGGGGCGGCTTGGTGGACGGGCTGTATTTCCCTTGGGCGGAGGATCAGAAACTGGCACAAAAAGTCTGCGAGATCGAAGGCATCGATACGTATCATACACCTGATTTTGTTTTGGAAGGCGGCTCGATCCATGTGGATGGTGAGGGGACGGTGATGGTCACGGAAATGTGCCTGTTATCTGAGGGCCGGAATCCTCATATGAGTAAAGAGGAAATCGAAGAGATGCTGAAGGATTACTTAAATGTTGAAAAAGTACTTTGGGTCAAAGACGGTATCGATCCCGAAGAAACCAACGGACACATCGATGACGTGGCCTGTTTTGTACGACCCGGTGAGGCAGCGTGCATTTATACAGAGGATGAAACCCATCCATTTTACACAGTCGCGAAGGAAACTTATGACTATTTGAGCAGTCAAACGGACGCGAAGGGACGTAAGTTAAAGGTCCACAAGATTTGTACCACGATCGATCCTGTAACGTATGGGGCAGAATACGAAGTCGACACGGTGGCAGGCAGTATTCCGAGACACGCCGATGACATTTGCATTACTTCGTACATGAATTTTTTGATCACGAATGGAGCAATCATCGCACCGCAATACGGGGACAAAAATGATGCGTTGGCACTCGAGCAGCTGCAAGAAATGTTTCCAGATCATGAAATCGTCGGCGTGCAAACAAGACAGGTCGTTTATGGCGGCGGCAATATTCACTGTATCACTCAGCAACAGCCGAAGGGATAAAAAACTGCTGCCAATGCCTTATAACTTGGCACTAACAACAGTGAGCAGACGGGTCATTCAGTTGTAAGAGATTTTTTCAATCTTTTATAGAGGATCAGTTCGACGATCGCGATCATAGAGATGCGTGAGGTCATATCAAGGCTGTCATAAATGATCTCATCTGTAAAAATGTAAAAATCGAGATCGCATAGATTTTGCACGACATTGGTGACTGCACGGGTAAAAGAAACCACCGTGGCTTGTGACGCCTGTTTGACTAATTCGATCGTCTCGATGACTGCCGGACTGTCGCCATTGTAGGCAAAAACAAACAGGATATCTTGATCCCGGATGTGATGAAGGGCATGTCGGATCGAGGCCTGATCTGATAAAAGGACGGAGTGAAAGCCCTGAGCGGTAAAAAGCCAATCGATATAGCGCAAGGCTTGCAAGTCTAATTCTTCTCCCATCAGATAAATGACCGGGTCGTTATCGAGTAATTGATTGAAGGTCTCCATTCGCTCCTGGTCTACGACGCGGATGGATTCCATGATATTTTTTAAATATTCTTCTTTGTAATCCTTTTGTTTTACAGAATGGGGGATCGTTTGCGGTGCTTGAGGCGCATGCAGCAAGCTGTCGATGAAATCACTGTACCCCTCAAAGCCCAGCTTTTTAGTAAAGCGGAAGATGGTTGCTGAAGAGACGTAACATTTTTTTGCCAACTGACGGATGCTGTAGTGCTTGGCTTCGTCAAAATTTTTCAACACGTAGTTAAAAATCCGCTTCTCTGATTCATTCAACTGTGTGAGGTGCTGATTGGCTGCGCTATAAAAGTTTTTCGTTTCTGTCACTAAAACCACCTGCTTTCCTATTTCTTTATTATAACCTAATTTCCGATGAGACATCGATGGAATTCGACGAACTGGAGGTCTAGAAAAAATGAAAGTATCACATGTAAAAAATTATCCGACGAAGCATTTTATTGACAATTATGAGTTATCAAAAGAGGAGATCCAAGACATATTAAGTACGATCGTTCAATTAAAAGAAGCGGCCCACCAAAATGCCATTCCACAATTGCTGAAGGGGGCGACGTTGGCAATGATTTTTGAAGAGCCTTCGACACGGACGCGGGTATCCTTTGAAACGGCCATGGCAGAATTAGGGGGACACGGCCTGTATTTGAAAACCGGAGAGATCCATTTTGGCTCTCATGAAGCCATCAAAGACACGGCAAAAGTTTTGTCCAGTATGTGTGATGGGATCATGCTGCGGACGGAAGAACACGAGCTGGTACTGAATTTAGCGGAACACGCAACGGTCCCCGTCTTCAATGCCATGACCTATTACATTCATCCTACGCAGGGATTGGCGGATGTGTTGACGATGATGGAGCACCTTCCAGAGGGAAAGACTTTAGAGGACAGCCAGATCGTCTTTGTCGGAGATTCTGGGGAAAACGGGATCATGGCAATGGAGCACGCCCATTTGGCTGCATCATTAGGTCTTAAGTATACGATCGCTTCGCCGAAGAAATACACCATCAGTCAAGCAGAGATCGACAAGGTCAATAAGAAAATGGCGCTGACTGGCGGGACGCTGACGGTGACTGAAGAGGTTGAAGAAGCTGTAAAACAGGCGGACTTTATTATCCCTGATGTTTGGTATTATTATGGGTATGAGGATGAAAAAGAAGAACGCACAGCAGCTTTTTATCCGCGCTATCAATTGAATATGGAGATGCTGAACATCGCACCGGAGCACTGCAAAGCGCTGCACTGCTTGCCGGCAAATCGCGAGGTGGAGATCACCAGCGAGGTCTTGGATCATCCCACTCGTTCACTGGTTTTCCAAGAAGCCGAAAATCGTCTCCACGTTCAAAGAGGCTTGCTGGCATGGTACTTGTATCCGCGGTTAAAGCGGGCAAATGATCAGACGAAAAGCTATTATGAAGGAAAGATGCGGGCATTTCTGGACCAAAGATTAAGCTAGAAAGGGGACCGACCTATTATGGAAAATGTAAAAAAGCTTGGCTTTATCGACATTGTGTCACTCTCGTTTGCCGCGGTTTTTTCTCTTGAATTGATCGCTTCGCAAGCGTCGATGGGACCGTCATTGATTTTCTGTTTTATTGTTCTCGGCGTTACGTTCTTTCTTTCCCATGGTCTGATCTGCGCAGAGCTTGGCTCCACGTATCCGGATCAAGGCGGGATCTATGTTTGGATCAAGCGTGCCTACGGGGATCGATGGGCGGCGCGGACGACGTGGTGGTACTGGATCAATGTGGCGGGTTTTATCCCGTCGACCTTAGTAGTCATGGGTTCGATTCTGCAAATGCTGTTCTTCCCGAATTTGTCTGTGTGGGGCATGGTCGTTTTCTGTATCGTGTGTACGTGGTTTATCGTAGCCTTCAACTGTATTGATTTGCAAGATGCCAAGTGGCTAACGATGCTTAGCACGATCTGCAAATTGATCGCTTGTCTTGCGTTGATCGTTGGTGCCGTGATGACGCTCACTTCGAAAGGATCGCAAACAGAGTTTTCACTGAAAGCCATCATTCCCAGCTTTGACTTGAGCTTCTTTTCGTTGGTTCCGGTGTACGTATATGCGCTAACGGGGTACGACTTGATTAGCTGCTCTGCCGGCGAAATGGAAAATCCCAGCAAGAATGTACCCAAAGCGGTATTTTCTAGCGGTATCTGTACGATCATCCTGTATATCATCGCAGCTGTCGCGATGCTGATCATTTTGCCCGTCGATCAAATTGATCCAGACTCTGGGCTGTTCACGGCCTTTGGGGAAGTATTTGGCACCCAAGTAATGATTGGAGTAGCGATCATTTCTTTCATCGCATTCCTAGGCTATATTTTCAGTTGGGCATTAGGTGGAAATAAAGCAGCGTTGGAGGCAGGACTCGAAGGAGAGCTGCCAAAAATCTTTGCGAAAACCAATAAGGTACACGCGCCGATTGGTTCAGCGATCCTGCTGGGGCTATCTTCGACTGGGCTGCTTGCCTTTTACGGCCTGATCGCATCCAGCAATGCCAAC
This sequence comes from Enterococcus sp. 12F9_DIV0723, assembly GCF_002174375.1. Classification (NCBI taxonomy): domain Bacteria; kingdom Bacillati; phylum Bacillota; class Bacilli; order Lactobacillales; family Enterococcaceae; genus Enterococcus; species Enterococcus sp. 12F9_DIV0723. The sequence continues at coordinate 753,158 of NZ_NIBK01000002.1, read as the reverse complement.
TTATTCTGGACCTTGCTTTCCTTTACTTCGATCATTTTCTTCCTGCCCTATATCATCTTGTCTTTTGCGTTTATTACGCTGCGGAAAAAAGATCCGACAATCGAACGTCCCTTCCGAATTCCTGGCGGCGATGGGGTAGGGAAATTAGTCGCAGGCGTGCAATTTGTCTTCTTTGCCTTTAGCACGATCTTCTTCTTTTTACCGCCAGAAGGAGAAAATCCTGTTTCCTATGTCTTGTTCTTAGTAGTGGGGGTAGGCTTAGCGGTTGCAGTCGGAGAATGGCTGATCGATAAATCTATCAAAGAACGCTCCTTGAGAGAAGCAGAACTAAGTGAATAAATAACCCTATAGAAATAGGTCAGCCATTCCGAGTCTTTTCTGCGCGTGTCAAATGGGAGATAACCGTTGTATTTATAGAGATAGTCTATTTTCCAGCCGCCTGTCTGGGTCCTTTTCTCGTTGATCAGTTCCAATAAATCCGTTGCACGGGGATCCTTCAGCCGATGACTCTTTTGAAGGATGTAATGCAGATCGGTTAATGACAGTGCATAGTTTTGCGGAAACATACTTTCTGTGATATGAGGACTGATCGGTTGTCCATTTGATAATCTGCGGAATAGCTTGTGTTGAAAATGTTCCATTTTGGCGGTGCAATTTACCCCTGAAACCTGTATGCTTAAAGTAGAAAAGCAAACAAAGAAAGCAGGTGGGTACATGAAAAAACATAAATTAGAAGACAGGATCGCAACAATACATTTCGATTCTGGATTGCAATTTCGAATCGACTTTTTACCAGAAAATCAGTTGCGTTGGACCTCGATTCGCGAAGAAGATGCAGGGGCGACGGCTATCGAAACGATTCACGTTGAAGAATATCCGGGTGGGATTTTTTCAATTGATTGGGTGGAAGAGGACGGGTTATGTGTTTCTTATACTGTGGATACGTCGAATCATTACGTGAAAAGCTTCATGACCTTCACGGATGAGACGTATCGTGGCGGACGAAGACCGTTTGTTCATGAAGGGCCTTTTCAGTTGATTTTAGAAAATGGCGAACCCGATCTTTCACCGCTGCAAAACTAAAACTATAATATCAAATCCGATCATTCATCCAGATGATCGGATTTTTTAGTGGCGAAGTGGCTCGTGGTAAAAAAATACACCGATCCCTGATAGCAAGATAGGTGTATTTAGTCTGGATTTAGCTATTTTTTAGGAGTAATTCTTCGATTTCTACTAGTTTAATTTCTTTGAAGAACTGATTTACTTGCTCAGTGCTAATGGTTCCATTCGTTTCAAATAGTGAATTAGAAATTCCGCATGCCATCGCATACCTGATGGCATCCTCAATCGAATAGCCGTTGCTGATGGCAAAAGCCATGCCGCCAACTGTAGAATCGCCACAACCAGTGGTATTGACAATATCGACTTTTGGAATTCTTACATCATAAACTGTTGATTCATGCTTAACGATCGCACCATCACCACCTTGAGAGATCATAATCGTTTCGATGTTATCGAAAAGAGGCTCATGCAAAAGAACCACAATCTCTTCAGGTGTCTGTATTTTTCTGCCTACTAATTCTTCTAATTCATGTGTATTTGGTTTGATAAAAGTCGGACGAACGGATTGTTGTACTAAAACATTTTCCAACTGTTCACCAGAAATATCCATCAAGATTGGGAAGCTTTTTCCAACAATCGAACGAATAAAGTCTAATAAATGGAGATGGAATTTCGCATCGTCTGAATTAACTGAGCCGGAAATGCATATCGTATCTATCTTGTATTTTTTTAAAAGATGAGCAACGTGCTGAAAAAAGAGCGCCTCATTTTCTTTGGAAAGGTAAAGTCCTTTTTCCACCAATTCGGTGTGCGTATTCCCATCGTGCATGATAGTGATCGCATTTCGAGAATTGCCTTCTACAGAAAGAAATTCTAAGTGGTAGCGATTTTCAGCATTCAAGGTATCTAAAATCATTTTTCCAACAGGACCTCCCAGAATACCTGTCAATACCACGCCTTCACCGGACTGAGCAATGACTCTGCCAGCATTGATGCCTTTTCCTCCAATAGAAGTATGAGGATTTTCTACACGGTTCACTTGGTCCAAGATCAATGAAGAAACAAGATAATTGTAATCCATGGACGGATTTAGAGTAATTGTCAAAATCATTCCTGTTCCTCCTTGATGATTTCTGTAAATGAACGGTAGTAGTCAAACGTCGTATCTGACAGCTTATCATCGGTAACTAAATAATCTACGTCAGATAACGAATAGAAGGTATAAACATCAGATCGATTAAATTTTGAACTGTCTGCTACGACACATTTTTTTCGAGAGTGCTTAAAGGCAACCCGCTGAATGGAACCTTCGATGGGATTTGCTGTAGTTACATTGTTATCAAAGACTCCATTTGTCGCAGCAAAGGCAATATCAATGTTTAAATTGTCGAAGCTTTTTTCCGCAATTTCACCATAAAATTCCTCCGTCGTACGAGAAAATTCGCCCCCCGACAATAGCACGCGATAATCCGTTTTATAAATCAAATAATTAAACGCCAGCAAACTATTTGTAATCACAAATAAGTTTGCTTTTTTTATTTCGGGCAATGCATGCAGCATCGTTGTCCCCGCACCGATATAAATCGTGTCATTGTCTGAAATGATACTATTCATGACTTTTCCAATAAATTTTTTCTCTGATACATTTGTGTCTATTTTTTCCTGAGTAGAAAGTTCTTGCTCAATTTTTTCTAATTTTTGTGCACCGCCATAAATTTTTACTAATAAAGATTGTTCTGCGAGTTCGTTGATATCTCTCCGAATAGTCATGTCGGAGACGTTTAAATTTGAAGATATTTCCGGAATGGACAGGTAATCATTCATCTGCAACAAATCCAATATTTTTTCTTGCCGTTCCTTTTTTAACATAAAATCACCCCGTATAAGTAAGCTCTTACAATAGACCGTAAGTCTAACGGCCATGTCTATACATTAATTAATAGCATTTAAACAGAGAAAAAGCAAGGATAAGATGTTCACATGTGTTAAACTTTGTTAATAAAAATAATTGTATTTAATGAAGGGCTCCGTTTAACAAAAATAAAAAGAAAAGAAAGCGTTGACAAACGTTTTTTAGCGTTGTATATTTACATTGTAAAACACATCTTAACAAATGATAACAAAATATTTCAACGCATGTTGAGAAGGAGTGAAGCGTTCGTGTGCTACAAAGAGATGTTTGATCAACGGCTGATTTCTCTTGAAATAGAGGGAGAGAATGAGGAAAAAGTTTTCGAGAATGTTGCGGCACATTTAGAGAAATTGGGATTTGTGAATGAAGGGTACTTGAATGGAATTACTGCAAGAGAAAGACAATTTCCTACAGGGCTGATTACTCAGCATCTGAACATTGCGTTGCCGCATTCTGATCCGGAGTATGTAGACAAACCGTTTGTTTACATAGCCAGGTTAAAAGATGAGGTAACTGTTAAACAAATGGGAGACAGCCAGAAAATGGGGGTAAAAAACTTATTTTTCCTTGGTATCAAAGATCCTAAAGGGCAAGTGGGATTGCTTCAAGCGTTTATGGAATTATTTATGAAAGAAGAATTTGTTGCAGCATTCATGCAGGAACAAGAAGAAGAGAAAATTTACCAAATGTTTGTACAAAATATTTAACTAAAAATGAATGGATAGAAGACGGAGGGAATTAGAATGAAAAGAAGATTAATTGTTGCATGTGGAAGCGGCGTGGCCACCAGCCAAACGATCGCTAGTAAGATTGCCGGATTATTGGAGGATGATGGGATTGATTTCCCGGTAGAAGCAGTGGACTACAAATCGATTCAAAATGAGCTGCCCTCTACAGGAATCTATGTTTATGTGGCTCAACCTGATGAGGAAGTGCTGGAGAAGGCAGAAGAACTGGGTGTGAAGGTCTTCCCAGGAATTCCATTTTTAACAGGAATGGGTTCCGATCAGATTTATGAAGATATTAAATTATTAGTTGAATAGGAAATAAAAATACGAATTAAGAAAGAAGTGGAAAACGTGCAAATATTTCAGGACATTATTAATTATATTTTAGGTTTAGGTTCAGCTATCTTTGTTCCATTGATTATTTTGCTTTTAGGGTTAATTGCTGGAATGAAAGTCAAAAAAGCATTTATGTCCGCGATTACTTTAGGTATCGCTTTTACGGGTATGTCAATGGTCATTGGGTTCATGTCCAATGCGGTAAGTCCCGCATCTGAAGCATTAGCGAAAAATACTGGACTCAATTTACCCGCGTTGGATCTAGGCTGGACGGGCGCAGCCAGCATCACGTGGTCTTGGTCCTATGCGTTTGTTTTCTTCGCAGTTGTACTTGGCGTGAATTTTGTCATGTTGATTTTGAATTGGACCAAGACATTGAATGTTGATATGTGGAATGTTTGGGGAAAAGCCTTGACGGCATACCTGGTTTTCTTTATCAGCGGTAGTTTGTTGGCGGGGTTCGCAACAGCGATCGTTCAAGTTATTTTAGAATTAAAAATGGGCGATATGTTCCAACGTCATATCGAAGATTTAACGGGCATTCCTTTGGTAACGGTTACGCACTTGATGAATATTTCCGCAGTATTACTGTTGCCGATCAATGTGGTTATGGACAAGATACCATTCTTCAATAAACGTTCAGATACAAAGGCATTGAAGAAAAAAATCGGTGTTTTCTCAGAGAATTCAGTCATGGGCTTTATCATTGGCTTGGGTCTTGGATTGGCCGCAGCGTATGGGGTATCGGGCTCGTTGAATTTGGCGATTCAAATCGCGACTGCTATGGCATTGTTCCCAATGATCTCGAAAATGTTTATGCAATCTCTTTCTCCATTAGCAGATGCTATGTCTGAAATGATGAAAAAACGTTTCAAAGATCGTGAAGTATACATCGGATTAGACTGGCCGGTGCTCGCTGGTCGTTCTGAAATTTGGGTGACTGCCATTCTTTTAGTTCCTGTCTTCATTGGCTATGCGATTATTTTACCTGGAAACGCTGTGTTGCCTTTAGCAGGCATTATCAACTACTCGATCGCCGTTGGAGGATTGCTGTTAACGGGTGGTAATCTTGTCAGAATGCTGATCATGGGTGTTATCTCTATGCCGATCTATCTTTATGCTGCCACTTATTTGACACCGATCCTAACTGGTTTGGCAGATAAAACTGGGGCAGTCGAAGGGATCAAGAAAGGTCAGCAAATTACATGGTCTTCCATTGAAGGGCCAGAGTTTAGAATTCTATTTGCAGAAGCGTTTAAAGGAAACATTTTGGGAATCGTTGGTGCAGTCATTTTTATTGCGATGTTCGTATGGTTGTACAAATACATGAATAAAACAAAGGTTCCTAGTCAAAGGTATGAGGAATTAGCAGATAAAAAGGTTAAAGGGATGAAAGTCGCCGGATAGCAGGAAGAATGAAAGGGTAGGTAAAGTGAATGACTAACAAAGAAGAAAATAAAGAAAAAACAAAATGGCTACTCATTTTATTTCTTGCGATCATCAGCTTTATCGTAGCCTTCATGACCCAGCAACTGGTGTTCAATATTGTCGCTATCGGGCTATCAATCTGTGTTTATAAATATGGCAATCCAATACTTTTCAAGGAATATGATGCACGCAGAAAGAAAAAATATGAAGAAGCGATGCAAGTAAGGAATGCTGCACAAGAAGCAATTACTAGTAAAAAACTATTTAAAAAATAAAAAAGGTGGTCTCGACTATGTCAGATGGACGAATGATTTTTGAGAGAGAGCGTGAAGATTTGGCGCGTATCGTCAAATTAATTTTTGCGCGAAAGAATACTAACGTTGCTGGGGGAAACTTTTCATTTAAAACAACAGATCGAAATGGAAAAGAATATATAATTATGACTCCAACAATGATGTCAGAAGCTTACTTAGGAGAAGTTTCATCAGCGCAAATTCTAGTCGTAGAACCGCACACGCGAAAAGTTATTGATGGCGTTGGGAATCTAACGAGGGAAATCAATTTGCATGAAGCGGTTTATGACACGAATCCTGAAATCAAAGCGGTACTACACGCTCACGCACCGAACGCAATGTTTTGGGCAACGTCTGGTTTAGATATGCCGAATTTAACAGAAGCTACACAAAAAATCGGATACGTGCCAGTGCTTGACTTCGAACCGAATTGCTCACCGGAGCTTGCCGAATTAGTCTCTAATTATATGAAAAAAGAAGAATTAGCGCTTCCTAACATGTTGTTGCTGAACAGTCATGGGGTATTGATCAGCGCACCAGGAGAAACAGGAATAGAAGCAATTCATAAAGCGCTGCAAATTCTTGATACAGCAGAATGGAACGCTGAGATTGCCTATAAACAAACGATTTTCCAATCCTTAGGCCTACTAGATGGATACTATTCAAAAGGCAAACAAGTTGGCACATTAGAAGACTTGAAGGCTCATGCACCTATCTACAATCGTCAAGAGATATTTGCGGGTGGGGATTAACATTAAAATAGAGACTAGAGCTTATCAGCTCTGGTCTTTTTTTAATGATAAATTCCTTGCTAGTTGGCCTTGATAAATTAATATATAAGGTTGAGAGCCATTCTTTTTGCCATGCTTGATATTCTAAAGATTTCTGAAATTGATTCACGAAAAAAGAATCTAAAATTAGTAAGGATATATCAGGTTTTATTCGTTATAATAGTGCATAATAACGTATAAAAGAATCGGTATGATTAAATTCCAACCACTCACCAAAGAACAAACGCGGATTTCGTCTATTTTGTTGTTCTTTCTACCCATTCCAGTCAGTGATGGAGTTGGTTTCATAGCAAGCTTACTGGAAGCGAAAAACCGATTATTTTATTAGGTATCGAGTAGGGTACGAATCGTACATTTTTTTAAATTCGATAAGTTAAGTAGGAAAAGAGGCACTGATATGTTAAAAGAGGATCGATTTCAAGCAATCATGTCATTATTAGAGACGAGCGGAACTGTTCGGGTCAGCGATATTATGGAAAAATTGTCGGTTTCTGATATGACTGTGCGGCGTGATTTAGATGAATTAGAAAAACAGGGGCTATTGGAACGAGTTCATGGCGGGGCCAAACTGAAGGATTTTTATCGTCATGTAGAGCTTTCTCATACGGAAAAGCAAATCATGCTGCAAGAGGAAAAGCAGCGGATCGTGAAAAAAGCCAATGAGTTGATCAATGATGGGGATACGATTTTTCTTGGTCCGGGCACAACGATCGAGCTGTTATCGGAAATCATTACGGCGGATTCGTTACGGATCGTTACGAATTGTTTGCCGGTGTTTGAAGAGCTGAATAAGCATAAGGGCAACCGAAAAACGTATTTATTGGGCGGTGAGATGCGGGAAACGACGCAGTGCTTCGTTGGTGAAATTACGAATAAATCATTGAATGATATGAATTTCCATAAGGCATTTTTTAGCTGCAATGCGTTAAATGAACAAAAAATCATGACCTCTACTTTTGAAGAAGGGCAAACGCAGCAGATTGCTCTTAATAATTCGATCGAGCGTTTCTTATTGATCGATAGTTCAAAGATCGGTAAACGGGATTTTTCTGTTTATTATAGTTTGAACGACGTCACAGCGGTGATCACAGATAAAGATGAACAGAAGCATTATGAGAAGATCGAAAAAGAAGAGAAATACCTTGTCTAAGTTTGTTGAACAATCCTAAGCTGGAGGCTTTATAATAAGCCTTCAGTTCTTTTATGTCTTCAAAAATAGCGAATTCCACGAACATTTACCCATTTTGAATATTTTCGATAAAAAGATAGAGTTATTTTTAGCGAAATTATGAGGTAAAATAGAGGGGTAGATTTTTTCGTAAATCATAAATCGTGTGCGAACAAGAAGGAGAGGAAACATATGCCAACCAAGCCAGTGACTCAACGAACCCTTTTTACCATGGGGAAGGACAATCTCGAAAAACGTATTCTAAAATCTTACGAGGATTCGCAAGATGCGGATACCGTTCTTCAGTATCTCGTCGCTGTGCTGATTCGTCATTGTTTGTGTGTCAGTGACTTTTCTGGTATTTGTCGCGATCTTGTTAGAGAGATCCTGCTAGCTTCAGAGCCGACAGAGGTGTTGCGTAAATTGGCACCTCTTTTTCATGATGCCTTCAAAGGCGGCAAAGAGTGGGAGCAAGTGATTCATCGCCTGTATAAAAATAAAAAAGAGTATCACCGATATAACAATCGTTTGAGTGACTGTAAGAAATATTTGTTTGATCAAACAACGCCAGTTGAGGATTTGATGGGGCAGCAGTATAAAATTGTTTCAACATTTGAGGATGCTGTTGGGAAGAGTCACACATGGAGTTTAAGGGATGTCGATCCGAATTTATCTACGATGAAATTGGACGCGGTAATGGAGCTGTTATCTTCTTTAACGATTTTTGAAAAAGAGGATATTCGACGGTTTGTGAAGCTGGAAAACGCGGAGATCGCTAATTGTACGCGTCAAGTATTGGTGAAAAAGGGGGAGCACGTGTCAGCGTCTGCCCAAATCGCAGTTGTTCCAGCAGAACAGGCGGAAATGACCTTACATGGAATGAGCGAAGAGGAGAGAGTGGCATTTGTTGCTAGTCTGTTACCTGAAGGGGTCATTTTGACAGACACCCGCGAGTCTGAGGGGCAGGACACAGAAGTCATAGACGAAGTAATTTCAGAGGATTCGCACCAAGCTGTGGCCTCGGCGGAAAAGACAGCAGCGCCCGCTGGATCGGTGCAATCAAAGGAAAGCAGTAATCAATCTGATCCCCAAAAGCAATCGACGTCCACAGAGAAAGAGACTCTCGGACAGCCAGAAAAGAAAAACGGGACTAAAAAGAAGGGAAAGAAAAAGGACCGTAAACGAAAGCGCAGAAAATAGTGTTAAATTGTCTTCCTTGAGATAGGAAAAACATTTCTTTTTCAGGGGTTATTTAGCTTACCCTAAACGAGAATAATGAAATAGCCGTTGAATTCTTTTTTAGAATTCAACGGCTTCTTTTGCGTGATGCAACCTTTTTCTATTTTGCTTCCGCAGCGTAGGCGACGTTGCCTTTTGCAGCGGCTGGTGCAGCTTTTTGTTCTTTTTCCGCAGCATAAGCGGCATTACGTTTCTTCATTTGGCGTGCGTACCAGATAAAGATCAATAGATAAGCAGCTAATGCCAATGCAGCATAGATGACAAATTCGATTTGTCCTTGCGAAGCGTTACCAACTAAGTAGCCCAAGAATTTTTCGATGGGACCTTCCATTGTTGTATGAGAGATCAAGGCAGAGTCGCTCAATCCAGCAGGGAAAGCACCAACGGCTTTTGCTGTTTGAGTAACGAATGGAGCGATCAATGTACCTGACCACAAGAACAGCGGCAATTCGATGGCGCCGATAACGATCATACGGATCAATTTTCCGCGGGTCACGACCAACAAGGCTGGAGTGACACCCATTGCGATGATCCCGCCTAAAGGCAATAATTTGTTTCCTGGTAAAATGATCGCTTCTAATAACATGATCGGTGCTAATACGTTTGCGGCAGCCCAAATTTCTGCGCGGCCGGCTAAGAAAGGCCAGTCCAAACCAATGTTGATCGTGCGACCTTTAAGACGTTTGTTGGCAAAGTCTGTGATTCCTTGAGAGAGTGGTTCGACCGCGGCGATAAACCATGCGCCGATCAAAGAGAACAACTCTAAACAGACGGCAGCAGTAAAGGCCAATGAAAAGATTTGTGTAGGAGTTTGTCCGGCTAACAGCCCAACGAAGATCCCTAAGTAAATCCCGATCGCAAATTTAGATCCCCAGAAGCCGATCTTGCTGTTCAATTTGGCAGCATCGAAATCGTACTTGTCTAACCAAGGGAAAACTTTGTCAAAAATTTTATCAAAGACCATGATGACTGGATTCATCATGTAGTTCATGTGCGTCGTGGTCATCGGGTTGCTGTCCGGTGCATTCAACAGGTCATTGAAGGTTGGTTTCATCAAGTCGGAGTTCCAAATTTTCAACACACCGATGAAGATGACTAAAACAGTCGCAACGAACAAGTTCGCGCCAGAGAAGATAGCGAACAATCCTACGATCGCTAAATGCCAAATATCAAAAATGTCGACATCCAACGTGTTGGTTTTTTTCATCGCCAACATGATGATGTTGACCACGACCATTACTAATAAGAAGTAAAGGGTGTAGGGTGAGCCCCAAGTGATCGTTGCTAATGGCGCCCAGCCGACATCTGTGATGTTTAATGAAATTCCTGTACGTTCAACAAAAGCGGTCATTGCGTCTGAGAAGGCCGTCGTTAAAATACCAATAATAGCTCCGATACCGGTCAAAGCGATCCCTAATTTGATCCCGCCTTCTAGGGCACGGGTAGGTTTTACTTTGAAGAATAAAGCGATAACAGTCAATACGATGGTCATTAATGGTGCCGCCCCTAAGTTGATTAGAGGAGTAAATAGTTGATTGGCGATATCAATAATTGTACTCATTAGCTTTTCCTTTCTTGGTGCTGACTAAATGAATTTTTTTGATTTCTCTGAGTCTGACTTTACGAATGAGCAGCGGCTCTTATAAGAGGCCTCATTCATTCGTAAAGTCTGTCATTTTTTATTTGTTTAAAGATTGGATAGCGCTTTCCATATTTTCGTAAACAGGTTCAGCCATTGCCGGGATACGATAGAGGATGGCACCTGCATCGATGATCGGGATGTTCACATTGAATCCTAAGTCAGTATTGGCGATCTGCGCAAAAATATCGTAGTTAGAAAGCATTTCTTCATTGATGTCTTTGATCATGACCGCGTCACAAGTTACTTGGTAGCCGCGATTGCTCAATTCGGTTTCTAAAGCGCTCTTGATTTGATGACTTGAATTTACCCCTGCGCCACATGCTGCTAAAATTTTGATCATTCGTATTCTCTCCTTAAAAGATTATTTTTTCTCCTGCACTTAGGCAGAAACTTCCATAGTAAAGTGTTTCTCTAAAAACTGATAAATGTCCTCGGTGTTTTCAAGTTCGAAAAACGAACAAAGGTCCTTTTTATCCACTGAATTAATGAAATCCATGATGTCTGCCAGCATTCCTGCTTGGGCTTCCCCATTTTCATTCAAGATCATAAACAGAAAATGAACGGAAATTTGATCACTGGGCGAAATCATATTATGAAACGTAATCGCCTGTTTCAATTTGATCGGAATGATTCGCGTGGTTCGCACATAGTCACTTTCCGTATGGGGAATCGCGATATCTGGCAACAGCTCCGATACAGGGGATAGGTCTAAGCCTGTCGGGTAATTTCGTTCGCGTTCTAATAAACTTCCCAAGAAATCATCAGTAACCAATTTTTTGCTTAATAGATCTAAGTAAACTTCTTCAAAAACTTCTTCTTGTGTGGCCTTTCCCGAAACGTAGGTCGTTTCTTTGAAAAAAAGCTTTTTCAAACAGAACAGCTCCTCTCTAAGTTTGTTTGTGTTTGTTTATATGTTGAGTATAATCGCTTACATCGCCTTTGTCAACATAAAACAAAAATAAATAAACATATTTGTGTTGATTAATGTTTGATAATGTTTTATTATAAGTGTGTGGAGGGACAACATATGCTGAAAACGGAGCGTCAACAATCAATCTTGGCTATGTGCGATCGCTATGGGACGATCACCGTGAAGTTTATTCAAGAGGTATTAGCTGTTTCTGATATGACGATTCGACGGGATCTCGAGGAGCTTTCGCAGAAGAAACAACTGCTGCGGATTCACGGTGGGGCACAACGAATCAACAGTCTGGAAGAAGATCGACTTTCTTCTATAGAAACAAATGAACTTTCCCATAACGAAAAGAAAAAGCTGCATACCGAGGAGAAGGAATACATCGCCAAGCATGCGGCCGCGTATATCAACAAAGAGGATGACACGATCTTTCTCGGATCGGGAACCACGATTGAGTTGATGACGCAATATATAGAACCGTCTTCATTGCGGATCGTGACGAATAGTTTGCCGGTTTTTAACCTATTAAGTGAAGCAAACAGGTTTGAATTGTATTTGATCGGCGGACTCTATCGAGAAAAGACAGGGGCCTTTGTTGGATCGATCGCGAATGAGGCTGTCCAGAAAATCGGAATCAAAAAGGCGTTTGTCGGGGTCAATGGACTAAAGGGCACGGAGGTTTCCAATTTCAGTATTGAGGAAGGGACCTTGCAGAAAATAGTTCTAGACAATGCCGCCGTTAAATGTTTGGTTTCCGATGCCAACAAATTTGATCGCAGTGATTTTTACAATTTTTATGACCTGCGAAAGATCGATGCACTATTTACGGATGCTACTCTTTCAGCCGAGCTGAAGAGTTATTATCAACAATACACAGAGATCATTCAATAACAAATGATTGAAACAATCATAAGGAGGAAATAGCAATGCGTGTAGTAATTGGTTCAGACAGTGATGGCATGAGATTGAAAGAAGTGATCAAGAAAGACTTGATCGACAAGGGAATAACCGTAGTAGACAAAAGTGAGACCGCTTCGGAGGATTTCGTTGAATCGACGTTGGCGGTGGCTAACGATTTGAACGAAAACGAAGGAAGTCTGGGGGTAGCGATCGATGGCTACGGCGCCGGCAGCTTTATCACGGCAGTGAAGGTCAAAGGGATGGTGGCCGCGGAAGTTTCTGATGAACGCAGCGCTTATATGACCCGCGAGCACAATAATTCTCGCATGATCACACTTGGTTCAGAGATCGTCGGAGATGAATTGGCCTTAAATATCGTTCGAGAATTTCTTCAAGCGAATTACGATGGCGGCCGTCATCAAGTTCGGGTAGATATGCTGAATAAAATGGCGTAATAAAAAAACGAGAAGGGATGAATAAAATGAAAATCGCAATTGGCTGTGACCACATCGTCACAGATACAAAAATGGCTGTATCAGATTTCTTAAAATCAAAAGGACATGAAGTGTTGGATATGGGGACGTATGATTTCACACGGACGCATTACCCGATCTATGGAAAAAAAGTTGGCGAAGCTGTGACCAGCGGTGAAGCAGACCTCGGTGTTTGTCTATGTGGGACAGGTGTCGGCATCAACAACGCCGTCAACAAAGTACCCGGCGTGCGCAGTGCGCTGGTTCGAGACATGACGACCGCGATTTATTCAAAAGAACAGTTGAACGCCAATGTGATCGGTTTCGGTGCTCGAATCACAGGGGAATTCTTGATCTGTGATATTTTAGAGGCCTTTATTAACGCGGAATATCAAGAAACCGAAGAAAACAAAAAATTGATCGCTAAAATCGATCACGTGGAAAAAGCCAGTGACGGCCAGTCCGATCCGCATTTCTTTGATGAATTCATCGAAAAATGGGATCGCGGCGAGTACCACGATTAAGAGGGCGATGGCATGATTTTAACCATTACGATGAATCCCTCGATCGATATTTCCTATCCGTTGACGACATTTCAATTGGATACGGTCAACCGCGTGACGAATGTTCGCAAAACTGCTGGCGGAAAAGGGCTGAATGTGACGCGGATCTTAAAGCAATTAGACACTGAGGTGGTTGCTAGCGGGTTGATCGGCGGATTTCTTGGAGAAGAAATCAAAAAAAACCTGGACGAAAACCAGATTCCCCATGACTTTCAACCAATCAGCGGTGAAACACGAAATTGTATCGCGGTGCTGCATGAAGGCAAGCAGACGGAGATTCTAGAGAGCGGCCCAGTAATTTCACCGAAGGAAGCAACGCAATTCTTGCAGCATTTTCAACAATTAGCAGAAAAAGCCGATATTCTCTCCATTTCAGGCAGCTTGCCAGCCGGTCTGCCTGTGGACTTTTATAGTCAAATGCTGACGGTTTGTAAAGAGAAGCCAGTCATATTGGATTGCTCGGGAGACGCGCTGAAGGCAGTATTGAAAGGGAAAGTGAAGCCGAAGCTGATCAAACCCAACACAGAAGAACTGGCGGATTTGTTAGGCAGAAAAGTTTCTTCCAATCTTGACGAGCTGATGGCTGCATTGAAGGAACCTCTTTTTGAAGGCATTGAGTGGATTGTGGTCTCAATGGGGGCGCAAGGGGCTTTTGCGAAGCACTTTGACACCTTTTACCGGGTGACGATCCCTAAAATCGAGGTAGTGAATCCAGTCGGGTCAGGCGATGCCACGGTTGCAGGATTGACCGCTGCGATTGAAGCGGGGCTGTCGGATGAGGCTATTTTAACGCAAGGCAATGTCTTAGGAATGCTAAATGCACAGGAAGCGACAACAGGGCGTGTTGCATTGGCGCATTATCAAAAACTAGCAGACAAAATTCAGGTAGAGAAAGTAGGAGGAACTGGAAATGAACGAAAAAAATCACTATATCAAACAACTGTGTAATGAAGACGGCGTGATCGGCGCGTTGGCGATTGATCAACGAGGCGCATTGAAAAAAATGATCACTAAATTTAAAGGCAGTGAAGCCGAGGACGCGGAGATCATCGCGTTTAAAGAAATCGTTTCTTCACAATTGACGAAGTATGCGTCTTCTATTTTGCTGGACCCTGAATATGGGTTGCCAGCAGCGGATGTTCGGGCAGAAAATGCCGGTCTAATATTGGCTTACGAAAAAACTGGCTACGATGCCTCTACACCGGGTCGTTTACCCGATTTATTGTCCATTTGGTCTGTCAAACGTCTTAAAGAAGCGGGGGCGGACGCTTGCAAGTTCCTGCTTTACTACGATGTCGATGAAGCTGAAGAAATCAACAATCAAAAACACGCGTTTATTGAACGGATCGGCTCTGAATGCCAAGCGGAAAATCTGCCTTTCTTCCTGGAATTAGTATCTTATGACGCAACGATCGCTGATGCGTCCTCCAAGGAATATGCCATCAAAAAACCGCATAAGGTCATCGAGATGATGAAGGAATTTTCCGATCCTCGCTACGGCGTCGATGTACTGAAGGTAGAAGTCCCCGTGAATATGAACTTTGTCAAAGGCTATGCCAGCGGAGAAGTGATCCATACGAAAGCGGAGGCAGCAAACTTCTTCAAAGAACAATCTGAGGCAACCGACTTGCCTTTCATTTTCTTGAGTGCCGGCGTGAAAGCAGAACTTTTCCAAGAGACGCTGCGCTTTGCAAAAGAGGCAGGCTCTACCTTTAATGGCGTGCTTTGCGGTCGTGCGACTTGGGCAGATGGTGTGGAAAGCTACATCACTGAAGGAAAAGAAGCAACGATTGCTTGGATGAACACCCAAGGACGTAAAAACATCGAAGAATTGAATGCCGTATTGAAAGAAACTGCGACCCCCGTTGCTGAATTGGCAGCGACACTATCGTAAAAAAAGGGAGACTATGGGCTGTAAATGGCTCATAGTCTCTTTTTCGCATAGATATCCGCTAAAAATGATACAATGAAATGTAAGGGCATACAAAATAAGAAAGTGAGGGAATACGATGATTTTAGTCACTTCAGCAGCAGGAAATACTGGGCGCGTGATGGTGAAAAAGCTGGTAGAAGCGGGTCTGGATGTATTGGCGGCAGATATCAATCCAAAAGTAAACGAATTACCGGGAATCAAGAAGGCGATGGTAGGTGATTTGACAGACCTTTCCTATATTGATGCACTGATGGAGGAGGCGACGATGGTGGTGCATATCCCACCGCTCTTCTCAGCACAAGAAGCGTTGATCGGTCAGCGGATGGTAGACAAGGCGATCCAGCACAAGATTCAGCATTTTGTCTTCATTTCAGTGACCCATCCGATCCTCACCAGCTTGCTGCAGCATACGGCAAAACGAGATGTAGAAGAATATTTGATCTACAAAGGCATGGAAAAACAATGTTCGTATACGATCCTGCAGCCGATGCATTATATGCACAACTTCAATCCGAAGATGGTAGGAGAGACAGGGGAGTATCAGATATTTTACGACGTGGACAGTAAAATCAGCTATGTCGCGACGGAGGATGTAGGCGAGGTCGTGGTCAAGGTATTGACCGATCCAGCGAAACACGACAAGGCGACCTATGAATTGGTCGGCACAGAAGCCTATTCACCAAAGGAATTAGTCCAAACCTTCAATCAGATCACTGGGAAAAACGCAACAGCCGTTTATATGGAGGTAGAAGAATTTTTGGATCAGATTCATGCAACAGATCTCTATTTCAGAGAGGGCTTCAAACAATTGGCGTATTCCTATTCGACTTGGGGCCTCGATGGCAATACCAATGTGTTAGAGTGGCTGTTAGGTCATGAACCAACGAGCTTTACCGATTACGTGAAGAAAAAAATGAATGAAGACTAGTAGAAAGGCTGAGACGAACACGCGTCTCAGCCTTTTTTGCAGTCAATGCCACTCATCGTATCGTGACGAAGCATTGGGAAAGTTTCTCCACAAAGGTTTCAAAGGAATCTAACTGACTCAAGCGATGGACATTTTGCTCGTCCGTACAGATCATCGCCAGGTCATCGAAAATCTCTCGGAAAATATGACGGTTGTGGTAATTGATCGAAATCAGAAAGACCAAGGTGACGAGTTGTTCGCCCCATTGAATCCCATCCGGTGCAACGACGATAAAGATTCCTGTCTGGTGGGCATCCATCGTTAACGTGTGGGGCAGCGCTACAGGCCCAAAAGCAGTGGAGGAGAGTGCTTCACGTTCCATGATTTGTGTGAAAAAATCCGTGTCTACAAAACCGTCCTGCTGCATTTGCTGACAGATGCGCTTCAAAAGAGCCGTACTTGTGGTCTTCTTCTTCAAATGGAGAAAATGGTCGCTATTGACGAGAGACAAGAGATTTTTGCTGAATTGTTCCTCTCGTTTTTTTTCTTTGATGTCAAAGATTTTTTCGGAGACGTGCTGCCGATCCTCTAAGGTGAAGAAGGGGTTGATCATGACATAGGGAGTAGTGGTCACTTGCTTCAATTTTACGGCTGAAATAATTAGCTCGGTCGACACGTGCCGTAATTCTTTTTCATTCGTCAAGATGTTTTTGATGTCCAAGTCGTCGCCAAAATGCTTCTGCAATTTTTCCATGACTTGGATGTTCATATTGTAATAGAGAGGCACCAGCAGCGCACAATTGATCTTGGTGGTGCGCTGTTTTTGCACTTCTAAGGCATAGCCTAAGTGAAAGGCGATATAGGCGATCTCGTCTTCGTTGATCGTCTGATCGAGTTCTTTTTGAATAATATGTGAGACTTGAACGGCGCAATCGTAGATCAGGGGGCACTCTTTTTTCAAAGTCTCGGTCATCGGGTTTCTACAGGAATACCCGTTGTCTAAACGGAACAACAGGTTTTTGATATGGAGCGTAAAACGGATCAGAAATTCTGGTTCGTTGTTATCAATAAAGTAGATTTCTGAGACCTTGGCTAAGATCGTCGACACGAGATCAATGCAGCGTTGATCGGCGACTTCAGCTAATTCTTCTTTCGAGATTTGGGTAAAATTGACATTCGTCCCGTTGGCGGAGATCAATAAAGCCAGATCCCGAATTTCCTCCTGCGGAAAGTGCAGGTCATAATGAACGGCCAGTTTGCCGGCGATGTCTTCAGCAATCTGATTGATCAGCGGCGGGACCGAGCTGGGGGCAGATGCTCTGCTCCAGAAAATTGAAAATTGCTTTTCATACGGTCGATTGAAATCGCCAAATGAATAATGATATTGGTCAGGGCATAATCGTTGGTGAAAAAATTGTAGTTCGCGAAAATCTCAGCCACGATCTCCTTGATGTAATCCAAATCAAAATCCGTAAAGCTCTCCTGCAGCTTTGAGATGTCGACAAAGTTTTGGTCCAATTCAGAAAGCAAAATCGTATGGATCAGTTGGCGTTTGGCTTTTTCAGTGCCGATCAAACGTAGAGAATCGTTGGATTGCACCAGCTCAAGAGACTGTTCTGCACATTTCTTCTTCACTTTCTTGATGTCCTTCATTAGCGTCGACTCGCTGACGTACAATTCTGCGACTAAGTCTTCGATGGAAAGCGCCTCTTCTGCGGCCGTCAGTTTTAACAGGAGATAGGCGACCCGTTCCGCGGGTGTCTCAGGGATGCCCACTTGGATGCCTTCTTGGACGGCCTTCAAACGAAGAGTGTCCACGCGATAGCCTTTGTTGGAGGAAAGAATCAATCCAGGCTCATTTTGCTGAATCTCAGAAATATAGGATTTAATGGTTCGTTTGGATAGGGAAAACTTCTCAGCCAACTGACTTGAGGGCGTCCACGTTTCCTGTTCGTTCAAATAGCGCAAAAAGGGTAAATATTTAACCTTCAAAAGAAAACCTCCTTCACCGCTGCGGTGCAAATAAATAGTTGTTTCACCGTGGGGATTTTCCTATAGTATACCTATAGATGGTAGCGCTATCAACAAAGCTTTTTAGAAACAAACAGCAAGGAAAACATGAATGGAAATGGGAGGAATCAACGTGGAAAAGTTAAATGTACTACTAGTGTGCGGGTCTGGGGCAAGCTCAGGGTTTATGGCGGCGAATATTAGAAAGGCGGCGTCAGCGAAGGGCATTGAGTTGAAGATCACGGCACGAGGCGAAAGTGAGATCGAAAACTATATTGACGAGATCGATGCCTTGATGGTGGGGCCGCATTTAGCCTACATCTTAGACGAGGTGGAGGAATTTGTTGGGGATGCGCCAGTGAAGGTCATTTTGATGAAGCCGGAATACTATGCGACGTTGGATGGCGAACAAGCGTTGACGCATTTGTTGGAAGAGATGGGCTAGTTCTACAATAGGAGGGTATAAAAATGAATTCTTTGATCCATTGGCTAGAAACAAGCTTTACCCCAAGGATGAACAAAATCAACAACAATGTTTGGATCGTGACATTGAAGGATTCCATCATGCAGGCACTGCCGTTGATTTTCTTAGGGTCGATCTTTTGTATGTTGGCGATATTGAACGACTACTTCCCTTGGCTGCCGAATTTCTGGACGCCATTTGGGTGGACGATGGGGATGATCTCGTTAGTGATCTCTTTCTTGATCCCCTTTAACTTAATGGAAAAGAAACGGTTGCGGAAGCAGCGGATCAACGCGGGGATGGCAGGCATTATTTTATTTCTGATCATTATTACTCCGCAGGTCATCACGGATGGGCAACCGGGGTTCAACCACAGCGCATTAGGCGCTGGCGGGATGTTCGTGGCCATCGTGGCAGGGCTGTTTGCCGGCTTCGTGCTGAATCTATTCGGAAAATTCTCTTTCTTTAGTGAGGAATCCGTGATCCCGGATTTTGTACGCTCGTGGTTTGACGCGATGCTGCCGATCGGGATCGTGGTCGTTGTTGGATGGGTCGTTGTCGATATCGTCGGGTTCGATGTGTACAATTTTGTGTTGGCGCTCTTCATGCCGCTGCAAAATATCGTCGAAACGCCGTGGGGCTTCTCTTTGATGCTGTTTGTGGTGTGCTTCCTTTATTCGCTGGGCATCTCGACGTGGGTATTGACGCCGGTATTGAATCCCGTTTTATTGGCGGCGATCCAAGCGAACATTGACGGAACGGCGACAAATCTAGTGACGGACCCAACGATTTACTCTGCGTATCTGTGGATTGGCGGGATCGGCTGTACGATGCCGTTGGTCTTCATGCTGATGCGCTCCAAATCGAAAAAATTAAAAGCGCTGGGGACGGCATCGGTGGCACCGACTGTGTTTAATATCAATGAACCGATCGTGTTTGGCTGCATTGCGTGGAATCCGCTGTTGATGATTCCGATGTGGCTGCAGGGCATTATTTTACCGCTGATTGTTTGGCTGCTGACTAAGGTGATCGCGTTTGCGCCGATCCCGATGGAGATGTTCCAGATGTGGTACTGTCCGTTTCCGATCGCTACGTGGCTGACAACCCGCTCGGTGTCCGGCTTATTATTGATGGTGTTGATTTTCGTGGTGGCTTCTGCGATTTGGTACCCGTTCTTTAAGGCCTACGAAAAGCAGGAGATGGAAAAAGAGGCAGAGGCTGTGAAAAAGGCCTAAGTTAAATTTGGAAGAAGGGTTGATAAAGAATGAACGAGCAGACAGTTCAAGACGCGATGCAGATCATCTTGCGCGCTGGCGATGCGCGGAAATATTGTATGGAAGCATTAAAGGCGATCGAGACCAGTGATTTTGAGACCGCAGAGAAAAAAATGGTTTTAGCAAACGAAGAGATCGTGCAGGCGCACCATATCCAGACGGATGCGATCACGGCAGAAACTTCCGGCGAGGAAGGTCATTATTCGGTGCTCTTTGCCCATGCGCAGGATACGCTCATGACGATCTATAGTGAATTGAATATTGCCAAACGCATGCTGGCTATTTTTAAAACCTACGATCAGCGAATCCAACAGATCGAACAGCAGATACAAGGGGGAAGCGAAGATGAATAAAGCGCCAAAGGGTTTTCCAAAGGACTTTCTATGGGGCGGTGCGATCGCAGCAAATCAGGCAGAAGGAGCTTGGGATGTGGACGGCAAAGGCTGGTGTGTGGCGGACATCAATGAATTTCGTGACGATGTCGCCTTAGAGAAAAAATCAAACATGGAAACGACGATCGCCTATGTGAAAGACGCGATGGCTAGCGAGGATCGGATCTTTCCCAAACGATGGGGCATCGATTTTTACCATACGTATCAGGATGACCTGAAATTGCTGGCGGAATTAGGCTTAAAAACCTTCCGTACCTCGATCAACTGGTCGCGGATTTTTCCAAACGGCGACGAAACAGAACCCAATGAGGCGGGCTTGAAATTTTATGACGATCTCTTTGATGCCATCTTGGAAAATGGGATGGAGCCGATGATCACGATGTCTCACTACGAGATTCCGCTTCATTTGACGACAGCATACAAGGGCTGGTATTCACGGGAAGTCATTGATTTCTTTGTTCGCTATGGTCAGGTGATCTTAGATCGTTACCATACTAAAGTTAAAAAATGGATCGTGGTCAATCAGATCAATTTGATCATCCATGAATCGTTCAACCACTTAGGGATCGGAGAGGATGTCGTAGACGATTTGCTGTCTGCGAAATACCAAGGCGTTCATAATGAGATGGTCGCAAGCGCTCTGATTACGAAATACGCCCATGAAAATTATCCAGACAACGAGATCGGGATGATGCTGTGCAGCGGACCTTCCTATGCCGCAACCTGTAAGGCGGAGGATGTGTTGGCGACCGTCAAGCTCAATCAAATGGAATATTTTTACGCGGATGTTTTGCTGCGGGGGTATTATCCAGGCTACGCCTTCCGTTATTTTGAAGACAAGGGAATCACGGTCGTCTTTGGAGAGGGCGACGAAGAAGCACTGAAGCATACGGCAGATTTCATGTCCTTCTCTTATTATTATACGCAGATCTGCGATGAGGATTCTTACGCGAAGGACTTAGGACCCCATCGCAACAAGGAGCTCGACGCGAACCCCTGGGGCTGGACGATCGATCCCGTTGGCCTGCGGATCGCATTGAACGAGTTTTATGATCGCTACCAATGCCCGATCTATATCACCGAAAACGGCATCGGCTATTTCGATAAGCTGGAAGAAGGGGCGATCCACGATTCCTATCGCATCGACTATTACCGCGACCACTTGAAGGCGATGAAAGAAGCCATCAAAGACGGCGTAGACCTGCGGGGGTATTATGCTTGGGGTCCGATCGATATTATTAGCTGCTCTTCTAGCGAGATGAGCAAACGGTACGGCTTCATTTATGTGGACCTGGATGATTATGGAAAAGGCAGCGGAAAACGATTGAAGAAAGACAGCTTCGCTTGGTACCAGCAGGTGATCCAAAGCAACGGCGACTCGCTGAACTGATTATTTAAGAGAACTTAACGAGGAGACTCGTTAAGTTTTTTTGTTTCCAACTCCATCTGAAATATGTTGAAAAATGTTTATTATTTACGGATTTGAAAGCAGAATGATTTACTGTAGAAAAGGCATAAAAGCTTCCTAGCAGCACTTAAGGATAGTGGGCTAAGGGCAGTATGAACCAAACGATAACTAGAAAAATGGAAATAAAGGCTATAAACGTATTCGTATAATCGAAACATAAGTATATTTATATCTGCGATAAAATAATTATTTGCATTATAACGATAACTATATTAATATTAAAACAATAGAAAATATCATTTATTTGTATTTTGCAAATGGGGGTTTTTAGCAATGGATGGAACAACTGAGGAACAGGATAAAATTCGCCGAGCGACGTTGATGATCTCGCTCATACTGCTGCTAGTTAGCTGCGTAAGTTTTTTTCTTTACCAATATGCCTATCAGACCAGATTGAATGTGACAGTTACCAGTAAAAAACTACTTCCAGAAACTGAAAAGGTGAAAAAGAATTCAGTGAAGTCCTCTAAGAAACCCGACGAAGACCAAACGGTGACAAATAAGCAAACAACAAATGAAGGGATCAAGGAACTGGAGCAAGACCCGTTAAAGCAATTGCCGGAGACAGCCAACGATCCTTTGCAAAAGAAAAGAGCAGTGATCCCTTCTTCGAAAATTTTTAAGTTAGGGGATACGACGGAATATCTGCCGTAAGCTTTACGGACGATTATCGCTTCAGCTTTTCTAAAGGACAAGAAAATTTAAATAACGAATAAAGTGAAAAAATACGGATTATCCTATGAGGATAAACGCTCAACGCACTAAGAAATGATTGTTCATTTCTTAGTGCGTTGAGTTTTTTTATGGGTTTAAAAACGATATTTCGCTAAGGAGCTGAAACAAAAAGCAATAAATTAAATAACGACTGTTTTTATTTCGATGAAAAGAAATGAAAACGTTTGTATTAAAGAATACTATTAATAAAACGCAAAAACTTATACATTTTACAGTTAGAATTTGATTTGATAAAGGTTTTTTACTTATTTATAGAAAGAAAATTCTAATAAGAGTGACTATTTTATTATTATTTCGGAAAATAAAATTTTGAAAGCACTTCATATGCATCGATAAAGAACATAATGTTCTATAACTGAATAAAAACCCCGTAGCTATCCTGTTTGAACATATTATTTGTGTTATTCACGAGCATATAATAATATTAAATTAACGAATAAAGCTCATTAAGAAAGAGTCATTCTAAAATAATAAAAAAGAAATGAAGTTGAAGGGGGTGGGTGAATTCATGGTATTTGTTAAAAAAGCAACTGGGATCGTCCTTGTGTCTCTGTTATTTATTTGCAACGGCAGCTCGCTAGTAGGCGTTCATGCAGAAGGAACGCCAGAAGGATCGAACCATAATGAAACAACAGCTTCTAATGAACAAAGCTTAAAGACGCTTACCAGTTCTGATGAATTTTTAGAGGACCTGTCCGCGGATGATGACGCTACCAAAAAAACGACCACGTCTACGGAGGCGTCAGCGACCACCGAGTCTGCAGCTGCAAAAAATGAATCGGGAGAGGAGCAGGAGGCAACTGCTTACAGTTCTGAAGCGACAGAGGCATCGACGGAAGAAACGACAGGTTCTTCTGTTGAACAGGCGGAGACTTTCGCAATTGGTGTACAGGCAGCGGGCGAAGGAACAGCAGAAAGCCCGCGTATCGTCGAAAATGAAAGTGAATTAAAAACAGCGATCGAAGTGGATAAGGTCAGTCATATAAAGCTGGCTCCTGCAAGCGAGCCTAATCAAGTGTTTGCTCTCACAAGCAGTGGCAGGATCGGAATCACAAATGACATGACGATCGATGGCAACGGACGAACGGTCTCCTATACGTCTTCACGAGCATTTGAAGTGAATACGGCGGGGATCTACGTGACATTTAAAAATATCACTTTCGGTTCAACCGATTTTACTGTTCCTGCAGACGAATATTATGGCTTTTGCCGAATTTATGGACGAACGAATGTCACGTTGGAAGTTGAGAATGTGAACTATTATTCGAACAGAGGGGCGCAGCCTTTCTTTAATCGAAACACTGGCGGAAAAATTATTTTTTCAGGAACCAACGAATTCATAGTCAGTAATGGTACTTCGGCACAAGAATTTTCGGAGGCGAACAGCTATCTTTTTAGAAAGGATAGTCAGACAACGGTGCGCCACAGCACAGGTTACGCTCGTGCGGTCAGAGCGAATGGCGAACTTATTTTTGAATTAGAAGAAAACGCGCAGGTTGATTTTACGACCAACTCGCCTGATTTTGCTGAAATATCAGCAGACGGTGCAAGGTTCACCGTAGGAAAAAACGCCAATTTAAAAATCAATGGGGAGACGGAGTTTTCCAATAATAACAGTCGAGATGTTTCCTTTGACATCCAAGATCAGGCAAACGTGGCAATGACCTTTGGAAATGCGATCAATATCAGCAGCGATTCCACAATCAAAGTAGGGAAAGGGGCAACGCTCGATTTGAAATCGACGAATGACAGCAGGATTTTTCGCAGTACCATCCCGCCGGAAAACTTTGTCGTGGACAATGCCCTTCGAATGACCTTCAATGTGTCGGGTACTAGAAATGGCGAGCCGTTAAATACCGGTTTTACATTCAGTGACTTTATGGAGGATGTTACAAGCTATGGGATCACAGCGAGTGGCGAGCCGATCGCGAGTACGGTCCAAGCAAGGGACAAGATTACTTCGAATGGCACAAATCTTACATTGTCGAACGCTTCTACTCGAGCGGACTTTACCACAGAGGAAAAAACCGCGATCCGAGGAGCGACCAGCATGATTTTCCAACGACTGCCGAACCCGTCGGTCGTGTTGAATGTGAGAAGTGTCATCAGAGATACGACGGCGACGTTTACTATAAGCGACTACCTCTCAAATAGCAATGCAATAACAAAGGCTATTTTTCGTGTGTACGACAAGGAAAAATCTCCAGATGATTTAAAGCAGGACAGTGATCCGGATTTGGTGGAGGAAAAGACACTCGCAAGCGACGCTCTTACGTCGAAACTCGAATTTACCGATTTGGATGCTGAAACAGATTATTGGCTGTATGTTCAATTAAAAACCAATTTTGATTCCACGGATAGTGAGTGGTACAGCGTGCCATTTGTCACAAAATCCAGTCTGTTGTCCGTGTCGATCCCAACGTCGATGTTTTTCACGACGGAGATGGACGAGTCAGGCAATTTGTATGTGCAATCACCTAGCTATGCCGTAAAAAATAACAGTGCTTATTTTGTCGATGTGTCAATGGCAAGCTTTGAAGAGGAAAGCAATGGAAATGTTGAACTGGTGGACGGTCCTCAAACAAACAATACGAAAGATCTTTGGTTGGAGCTGACTAGAAACAGGGAGCAACTGACGACACTAAAAACGGACCTATCCAATGTTCCCATCAGTAAATTGGATACAGATGAACGCAGCGAGCTCCGATTCGCCGGTGAGTATTACGGACCGGGGGGAAGAGAGGTCAACGTGGCCTATAAAATGACATTGAAATTTGAAAGAGCGGAGGATTAACGCATGGAGGAACTCAATAAACAGCCAGAAAATAAGCGGAAACGACTGCTGTTACTTTTGCTTCTGTTGTTATTGTTGAGTGTTGGCGGCTATTTCGTCTATCAGCACTTTAACCAACCAGATACACCTGTGACCGTGGTCAGCGGTGAATTTTTACCAGACGGGAAAGACGCTTCAAAAATCTCGGAAAAAGAACTTCAAAACATGGCTCAGAAAAAAGTCGACGCGAGTCAATTCAATATGGTGATCGCGCCAACCGCAACAGTCGATCAAGACATGACAAGCGATCTATTTATTCAGAATCCGGCGCATAATGGGCATCCCATCAATGTCGAAATTCGTTTAAAAGGGTCAAATGATTTGGTTTATACCTCGGGGGCGATGCAACCGGGTTATGAAATAAAAGGAGCAACCTTAGAAAAAAAATTGGAGAAGGGGGAACATCAGGCAACTGCACTCTTTAGTATTTATGACGATACTACCAAGGAAAAACGCGGTCAAGTCGCGGCAGCAATCACATTTCATGTAGAATAATACCATTTGGAAGGAAGATGAGAGATGAAAAAATTTATCAGTTTAGTAGCGTTATCAAGTTTGATGTTTTTAGCAGTACCAGTAGGAGCGACGGATATTGTTGGAGAAGAATCCGGCGAAATTCCGATCAACGGAACTTTAGGGATGGACAATACAGATGAAGAGGCAAAAATCGTGGAAGGCGAAGATTCATGGATCAATGTCACATTGCCGACAGAAACGATTTTCTATAGTACGAATACTAAAGCAAATGCGCCGATCAAATCACCAGACTACACGATCACTAATAATTCAGGACGTCCAGTGGACATCAAATTCAGTAAATTGACTAAAGACGCGGGTTCAAGCACTACTGATGTAGATTACGACGTGTCATTACGAGGATTTACTACAAATCCTGCTATCATCACTGGTGGTGAAGAGGTTGATCAATCAGGTTCCCCTACGACGATTCATCGATTAGCCAACAGTAAAGGAAAATTATTAGAAGGAGATACGGACGATTCAAGTCCGAAAACAGTGACTTACGGTTATGAAGGAACGGTCAATGAAGACTTAGCTGCTACCGTCAATCATAACTTTGATATGACACTTGAATTTGAGTCTGTTGGCTGGTAATCAAAGGATAATTTCGGGAGGCCATGCAGATGAATGATACGATCAAAGTTACAGGGACCTTGAACATGCCTGTTGAATCGTCTGTTCCAGAGCCTGAGGCTGCTTCCCCCAGTTCAAAGCCTAAAGAAGTGATCCACGCGACTACGCGAAATGAGTATTACCCTCAAACAGGCGAAAGAATGGAAAATGAGTTTTTGATCTTAGGAATTCTGCTGATCTTACTCGCAATCGTTATTTATATGAGACAGCAGTTGAAGATGGAAGCTCAATAGATAAATTAATAAAAAAACAGCTGGGCCAATGAGTGGCTCAGCTGTTTTTGTCATTCTTATCGTAAATTCGAGAAAGCACCGAATTTGGTCAAGAGTTCATCAAAGCCTGGGACGGTTTCTTCGCGGTTCCAATCTCGTTGCAATTCGCAGGCGAGCTGCGCGATCGAAGTCAGTTGTGCACCGGCTTGTTCGACACGGCGCAACGCCGTTTCGTGGGCAATTGAGGAAGTTCCGCCAACGGCATCAACGATTGGATAGACTTCGTAGCCTTCCTTTAAAGCGTCTAATGTCGGGAACGTCAAGCAAGCTTCTGTCCATAGGGCTAAGATCAAGATTTTTTTGCGGCCGGTCGCTTTGATGGCTTCGTTGTATTCTTTGTCTTCCCATGCGTTGATTGAGCTGCGGTCGTAAGAAGGAACGTCTTCTCCCACGGCTTTTTTCAGTACAGGGATCGTATCTGTGTTCCAGCCTTTTTCAACGTTGACGGTTGAAAGGACGATCGGAATATGATAAAGTTTCGCCAGTTCGATCGCGATCTCCGTGTTGCGGATCAGCTCTGAACGGTTCATCGAATTAATGGAATTAATTTGGGTCGGTTGATAGTCGATCACGGTCAATACTGTATTATCAGGTGAGAGTAGCTCGTCTTCTGTTCGTTTCGCATAACTTGTCATTCTATCCACTCCTAATTTTTATTGAGGCCGTCATTTTTCCTTGCAGAAAATGAGGCACAGCCTGTTTTTGACACACCCATTGTAACGCGGAATGGTGAAAAGCACGAAGATTTCGTTTTGTTAGGAAGTGGGCAAAGCGTCTAGAAAACGTCTTGCGGCATTGGAGAACACCTGCTTCTTTTTCCAAATAATACTGATTTTTGCCGTCAGTTCAGGCGCCAGAGGAACAAATACCAAGCCGTTGTTTTCTGTTGGAATGATCCCATCGAGGCAAAAAGCGGCCGTCGTACCTTCTTTTACGAACAACGACGCGTTATACAGCAAATTGTAGCTGCCGGCGATCTTAAATTGACTCAAATTGCCGCCGAGCCATTCGGAAAGCTGGTGGTTCACCATGGTTTGACTAGAAACCAGTAAGGAGTGATCCTTCAAGTCACTGGGGGATACCCTTTCTTTTTTTGCCAGCGGATGGAAGTCATTGACCAGTACGCCCCAGCGGTCTGAAACAGGAAGAGCAAGGTATTCGTATTTTTGCTTTTCCACCGGATCGATCACCAAGCCAAAATCCAGCAGTCCTTTGTCGAGTTTATCCTTCACATCGTCTGCATTGCCGCTGTACATCTCAACTGTGATGTCAGGATACGTGACCATCAGCTCGTTTAAGGTCTTGGCCAAGTAGCGAAAGGCGGGCGTCTCGCCGCCGCCGATTCGGATGGTTCCGCCGATCACGTCATTTTTCTTCAGGTTTGAGGTGGTCGTGTCCACGAGGGAGAGGATCTCTTGCCCGCGGTTTCGCAAGTAGATGCCGTCTTCCGTGAGCGAAATCTCGCGATTGCCGCGGATAAATAATTGGACGCCTAATTCCTCCTCCAGTTCTTTTAATTGTTTGGAAAGGGTGGGTTGGGATAAATGCAGCACCTCTGCGGCCTTACTGATTGTTTTTTCCCTCGCGACAGTCATAAAATAGGTCAAAACACGAATATCCATTTATTTCCTCCTATAGCTAAAAGCGATAGTTAGCTATTCTATATAAGTATTAGTCATCGCTAGTATAGCGAAGTATACTGGACTCAGCAAGTAAAGGGAGGATGATTCGGATGGAACAGGCATTTTTGGCGAAAATCCAAGGCATGGAGATTTTACCTGGCTCCGAAGTGTATGAGGACATTCATAAATTAAAAGCCGATAATGAGCGGCTCGTCATGGAGATGAACGGCGCTTACCATACGCAGAGGGAGCTGCGAGAGTGTTTAGAAAGGATCACTGGAGACACCATTCATGAATCGGTCACCATTTCTCAACCGTTTTACACGGATTTCGGCAAGCATATCTCCTTTGGGAAGGATATTTTTATCAATCAGAATGTGATGTTTGTCGATTTAGGCGGGATCGTGATTGAGGACCATGTGCTGATCGGTCCCATGTGTCGGATCATTTCGGTGAATCATCTCACGGACCCGAAAAAACGCCGCGGCTTGTCTGTTGCGTCAGTAAAGATCGAAGAAAATGCTTGGCTGGGCGTCAATGTGACGGTTTTACCCGGTGTGACCGTGGGAAAAAACGCGATCGTGGCGGCGGATTCGACAGTCACAAAGGATGTGCCGGAGAATGTGATCGTTGCAGGATCACCAGCCAGAATCATCAAAGAAATAGCTTTTCAGTGAGTTTCCCACAAAATTTAAAAGGAAGGTGGGGAATATCGGATGTCTATTTTGCGAGTGATTTTGTTATTTTATATAACACTGGCAGCCCTGACTGCTTGCGCAAAACCTTCTGTCGATACTGCCTCGATCTCCAGCAATGACACTCAGTGGACAATGAATGGGCATCCGCTACAAATAGAACTGGAGGATACGGCTGCTGGCCGGCAGTTGTCAGAGGTTTTGCCCGATCGATTCGTGATGCAGGATTTGAACGGGAATGAGAAGTATTATACACTCCCGAAACGTTTGCCGACGAGTGAAACGCAAGTCGAAAGGATTGAAGCAGGAGACGTGATGTTGTACGGTAATAGGACCCTCGTTGTCTTTTACCGCTCCTTTTCAACCAATTATTCCTACACACGAATCGGTCGAGTGAAAAATAACGAAAAGTTAGCGGATCAGCTAGGCGAGGGGGACACAATGGTGGAACCACGCAGTGATGAAAGGAAGGAATAAGCATGTTAAAAGAGACGTATACATTAACGAATGGAGTAGAAATTCCTAAGATTGGGTATGGGACCTGGAAAATCGCGAACGACCAGGCGACTGAAAAAGTGCTGGAAGCAATTGAAGCAGGCTATCGCCACATTGATACGGCACAGGCTTATGGCAATGAAGCAGGCGTTGGCGCAGCGATCAAAAAAACAACGGTACCAAGAGAAGAGCTGTTCCTCACCACCAAGCTTGCGGCAGAAATCAAAGAGTATGACGGTGCGGTGAAGGCCATCGATGACTCACTGAAAAAATTAGGCGTAGATGTTATTGATCTAATGATCATTCACAGTCCGAAACCATGGGCAGAATTTCATGGCGAGGAGCACTATTTTGAAGGAAATCTCGCGGCTTGGCGTGCACTTGAAGAAGCCTATCAAGCAGGGAAATTGCGTGCCATCGGCGTCTCCAACTTTGAGATTGTCGACTTGGAAAATCTATTGAAACATTCTAAAACCAAGCCCGCGGTAAATCAGGTGCTTGCCCATATTGGTCAAACCCCATTTGATGTCATCGAGTTTTCCCAGAAGCAGGAGATTCTCGTCGAAGCCTATTCACCCATCGCCCATGGTGCGATGCTGAAAAGCAAGACCATCACTGCCTTAGCGGACAAATACAAGGTCTCCATTCCGCAATTGGCGATTCGCTACTGCTTACAGCTGGGTCTGTTGCCGTTACCAAAAACGGAAAATCCAGCGCACATGAAGAACAACGCCG
Organism: Enterococcus sp. 12F9_DIV0723; assembly: GCF_002174375.1. NCBI lineage: Bacteria > Bacillati > Bacillota > Bacilli > Lactobacillales > Enterococcaceae > Enterococcus > Enterococcus sp. 12F9_DIV0723. The sequence continues at coordinate 722,718 of NZ_NIBK01000002.1, read as the reverse complement.
AGGTAGATTTCGAAATTTCTGCTGAGGACATGGAAAAATTAGCTCGTGTAACAAGCGATTTTGATTATGGCAAGAATAACGACATGCCTGTCTTTCGCAGAGTTTTAGGATAACAAAAAAGCGTCTGTCTCTTACGCGAGGCAGACGATTTTTTTGTTATTTAATGAGTCTTAGGCGGTAGGCAAAACGATCCGTTGATTCGTCACAGGATCAATAATGTCCTCCAATTGAAAACGATCATTTTCGTAGGTCAAGTCGAAAATCGTGCAATTCGGGAAGGGGCGCACCAACACGTGCTCGTCTCCAGACCAGACGGATTGAAGAAAGCTTACACAGGCGCCATTATGAGAGACGGCGAGCACTTTTTGATGATCCTCTTGGCTCATAATATGATGCAAGGCCTGCGTGACGCGCTTTTGAACATCTAAGGTCGATTCTCCGCCGAATTGCAGATAAAAGGATTCAAAATACGCTTTTCCTTCCGGCTGTAAAAACTGCTGCTCCCCCTCAAAAGAACCGAAGTTCATCTCCTTCAACTCTTTCAATCGCTGATAATTTTTACTGTCAGTAACCAGCTCCAAGGTGTCACAGGCCCGCTCTTGGGTCGAAGCATAGAGGTGATCAAAGTGGATACCGGTCTCTTTGAAATAACTTTTTGCTCGCAACGCTTGCTGGATGCCATTTTCAGTCAAGGGCGAATCACAAGCGCCTTGCACTTTTTTTAATTGATTAAAAAGCGTCTCCCCGTGACGCATCAAATATAATTTCTTTTTCATGATGTCCTCCTATTGTTCACTCTCTCCATACTATCAAATTAAAGATGGAAGCGCATCACAAAGTTGGGAAAGGACGCTCTATAGCCCAGAAGCCGGCAGCTTTAAGAGTTTCAAGGACTCCTCCAATAGCTGATCTAATGCCTGCTGATCCGTCATTTCTGGTGTCTCGTTCCATTTCCACAAGGCGGGATAGCCCTTGGTATTTTGACGATTGTTCGGTGAATAGACGGCACCTCCTTGGGCATGGGGATCTGTTGCTGCATAGAGCGTGGGCAATGCACCTTCCGCGGCACTTTGTCGGATGCGGGGGAATACCCGAAACAAAAGCGCCCCCATGCGCATTGCGGTGGAGGTGGCCCCAGCGTTTTTTGTCACTAGATTGGTTGCGGCAACACCAGGATTTGCCGCCATCATTGTGATGGGGTACCTTTTTTCGGTGAAGACTTGGTCTAACTTGCGAGCGATTTGCGCTTGCGCTAATTTGGTCTCTAAGTAAATGGTCCAAGCGTTGTAATTGTGGCCATCTACATTGGTCAAATCGATCCTAGGATGACCAGCCGGCAACGACGTCAAATTCACGACACGAGCGGCTTCGCTCCGCTTCAAAAGAGCCAAAAGCTGGATGGTCAAATAAAGTCCGCCTAAATAGTTTGTAGCCCACATCATTTCGAAACCGTCCACGGTGACAGATCGTTCCGCCGGCATCATCAAACCAGCGCTATTGATCAGAATATCTAGACGATCAAGGGGAATATCTTCGCTGAATTTCTTGATGACAGCTAAGCTGCTCAAATCCAACGTGTGATAATAAATATGGCGGTTTCCTGTAGCTTCGATCAGATGATCCCTGGCGTCTTGACCTCTTTGCGCATTTCGTGCGGAGAGATGGACCTCCGCACCCTTTTCAGCTAATGCTCTGGCTGCTTCAAGACCGATGCCGCTGCTTCCACCGCTGATTAAAGCGATTTTTCCAGTCAAATCAGGGATGTCCTTTGTTGTCCAATGAGTTTTTGGTTGCTGATAGGTTGTCATAAATAGTCTTCCTTTCATAAAAAAAGCGATGCGCCTTTGTAATTTGTACTCCTTTAGTAAGTGGCGATAATGCACAGTTGTGCATTTGAATGAAATGAATTATAGTTTATGGCAAACAAACGAGCAATCAAAGCGGCTTGTATTTGGAAAAGATGCACAAAAAACAAAATGTGTGAAGGGGATAAAAAATGAAGTCAAACAGTCGAGGATATAAGAATTTATCTCAGGAATATATTACGAAGGCTCTTTTAGCGTTAATGAAAGAAAAAGCCTATGACGAAATCAGTATCACTGAAATAACAAAAAAGGCGCAACTGGCACGAAGAACCTTTTATTTGAACTTTTCCTCGAAACAAGAGGTGTTAGACGGCTATTTTGAGGTCCTATTCATGGATTTTATGGATTCATTGCGTCAAACCAAGGAGGCGGACCTTTATCATAAAGCACTCGCCTATTTTAACTTTTGGGAGTCACGACGGAGGTTTGTCCTTCTCCTCGAGAAGAATCAGCTATTTGAAGGACTGATCAAAAAATACACAGAAAAGCTGGCGGATCAGCAATACTTCAATTCGTTTAAAGATCTTGGGAAAGACCTGTCTGAAAAAGAACTCGAAATTTTGATCCTTTTTAACGCGGCGGGGCTATGGAAAATGCTGGAATACTGGGCATTAACGAACAACCAAGAATCTGCTGAAGACATGGCGCGAATCTTTTGTAAAATCGTAAGGAATGAGTAAAATAAAGTATTTTATAGAAAAAAATCTTATTAGAAAAAGAGCGTATACGCACTTTTTTCAATAAGATTTTTCTTTTTTCTTAATGGGGAACTATGAAAAAAAGAAATAAGGCACGTTTTTTTGCGTGTAGGTGTTGAAAACACTGGATTGTTCACTTGTGAAATGTGCTTTCTAGTCGACATAAAAAAATTATTGGATTGACAGCGTTTTCTATTTAGGCATAAACTCTTGGTAAGATCCGTGAGAAATAAAAAGAAGGGCGTTCATGAGGATACCCTAACTGCCTGCTTGTCGATACGCATCACTCACTCCAAAGGCCAAGGAGTCTGATTGATGCCTGTTGAGAAGGACGGGTACAGAGAGAAGTACCTTGAAGGATTCGGCTGCTGGATTCGTGAACGACGTTTCAGTTGCTTGATCCCGAGGCTTATTCCACCGATCGATCACCCATTCATACCTCTCTTGAATCAAAAAGGGAGACTTGTTTTATTGTTTTGCCTATTCTCGTCAATACCGATCCTGCCGATGAGACCCAGATGTGTTTTCACGTTCTTTGTGAACGAGGACCTCGAAGGAGAAAGGATCAGTGACGTTCGTTTTAATAAAAATAGTAATTTTGGAAGGAGAAAAATACATGCGAAGTTTAGTTGTAATTTTTGAAAATAGTGAAGGAAAAAATCATCGATGGGTTTTGAAAGATCCAGACGTTACGAAATCACCAGAAAAGATCCGGGCAGAATTAGAGAAAATGACGCGCTTGAATCTTTTTGAGAAGGACGGCGTGAAGCTGTTCCAGAAGGTGGTGAGTGCGAAATTCGTCGAAACGGTGGTGACACCTATCTTTGACGTGACTACAGATGTTGAGAAGACCGCAGAACCTCTGCGTCAAGAGGAATCCGAAGCTAAATCAGTCCCGCAATCAAAAGAAGGGGCGGTAGAATCAGGGATCACGATCCAAATGACGGATGAAGATGACGAAGGTGTCAAACAGATGGAGTTCGTGATCCCAGAAGGCACAGATATCGAGGCCTTGTCTGATCAGGAGCTGTTAGCGCTCTTTAGGGACATTTTGCCTGAAGGCGCGGAATTAGAGGAGCTGTATTACGAAGCGGAGGAAGAGCCGCCCCAAGATACGCTAGTCGATTTGGAGACGCCAGATCTGGAAGGCGAGGCGAAAAAGGAACCCCAGACAGTGCCGGAGAATATCCCCATAACGACGCCAGAGAAGTCGAAAAAGGGCAGAAGACCGAACAAAACCAATCGAAAGCTATTGGAGCGGTTCAAAAAGCATAACTCCATGTAGCACATACGTGATCGAATCAAAATCCAACGTTGGTATTCGAGAACGCAAAAGAAAAACGTTTTATAACAAAGCCAGCAAGCGCCTTTTCATTTGTAGGAACAGGAAAAGTCTCGCCTATGCGAAAAAGCGCTTGCACAGGCTTGATTTTCAGTGCTATAATTCAGATAAAATAAACACAAACTGGATAGTGATTGCTTTATGCAAGCTAAACCTGTTGACAAAATAACACGTGAGAAACGTGTATTTGTTGACGGGTTTTTCTTTTGGGTAAAGTAAAGACATCTAATTTTACGGAAAAGAGGAACGATACATGGTATTTCCAAAAGGGTTTTTATGGGGCGGCGCAACGGCTGCCAATCAATGTGAAGGCGGCTGGAATGAAGGCGGCAAGGGCGAGAGTATCCCTGACCATATGCGGGCAGGCGGGCTGCATAAACGACGGGTCATGACAGAGGAGATCGATCCGCAAGGCTATTATCCGAACCATGAGGGTATCGACTTTTATCATCGCTACAAAGAAGACATTGCACTATTTGCGGAGATGGGCTTTACTGTTTTTCGCTTGAGTATCGCCTGGTCACGGATTTTTCCGAAGGGGGACGAGACGGAACCGAATGAAGAGGGACTGGCCTTTTATGATCAGGTTTTTGACGAATGTCGGAAGCATGGGATCGAACCGTTAGTGACAATTAGTCATTTTGAGCTGCCCTATGCGCTGGCTGAAAATTACGGCGGCTTCGCGAATCGCCAAACGATCGACTTTTTTGTTCGTTATGCGACGACGCTTTTTGAACGATACAAGGACAAGGTCAAGTATTGGCTGACCTTCAACGAAATCAATTTTGGGACATTGCCATTAGGCGGGCGCAATCTTTTAGGGATCTTGGACAAGGAAGACAATGAGGAACGCCGCTATCAAGCGCTTCACCATATGTTCATCGCAAGCGCTTTGGCAGTAAAAATCGGGCATGAGATCAATCCAGAATTCAACATTGGGTGCATGCTGGCGTATATGACGATGTACCCGTTGACGTGTAAACCGGAGGACGCATTGGCAAATCAGGAATTGGTTAAAAAGCTAAACTGGTTCTGCGGCGATGTTCAAGTCAAAGGGAAATATCCGTATTATATGAAGCATTATTTTGAAAAGCAGAATATTCATCTGGAATTCGCAGCAGACGATGAAAAGATTTTACGAGAAGGCACGGTCGATTTTTACACCTTCTCCTATTATATGACCAGCTGCGTAACGGCAGACCTTGATGAAAATGGGGATCGCGTGGGCGGTAATTTATTCGGCGGCGTGAAGAACAACTATTTGGAAACCAGCGAGTGGGGCTGGCAAATTGATCCTGTCGGTCTGCGCTTCACCTTGAATGAATTGTACGATCGTTATGAGATTCCTTTAATAATCGTGGAAAACGGGCTAGGTGCTGTCGATCACGTGGAAGAAGACGGCACGATCCATGATAGCTATCGCATCGAGTATTTCCGACGCCACATCGAGGAGATGGGTAAAGCAATCGAAGACGGCGTCGATTTGATCGGCTATACGCCTTGGGGCTGCATCGATCTCGTTTCTGGCGGGACAGGCGAAATGTCGAAACGCTACGGCTTCATTTATGTCGATAAAAACGATGAAGGCAAGGGGACTTTTGACCGCAGCCGCAAAGACAGCTTCTATTGGTATAAAAAAGTCATCGCCAGTAATGGGGGAGAGTTGGGGTAGATGCGCTTGTCATTGATGAACAAGCGTAAAAATGGCTCGTTTTAGAAAAACAGCATAAATCAACGGATGAAAGACGAATCAATTTCCTGATTCGTCTTTTTGCTTTGGTCAAAGGAGTTAAAAGTTAGTCCGTACTTTCTAATGGATAAGAAAAAAAGTGAACTGTCTTTCGAAAGAAAACAAGATTTAGTCCTGAGAAAAAGGGGAGGTAGGACACTTGTCTATAGGTAAGGCTGAAAACGGTTCACTTCTTCTCGTTATGCAAAAATAAAGCGAACTGACTTAGCATTGTAGAGGGATGCGTTATCAAATATAGTGAGTGTGTAAAGCAAATGCATAAGAAAGAGGTGAGATACATGTTGCAAGAAAGCATCGAAGAATCCTATATTCAATTAGATGTAGAAGCTGAAAATTTTGAAGAGGCGATCAGAAAATCATTTGATCCGTTGATAGAAAACAAGGCGGTTACAGAAACCTATGTAGAGTCAGTTATTCGAATTTATCACGAAACAGGTCCTTATATCGTAATAACTAAAAATATCGCCTTGCCTCACGCTCCAGTAGAAGACGGAGCCAAAAAATTGGGACTAGGTTTTGTAAGACTGAAGGTGCCAGTCGTTTCAGGTCATACAACGAATGATCCTGTCCGATATTTGTTTCCGCTCAGCGCTAAAGCCAGCAATGAGCACATCGAGCTACTGTCAAAATTAGCTGATTTATTGAGTAAAAAAAGTTTCATCGAATTTTTACAAAACGTATCTTCAAAGGAAGAATTCGTTCATTATTTTAACAATCAATAAGACAAACAAACTAAATTTCATCCGTTTGTCTAAAAAAGGGAGAGAAGAAGTATGTATAAAGCATTAGTCGCGTGTCGAGCAGGAGTAGGATCAAGTTTGATGCTAAAAATAAAAGTATCGGAAGTTGTTAAAATGAATAATTTTCCTATTGAAGTAGAACATTCGTCATTAGATGGTGTCCCAGGATTTGGTGGGCAAATGATCATTACTTTACCAGATGTTGCAGAAGAACTTGCACAAAAAAATCTACCATACAAATTGATTGGGATCAGTAATATCGTGGACAAAGATGAAATCAAGGCAAAATTAGAGGCAGCCTTAGCTGAATTAGGATAAAGAGGGGTTTGGGAGGGAAATAAAAAATGGATTTTTTTATTAGTTTCTTAAGTACACCAGCAGTCATGTTAGGAATGGTGGCATTCATCGGATTGGTTGCTCAAAGAAAGAGCGGGACCGAAGTATTGACGGGCACCTTTAAAACAATTATTGGTTTCTTAGTGTTCAGTGCAGGGGGCTCGATTATGACGGGCGCCTTGCAAAACTTTAACCAATTATTTCAAAAAGGGTTCCATATCCAAGGAGTTGTCGCTTCACCTGAAGCGGCTACTGCGTTGGCTCAAACTGAGTTCGCATTTGTTACAAGTTGTACGTTGATCATCGGTTTCATTATGAACCTTGTAATTGCAAGAATCACACCCTTTAAAAATATTTTCTTTACAACCGGACATAGTCTATTTTTCGCGTGCGTATTATCGTTAATCTTAAAAGCGCATCATGTAGCAGATGTTCCAGCAATTATTATTGGCGGGTTATTATTAGGATTCTTCTCAGCAGCTTTGCCAGAGTTATGTCAGCCATTCATGCGCAGAATCACGAACAGCGATGCTACTGCAATTGGTCACTTCAATATGATTGGGTACGCTTTGTCGGGGTACATTGGCATGCTTTTCAGTAAGCATAAAGATAAAACTACGGAACACATCAACTTCCCTAAGTGGTTGTCTTTTTTCCGAGATTTCTTAATGGGTGTTTCAGTTGTCATGTTGATTTTGTTTTATGTATCTGCATTAAAAGCAGGGCGTCCGGCTGTTGAAGAATTGGCTGGCACACAACATTGGTTAGTATTCCCATTTGTTCAAGCGTTTACGTTTACGGCGGGGATGTCGATCTTAATGACAGGTGTTCGGATGTTTCTATCAGAGATCACCGCGGCCTTTGTTTCGATCTCTGAAAAATTTATTCCAAATTCACGTCCGGCATTGGATGTGCCCACAGTCTTTCCATTCGCTCCAACAGCGGTAATCGTAGGCTTCTTGTCTTCCTACACCGCGGGATTGATCGGAGTATTTTTAATGGTTGCTCTTAAATTTCCAGTAGTTATCATCCCAGCAGCGCACATCTGCTTCTTTTCAGGCGGAACTGCGGGAGTATTTGGAAACTCCACTGGCGGGTGGCGAGGTGCTGTCGTAGGGTCATTCGTCATCGGATTGCTATTGGCATTTTTACCTACTGTTCTTTATCCACTATATGGCACATTAGGCATTGAAGGATCAACATTCCCGAATATTGATTACAACGTGATGGGAATAATGTTAGACAAAATATTGTCACTATTTGGTAGATAGAAGAAACAGACTTAGTGATGAGGCTTCGCTAAGTCTGTTTTTAAAAAAGAGAGGTCAAGAGAATGGAAATTACTACGAAAAAATTGGATGCGTACATTGAGGTCCTTCAACCAGAAATCAACGAATACATCAATCGGTTAGATAAGGAAAAAGTTGTTGAGGCATGTAAAATCATTTCTGAATCAAAAAGAAACCACGGACGAGTTCATATTACAGGTGTAGGAAAACCAAGTCATGTAGCAGAATATATTGCAGCATTGAATTCTTCAGTAGGAACACCTACGTATTATTTGGATACAACAGAAGCAATTCATGGATCAGCTGGGCAGGTTGTTCCTGGAGATGTTGTTATCGCGATCTCCAATAGCGGTCAGACGGAAGAGCTGAAGCGAACGGTTGAATCATTAAAACGATTGGATGCAAAAATTATCGGCGTTAGTGGTGGCGAGAATTCTTGGTTAAAAACGCACTCTACAGTATTTTTGTTAGCCGGCGTTAAGCAAGAAGGAGACGATTTGAACAAACCACCAAGAATCTCGATTTTAGCTGAAATTATTGTTTTGCAATGTTTGTCTATCCTATTGCAACAGGAAGAGCAATTGGATTTAGATAAATATTATCAGTGGCATCCTGGCGGGGCTCTGGGGGCATCTATTAAAGAGTTGAAAGAAGTGGACTCAAAATGAAAATAAAAGGGATTATCACAGCGATGGTCACGCCATTGTCAGAAAATGGAATCAATGAAAAAGCAACGCGAAAATTGGTCAACAAATTGATAGACAGTGGCATCCACGGGTTATTTATTTTAGGCACCAATGGAGAATTTTATGCCTTGAGTGAGGAAGAAAAGCTCGAGTTAGTGAAAATAGTGGTGGATGAGGTTGATGGTCGAGTGCCGGTATTTGCAGGTTCTGGAGGGATTTCCACAGAAGCAGTAATCAAATTGACCAATCAATTTGCAGCACTTGGAGTAGACGCCGTATCTGTCATAACGCCTTATTTGATCAAAGTAAGTGATGACGAATTAATTCAGCACTATAAAAAAATCGCCGAGAATACGAACCTGCCGATCATTCTCTATAATATTCCAGCCAATACAAAAATTTCAATCAGTGAAGCTGTCTTCAAAGAGTTGATAAAAATACCTGAAATCATCGGAATAAAGGACAGCAGCGGTCAAATCGATACAGTCAAAATGTATTTAACGTTGAATGAACGAGATGATTTTTCAGTTTTAGTTGGGTCAGATTCCTTAATTCTTACGGCTCTGAAAGCAGGAGTAGATGGTGCTGTTGCTGCAACCTCAAACGTTCTAACAAAAACAGATCTGGGAATTTATCACGCGTTTCAAAATAATGAGCTCGAAAAAGCAAAAATTCTACAAGAAAGTATTAATGATTTTCGTAGAATTCTAAAATTAGCTACAGTTCCGAGTGTTTTGAAATACAGTCTGGAGGTAACAGGAATACCTGTAGGAAGTCCTAAACGTCCAGTTTGCGATGTGCCGGTAACATTTGACTCCGAGATTCGAACTACACTGGCCCAATACAAAGAAATAGAAGGGATGAACGATTTATCATGAAAAAAATAGCGACACTAACAAGAATCAATGAAGAAAAATTGATGGCGATCATTCGGGTAGAGACGATCGAGCGAGCCGAAGAAATTGTTGATGGATGCCTCGAAGGAGGGGTTTCATGCTTAGAAATCAGCTACACGAATCAAAACGCCGGAACCATTATTGAACAGCTAAAGGACCGTTACCAAGAAAAAGTAGTCATTGGTGCGGGAACAGTACTTGACAGTGAGACAGCTCGTCACGCAATATTGAAAGGTGCGGAATTTATTATTGCACCAAACTTCAGCCATGCGGTCGCGAAACTGTGTAATCGATACCAGATTCCATATATGCCGGGTTGCACATCCATGACGGAAATTGTCGAAGCGCTTGAAGCTGGAGCAGATATGGTCAAAGCTTTTCCTACATCCTCCTTTGTCGGTCCCAAAGTAGTAGCCACGATCAAAACACCGATGCCCTATGTTCCTGTGCTCTCCTCAGGTGGCGTAACCACAGAAAATGTTGCGGAGTGGCTGCATTCAGGGGTAGATTGTATGGGCGTAGGAACCCTATTGTCTAAAGGAAGTAAAACAGAAATAGCAGAGAATGCTCGTTTATTGCGGAAAAAGGTAACTGAAAGTTTGAACTAAGCAAGAACAGGAGGAAACGAGATGCAAAAAGTTGATCAAAGAACACGTCAGATTTTACTCAAGCTGATTGAAAAACCGATTATCTCTTCTAAAAATTTATCCACCCATTTGAAGCTGACGAAAGTTCAAATTGATTATGTCATTACGAAAGTGAATGAATTGTTAGCTGAAGAAACGCTTCCTCCTGTTTGGTTTGATGGAAACTATTTTCACTTATCCGATGACAGTCGTCTATTTTTAGTTGAATTTTTCTCGAATGATCAGATTTATCGTCAATATGAGATGGATATTGACGAACGAAAAAAATACATTTACCTCATGCTTTTTTATCATACTGATGAGTATCTGTCAGTAAATCACTTTTTAGAGGTCCTAGATAAAGGGAAGACGACCTTCATAAACGATCTGAAAAAAGTAGAAAAAGAATTGGAATCTATCTCGATCCAAATAAACTATGATCGTAAGAATGGGTATACTTTGTCAGGAGACGAATCCCTTCTGCGGTATCATCTTATGAAACTAGTGCTGGAAGATTTACGCTCGGATAATGGTAGCTTCTTGTGGGACTACTTTCTATTTAACGAAAGCTCAATTGAAAAAGAACAAACCTTTCGCCAGATTTCTGATGAGCTCGATCGCTACTCGATTTCATTAGTTGAAAACCGCCTTCTTGAATTTAGTTATATGCTGATTTTTTTGTTGCCCCGTCTAAACAAAGAATGGGCAGAATTTTATGACAACTATAGCTTTCAAACTTTTTATCAAATGAAAGAATATGCTTTCTCTGTGAGTTTATTAAAAAAATTTTCAATCGAGAATAAGTACGCTGTCTTGTATATTTGTGGTTGGATGCTGGGAATGGCGATTGGAGATGCATCGGAAAAGACACCAGATTATTCCATCATCAATGAACTTGTTGAACGCATCTTTGATCGATTTGAACAATTGTCTGGTATTCGCTTTAAGGAGAAAAGTAACGTAAGAAAGCAGCTGTACAGCCATTTTCGGCCCGCTTATTATCGCCTGTTTTTCCATCTGCCAATTATCAATCCATTAAACAAGAAAATTATTCAAGAATATCCTGACTTGTTTCAGATCGTTAGAGAAACGATGAAACCAATCGAAAATTTATTTGGTACACGGATTCCAGATGAAGAGATATCTTTTTTAACTATCCATTTCGCTTCATTGATCAATGACAACGATGAGTATCAGGTAAAACGAAAGGTTGGAATCATTGTATGTCCGAATGGCATTGGCAGCTCTGCTATTATTTACAATGAATTAAAAAATTTATTTCCTGAAATGATTTTTATAGGACCCATAGAAACCAATGAAATTTATAAAAAGAAGCAAGACTATGATATGATTTTTACTACGGTTCCAAATATACGTCTGTTTTCATTAAAAAAACCAGTTTATACGGTCAATCCTATCATGTCCATCGATGAGAAATATAGTTTGGTTCAAGAAATTCAAAATAGTACAAGAAATCTATCAAGTGATTATCAATTTGAGGAGCTTATGAGCATCATAAGCAAGTATACGAAGATAGAAGACGAAGCTGTGCTGAGAAAGGAACTTGTTCGACATTTAAGACAGCCGAAAATCAATCACGCAAAACACAAATTGAATGAGAAATCAGAAATAACAGATTTACGGTTATCTGATATTCTTTCACCAGATTACATACAGTTAGGACTTGCAACGAATAGTTGGGAAGAAGCATTTTATGTTGCTGCCACTCCATTGATCGAAGCAGACATCGTTAGTCGTCGGTATATTGATAAAATCATTCAGACGACTTATGAAGAAGGACCCTATATGGTGATTTCTGATCATGTCGCTTTGCCTCACGCTCGACCAGAGGACGGAGTAAAAAAAGTGGGGTTAGGAATAACGGTGTTAAAAAAACCAATAAAAATATTAGGCCTGACAACGATGAAATATATCTTTACATTGGCTGCTGTGGACAATAAAAAACACTTATCAGCGTTAGCTGAACTTGTTTCATTGATTGATCAGCCCGAATTTTTCAAAATGCTTGATCACGCTTCTTCAAGTAACGATGCATACCAATGGATTAAAAAATATATTTACCCATAGTCTTAAAAAGCAGCTTTCAACACAGGTACCAGTATAAAATTTATTTTAACTAATTTGTTTATAAAATGGCTTTTTTTATAATAATCCCTCTCATCTAGAATCAAATATTTCCCAATTTTTTCAGAGTTTAGTATGATTGTTTTACAATTAGGGGGGAAAGTTATGAAGAGAAAGTCAGAGCTATGGGGGAAACTGATCATAAGCTGGATCATTGTCATTGTTTTGTTATTTATTATTCCTGCGATCATCCCCAAGAGCTTGCCAGTTGCTGGCAAATTGGTGATTCAAAATACGATCATGTTGATTGCTACGTATCTTTTAGGAAAATATTTGTTGAAAATTCGTCCGAAGTTCTTTTCTGGCAAACGATTTTTATCACAGATCATCGTGGTGCTTCCTGTTCTTTTATATTTAGCGGTCATGGTATTTGGGACAATGGTCAATCTGTCTAAGAGTCAGGGGAGTGTGGCGTCGATCGTTCTTAGTTCCGCGATTTTGGGGCTGTTTGCTGCATTATTTGAAGAACTTTATTTCCGAGTGGTCATGCAAACAACGATTTTTCGTTCTTATACGGGCAGTCAAGCGATCTACATGTCTGTGATCGTAACCAGTGTCTTGTTTTCTTTGAGTCATTTGATCGTGAACTATTCACCGGGAGATGCGTCCGGCGTATTGATGCAGACGGTCTCTACCTTCGGCTCAGGATTATACATGGGCGCGTTGTTTTTACGGACAAGAAACATCATCTGGCCGCTATTGCTTCATGGCGTCAATGATTTCACGAGTATTGCTGCGTCTGGCGGCAGCATCGCACCGACGAGTTCCACAGGTGGCGGAGGTATACTGGTGCAACTGTTAACGACCGTCGTATTTATCTTAGTGGCGTTATTTATTTTACGAAAAAGCAAGCACGCAGAGATCCTTGATCAGTTCAGTGAGAATGCGGGCTAATAGAGAAGGCGATAGTCTCAGAGACTGTCGCTTTTTTGTTGTTTAAAAACGTTGATGAGGCCCCTTACTTGTTCACTTTATTGCAAGCGATTTCTTTGTTTTATTCGAGGGATTTTTGCATAATAGAAGAAAATTTAAGTAGGGAGGTTAAGAAAAATGTCAACGATGGTATTTGCCAATTACCCAGTGAAAGATATCCAGGCCTCAACGGAATTTTATACGAAATTAGGATTTACAAAAGTAGAGGAAATGTCGAATGAGAATTCCAGTTCTATGCGATGGGACGACAATTTTTGGATCATGCTGTTGAGCCATGAGTTTTACGGGCTGTTCCTTAAAAATAAAGAAATTGCGGATGTCAGAAGTCAAAGCGGTGCATTGACGGCGTTTTCTGTGGAAAGTCCTGAAGTGGTGAAAAAGATCGCGGATGCAGCGAAAGCGAACGGCGGCGATTATTTTGCGGTAGACATGGGAATCCCAGAAGATCAAATGTTTAGTCTAGAGATCACGGATCTCGACGGCAACCAGTTTGAACCTGTTTGGATGGAGATGTAAGGCACCGTTAAAGTCACGGCTTTTTAGGAAGTCGTGACTTTTTTGCATAGGCACACGAGTGAATACCTAGTAAAAATGAGAAGGAAGAACCACTACTGCTTCTTTTTTAAAGGGAAATTATGAGAAACGAAATTTCAATTTTGCAAATCGTCGCTTTATTGGTTGAAATACTTTATTTTTTTTACTTTTTTCGGCGAAAGGATAAAAATACGAGTGTTTTGTTACCCTTTTTTTTATTTATTTACTATGATGCTAGCAATGAAAGAATGAATGAACGATTAGACAGGATCGAAAAAAAGGGATGGATACATGTCATGGAACGGAAAGATTTTTTTGAAAGTTTATTTGATCGGAAGACCTTTTACCAGCGCCGCATGCTGTTATTACTGAATTCGACGAACGGTCGGTGGGTGTCCAGCGAATGGCTTGGGGATCAATTGGGACTGAGTAAGCGCACGACCTTAAATACGATCAATGATCTGGCGAATCAAGTCGCAGTGTTTCGGCCAGATAAATTCACATTTGAACTCTCGAAAAGTCGAGGGGTCTCGTTGAATGTAGAAAATGACGCAGACATTTATGAATTGATCACATTCATAGTGAAGCAATGCGCAACAGTCGGTATGCTGGAGTCGCTGCTGACGGAGGAATTCGAGAGCGTCAAAAGTTACGCGATGCGTCACTTCATCAGTGAGTCGACCGTTCGCAGAGATTTAAACAAGATCCAAGAACTGTTGGCAAATTATTCCATAGAAATTGGTCGGGAGCGTGCGAAGCTGCTGGGGGAAGAACATCAGATCCGTATGTTTATGGGAATCTTTTATTGGAGCGTCTACCGAGGAAGTTCTTGGCCCTTCAAGTATGTCGATGAACGCCTGATGGAAACGTTCGTGGAGGATTTGCTCAACAACGAAGCAACTGTTTATCCGAAAATTCCGCTGGGGCATAAGAAACAAATGGCGTATCTATTTGCGGAAGCGACGATCCGCACGCGAAAAGGAAACTTTGTTCAGATGACCCCAGCGTTTGCGAAGCCGCTGAAGCAAAGCTTTTTATATCCTTGTTTTGAAAGAAGAATCGGAGAGCTTCACGGAATCGTCAACGACAAGCATTCAGAGATTCCGTTCTTTTTTGCCGCATGGCTGGTGCTCCCGGAAACGATGGACATTTTAAAAAAGGAGATTTTGGACCGTTCATTGGCGAAACTGGCAGATGAAAAAGGACCGATCTATTTAGCCACTGATCTCATGATGACACGGTTTCAAGAGGTCTTTCGTCCGATCGAGGAAGAGGAACAGGTTCGATTTCGAGCTTATGTCACAGGAAGTCATTATTTTGCCTACTATTTTAAAGGCTTCAACACGGACGTTACGGGCAACACGTATCGGCATACTTTTTTTAAACGGTACCCGAAGCTCGTTGCGAAGACGAGGCGTTTTATCACGGATCTCTATAGGGAATCTCGCAACCCTATTTTTTTAGAAGTGGATTATTTGCTGATTAGTTATTTGAGAAATATCTTCTTTTTAGACGAGCCTTGCCAGTATGAAGTGCCGATCCATGTCATGATTGAAAGTGACATGTCCGGTCTTTTAATGGAAAAATTCATCCAGCAAATCAATGGCTATTTTAGCTACCTCTACAATTTAAAATTCCATGATGTGTTCGACTGTCACGAGCTGCCGGTGGATGTTCTGCTGACGACGGGCAACATGGCAGAACTCTGCAGGGTCTATCCTGAAGCGGAAACAGTCGTCGTTTCTAAAGCATTGTCTATCGTGGATATGTCTCGGATCAATGACGTGTTAGAGGGAGTTTCGGTCAAGAAATACGGGAGTGATTGTTGAAATTTTCAAAAATGATTCTGAAAAAGCGCGTTTTTTGAAAATAACAGGTGCAATTATTTGTTATAACAGTCAATGGCGCTAGTTATCAAAAAGTAAGGGAGTTAAAGAAGATGACAAACAAAAAACGGGTAGATAAATGGGTCTATGGATTTATGACCTTTTTGATCTTATTGAATTCATTGACGCCTTTAACGTCGTTGGCTGAAGAAAAAGAGTCTCCTTCGCTGAAGTTGGAGAATGTTTCCAAAGGTCAATCAGAGACTCAATTAGAGTTGACGCTTCAAACAACGGAGACAACAGATAAAATACCTGTGAAGATCCGCTCGTCACAAGCAATTATTGATCACGCGGAACTTGAACAGAATGGGCAGACGACTGCACTGACTGTTGAAAATGCTCAGCAGATCGAGATACCAACTGCGGCAAGCGGAAAAGGTATTGTGCACTTGTCGTTGAAGCAAGAGCGTTTGAAGGACCTTCAGCAAGTGGACTTCAGTTATCAAGAGCAGACAGTCAGCTATCAATTTCCAAAAACAGACACAAGTACGTCCGCCTCTTCAACGAGTGCTTCAAGCGATGCACCTGAAGCCAGCAGTGCAGACGACTCAAACACAAGCAGCACAGTGCCTCCTGCAACTACGACCACGTCAACAAGCGAGACGGCGCAAAGTACACAGCCGTCTGCTTCATCTGAACCAAAAAAATCAGATAAAAAAGCCGCCAAAGCAGAAGACGGAACGGACATTCGGACGTATTTTCCCGGAGGAAGCGGGACGATTTTGACAGGGTCAAACCTCGTTTATCTTGACGATGATGGAAATATCATCGAGCCGCCGGTGCCAGCGAACACGCATGTGCGGATTTATTATGCTTGGAGTATTCCAGAGGAGGTTCGCAGCCAGATCAAGGCGGGGGACTATTTCGATTTCAAGCTGCCGGAAGAGCTGCGTCCGTCAAAACCTCTCAATGGGGAATTGAAAAATGCGGATGGCGAAGTGTACGCCACCTATACCGTTGATCAGGACGGCAATGTTCGCTTTACCTTTACGGAGGAAGTTGAAAACCAAAGCGATATTAATGGAAGCTTTTATTTTGATGCACAGTTTGACCAGGAGCATATCGACGGACCGGGAGATATCACGATTCATTATCCTGTGGAGGATGATATTCCGCCAGTCGATGTAGAAATTCGTCCAGATACAGAAACTTCGATCGATAAGAAAGGGCATTTTGATCGTACCCCCAATCCTAACAACGTGGAATGGACCGTCGATGTCAATCAGTCGATGGAGCATTTAACAGATCCAAACGTTACAGAAAACTGGCCTGAGGGGATCAATTACAAATCAGTCAAGGTCTACGAACTGGTCATGAATCTAGACGGGACCGTAAAGGAAGTCGGTCGTGAGCTAAATCCGAGTGACTATACCGTAGACGCAAATGGGAATGTCACAGTCAAAGGCGATACGAACAAAGCCTATCGACTCGTGTATCAAACCGCGATTGATGACTCAGCCAAGCCGGAAAACGGCGGCAAAGTCAGCTTTACGAATCACGCGACCTTGTCGGATAAAAATGACCCTGATGGGATCGACGCGAAGGCTACAGTGACGACAAATTACGGCAAACCCGTGGAAAAAAGTATGACGGGCTACGACCCTAATGGACAAATATTCAATTGGGAGATCAAGTACAACTACGGAGAGAAGCATCTTTCTAAAGATCAAGCAACGATCACAGATACCATCAGTAAGAACATGGACTTGGTGGACGGCTCCGTGAAACTTTACCCGATCACTTTTGATGCGCAGGGACATGAGACAAAGGGCGCACCGTTAGAAGAAGGAAAAGACTACGAATTGGTTCCAAATCCCGATGGTCACGGCTTTAAAATAAACTTTTTGCACGACATCGACCAAGCGATCATCGTGGATTACCAAACAAAGGTCAATGGTATCGTCACAGATCCGACCCAAGTGGATAACAGTGTTGCTACTGGGACGGGAGATACAGGCAGTGATTCAGGGACAGCTCAGCAACAAAACGTCATTAAAAATTTGACAGATGTGGATTACGCGACACGTAAAGCGGGCTGGCAGATTGCTATCAATAAAAATCATTATTACATGGAAAACTTGGAGCTGACAGACACGTATTCACCGACTCCGGGATTAACGATGTCCATGAAGGCAGATGGAAAAACGCCCGATCTTGAAATTCGCGACGTGACTGGCAATAAAGTGTTGGAGCCTGGCAAAGACTATACGCTTGAATTGACCAAAAATGCAGCAGGTGAAGAGACCGGCTTCAAGATCGTCTTTCTTAATTCGTACAATCCGACAAGTTCTGAATTTGTGATCAATTATCACACAGACTTTGATGTGTCATTGTTGGACCCCAACAGCCCAGACAAGGACCGCTTTAAAAACAATATGGGGGCTGATTGGAAAGACAAGTCTGGAAATGACCATCATTCAGATGGCAGTCACGACTTTAAACCCAACGATCCCTATCAATTGAACGCGCAGAAAAGCGGGCAATACAACGCACAAACGAAAGAGATTACTTGGACGATCGCTGTTAATTTAAGCGGGAACCCTTTAAAAGAAGCGCAATTAGTCGATCAGATCCTTAAAAATCAGGCGTATGTGGCAGGTTCAGTGAACGTGTATGAGGCAGAAGTCAAAAAGGATGGATCGGTAGAAAAGAAACAACCGGAAACCTCTGTTAATCAGGACATGAAGACACTCAATGAACCCAGTGAGAAAAACGATCAAACCTTAACGATCGATTTTCCAGAAAACGTGGCAACGACCTATTTGATCGAGTTTAAAACCTCCGTCGCCGGAAAAATCATCGAAGGCTCGAATAAGTATGACAATGTTGCGCAGTATGAAAACGATCATGATGAGCGAGATGTGACTGGAGAAGTCAGCGTAAAAAATGGCGGAAAGTATGTTCAAAAGTCTGGTGAGCAGGATAGCAAGAACCCCGATTACGTTGACTGGAAAGCCGTGATCAATCCTTCGCAGTCCACATTGAGCGATGTGGTGATCAAAGACGAACCCACGGAAAATCAAGTCATTGACCAATCGTCAATCAAGCTTTACGAAACAACTGTTGCCGTTGATGGAACGGTCACGCCAAACTATGATAAGCCACTGACCTTGAATGAAGATTATCAGGTGGCGCTGACAACGGACAATCTGACAGGCAAGCAGGTGTTGACGATCACGATGCTTCATAAGATCGACACCGCCTATCAATTGGAATACAAGAGCTACATCACCTCAAGTGCCAGCGGCAGCAAGGACACCGTCTCAAATAAAATAACTGTCACTGGAGACAATGAACAGACGATCTCTGGTGGAGACGGGGAAGACGTGACGGTCGAGGTGGACCACAGCGGCGGCTCTGCGAATGGGAAAAAAGGCAAGCTGACGATCCAGAAAACAGAAGCCGATGAGAAAACAAAACTGACTGGGGCAAAATTCCAGTTATGGAACACAACCAAAACGCAAATGCTGCGTGAAGGCGAAGTCGACAGTAATGGACAATTGACATTCGGCAGTCTGCCTTATGGTGAATACTTGTTGATCGAGACGCACGCACCAGAAGGCTTCACGATTTCAGATGAGCTCGTCGACGGCCGCAGAATCACGATCAATGAAAAAACGTCTGCAGAAAATGCAGCGCCATTAACGATTCCCAATGAGCGGTACAAGGTGATCCTGCAAAAAACAGACGCGAACGGACAACCGATCAAGCTTGAAAATGGCATCACGGCAGGTGCACGTTTTAAACTAGAGCGATTAGATCCATTGGCGCCAAACGGTTCTTTATGGGACCCGGTAGCCTTAAATCCAGATCGTACGAATAGTGACGGGGTTCTCGAAATCGACAGCCTGCCGCTAGGATTTTATCGGATGACAGAGATTGAAGCACCTACTGGGTATATGATCAACACCGCGCCTAAATACTTCCTGGTATATCGCAACAGTCGGCAGCAGGTGCCGCTGAATAAATTTGATTATCCAAACTATCAAGGCAGTGCCGAATTGATCAAAAAAGACAGTGAAGGCAATCCTTTAGCAGGTGCCGAATTTGATGTGATCGACAGCAAGGGCAAAAAAGTCAATCAGCAGCCGTTGGTTTCACAAGCGGATGGGAAAGTGACAGCGACAGGCTTAGCACCAGGAGATTACAAGTTTGTTGAAACCAAAGCACCTTCAGGATATATCCTCAATTCCACCGAGGTACCCTTTACCATCGCCTCTGGTGCTCAAGACAAACCGAAAACCGTGACCACACAGCCAGATGGCAGCCCATTAGAGCTAACAAATGAGAAGGGTGCTGTCGAATTTGTGAAGAAAGACAACGCTGGCCGTTCGTTGTCAGGTGCCGAGTTTGATCTATTAGACTCAAAAGGCGACAAGGTCAATCAGACACCGCTCACCTCGGACGAGCAAGGGAAAGTTCATGTGGATCATTTAGCGCCCGGCGCGTACACATTTGTGGAAACGAAGGCCCCTGAAGGGTATGTATTGAATGAGAAAAAATTAAGCTTCACGATCGATGCCGCCCATAAAGGGAAGGTTCCAGTCATCGAATTATCAGATTTTATCAATTACAAGGGCGGTTTCCAACTCGTCAAACGCAATACAGATGGCGACGGCTTAGCAGGTGCCGAATTTACTCTTTATGACAAAGATAAAAAACCACTAAACAAAACAGCCGTCAGCGATAAAAACGGGAAAGTGACCTTCAAGGATCTAGCTCCCGGCAGTTATTATTATCAAGAAACCAAAGCGCCAACTGTGACAGAAGGTTCTGATTATGTCATCAATCCGGCGTTGATCCAAGTGACGGTCACTGATCGTGCATACGGTGAACCGGAGATTCAACAAGAAGGCGACTTCCAAAATTTCCGTGGACGAGCACAGATCACGAAAGTCGGAGAAGGCGGATCGATCGCTGGTGCGGAATTTGAACTGTATCACATCGTCAACGGCGACCAAAAGCTTGTACGGACGATCACTGTACCAGAAAATGGTCTTTTGAATATCTCAGGGTTAGGTGCAGGAGAGTATCTCGTCAAAGAAGTAAAACCAGCACCGGGATACATTCTGAATCAGCAGCCGATCTACTTTGTCGTCAAGGAAAATGCGGATCAAGACCCGAACATCGACAACCTTGATTTCAAGAATTACGAATCAGGAGTCATCGGACGTAAAGTCGACGATCAGAAAAAGGCGCTGAAGGACGCAGCCTATCAAGTCTATCGGGCCAACGATCAAAATCAGCCGCAAGGAGATCCGCTTCCTGTGAAGGATCGCGAAGGCGCCGAGTATCCTGACAACACGATTTCTTCAGACGAAAAAGGGGAGATTTACTTCCAAGGCTTAAGTCAAGGACATTATGTGATCGTTGAGACCAAAGCGCCTAAAGGCTACATTTTGGGTACGACGCCGCATCCTTTCGATATAACTGGACAATTAGGAAAACCTGATAAAGTCAATTTGGGCGATTTCGTGAACGAAAAGGGCTCCGTCTCATTGACTAAAAAGAACGACCATGGACAGGTTCTTGCGGGAGCCGAATTTGAAATTCAAGACAGTAAAGGAAAAACACAAACGGTCTTGAACGAAGCAGGAAAGGAAACAGAAAAGCTTGTTTCTAACAAAGAAGGCAAGGTCGTTGCGACAGGATTGGTTCCTGGCAGCTACCAGCTCGTTGAAACGAAAGCACCAGAAAATTACGTGCTCAATGAAGCAAAAATCACCTTTACTGTTCCGACAAAAACGCAAGGCAAGCCAAAAACGATCACTTTAGCAGACGTTATCAATTATCAGGGGTCAGTCAAATTACAAAAGGTTTCTTCATCTAATGCTGCTCTATCAGGAGCTGTTTTCACGCTGCAACACGACAATGGCAAACAAGTCGGAGAATACACCTCTAACAAGCAGGGGCAACTCTCAGTAGACCGCTTGGCGCCGGGAACCTATTACTTTACTGAGAAAAAGGCACCCACTGGGTATGCCCTCAGTAAGGAGAAACGCCGATTTACTATTGCATCTTCAGAAAAAAACAAACCGGCAACCATAGATTTAGGAAAATTTGTAAACACAGAATCACCGAAAGCACCCGACGTTCCCAAATCATCCAATAAACCAACGACCTCCGAAACAGCAAGCGGAAGTTATCCGAAGACAAATGACACACGAAATCCGTGGCTTCTTGTCGCAGGTGTGGGAATCGTGTTAATCGCGGGAATTCTATATTACAGAAAACGAAAGCATTAATAAGAACGACCTAGAGCAGTGACAGGGCTTTAGGTCGTTTTCCTATTGCAGAAACAATGAAAGCGTTATATTCTTGATGGAAGTAGTAAGAAAATGCGAGAGGATGAGTGGATGAAAAAAAGGATTTTTTTTGACTTGGACGGGACCTTGTGTCGCGGCTACGGTTTGGAGCTAGAAACAGAAATAATCGAAGCCTTTGAGCGCTTGCGAGAAACGGATGTCCAGCCGGTCATCGCGACAGGACGCAGCTATTATGAAGTCAAACCTATTTTGCAGGCATTGCAGGTCAACGATTATGTTTTATCAGATGGGTGTTATGCTTTTTTTAATGGAAAGGAGATCGTGAACGAGACGTTTTCTTCGTCTGAAGTTGAAGCGATTCTCTCGGTCGCGGCTGAAATGGGTGTTGCCGCCGGTTATTTTAACCAGCAAGGGTATGCTGTCACAGAAATGACAGAAGAAGTAACCGAACATGGCGCTCTTCTAGGTCAGAAAAATGTTCCGATCGCTCCAACGTTTTATCAAACGCAGCCTGTCAATTTTATGAACCTGTATATGGACAGTAAAAAAGAAGATCAAGTGACGGGAAAACTAGAGAAGATAGCTGATCGTATTCGCTTCTCTCCTTTAGCGGTCAGCCTTTTGCCAAAAAATAGTTCTAAGGGAACGGCGATCAAGAAAGTCTTAGATCACTGCGCCACCTCAGAATCAGTGACCTATGCCTTTGGAGATAACGACAATGACCTGACGATGTTCCAATTAGTGGATCATAGCGTCGCCATGAAGCAAGCGACGGAGGGCTTAAAACAACAAGCAACCTACATTGCGAAATCTGAGCAGGACGTGATAGAAGGATTGAAACATTACGGCTTGATCTCGTAGAAAAATTGCGACGTTTACGGCTTCTATGGTATGCTTCTTAGTGAACTGGAAAATTGGAGCTAGGGTTCCGCTCAAGCGAGGACTGTGACCGAGGGCTTCATCTTTTACCAAATGTAAAAGGCACCTATTGATATAAAAAATCCGAGGGGAAAGGTTCAGTGTATTTGTGATGCACTGACGTTTCTCCTTTTTTTTGTGTTGACGACTCGTCTAGGCATCCAACTACGACAAATTTATTTTGGAGGAACGAGAGGGATATGAAGAAAGTAGTATTTTTTGATTTAGACGGGACGTTATGTTCAGGAGGAAGTCTGCAAGTGGAGCCAGAGGTCTTAACGGCTTTTGAGGTGTTGAGAAAAACCGAGGTTCTACCGATTATCGCGACTGGCCGCAGCTATTATGAAGTCGCAGAGCTGCTGGATCTACTGAAGGTAGAACACTATATTTTATCCAATGGCTGCTTTATTCGTTTCGGAGAGAAAATCCTTCAAAACGTGGGATTTACCCAACAGGAAATAGAGGCTATTTTGGTGATCGCAAGTGAGAATCAGGTTGCCGCCGGTTATTTTAATCAACAGGGATTTGCGGTGAGCCATCTTTCGGAGGTGGTGGAGGCGCACGTGTCCTACATGGGGATCACGGATGTTCCCATCGCGCCGAGGTTCTATCAACAAAACTTCGTCAATTTTATGAATCTGTATTTAAGTGAGGAAGCAGAAGAACGCATTTACCCAAAAATCAAACACCTAGCAGACGTTGTCCGATTTGCCCCATTGGCGATCGATGTGCTGCCAAAAAAGGTCTCAAAGGGAACTGCGATTCAACGCTTGCTAAAGGAGCTGCCTAGCACGGAGCTGGAAATTTATGCTTTTGGCGATCAAATGAACGACCACAGTATGTTTGAACTGGCGGATTACAGCGTCGCCATGAAGCAAGGGTCATCGGCATTAAAACAACAAGCAACCTATGTCGCCAAAACAGAAAAAGGCGTACTCGAAGGTCTGAAGCACTATCATTTGCTTCCTTAAAGATACTAAAGTGTGAGAAGGGAATGAGACTTTAGGCGGATGCCCTTATATTAAGAATTCGTTAAGCTGAATGTATTCAATATGAGGGAGTGGGAAACGTTGTGAAGGGAAATCGAAGAAATATTAGTTATTTGATGTTGGGGCAAGTCATTTCAGTGTTCGGGGGTGCGATCCTGAGATTTGCACTGTCGTTATTTGTATTAGATATTACAGGACGGGCGGATATTTTCGCCACTGTCTTGGCTATCTCAAGTATTCCGGTCTTGTTTGCGCCAATAGGCGGAGCGATCGCTGACCGGTATGACCGTAAAGTGCTGATGGTATTGATGGATGTGTGTAATGCGATCATTGCAGCATTGTTATTTTTAGTTGTTGGGACCTCTCAATCAATTTTTGGCATCGGTCTGCTCATTTTTATTCTCGCGATCATTGGCAGTTTTGATACACCGGTGGTGGGCGCGAGTATTCCTCTATTAGTAGAAGAAAGTGAGCTGGAAAAAATCAACGGGCTATCAAATGGGATTCTGCAATTGTCAAACGTTGTTGCGCCGATCATTGGCGGGATCTTTTATGGATTAATGGGTGCGAAACTATTGGTCGCCAGCAGTGTCGTGTTCTTCGTGATCGCAGCGATTATCGAAAGCTTTTTGAAGATTCCTTTCGAAAAACGCGAGAGCTCTTCAGGGACCGTGATGCAGATTTTGACGGACGATTTAAAGGAGGGCTTCAAGGAAGTCAAGAACAATCAAGTGATCTTTAAGTCGATCCTCATCGCAGCCGCAGTGAATTTTGTTTTGACGTCTTTCTTTATAGTAGGACTTCCTGTTATTTTACGAATGACCTTACAGGTGAATGATACAATGTACGGCGTTGGGATGGGCGTATTTAGTTTGGCTAGTATTCTTGGAGCCATCTTCGCAGGACCCTTGACGAAGAACGTTACGTTTAGTAATTTTTACCGTGTCTTTACGTATTCAGGGATCGTCCTGCTAGTGACCAATATTCTGCTGAGTATGACCAACGCAACGGTCGGCTTCTTCCTTGTACTAGTTATGGAAATCATTATCGGAATGATGGCCAGTGCCATTTCGATCTACTTGATCACGCTGGTCCAACGAATCACGCCGAGGGAAAATTTAGGAAAGGTCATGGCGACCATCGTGGCCGTCGCCCAGTGCGCGGTGCCATTAGGACAATTATTGATGGGCCTCATCTTTAGAAATTCAGCAGCAAGCGTATTTATCCCTGTCCTGCTGATCAGCGTGCTGGTTCTCCTGATCTCAGGCGTCTGTTATTGGCTGTTTAAAGAAACCAAAGAAAGTGACCTGAATCCAGTGAAAAAGTAGCTAGTAATAAAAACAAAAACAAGGTGCGACACCTCGTGCCTTGTTTTTTTTTGCGTTTCCCATGCTTTAACCCCTTGAAGACCGTATAAAGATCGTGTAAAGAAATGGCATCAAGTTTCACACTATCTTTAGGTCTTTTTTTTTATGCTTAGAAGGTAAACAAAGGCCCCTTGATTTAATAAGCGGGGGTAAAAGGAGCGAAATGAAATGACGATTATTTTAGGAATTATCGGACTTCTAGTTATGATCTATCTTTTCTGGTTTTTATTTAAGGGGGAAGAGTTATGAGCAGTATCATCTATCAAGGACTATTTTTCTTGTTTGTTTTATTACTATTAGCGGTGCCGCTGGGCTGGTACATCAAGGAGATCATGCAGGGCGCGATCCCAAAAGGCGTGCGGTTTCTGCAGCCGATCGAGAGAATGTTTTATAAGGTGATCGGCCCCATCAGCAAAAAGGAAATGTCCGCCAAACGCTACGCGATGACTATTTTACTGCTTAGTTTTTTCTCGGTGGTGTTATTGACGGTTCTATTGATGACGCAGCACTTTTTGCCGGGGGGCGCAGCGGTAAAAAACCTTTCATTTCCCTTAGCCGTCAACACGGCTGTAAGTTTTGTGACGAACACGAACTGGCAGGCCTATGCAGGTGAGACGACTTTGTCGAACACGTCTCAAATGTTTGGATTGACTGTACAAAACTTTGTTTCGGCAGGTGTGGGTATCTCCGTTTTAGTGGCGTTGTTGCGAGGAATCTCGCAGGTGAAAAAGAAAGCGTTAGGAAATTTTTGGCAGGATTTGACTCGCAGCTTGGTGTATATTTTGCTTCCGTTGGCGATCGTTTTCGCCGTGTTGCTTATTTCACAGGGAACAGTGCAGTCCTTTCGATCAGGCTTTTCTTATCAAGGACTAGAGGGAGGAAGCGCGTGGTTACATTTAGGACCGGTGGCTAGTCAAGTGGCGATCAAGCAGCTTGGGACCAACGGCGGCGGTTTCTTCGGTGCCAACTCCGCCTATCCCTTTGAGAATCCGACGATTTTCTCAAACTTTTTAGAAACGATCGCGATCCTATTGATTCCAGCCGCCTTGATTTTTACTTTTGGCTTCTGGGTGAAGGATTGGAAGCAGGGCCGGACGATCATGGTCGTTTCCTTGTTCTTCCTGTTACTTGCGTTTATCGGTGTCGCGATGAGTGAATACTATGGACCAGAATTTGCGCGTGTCCTTGGAGCGGCCAATATGGAAGGAAAAGAGGTACGCTTCGGTGTCGGCTGGTCCAGCTTGTGGTCCGTCGCAACGACTGCCGCCTCCAACGGCTCGGTCAATGCGATGCTAGACAGCTTCACACCATTGGGGGGCGCTATCCCAATGTTCTTGATGCAGTTAGGAGAGATCATCTTCGGCGGCGCCGGCAGCGGTCTTTATGGCATGCTCGCATTTCTGCTGCTTGCTGTTTTTATCGCTGGACTACTTGTGGGACGGACGCCAGAATATTTAGGAAAGAAAATCGAAGCCTTTGATATAAAAATGGCGAGTTTAGTTATTTTAACACCCTTGATGCTGACGCTTTTCGGGGCGATGGCCCTAGTCCTGCATCCTGAGGTCATGAGCTGGCTGACCAATCGCGGCCCGCATGCATTCAGTGAATTACTTTATGCTGCAACCTCTTTAGCCAATAACAATGGTAGTGCCTTTGGTGGATTAACCGCAGACACCACATTTTTAAACGGTTTGGGGAGCGTATTGATGACTGTCTCAAGATATCTGCCGATCGTCGCGATCTTGTTCTTGGCTGAAAACATGGGGGGCAAAAAGAAAGCCGCCTCGAGCTCTGGAACCTTGTCGACGGTCAGCCCAACCTTTGTCTCAATGCTGATTATCGTTATTTTAGTGATCGGTTCGTTAAGCTTTTTACCCGCTTTGGCCCTTGGACCAATCGCAGAATTTTTTACACTGAACTAGATGGAGTGAATAAAAATGAAGAAAATCTATCAATGGGCGGTGGGTCAGTCCTTCAAAAAACTAGACCCGCGCCAGCAAATTAAAAATCCGGTGATGTTTGTCGTCTATCTGGGCGCCATCATCACGACCGTATTATGCTTTTACCCCATGCGTGTACCGGTTTGGTTTAGCATCTCTGTGACACTCTTTCTCTGGTTGACCTTGCTCTTTGCCAATTTTGCTGAAGCGGTTGCCGAAGGGCGCGGAAAAGCGCAGGCGGATAGCTTGAAAGAAGCGAAGAAGGAAGTCATGACCTACAAAATCAATCGCTTAGAAGATATTAAGGACGAGAATTTTATCGAGCTTCGTTCCTCTGATTTGAAGCGCGGCGACTTGGTGTACGTCCGTGCCGGAGAACAAATTCCCGCAGACGGTGACGTGATCGAAGGCGCAGCCTCTGTTGATGAAAGTGCCATCACCGGCGAATCGGCACCTGTTATTCGTGAATCTGGCGGCGATAGAAGTGCGGTGACTGGTGGGACAACGGTGGTCTCTGACTATTTGGTGATTCGAGTGACTTCCGAAAATGGGCAATCGTTTTTGGACAAAATGATCGCGATGGTGGAGGGCACCCAACGAAAAAAGACACCGAATGAGATCGGACTGCAAATTTTCTTGATCACACTGACGATCATTTTCTTAACCGTCTCCATCACATTAGTTCCCTTTACGGCTTTTAGCAGTCAGCTATCTGGAAAGGGAGAGGCGCTATCAATGATCATCGTGATCGCGTTATTGATCTGTCTGGCACCAACGACGATCGGCGCCTTGATTTCCTCTATTGGGATCGCTGGCATGAGCCGTTTGACAAAGGAAAATGTGATTGCTATGAGCGGTCGTGCCATTGAGGCGGCGGGGGACGTCGATGTTCTTTTATTGGATAAAACAGGAACCATTACACTGGGCAATCGACGTGCCAGCGAATTCATCCCCGTCCACGGTGTCAGTGAAGAACAGCTTGCAGACGCTGCGCAGTTGTCCTCCTTGGCAGATGAAACGGCAGAAGGACGAAGCATTGTGATCCTAGCCAAAGAGCGATTCAATCTACGGGAAAGAGCGTTCCAGCAGTCTGAAGTGAAATTTATTGATTTCAGTGCGAAGACACGAATGAGCGGTATTGATTACCGCGGAGATGTGATTCGCAAAGGTGCGGCGGATACCATGAAAAAATACGTGCAGTCCAACGGCGAAAGCTACCCCGCTGGATGTGATGAGATCGTTGATAAGATCGCGCGATCAGGGGGAACGCCGCTAGTAGTGGTAAAAAATAATCGGGTGATGGGTGTCGTCTACTTGAAGGACATCGTAAAAAATGGCGTCAAAGAAAAATTTGGCGATATGCGTAAAATGGGCATCAAAACCATTATGATCACCGGAGATAATCCTTTGACGGCTGCTGCGATCGCCGCGGAGGCTGGTGTGGATGATTTTCTGGCAGAAGCAACGCCAGAGAACAAGATGGATCTGATTCGTGAGTACCAAGAAAAGGGACACCTTGTCGCCATGACAGGAGATGGGACCAACGATGCGCCGGCACTGGCACAAGCGGATGTGGCGATGGCGATGAACACTGGAACGCAGGCCGCCAAGGAGGCGGGGAATATGATCGACTTAGATTCAAGCCCCACAAAGCTGCTGCAGGTCGTTCAAATCGGGAAGCAATTGTTGATGACGCGGGGCGCCTTGACCACGTTTAGTATTGCCAACGATATCGCCAAGTATTTCGCGGTGATACCCGTGTTATTTTATAGCATCTATCCGCAACTGGATCGGTTGAATGTCATGGCATTAGGCAGTCCCTTGACGGCGATTTTATCCGCAGTTATCTACAATGCGGTAGTGATCGTGGCGCTGATCCCACTGGCACTAAAAGGCGTGAAATATCAAGAAAAGCCGGCAAGTCAAATCTTGCGGCACAATCTACTCGTCTACGGGCTAGGTGGGATCATCGCGCCATTTATTTTTATCAAACTAATCGATGTGATCCTTTCACTGATCATTTTATAACGAAGGAGCAAGTACAATGAAAAAGAGTATTTTAGGCAGTCTGCGTTTTCTTCTATTGAGTGTGATCGTTTTTGGCGGGCTCTATACGGCGGCTGTTACTGGGATCGGTCAATTGTTTTTTTCAGACCAAGCGAATGGTAGTCAAGTCACAAGGAACAACCAAGTGGTCGGCTCAACACTCATTGGTCAAGAATTCAAGCAAGCCCAGTATTTTTCCGGCCGCAGTGAAAAAGTCAGTCAATTGTCTCCCGTTTCTTCTGAGCAAAAGAACCTAATCGACGCACGGACCAAAGCCGAGCTGGCAAAAAATCCGACAGAAAAGAATGTTCCAAATGATCTTGTAACAGCTTCAGCCAGCGGCGTCGATCCGAATATCAGTCTAGAGGCAGCAGAATTCCAAGTTTCGCGAATCTCCAAAGAACGAAAGGTGAGCCAGCAGAGCATTCGTACTATAATAGAAGAAAACAGTCAAAAAGATTGGTTTTCTGACCGTCATTATGTCAATGTTTTGCAGTTGAACTTGGCATTAGATAAACTGTAAGTAGCAGAACAAGCAATTCTCTGACCGCGATCAATGGTTAGGGAATTGTTGTGGGAGAAAGGGGGACGCTGATGGAAGAGGAAAACAAACAATTAGGAGACGCCCGACGCGGCCGTTTGCGTGTGTTTTTCGGTTTCGCGGCAGGGGTTGGGAAAACCTACGGAATGCTGGCGGAGGCGCATGAATTGCTGCTGATGGGAAAAAATGTGGTGGTGGGCTACGTTGAACCCCATGACCGACCAGATACCAATCGCCTACTAGAAGGATTGCCGCAGATCCCTCCGAAAAAAATTCGTTATAAGGAAATCCTGTTAAATGAGCCGGATATTGATGAAATCATTCGGCAAAAACCGGAGATCGTTTTGATCGATGAATTGGCCCACACGAATGCGATAGGCTCGCGAAACCGCAAACGGTATCAGGACGTAGATGAATTGCTGAATGCGGGAATCGATGTGTTCACGACTGTCAATGTGCAGCACATCGAAAGCTTAAACGATATCGTTGAAGAGGTGACGGGGATCGAAGTGAAAGAGACAGTCCCCGATACCTTTCTACAACAAGCAACGATCAAGGTCATAGATGTGGAGCCGGATGAATTGATCGAGCGTCTCGAGCAGGGAAAAATCTACGCAAACGAAAATGCGAAACGGGCGTTACAAAATTTCTTCATTCCCCAAAAATTAGACCAGCTGCGAGGGCTGGCAATCCAGCGTGCCTCTGACCATATCAATCGGATCAGCGGTAAACGAACCGGAATCCAAAATAAATTACTAACGGTGGTAAATGATACGTTTCCTAAAATGACTGAAAAGTGCATTCGCTGGACCGCTCGTTTGGCGCAAGGACTAGGCGCAGAGTGGACAGTGATCCAAGTACGTTTGCAGGACGATACACCCACCAATATCCCTCTAGCTGAAAAGCTTGGGGCGGAAGTAATCAGCATCGAGGAAGAGGACAGCTTCGAGACCATCGTGGAGTTCGCAAAAATGACCGGTGTGACTGACATCATTATGGGAAAGAATCTGCGGCAGCCTTGGTACGAGAAGCTGTTTACGGAAGCCTTTGATGATCGGTTGCTGCGGCGGTTGAGCGACACGGAATTGCACTTGATCCCCTTTAATGAGGAAAAACATTCCTTGTTTTTTAAAACACGCAAAGTCATTGAAGGCGGCGGAAAAGATCTAGGAATCGCGATCGGCGGTGTTTTTTTAGCAACGATCGTGACGGAGCTGATGAAATACATCCATGTGGGTGATCAAAACTTGATGCTTGTCTATATCTTCTTTATCCTGCTTGTGGCACGCACGACTTCAGGTTATTTTTGGAGTGCCTTGTCCTCGATTTTGAGCGTGCTATCCTTCAACTGGTTTTTTGTCGCACCGCTGTATTCACTGACGGTTTATAAGCAGGGCTACCCCATCACACTCGTCATCATGTTCGTGGTGGCGCTGATGATCAGTAATCTTATGGTTCGATTAAAAAAACAAGCGGAGAGCGCCATGGAGAAAGAACATCAAATGGAGATTCTCTATGAACTAAACAAGCAATATGTTTTGGCGGAGAGCCGGCAGCAGATTCTCGATATTTCTGCGACGTATTTGTCCAGACTGCTTGAACGAGAAGTGATCATTTTTGATCGTCAGGCCAAATTGGAGAGCAATCACCGAGTGGATCAGCGCCCGTCCCTCTTGGATACGAAGGACGAAGCAGCGGTGGCCTTTTGGTCTGCAAAAAATCAAAAGGAAGCCGGTAATGGAACGGACACCTTGATCGGGGCAAAAGGTTTCTATTTACCGATCGTCGCCAGCGGAAAAACATTGGCTGTTTTAGGGATCGAACGAAACGCGGGTCTTGAATTAGAAAACGATCAGTTGAATTATTTGAAGCTTGTTTTGACGCAGATCGCTGTTATTTTAGAACAAACAGAATTGAAGGACGAAAAAGAACAGGTCGAATTAGAGAATGAGCGGGAAAAAGTCCGCAGCAATTTGCTGCGTGCAGTTTCCCATGATTTGAGAACACCGTTAACTGTTATTTCTGGAATTGCCGAAACCTTAGGTGCTGGGAATGAATTAAAAGAAGAAACACGAAAAAAACTGTTAAGTGATATCCAGGAAGAGTCGCAATGGCTGATTCGTATGGTGGAGAATTTGTTATCTATCACGCGTATCAATATGGACACGATGAAGGTGACGAAAACAGCGGAACCGGTAGAGGAAATCATTGAGGCGGTGTATAAGCATCTAAAAAAGGTCTATCCTGAAGGACAGGTGGCGGTCCAATTGCCAGATGACGTGATTTTCATCCAAGCAGATCCTATTTTGATCGAGCAAGCACTCTTCAACCTTGTAGAAAATGCTTTCCGACATGGTGAGAAAGAGCAACCAGTAAAACTGACTGTTTATCAAGAACAGGGGCAAACGGTTTTTGAGATTGAGAATCACGGGGAAATCCCACTGAAGCAATTTCAAAAAATCCAGTCGAATCTTTCCAGCGCAAACGAAGTGTCGGTGGATTCCAAAAATGGGCTGGGGATCGGATTAAGCATCGTAAAGACGATCATTCACGCCCACAACGGAAAAATGACCATCGATGTAAAGGAAGGCAAGACGCTTGTTAGAATTTATTTGAAATGAGGAAAGGCTATGAACCCATCTATTTTACTGATTGAAGATGATCCGAATATCACGGATTTTATGGAAGTCGTTTTGGATCAAGCGAGGTATCAACTGACGATCGCACGTACTGGAATGGAGGCGTTGACGGCTTTTCAGACGACCGCTATTGATTTGG
This sequence comes from Enterococcus sp. 12F9_DIV0723, assembly GCF_002174375.1. Classification (NCBI taxonomy): domain Bacteria; kingdom Bacillati; phylum Bacillota; class Bacilli; order Lactobacillales; family Enterococcaceae; genus Enterococcus; species Enterococcus sp. 12F9_DIV0723. Next base: position 690,147 of record NZ_NIBK01000002.1, on the reverse strand, counting down.
TGCTGCTGGATCTAGGGTTGCCGGACATTGATGGCATGGACCTGCTGAAGATCCTTCGCAAGCGAATGGAGCTGCCGATCGTGATTATCTCAGCTAGGAACAATGAAGAAGAAAAGGTAAAAGCTTTAGATCTAGGCGCGGATGATTATGTCACAAAACCCTTTGGCACCAACGAACTGCTTGCCCGCATTCGTACAGCTCTTCGACATAAAAATACGCAAGCAGCGACTTCTCCAATAATAGAAAATAACACGTTGTCGATTGATTTTGAAAAGCAGCTAGTCTACAAGGACGGACAAGAGATTCATCTGACAAAGAACGAATACCGAATTTTGGCGTTGATGTTTCGTCAATTAGGAAAAGTCGTGACGTACCAAACGCTGATGACAGAAGTCTGGGGGCCTTATAGCAACGACTCTCAAACGCTGCGGGTGAATATGTCGAATATCCGAAAAAAAATCGAGACGGACACATTGAAACCTGAATACTTAGTCACGGAGATCGGTGTAGGATATCGACTCCGAGACCATCGCACCGACCGATAGCCTATTTCAAAAAACAGGGATCTCTGCATGAATGGAGATTCCTTTTTTGTGTAGAGAAAAGTTGGACTTTATTTAAAATTAGAGGATTTCCTATAAAAAAAGCATAATATAAACACCGTTATTCAAGTTATTCTCTTTACAGATATCAAAGAAAAGAGGAATACACTTGAAAAGAACAGCCCTTCTATTTTCCACCTGTTTGCTTTTCGCTGTACCACTGTCACCTGCAATGAACGTAAAAGCAGTGATGACAGAGGAAACACCAATAACTGCTGCGCAAGCAACATGGGCAAATACAAATAACATCACATTTACCGATGCTTTTTCTCTATTTAATTCGGGCGTTGCGAAGTTGCCTTTAGGCAAGCCCGTAAAAGTATCCGCGACCGTCTCTTTTTCAGGAGACATCGAAGCGATCCGTCAGGCGCAGATAGCATTCGAGAATGTTGGCCAAGGTATACAAATCGACTATGATTCAATCCTTCAATTTAACGAAAATCAAAAGCAAGCGCAGTTCAGCTTTTTTATTACGCTGATCGAACCGATCCCCAACGGTGAGACGCGTCTGTTCACTGTAAAAGTAGCCGATAATCGCCCTGGAGATACGAACCATTTAACGCCATACAGCCAACGCCAAACAGTGATTGAAGACAAATCCTACGTTTCGCATGACAGCACTCCGCCTGTACTCGTTCCTCCTACGACCGAGCCGAGCACGGAACCAAGTACCGAGCCGAGTACCGAGCCGAGTACGAAACCAAGTACCGAGCCAAGCGCGGAACCAAGTACAGAACCAAGCACCGAGCCAAGCACGGAACCGAGTACCGAACCGAGTACCGAACCGAGTACCGAACCAAGCACCAAGCCAAGCACGGAACCAAGCACAGAACCAAGTGCCGA
>NZ_NIBK01000002.1:502233-688442 GCF_002174375.1 Enterococcus sp. 12F9_DIV0723 | reverse complement strand
CACAGAACCAAGTGCCGAGCCAAGTACAGAACCAAGCACGGAACCGAGTACCGAACCGAGTACCGAACCAAGCACCAAGCCAAGCACGGAACCAAATACAAAACCCAATACCGACTCAAGTAAAAAACCAAGTCAAAAGCCGAGCACCAAGCCTACAGAATCGGTTCCTTCTGAAAAAACAGAATCAAGCGTTACGGAAGTCCCAGTAAAAAACACTGTTCAGGTACATAGATCCTCGCTAGAAAGAGTGAATGAACGGTCAGCAAATCCTCATCTGGTGCAGAAGGAGAGGAATAAAGAATCGACTTCTTCTTATCGAATGCTGCCAAAGACTGGCGAAGCACTTTCAGATAGACTGCTGGTTCTCGGAGGGATGTTTAGTTTACTCGGAGCACTCCTATTGGTGATCAAGCGTAAATCTTAAGCACGTCTTTACTAAGCCGACTTTTAGTCGGTTTTTTTGATTGGAATCGTTCGCAATAATTGAAGGATAATGGCAAAATTGTTAAAGCGCTTAATTATAATTATTTTAAATTGTGAAGTTACAAAACCAACTGTTAATGATTATCTTTCTCATTTAAGCGTTTATTTTTTCAATTAAAGAATCAGAGTAGTACTCTTTTATTGAAGAAAGATGGAGGCGCAAAGGTATGAGTAATCGGAAGAAATTTTTGTCAACAGCGATGGTTGGACTCGTCGCACTAATTTTGGAATTTGGTTTCCATCAAAGCCAATGGGCATTTTGGCTGGTTTCGATCATTGGAGGAATAATGACGATCTCTATGCTGATCGGGATGATCCAAACCTTGCGTTCAGGGAAATATGGCGTGGACATTTTGGCGATCACAGCGATCGTCGCGACATTGCTGGTTGGAGATTACTGGGCGAGTCTCGTTGTGCTGATCATGTTAACTGGCGGAGACAGCTTAGAGGATTATGCCAGCCATCAGGCAAGCCGCGAACTGCGCTCACTTTTAGACAACTCGCCGCAGGTGGCCCATAGAGTAACAGGAGAAACGATTGACGATCTTGCGGTGGAGGACGTTCAGGTAGGCGAATTGATTTTAGTGAAACCGGGAGAACTGGTGCCGGTAGATGGTCGGGTCGTTGCGGGAGAATCGTTTGTGGATGAGTCGTCATTGACGGGCGAGTCTAAACCCATTGAAAAGAAAGCTAACGATGAGCTGATGTCTGGATCGATCAATGGTGACGCAGCATTGCGGTTCAAGGTAACAAAGGCCGCAAAAGACAGTCAATACCAAACGTTAGTAAAACTGGTCAAAGAATCCGAAGCACAGCCTGCTCATTTTGTTCGACTGGCCGATCGGTATGCGGTGCCCTTCACCTTGATTGCGTATGTTATCGGTGGCGTCGCGTGGTTTGTATCAAAAGATCCTGTCCGTTTCGCAGAGGTGCTAGTCGTTGCGTCACCCTGTCCGTTGATTTTGGCGGCACCGGTGGCTTTAGTGGCGGGGATGAGCCGCTCGAGCCGTAATGGGATCGTCGTAAAAACAGGAACGACGATTGAAAAATTAGCACGGGCAAAAAGTGTGGCCTTTGACAAAACAGGGACACTGACAGAAGGAAAACTATCGGTCGACACGATTCATCCGACTTCAAAGGACTATTCCAAAGAGGCGCTGATCGCGTATGCAGCAAGCGGGGAACAAGAGTCTAGCCACATTTTAGCGCGTTCGCTTGTTGCCTACGCCAAAGACCAAAAAATGACCTTGTACCCAGTTTCAGAGTTAGAAGAGGTCACGGGTCAAGGGATTCAGGCTATCGTTGAGGGCAAGAAGATTCGCGTTGGGAAAGCGGCTTTCGCAGGATCAGCGGTGTCCTTGAGCAAAGAAAAAACAGCCGTATTCGTTTCTATCGAAGGTGAGTCCATCGGGTACATCACCTTCACAGACGTTGTTCGCAAGGAATCCGCCGACACGATCAAGGCGCTGACGGAACTAGGCATCAAGAAAACCATCATGCTGACGGGAGATCATCAAGTTATTGCAGATCAAATTGCTCGCGAAGTAGGGATCACTGAAGTCCACGCAGAATGTTTGCCAGAAGAGAAAATTAACGTTATTAAAACCTTGAGTGAAGCGGACCGCCCAGGCATCATGGTGGGTGATGGGGTCAACGATGCCCCGGCATTAGGCGTTGCTGATATCGGTATCGCGATGGGTGCCCATGGATCAACTGCGGCAAGTGAAAGTGCAGATGCGGTTATTTTAAAGGATGATTTAAGTCGTGTGTCAGAAGCGGTTCGACTCTCTCAAGACACGATGCGGATCGCACGTCAATCCGTCCTTATAGGGATCGTCATTTGTGTAATACTGATGCTGATCGCAAGCACAGGTGTTATTCCTGCATTACTGGGTGCGGCGCTACAAGAAGTTATCGATACCGTATCGATTTTATCTGCCTTAAGAGCACGTAAAGACAACTAAAAAAACGCAAATCTCTACATTTAGGGGTTTGCGTTTTTTTTAGTAGCAGACGCAATTCTTAAAATAACGATTTTGCAGTGTGCTCGAGTTTCAAATAAAAAAAAGATCCATTAAAATTCTGTTATTCGACTGTAGGCGTATGAGAAAGAAAACTTTATGCATAGATTGATTTGTTTTCAAAAGCATATAAAGACCGTTCCAATTTCTTCTATATAATTGACCGAATGAATGGGAAAAATGAGTTAAAAATGGCGTACAAATAAAGTGAAATAATTATTTTGAAAGATTGCGCAATAATTTGCAATCTAATTTATTTGAAAGCGTTTTTCGTTATGATACACTTATTTCAGAAGTTCATTTGCGCAGGGATTTCTAGTAGAAGAAGGGTGACTTTTTTGTGTCATTTAAACCAAGTTACAGCTTCTTGCAAGACCGTTGTTTCTATGTTTAAGAACGATAATTAGCATAAAGGAGCGAGGTGTTTACACGTGTTTTCTTTTCAAGAACGATCAAACATGATTCAAAAATTAAGCAATCAGACGTATGATCTAGTGATTATCGGCGGCGGGATAACAGGAGCAGGGGTCGCTTTGCAGGCGGCAGCTTCAGGACTCTCAGTGGCATTGCTAGAAATGCAGGACTTTGCGGAAGGAACGTCTTCAAGATCGACCAAACTTGTCCATGGAGGGCTCCGCTATCTTAAAACGTTTGATGTCGAGGTGGTTGCCGACACCGTAAGTGAACGAGCCATTATTCAAGGAATTGCCCCGCACATTCCAAAAGCAGACCCGATGATTTTACCTATTTTTGATGAACCAGGTTCCACCTTCAACATGTTTTCGATCAAAGTGGCGATGGATCTTTATGACCATCTAGCAGGGATCACATGCGGCCAATACGCGAACTATATGTTGAGTAAAGAAGAAATCTTAGAACGAGAACCGCAGTTAGAAGAAAAAGGGCTGCTGGGGGGCGGTGTTTATTTAGATTATCGGAACAACGATGCCCGATTGGTCATTGAGAATATCAAACGCGCAGTGTCAGATGGAGCCATAGCGGTGAGTCGGATGGAGGTTGAAGAGATCCTTCACGACGATCAAGGAAATGTATCTGGGGTAAAAGCCAAAGATCTATTGAATGAACAAGTCGTATCAATCACTAGTAAACTGGTGATCAATACAGCAGGCCCTTGGTCTGATTTTGTAAATAAGCTGGATAAGGAAATCGACCATCAGCCGCACATGCGTCCAACAAAAGGGGTCCATTTAGTCGTAGACGGCGAGAAATTAAAGGTTCCGCAGCCTACGTATTTTGATACAGGTGAAAATGACGGCCGCATGATTTTCGTGATCCCTAGAGAAAGCAAAACGTATTTCGGGACGACGGACACGGATTATGAAGGCGATTACAACCATCCGAGGGTAGAAAAATCTGACGTAGATTATCTATTGAAGATCGTCAATCGCCGGTATCCTGACGCGAAGCTTACGATTCAAGACATTGAAGCGGCTTGGGCAGGATTACGTCCTTTGATCAGCGAAGCAGGCGGCGATTACAACGGAACAAAAAAAGAAAAAATCAGCGACGAAAACTTTGAAAAAATCATTCGTGCAGCAGATGACTATAAAAATGGCAAACAGTCGCGACCGAAAGTTGAAAAAACGATCGCCGATGCAGCCAAGGAAGAGCCTAAAGACAACCCTTCAGCGGTGTCTCGCGGCAGTGATCTGACGATCGCCAAAGATGGGTTACTGATTCTATCAGGCGGGAAGCTGACGGACTATCGGTTGATGGCGGCTGGTGCGATGAAGAAAATCGTGTCTCTATTGCCTGACAATACTATTGAGGCCATAGATTCTGAAAAATACCCTGTTTCTGGCGGTGACCTCGATCCGAAACAAGTGGATCAGGAACTCGGCAACCTTGCGAAAAAAGGGGAAGCGCTAGGGTTACCTGCAGAAGATGCGAAATATTTAGCTGAGTTATATGGATCAAATGCAAAAAAAGTGTTTGCACTGAAGGATCAAGTCGCTTTTGATGGCCTCACCTTAGCAGAGTCCATGTCCTTACGGTACGCGATGGCTGAAGAGATGACCTTGACCCCCGTGGATTACTTGTTGCGGCGAACCAACTATATGCTCTTTATCAGTCACCGGTTGATGGAGATCAAAGAGGCAGTCGTGGATGCGATGGCGGAGGTCTTCGAGTGGGATGCGCAAACAAAGGAAGCGTATCAAATGGAACTAGAAGAGCAGATCAGAGAAACACAATTAACGGATTTAAAGAAGTAAAAAACATATAAAAGGAGTGGGAACATGGAGTCTTATATCATGTCAATCGATCAAGGAACAACGTCAAGCAGGGCAATCGTTTTCGACAAAGCAGGTAAGGAGGTAAGTTCTTCTCAAAAAGAATTTACGCAGCATTTTCCAAAACCAGGCTGGGTAGAGCATGATGCAAACGAGATTTGGAACTCGGTACAATCAGTCATCGCCGGAGCATTGATCGAAGGCGGATTGAAGCCAAGTCAAATCGAAGGAATCGGAATCACGAACCAACGTGAAACAACGGTCATTTGGGAAAAAGAAACAGGTCACCCGATCTACAATGCGATCGTCTGGCAATCAAAACAAACTAGCGACATTGCGGACGACTTGAAGGAGCAAGGCCATTCTGAAATGATTCAGAAGAAGACAGGATTATTGATCGACTCCTACTTCTCAGCCACCAAAGTGAAATGGATCTTAGATCATGTCGATGGTTCACGTGAACGTGCGAAAAAGGGTGAGCTGTTATTCGGTACGATCGACACTTGGCTCGTATGGAAATTGACAGGCGGAAAGGTCCATGTTTCTGACTACACAAATGCCAGCCGTACCATGCTGTATAACATTTATGACTTGGAATGGGATCAAGAAATTTTGGACTTATTAGATATTCCGAGAGAGATGCTGCCAGAAGTGAAATCAAATTCTGAAATTTACGGGCACACTGAGGACTATCATTTCTACGGCAATCAAGTACCGATCGGCGGAATGGCCGGAGACCAACAAGCGGCGTTAGTCGGTCAATTGGCGTTCGATAAAGGAATGGTCAAAAATACCTATGGCACAGGGGCCTTTATCGTCATGAATACAGGTGAAAAGCCGATCCTTTCTGAGAACGGGCTATTGACGACGATCGGGTATGGGATCGATGGAAAAGTGACCTATGCCATCGAAGGAAGTATCTTCGTAGCCGGTTCGGCGATCCAATGGCTGCGTGATGGCTTAAGAATGTTCAATAACGCGCCAGAATCAGAGGATTATGCGAAACGTGTCGACAGCAGTGAAAATGTATATGTCGTTCCTGCATTTACAGGGCTGGGCGCTCCTTACTGGGATCAGCAGGCTCGAGGGGCGATCTTCGGCTTGACGCGTGGAACAACGAAAGAGCACTTTATCCGTGCAACATTAGAATCACTGGCCTATCAAACGGCCGATGTCGTGAATACGATGGCGAAAGATTCTGGCACAGACATCAAGCTGTTACGTGTCGATGGCGGCGCATCGAAGAATGATTTATTGATGCAATTCCAAGCAGACATTCTTCAAACACCAGTAGAACGTGCGCCTTATTTGGAAACGACCGCTTTGGGAGTAGCGTATCTTGCCGGATTAGCTGTCGGCTACTGGAAAGACATAGATGAAATCAAGAAATTCGCAGCAGATGGTCAACGTTTTGACCCTTCAATGGATAAAGAAGTTACCGATGATCTTTACGAAGGTTGGCAAGAAGCCGTACAGGCGACCATGCAATACAAACATAAACCAAAAGAAAACTAATTCAATTCGTCAGCTGCGCAGCATGTAAAGTTGTGCAGCTGATATAAGAATAAAAATTAAGGGGATGAGTTTATGGAAACAAGTATGTCAACGCAGGTAATTGGAGAAATTATTGGGACCATGGTTTTAGTATTATTAGGTGACGGTGTCGTAGCAGGTGTAAGCTTGCGTAAAACAAAAGCAGAAGGCGCAGGCTGGATCGCGATCACTCTAGGCTGGGGCGCAGCGGTTACGATCGGTGCCTACGCGGCGGGGTATATGTCCTTTGCCCATTTGAATCCTGCTGTAACGATCGGAATGGCGATCGCCGGAAAAATCGGTTGGGATATGGTCGTTCCATACATCATAGGTCAAATGATCGGTGCAATCATTGGTGCAGTTCTTGTTTATATTCATTACTATCCGCATTGGAAAGAAACCAAAGATCAAGCGACCATTCTTGGTGTATTCTCTACTGGCCCAGCGATCCGAAGCTTAGGCGCCAATCTTATCAGTGAAATTATCGGTACCTTCATGTTAGTGTTTGCGTTGCTGACATTTGGCATGGGTAAATTTGGCGATGGACTAAATCCAATCGCTGTTGGTATTTTAATCTTAGTTATCGGGCTGTCTTTAGGTGGGACCACCGGGTATGCGATCAACCCTGCCCGTGACTTAGGTCCGCGGATCGCTCACGCATTCTTGCCGATTCCAAATAAAGGAGACTCTGACTGGGGCTACTCTTGGGTACCTGTAGTCGGTCCAATCATCGGCGGCATTTTAGCAGCATTGTTATTTATGGCGTTGCCAATTTAAGTTTGTTTAGGGTAATAGGACACGTTCTATTACCCTACTATTTTTAATACCAATGTCTGCGGCCTCTGTAGAAGCGGATCGTGGACAAAAAAAGGGATTTGTTCTACGGTTAAGGAGGAACAAATACTTTGAAGTGAATAAGGAGGAAGAGCAAGTGAAAAAAATTATCAATGATCCAAAGAATGTTGTGGAAGAAATGGTCAGTGGATTAGTTGGCGCGTATCCAGATTATGTAAAGCAAGTACCGGAAACATTAGTTGTTGCACTTAGTGATGAGTATGATCAAGTGGCATTGGTCAGCGGCGGCGGAAGCGGTCATGAACCTTCTCATGCAGGGTTTGTTGGGGATGGTATGTTAAGTGCCGCAGTTTGTGGTCAGGTCTTCACTTCGCCAACTCCCGATCAAATCCATGAAGCCATCAAAGCAACTGATAAAGGCAAAGGGACATTAATGATCGTTAAAAATTATTCAGGCGATGTCATGAATTTTGATATGGCAAAAGATTTGGCTGAAATGGACGATATTGAAGTCGATTCTGTTTTGGTAGATGATGACATTGCTGTAGAAGACAGTACCTATACACAAGGTCGGCGCGGTGTGGCTGGGACCGTATTGGTTCATAAAATTTTAGGTGCCATGGCCCGTGAAGGAAAATCTGTTTCTGAATTGGCGAGCTACGGAAAAGCGTTAGTAGAAGATATAAAAACAGTCGGTATCGCGTTATCTGGAGCGACTGTTCCAGAAGTGGGCAAACCAGGATTTGTTTTAGCAGATGACGAAATCGAGTTTGGTGTAGGAATCCATGGGGAACCTGGGTATCGCCGTGAAAAGATCAAACCTTCTCATGCGATCGCCGAAGAGATCATCAGTAAATTGAAGGCAGAATTCAAGTGGCAAGAAGGCGATAAATACGGATTATTTGTTAACGGGATGGGCGCAACGCCATTGATGGAGCTGTTCATTTTATTCAATGACAGTAAAAAGATTTTGGCAGAAGACGGCCTCGATCTTGCTTTCAGTAAAGTTGGAAACTACATGACTTCGTTGGAGATGGCCGGAGCATCCATCACGATGATCAAATTAGACGACGAACGTGTGCGCTTATTGAATGAACCCGTTCACACGATTGCTTGGTAAAAAGAGCTGTTAGCTGGAACAAATAACGATCGAAATGCTGTACAAAAGAGTATCCAAGGAGGCCCATTATGTTTACACCAGATAATTTACGAAAAACCTTAGAACTATTCAATGAAAAAATCCAGATCAAGAAAGACTATTTAAGCGAACTCGATACACCGATCGGCGATGGCGACCATGGAAACAATATGGCTCGCGGGATGGACGCGGTGATGGCTGCGGATCTGTCTGGAGAATTGCCGGACATTTTGAAGGCGACTGCTATGGCGTTGATCAGCAAAGTCGGCGGGGCATCAGGTCCTCTTTACGGGACAGCAATGATGGAAATGATGAAAGCCAGCAAAGAATCAAGTGAACCAGAAATCTTACTAAATGCCGCCATTGCGGGGATCGAAAAACGAGGCAATTCAAAACCTGGTGAAAAAACGATGCTTGATCTATGGGTGCCCGCAGTAGAAAACTTGAACAATGGAACGTTGAATCCAGCAACACTTGAGATCTTAGTCGAAAAAACAAAAAATATCAAAGCAACAAAAGGACGGGCTTCTTATGTCGGTGAACGGTCAATCGGACACATTGATCCCGGCGCCATGTCCTCTGCATATTTATTTGAATCCATGATCGAGGCAGGTGTTTTTAATGACTAGAGGCGTAGTATTGGTATCACACACAAAAGAAATTCCCGAAGGACTGAAACGGTTGATCGGTGAAGTCGCAAAAGATGTTCCCGTTACGACTGCCGGAGGGTTAGAAGACGGCGGCATCGGCACATCCATGGAACGGATCTCTCAAGCGATCGAAGAAAATTCCGCTGACGAGCTCCTTGCTTTTTACGACCTTGGCAGTGCCAAAATGAATTTAGAAATGGCCATCGAAATGACCGAAAAAAAAGTGACGCTCTTTGATACCGCTTTGGTTGAAAGTGCGTACACTGCCTGTGCATTACTGGCAGCAGATGTCGGAGAAGCCGATATCGAAACGCAACTCGCTACTTTAAAAGTAAAATAGAAACCCGTTATTCGAGAAGAAGTCAGTGTGAGCTGGCTTCTTTTTTTTGTTGTATCGATGTGCCTACAAAAACTGGCTGCCAAATCGGCAGCCAGTTTTCTGTTAGTTCGGTGTTTTTTCCTTGGTGATTCGTGTTGCAAAATAGACGAGTAACAGGCTGATCAATACGATCAATGCTGCCGAGAAAAAGACGGCGTGATAGCCCGTGGTCGAAAGAGACGAATGTGCAAAAAGGGAAAAAATCATGCCGAAGAAGGTGATCATGAAGCTTTGTCCGAGTGTTCGAAAGAGCGTGATAAATCCCGATACTGCGCCAATATTGTTACCAGTCGCAGCCGCTTGTGCGGATAATACGCTGGTCGTAACCGTCGTCCCAATGCCAAAACCTGAGAAACAAGCCAAAAGGAGAAAGGCAAGATAAGGTGCGTGTTGAGGCAGCACACCTAACACCGCAAATACTGCAATATTGACCGTCAAACAGAAAATCAATAAGCGTCCCCTACCGAAGCGCTTGCCAAGCTGGGCGGAAAAGAACGAACCGGTAATGAAGAAAATGGAGGACGGTAAAAGCGCCAATCCAGCAAAGGTTGGAGACAGGTGCATTTCCGTTTGAATCCATAAAGGCACATAAACTTGAAAGCCAATCAATACCCCGTTGATCAAAAAAGTGATCATTGTAAATAACAGAAATCCGGAAGCCTTGAACGCTTCGATGGGCAAAACAGGGTCTGCTTGCTTTCTTTCACTAAGAAGGAACGTGTACAGAAGGATGATGCCCGCGACGAAGAAAAGTCCGCCAAATCCGAGATTCGTAGTCAGTACTTGAATGCCAACGAGTACAAGAAACAGACTGACCGTTAAAAACAAATATTGTTTCAGTTCATCAAATGAGAATTTCGTTGAAGAAGATTTTTTTTCTTCCTTATAAAAGAACTGAACGATCAATATCGTCAAAAGACCGAAAGGAATATTGATAAAGAAGACCCAATGCCAACTTAGCTGGCTGACTAAGAAGCCGCCAAGTAGCGGGGCAACCAAAGAAGCGATCCCCCAAGCCGAATTATTCAATCCCATGATCTTCCCGCGCGTCTCAAAATCGAACAAATCACCAATCAAGGCAAAGGTGATGGGCATAATGCCGCCAGCGCCGATTCCTTGGAGCACCCGAAAGAGAATCAGCAAAGAAAAGGATGTCGAAATGCCGCATAAAAAAGTTCCGACGATAAACAAGAAAAGTCCGAATAGAAAAACGCGTTTCTTCCCATATTGATCAGCCAGTCGACTTAAAATCGGTGTTGCTAAGGCACTAGAAAATAGATAACTCGAGAATAATAAAGAAAGAGGAACATCGCCAGCGAAGCTTTTAGAGATCGCGTTCGCCGCCGTCACGACGATAGTGGATTCGATCGCTGTCATAAAGGTCGCAATATAGATCGCCAGTAACATCCATCCTTTTTTTGTGTTGCCCATGAAAAGACCTCCTTAATAAGTCACGCATACAAGCCAATGGATTGACAAAAAAATTAAATGGATTTATTATATGCTTGCGCACGCAATTATAAATCGTGCCGACGAGAGTTGTCAACTAAAAAGGAGGGGTTTTATGGAGCAGAAAACAGAAAGTAACTTGAAATGGTTAGGAAAATTATCGAGAGATTATCATAAAGAGCTTGATCTAGAGCTGGCCCCGTTGCGGTTGAACGCTACAAATTATTACTTTATCATGAAGATCCACGATCACGGAGGATTGCCTCAAGAGAAGTTGATCACACTGACAGGACTTAACGGAAGCAATGTGACGAGGACCACACAGAAATTAATCGATCTAGGATTTGTAATAAAAGAAAAAAACGACCACGATCGGAGAGGCTTTCTACTGGAATTAACCGAAGAAGGAAATGCGGTATATGCTGAAATCATCGAAAGCGTTGCGCGTGCTCAATCCAAGTTTCTCTCCTTGTTAACCTCAGCAGAGCAGGAAACATTTGAAAAACTATTAGGAAAATTAGCTGTGTCAGAATGAAAGGGCGATAACCATGCAAATCAAACACCATTTATCAGAACAATTAACAACCATGCCAAAGGACTATGAATTAGTCAATGAAGCGGTTGAGAGTAGAAATAAAAAAACAGTCACCATCGATCGCTACCAAAAAGACGGCGTGTATACCTATAACGGAGAAAGAGTGATTGAAGTCATAGAGAACGGTGTCCTTGTAAGCTTCAAGGATTATTCCCACGTACCCGATGGAAAATTACTATCCAATGAACGGGCGATGGATCTGGCGGAGGAAGTCTTCCATAAAACCAACCGCTCATATGCCAGAGGACTATCCTTCATCCGAATTGAAAATCAACGACGTTCTTTTATTGACGAGAACGGAGTAGAACAAACTTTCCCTGTGCAATGGATCAAGTTTGCACACAGAAACGGCAGCTACAACTGGGTAACCCTCGGCGGCGGCGGTGCAGTGGTAGAAATGGAAATCGATTCACGATGGGATTATTTCCGCGGTCGCCGCAAAACGGAAATGTGGGACAACGATGATTGGGTTCTAGCAAGAGAAGGAAAAGGTCCGCAATTGCCAAGTCCGAGTGCGTTAGCGTAAAGGAGAATACGGATGAACGAGCTTCAATATGAAAGAGACATTGAACTTCTTGGCACTCTTCGGAATCGGCTCCGTCAATTAGAGGAGTCAGAGTATGTCACAGCCTATTACAAAGGCTACAGCTCTAGTGGGATGACGCTGGATGAGATCAAGGATGCGATGGAAGAACTCACAGAAGAAATCCGAGAATTAGAGAATCAGATGGAAGATATGGAATGGTAATGATTTTTACAGGAGACGCGAATACATGAGATTCGCGTCTTTTTTGTTTTGATAGGAAAGAAAGCACATTCAATTCCGTGTAACCGAAAACACTATATATTGTGTCTGTTTTTCTCATATCACTAAAAAGACACAAAATCTAGACTTTACTTCAAAAAAGTTTAGGAGTACTATTATCAAGGATAAAAAATAATTTTTAGTGAGAAGGGATGGATGAAACGATGCTATTGATCGCTGGTACGATTGGTGCGGGAAAAAGCAGTCTGACAGATATGTTGTCGCAGGAGATGAACTCGAAGCCATTTTACGAGAATGTGGATGACAACGAAGTGCTGCCATTGTTTTACTCGAATCCAGAAAAATATACGTTTCTGCTTCAAATATTCTTTTTAAATAAACGCTTTTTAGCAATGAAGGACGCATTGCAGCAAGCGGACAATGTTTTGGATCGCTCGATTTACGAAGACAGTCTGTTATTTCATTTGAATGCGGATCTTGGTCGGGTGAGTGCTGACGAGGTTCTCCAGTACGACAATTTGATGGAGACGATGTTGAAGGAATTGGAGCATGCGGCACCGAAAAAACGACCTGATTTACTGGTGCATATCAAGGTTTCTTTTGATGTGATGCTGGATCGGATCGAAAAAAGAGGGCGTGAGTACGAGCAAGTAGCCACGAATCCAGAGCTCTTGGCGTATTATCGAATGGTAAATGAGCGTTACCAAGAATGGTACGACAACTTCGATATTTGTCCAAAAATCCAAATTGACGGGGATCGCTATGATTTTGTCGCTGATCCGCAAGCGGCGGAGATCGTGATCAAACAAATCAAGGAAGAAACCGAAAAACTGAATCTGCAAGAGCCCCAGAGCTCCCGCTATTCTTCAAGAAGAAGTATTGAAAAAGGTATTTTTTAGTATTTCTTTTTAAATGAACCAAAAAGAACGACCGTTTTCTAGAAGGAGCCAATCATGTTAAACTATTTCAAATTTCTGCTTCATCAATTAAAAGGATGGCCGCAACAAAACTATTATCTCTTTTTCTTTAGCTTAGGCTGTCAGGTCATGACACTCGTCAATCAACCGATGAACGCACTTACAGTGATCACCTTTATCGGAACGACATTAGGTGTGTTATGTATTTTGTCCATCAACGCCGCAAAATCAGTCAACGGTGTTTTAGGAATTATTTCAGCCATTTGTTTTATTTATGTCGGATACTCCGCAAAAAATTATTTGAGCATCGGCGAACAAATCGCGTATATGATCACTTTAGATATTCCCGTTTTATTAAGTAAAGAATGGAATCATAACATGGCATCGAAAATTCGTAAATTTACTGGAAAGACATGGGTCCTCGCGATCATCAGCACGATCCTGATGTATTTCGTTTCGGGTTATTTGATCCAGCGCTTTACGGATGATCCGCGTCCTTGGATCGACGCGATCGCCTTTTCAATCAGTTTGAGCGCCGGAATCATTAGTTTCCTACGCTACAACAATCAATATTACTGGTGGCTAGCTTCAGGTCTTGCCCAGATGGTCCTTTGGTATATCTCATTCAGACATGGATCAGCCAGTTTGGCGATGTTCGTCAACAGTTCCGTCTACTTGATCAATGATGTCTTAGCCTTTACCGTTTCTCCTTGGTACAATAAAAAAGAACGGGAACGGATGCAGCAGATGGAAGAAGAATACTACCATCTGAGTCATTAATTTAAAAAATTGAACGCCTAACAATGCCTAGCTGTTGTTAGGCGTTTTTTTCTGCCAAAAACCATTCAAAATGTTTAAAGAAGTTTTGCTAGATGAATTTATTATGAACAATAAGAACATTCTTTGATTATTCTGTGATTTATGAGATTTGCCTTTGAAAATCAGTTATTGTAAAAGTATCGAGCATGAACGAAGGAGGGCGCGTATGCGGTATTTGTATCAACAGCTTTTAGCGTTTTGGCTGATTATCATTTTGACGATCGTTTTGATCGGTCTTTCTTTCACGAATATTAACCGACGCACGTTGGTGGCTCAAAATTACAATCAAATTCGAGATTATATCGATTCTGTTGAGCGCAATTTGAGTCATCCAGAAGAAAATTTACCGGATACGTTCTCGAGTCCATACAATGCACTGACTAGAGAAGAACACCTACGCTTTTATTTATATAACGCTGAGGTCATCCTTGCGAATCAAGGAATAAAGTTTGTATTGCTGGATAATAACAAATCTGTCATTTATTCTTCCACAGAGTTCAAAATTTTAGATTCCCTATTAAATAACGAAGAGTGGGAAATCATTCGAACGGGAAGAAGCCTTGAGAAAACGATCAAGTACGACCTGAGAGGCGAACCGAGTCAAACGTCCTACATTCTTTCGGGCCGATTTGACCAAGATCAATTTTACGGGGTCTTGATCGCAGCGAAATCAGCCCAAGATTTGGAAAATAGTCAGAAGCTGATTACGGACAATCTATTGAAGGGCTTTGTTATTTCATTATTGTTTGGCGGCGCTATCAGTTTTGCCCTTGCGACACGTCAGGTGAAGAAGATCAACGATTTGAAGCGGGCAGTCAACCAAATCACGAATCGAAATTTTGAGATCACGGTGGAAGAGGAAAAGGGAAAAGATGAGTTCAATGAATTGGCGCATGATTTCAATAAAATGGCGGTGGCTTTGCAGGACAATGAAAAGGAAATCATTCGCCAAGAAGAGCTGCGTAAGCAATTTATGGCAAACACGTCCCACGAAATGCGCACCCCATTGACGACGATCAAAGGTCTGCTGGAGGGATTGAAATACAATGCGATCCCTGAAACGCAAAAGGATAAAGCCATTGTGCTGATGCAAAATGAGACGGATCGGCTGATTCGCTTAGTGAAGCAAAATTTGGATTATGAAACCATACGCAGCCATCAGATTACCTTAACGATGTGTTCTTTTGATGGAACGGACGTATTAAGAAACATTCTGACGCAATTTCAAGAAACGGCCGACGCTGTGAATGACCGCTTGATCTTGCTGAATGAGCAGCCGGTCGAGGTGTACGCCGACCGTGATCGTTTCATCCAGATCATGGTCAATGTGATCCAGAACGCCATCCAATTTACGGACAAGGGTGAGATAACAGTCGACCTGCGAGAAACGGATTCAACGGTTCTTGTCTCTGTGGAAGATACGGGCATCGGGATGACCGAAGAGGAACAAAAAAATATCTGGGATCGTTATTATAAGGCTGATCCTTCAAGAAAAAATACGAAGCTCGGCGAATCTGGTTTGGGACTTTCTATTGTGAAAGAATTGATTCAGCTTCATGGCGGATCGATCGATGTTTCAAGTCAGAAGGAAGTCGGAACCCTGTTTGTGATCCGATTACCGAAAAAGACGCTGGAGAAAGACAAGCAATAGAAGTCGCTGAAAACAGCGATCAAATTTGTCAGACTGATTCCTTTGAATCGGTCTTTTTTTGTGGAAACAAGGTGAGAGAACTTTCTAGTTGACAATGTGTCTAAAAGACTTATAATAACAAAGTCGATAGATCTAAAAGACTGATGAAGGGGCATCAGGAAGGGGGATAATATGTACGATTTACTACTTTTAGGTTCACTGATCACTGGCGATAAGACCGGCTACAAGCTTCAAAAAATTGTCGGATCTGCTTTGCAGCCGATGCGAAAAGTGTCCAGCGGGGTCTTATATCCCTCACTGGAACGGCTGGAGAAAGAAGGGCTCGTCACCTCCACGATCCATGAAGAAGGTCGAAAGATGAAATTATGGCACATCACCGCGTCGGGTGTGGACCGATTCATTGAATTGATGAAGGAAAAAATCCCTTCGGACGCGAAGCGAAATGACAGGCTCCACTTTAAGCTGCGTTCGTTGGATAGCGTGTCGCTAACGGAGCAACTAGCAATATTAGAGGAATTTCAGTCATTTATTGAAAAGGATTTGGATTTTTATCAACACGCGCAAAAGGATATGACGGAGCATCAGGCGCGTTTTCCAGAAAACAAGGAACGCTTTCGTATTTTGGTCGAAGCCTATGAATTGGATATCCAATTAGCCAAAACAAAATTAACATGGATCAATAAACAGCTTGCTGATCGAAAGAATTCTGCTCAGCAGCTTGATACTTATAACTAGGGGTGCAAACAATTTATGGAAAATTCTTCAAAAAAATGGTTCTCATTAGTCGCGATGTCTTTGGGCGTCTTTATGGGACTTTTGGACGTGACAGTAGTAAATGTGGCGTTGCCAACAATGCAAAAGGCCTTCGATGCACCATTTACACAATTACAGTGGGTGCTGAATGCCTACACATTAGTATTCGCGGTCACGTTGCTGATCGTGTCAAAAATGGGAGATATGTACGGGCGAAAGAAAGTCTTTTTGGCAAGCTTGATTTTATTCGTCATTGCTTCAGTAGTGAACGGCTTTGCGCCGACTTTGCTGGTTCTAGACATCGGACGGGGAATCCAAGCCATCGGTGGAGCAGGCATGATGTCTCTGTCAATGGCGTTAGTTGCTTCAAATTTTGATGGCAAACAACGTGGGTTAGCGTTGGGGATCTTAGGGTCGGTTATTGGACTATCTTCCGCTTCTGGGCCATTAGTGGGCGGCTTATTGGTAGATGCCTTTGGTTGGGAATCGATTTTCTTTATCAATTTGCCGATCGGGATTATCGCTGTTTTAATGACGATGCGTTATGTAAATGAGACGCCGAGCTACGGAAAAGATCAGAAAATTGATTTTCTTGGGATGATTTTGTCTGCCGCAGCATTATTTAGTGCGATCTATGGCTTGATCGAAAAGGAAACACACATCAATTGGGGTTGGACAAACCCTCACGTTGGTGGCTGGATGCTTTTAGCGGTCGTGTTCTTAGCGTTATTTATCTTTGTCGAATCAAAGGTCGAAAGTCCTATGATGAACCTGAAGATGTTCAAGAATATCAACTTTGTCGGGTCGGTGATCGTTGCTTTTGCGCTAGGTTCAGGAATTTATGCGTTTAATACGTACTTAACAGTATTGATGCAGAACTACATTGGCTGGTCTGCCTTTGACACGGGGATTCGTCAATTGGCACTATCTGTCTGGTCCTTGATTTTAGGACCCGTAGTTGGGATTCTGGGAAATAAATTCTCGAAAAAATGGATGATCGTTGCGGGCTTATTGGTCAGCGGCGCCGGTTTTCTTTTCTTGATCGGTCAGCTTTCCCCTACGATGGGGTATGCACAATTGTGGCCAACGCTAGTGATGATCGGGATCGCCAACGGGATCGTGAACCCGGTATTGAACTCCGCTGGGTTAGAAGGGGTCGCGCCTCATGAGATGGGGATGGCTTCAGGCTTGTTGAACGTCTTCCGACAATTTGGTACCAGCTTTGGGGTGGTGATCCTAGGCTTAGTAGAGGCAAACCGTTACGCGGCTGTCCTTAATCAGCATGCCGCATCAATGCACTTGCCAGAAAAATTGACCACCAGCTTGATCAATGCCGGACCTTTCTCTGGTCATCAAATCGTGTTCTCAGAGTCATTAAAGAACGCACCTTTTGCCCACGAATTGCAAAAGGTAGTGGTGAATGCCTTTGATAAGGGACTGATCCAGATTTGTTATGTGGCTGGAACCATCGTGCTGATCGGTGCTGTTGGTGCAGCGATCTTTATGCGTGAAAACAAAGAAACGATTCAATAGAGCAGGCTCTTTATTAAAAAGATAGACCGACCGCCAATGTTAGATCGAAATCTAACGCTGGCGATCGGTCTTTTTTAGAGGTCATCGATGAATTTCTTGTTATTTTTTTCTTCTAAAATAATCGACGTAGAAACTTTCCCATAAGCCATCAACTTGGAAAGAATCTCCTCCACCTCGCTAACGGAACGCGCATGACCGAAAAGAATATAGTTTTCTTCTCCGGTTACGGCATAAATAGAAACAAAGGCACTGATTTCCTCGACGATAGAAACAAATTTTTGTGCTGAAATCGTCAGATCACTGATTTTAACGAACAATGGCAGGGTGTAGCCTAGTTTTTTATAGTCGATATCAACAGTAAATGCGTTTAAAATCTCTTCATCCATCAAGCGCTGAATGCGTGTTTTTACACTCGGTTCGGAAAGAGCGACTTCTTTTGAAAGATTTTTTACCGTTGTTCGGCTGTTTTTTGAAAGTAGTTTTAAAAGTTTCAAATCTGTTTGGTCAAGCATGAAAGAGTCTCCTTTATTTATACTAAAAAATTCCTTCATTTTCCTTATTTAATAAAAATAGAGCCCGAAATCTATTGGTTATCTTATATAAAAAAAGTGGGCAGAGGGATAAACTTTTAGGTAAGGACGTTATCAGACGAGCATTGAGTGTATTATAACTGAATGCATCCGTTTCTGGTAGGAAAATTTAATTAATGGAGCGTGGATGACGATGGAACGAACATTTGAAAAGGGCATCGAGTTTGCCAAAGCAATGGATTTAAAGGATGAATTACGAGACTATCGCAAGGAGTTCTTTCTCCAAGAAAACGAGATTTACATGGATGGAAATTCTTTAGGGATGGCCTCTAAACCAGCCGTTGAAAGTTTGGAGAAAATGATTGAGCGCTGGAAGGTGGAAGGGGTGCGTGCGTGGAATGACCTTTATCGCTACAGTGAGAAAATCGCGGAACTGATGGCGCCGTTGATCTGTGCCTCAGCAAAGGAGGTCACCGTGACTGGAAGTACGACAGCGAATATCCATCAGGCATTGGCAACTTTTTATCACCCAACAGCGAAGAAATATAAAATTTTGATCGATGATTTAAATTTTCCTACGGATCGGTATGCGGTGGAAAGCATCGTTCAGCTAAAGGGGTATTCAGCAGCAGAGGGCGTGAAGGTAGTGCCAAGTACAGACGGGCAATTTATTGATGAAGAGGCGATGATCGAGGCGATGACAGAGGATGTCGCAGTCATCCTGCTGCCGGCGGTCCTCTATCGGAGTGCGCAACTGCTGGATATGAAACGCCTGACTGAAGAAGCCCACAAGAGGGGTATCCTGATTGGCTTTGATCTCTGCCATGGGATCGGCGCAGTCGAGATCGACTTTTCAGTGATTCAACCGGATTTTGCTGTGTGGTGTACGTATAAATACTTGAATGGCGGCTTTGGATCAACAGCGGGTCTCTACATCAATCAAAAGCATTTTCAACAAACACCAGGCTTGGCTGGCTGGTTTGGAAATCGGAACGACACGCAATTTCAATTGAAGCAACAGTTTGAACATCAACCAGATGCGAGTGGTTGGCAGATTGGTTCCCCCGCACTCTTCTCGATGGCGACCCTGGAAGGGGCATTGCAGGTTTTTAAGGTGGTTGGAATGGCGACAATCAGAGAAGTTTCACTGGCTAAAACGGCGTACCTTATGTATTTGATCGATGAACGGTTGACCGCCTATGGCTATTCTTATACAAATAAGCAGGAAGATTCTCTTCGTGGCGGGCATATATGTGTGGTCCATCGTGAAGCCTATCGAATTGCGGCGGCATTGAGAGATCATCACGTAGTTCCTGATTTTCGTGAACCCAATGTCATTCGCTTAGCGCCGATCGCCTTGTACACTTCCTATGAAGACATCCACAAAGTCGTTGATACGTTGGAAGAAATTGTTCGAGAAAAAATCTATTTAAATTACAGCAACGAACGTTCCGCGGTCGTTTGATAAGAAAAACTACCTACTATTAAAAGAAACAGCAATCGGCGCATCGATTGCTGTTTCTTTCTCTATTTGTTACTGTAAAAGCAGGTAAAAGATAAAGGAGGGACGAAAGAATGAGCTTGACGATCAAAGAGGTAGGCGAGACCAATTGGCGAGCTGTCTGTGGTCTTACCGTCGCAAAGAATCAGAAAGGATTCATTGAAAGCAATGCGCGATCCTTATTAGAAGCGGCTTACGACGTATCCCTTCATTGGCAGCCTCTCGCTCTATACGATGGGGAACTTCTTGTGGGTTTTTCGATGATCGGCGCAAAGCAAGAGGAGGAGATGTGGCTAGATCGTTTGATGATCGACGCGCAATTTCAAGGAAAAGGCTACGGCACACGGGTTATCCCGATAATCCTTCAATTCATGAGGCAACAGTATGGAGTCCGTCGAATCTATTTGAGTATCCACGATGAAAATGAGAAAATTCTTCCCTATTACCAACGCTTTGGGTTTATCGACAGCGGAAAATACGATCCTGAAAATGGAGAACGGATCATGTTTTTAGACATAGAATAACTGGTTGTCACGTCTTCATTAGCTTCTTAACTAAAATAAAAAGAACAAAGTGCATTGATGGTAGAGTCAACGCGCTTTGTTCTTTTTTATCTAATGTTTCTATGGTTAAAAGAGAGGGAGAATAGAACTAACTAGTAGATTAAGAGAATAGCTGCATAAGGAATCCCGAAATGATCAGTACGATCGCACCGCCAAGACGGTTCCCCATTTGAGCGAAAGCAATCAATTCCATGCGGTTTGCGGCAGATAATACAGCCACGTTACCAGTACCGCCCATGGAGTTGTTACATAGTCCGGCAGTAATGGTTGATTCGATAGGGTACAAGCCGAAGAGGCGTCCGACGAATCCAGAAACAAGAGAGATCACAACCACACTTGTTAAACATAAAACAACAAATTGCCATGTTAATGCAGAAGCTAACACGTTCAAGTTCAATAACGCAATACCAATACCGGCTAAAACAGCGGCAGTTAGGTTTTTAACGATCAAATTATTGAACATGATTGCTGCGTCTTCATAATATTCAGGCAAGATGTTCGTGATTTTACAAATAACAACGATGATGATCATAAATGCGTAGGCATGGATCTTTGGAACGAAGAAGTTACAGATTTGTCCTAAGATGAAGAAGGACAAAGCAACCATCAAACCAACACCCAATTGAGCGATATCTGGTTTCACTTCGCGAGGTTTGCCATCGCCAAGGTCGCCTTTTTCCATCAATTTTCCGTTACCGTTCAATTTAGGCAACGATTGTCCAGCACGCGCGACTAACGCAGCACCAATGATTGCTAAAACGTTGGTCATAGCAGTTGCCGGAATCAAACGGGAAATGATGGCAGAAGCATCGGTTCCTAAAACATGTGCATAGATCGTTGATAATGGCACGGCACCAGCACCCACACCGCCAGCCATAGCAGGCAATGAAATGTACAAGACAGAGTTCGCAAACCCGTTACCGATCAGCATACCAACAAGTCCAACGGCAAAGAAAGAAACGATCATTGAAATAAGAGCAACAGGAATAAAACGAACAGATGCCTTCATCAATAGTTTACGGTTCATTCCTAAAATACTACCGGTGATCAAAGCAGCGATGTAAAAATCTAAGAAGCCCATGTTTGTCACGAAGTTTTCTGTTGATTTTACCACTGCGTCAGGTAAGATTCCGAACGTTGCGATTGCAGCAGAAGCGAAGATCGCAAAAACAGAGCCGCCGCCAAGATAACTTTTAACGATAGGGATTTTGTTGCCGATAAAATGGAATAAGTTCCCAAAAATAACAAGAATCGCGATTGGTCCGATCATATTTGTCGGTAATTTTCCTAACGCCATCGCCACGATCAAGACAACGACCATGATCAAGTAGATAGGCAAACTCACACCGCTGATTTTTGTTGACCAGAAGCTGGTCTTTTTTTCTTCAACTGGCGTAGCAGCTGATGTATCTTTTTGTGTCATTTTTTAAAGATCCTTTCTTTAGTAAAACGTTGGTTGAATCCATAAAAATGGGGAGTAGAGTCACATCTACTCCCTCATCTAAGAGAGTTGTTTCTATCTATATCTAAACGAATCATTTAAGAGAGAGGGGAAGCTGATTCGGGATTAGTCTTTGTATTCTGGAGCCCATTTCGCTGCTTCAACAGCGGCTTTTACGTCTGAGATTTCTTCACGGTTCAATTTTTGGTCAACAACGGATTTAACCACTGTTTCCGCGATGATTTGTGAGAATTCCGTTAATTTCGCAACTGGAGGCAAGATTGATGCACCAGGTTTTGTTACGTCAACGATTCCGCCAAGTGCGCGGCTTGCTTGAGAAATGATTTCATCATTGACACGAGTAGACGTAGAAGCGATCAAGCCTAAACCAAGACCAGGGTACATCAAGGCATTGTTTGCTTGTCCGATTTGGTACGTCACGCCGTTGTATTCCACATCAGCAGCTGGGATACCTGTTCCGATCAATGCTTTACCATCTGTCCAGTTAATTAGGTCTTCAGCAGTTGCTTCAGCTAATTTTGTTGGGTTTGATAAAGGCATAATGATTGGGCGAGGTGTGTGTGCAGCCATTTCTTTGATGACTGTTTCACTGAAGGCACCTGGTTGAGTAGATGTACCGATCATGATTGTTGGGTGGATTTCTTTAACAACGGCTTCTAAGTTTGTTAATTCTTCGCTATTTGTAAATTCACCACGTTTTCTAGCAAATGGGATTTGACCAGGTGTCAAGCCTTCTGTATCTTCAAACAACAAGCCTTGTTTGTCGACTTGGTAGAAGTGTTTGCGAGCTTCTTCTTCAGGTGTTCCTTGGCGAACCATTTCTTTTAATAGAATGTTTGCAATACCGACACCGGCTGTACCAGCACCAAATGTCAAGATCGTTTGATCTTTCAAGGCTTCACCAGAAATGTTCAATCCGCCTAAAACACCGGCAAGAACAACGATACCAGTACCTTGGATATCATCATTGAAGGTCGTGATTTTGTCTTGGTATTTTTCTAAAATATTTGCTGCATTGCCGCGTCCGAAGTCTTCCCAATGTAATAGTAATTCAGGGAAAAGATCTGTTGCTGATTCAACGAATTGGTCGATGAAGTCATAGTAGGTGTCGCCAGTCACACGTTCGTGGCGGTTCCCTAAGTAAAGCGGGTTGTTCAATAATGTTTCGTTGTTTGTACCAGCATCGATGGAAACAGGTAATACTTGCGCAGGGTTGATACCCGCTGCAGCCGTATAAACCATTAATTTACCGATGGCGATATCCACACCGTTGACACCCCAGTCGCCCATACCTAAGATTCCTTCTGCGTCAGTCACAACGATCAAACGAATATCGCGGCCGTCAGCAGCATTTTTCAAGCTGTCTTTGATGCTTTCTGGATCATCGATTGATAAGAAAGCAGCGTCTTGTGGTTCAACAAAGATTTCGTTGTATTGTTCGATGGAATCCGCAACAACTGGATCATAAACGATTGGCATGAATTCAACGATATGTTGACCCATTAATTTGTAGAACAATGTGCGGTTTGTATTGAAGATGTTCATTAAGAAAATACGTTTTTCTAAATCAGATGGTTTGCTTAGGTATTGTCCATACGCTTGAACGGCTTGTTGTTCTAATGTTTGAACAGTGCTAGGAAGCATACCAGTGATGCCGTATTTTGCGCGTTCTTCTTTAGTAAAAGCAGTCCCTTTATTTAGAAAAGGGTTGTTTAATAGGTTTAAACCTGTAATCATAAATAAATCCTCCTAAAATTTGATTGCTCACGAAGTATAAAAGGGAGGGCAAACTATAGTCAAAACATTGGGTAACGATAAAAAAAATTTATATGAGGGAGGTTAGAATAGAGGGACAGTGGGGGAATTAAAAAAGGAAAATCTTTTACAGATTTTCCTTAGCAGTTATTAAAAATAGTTTCATAGGTTGCGGGTAGTCAATTTGATGACCTCAGAAACATCGTCCTTAAGCTGATCAAAATCTCCGGAAAAAGTAGCGATATAAACGTCCAGATCAACTTCATCTTGCTACGGCAGAACAAACGAATACCCATTGATCCGTAAAAATACTAAAGCAGACATTAAAGCTGTCCGTTTGTTCGCATTGTGAAGCGGATGCTTCTTTATCAGTTGAATCATCAGAATGGCCGCTTTTTCGTAAATCGAAGGATACACCGTATATACGAAGGCCTCAAATGTTTATTCATCTGATACTAGTTCTCGAAGATACTCATTTTTATTTTCTTTATCGAATGCCGCAACAATCGTTTGATCAGTGTCATCGTTTTTTAAATCAATGATCTTAATATGGTACTTGTCTTCCAGTGAGCCATCATTCATCCCCGAATAGAGGAAAGCCAAACCTTCACCAACTGAAACCTTCGCTAGACCGGCATCGAGATCCTTCACATAAGAATTTGCTTTGACATTGAAGCCATAATGGATAAATTGGCTGACAACGTAATCAACAATGATCGGTGATTGTTGTCTTTCTAATAAAATAAACGTCTCTTGACTTAGATCCGCAAAATCAACTTGCTTCTTACGACTCAGAGGATGATGAATCGGTACCGCGATCTGTAAACGATTTTGAATAAAGGGAATTTTTTCGATCGGCTCATTATGCTGAAAATAAGTCGCTAGATTAAAGACCACGTCATATTGGCCATTAGTCAGACCATCCGTTAAGTTCATCGGGGTGTCTTGTTTCAATAAAAATTTTATATTCGGATGATCTACTTTGAAATGCTCAAGTAAGTCGTACATTTTCCTCATATTGAAATTCGGCAGATAACCGATGCGTAGAAGCTGTGTTCCTTTGTCGGAAGCCTCTTGCTGATCGAACATGTGGGACAAATGCTCGACCTGTTTTAAAACATCATTTGCTTCAGTCAAGAACTGTTCGCCGGCATTCGAAAGGACGAGACCGTGGTTAGTACGAATAAATAGTTGCATACCTAATTCGACCTCTAGTTCTTGGATTCTTCTGCTTAAAGTGGGTTGCGAAATGAATAGTTTCTGAGAAGCCTTAGTAAAACTCCCTTCAGTCGCGACTTCCACAAAGTATTCCAAATTTGATAACTTCATACGGACCTCCGATCCAATCATACTAGCTGTAGTCAGTATAAAGTCATCAGTGATTTTTCACAATTATTTTACAATAGGCAATTGCAGATATGAAGCATATTCGCCGCCAGTATGCAGGATATGAGCTTCATGATTGTCAGGTTTAGCACCAGGAGTACCGGGCATTACAGAACCGAGCTCATCTTTTGTACTTACGACGACTCTTAAGGTTTCTCCAGCTTCATAGGCTAAGCCCATGGGACTCAAGACAATATCCATTTCAACGATTTCTCCTTGAGAAAGCTTTTCTACACAATCAAAGCGATAGGCAGGAATTTCATCCGTTGAAAGCTGATCATCAAGCTGACGCATCGATGCCCGCAGACGTCCCCAAGCCCCTTTATAGCGCAACGCCGAAGCACCTTCTTGGGTAAAGTCTTGTAAGGCAGCTCCATGATTCGGCACGACAAATTCGCTTAATACATTGCCGAATTTATCCAATTTTTGTATCCAAACAAAGACATCCATATCATCGTAGCCATCCGCTTCCATGAACAGCTTTGCTTTTGGATAACCGACGAACGTTGTTGCTTGATCGAAGGTCATTTGGAAAGAGGTTCTTCCTGGTAAAGCTTCGGCTGTGTAGTTTACTGGAAAATCTGCTAATTCAGGATTCTCTTGCAACGTACGAAAGCGGCCGTTCATGTAATAGCGTTTAGTTTCACTTGCAGCAGGTGGAAAGCTTTCTGCTGAAATATCCGTTTGATTGCCGCCTTGAAAATCAAGGATTGAGTAACGAACCGTTGGTGTTTCCAGCCAATCATTTTCTTTTCCAAGTAAATAGTAGTCGAAGAAGCGGCGCAGTTCTTCAATATTTTTTTCATCATAATAGTAAGGCCATTCTTGACGGTCATGGATGCGAAGCCATTTTTCTTTTGAGCCTAGCGTACGCCAAGAACGGAAGGTGCCCATCGTGTGGAGCGTGTTTGAATAGCTGGCGATGACGAATGCTGGTACAGTGATCTTCCTTGGATCAGCCATTTTATCTTTCCAAAGCGCCGCATCTGCCAATGGATAAGCATCCATTTCCTTGGTCAAATCTTCCCGCAGCGCGCCAGTGGCACTGACATGGTTGACTTGCAGACGCTCGATGAAATTCTTATCAGGAATGCCTCCAATAAAGGCTAGATCACGATAACCGTCAGCCAACCCTTCTGTTGGATTGATACAAGTTAGGTGAGGCGGTTGTTCTGCTGCGATATACCATTGGGAGAAGGCCAAGTAAGAAGTTCCTGTCAGAGCTATTTTTCCGTTGCTCCAATTTTGTGCTGCCAACCATTCAATCAAATCGTAACCGTCTTCGGCTTCTTGTGAACCGAGCATCGTTGTATTGCCTTCGCTATGAGCGATGCCTCGCATATCTGGATTGCAGACTGCATAGCCATGAGCACACCAATAATCGGGATCTGGTGCTTCAAATTTTGTTAAACCGGAATTCCAGTGATTGCCCATGCCTAACATATTGAACAAATTTTTATAACGTGGAGCAGTTCCGGCGCTTTTTCCGTAAGGGCTCCAAGCAATCAAAACAGGAACTTTTTCTACGGTTACCGGTAAATAAATATCGGTGTAAATCGTCACGCCATCGCGCAATGTCACGGGCACATCCTTTAACATTCGAATGTCTCCTGATAGCGGCTTAAAACCTTTTGCGATCACTTCGCTTTTTTTCAAAATCACTTCTTTGGTTTCGAAGGGACTAAGCACACCATGTTCGATCCCATCATCAATGTATTCAAAAGCTGGACTAAATTTCATTTTATCTGTAATTTTTGCGGTCATATTCTTTTCCTCCACTTCTTTCTAGTTGTTGAACAGTTCGAATTATAGGAGTCCTTTTGAAGAAAGTAAAAGTCCGAATTTGGATAGTCACACTTTGTTTTTTTTAGCTATGCAAAAAATGAATAGCCAAAGTTGAGTTCACTTCAGATTTACTAATACTAGGATTTGTCTAAGCAATTTAAGGTAGAATAGAAGAAAGAAGTTTATGGAAAACAGAGGAGGAAAGCACCATGCGTCAACATAAAACTATTACACCTGAAATAAGAAAGCTGCTCTCATTTTCTCCATTGCAATACATGCTTGATACAGTGGAGGAGAACCCGCAATTAGCCAGAATCTTTACAGACGACAACGACCTCTCGGAATGGTGCCTGCTGATCTTCGGTCACTACATTTGGATAGCTGGAAATATTGAAAACAGGGAAGAGGAGATTTCTTCTGTCATCGCTGAGACGGATCAAGAGATAGTGATCGTTTTCTACGATGGCTTAGCGATTCCGAAAATGATCAAATCGAATTTTGCTTCTGTTTTTGAAAATGTTCGCAGTCTTTTTTATATTTTACCAGTGCAAAAAGAAATAACGACATATGAAGGGGTAGCGGCAATTGACCAAGAAATGATGAGTTCGGATATAAGTAATTTGGGCATGATTATCGAGGAAGTTAGCGAGACGGCTAGCTACAGCAATCTTGATTCTTTCTTGCAGGAAGGTATTGGCTATGCATTCCTAGCAGAAGATAAAGTGCAGGGATTTTGTACAAGTGAATATCAAAGCAGTAAATCAATTGCGATTGGGATCGAGCTAAGTGAGGAATATCAAAGAAGAGGCATCGCCTCAAATATGGTAAGGTTATTCTTAAATGAAGCAAGCAAACGAAAACTAGCTGTTTATTGGGATTGCTGGAAAGAAAATGTTCCCTCAATTAAAACGGCAAAAGCATCTGGTTTTACAAAAATAGCGGAATATCCCGTGTTGATTATCGATAAGCAAGGTTGACAAAAAGGTTCCCCATTGACTTTTTCAATGAGGGAACCTTTTTTATTTTATTAAGAATCAATTGTTTCATGAGGCTCTATGGTTTCCAACAGCTCAGTTACTAGCAATGGAATCATCGGATTGGTATTTCCATTCTTATAGGCCAGCACAAAATCTAGACCGTCATCCAGTTCCTCAATATCAAGTATCGCAATATCTTCAGATGACCTTTCGCCAGGTCGACTAGAAAATACGAAAGTGATTCCTTTTCCGGACCCCGTCAGCAGCATCGCCGTTTCCGCGTCATTGACATAATAGGAAACATTCGGTGAAAAACCATTTTTTATACATAGTCCCGTTGCATAATCGACAGTGGACGGCGACATTTTACGATCAAGTAAAATAAATCGTTCATCAGCTAAATCCTTTATGTACACTTTCTTCTGATTCGCCAAGCGATGATTGCGAGGAACAGCGACTTGCAGCATATTATCTTGCAGCTTAAAAACTTCAAGATCTGGCAACGACTCGACACAGATTTTCAATGTAAAAATCACATCATAATTGTCCTGCGTCAGATCATCTGTCAGTTCTGAGGAACCTCCTCGTGACAGTAGAATATCGACTTGCGGATTTTCCTTAGTGATTGATTTTAGTGCCTGCGACATTAGTGTGGTATCTAAAAACACTTGATAGCCGATCCGAAGCGAACCAGTTAGGTCATTATTCTCGTTTTTGACTAATTCACTTAAGTTATCGCATTTCTTAATAATCACTTTTGCTTCAGGCAGCAGGCGATGTCCCGCGGGAGTCAAAACGAGGGAATGGCGGCTGCGAATAAAGAGCTGAGCGCCTAATTCTTCCTCGAGATCCAAGATTTGCCGGCTCAAAGTAGGCTGAGTCACAAATAAACGCTCAGAGGCTTTGGTGAAGCTTGAATATTCCGCAACGGTTATAAAATAACGTAAACTTATCAGATTCATGAGTTGTCCTTTCTAGGCAGAGGGCTACTATTCACTTAATGCATACCAACCTTGATTTGTATACTAAGAAACAATTTTACTTATAGAATAGAGGTCATATACTTAAAGATGAGAACGCTTTTATCAATTTATTTTAACACATTAATCTATCTTGGGAGGAATAGTTATGCGAGAAATCGTCATCGTAAGTGCAGCACGAACACCGATTGGAAATTTTCAAGGAGCATTTAAGAATGTTTCTGCTGTTCAATTAGGTATTGCTGCGGCGAATGCCAGTATTGAACGGGCAAGAATCGACCGCGAGCAAATCGACGAGGTGATCATCGGCAATGTTTTGTCAGCCGGATTAGGGCAAAACGTCGCACGGCAGGTCAGTCTAGGCTGTGGGATTTCGAATACAGTTCCAGCTATGACATTAGGAATGGTTTGCGGTTCAGGACTGAGAGCAATCTCCTTAGCGGCGCAGATCATCAAAGCTGGCGATGCTGATATTATTTTGGCTGGCGGAACGGAAAATATGTCCCAATCGCCGTATCTTTTAGAGAAACATCGCTTAGGTGCCAAAATGGGAAACGACACGCTGGTGGATTCAATGATTCGTGACGGTCTTTGGGATGTATACAACGACTATCATATGGGTGTTACTGCTGAAAATGTAGCCAATCGATATAGGATCAGTCGCGAAGAGCAGGATGTTTTTGCATTGCAAAGTCAGCAGCGGGCGCAAATTGCGATTGAGCAGGAACGGTTTGTAGAAGAAATTGCTCCAGTAGCTGTTCCTCAAAGAAAAGGTAACGCAATTGTAGTAGATCACGATGAGTACCCTCGTTTTAACTCAGCGATCGAAGGATTGCTAAGACTGCAAGCAAGTTTTCAAAAAGATGGTTCGGTTACGGCCGGAAATGCTTCTGGCATCAATGATGGAGCAGCAATGATCCTCGTATGTGCAAAGGAAAAGGCAGACGAACTTGGATTGCCGATTTTAGTCAAAATAAAAGGGTACGGCTCCGCGGGAGTTGATCCATCAGTGATGGGACTTGGTGTCATCCCGGCAACCAAAAAAGCCTTAAAGATGGCGGATTTGAAGAGTTCTGACTTGGATTTGGTGGAAGCCAACGAAGCGTTCGCGGCACAGGCTTTAGCAGTGACACGTGAGTTAGAGTTGGCAGCAGATATCACGAATGTAAACGGCGGCGCAATCGCACTAGGACATCCCATCGGAGCATCTGGAGCACGCATCCTGACCACCTTGTTATATGAAATGAAACGCAGAGAATCACAGTATGGCTTGGCGACACTCTGTATTGGCGGCGGTATGGGTACAGCATTGATTGTAGAAAGGGATTGATCAAATGAAACGAATGACAGCGGAACAAGCAGCAGCGCAGATCAAGGATGGGATGACCGTCATGATCGGCGGCTTTATGTCCTGCGGAACACCCGAAATTTTGATGGATGCTTTAGTAGCAAGCGGCGTGAAAAATTTGACCGTGATCGCGAATGATACGGGAACACCAGGTACTGGTATCTGTAAATTAATTTCAGCCGGTGCTGTAAAGAAACTGATTGCCTCACACATTGGACTCACACCATTGACCGGGCAATTAATGAGCGATGGATCATTGGATGTGACGCTGGTTCCTCAAGGGACATTAGCAGAACGGATTCGTGCAGGGGGGGCTGGACTTGGTGGCGTTCTGACTCCGACAGGTTTAGGAACCGATGTGGCAGAGGGAAAAGAAGTTATACAAATAGATGGACAGGAGTACTTGCTGGAAAAACCGTTGCGGGCAGATGTGGCTTTGCTACGGGGATCTATTGTTGATGAGGATGGAAGTATTTTTTATCGCGGAACGACCCGCAACTTCAATCCACTAATGGCAACAGCTGCGGACTTAGTGATCGTGGCAGCGGAAGAAGTCGTCCCATTAGGTAGAATTCAAGCGGAGAATATAGTGACTCCGGGGATATTTGTCGATCACATTGTAGAGGGGGAGCCGGCATGAACGAACGTGAAAAGATCGTAAAAAGGGTAGCGCAAGAATTAGAAGATGGTATGGTGGTGAACCTCGGGATCGGCATGCCTACAATGGTCGCTAATTATGTTCCAGAGAATATCCGGATCATTCTACAGTCTGAAAATGGCATGCTGGGAATGGGAGGACTAGCCGATGAAAGCAACGCTGATCCTAATATTGTAAACGCCGGGAGTAAAAAAATTACGGTGAATACCGGTGCCTGCTATTTCGATAGCGCAACATCCTTTGGCATCATTCGCGGAGGGCATGTGGATCTGACTGTTTTGGGTGCTTTGCAGGTCGATGCTTCCGGCAGTCTCGCTAGTCATATCATTCCAAAGAAAATGGTTCCAGGAATGGGCGGGGCGATGGATCTCGTGACCGGATCGAAAAAAGTCATTATCGCCATGACCCATACAGCGAAAAACGGTGCTCCGAAGATCCTGGATGCGATCACCTTGCCAGCTACAGCGATCAATAAAGTGAACATGATCGTGACAGAATTGGCTGTGATCGAGGTAACACCAAAAGGCTTGCTGCTGACTGAAATTGCGGAGGGAACGACAGTTGAAGAAGTGTTGCAAAAAACAGAAGCACCGGTAGTGGTGAGTGGAGGGCTAAAAACTTTTAACTAGATAGATAGTTTTTTTGAAAAATACTTAACAAAAGTAAAGCCAATCGATCTTTTGCTTTCAAAAATGAAGGGAAAAAATCGCTTGGCTTTTTAACTAGTCTTATAGAAATGAAAAACGCTGAAGAAAGTTACTTCCTCCAGCGTTTTTTTATTATGCAGGGATGCTCTCGATCAGTTCAAGGGTAACACCAAATGGATCACGGAAGGTAACAACCTTCAGGTGGCCACCGCCGGGAGCATTCAACAGCATCGGCTCACAAACAAATTCAATATCTCCTCGGTCGACTAAACGTTGATAAATCGTATTGATACCGCTGACACCAAAGGCCATCCGAGTGATACCCATGCGTTCCAAGCTCTTTAATGGCGGTGTTTCATCCGCTTTTGGCGTAACGTATTGAATCAGGTCAATAACAGTTGCATTTTCTGTTTCTTTGCCAATCATATGCTCCGCGTGAATGATGATCTCTTCGCCAGGGCGGCCTAATACTGCGCCGTCAGATTTTTCATTTCTTAAGCTGCCAGTTGTTTCCATTCCTAATACATCTCGATAAAAGGCTAATCCTTCTTCGATATCTGCTACAGTCACACAAACATGAAATAATCGGTCGATAAATTTTTCCATAATAGTCATCCTCTACTTATTTTTTTCAGCTTTTGGCGGTTGAGACAAGGTAATAAAGATGCCGAATGGATCCTTAAAGCTGGCCCAGGTTGCAGTAATAGTCACATCAGGTTCAACGATCAGGATATCATTCGGTTCGCTGACGACCTCGACGCCATTGACTTTGCGGACCGTTTCAATTGCTTCTTTCGTGTCATCCACCATTAGAGCTAGACGGGTAAGCCCTATATGATTCATTGCTTCATATGGTTTTTCGTCTAGGGTTTTAGGATTCGTGAACTCCACAATATTGATCTCTGTAGCTTGCGCAGGATCGGCGCTAGTTGATAGAAGATGGTGTGCTCGCAAGCCGATTTTATCTTGGTCAAATCCTAAGAGTCTGCCATCCGCTTGATCGTTTTCTGTTTGGAATGTGGACTTGAAGCCCATGACGTTACAATAAAAATCTAAGGCTTTTTCTAAATCGGGAACGGCTATACAGACGTGCATTAGTTTCTTTACTTCCATAATGGTACAACTCCTTTTCTTTTGTTTGTTTTAGTAGATCATTAGTTGTTCCAAGCTTGCATTGTGTCATACCGTGATGCCCAAAAAACTTCATAACCTCCGCCTTCACCCCAAGTCGCGAGTTTGTCTTCACCAGCAACTTTACGATCAGGTGAAGTCATCCATGCCTCAAACGCTTTTACATCCTCAAACTCATAGATCGTTAAATATTTGGGACATTCATGGGTTGTGTTAGCAACATGATAGGTTTTGTTAGCGAGTCGGCTACGGAAGACTCTTTTAACAAAATCACCCTCCAACAGCATCGGTACGTGAACCTCGTCGTACCATTTATTGAACTTTTTTTCATCCACGCCTGGTTTGCACTCGGTTCCGACTATCCAGATTATTGAATCCTCTTTCAAAGTAGAATCCCTCCTTTGTTAATCCGCTTTCATTATAGGCCGGCTCAGAGGAGAAAGTGAAATACCAAAAAAGTATACGTTTCTTGTAATGTATACAAAACACACATACTAAATCGAAATCTATTGTGTTAACAGTGGTACTTATCCATTATTCAGATAGCGAATAATACATGTCAATAGCATACAATAATGCTATTGTACTTATCTATTTCTGCCCGCTAATATGAAGGTAGATATTGTGTAAGCGATATCAAATCGAGACAATTAAAAGGAGATTTGATGCTATGAACACCAATGACAAAACTGAGATCACTCAAGTAATTAATCTTTATGCCTTAGTTCTAGATTCGCAATCATGGGAGTTGATGGACCAAGTATTTACTGAAGATGCCGTTGCTGACTTTGGACCAGCAGGAGCATTATGGAAGAATTTAGATGAATTCACTTACGGATTTAAAGTCTTTCATGAGAGTTTAGATAATCATATGCATTCTATGTTCGGCTCTGTAGTAGAGGTCGATGGCGATACCGCTCATGCCTTTACTTATGGTGATTGGCTATTGGTTCGCGATGCGGCGGCTGAAATAGGCGACGGCAATTCTTGGACTGGACGCGGCTGGTATGATGATGAGCTGATTCGCACAGAAAAAGGCTGGCGCATCAAAAAACGTACTTGTCGTTTAGTTAATTGGACAGGAAATCCAGATGTGGCTCAGCCTGCACCAGGACAAACACCAACCAACGATACATTCGTTTTAAAAGAATACAAAGACGAAGGCAAGAGCAAGCTATTAAAAATGTTCTCTGAAAAAATTGTGAAAAGTGTTTAGAAGAATGACATATGGTTCGAAAATAAGACTTATTTTTTACAAAAAAATAAATACCTTAAAATAAGAAAGGAGTACTATCATGGTCAAAAGTAATTTTTCACGTCCTGTTTCTGTTATTGGTACAAGTACACTTGGTCAAAAATATTTTGATGATCCTGCCTATGAAGGATTATCTATCTACGAACTCTGGGCGTGTGCTTGTCATCAAGCAATGGAGGACGCAGGTGTTAAGCCAAAAGATATCGACAAGGTGATTTATTCTCAGTTTTCTAATTTTGTTACTGCTGGGGGCGTTTCAGGCATGGTTGGTACACTGGAAGAGTGGGTTGGCTTAGCTGGAAAACCAATCATGCACATCGAACAAGCCTGTGCCAGCGGATACATGGCATTTACTGAGGCCGTTAATGCAGTTGCCTCTGGTAAATACGATATTGTCCTGTGTGCTGGGATCGAAACACCGAAACATTTTAATCCGCGAAACAAACCGGCTTATATGTTAGAGCCAATCGAGAATTATGATGGCTGGTGGTCGCCGGGTCGAGTATTGTTTGACACAACCTATTATCGTTTTGATGGTGTCAGCGATAACCTGCTGACGGAGGAACAAGGAAAATATTATACGCAAAATTACGGTATTTCAGAAGATACATTGGATGATACGTATAATGCGATGGCGGTCAATTTACGACGGAATGCTTCTCACTGTGAACGCGCCGTTGAACGTGTGCCTTATACTGAGGTTGCGAAACAAAATGGTTATGATGATGTTTTAGAATATATGCGCTCCAATAAGAATCCAAAGATCACACAATATATTCGTAAGAGTGGAACGGTTCTGCATAATGTGGCGGCTGGAGCGATCGTAGTTTGTTCCGCAGATATTGCAGAAAAGTTCTCAGAGAAACCGATCAATGTCGTCGATTATGCCAGCTCTTCCAACACGCAACGTTTTCCATTCTGCTTCCATCAGATGAATGTTGATGTGCGAAAAGCGTTGGATAAGAACGGTTACGACCCTAGCGAATTGGATCTGTTGATTACGACTGTAATGACCTCTGGCGAACAATTAGACAGTGCGGAAGTCTTTGGTTATTTGCCTGAAGGAAAAGGTTATCAATATGAATTAGATGGCAGAACGTGTTTTGATGGCGATACACCGATCAATCCTCATGGTGGAGATTTGAGTTTCGGGCATGCCTTTGGTGTTGCAGGAATCAACATGTTAAGTGAAGCGATCCTGCAAATGCGCGGTGAAGCCGGCGATTGTCAAGTGAATAAACCCGTCAACAAATGTCTGGTTCGCGGCATGGGCGGCGGTCATACGACAGTCGGTATCGTTCTGGAAAATCAAAAATAAAAGGAGGGACTACACATGTATCAACTACGACCTATTTTAAAGACCTATTACGATGCATTGGAAGATAACAAAGTTTTAGGAATGAAATGCGAAGAATGTGGAGACATTGTATGGCCTCCACTACCAACCTGTCAAAAATGCGGCAGTTATCATTTGGATTGGATCGAAATGGGCGATGAAGCCATGATAGATGAGATTCGTTTTGAAGATATCAATGCAGCAGTAGACTACACATTTGTAAAGGCAAATGCCGGATTTGTCGATAAATCTCCCTATTGTATCTGTGTCGGACGGTTTCCGAATGGAACGCATCAATTCCACGGCGCGCTTTATGGCGTGACGCGTGAAAATGTGAAGGAACTAACTGCCAAATTACCGATCAAAGCGAAAGTTAAAATGATTCAGTTAGATGGCGGCTTTAAATCAGTTGGGTTTGAAGTAGCACAGTAAAATCATAGAAAAGACTGTCCCGCGTATAGCCTGGAACAGAAAGACGAGGGTCATGAAGTTCTTACCAACTTTATGGCCCTCTTTTTTACAGTCGATTTTTAAGAAATGGATGTCAGTTGCGAATGCCACTTCGTAAATACGAGAGAAATAAGGAGGAAAATCAATGAGCGTTATCAAAAGTCGTCCTGATTTAGAAGCTACCCATCCCAATGAGACAAAGCCTGGTTTGAATGAAATCGTGATGGGGACGATTCATTATGGTCATCAGCCGATGATCTTCGAAAAGGATGTCCCGATCAAAATGCGTGATGGGATCACACTTTATGTCAACATCTTTCGTCCAAATCGTCAGGGAAAATTTCCAGTAGTGATGAGTATGGACCCTTATATCAAAGATTCGCTGCCGCCGTGGCAAGTCTTCCATCGCTTTTGGCCAGCTGTCGGTTCGATCGAAACTTCATTGTATGCGCCAATCGAATCACCTGATCCAGGATTTTGGGTACCGAATGAGTATGTATTGATCAAAATCGCGACAAGAGGTAGTTCGAATTCTGAAGGGGCGCTTTATCCTTGGACGAAAACCGAGACCGAAGATTATTATGAAGTCATCGAATGGGCGGCGGAGCAAGAATGGTCTGATGGGAATATTGGATTGAACGGAGTTTCTTATTTGGCGATGACGCAATGGCGAGTGGCTGCTTTGAATCCGCCGCATCTGAAAGCGATCATTCCTTGGGAGGGCACTAGCGATCTTTATCGGGAATGGTATTTTCACGGAGGGATACCGGAAACAGCTTTTTCGTCCAGCTTTGAAGCTCTTAATCGCACCCGTTTTCCAGAAAATGAAATCGAACCGATGGTTGACGAGCAAAAAGCCCATCCGTTACTTGATGAGCATTGGCAGGAACGTGAAGTTGAGCTAAACAAAATCAATGTACCGATGTTTGTTTGTGCCAGCTGGTCGACCCAAGGTTTGCATTGTCGCGGTACCTTTGAAGGATTCAGACAATCCTCTAGTCAAGATAAGTGGCTACTAGTTCATGGTCGGAAAGAATGGGAGACCTATTATTTACGTGAATCCCTTGAGCAGCAAAAAGCCTTCTTCGATTATTTCTTGAAGGGAATCGAAAATGGCTGGCGCAATACACCGCCTGTTCGTTACGAAGTGCGGGAAAGGTTTTATCAAGGGCAACAGCGCAGTGCTCAAGAATGGCCGTTAGAAAACACGGAATATAAGAAATTCTATCTAAACGATGAAACTATGACATTTGTAGAAACCGCTCAAAACAATGAAGCTATGCTCACGTATAATAGCGAAGCAGACGCGCTTGAAAATGATGAAGTTCACTTTAAGTATACAGCGGATGAAACATTGGAAATAACCGGCTATTCAAAGCTGAAGATCTGGGTCAGTGCGGAAGACACCGACGACATGGATATTTTTGTAGGGCTCAAAAAATTGGATATCCTTGGCAATGAAGTGTTGCTGCCAGACTTTAATCAAATGGAATATGGGATCGTTGCACATGGTTGGCTCAGAGCTTCCCATCGCGAGCTTGATTTGGAAAAATCGACCATCTATCAACCCGTCCTGAAACACACGAATTTGGCGAAATTAGAAAAGGGAGAAGTTGTTCCTGTCGAAATCGAAATTTGGCCTTCCAGTATCAAACTGAATCGTGGTGAAAGTCTGGAGTTGGTAATCAAAGGAAGCGAGATCGTACAAGAAGAAGTCGTAGGTGTGGCACGGGGTTACGCACATACAGATACCGTAAACAAAGGGCGGCACTCACTTTATGCTGGCGGC
Source organism: Enterococcus sp. 12F9_DIV0723 (assembly GCF_002174375.1). Lineage (NCBI taxonomy): Bacteria > Bacillati > Bacillota > Bacilli > Lactobacillales > Enterococcaceae > Enterococcus > Enterococcus sp. 12F9_DIV0723. Next base: position 651,155 of record NZ_NIBK01000002.1, on the reverse strand, counting down.
AAGTATGATTCTCATCTATTATTGCCGATCATTCCGCAATAGCAAGAACCAGTCGAACTAGACAGCCATCAATCATATTAGCACAAATTTCCATCAAAATATGATAGAAGTTTGTGCTCTTTGCATTTGATAATCCTATCCATCCGCTGTCATCAACACGGCTTGAAGGCCTCCATATTGTAGCAAAACGCTCAAAGATGATATGATTGCAACGATAGAAAGGAGCGATAATTGTGAAAAAGTGGAAAAAAATACTTCTAGCTATTTTCATCGGGATCGTTGTCGTGATGATCGGCGGTATCGGGTACCTAAAATCACAGACCTATTCACCAGCAAACGATGCGAAACAAACGGCAGAAAAAGCAGAACAGGCAAGTGAGTGGCTTTACTTCCCTTCAAAAGACACGTCAAAACCAATGGTTATTTTTTACCCAGGTGCGCTAATCGAACCGGAAAGCTACAGTGTCTGGGCGAAGGAGTTGGCGGATGCGGGCTATCCCGTTTATATCATGAAAATGCCGCTTGATTTGGCTGTGCTTGCGCCGGATCGTGGCGAAAAGGTGCTTAAGGAACAGCCGAAACGTCCCTTCATCATGGGGGGCCATTCATTAGGCGGTGTGATGGCTAGTCGGTTTGCGAAAGATCATTCTGACAACTTAAAAGGCGTATTCTTCTTGGCGAGTTATCCTGACGAGAAAGGTCGTTTAGTGGATAGTGAAATTCCTGTGCTGTCTCTGACTGGTGAGAATGATCATGTCCTGGATAAAGAGGCCTATCAGAAAGCCAAAAAGAACTTACCTGAGTCAACAGAGTATCAAGAAATCGCTGGAGGAAACCATGCTGGATTTGGTGCTTATGGGCATCAAAAAGGAGATGGAAAGTCTACGATCAGCGATCAAAATCAGCAAGTAGCACAGCGGCTGATCCAATGGTTAGATACGATAAAATAAAAGAATCCCTTATTCTACTTAGAAATAAAGAATCGTTTCTAAGTAGAATAGGGATTTTTTAAGCCTTCATTGCGTTGCTATGAAATAACAATGATAGACAATACACGAACGTGCGAGTTTTTTCTAATTGAATAAAAAAAAGCTTTCTGATTCATTGGGTTTATTGTTATTATAATCCTATATCAATCAAGCTAGAGGAGCGATTAGATGAAAAAATCAGTTATTAGTATGGGTGTTTTAATAGGTGTATTGGCCTTATCTGGGTGTAGTAAAAGCGAGGATACGACTACTAAAAATAGCAGTACGTCGCAAACATCGATTTCTACGACCATGTCTTCCACTAAACAATCAAACATAACAACCAGCAGTACAACTAGTACAACGTCATCGACAAGTACGGGAGTTTCGACCAGTCAATCAATGGAAAGTACAAGTGAAACCATTTCTGCACCAGAAACAGCCTGGAATGCTGAAAAATCAGGTGCATTGGACTCATTTATGACTAGCTGGGGACAAGAGATGGGGCAAACCTATGGCGCGTACCAGCCGAACAATAATGTGAATTACTACGGCGTGCAATTTCCTAGTGAAGTGGTCGGAGCGAATGCTAAAATGCCGATTGCCATAAATGATATCATCGTTTCTAGTGAATGGTCCGAAACAGGCGAGTCTTCTGCGGAATACAGTATCGTCGCTGCCTATTCAGATGCGCAGACGGGATCACCCAAAGCGAGCATGAGCCGGCACGTCTACCTCTTTGGCTTTACCAATGATCAGCCGGTCGTGCTAGTCTCCATGCAAAATCAAGGGATGCCCGATGGCGCTCTGCATTTCCGTCTGACAGAGAATGCGGCTTTGACCAATGGGTTTCAAGGGATCTTCGCTGGAAATGTATCGGAGTAGCCACGTTTAACTAAATGAAAGCTGCATTCACTAAAAGCCTCTTTTTAAGAGGCTTTTTCTTATATCCATAGAATTTGGAAAGAAGAGGAATGGCACTGACCCAGCAATCTAAAACAAAATAAAAAACACCTCCTATTGAATTCAATTTGAAATGAATTTAACTAGGAGGTGTTTTTTAACGGAATCATGAATAGAGAAAGACGGACTACTTACCATCCGACGTGTGCGCTATTTATCAAGCAACTACTTAGGCTATGCCTCTCCACCAAAGTGTTTAGTAAACGGACGATCAAGGTTGTTTTTTTGGGAGAATTACTTGAAAAAATTTTTTCAACGCTTTTTCCTTCTAAGGATTTACGATAAAATAAAAGCAATCTATTCATGTGAGAAGGAGGGGAAGAACTTGCCGAAAATTAGGTATTGCGCTGTGCGTTACTTAGACAAAACGGGTGTGATAGTGGCAAATGTGGATGACTATAAGAAATCGACAAAGGGCTTTTCTGGTTCTTCAAGTAGAGTATTCAAATCTATTGAAGAAGCAAAGGAATGGCTGCTTGGATACGATTTTATTATAAAGAAGGAAACAGTCCCATTAACGAAAACACCAGCTAAAAAAACATATTATGCAATAGCCGTCGGGAGGCTTGTAGATGTCACTAAAGATAAAGAACTTTTTTTAAAAGCCACAAAAAATTACTCAGGTGCGAAATACAAAAAAGTTTTTTCTGAAGAGCAAGGATGGGAATGGCTAGCCCAAAATGGCTTTTCAAAAGAAAATAAAAAAGGAATATATGCCGTCGCAAAGGGGAGAAGAACGGGAATTTATCGTTATTTTAACACCTATCACAAACAAATTCATCGTTTCTCAGGAGGGCTTGGTACAGGGGGCTTTCAAACGATGGAGGACGCAGAAAAATGGCTTGAGCGAAACCGTAATAATCAAGGTAAAGAATATTTTGCTATTGCCTATGGAAAACGTACTGGAGTTTTTAGTTCAGTGGATACATTCAAGAAAAATTGTTTTTCCAACAATAGTATTTGGACAAATCGTGGATTTACTACAAAAAGAGAAGCCGTGAAATGGTTAGAAGCGCAAAGAAAAGTTTTGGCAGAAATAAAAGACAAAAACACTATTGAAGCGATACTTGCATATGAGAGAAAAAACTTCCAATTGTCTATATAGACGGTTCTTATAATGACCAAAAGGGAAAATATGGGTGTTCAGTAATCGTCAGTGACAGTGATGGGAGTGTTCAAACGTTTACCAAAAGTCGTAAAAAGAATACCAATAGCACGTATGCCGAAGTGGAAGCGCTATTATTAGCTCTGCAGATCATGACGCTTATCAATAATCAAAAAGAATTTATACTCGTTCATGATTTTGATCAATTGCCTCGAATCGCGGATAAAAATTATTATTTTAAAAGTGTGGATCAACTCATTCAGAACAAAATTAAATCTATTATTACAGATGAGGCGGTTACTACGCACTTTTTGTGTGTGAAATCCCACAGTGGTTTTTTTGGGAACGAGATAGCCGACCATTATGCAAAAGAATCAGTCAAAAAACTTGATGAATTAAAAAAAATGTCTAAAAACAAAAATGTTCAATTGTAACGAGTCTGTTATGAAAAAGGTCATCAAAGAATGAGAAGAGGAGGAACAGCCGTGGAAAGGGAAAGCCTTATGATAAGAAAGTGGAAGAATTCCTGTGATTTTCCAACGTTTTTTTACTACTTGCTGAAGGAAGCTCAATGATTATAGACGGGAAAGAAATCGAGTTTTTTACAAAGTACAGAAAAATACCTGAGAAATATTATGAAGTGCTGTCTAGGGAAGTACGCTTAGCTTTGAATAGCCTAAGTGTGGTCCAGGAAGTGAGAACTCAGAAATCACGTTCGACGGATTCTATTTATTTTAAAATAAAGATAAAGCACATGGATGAATTGTACACGTTATCCTTGCGTAGCCACTTTCCAAAAGAGGCAAAAGAATTTTATCTTTATTACTATACTCCGAACTTTCATACGCTCACCGAATTAACAAAGAAAATAAAAATAGACATCCTCAAAATTTATAATCGAAAAGCAGAAGACCTCGGAATTCGTGCAGTTAGTGATCCAGAGAAAGACGTTTTAAACGACAAGAATAAACCTAGAAAGAAAAAAGAAATAGGCCCAAAACTTAAAGGAACAAAATCCCAATTTTTATCGGTTCAACAACAATCCTTCGATGATTTTTTGAAGCAGTTCAACGAGTCAAAAGAGAATTAGCTGGAAATTCAACCGAGAGTTTAACATAAAACATTTAAGATGTAAGAAAACGGTCCAACATGGTTTTTTAAATCACGCTGGACCGTTTTTCATGTAAAATGACCGTTATCGTAAAATTTTTATGCGAGCGATAGTAAGCCTTCGTGTTTTCGAATGTATCGTAAATTTTTTACTTATTTCAACATCTTACGACCACAAATCATTCATCGCATCGCGTTTTTTCTTGCCTGCGATATGGGTGTAGACAGTCGTCGCCGAGGTGCCTGATTGTCCGAGCTGTTCTGCGACTTGGACCAGTGAATTTGTTTTGCTGTATAGCTGTGTGGCGACTGAGTGCCGCAGTTTATGGGGCGAAATCTTGATTTTAAAGGCTTCTGAATATTTTCCCACCATGGCTTCCACCGCACCGCTGGCGATGCGTTTGGCTTTGCCGCGGTAACGTGTTAAAAAGAGCGCCGTTTCATTTTCATCTGGATGATAGAGCTGCTCTCGTTGAGCGAGATATTCTGTCAAATAGTCGATGGCGATTGAAGAAATGACCACCATGTCCCATTTTCCGCCTTTTCGATAGACCCGTGCTTCTCCCGTGTGAAGGTCGAGATCCTGTACATTCATGTTCACTAGCTCCGATAAACGCATCCCGGTCCCAAGAAAGAGTCCAATGATGGCGAGATCACGGAGCTGATTTTTTTTGAAGGCGGTGATGGCTTGCCGTGTCTCTAATGTCTCTATGTACCGCAGGTCAACGAAATCTAGAAAATCGAGGGCTTCTTCATCTAGAAAAAGTTTTTTCTCAATGGCCGCGCCACGCTCAGCCATGGTTTTGTTATCCTTGACATTTGCGACTTTTCCCATCATATTGTGTTCAAGATAAGGTTTTCCTGTATGACGATCAATGGCTTCATTCAAATAGTTGAACAGCGAGCGCAACGCAGTGACTCCCCGTTGGACCGTCGCATTTTGGCGCAAAGGCAGGGATTGCTCGCTTTCCTCCAAGCGTTTTTTGGTGGATTCTTTCAGAATTTTGGGCGCTTTGACAAGATGGGCTTTGTAAAACTCCAAATCTTCCGGCCACAAAGCAGAAAATTCCGCCAAAGTGACTTCCGAAAGCGTGTCGGCAGATGAAAAGCCTTCTTGAATCAGCCAATTCAAAAACCGTCGGTATTCTTTGGCGTACTCGTACAAGGTGATGGAAGAGTATTGATCGCCGCTTTTTTTACGAAAATAATTTTGAACGAACCAAGGGAAAAATTGAATTTCCTCTTCCATTCGTCGATTGGCTTCTTGTTGATTCATCCGTGCCAGCTCCTTTATAACTAAAAGTATAAGATAGAGTTTTTCTGGTGTCAAACGACAGTTATTTTATGTCAGATAGTTATTTTATAAGTGATGCTCTATTAAATTAATTAGTTATTTTATAAAATCAAAAAAAAGAAATAGTTGTTCATTTTTCGAAAGTATTCATCTGCCCAGGCGCGTATACTAAAAGACATAAGAGGGGGGCGTCACTCATGATTACGTCAGATAAAAAACGAGAAGAATATTACCAAGCTTTAAAAACCAGAGACCAAAAATACGATGGCATCTTCTTTGCCGGAATAAAAACAACCGGGATTTTTTGCCACCCGACGTGCACTGCACGAAAGCCTAACTATGAAAACTGCGAGTTTTATTCATCGGCGGAAGAGGCGTTGTTGTCGGGCTATCGGCCTTGTAAAATTTGTCAGCCGCTCTCATTTCCTCAAGCGATTCCTGAGGAGGTGCAATTGTTGGTAAATGAAGTCGAACGGCATCCAGAGAAGCGTTGGAAGGAAGCAGATTTTTCAGCGATCGGATTGAATTCAGCGACCGCTCGTCGTAAATTCAAAACTATTTACAACATGACCTTCGTGCAATATGCACGGGCACGACGAATGGGACTGGCCTTCAAAGAAATCAATCACGGCAGCAGAGTGATCGATCAACAGTTTGAAGCCGGGTACGAATCGGCCAGCGGGTTCAATGACGCGTTTACTAAAATTATGGGGAATCCCGTAAAAAAGACCACCGCACGTCCGTTGAATGCTTCCTTTATTTCCACACCGATCGGTCGGATGCTTTGTTTGACCGATGACGCGTATCTCTATTTATTGGAGTTTGAAGACCGACGTGGTTTGGAAAAGGAAATCGAGGGATTGCGTGAAAAATACAATTTTCGCATCATCTATGGACAGACTGTGGTCAGTCAAGAAGTGACGCGTCAATTAACCGAGTATTTTGCTGGGGATCGCACAGAATTCTCGTTGCCCTTGTTTTACGACGGCTCGCCATTCCAACAAGAGGTATGGCGGATGCTGGAGACGATCCCCTGTGGCGAGACACTAAGTTATCAAGAAATCGCGATACGTTTAGGGGATAAAAACAAGGTGCGGGCGGTAGGACGTGCGAATGGATTAAACAAGATCGCTATCGCTATCCCTTGCCATCGTGTGATCGGCAGTAATGGAAACTTGACGGGCTATGCCGGCGGATTGGAACGGAAGCAATATTTACTGGATCTGGAGAAAAAGGAAAGACAGGTTGGGCGGGATGACCGTTCATTGAGCTAAAAAAACGAGCGGATTTGAATTCGCTCGTTTTTTACGTGAAGCGCATGAGGGCAATCACAGCGGCTAAGAAAAGGAAAAGGTCCACTGCCATTAAATAGTAAATTTTCTTTTTAAGCTGAAGAAAGCGCGCCGACTCGGTGTCCGTCATGTTACTGACAGTCTTTCGTCGATTGAAAAGATACAGCAGCAGCCCTTCACCGTGCTGCCCTCCGGCCGCAACGAGAGACCAAAATTTGGGATTTTTGATCCCTCGGCTTTTAGCATCCAATAGGACCAATGAAAAAACATAGTAAAACAACGAGAAAGCGGCAATTACGAACAGCACGCCTAAAATGATAAGTATCCCGATAGCATTCATAAAGAACTCCTCCTAAATTTTTTTGACGATCAGATAGAAAAGACTGAGGGTATTGATACCGATCAGTGCGAAAATAGATAGAACAAAGCCGTCACTCATGGAGGGTGTAAAGAGTAGGACCACCATCAATAAGCCATTGATACAAAGCATCGCAATAAAAATTTTTAAAAAGTGATTCACGACCGTACTTTCCTGTAAATGCTTCACCATTTCTTGATCTCCTTTCAGCAGCTCATCCAAGGACAAGTTATAAACATCAGACAAGCGAATGATTCGTTCAATATCTGGATAGCTCCGTCCGTTCTCCCAATTGGACATGGTTTGCCGGGTGATTCCTAAAACGGAAGCAACATAATCCTGCGTCAGGTCCAATTCCTTTCGACGTACTTTTAAGCGTTGACCAATCTCCATCGTAAGCCCTCGATTCGTTTTCTTTTTTCTAGCATAAAACAAATGCTGTCGAATCACTAGAAAAAGCGGGTAAAAATGCTTTTACATTGACCAATAAGGCGTTGTTTCGCTGAAAAAACATAGTTCGGGGTAAATGTCCAATCCATTTATTTTATATTATCTAAAGTTATTATCCAGAGGAGCCACTGCTATCTCACGGGATACTTGTTATACTTAGAACAAATGTATGACGTTTTAAGGAGGGATCGCAGTGAGTTTCTTTAGCTATAATGGAAAGAAAATCTTTTATGAAACACAAGGAGATGGAAAGCCGCTTGTTTTTTTGCATGGAAATACTTCGTCCTCAAAGTTGTTCAAACCTATGCTGCCTCTTTATAAGGATTTTCAAGTGATCTTGATTGATTTTTTAGGTTATGGGCGTTCGGATCGTTTGAAAAAATTTCCAGTAGAGCTCTGGAAAGAGGAGGCGCGTCAAACCATTGCATTGCTGGAACATTTAGGTATCGAGGAAGCGAACCTTGTTGGGACGAGTGGAGGTGCCTGGGTAGCGATCAATGCAGCATTTCTCAGACCAGATCTGATCGCGACAGTCACAGCGGATAGTTTTGACGGCCGCACCTTCCATGATGGCTTTGATGCAGCGTTGCTGGCTGAACGCTCCTCTACGATGGCTGATCCAGAGGCCTCCGAATTTTATCATTGGTGTATTGGAGACGATTGGAAAGAAGTCGTCGAAAGAGACACCGATTGTTTGTGGCGAATGATTATTTCCAGAAGAGAGCTGTTCTTCGACTCGCTGCAAATATTACAGGCCCCGCTGCTTCTAACAGCAACCAAGAAGGATGGAACGATTCGTCCAAATATTGAAAGAGAATACCAAGCAATCGTTGGTGAAGTGGTGAAGGGGGAATTTAAGATTTTTGAAAATCCTGGGCACCCGGCGATCGGAACGAGTGCAGAGGAAGTAGCCGAAACCATTCACCAATTTATTACTCAGTATAGTTAACGAAAAGTTCCTTGAGCTGGTCACCGTTCTCGCCAGTTCCGGGGGCTTTTTTATTTTTTTGCTTAAATGGATCGTTAAAAGCGGTTGACGAATCTTAGAATTCCAGTTATTGTTTAGTAAACAATCGAGGTGAACATACATGGTAGGAATTCGTGATGTGGCGAGACGAGCCGGAGTGAGTCCGGGAGCCGTTTCGAGAGTATTGAATAATGATCCAACATTGTCGGTTACCGATTCGACAAAGGAACGTATTTATCAAGCAATCAAAGAACTGAATTACGATATAGACAAGCGTAAATACATCAAGCGTCGGCTGCCTTCGATCGGTGTGATCACGACCACCAGTCGGCAAAAGGAATTGGATGATCCGTATTTCAATGGTCTGCGGATCGGCTTAGAGCAAGAAGCTCGTCGTCTCCATTTAGGATTGAATCGTGTCTATAATTTGGAGGACAATCCGAAGACGTGGCAAGACTTTGACAAGCTGGGGGCGATCATTATTGTCGGGACGGTCTCAGAAAGCGCGGTGAAACGGTTAAGTAAACAAAATAAAAATATCGTCGTGCTGGATAACCCGGATATCAATCTTGAAGTGGACATGGTTTATGCGGACTTCGAACGAATGACAAAACGTGTGTTGCAGCTTTTCTATGAAAAGGGCCATCGACGGATCGGGTACATTGGCGGTGTGACGATTGAGATCAATGAAGCAGGTGAAAAAATTTACACTGAAAATGAAAAACGTTTCCGAGCCTATCAAGAATTTATGTCGGCTAATGGATTGAAAAAGCAAGCAAAACTCGGCTTGTGGGAACCGCTTGAGGGAAAACGATTGATGGATGAGTGGCTGGCTTCCGAGGAAGAACTTCCGACCGCGCTTTTAGTCGGCAGCGATCCGCTATCAGTCGGTGTTTACCGTTCCTTACAGTCCGCGAACATTACAGTGGGCAAGGAGATCGATGTCGCCAGCTTTGACGATATTGAAATTGCTGAATTTCTTACGCCCAGCTTAACGACCGTTCACATCAGCGCCCAAGAAATCGCGAAAGCCGCGGTACGTTTGGCAAAAGAACGAATTGAAGATGAACGGCAGGAACCGGTCATAATGACCTTTCCTTCAAAATTAGTGGTACGTGAAAGTTTTGTGCCCAAAAAATAAGCATCAAGAGGACTTAAAAAAAAGTTCTCTTTTTTTTGAAATAATTCTTGACAAAATTGTTTAGTAAACATTATAAGGTAAACAACAAGTTAAGAGGAGGAAACACAAATGAATCAAAAGGCAGTCATGTTTGACCAAGAAAACCAGGTATTTCATCTACGGAACAATGAAATATCTTACATTATTCAACTTGAAGAGGACGGAATTCTGAATCACCTCTATTTTGGCAAGGCAATTACCCGTTATAATGGGTATAAAAGATATTTGCGAAGAGACCGCGGATTTTCTGGAAATGTTCCGGGCAATGCTGAAAGGGCTTACTCAAAAGACACGTTGCCACAGGAATATTCTAGCCATGGATCGATGGATTATCGTGTACCGGCGTCATTGATTCGACGAGAAAATGGATCGAATCTGCACGATTTTCGTTATTTTGATTTTCGTATTGAAGCAGGAAAACCTGAGCTTAGCGGTCTGCCTCAGTCTTATGTGGAGAGTGACGACGAAGCAACGACCTTGATCGTCGTTCTTAAGGACCGAGATCAAGAAATCTATCTAGAACTAGTCTACACGATCTATCATGACCGCCCAGTCGTGACTCGATCGACACGCGTTCTAAATAAAACGGCGGAAACGATCGTAGTAGAAAAAATAGCGTCAATGCAGATGGACCTCACGAATAACGGGATCTACGACGAAGTGATCTCGTTGCCAGGGGCGCATTTACGAGAACGTCAAATCCAACGGGAAAGCATTCATACTGGGATTCAGCGTTTTGAAAGCCGACGGGGAGCTTCAAGTCATCAGATGAACAGCTTTATCGCACTCGTCAACCATGACACCAATGAGTTCAGCGGCCCAGCGATCGGGCTGCATCTCGTTTACTCCGGCAATCATGCCTTTGAGCTGGAAAAGGATCAAATCGATCAGGTCCGTGTGCTGACGGGGATCAATGAGTACAATTTTTCATGGTCGCTGTCTTCCAATGACGTTTTTCAGACGCCCGAGGTTCTTTTGACCTATTCTGATCGAGGATTGAACGGCATGAGCGGCAGTCTGCATCATCTGCTGCGGGAACGAGTCGCTCGAGGGGGACATCAACTGAAAGAGCGCCCGATCTTGGTAAACAATTGGGAAGCGACGTATTTTGATTTTGACAGCAAAAAAATCGAAGAAATCGTGGATGAAGCCGCCGATTTAGGTATTGAAATGTTTGTCTTAGACGACGGGTGGTTTGGTCATCGGGATTCAGACAATTCTTCTTTAGGGGATTGGTTCGAGTATGAAGGGAAATTGAAGGACGGATTAAAGGGCATCTCGGACTATGTTCATGATAAAGGGCTGCAATTCGGGGTTTGGTTTGAGCCGGAAATGATCTCGATAGATTCGAAGCTTTATGAAGCCCATTCAGATTACTTGATGCAGGAGCCGAATCGTACGCCTTCATCTTCTCGGGATCAGCATTTATTGGATATGGGACGCAAGGACGTACGGCAAGCGATTGAAAAACAACTCTGCGCCATTTTGGATGAAGTGCCGATCGATTATATCAAATGGGACATGAATCGTAGTTTGTCCGATGTTTATTCGATCCAGCTCTCTCCAGAGAATCAAGGAGAAGCGGCGCATCGCCATATTCTCGGAGTGTATGAATTGATGGAAAACTTGATCGCCCGTTATCCGAATGTTCTATGGGAAGGGTGTTCCGGCGGCGGAGGACGTTTTGATGCAGGGTTCCTTTATTACATGCCGCAATCTTGGCCAACGGACAACACCGATGCAGTGGAACGACTGAAAATCCAATACGGGACAAGTTTAGCTTACCCGATATCTTCCATGACGGCCCATGTCTCCGCGGTTCCGAATCATCAAACGGGACGGATCACCTCACTGAAAACCAGAGGAGATGTTGCCATGAGCGGCGTCTTCGGCTACGAATTGGATTTGACAGAGCTGTCTGTTGAAGAAAAGACGATCGTAAAGGCGCAGGTCGCCCAGTATCAAGCCATTCGACCACTAATTCAATTTGGCGAATTTTATCGTCTGAATAGTCCTTTCGAAGGAAATGTCACCGCTTGGATGTTTGTTTCGGAGGATAAAGGCGAGGCGTTTGTCATGATGGCACGGACATTGGCTTCGGCGCAACCTGTATTTCACGAAGTCTTTTTGACAGGCTTGGAGGAAACGAGCTGCTATCAAGACCAAGAAACAAATCAACGGTATTTTGGCGATGAACTGATGACACTCGGTGTTCAAGTCCCTGATTTTTATGGCGATTTCCAAACGGCAACCCTGCATTTGAAGAAAGTAGGAGAAGAAAATGATCAATAAAAACAGTCTCATGACCCGCCTGTCTATTTTATCCATCTCGCTTCTTTTGACGAGTGCGCTATCGATCAATGGTGCCCTGCCTCAGATGCGAGCCGCACTGGGAATGACGACGACTCAAGTGGAACTGGTCGCAACGTTGCCCGCGCTAGCCGTTGTCCTTTTTGTTGTCCTTTCCAGCTTTATTGCTGAGAAAATCGGTACTAAGCGAACCGTTCAATTGGGCTTGCTTCTGGTTGGCTTCGGCGGCGGCTTGGCTCCGCTATTCTTAAACAGCTATGTCCCGATCTTGATCAGCCGTTTTATTTTAGGTGCCGGGTTCGGACTCTTTAACTCCTTGGCGGTCTCAATCATCAATTTACTATTTCAAGAAGAACCAGAGGAGCGCGCCTCTCTGTTGGGCTATCGCGGCGCTGCTGAAAATATTGGGAATGCTGGCTTGACGCTTCTTGCGGGGGCGTTGCTGACCTTCGGCTGGAGAGTTTCCTTCAGTGTCTATCTCATTGCCTTTCCGATTTTGGTGTTATTTACTCTTTTTGTTCCAGAAATCAAAGAAGCCAAAAAAGCGAAAACGGGCGCAAAGGGAGAACTTAAAGCTTCTGTTTATTTATTAGCCCTCTTCGCCTTGTTTTTAGTCATGACGTTTGTGGCGATCGGGGTACGTTTTCCAACGATGGTGACGGATATCAAAGGGGCAGAGTACAATGCGTCGGCGTTCTTAGCGGTAATGCCGATCATTGGAATCGTGACGGGGTCGTTATTCGGCTTCGCGAATCGGCTGCTGGGGGAGAAATGCTTGTATCTCGGCTTGGCAATGCTGGCGTTAGCGACGTTCTTGATCGCGATCTCTGAAAATAATTTTTTCTTGCTGCTGATTGGTTATTTTATCAGCGGGATTCCAGGGAGTTTGATTTTCCCCTTCATTTATAATTCATTGAATCTCTATGCTTCACCAGCAAAAATGACGGCTGCCACTTCAATTATTTTAATTGGCTGCAATCTTGGGAACTTTATCGCACCTTTTGGCTTGAGCACGCTGCAATTGGTTTCCGGTACGACGAATCTTTTTGCACCATTCAAATTATTGAGTATCTTACTAATCGTTATTTTAATAGGCATTTTCTTAAAGAAAAGAAGACCTGTCCAGTCTAAAATCTTAAATGGGGGGAAGAATCTTGACTGATACGATGCTTCAGACGCTAATGGACTCAGGTGAAACCTATTTCGAGTCCTTCGAATTAAAAGAAGAGCAAGCCTTTTATCGTGACTTGCTTTTCCGATTTAACCAAACGCTGCCTAGTAAACAGGAAGAAAAAGCGGTGATTTTGGAGGCGCTGTTAGGAAGCTTTGGTCAAGGTTCGTACATTGAGCAACCCTTTCACGCGAATTGGGGAAAAAATACGCACTTTGGAAAACAGGTGTACGCGAATTTTGGGTTGTCTTTAGTGGATGACACGACGATCGAGATCCACGACAATGTCATGATTGGCCCAAATGTCACACTGTGTGCGGGGACACATCCCTTGTCGCCGTCACTGCGCGTTCAAAAAGCACAATACAATTTACCTGTCGTGATCGAGAAAAATGTTTGGATCGGTGCCGGCACCATCGTTTTACCTGGGGTAACGATCGGTGAAAATTCTGTAATAGGCGCCGGCAGTGTCGTGACCAAATCTATCCCCGAAAATGTATTGGCCCTTGGCACTCCCTGTAGAGTAATCAGGTCCCTCACAGAGGAGGAGGCAGTTCAAAGGTAATAGAAGCTAGCAACTCAATTTTTCTACTGGTTTTCGTTTAAAGAGATTTCTCTGAGGAGAGATCTTTTTATTTTTTTCTAAATATTGTTTAGGGATGCGATAAGACTGTCGGAGGCTATTGTCAAATTTATCGAGATGGTATTCAATGATTTAGGTGGAAAGAGAGAGAGGATTTTATGGGATGAAGATTTTATTAGGTGAAGACGAAGACAAAATGCGGGAGCTGCTGACCAAGTTTTTTGAAAAGGAAGGCTACGACGTCGTGGAGGCAAAGGACGGTGAGGAAGCCTTAGAGAAATTCTATGAAGAAACCTTTGATTTAGCGGTTCTTGATTGGATGATGCCCAAAATGAATGGGTTGGAGGTGGCGCAGACAATGAAGCGAACACGTGCGGTCAAAATTTTGCTGCTGACGGCTAAAAATCTGCCGGAGGACGAGGTACAGGCGTTATCTTCTGGTGTCGATGACTACCTTGCGAAGCCCTTTCACGCAAAGGTTTTATTGGTTCGTGTCGCCAAATTATTAGGGATCGTCAAGCAAGATATCACACAACCCCTCGTGTTTATCGCAAATGAAAAACGAGTCAAGTGTTCTGGAAAAGACCTTTCTCTTACGAAAAAGGAGTACGAGTTGTTCTATTATCTTTACCAAAATAAAGGCGCTGCCCTTAGTCGTGAACAGATTCTGCTGTCTGTCTGGGGAATGGATCATGAGACGGATGAAAGGACCGTAGACAGTTTTATCCGTATCCTGCGAGACAAGCTGGGAAAAGAGTGGATTCAGACTGTCTATGGGATCGGGTATCGTTTTGAAGAAGCGAAAAAATAGTCTGACGCGGTCCTTCGTCCTTCGAGTGAGTGTGATTTTTTTCATGATCGTTGTTCTCTTGGCCGTCTTTTATCGATGGGGATTCCCGACCTATTATTATTGGAAAATGGAGCAGCCGGTAAAAGAAACGCAAAAGAGCATCCAGCAAGGAAAGAACCCCTCCGCCTCTTCTGATGTGGTGGTCATTGATCTAGCGGCTAAAGAATTCGCCCACGAGGAAGAGGCGACGAATGATTTGGCCTTTCGTTTAGACAAAGAGGGGATTTCTCTAAATCGTTTTTGGGTCGATCGGACAACGATCCAATCTGTACAGGCGGGCGGTTCTGTCCAGCGACTGTATGCACAAACCAAACAGAAAAGCGATTTCTACACGCTGTTCTTTCAAAAAAAGGATCGTGTTTATTTAATTGGAACAAGTATCCCCGCTTTTAGCTCGGCGATTCGTACA
Organism: Enterococcus sp. 12F9_DIV0723; assembly: GCF_002174375.1. Classification (NCBI taxonomy): domain Bacteria; kingdom Bacillati; phylum Bacillota; class Bacilli; order Lactobacillales; family Enterococcaceae; genus Enterococcus; species Enterococcus sp. 12F9_DIV0723. The sequence goes on along the minus strand of NZ_NIBK01000002.1, from coordinate 636,145 downwards.
CTACTGCCGATCCTGATAGCAGCGACCGTGCTTTTTTTAGGGCTAGTATTCGGTTCGGTGGTTCTCTTGGTGCGGAATCAGATCATTTGGCCGATCCGACGATTGGAACAGACGACACGGAAAATTTCATTGCTTGATTTTGCGGAAGAGGAAGTCACGTCGGAAGAGAATGAATTAGGCAGCTTGAGTCACGCCATTGCCCGTATGAAACAATCCCTTCAGCAGCATGAGCTGGAAATGGCGGCACGTAACGAGCGATTGAAGAATTTTTCAGGCAATCTCGCACATGAATTGAAGACGCCGTTAGCTGTCATGCGCCTGCTAGTGGATGGAGAAGAGATGGAAATAGGAAATCCCACCTTCCTTCAGGATATGGATCAGCAACTATCGGACATGAGTGGGCTGGTAACGAATCTCTTGGCGTATAGTCGCCAAATGAACGAAGCACCGGTTTTCGAACCGCTGGTAATTGAAGATGTTATAAAAAGAGAAGCGCAACAACATCGCTTGCTTGATCCTCAGTTTTCGATAGAAGAACGGCTCGAGCCTTGCACGGTGTCTTCCAATGAGCCGCTCCTTCAAATCGTTTTGAACAACCTGCTGACAAATGGGATCAAATACAGCCTTGACCGTCACCTGATTATGCGGGGAAAACGAAGCGGCTTTCATTACCAGCTGCTCGTTGAAAACAAAGCAATGCCAATGACTCCTGAGCAATTTTCTCACTTGCTCGAACCGTTTGTGGTGGGGGAAGCTTCTCGAAATCATCACCTGTCGGGAACCGGGCTCGGCTTGTCGATCGTCCAAGAAACGGTCCATGCATTAGGCGGCACCTTGCAGTTGGAGCAAGACAACGAATGGTTTCGTGTCCTTCTGCGTTTTCCCATCGAAATGAGCGAGACAAAATAACTAAAGCATCAACGAAAACATCCTTTTTTCGAAAAGGGTGTTTTTTTGCACAAGTTTTGCATAATTTTTTTTTATCCTTCTACTCATAGGAGGGATGAGCATGACAAATAAAACAAAACGAACGCTTATCATCGGCTGTTTATCCATTGCGTTGATCGTAGCTGGAGGGCTTTTACTTTTATTGATTTTGCAAGATTACCAATCGGTCCGTCCGATGGTCAAAAAAGGGAAGGTGTGAAACAAATGATCAAGAGAATCATCCTTGGTGTCGTACTGATTGTGCTCGCATTGCCGATTTATGCCTTCGCTATCGAGCCTAATATCGTGATCGTTCATCAGCTGGATTTAGGGGATCGCACCAAGCCTAAGGCGCTCAAGGTGGTACAGCTCTCAGATATTCAAGTATCCGAAAGTTATGAAACGAAGCGCTTAGACAAGGTGATCCGTAAAGTAAACCGCGAGAAACCAGATATCATCGTCTTTACCGGAGACTTATTTGATAATTACGCGAAGTATGCCCATGAAAAGGAAATCATTCAGAAATTAAAAGAAATGACCGCGACGGTTGGAAAATATGCCGTTTGGGGCAATCATGATTATGGCGGCGGTGCAGGACACATCTATGAACGTGTGATGAATCGTGGAGGGTTTGAAGTGTTAACGAATGCCGGCGAAACACTGCCGCTGCCCAATGGCAAAAAGCTGTTTATCGGCGGGTTGGATGATTCTTTGCTGGGGAATCCCTCCGTAGAGGCGACATTGTCCTATCGTGATCGCTACGATTACTCCGTATTGTTGACCCACGAGCCTGACGTAGCCGACAAATTTGTCGGAACGAATACCCAGCTTGTTTTAGCAGGCCACAGCCACGGGGGACAGGTTCGTTTGCCGTTTTACCAAGTCAAAAATGTTTTAGCGGAAAAATATGTTCGAGGGCTATACGAGCTTAGCGATCACACCCAATTGTATGTCAATACAGGATTGGGAACGACTGCGATCCATGCACGATTTGGCGTGCCGCCGGAAATTTCCGTTTTTGATTTGCATTTTTAACTAGGCTAGGCGTCATCTTGGTTGAAATTTCTTCTGTTACGTTAGAATAGAATCAAACGTAAAGGAGCGGACACAAATGAACAGTCAAGAACTTATCACCAAGTATCTTTTAGATAAAAAGAGCCGAATCAAATTAGCGATCCTGCAATTTCTTTCGGATAATCCCTTTTATATTACCCGTGATTATTTAACTGAAGAGTTTCAGCTTTCCACGCTGAATTTTACCTTGTATATGAAAGAGCTGGAAGCAGATATTCTTTCGTTACAGTTAAGTGAGCAGTCCACGAATTACCTGATATTAGTATCTCTGCTGAAAAAAGATACCAATTCTATTTTAAGCATCAGTGAGAAAACCAATTTCAGTGTTTCCTACATCTATTCTCGAATGAAAAACATCAATGCGTTTCTTTTTCATTACGGGATCGCCATCACCTTTTCAAAGCCAGGTAAAAAAACGATCAAAGGAAACGAGCTTCAGCTGCATTATTGTCTGGTCGACATTTATTGGAATATTCATTCCAATGTAACGATCCACTCATCCGACGAGTCTTATCAGCACGCCGTTCATACGCTGAATCTGTATGTTAAAAAAGACGTACTGCAACATCTAGAAAATGGCATGATGGACAAGCTGTACTTGTTGATCCATCTGTGTTTGAAAAATTTCCCGATTACGAGTTTAGCGAAATTCCACGGGCAGCTGCAACAGATCCCGAATGTGGAATTGTTTACGCACCCGACCTTTGACCTGTTGAAGCCTAATCTTCCATTGAGCGATGAAGCAAGAATGGCGATCAATATCCTGTCACGCCTGCTGGTGTCAAAACCGAAACAAGCGACGTCAACGCCGAGCAATACGCTGTGCTGCAGCAAGAAAAAACACTTTATTTTCGCTACGCAGAGGAAATGATCGCTACCTTTTCAAAAGCATTCGAATTGACCATTCCAGAAAATGAGCGCATTTTGTATACTTTAAATTTTATTCGGAACCAAGTTTATTATGACGTGCTGAGTAAAAACAATCCCAACACAACGATGGCAAGTTTCCTTATTTATACTGAAAAGAAACACCAAGAGGTAAAAGAGGCGATCGAAGCCTTTTATCAAGAATTCAAGTCTTTGAAGAAAACGGACTATCCCTTCATGGAGAAGCAAAGTGAACAGGGGCTGCTGGAGGACTTGATCCATATTTACGATCGCTATAAAAAGAAAGAGAAGCTCGTGATCGGTGTCAATTTTACAAGGGATTATTATATCAACGACGACCTTTGCTCCCAGATCGAGCAGCACTTTGGGACGAAGAATGTCTTGTTGAAGAAGAAAGCCATGAATCAGTGCGACATCGTTATCAGTGACTGTCCGCTAACCCATTTGCCGGAAACAACGAGAATTGTCTATTTAATTGATGGAAATATCACCTCGAAAAAGATGAAAGAGCTGTTCAAACAGTTATCCGATCACATTTTTGACCTGCGTCAGGAATAAGCCGCTTTCTACAATTTAGTTATTTTTTCAATAAAAATAGAAGAATCCATCCTCCGCTTTCTCTTTTATCATAGAAAAAAGGAGGAATCACGATGGTGACTATTTTAATTGGCAATTCTTGTACATCCTGTCGGAAAACGAGGGCTTGGTTTCAGGCGTACGGCATCCCTTACGTTGAGAGAAATATTGACCACGAGCCTTTGACGCAACAGGAATTGAGGCAATTGATCACGCTGTGCCCAAACGGTGTCGATCCAATCCTCTCAAAAAAATCCAAAGCATACAAATCACTGAACATCGATTTTGAAGACGTATCCTTCAATCAACTACTGGTGCTTCTCAGTCAATACCCTAAACTGGTGAAACGCCCAATTATTTTCGATGAACGCAAACTTCTAATTGGTTTTAATGAAGAGGAGATTCGGACACTCCTGCCAAAGAAAATCAAACAGACAAGCCGGCAGTCGCTGTACAAAGGCAACGTTGCGATGCTGTACGAAGATGTGCTCACACTGCAAAATGAAAATAGGATCTATTAAAAGTTCGATTTTTCTAGAAATAAATAAAATAGATGTTTACGTTTTCATTTTTGTGTGCTAAGATACTTTTAAATCGAACAGGCATGTGACTGGTAATGCAGGCAGGACCTTAATAAGGCTTCATTTTGTTTAAAGCAAAGTGAAGGGTTATTTTGGTCCTGCCTTTTTGTTGTTTGAGTGGCCATCAAAGAACGAAATAAAATGAAATGAGGAGAAAAGATGAACTATCGGGAAACAGCAAAACAAATTATTAACAATATAGGCGGCAAAGAAAATATTTCTCACATTGAACATTGTTCCACGCGCTTGCGCTTTACGTTAAAGGACGATAATAAAGTCAATAAGGACGCCCTAGAATCAATAGAAGGTGTCATTGGTGTTCGTCTAAATGTTCAATGTCAAGTGATCATTGGAAACGATGTTGTCGAGGTCTATGATGAAGTCATCCAATTAGTTGGGGATACTTTTTCAACCAGTGGAGATGTTCCTAAAAAGAACCGTAAAATTGGCGCGGTTCTGCTTGATTTTGTTATTTCTGTATTTCAGCCATTAGTTCCAGCCATCGCTGGTGGCGGAATTTTAAAATCGTTACTGATGTTGGCATCATTGACAGGTTTACTCAGCGACCAAAGTCAGACATATCAGATATTGAATCTGATTGGTGGTGCTCCATTGTATTTCTTACCTATTCTGGTAGCGATAACCACGGCAAACAAATTAAAGGTGAATCAACTAGTTGCAGTCTCTATCGTTGGGGCGATGATTTTGCCTGAAATGACGACGATGTTAATGGAGGGTGCTAAACTTTTCTCTTTTACTATTGAGAATATTGCCTATGCCTCCCAAGTGTTCCCTGCAATTTTAACCGTTCTATTTTATTCATTGATGGAAAGATTCTTTACGAAATATTCTTTTAAAGCGATACGGATTTTCTTCGTACCGATGATGAGCATGTTGATAACAGTCCCGGTTGGGCTGCTGATTTTAGGGCCACTGGGGTACAATGTTGGAATGGTGTTCTCAAGCGTGATTATCTCTCTGTACTCAACAATTGGTTGGGTGGCAACTGCTATCTTAGCAGCTATTTTGCCATTGATGGTTGTTACGGGTATGCATAAGGCGATGATCCCCTATGCGGTATCTTCCATGGGAGAGCTAGGTGCAGAGCTATTATATCTTCCCGCTTCATTAGCACATAACATCGCTGAATCTGGTGCTTGTTTTGCAGTTAGTTTGAAAACCAAAGACAAGAAACTACGCTCGACAGCTATCTCAGCAGGAATTTCGGCTTTGTTTGGGATTACAGAACCAGCGCTTTATGGGGTGACTATTCTTCATAAAAAAGTGTTGATGGCAGTAATGGGGTCTAGTTTTATAGGCGGCGCCATAGCGGGACTTTTTGCAATCAAAGCATTTGCTTTGGTTGGACCGGGAATCGCCAGCATCACTATGTTTGCTGATCCAGATAATAAAATGAATTTAGTTTGGGCGTTTGTAGTATTCGGTGCATCTTTCGTAGTAGCTTTTCTAGCAGCACTTTTCTTGTATAAAGACACTGAGGCAATAGGAAAAAGCGAAACAAAATCGACAACGGCTCAGAATGAATGGCTATCAAGTCCAGTAAAAGGCCAGGTTATTCCACTTTCAGAGGTTCAAGATGATGTCTTTTCTAGCGGAATGGTAGGAAAAGGTCTTGCAATTATTCCCGAAGAAGGCATACTTTATGCGCCAGAAAACGGAGAGATCACGACGGTTTTTGAAACAAAACATGCCCTTGGAATGCAATTGTCAAACGGTGCAGAGGTTCTGTTCCACATTGGCTTGGATACCGTACAAATGAAAGGGACAGGCTTTGAAGCGTGCGTTTCCGCTGGAGACCATGTGACTCAGGGAACGCCTTTAGTAAAATTTGATATCCATGCTATTCAGGATGCTGGATTTGACCCGATCGTTGTTTGTGTTGTTACCAACGGCGAACGATTTGACGTACAGCCGGTCAACGAGTCGCAGCATGTAACTAACGAATCCAATGTATTATCAATAAATACGATTTAGAGAAGGAGTTTTTTTAAAATGACAGAGCAAACATTTCCTAAAGATTTTTTATGGGGTGGCGCAATCGCAGCAAATCAGGTAGAAGGGGCTTGGAATTTAGATGGAAAAGGCTTATCTGTAGCTGATGTCGCAACATTTAAACCTCATGTAGACAATAAAGATTTTTCTGCCCATATGACAGTGACTACAGAGGCAGTGAAAGAAGCCGCGGCGGATGAGACAGACACGTGGTATCCTAAACGCCGTGGAATCGATTTTTATCATCATTTCAAAGAAGACTTAGCTTTATTTGCTGAGATGGGATTTAAAACTTTGCGATTATCAATCGCCTGGACGAGACTTTTTCCGACAGGAGAAGAAGAGGAGCCGAATGCAGCAGGTATAGCCTTTTATAAAAATGTTTTCAAAGAAATGAAGCGTCTAAATATTGAACCAATCGTCACTTTGTCTCATTATGAGATGCCCCTGGCATTAAGTTTGAAATACAATGGATGGGTAGATAGATCCGTAATCAATGATTTTGTACGTTTTGCGAATGTCTGCTACGATAACTTTGGAGAGTATGTTCGCTATTGGCTGACCTTTAATGAGATAGACTCGATCCATCGACACCCATTTACGACTGCCGGGATCATTCCTGACAAATCAGGAACGCATCTTGAAAATGATATTTATCAGGCGTTGCATCATCAATTTGTTGCAAGTGCACTTGTAACAAAGGCAGCGCATGAAAAAATTCCCGAAAGCCAAGTTGGTTGTATGTTGACCAAGCTAATGACCTATCCGCTGACGTGTGAGCCAACAGATGTTGAATTGACTCTGAAAAAGAATTTGGAAAATAATTTCTATGCAGATGTTCAAGTTAAAGGGATGTATCCAAAAATGATTCTAAAAGATTTAGAGAATCGTGGAATTAAATTGAAAATAACCGCAGAAGAACGAGAGATTTTAAAAGATAATACGGTTGATTTTGTTACCTTCAGTTACTACATGTCCATGGCAGAGTCAGGCGATCCAAAAGCCGAACGAACACCAGGAAACACGGTGTTGGGGGTGAAAAATCCTTATTTGCCTTCTACTGAATGGGGATGGCAAATTGATCCAAAAGGCTTGAAGATTTCATTGATTGAGTTGTATGATCGTTACCAACTCCCTCTAATGATCGTAGAAAACGGTATGGGAGCTGTCGATACCGTTGAAGAAGATGGCTCTATTCACGATCCATACCGTATCGACTATTTCAAAGCACATTTTAAACAAATGAAAGAAGCAATCGATGAAGGCGTGGAATTGATTGGTTACACAAGTTGGGGCCCGATTGATCTTGTCAGTGCAGGGACTTCCCAGATGACGAAGCGATACGGATTCATTCATGTCGATGCCGATGATGAAGGAAACGGAACATTTGACCGCAGCAAGAAAGACTCTTTCTACTGGTATCAAAAAGTGATTGAAACAAATGGTGCGTCATTGGACGAATAGTGCGAGGAGGAAAACATGTGATTTTAATCAAAAAAGTCTTAAACTCAAGCGTAGTTCTCGCAGACGACGACGGGAAAGAGATCATTGCCTTTGGTAAGGGAATTGGCTATGGTAAAAAGGTCGGCGAACAAATTTCAGACGATCAAGTCGACAAAATGTTTTTAGCCGCGGAAGATAGAAAAATGTCTCAAATCATTGAGCTAGTCGGAGAAATTCCTTTTGAGTTTTTTGAGATTTCACGTGATATTATCCTCAATGCAGAACGCGAATTGGGAAAAACACTGAACAGTAATATCTATCTTACGTTAACAGACCACTTGCATTTTGCGATTGAGCGCTCAAGAGAAGGACTAGTTGTGGCGAATCGTTTGTACTGGGAAATTAAAAATTACTACCCAAAAGAATTTGAGATTGGTAAGCAGGCGCTAGCGTTACTAGAAAAGAAATACGCGATTCAGCTTCCAAAAGAAGAGGCTAGTAATATTGCGTTTCATTTGATCAATGCACAATCCGATGGTTCTGAAGCTAATGGGTTCAAATACGCTAAAATGATCAGCGGGATCGTGAATATGGTACGCTACTCGATTCAAAAGGAAATTGATACCTCTTCGATTCATTATTCTCGTTTTATTACACATGTACGTTATTTTGTGGAACGTTTATATGAAGAAGGACTGTTAGAGGAAGGGGAAGATCAACTATACGAACAAATGTGGATTTTATATCCTGCGGCGATGGAGATTGCTGGAAAGGTCAAAAACTATATCGAAACTATCAACCATACCGCGATTCCTAAAGATGAGATTATTTACTTAGGGGTTCATATCAATCGATTAATGAAACACACAACCTAAGAATATAAACAGGTTTATTTTCCGCTCTATAAAAAAACAACGTCCAATCTGCATTATGAGATTGGACGTTGTTTTTTAATTCAAATTTCTATCAGAGTCTACGTCCAAAGATCATTGATCACCGACCGCTTTTCTTTTTTGACGATGTGGGTGTAGATTTCTGTCGCGGAGGTGCCGCTTTGTCCGAGAATCTCGCTGACGGTTTTCAAATTTTTGGTTTTTCTGAAGGCCATCGTGCCGACGCTGTGGCGCAGCTTATGGGGAGTGGTGCGTTTTCCAAATGCGGTGGAGTATTTGTCGATCATTTTTTCGATAGAACCACCCTCCATTCGTTTAGCCACATTTTTGTGCTTGGTCAGAAACAGGGCGGCCACCGAATCGTCAGCATTGTATAGTGCCTTCCGCTGATCGATGTATTCTTGAATATAATCGATAAAAATGGGTGAGATCATCGCGTGGTCAAGCGTATCGCCTTTTCGCTGTACTTGAATGTACAGACCGTCATAATTAAGATCATGGACATTGGTGTTTACCAATTCGGATAACCGAATGCCCGAACCAAGAAAGAGGGCTAAGATCGCCGTGTCTCGAACACGATTTTTTTCATAGGCGGTCTTGGCTTGACGAGAGGTCAACGTAGTGCCGTAGCCGCTATAAACATAATCTACAAAATCAATCGCATCCGAATCTAAATACAGCATTTTTTCGATTTTATCCTTCCGCACGGCATCTGATGCGTCGACGCCGCCATTTTCGATATTCACCATGATATTTCTACGCAACATCGGCCGTATCACGTAATCCCCAAGCTGCTCGTCAAATTCTTCAATTTCTTCATTTGCGAGATATTTAAAAAGGGAACGAAGTGCGGTGATGCTACGCTGAACAGTAACTTTTAGGCGATGTGTGTTTCGTTCAGTCAAGGGGGCTTGTGCCAAATCTTTTTCGGCTCTGCCTTCGAAGGTTCGCTTAGGGGACTGATTCAAAAAGGACTTATATAAAACGATATTGTCTTTGTTTAGTCTTTCAAAATCTTCCAACCGAATCGTTGAGATATCAGCAACTTGAATAATCGTTTCAGAAGAGAGCCAAGTCAAAAACCGGCGATATTCCTTGGCATATTCGTACAACGTATTGGTAGAACGGGGGATGGCTTCTAAGTATAATAAATATTTTTGAATAAAGTCGGGGAGTTTTTCAAATTCTTTTTCATAACGCTCTTTTAGTAATTCGCGACTCATGTCATACAGTCCTTTCAGTTAGAGTAGGAGAGAAGTGGTGATCTCTCTATCTTTATGATAATAGGTATATACCAATTCGTCAAGAATAAAATAACAATTATATAAAAGGGTAGAGGTGTCTTTTTTTTATAAGGATTACTGAAAAATGGTTCTTTTTGTAATGCTTAACAGGTGTTTTAACAAGGTATAAATAACTAGAAATATAAATGTGCAGAGGAGGTAAATATAAAAAAAGAAAATTCTTGTTCGTGCTAGATAAATGTTTGATGAATCTGAAACTAAATTAAAGGAACAAATTTGAATCCATCTGTTAACAAAAAACTTTGAGATCACTGATTTTACAGCACTTTTCAAACCATCAGCGGATTATATCAAGCATAATTGTTCCGAAATCCGTAGAACAAACGCGTCAGTGAGAACTTACGGGATCCATGTGACGAATAGATTTAGCTATAAAAATCAGACTTTTTACCTTACAAATGAGTTCTAAAAATCATGCTTTCGGGAAAATACATATTGTTACGAAACCTTGATTGCTTAATAAACGCCTTCCTCAACAAATAGATTGCTAAAGATCCTTCATTGACGACTTACTTCGCATGTTTTGATAAAAGTGATCCATGACGCTTGAAGTGTTCCATTAATATGGCTCCATTGTATATGCGTGCTAAAACATCCTTTATGGACCGTTCGTTGCACAATGATCCGTATTAAATGAATCGTTTTTGACTTGATGATATTCTTTTTGATTTACTGCCGACCATTGGTTCTGTACAATGACGACTTAACGATCGTAAAGTTTTATCACGATTTTCTTTTCAATCGTAAATAATTTCGTGGTTTTTCTTTTCATTTGTAAAGTTTTGTTTCTATAGACGTATGATTTGCTGCGACTCGTGTAGATACTTAACTAACAGCTCTGACGTTTTTCCTCTTCTATGGTTTGAGAAAAACTAACATTATTCTCAAACCATAAAATATCTTTATTCCTCTCTTACGTCCTGAATCATTAAATAAAAAAACTTTCCGACCACGAACATCGAAAAGTTTTTTATTTTAATACGTCAATTTCTGAACTCTTTGAGCTTTAGTGAGTTGTTCACTTTCTGCATCAATCGTGTAGTTAGCGCCATATTCCAAATCAAGCGCATCAAACGAGCCAATCTGGATTGCAGGAATCTCATTCTCTCTTAGAACGATCGATAAATGGCACAAGATGGACCCGCTCTCGAAAAGAAAGCCGATGTTCTCTGCCTTGTTCGCATAGATGAACCGCAGCAGTTCGATGCTGGTCTTTTTACAGGCAAAAATAAGATTCTCGCCGTCGTTTGGTTTGTTTTCTTCATTGAAGGCATTATGAAAATGAAGATCGAAAGACTCCTCGTCAGTTAAATCCACGTAAAGTAGCTTACCCGTTCGTTTTCCATGAGATAAAATGCCTTGAGAAATATCTTTAGAGGTTAATTCTGGCAAATCCTCAGAGTTTTTAACAAGATCAATCAAATAAGGTTTGGGGGTATCGTTGATTTCCAATAGTCCGAATTCGATCAAAGCCTCCTGCTCCTGTAAAAATGTGTCAAACTCTTTTAGAATACGCAGAATCTCCTCTTCGGTTAAACAATTCTTTTGATTAGACATCGGTTCAACCCTTCCAATAGATATTCCAAATGTCCGTTATGCAGGATTTGAAACCTTCCGTGGATAATTCCAAGTTTATCTGTCATTTTTTTCTCCAATACAAAAATATATATGTTTAATTAATGATACCATGCCGTTCATAAAAAATACGCCGTTTTTTAATGCTGCCCGCGGGGTAAAAAAACAAAAAATCATCGTGCAGCATCCGCAAGAACCTTAGATGCCATACGATGATGATTAGTTGATCGATTGTTTAAAATTCACCAAGTCAACAGCCGTCTGTAAACTGGCTTCATCTTGGATAGGAACCAAAACGGCAGTTAGTTTTCCCGATTGGTCAATGGTGGCGCCGTGAGTCTCCAGTCTTTGGAATAGCGTATCCGCCACAAGCTGCGGCCAAATGCGCGCTCCGAAAAAGACGCTCACCTTGACTCCCGTCTCCCAGACAGAGATCCAGCCAAGATTTTTCTTCTTGAGAAGGATTTTGCTCAACCAATTATGACCGTCCTTATAGTAGTGCCATTCCTCCTGATAAGAAAAGTCATGGAGCGCTTCAAGAAGCTGCTGGTAAAGCGCCAGATGCTCGGCTGACAAGTGATTCGCTAAATGTTCGATCGATGGAAATTCCTCAGGGTCCTTTAAAATAGGTTTCATACAAATGCCTCCTTTTTCTCTAGTCTACCAAGTAAAACCTGAAAACCCATGTCAAGTTTTGTATATATTTCGCAAGTGTTCAATTCGCAGCTTGATTTTTTCACGATAAGCTGCAGGCTTCAAGATTTCTACACGATCCCCAAATGAGAATAAATAGTCCAGAGTAGTCTCATCTTCCGGCAAAAGAACCGTCACTTGCAGGCGCCCGTCTTCTAGGTATGTGACCGCCTTAAATTCCTCCAATACACGATAAGCCGCACTTGCATCAAACAGTAAGGTCAACTCGATTCGCTTTTGCGGCGAAGTGTTTAGCGTTTTAATCACTTTTTTGGGAATTTGTCTGGTAAAAGTTTCGTCTTGAAGCCTCACGTCACGCATACGAGCCACCTTGAACAGGCGCGCCTCGTCTCTCAGACGGCAAAAGGCATAGAGGTACCACGCTTTCTCACGAAAAACAAGCTTCAGAGGCTCCAGCGCTCGATCAGAAAATTCTCCCTTCGCATTTAGATAATGGAAGTGAACGACTTTTTTGGCGATGATGGCATGCTGCAGCGTTTCAAAAAGACCGTTGCGCAGCCCCGTCCAGTCAGAGAAATCAATCTCCAACCAGGGGGTCTCCTTCTTTTCAAATAGGCTATTCATTTTTGACAGCAACGCACGTGATCGTCCACCGTTCGTAAGATTTAGATTTTGTACTGCAAGGAGGATCTCCTGCTGCTCGTCTTCGGAAAAGAGAGCTTTTTCCAGCACATACGTTTCACGGATGAACAAACCGCCGCCTTTTCCTCTAACCGCATAGACAGGAATCCCAGCGGCACTCAACGCATCGATATCCCGATAGATGGTCCGTGGGGTGACCTCAAATTGTTCCGCCAGCTCCGGGGCGGTGGCGGACCCTTTTTCCATTAAAATAAAAAGTATCTGCAACAATCGACTTTCGATCATGACGCGCCCTCCCCTCACTATTCAGGATAGCATGCGGCTCTTTAGAGCGAAAGAAAAAATAGAAAAACACTCAAAGAACGGATCTTTGAGTGTCAGAGAGAAATTATCGTGCAGTTAAAGCGTCTTCCTTGTTCAAAAAGAAAGGCCGGTAATAGGCAGTGGCATTGCTCATTGGCAATACTTCTTCGCTTAGCTTGATGCCGATTTCTTCTATTATATAGTGTCTGCGTGCCTGCATACGGGCCCACATTTCAGGATAGGCCTCCTGAATCAACACGCGGAGGCGTTCATCTGCCAGCAGGATACCGCCCTCACAGCTTGCCCCCGAATAGCCGGGAACAGAAGGAATGATATCGAATTGGAACAACATACCGCTTCGGATCGTTTCCTGAGACGCAGGATAGATCGGTGAAGCCAACCATTCTTCATCCGCACAAAGATGACCTGGATTCAGGTGCCAGCCGTAGGTTTCTTTTGGCAGCACTTCTTCGATCTTGTCATACAAAACGGCGCCATTCATGTCCACCGTAATTGCTTCGAGCCACGTTTTGACTGCGTTGTAGTAAGGTTTTGCGACGCGATCCAGATAATCTCTTTCATTTTCCGGCAATTCTTCCGTGTCATGGACAGCGTAACCGCCACGGCTCTGCAGACCGCCTTTATAGCCGACAGTCATGGAAATCCGATCACCAAGCTGAATTTTCTTATTCGTTGGATAAAGGTTCGCTTTTTCAAATCGAGCCCCCGTTGCCATGATCGTTACCACGCTGGGTGTTTGCCCGTAATCATTCAACAATCCGCCAAGCTCCAGCTCACTTTTGCCGATCTCTAGCTGCTCCATGGTTTTTAGCACGCCGTTGCCAGCAAGCATAGCGCCGAATTCGTAATGAGCGACCTCATTTGCATTGTTACTGGTGCGCAGACCGTTTTCGCCAATTAGAATAGATGAGGCATTTGTAAACGTCGCCTTTGGTGCAGCATGTTTCAGGCCATCAACTAAAAAGTACGGCAAATCAAAAAGTGCAGTATTCTCTTCGGAAGAGCTGGTAAACTTCTTCCAGCCAATCAATCCAATTGTGCGAGCCTCTTGCAGCTGTGTTTGTTGCAAAATTTCTGACACAGTCAATGTGGTCTCCATGGGTTGATTTGGCAGAGAAAAATGCGGCATATGAACTGCCTCCGCCGCAATTCGAGCAAGAGGCGCTTTATTTAGATTTTCGTTGCCAAGTACCAGATAAGCGTCTCCGTTTTGATGGACCACGAGCAAGGCTTCCTCAAAACGCGGAACGAAGCCTGTAAAGTATTCAAAATTGCCGCCATGCTCTAAGTCAGCATAGATCGCGACTGCATCGTAATTATTTTCCTGCATTTTTGTCAGCAGCTGCGTTTTGCGCGATGCCATTGTTTCATCGGTCAATTGAACCGGTACGACATTCGTATCTAAATTTGGTGGTGTTACTTTCGCTAATTTAATCACAGTAAATGAACTCCTTTATTTTTTTCTATCATAACATAGCTTTTCATGAGAAAATACGTTGTATAGTTTTCTTTTATAGAATCAACTCACTCTTTTAAAGAATAGATTAATTAAATAGCTCGCTTTTTTTGAAGAAAATCGGTAAAATTATAATGAGAAAAACTATTTGTTTGAAAGGAGTCAATATGAAGCAGCTACTTAACTCCTCTACGTATCGACGAATCCAATTCGTTGAATTTTTAGATCAGCTTCCTTCTTGGTGCGACATCAAAGAAGCAGCAAGAACCGTTGATTGTTCCGTGAAAACGCTATTAACAGACATTGATTTTATCAATGAATTCTGGGGAGACTACATTTACATTGACTATTCAAAATTTCAGGGGGTTCGCCTGAACAACATTACCTCAAATAAGCTAGGGAATGTCTATGGTCAGATCTATCACGAATCATTAGAATTTCAGTTTGTTGAAAAAATGCTTTATGAATCCAATCAGGATGCCGAGTATTGGATCAACGAGCTGTTTATGAGCGAGGCGTCCTTTTATCGTATGGTGAATGCGCTAGAGGATTTTTTGAAGCGTCGAGGACTGACGCTTGAACGCTCCCCTTTTCGGATCACTGGTCCGGACGAACGCTGGGTCCGTTTTTTTTACCAGCAATATTTTACCGAGGCGTATGGTGTCAATCAGTGGCCCTTCACCTTGGATCATGAAGAAACGACGTGCTTCATTATGCGCACCTCGACTGATTTTGATGTGTCGCTAGACGATCGTGAGATACAAGAAGCGGCGTACCTATTCATGGTGACGTTGAATCGGATGCATCAAGGCTTCTATTTGCCGGAGAATGTCTATGTTGAAGAGGACGACACGATTGATAAGGTATTGGATTTCAGCCGTCCCTTTGCGGAACACCTCTTGGCCGATACGGATTTTAGTTTGCCTAAAAAATGGTACAAAGAAGTGAGCCGAACGGTTTTCCATGAATTTTATAATTGGGACAATCCGGAACAGATCGTCCGCATCAATGGGAAGATCGATACGTTTCTAAAAAACTTGTCCCATGCGATCGAATTCCCATTAGATCGTGACGATCGTCGGAAAATCATTCAGGCGATGATGTCTTGGTACGTGGAATACAATTTCTATCCCTACCGACCGAATATGCTGTTTGATAAGCACCAAAAATTTGCGCGGGAAATTCAATTGGTGTATCCTATTTTTTCTGCGTTGGTCAAAATCCATTTAAGGGATATCGAGAAAAAATCTCCGGAGCTTTGGACAGATATTCGTCTAAACAATGTCTTTTTCTTGCTGATGAAGGAGTGGACCCATCTTCCTATCCATCTAGAAAATATGCGCCAAAAAGTTTCCATCATGATCGTGAGTGATTTGGGACGGCGGCATGCAGAGATGCTCCAGGATTTCTTGATCGCCAATTACCATGAGCGGATCTCAGTGGATACCTTCAAAGAACCGGTGATCTCAACCGGTCCTGAGGATTTCGAAGCCTTCGCCAAGTACGACATAGTTTTGAGCAATAATCCTATCAAAGGCTACGAAAATAGTAACGTCTTGATCGTCAACAATTTCTTCTCCGCTTCGGACCGTGACAACCTGTGGAATTTCATCATTGCTGTCCAAAAAAACGAAGCCCGCAGACACCTCAAGGAGCTTGGCAACATCAAAATGAAGACGGCCAAAGAAATTTATTTTTCTCAACAGATCCTCAATTAATCAAGAAAACGACCATTCAACTGAATCAAGTTGAATGGTCGCTTTTTTATTTATTCGCAAACACGATCAGGTTGTAGTCATCGTTGATACACGTTTGCAGTGTGATACGTTCGCCACCGCCTGAGCCAGTGATTTGATCCCAATAATCAGTGCCATCTGCGGCCATGCCATAGTCATCAACGGTTACGATATGTGAGATCGTGTATGTTGTGACGTTGTTGGCACTGTCGGAGACTTCAATTGATTGGCCGTTTCCAAGTGAAAACAGCACATTGAAGATACCAGGATTGTGTCCGATAAAATGTGTATTCGCGCCATCATTCCCCGATTGCACTGAGGCACCGCCCCAAGTGGCTACTTGGTTGTGATTGGCATCAATGATTGCCTGTCCATTGCCTTGTCCCGCATTTGAATAGGAAATGAACTGTCCATTGATTTTCATTTGGTTGGCTTGAATAGAGACAGGTGCAGGCTGTGCAGCATTCGTTGATTCTGCAGGGGTTTCTGACACTTGCTCAGGAACAGCTTCATTCACTGGCGGGGCCGGACGTGTGTTGACTTCAGGAGCTTCTGTTGGTTCGGGTGCCGGCTCTGGTGCATTTTCAGGAGCCGTTTGCGCTTCTTCACTCACTACCGGAACCTCTTCTGTTTCAGCTGGCTGTTCTGCTTCTTCTGATTGAACTGGTACCGCACTGCTATCAGTGATAGCGGGTTCAGCCGCAGCTTCACTGGTAGAACCAGTGGATTCGTTTTCTAATTTGGTTGACGAAGAGGCGGCTTCCGTTGATTTCTTGCTCGACGATTGCACTGCAACTTTTGGTTCAGTTCCATTAGAGGCAGATTCCTGTGACTCCCCTAATACAGAAATCGCGCCAGTCGTTATGAGTAAGGCTGCGATGATAGTAAATTTCAAGTAGGTATTCATTTTCCGTTTCCTCCTATATATAGGCTGTTCTTCTTGCCTTAAAAGTAACGGAAAATAAGCCCTTTCACTGAATCCCGGCTCGTAAAATAACTATTGATATTATATGATGGTTGAAAAAAACGGACAACAGCCCGTTTTCTAGCAATATTTTCATAACTTTCCTTGTTAAAGATAATTCTGGTCGAGCAAAATATTAGGGAAAACATTAATAATTTTGGCGAAACTGTTTTTAACTAAAGTCATAAGAAAATAATTCATATTCTTCTATATCAGAAAAGCGTGCATACCGTTCATCGATTGTCAGCGATTTTAATAAATCTTTTAAAAGTACGTCTAAAGGTCGGTTTGTTGTTAAATCAACGATTTTTAAAGGACTATTCAAATTATTACGATGTACAACAAACAAAATAGAGACTTTTAAAAGATCGTCATCAAGTTCTTTAAAAAGTCTTTTGTGAAAATCAGTTATTTCAAAACTGATGTTGATGTATTCCTCTAAATCTTCTGGTGAAGAAATTGCCGCATTTATTTGCGCTATTTTTTCTTCCTGATCCGCATTAGAACAGGCTTCTATAAGCTGATTAAACCGGTCTGCAGGCATCATAGGAGGCAATTCTAATCGCTTCTTCGTAGAAGTGGTCACTAAAAAGAATGAACCCGCGCTCTCCGTGCCTTCTAAATGACGTGCGTAATCCCGAAAGCGAGAAAAGGCTCTCTGATAATACGTATTTTTTTGAAAAAGAAAATCAAGTGCTGGAAAGCTTGATTGTGTTTTTAATTGATGGAGCGCATAGTGCGCTTCGATCGTATTCAGCAGAAGGGTTTCATTGTCTCTTTTTTCTGCTAATACTTTTCCAACAAATTGTTTAAACACACAGTCAAAAAGATTATTGATGTCCCTTCGATAATCAAACCCTAGCTTTTCTTGATACACGTTTAGTAACTCAACAATTTGTGTCTCAGGAATATACGTGATGAAGAAAACCTCAGCAGCCAAATTTTGCAGATAGCGTTCGTAAAAATCCAAGCCCACAAAATCTAACGGAACAGCTTCCGTCAATTGATAGTCTAAAAATGCGTGATCAACTTCTGTGGCAGCATACTCCATATCGTAATTTGCAAAGAAGTGATCGATCTCAGCGAGACTTTCCTCCAGTGACTCTATTCCAAAAGTTTGGACATTCTTCAAAAGGACTTTGTAAAGGCGCTGCAGTGCATCGAATCGTTTCGCCAGTTGCTTTTTCCCTTGGTCAAAGCGAACAGGCACTGTCCCCTCTCCACCATTTTCCAAGACATATTCGATGGATCGTTGAATCTCTTCCGCTTGCTCGATAGTCATAACAGTGGTTCCGCTAAGTCGCTCTTGAACTTTTTTCAAAAAGAATGGATAGAAGGTTGGATCGCTCAAGTAATTTTTCATTTTATTCCTCCAATGCTGGGAAATCTTCAAAGGAGCCAATCAACCTGTCTAAATCTCCTTGATATTCTCGGTAACGGGCTTCGATCGCTTCACGAATTTCCTCGTCAGTGACAGAGCCAGAATGATAAGCGCGCAAATAATAAAAAATCGATTGACAGGCGGATAAATGGGTCATGTAATCACGTTTATAAAAAAGCGGCTCTAAAGCTAAAAAAGAAGCGAAGTAGTTGGTGTTCCCCCAGCTAAAATCGACTAAATGATGTTCTTCAAAGAGCGCCTTGCGTTCATCAGTGATCGCTGTAAAATCTGCTAGCGACAACTGATACTTTTTATTTCCCCTTTTAAGCCATTGATTGATCTGTAAATTTACGTCGGGTGCTTGTTCAAATAGCGACTGGTTAAATAACGTACTATCAAATCTCTTCATCCCTTCATTCTCCCCTTTCATAGACGTAATAGCACAGGTCAATCGAAAAGGCAATCTTGAAATTTAGTCAAAAATGTGGTATTATAAAGAGAGTTGAGACTGTCTGTTTAAGCCTTTCTTAACTTTTTTTATTGCTTATTTTTTGTATCTAAAAATTTTGAGAAAATAAAAATAACAAAAGGAGCATAGTATGATTCAAGCAACCTTGCTCTATCTTCTCACCGCTGTATTCCTGATATGGGTTTGGAGTCCCGCCGCGCCGTTACGCTTCTTTCTACTTGTACTACTGATTTTTCTCTATTCGGTCACTTCAAAACGACTCCAATCAAAACGGCGAAAATAAGACGGCGTCCATCAATCATTCGTTAATCTACGTCTACAAATAAAAGCAAGCCAGATTAAATCTGACTTGCTTTTTTAAACGTGATGCTTTTTATCCTAATAAGCTCAAACGGCGCATCTTGATCGTCTGTTTCTTGGTTGGCAATCTTTCGGACAACCGATAGACCATCGATGACTTGTCCAAAAACAGTATAACGCCCGTCCAGTTCTGGGAGACCACCGACCGCTTCATAGTGGGAACGAACCTTTTCTGGCAGAGTCATGCGATACAGTTGTTCCTTGTCTGCCTGATTTCGTTCGACAATGAAAAATTGATTGCCATTGGTGTTCGGACCATGATTGCCTAAACAAACCGCGCCATCAAAGTGATATAGACCCTCATCGACTTCATCCTCAAAATACCCGCCGTAAATAGAGTGCTCCTCTTGCCCTGAACCGTCCAGGGCACCACCTTGAATGACAAAATCCTTGATCACTCGAGCAAAGGGGGTATTGTCATAAAACCCTTGTTTAGCTAGTCCACGCCAATTTTTGACGGCTTTTGGTGCATCCTGCCGAAACATTCGGAATGTAATTGTCCCCGCATCTGTTGCTATTTGGCAAAGCTCTTCGTTTGGTCCGACAGCCGACAACTGCATTAGGCGATCATTGGGGTATCTGATTCCTTGATCGGTAGCAATCACCTCTTGGATATACCAGTTCAGCTCCCTCACGCCTAAGCGAGCAATCTTGAGGGAATACGTATACTCCCTTTTTGCGGTCGCCACGCGATAAGACACGATGCCTCGCAAATTGTTGTGGGAATCTCCTTTGACTTTGAATAGACTCGTAAAATGCGCCTCTAAAAAAATAAGTTTTTGCCGTTTTAAGGTGCGAAAGTGTTTAGCTTCCTTGCCTAAAACAAAACGTTCGATTTTTTCTGTATCCCCTTCTGCCAATGCCTGCGTAAATGCTTGCAGCCGTTCAGTGATCTCTGCTTCATCCCAGTGACGAGGAATTAATTGATTGGTCACGGTCTCTGTTTCGATTTTTCGTTTCACAAAAACAGAAAGCGCTCCTAACGCTCCCGCTGTCAAAATAAACTTGGCCTTCTTCATAGCCTGCCTCCTAGCACGCGTTTTTTCTTATTGTAACAGAAAAAACATGAAGTAGTCATTCCGCTAGTGACAGAGGTCTGTATAAAGCGTTTATTTCTAATGCGATATTTATAGCGGTTATTCTCAAACGATGTCCGCTCAGCTACAGCGATTTCTTGAATTTGCGAATTTTCTTCATTGCCCACTCATAATGACTCGCAGTGGCGGACACAAAGTAACTCCCCAACGTACTGCCTCCCACCCACGAAAAGCTGCCCTTTGAGAACAATTCTTCGTTTGAGAACGTATCGGCTAATGCCATCACTTGCTTATGGCTTTCCGTTAAAAGCCGGCGTGCGGTCTCATAACTGGTGGTTTGGTGCTTCTCCCAAAATTCCACGTTCATTGCTCCGTAGTTCTTCCAGTTATAGCCCTCCTTCAAGAACTGCTTCGCCTCCCCTGCTTGATTCGCCGTCACCCAGTTCAACAGCAATTGATGCCATTCGTATAAATGGATCAGCACGTCGCGAAGATTTTTATCCCGCGTCCAATGAGCTTGCTTCTCATTTTCAACATCAAACTGAAACGTACTCATTAATTTTTCCTCTGGAATCGTTTCAAGTAGCGCGTTCATCTTTTCGTACGTGTCAGTCCCTGCTTGAATCAACTCTTTTTTTATTGTCGGTCTTCCCATAATAAACTCCTCCTCGAATCTCTTTGATACACTTATTGTAGACCAACACGTAACGTGGGAGTCAATACTTTTTCTTAGTACCACTGAAACAAAAAAAGCTTCTCCAGTGTAAACCAGAGAAGCCGTTCTTATTAAATGATGCCTTTATCGATTTGTTTTAGCTTTTGATAATGGGCATTGGTTCGTTGCAATTCTTCTGGACTGCCTTTCATCGTCAAGTGTCCATCTTCAATGAAAATGACTTGGTCCATTGCGTCGATCCCCTGCAAATGGTGGGTGATCCAAATCACCGTTTTCTCTTGCAATTCATGGAAAAAGGTATCGATCAGGGCTTGCTCCGTCACTGGATCAAGTCCCACCGTAGGCTCGTCCAACAAAATGATCGGTGCTTCCTGAAGCAAGATTCGTCCAAGCGCCAAGCGTTGGCGTTCTCCGCCAGAAAAGCGTAAGCCGGCTTCATCCACCATTGTTTCTAGTCCTTCCGGTAAACTCTCGACCAATTCCTTCAATCCTACACGCGCTAAAACTTGCCAGAGTGCTTTCTCTGTCGCCGCTTCATTTCCGATGCGCAAATTATTCGCGATCGTTGTATGGAATAGATACGGTGTCTGATGAATCACCCCTAGATAGTTGCTGATGGCATCATCAAATGCATAAGTCTCCTCTCCATTCAGCGTGACCTTTCCTTTTGTTGCCTTCAAATCGCCACGAATCAGATTCGCCAAGGTACTCTTTCCCGACCCACTTCGGCCAAGGATCGCGATCTTTTCACCAGGCTGCAATGTCAGATCAATCCCTGACAGCACTTGCTTGTGACTGTCTGGATAATGATAATGCACCTCATCAATGGTCAATGTCACCGGTCCTGAAACCGTCGGAATCGTCTCAAGATGTTCTTGGATTTCCGGCAGCTCATTCAGATTTTTAATGGAGTCTTGGTAACTATTTGTTTCTTGCGCCGCAGCCGGCAACGGTGCAAACGCATCGATCAATGGAAAGACCGAGAGTACAAAGGCAGCGATCCAATTCGCGGCTCCCCCGTGATTTCCTGGAAATTGCCGACTTGTCCATAGCAGCAACGCAATGGTGATCACACCAAACATCAATTGCAAAATAAAATTGCGTTTTCGTTGAAAGCTTTGAAGCTTGCGCGTGACTTCTCGTAGTGCTTCTTCGGATTTTTCGTGATGGTTCACATAATCCTGCCCCCGTTGACTAAAGATCCAATCCGACACCCCTAACACATTGTCGGTCAAATCGCTGTACAGTTGATTCTTCATTTGCTTTTGCTGCTCTTGCCGTGCACCGTTGATGATCACCGACCATAAAGGCAGTAAAAACACGACGATCCCCAGCAGCAACAGCATTGCCAATGCGAAAAAGGGCGAAAAATACCCGATCCCGATAATAATAAAGACGTACAACAACCAGGCGATGATCGTTGGAAAAATAGTTCGCAGATACAGATTTTGGATATGGTTGATGTCCTCTGAAAGAAGACCCAGAATATCTCCGGTGCGATGGTTCTGTTTAAAGAAAATCGCGTCCTGCTCCAACGAATCGTAAAGCTTCACCCGTAAATTCGACGTCATCTTCAATACCCAATTATGACTGACTAACCGTTCCACGTAGCGAAAGACTGGCCGACCGATCCCAAAAGCCCGTGTCAGCACGATGGGGATATAGATCAGCAAAATATTTTCAGGCAGCGAGGCAGCACGACTGATCAAGAAGCCTGAGTTGAACATCAACGCACCTGCACAGAAAAAAGTGATGAAGCCAAGCGTTAGCGCCAGTATCAACGATTTCTTGTACTGCTTGAAAAAGGGTTTAACCCATTCATCTGTTTTTAATACTTGAAACAAGCCGATTCGATTCATCCTTTTTCACCTCGCAATGCCTGACTCAACCTCATAAACGCGCCATTTTTTTGTTTTAATTCTTCCAAGGTTCCTTGCTCCACCAATTGACCGTGGTCCATTACCAAGAGATAATCCATCTCTGCTAACCAATGCAGTCGATGTGTCGCGAAGAAAACCAAATGATCGTCCATTAACGGCAGCATCCGTTCCTTCAGCTCAACTTCTGTCTCAATGTCTAAGTGGGCAGTTGGCTCATCAAACAGTAGAATTTTTCGTTCTTGATCTAAAAAGGCACGTGCCAAGGCAATTCTCTGTGCTTGTCCACCGCTAAGTGTGCGTGCGCCTTCGCCTAATTTCGTGTCCAATCCCTCCGACAATTCGTTGACCAAGTCCGTTAAGCCTGTTACCTCCACCGCTTTTAAAATCTCGTCATCCGTTGCTTCTGGATGATAAAAGGCAATATTTTCACGAACAGAGCGTTGGAAAATGTACGGATTTTGCGGAATGTAAATCAATTGTTCCTGCCACTGAGGCTGATCAAACGCAGGTAACTCATGATCGTTAAAGCGAATCTGACTTTCATTAGGACGTAAAAACCCGCTCAAGACATTGATCAGTGTTGATTTTCCTGATCCGCTCATGCCGATGATCCCGATTTTTTGATACCCCTTTACCGTAAAGTCTGCTTCTGCACCTAGCTTTTCTTCATAGTCATAGCGCACCTTTACCTGCAGTCGACTTTCTGGGGACCACGTCGGCAGACCGATCGTCACCCCTTTGTTCTCCGGCAGATCTAAAATAGCATTCACAGCATCCATCGCATTCTTCCCGTCCAAGGTCGCGTGGTAATCACTCGAAAAATCACGGATCGGCAAGAAATATTCTGGCGCTAAAATCAGCACCGTCAATGCAGGGAATAAAAGAATGACTTCATTGATTAGACGGAGCCCTAAAAGAACGGCGACTACCGCTACCGAAAGTGTCGTAAAGAAATCCAACGCAAAAGTTGAAAGAATCGCGATCTTCAGGGTATTCATCGTAGCCTGACGGAACCGCTCGCTGGTGGTGTAGATGCTCTTACTGTATTGTTTACTGATGCCAAAGAATTTCAGCGTGTCGATCCCTCGCAGAGAATCAATAAAATGATTCGACAGCACTTGGAACACTTTGTATTGCTTGTCCGCTTTGCTTTGTGCCGCATAACCTAAAATGATCATAAAAATGATGATCAAAGGAAATACCAGCAATAGAACCACGCCCGATTCCCAATCCAACAGAAAAATGGCGACCAGTAAGATCCATGGAATAATCATCATATTCAGCATTTTAGGCAGAATCAAATGAAGGTACTCTTCTACCTGATCGATCCCATCTAACGCTGTTGTGACGACACTCCCGGTCCCTTGTTTTTGCACCACCTGTGGACCTAAGCGGAAAATCTTTTGCAGCAGCTCGCTGCGCAAGTCTTTGGCCTGCTGGTACGCGTATTCTTCTAAAACGTGCTCCCGCAGATACGTCATCACATGCCGCAATGCGAAAGAAACAAAGAACAGCAGCAGCCAATTGATTTGATTGTTTAAGCCTTCCCCGTTCCATAAATGAGTGATCGTCATGGATAGACCATACGCTTGCCCAATTATAAAGATTGCTTGCAGGACAGCAGATCCTGCAAGCAACATCAGAATTTTTTTGATACCGGGAAGTTGTAATAACTTCTTGTCTATCATGAGTAAACTCCTAAATGATTAAATTGAAATGACTCTTTTGATTAATACGAACGACCTTCGCCACTGCTTAGAGCAGTATTAGTGATTTCATGTGGATTCTTGATCCGTTTGCGGAAAATATAGTACGACCAAGCCGTATATGCTAGGACAAATGGCAAGATCGTCAAAGAAATATAGGACATGATCTTCAACGTATACGGGCTAGATGAGGCATTTTGGATCAATAGATCATTGCCAGGGATCGAACTGATCAATAGCCGTGGGAACAATCCGCTGAACAACAATGCGACCAGCACGATCAATGTCAAACCGCTTGTAATAAAGGCGATCATTTCTTTGTTTCTAAAGACAGAAACATTTGCGATCACAGTAAGTACAACGATCAACGCTAGCAAGCCCAACGTCACGGCAAAATTATTTTGGAAGAAATCGGTTTTGATATACATCAATACCGCAAAAGCCACTAATCCAAAATAAAGCACGCCATAAAGCATTTGCGCATAATTCTTCGCGCGGTAACGAATCGGACCTTCTGTACGCAGCGCGATGTAATTCAAGCCGTGTAAGTAGCACAACAATGTCAGCGCTACGCCGCCTACGATCGAATAAAGATTGATGTAGTCTGTAAACGTCGCGGTCATGTTGCCATTCCCATCGATCGGCATCCCTTGAATCATACTGATAAACAAAACACCAAAGAAGAAGGGCACGATAAAGCTGCCAATACTCAATGTCCAATTCCATAGCTGTTTACGCTCTTTTGGCATATGACTGCGGAATTCAAAAGAAACGCCGCGAATGATCAGGCCAAAAAGAATGATAAACAAAATCAAGTAGTAGCCGCTGAAGAGTGACGCATACCAATAAGGGAAAGAAGCGAACATCGCCCCGCCCGCGGTTAACAGCCACACCTCATTGCCGTCCCAAACAGGTCCGATCGTTTCAACGATCTGGTCCTTCTCTCCTTCGTCGTGTGCCAATGATTGCACCGACATCCCGACACCAAAGTCAAAACCTTCAAAGAAGAAAAAGCCTGAAAACAAAATACCGATTAACACGAACCATAATAATTGTAAACTACTCATGTGTGAACGCCCCCTTATCAAAAGGATCAACAGAGCCAGTATCTTCATTCATTTGATCAAGACCAGGTCCTTTGTTCAATTCGCGTCTCACCAAATAGATCATCGTAACCGCTAATCCTGAGAATAATAAGAAGTAAATGATGTTTGAGATCAATAGCGAGGTGACCGACACATTAGGCGACACACTGTCTTCGATCGTAAACAAGCCATAGACAGTCCAAGGATAACGACCCAATTCCGTCACTAGCCAACCCGCTGTATTTGCTAGGAAAGGTGCGAAAGTACAAAGTCCCATCACCCAAAGCATCCAGCGCTTCTCATATAAAATAGGATTTTTCTTGCGGGTAAAGAACAAGCCCATGATGGATACTAACAGCATCAGCATTCCAAAGCCTGCCATGATCCGGAAATTCCAGAACAAGACATTGACTGGTGGGTAATAATTCCGATCCCCGTATTTTTTGACCAATTCTTTGTTGATGGTATCCATCCCTTTAATAGAACCAGAGGGTTTATTATAAGAAAGAATGCTCAACATGTACGGGATCTGTACGCCAAAGACCTGCTTGTGCTCCCGTTCGTTGTCCCAAGCGATCAACGTCCATGCGGCTGGATCCCCAGTATCCTCATAGGTACCTTCCATCGCCGCAAACTTCATTGGCTGACCTTCGATCAAAGCCTTCATTTGCGCGTCGCCCGCGCCTAAAACTAAGACCGAGCCAAACAATGTAATCACTAAACCAATACGCATCGATTTCATGAAAAACTCCCGCATTTTTTGGTCCTTGCGCTTCAATAATTGGAAAGCCGCAAGTCCCGCAGCAATCATTCCGCCCATCGTGATCGCAGCCGCGATGACGTGACCAAATTCATACCACACTTTAGGATTTCCAATCACAGCACCAAAATCAATCATCTCTGCTCGACCGTTACGAAGGGCATAGCCAACTGGATGCTGCATAAAACTATTTGCCGCTAAAATCCAGAAAGCAGATAACATCGAAGCTAGAGTAACTAACCAAATAAAGGTGACATGCATGAGCGGTTTTACCCGATCCCACGTGAAAATCCAGAGTCCCAAGAATGTGGACTCCAAAAAGAAGGCCAATAATGCCTCTACTGCTAATGGCGCGCCAAAAATATCTCCGACGAACCGTGAATAATCTGACCAGTTCATTCCAAATTGAAACTCTTGGATGATCCCGGTCACGACGCCTACCGCAAAACTTAATAGGAAAATGTTTCCCCAAAATTTCGCCAATTCACGGTATTTTTCATTTTTCGTTTTAACAAATAATGTTTCCATAATGGCAACAACTAATACCATCCCAATTGAGAACGGCACGAAAAAAAAGTGAAAAACCGTTGTCATGGCGAACTGAAAACGGGCCAACGTCACTATATCCATTTTAATTCCTCCCCTACTGTTGTGAATAACAAAACTAAAAATAAAATACCCTCTGGAATAACTATAGTCCTTAAGGAATAAATTGCCAAATGTTCAGCTTAAGCGCTTTTTATTGATGAAATTTGAGAAAAGAGGAAAATAACTATTTCAAAGAAAATTTACACAGACTTTTGGTCATAACAAGGCTATGTATTCGTTTTCCTTTTTAAGAATCTCACTAAAAAGCTATTTTTATAGCCAATTTCAGATGAGAAATTTGAGGGACAGGAATAATTCTTATTAAAAGAAAAAAATAAAAAACGATCCCCGTTTCAAGGATCGATTTTGTTAAACTAATCTTCGTCGTCCAATTTCTTTTCTAAGCGCTTTTGTCCGTATTCCTCAATGGAGAATATAACCCCAATCATTACAGCAGTAAATACCAAGGATGAAAGAAATGTAATCCCCAACACTGCTAAGAAATGACCATCAAAAATCCCAGTATACTTTTCGCCGTACATGGAATAATTTTTTACTCCATTGATCATTGAGATTACGATACTTATGCCGATAATCACTGCTGACCATACTTTTTTTCTCGTTTTCGGATTACTTGTCGTGCTATAACCTGCAAAAGAACCTCTGATCGCCAGATAAAACGCCGACACGATTAAGACGATCAATTCTGTCATATACTCGGAGACCGGCTGATTCATGAGGTATGCCTTAATAAAAATTGACAGCATTACCAACGTACTCACTAAAATGAACGCCTCACTTTGAAGCTGATTATTTAACTGCGTGATCCGTTCATCCCGGACTTTTTTATGCATTCTCATCTTATGATTCCTCCCAAAATAAATCGTTTAATGTTTTGTTGAGTGTTTTACAAATGGCGATACACAGCTTTAATGTCGGATTGTACTTTCCCGCTTCGATCAATCCGATGGTCTGTCTGGTCACACCAATGGAATTCGCCAAATCCTCTTGGCTCATGTCATTTTCCAATCTCGCGATCTTTATTCGCTTATTTTTCACTTTTCAACACAATCCTCCCTTTTCATTTCTACGATTTCATTGTAGCTTATAGCAAACATTTTGTAAACTATATATTGCATTTAGTTCAGTATACTTTACAAAGGATAGAAAGAACCAAACTTCCGCCTAAAATTCTGTGAACGAAAAAAACACCCGGCAGTTGATTGCTGGGTGTTGGTGCACGTTAATTGGTTACTTACTCCCTACCGCAATAGACTTCGATATGCTGCGGCAATACTTTGAATGACAAGGGCAGTTCAGGCCCTTCGTCGCCATCCACACTTGGGTGCAGGTCCGCGGATTCTTTTACTTCCAGACGGCCTTCAGTAAAGGGAGTGTACCCGATATTTTCTGTCGATTCATCGATACCTCTGATAATATCCGGTACACTTTTCAGTCGATCGGCAATGCTCTGATCCTTCAAATACAGCAGGTATAATTTTCCGTCATTGTTTTTTGCTTCAGGAACGATGTGGGTAAAGCCGCCAATGGTCCGTGTCAAAACGATCACCACCGCGCTGCTGTCGATCTCGGTGCTCTCGCCATCAATTTCCAATACGAAATGATAGTTTCCATCGTTAAAGACTTCTTTGACGCCATTCACAAAGTAAGCCAATTTCCCAAATTTTGTCTTTTCTTCCACGTCTACGTCACTAATGGCTTCAGGTATACTTCCCACCGAAACGATATTCATAAAATAGTCGTCATTGAGCTTTCCAATGTCTAGCGCTGTTTTTCGCTTAGGGTCAAAAGAATCGATCGCCTCTTCAGGGTCCATCGGAATATTCAGCGAACGACCTAAATCATTCACCGTTCCTAACGGGAAAAAGCCGAATGTTGGACGATACGGCTGTTCCGCCAATCCGCTGATCGCTTCATTGACCGTGCCATCCCCGCCCATCGCAAAAACACTATCGACCTCTTCTTCTGCGGCTTTTCTGGAAAACGCCGTCGCGTCTCCCTCCTGCTCCGTTTCAAGAACTTCGACTTCCTCATAAAATTGCTGCAATTTCTGTTGGGCACGGTCTTTATATTTCTTAGCCTCTTCATTCCCAGAACTAGGATTGACAATCAAGACTGCTTTTTTCATTGTTCGTTTCTCCCCTTCCATCTATCTGGAAAATACTGCGTATCCGTTTTCTATTTTTTCAGTATAACAGGTACAGGTTGATTTCCAGCGGGAGACGACTTATCCATAGAGTCTCTGCATAGTAATCAAAGAACTTCCGTAGTAAATCAAAATCAATTTATGCTTTCTTATATCGGGTATTTTTGATAGGTATAGCTTTTTTCTGACAGAATAAAGAAATTGTCAGATAATGAAAGCTTGTTTTTGTGACAACTGGGTCAAAATCAGATGCCAGAATCTTTGACATTGGCTAACGGAACCTTTTATTCGCTATAAGCGCATCGTTAAAAGAACCTAAAGCCTTCTTTAAACATCATAGCGCTGTGACAATTTTTGTTTGTGGGCAGACATGATCTCTTGAAATGAAATTCCATATTTGTCTGCGAGAATAACTATGTTGTCCAGCACATCCCCCAATTCTTCTGTCAAATTCTCTAATTGTGTTGGAAAATCTGAGGATTCCTCATCTGGACGGTCTCTGCCAATTTCAATCGTTCGAATTGCGCGACTTACCTCACCCACTTCTTCTGCTAAAAAATTTGCTCGAATAAACGGATCATACTGGTACCAATTTCGTTTTTTATAAAATTCACTGATCCATGCTTGATACTCATTCAATTCCATCATGCTCCCCCCTTTTACGAACGTAAGTTCTGACTCTATGGTATACTAATTTAAATGCAAAAGGAAGGGTTGAAAGAAATTGAATATTGTTGTTTATTGTGGCGCCAGCAGCGGGAATGATCCTATCTATCAGCAGGCTGCCGAAAAACTTGGCGGATGGATCGCTGAACAAAAACATACATTAATATATGGAGGCGGAAAGGCTGGATTGATGGGGATCATCGCTGATTCAGTGATTGCAAAAAATGGTGAAGTGATCGGTGTCATTCCAACTTTTTTAAGGAATAGAGAATTGGCACACCCCAATCTGACAAAAATGTACACGGTCGATACTATGTCTGAAAGAAAGCAAAAGATGTTGGATTTAGGCGATGCCTGTATTGCCCTTCCTGGCGGACCTGGTACTTTAGAAGAAATAACTGAGATGATCTCTTGGTCAAGAGTCGGTCAAAATCCCAACCCCTGTGTGCTATTTAACGAAAATGGCTTCTATGACCCATTAAAAGATCTGTACGATCATATGGTCAAAAGTGGCTTTCTTTCAACTCAAGACAGAGAAAAAACACTTTTTTCCAATTCACTCAATGAAATCAGTGAATTTATCCAAGAGTACACTCCGCCTGAAGTACGAACGTATTAACGATGAAAAAACAGTTAGGTGAAGTTGATCATCAACGATTTTTCACACAAAAAAAAGGGACTTTCAGATTTGTGAAAGTCCCTTGTTTTGATTCAGTCAATTAGTCATTCAAGTTGTACCGTAATTTCATATGCTCTGAGCCTGAGATGACCATATCGCCAAATAATTTTGTTTGACGCTTGAAGGATTCATCCGCCAATTTTTCGTTGGCTGCTGCTAGGAAGCCTTGAACGTCTTTTTCACCTGCTGCTGCTTTATCCGTTTCGTTTTGGATCACGTGGTAAGCGGACATTGCTTCTAATTCAAAGGTGTTGCGGAAATCTACATAAAAGTCGTAATCTGTATCCCCAAGCAACGCAGTCGCACAGCTCAACCAATACATATTGTTCATATCAAAAGTTCCCGTCGCATCTTTGTAGCATGACGGTGTGTCGTTGACATTGGAGTAGAAAGGCACCACTGTATTGAAGGTATTTGCCCCATAAGCCAACCAATGAACCCCAGCAATTTCAGCTGGTACATTGTTGCGAATTTGCAAAATGTGGACGTTGTGGTTACGGTTGATCCCGATTGGACGTAATTTCGTTTTTTCAACTTCTGTACCATCACCGTAAGGGTCAAATTCCGTGTTTTCGAAGTGAGAACTCAAGACAAATTTTACATCTTCGATAGAAATCTTACGGTTTGCCCGACAGATAAATGGTAAATCTTGATCCATAACTTCTTGTTCTACATCTGGTGTGAAATATTTTTGGCCATACCATGCCCGAGGATTGTTGTAAACCGTATCTTTAATAGAAGAGCTGCCAAAAATATGACGCAAGTTGTAGCCATCAAAATCTGGATTCAACTGATTGTCATCGATCAATGCCTTTAAATCCTTTGAACATAAAGTATCTGCGGAATCAAAATCAAAGTGATCAATGTTCATTCTGTTTGGTGCAACGACGTAAGCATCATCTGGGATACGTACGGCTGCCCAATGATGACCACCGATCGTTTCCAACCACCATACTTCTTCTTTATCAGAAAAAGCGATACCGTTTGGTTCATAAGTGCCGTATTCCTCCAATAAAAAGCCCATCCGTTCCACGCCTTCTTTGGCGCTGTGGATGTATGGCAAGACCAATGTCACGATATCTTCTTCACCGATGCCGCCTTCAACATAAGGATCAAGTCCTTGGATTCGTGGATTTGTCGTGATTGTTTCTGTCGCAGACATGGCGATATTCTCGCTATTGATCCCTGCTGCGGGCCAAATGCCGTTCGTTAAGATCGAGTTTGGCATAGATGTGTAACGCATTGGATTGTCAGGCAATTCAATCGTTACTCCGCTGATCACAGATTGATAAGATCTTGGTTGGTCTTCTGGTTGAACGACCACAAAACGTTGTGGGTCTAATGCTTCATGCCCATCATCGTTCCTTGAAATCATAGTTGAGCCATCGATCGATGCTTTCTTTCCGACTAAAATACTGGTACATGAACCTTTTACTCTCTTTGTCATACTTGAAACACTCTCCCTTTTCATGGTATCTCAAGTATAACGCTAATAAAAATAAACACCAAACGAAACCCTATTCAAAGATTTTCGCCACCAGTTCTCCTGTTTTTTCAGTTCCCTGTTCTTCTAATGAACGAACGATTTTTGAACCGATCACCACCCCATCACAGACTTCTTGGAAATTTTGTACCTGTTCCTTGGTCGAGATTCCGAAGCCAGCCAACACAGGAATCGTACTAACAGCTTTGACAGTAGCCAAATGGTCCATCAGATCTTGGCGGAAGTGTTGATCCGTTCCGGTGATGCCGTTGACTGTGACCGCGTAGATAAAGCCTTCCGCATCCTTTGTCAATTCCTCGATCCGCTCCTTTGGACTCGTCAAGGATACCAGCGTCAGCAGAGCCATATCTCCTAGATCAGGAGCCACTAGATCCCGGTGTTCATAAGGAAGATCAGGAATGATAAAGCCTTGGACATCCGTCTCCTTCAACTCTTCTACCAGCTCCTTGATACCATAATGGAAAAAAGAATTGCTGTAGCCCATCAAGATCAGCGGGACACTTGAACGCATGTTTTGCAGCTTCGCGATCAGCTTCTTTAAGGTTACTTGCTGAGCAAAAGCTCGTAGCCCAGCAGCTTGAATCGTCGGTCCATCCGCAACTGGATCGGAAAAGGGCACGCCCAATTCGATCGCCGCTGCACCTTGTTCCGCCAGCATCTCGATTTCTTCTTCCAATTTATCCAATCCCTGTGCGCCAGCCATGATGTAGGGCACAAATAGTTTTTCCGTTTCTCCTCGGCTTTTTAACGTCTTAGTTAAAGGTTTCATTCTGCTGCCTCCATTCGTTCTTTGATTTGCTGGACATCTTTGTCTCCACGACCAGAAAGATTCATCACAAGAATCTGTTCCTTACTCATCGTTGGTGCGACCTTCATAACTTGAGCCAACGCATGAGAACTTTCCAACGCCGGAATGATGCCCTCTAAACGTGATAAATAATGGAAGGCTTCCACCGCTTCCTCATCGTCGATCGCCGCATATTCCGCCCGACCGATAGTATGCAAGTAGGAATGCTCTGGCCCAATACCGGGATAATCCAACCCAGCCGAAATCGAGAAAGCCTCCAGCACTTGTCCGTCGTCGTCCTGCAGTAGATGCATCTTAGCCCCATGTAAAATGCCGACACTGCCTTTATTGATGGAAGCCGCATGCTCTTCCGTGTCCAAGCCGTGCCCTGAAGCCTCCACCCCCATCAAACGAACATCTTCGTCTTCAATAAATGGATAAAACATCCCCATCGCATTGCTGCCGCCGCCGACACAGGCGATCACTAAATCGGGCAAGCGGTCCTCTGCCTCCATGATTTGTCTGCGAGTCTCGATTCCGATCACACTTTGATAGTCACGTACGATCTCGGGAAACGGATGCGGACCTAAAACAGAGCCCATCACATAATGCGTGTCCTCTACCGTCGCCACCCAATAACGCAGCGCCTCATTCACCGCATCCTTCAAGGTCTTGCTGCCAGAAGTGACGCTTTCTACCTTGGCACCTAACAGCTCCATCCGAAAAACATTCAAGGCTTGACGCTTCACATCGACTTCCCCCATGAAGATCGTGCACTCCATACCGAAAAGTGCCGCTGCGGTTGCTGTTGCTACGCCATGCTGGCCCGCGCCTGTTTCAGCTACGACTTTGCGTTTGCCCATTCGTTTTGCCAGCAGCACCTGTCCAAGAGCGTTATTGATTTTGTGGGCTCCTGTATGATTCAAGTCTTCCCGTTTTAAATAAATCTTTGCGCCCCCCAGCTCACGAGTCAAGCGCTCCGCAAAGTAAAGAGGATTCTCACGGCCTACGTATTGCTTCAAATAATAATCCAGTTCTTCTTGAAAAGCGGGATCTTTTTTTGAAGACTCGTAGGTTTCCTCCAATTCCTTCACCGCGTACATCAAGGTTTCTGGAACAAACTTCCCGCCGTATTCTCCGTAAAAACCTGCTTCATTGGGTTCTTGATACATCTAATCACTCCTGTTTTTATTTTTTTGTGGTTTATTTTTAGTTTCGTATTGTTCTTTTTACAGCGTCACAAAATTGCTGGATTTTAGCCAAGTCCTTTTCTCCTGCCGTCTCTACGCCGCTGGAGACATCCACGACACGCGGATGAAAATACTGAATGGCTTCACCCACATTTTCAGCAGTTAATCCTCCCGCTAGCCAAAGTTTTTCTTTCGGAAGATTTCGCTGATCAATTAATTGCCAATCAAATGTGCAGCCATTCCCTCCCATCAGCTTGGCGGGCGGGGCATCCAATAAATAAAACGGATATTGCCCGTAAGTCATCGTTTCAGCTTCGTTACTGCCAAAGGCTCGAATGATTGGTCGAGAAAGCTTTGTTATATTCGTTGGCCCGTGGATCTGGACCATGTCTAATCCCGCTTCCGCGATGATGTCCTCCACTGCTTCGTTTGTCGGTGAAACAAATACACCGACCTTTTGAATTTCCTCTGGCAGATTTTGTGTTAATTTTCGAACCTGTTGCGGAGTTACTTGACGAGGACTTTCTGCAAGGACAAACCCTATATACGTTGCCCCGGCAGTTACCGCCGCCTCGATCGCAGCCGGAGTTTTTAACCCGCAGATTTTGATTTGAGTCATGTTCGTTTCACCCTCAATGCAGCGATTTTTTCTGCTGGATCACTTGCCCGCATCAGTGTTTCTCCTACGAGTATTCCATGAAAGCTTTGGCTGACTTTTTCGACATCTTCTCTGTCTTTAAAACCAGATTCACTGATATAAACCGTTTCACCTTCCGGCTGAACCAAATCAAGACTGGTTTGCACTGACACGTGGAAGGTTTTCAAATTACGGTTATTGATACCGATAATTTTCGCCCCAATTGCCTGCGCCTGCTTCAATTCGTCTTCGTCGTGTACCTCGACTAGCACTTCCAAGCCGCGAGCCGTTGCTTCTTGATAAAGGGCGGCTAATTTTGTGGCGGACAAGGCGGCGACGATCAGCAGTACGATGCTCGCCCCAGCCTGTTTAGCCCGCTCAAGCTGGCGCACATCAATGATAAAATCCTTGCAAAGGATCGGCACATTAACTGTCTGAGCGACTGCCGCCAGATCTTCGATGTGTCCCTTGAAAAAGACAGGATCGGTCAATACTGAAATGGCGCTGACCCCCGCCGCTTCGTACGCTTTGGCCTGCTTCAAAATATCGACCTCTTCATTAATATCTCCCTTTGATGGCGAGGCACGTTTGATCTCGCCGATCACATGCATGGTTTCCGGCTGGTCTTTGACGGTTTGATAAAAGGAAGGCCGCGTCTTAACAGGCATTGGTTCTACAGAAGCTAGGTCCTCGACCTCCTGTTTTTTTTCCTTCAAAATCGTGGTTAAAAAATCCATTACGCCACCTCCTGTTGTTTCATGATCAATTGCTGGAGACAATCATAGGCTGCTCCTGAGAGGATGGATTGCTCCGCCTCTTTGATTCCTTCTACCAATGTTTTTACCCGTCCGCTAGCTAAAAAGCCTAAGCCGGCATTCAGTAACACTGTCTCATAATATGCAGAAGGAACGCCTCGCAAAACAGATAATAAAATATCTTTGTTTCTCTCAACTGAGCCGCCGACGATTCCCTCCAGAGGAACCCGCTGAAAACCAGCTTCCTCAGGGTCAAAAGAAAATTCTTCCACCGCACCGTTTTGATACAGCGCGCAATGCGTCGCTCCTGCCAGATTCGCTTCATCCATTCCACCATGTCCATGAACAACGATGGCGCGTTTTCGCCCGAGTTGTCCCAAAGTCTTAGCCGTTTCCATAAGGGCTTCTCCTGCATAGGTCCCCATCAATTGATGTTCCAACGGGTACGGATTAATGATCGGTCCTAATAAATTAAAAATCGTGGGCGTCGCCAATTCTTTTCGAATGTGCATAACCGCCCCCATCGCTGGGTGTAAATTCGGTGCAAATAAGAAAGCAATACCTGTTTCCTTCAATAAATAATCAATTTTCCCGGGGCTGACTGTTAACGAAATCCCTAACGCCTCCAAGACATCCGCGCTGCCAGATTTACTGGAAATACTGCGGTTGCCATGCTTCGCCATCGGAATTCCTCCACCCGCCAAAACAAAAGCCGCCGTCGTACTAATATTGAAGCTGTGGGAATGATCGCCGCCGGTCCCACAGTTATCCATCACGCCGGAGGGAGCCGCCATCATGGGTGTCCCTTTCCCTTGCATGACTTGTGCTAAGCCTGTCAATTCAGCCGCCGCAACGCCTTTTACTTTCAGCCCTACCAACAATCCGCTGATCTGACTATCGGTCAATTGCCGGTCAAAAATGGCTTTGCCCACCTGCTGCATCTCACGAATGGATAAATCATTGCCGCGATATACTTTTTCAAATAATTCTTGCATTTAAATCCCTGCTTTCTGTAAAAATTGCGTAAGGTAACTGGCACCGTCTTCTGTTCCGATCGATTCTGGATGGAATTGCAATCCGAAAACGGGATACCTTTTGTGACGGATCGCCATGATGCAGCCGTCCACTTTCTCTGTTACTTCTAAATCCTGCGGTACAGCTTCTGGATCGATCATTAGCGAATGGTAGCGCATGACTTGCCGCTCCCCTGAGACCCGTGATTGTTTCCCGTGCATGATCGTGGGTGCACCGATGATTTTTCCACCGAACACTTCACCGATGGCTTGATGTCCGAGACAAATGCCTAAGATCGGTTTTCTGCGATAAAAACGGCGAATCAGCAGTTCAATTTTCCCAGCTTCTTCAGGCTTTCCCGGTCCTGGCGACAGGACGATCGCGGAAGCCTTCTCTGCGGTACGTAATAATTCTGGATCGTCGTTTCGTAAAATAGTTAAATCCTCTGGCAAAAGCTGGACCAGATTATACGTAAAGGAATCGTAATTATCGACAAGTAAAATCATTTTCTTACCTCCATCAATGCTTTGGCTTTTTGCAATGTTTCAAAATATTCACTCGTAGGATCAGAATCATAAACGATTCCTGCCCCGGCTTGCACATGCGCGTTGTTGTCTTTGATGACCATCGTGCGAATCGCAATGGCGAAATCCGCTTGATCCTCTACACCTAAAAATCCGACCGCTCCTGCATAGATCGAACGTTTGACCGTTTCAAATTGATAAATCCGAGTCATTGCTCGAATTTTTGGTGCGCCGCTGACGGTTCCGGCTGGCAGAGTCGCCTTCAGCGCGTCCATCGCGGTGCGTCCTGGCTGTAGCCTTCCTGTCACTACGGAGACAAGATGCATAACGAAGCGGTATCGCTCGATGGTCAAATAGGTCGGCACCGTCACAGAACCGCGAACCGCAACTTTTCCCAAATCATTTCTGCCAAGATCCACCAGCATTCGATGCTCCGCGATTTCTTTCGGATCGTTTTGCAGCTCGATTGCTAATGCTTCGTCCTCCTGTTTATCCGCCCCCCGTTTTCGCGTTCCCGCGATCGGGTTCGTCGTTACGGTATCGCCTTTGACTGTGACTAGGCTCTCCGGCGAGCTGCCGATAACCTGAACATCTGGAAAATCCAAATAGTAAAGATAGGCTGACGGGCTGCTTTTTCTCAACTGACGATAATAGTCAAAAGGCGCACTCGTGAATGCCGCCGACAATCGTTGGGAAGGAACGACTTGGAAGAGGTCCCCCTCCACGATTCGTTTCTTCGCTTGCCTGACGATCGCCTCAAACTCGCCTTGAGAAAAGTTACTGGTGAATGTCAACGGAGGAAGATTCCCCTCTGGCAATTCGATTTCCTGTTGAAGCGTTTCTTCGAGATTTCCCATTCGCTCTTCTAATCGAGCTTCTGAATCTTCGCTGTAGCAGTTTCCGACCACCAAAGTAGTGATTTGCTTCTGCTTGTCATAAATTACGTAGGATTCATACAGATAAAATTGTAGGTCTGGTACATTCAGCTCATCTTTCGGTATCTCCCCGATGTCTTCGTAGCACGCAGCAACATCGTAACCAACATACCCTATTGCCCCGCCTTGGAAAGGAAGTTCCTCCTGACACTCCTCATCAATCAGAACCTGTTTTTCCAATTCCTTTAACGGATCGGTACACGAAATTTTGTCATCGTTGATACGAAATTCTCCCGCTTGAAAAGTCAGCAGCTTGACTGGATCAAATGCGATGATCGCGTAATCCTGAACCTCAGATCTTCGTTCAAAGATGCAGGTTCCACGATTCTTCAAGCGATAAAAAATGGTGATTGGATCAAGCTTCTTATTAGATAACTGTTTAATTTTTTTCATCTTAAGGCTCCTTTATTTATTGATTGATTTTTACTGAAAAATGTTTTTTATTTACAACTAAGCGTGAAGATAAACTCGCAGCTACCTCGTTTTGAGGGTGTTCCTTTTTCAAAAAAACGAAAAAGTAACTTTGATTCTCGTCACGCATACGATTTTTCTAATCACGCTAAAGCGTGAAGATAAACTCGCAAAAAAAGCCCTCAAACCAAAAATAAACTTTGGTTTGAGGGCGCAAATAGCACGGTACCACCTCTTTTTACTGTTCGTAAACAGCAACTCTAATCGTCTAACAACGATCGTACTCTGTAACGGGAGCACCCGTCGTTCCCTACTGTAGTTCAAGAACGTGCCAACAAGTCCATTCACTAAGGAAAAAATGTTTCTTCTCATCAACCGAAACTTTCTGTGATTTTTTCTATCCTAGCTACTTCTCTTGTTTATGCTTTTGTTTTATTAAATTGATGCTTCTCTGAAGGACAAATTCATGCGCCTATCATTAATCTGAGGGAAAACTCTTTTCAAGGGTGGTCTTTTTTTTAAAACAAAAAAGCCCTCAGACCAAATAAACTTGGTCTGAGGGCGGATAATCCACGGTGCCACCTCAAGGATATGCCAAACAAGGCATTTCTCAATCAGTCGTCTAACAACGACCTTACTCTATATCGGGAGTTCCCGGAAGTTCCTACTATACGTTCAAAACTTCGTCCAAAAGTCCATTCGCATAATTCTCCTTACTGATTCGCAGCACCATCAGCTCTCTGAAAAAGGATTCGTTATGTTACTTCTCTTTTGTAAGACGCTTATTTCGTTGAATATTACGCGTTATCCTTCAACTTGTCAACCGTTTTTGACAACTATTTTTCTATGAGAGCCTAAAACTGTTCCCATTTTCGATATATTGCTAAAATAAATGTATTGGAGGCGAGTTCGATGAAAAACATGCACATTGGAACACTCACTTGGCTGCGCCATTTTTTATCAGGCAGTTACTTTAACCGCGGAAATGTCTGGCGCGTTTTCCCAGAGTTTTTTCAATCTGCGGAGGAGCAAACATACCCTGTTCCCGGCTTGAAAAAGGCCCGCTCAATCACGCGGGAAGGCGAAAAAGCAACGTGTTTAGACATGACACCGCAAGGACTGACGCTGACGGAAGACTATCTGCTGATTTCTGCCTATTGTCACACCCACGAACATCATTCTGTCATTTACGTCGTGGATCGCCGAAATGGCGCCAAGCTCAAGACGATCCTCTTGCCGGATCTGCCCCACGCAGGCGGTCTGGCCTATGATCCGACCCATCGGAAACTGTGGGTCAGTAATACACTTGGAAAAAACGCGGCGGTTGCAGCAATCACTCTCGAAGCGATCCTACACTATTCAGAAAAACAGGGCCCGATTGCTTATGAACAAAAAGTCCCTTTGAAAGAACTGCCTCGCGCCTCTGCTTTGACCTATGACAATGGGTATTTAGTGGTCGCCTTGTTTGCCTTGAAGGAACGTGGAACTGTCGTGTGCTACCCCTTTGATGACGAGGGGAATTTGACGCAGAAACCAAATGTTTCCAATCACTCACCGAACCTTGCACCCCTTGCTTCACCCTTTGGCTCGATGGCGATTCCGAAAAAAATTCAAGGCGTGACCTTTTATAAACAGTTCATGCTTCTTTCAAAATCTTGGGGCAAGCAGCCTGGGCAAATTTTTATTTTTGATATTCATAAAACCACTGATTTCTCAGATATTTCCCAAGCCATAAAAATCATCGAGACGCCCCCTTATCTCGAACAGATTTATGTAGAAGGCAACACACTCTTCGCACTATTTGAGAGTGGCGCTGCCGCTTACCGCAAAAAAACCTCTTTTGTCGTCAAAGAGGTTTTGCAGCTAGATTTACTTTCACTTATTCGATAAGTGCATCCCACCTCTTCAAATCGTTTTGAAGAGGTGTCACGTGACTGTTCCCAAATACAGGAAACCATCT
This sequence comes from Enterococcus sp. 12F9_DIV0723, assembly GCF_002174375.1. Lineage (NCBI taxonomy): Bacteria > Bacillati > Bacillota > Bacilli > Lactobacillales > Enterococcaceae > Enterococcus > Enterococcus sp. 12F9_DIV0723. The sequence continues at coordinate 595,924 of NZ_NIBK01000002.1, read as the reverse complement.
GGAGCGCCCGGTGCACCTTTTGTGATTCCAAAGTTGAAATTCTTTCCGCTCTCTTCTGTCGCTACAGCTAAATGACATAGAGCGATCCCTACATCCAAATCTGTCATTTTATACATGATCCCCGGCAATCCGTTGATTTTCTTCTGCCTGTATACAAATAGCACACCTGGTTTTGCAATAATATACCACGGCTGACCATTTAATCCTGAGGGCGCTAATCGAACCGCATCTAAGCGAGAATCCGTTCCTTCAGAGATTTCCTTCAGCGGCTTGCGGTCAAAATCCGTTAATGTTCGCTTCTCTTCCTTTTCTGGATACCCAAAGGCCATCCCAATGATGAAATTCGGCTCGGCTTCTTTCGGCTTCAGCATCCCTAGCCAACGCGAAGCATACCCTTTGGAAAACAAATACAGATCCACATGCTGAAACAAAAATCCTGCACAGGTGTTTCTTAAAAATTGCTCCTTGCCATAAATCAAAAAATAATGAGGCGCCTTGGGAATCCCCATACCCTTGACTTCTTCTGGACCCACGATCTTATAGGTAATCTCCGCATCTGGCACTAAGGGAGGGATTGTTTGAATAAAGCTTTTGATATCAGCCAATGCCTCTCCTGATAGCGGCTGGTCCGTGAACTTACGTGTCGATTTTCGTGTGAAAATACTTGAATACAACGTCATAAAAAGCCTCCTTTTCCCGCTCGTTTCTTTCACTATAGGATACATCTCATTCCTTCGCAACAAAAAAAGCATCAGGGAAAAATCCCCGATACTTCCTAATCGACATATTTTGATTCTGTGTTATTCAACCATGCATAACCAAGTCCCATGACCAATCCGCCGCCGATAAAGTTTCCAATCAGCGTGAAGAATAGATTGTGGGCGACATTTCCAGCCGTCATCTCAGCAATCGTTCCATGAGAAGCAAAGTAAGCTAAAGAAAATGCTGGGAAATTCGCGATGACGTGCTCAAAACCTAAAAAGGCAAAGATGAAGATGATGAAGATGATCGCCATGACCTTCGCTGCATCGTCTTTCATTCGCAGACTGACTAAAACGGCAGTGTTTACGACGATATTCGCAAACATCCCTTCTACTAAGATTTGACCAGTGGATTTTGTCAACTTAGACGCGATCCCGGTAAACATATAGTTGTCTGGTTCTAAGTGTCCAAAAGGAGCGGTCAATGACAATAGATAGCCGCATAGAACGCCGCCAATCAAATTGAACAAAATACACGTAAATAATAATTTCACCGCAAAAGAGACGGACATCTTTTTCTTGTACACACCGATCGTGGTGTACAGCATATTCGACGTCCCTAATTCCGCATTCATAAATAGGATCATGACCAATGACCAGCTAAACATAAAGGCATACGCCATTTTTTCCAAACCAGGAATCGCTTCCTGCATTCGAATAGCGATATAAAAAGCAATAGCCGTTCCTAAAGCTAAAAAGAGACATGCAAGCATGGAACGTACTGCATAACGAGGCAAACTCGAATTAAACAAATCCATTTTTTTACTGATTGAATACTCCAACTGAGCCATCAAGTCTGAATGAGGCTTCACATGCTTTTCGTTTTCAGACGCAGGTGTTTCTTCAATTTCCATAAATAAATCCGATTTCATAAGGTTCCTTCCTTCTTGGCAAAAGCCATAATGTACAGGTATCATACAGGATTTCCAAAATATTTTCAATGAAAAGTTGTAAAAAAATGTAATGTTGAGAAAAATTGCACAAGTTATTTATTTTTTTTAATAAAAACCGTATGATTGAGTAAAAGAATGGAGGAATGTTTCATGACAAAGCAAACATTAAAAGCTGAAGTTGAATCACTCGGCGGCATGCGGCTGAAGTGCTCTTCTCGCGGATTTGAATTTATGATCGATGAACCAACCGGTGTCGGAGGAACAAACGAAGCGATGAATCCATTAGAGGCGCTGCTTTGTTCGTTGGGCGCCTGCAAAATGATGGTCGTTCGGTTCTTTTATCAAGCAAAACAGATCAACCTGCATTCAATGCGGGTCGAGATTTTAGGTGAGATCGATTCGGACCGTTTAAAGGGCAAACCGGATGTAAAGATCGGTTTTTCTAAAATCATTACCAACTATTACATTGATGCGGACAATACCGAGGAAGAGATCGAAGCACTGGTGGCTTTTATCGAAAAAACGTGTCCAGTCAAAGACACGATCGTCCATGCTCCAGAAATGGAGCTGCATATCAATCCCTAAACAAAAAGAAAGCCGAACGCTTGATTTCTTTCACTGTAGAAAGCAATCAAACAGTCGGTTTTCTTTTATTTATGGAGTTGCGAGTTTCATTGTCCCATTTTTATGCCAATTTTTCTTCTACTTTCGGGTCACTGCTCCCCTTTTTCGAGGCAAAGGAGAGAATGATCCCCAAGGCAATCGAACAAAAAGCAGCGACGATCACCCGAAGATTTTCTGGTAATAAAAACACGATCGTGTGTACAGGAATCCAGAAGAAGATCCCAACTTTTAACCAATTGAAGGTCACAAAGGACACCCAATCAATTTTCCCAATGATTTTTTTTAACGTCACTGGCTCGTTAGCCGCTGCTGATTCGATCCAAATGTCCATGACACGGTGGAAGGTATTCATCGCAGGGGCAAAGGTCAGATTCATAATACTGCTGCCGCAAAGGGCCTGGACGAAAGTCACTCCGGCAAAAGGAAGCAGTTTTCCTGCCTGTGCCGCGCCGGCACCACCCATAAAGACTGGAAAAACGAGGGTTACCATACAGCCGATGATTCCCCAAACGATCGCCCGGAATAAAACCTGCAGCGACAATTGATAGTTTCCCGAAGCGATCCGCTTGCCTAGGATATCCCCCATCGTCGCCAGTATCGCGAACTTGATAAAGCCGCCGATATAAGGATGAGCACTACTTGACGCTAAGATTGGATCTCTCGTCACAGGGATCACGAACAACGCCAGTAATCCAGCCAACAAAAGAACCCAGATAATGTCTCCTTTTTTCATAGTCTCCTCCTCCTATCATTTAGGCGGCTGGTATTCTTTGTCCATCACCACCACTGCTTTGATAACTTCGCCGCTAAGAGAATCCGCCTCTGCCTGATTGATATTCTCAAAATCATAGTATTTAATAAATTGGTCAAATGGAAATTCCCCGCGTTTGTAAAATTCGATCAGATTCGGCAAATGGTATTTAGCGATCGTATCTCCGATCAATACCCCGCGAACCTTTTTATTCCCGAAAACAAGATCAAAGAACGTATTCACTTCAAAGTTTTTCTGCGTAACCGCTAGTGGGACGAAGGTTCCAGAATTGCTGAGGGAGTGAAGCGCTTTGGTCATCACAGGTCCAACGCCTGTGGAGTCGATGACGTAATCCAACCCTTTTCCGTCGGTTAATTCCATAATGAATTCTTGCGGATCATTTTCTTTGCTGTTGAAAATATGACTGGCGCCTAATTCCTTCGCTTTTTCCAAACGACCGTCATTGATGTCGATTGCCACGATCGGGTAGCAGCCTGCGATTTTCGCTGCCATGACCGCTGAGAAACCAACCGCTCCCGTTCCAAACACCGCGATTCCTTCACCGACCTTTGGTTGCAGGACACTCAGGACCGCACCGCTTCCTGTTCCTAATCCGCAGCCCAATGGTCCCAATAAGCGCAGATCCACGTCTTTATCTACCTTCACGATATTGGATTCCTCAGTCAAGCTATAGGTAGAGAAGGAGGATTGATTAAAGAAGTTGTTGACCTCTGTACCATCTTCTGTGTGCAGCACAAATTCTCCCCGAGGATTTTTCCCGATATTGTTCACCGCAAACCATTTTTCACAAGAGGATGGGTGTCCTTCTACACAGTGCTTGCATTCCCCGCAATACGCGTAGGACAGAATCACGTGGTCGCCCGGTGCCACGGAAGTTACCGCATTTCCCACCTGCTCAACGATCCCTGCACCTTCGTGCCCCAAAACATTTGGAAAGTTGATGCTGTTTCCATTTCTTTCTCCGTAATCTGAACGACACAGTCCAGACGCGACGATTTTTACTAAAACGTCCTTCGATCCGACCTCGGCCAATTCTAGTTCGGTAATTTCATAGGGTGCGCCCTTTTCCTTTACTAATGCTGCTTTGATTTTCATGTGTGTTGCCCCTTTCCCTGTTCATTTGTTTTTTTACGAAATGTGTACGCTTCTTTTGTCCTTTTATTAAGACTGATCGTCTTAAGCGTCCGAGCTGGTAAATTGCTTCAATTCTTCCTGTCCTAAGACGACCCGTTCGGCTCCTTTTGACAGAGCAATCATTTCATGTTCCCCAGGAGCAGTGATGATCGGAGCAATGAAGCCTACCCGTTTTTTCAGTTCAGAAACGACCATTTTTGAGTAAGCGACGCCGCCGGTCAAAGCGATGCGATCCACTTGTCCGTTTGTCACAGTTGCCAGGCTCCCGATTCCTTTGGCAATTTGATAAATGTACCCTTCATAGACCGTCTTCAGCTCTTCATCGCCTGCCGCCACGCGTTCTTCGATTTTTTTGGCGTTGCTCGTCCCTGCGTAGGACTTCAAGCCGCCTTCCCGCTTGTAGATCCGCATCATTTCTTCCAATGAATGCTCGTAGCACATGGGCATCACGTACTTCAATGGCAATCCGCCCGTACGTTCTGTTGAAAACGGCCCCTCATCATCAGAGATCAAGTCGATCATCTTGCCTTTATGATGAATACTGATGGTATTTCCTCCACCTAAGTGAGCGACGATCACCGTCGCTGTTTGATAATCCAGTCCTTCTTCCCGTGCAACCTTCATCGCCACCGCCCGCATATTCAAAGCGTGACCGATACTCTTGCGTTCGATCCCCTTCAATCCAGAAATACGAGCCACATCCTCAAATTCATCTACTGACACCGGATCATAGATCAAGGCGAGCGTTTTTTTATTTCCCTGTTCTTTGATTTCGTTTGCTAGAATCGCTCCTAAATTCGAAGGATGCTCGATCTTCGTGACCCTTCTTAAATAGTCGATCATCTCTGCATTGACTTCATATGCCCCAGAAGAAACCGGTGGCAAACTCCCTCCGCGTCCAGCTACAGCGTCTAATTCTTTAGGATCAATGCCCTCCTCCTTCATAAAGGCTAATAATATATCTCGACGAAATTCCATTTGATCGACGACCTTTTGAAATTTTCTTAGTTCTTCTGTTGAATGAGAAATGCCCTGTTCCTTGATGATTTCTCCATCCACATAATAGGAAACTTTCGTAGAGGTCGATCCAGGATTGATTGCTAAAATTTTCATTTGTCATCCCCTCTTGCTGCAATACATAGCGACTAAAATTGAGTAGACCTTCTCCTCTTCCGTTGACCCGCGTGACACCATAACGATTGGCACGCTAGCGCCCATGATCAGGCCAGCCATTTGGGCACCCGCCAAAACAGTGAGACTTTTGCCTAAAACATTCATCGTGGTGATATCCGGGCCTACGACGATATCCGCATCGCCTGCAACAGAACTTTCATAATGCTTAATCCCCGCCACCTCTTTGCTCAAAGCCAAGTCCAACGAAATCGGTCCGTCGATCCAGCAACTTTCTGGTGCTTCGGACTGTATTTCCCGCATGATTTCTTCGGCCTCTACCGACGACGAAATTTTCGGATTCACTGTTTCCGCCGCAGCTAAAAGGCCTACTTTGGGTTTGGCAACGCCGATCTTATTCATGACTTCGATTCCGTGGGCGATCAGTGTCTTTTTCTCTTCTTTACTTGGTGCGGTGACCATCCCGCCGTCTGTTGTCAGTAATAATTTATGGTAGGTAGGAATTTCATTCAATGCTACATGGCTCAATAAGCCGCTGGCAGCAATGCCCTTTTCACGATCCACTACCGCTCTTAAAAAGGTCCGCGTTTGAAGATGACCCTTCATCAAAAAGTCGATCTCGCCCGCTCGTACCATTTCTACCCCTATCGCGGCACATTCTTCCTCCGTTTCCGCTGCAACGATCCGTGCAGAAAACGCATTTTGGGTGACGATTTCGAGTATTTTTGCCTCGTCTCCAATCAAGACCGGCTCCAAGTAGTCCCGCACCTTTTCATGAAAGACAGATTGAATCGTCACCTCGTCATTGGCACAAACCACACCGATGCGAATCTTCTCCTTACTAGAAAAATTTGCAAGCAACGCATCAAATTTCTGCATCGTCGTCACCTAATTCCACGGTTCGCCGTCATGCTTCGGCGCAATCGGCATCGCAACCCGGGAAATATTGATCAAATGAGTATAATTCAGATTCTCTGAGATAATATTGTTTCCCCAAGAGCCGCAGCCTAGCGAAACAGTCGGATTCAATCCATTAGCTGGAGATCCGCCCGCATCAATCGGTGGCTGATTCACCACGACACGACTGACTGGCAATACTTCTCCTGCATAAATTCGGTGCTCTTTGCTGTTGCTGAACAATCCTGCCGAGTGTCCTGAACCTTCCCACAATAGGTTTTCCCGAGCAAAAGCGACGGCCTGTTCAAAGGTATAGTAGCTTTTCAATGCGAGAACCGGCGCCATTTTTTCTTTACAGAACAGCTCCTTCTTGCCGACCGCATCGACCTTCACAGCGATGATCTCGCTATCTGCCGGAATGCTGAGCCCCGCCGCTTCTGCGATTCGTTGAGGGTCCTGTCCAATCATTTCCGGATTTGCTTTTCCTTCTATAAAAAGTACGTCCCGTAATTTTGTTAAGTCTTCTTCTTCTGTGAACAGCGCTGCCTTTTTATCCTTCAATTGTTCAAACAATTCCACTTCTTTTTCCTCTGGATAGAACAAGCTTTGCTGACACGCGCATACGATGCCGTTATCAAAAGAACGCCCGATCACTGAAAGCTCTGCGGCAATCTCAACATCGTAATCCCGGTCCAAAATTGCTTGTACATTTCCTGGTCCTACCCCATAGGCTGGGTGACCGCTAGAATAAGCCGATTTCACCAATCCAGGTCCGCCTGTTGCTACGATCAAGTCGACAGACCGCATAAGTTCTTGTGACAATTCGATACTTGGCTCTTCAATCACTTGCAGCAGGTCTCTTGGCGCACCAATGCTGACAAGTGCTTCGCGCATCAATTCAATGGTTTCCTTTGTTGTTTTCTTTGAACGAGGATGCGGGGATACGATCATGGCATTTCTTCCTTTTAATGCCATCAAACCATTTCCCAAAGGTGTGATCGTCGGGTTTGTCGTTGGCGTGACTGATCCGATGACGCCGCGAGGATGTGCAATCTCAATTAAGCCTTCCTCTGGAATCTCCCGAATCACGCCGACAGAAGGTTTGTCCTTTAAGCTCGCAAAGATGTTCGTCGCCATGCCTTGGTTCTTACCGATTTTATGATCCAAACGCCCTAATCTGGTCTCTTCGATCGCTAACTTTGCTAACGGCTCTGCTTGCTCAAATACTGCTTTCGAAATTACGTAAAGCATCTCATCCACTTGTGCCTGATCGTACCCACTGATTTTGTCCATTGCGATACGTGCCTGTTGTACCATTTCCTCAATTGCCATTTTCCCAAGCTCCTTTCATTTTTACATACAAACATGTATGTATCTTACAATTCCAATATAAGGATTAATGAAAGCGCTGTCAATTTAGTGAAAAAAAGAACTTGTTCACGAAAGACTGCTGTGAACAAGTTCTCCTTTTTTTTAAATGTTCCTAAAAATAATCGAAATACTGCAAGTGATGGCCTCTGGTGTGTAATTTTTTGTGACCTCGTCTGGCGTTCCAGAACCATACATTCCTTCAAAATAATTGTAAAGCATACTGGAAACAGCCGCTGCCTCATTCTCATTTAACCCTTCTTTTCTCAATCCCGTTAAAAAGAACTCGTACAAACGCCCGCGCGTCTCACGGAAAATATCCAGCAGCTCCGCAAATTCTGGATAGACCTCCATGGTTTTCAGTGATTGCTGCATAAATTTGAATTCCGCTTGATTTTGTGACGGTACGATCAGTATTTTTACGACTTTTTCCTCAAAGCTCAAGTCTTCGTCTCGCATGATCGCCCGTTTCTCTTCTTTGATTTTTTCGATGGTCATTTTGATCACTTCACTAAAGATCTCTGACTTATTCTTGAAATGCCAGTAAGCCGCACCCCGACTAACATTGGCATCTTTTGATATTTTGTCTAAAGAAGTATTTTCAAATCCCACTCCATAAAAATTTTGAAACGCGGTTTCTAATAAACGCCGCTTCGTTACTAGGCTCTCTTGTTTTCTTTTCATTGTCATCTCTCCTGCGTTAAAAAAACAAAAATAGAGTCTTTTCCTCTCTTTTTTTATTTTTCTTACTTTCTAAAATAAATTCACGAAATGTATTACTTTGTGAAATTTTTCTTTTCTAAATCATTCATTTACTTACTTAAATATAAATAGAATACGATTACATTTTCACACACTTTTCTTCCTTTTAAAAGAGAAAAAGCTGCTAAGTTTTCACTCAGCAGCTTTTCTATAATGATTCTTTAGTTGATCGGCGGGATGATCGCCAATAATCCATTGCTCAATGTGATGGAGATTGATGCGGCTGTCGGCAACGTGTCTACCGCTGCTTTTTTCGTTGGCAGAGCAGTCGTTGCTAACGCGATCAAGCTTTCACCACGGAACAAATTAACAAATTGTTTCGTCGACATGATCTGCGGAATACGCGGGCTGTCGATCAGACTGGCAATCAATTTGGATTGAATGCGGTCATTGACATCAAAAACTGTCTTCGCAGACTGAACTTCTGGTCCAGCCGCTTTTACTTTCGTTTCTTTTGCATGATCAAATTCAGTTAAATCGTAGGCAGCAATGATCGCATTTAGCTTTTCAGCATATTGCTTGTCTGTGGCATAGCGGCCCTGCAAATGATTCGTCGCATCCTTGTAAGAGTCCGTTTGGTCTTTCCAAGCAGACTTATAGAACTCCTCGTTGCCTGAGATCCCTTTTTTGATCAGCTTCGCATAATCCTCCAGTGATTCTTTATAGGAAGGATATTTTCTGAATTCTGATGTGATTTGGAAATTCGCGCCATCATTGTCTTGTTCAAGCGTTTGGAATGTCACGCCTTGATCCTTGAATTTCCCTTTGATCCCGAACAAATTATAATTTGGTTCGCTTGCTAATGAGCTGTTTCCTGAACCACTTTCCAGGATGGCTTGAGCGATCATGACGGAAGAATAGATATCGTTCTTCTGTCCGATCTCACGAGAAGTTTCACCGATTTTCTTAATGAATTGATCGGTTGTTTGATTTTTATTAAAAATGAATGGTTGATTGGTGCTATATTCCCCGAAGGCATTTGATAACGAGCCCGTTGCCTTTGGTAAGCCAGCAATGTTCACTCGAACGGCAAAGGTCGGTGTAAAATCGCTAATGTTTCCGATCTTAACGACATCGCCAGGCTGCGGTGCGTGAATGTATTGGCCATTGCCAATATAGATCGCCACGTGAGTCGTGACACTTGTTGGCGCTCCCCAAAAGAGTAAATCCCCTGGTTGTGCTTCGCTAACAGGAATCTGAGTTCCAGCGTATTGTTGGTCGCCCGTCCATCCGCCGATATTGTGACCTGTTGCATTTGCATAAACAACGTAGGCTAACCCAGAACAGTCAAAGGCATTAGGTCCTTTAGCTCCCCATACATACGGTTTGCCAAGGTAACGATACGCCTCTTGAACGATCGCGGTTTGTACATCGTTGCTAAATGTTGGTGCTGGTTGATTTGAAGGCACACGAACATCTGCTGGTGCAGCAGAGGCGTCCCCTTCTGGCTGCCGAGCTTCCTGTTGCGTTGGCTGACTAGAAGCTGCTTGATTTTCTGCCGGTTTTGGTGTGTTTTGAGCACCATTATTGGCTGACGTACCTGTTCCGCCAGTGTGATTGTTTTGATTGTTTGTGTTGCTGCCATTGCCATTGTCCGGTTTTGGTTTTGACTTTGATTTAACAATAAAATGTATTATAGCACCATTCGAAGGCATGATAAAACTATTGTTCATTTTATCAATATTAACCAAATTGTTATTACTATCTGTAATTTCCAAATTATTTAGTTCGAAACCATCCTTGATTTTTATAGTATAAGATGTTTTAGTATTTGGTTTTGGATTACCTTCTAATTTAAAAGAATTCCCATCATCTTCATAATAAGTCCCATTTTTCCCATTAATTACAATATTCAAACTTTCTATTTCATTCGATGAATTTGAATTATCTGGTACAGAAGTGTCTGTTCCTTCTGTACTCGAATTTTCTGTTGGCTGCGGTGCAGGAGTTGTACTCGAATTTTCTGTTGACTGCGGCGCAGGAGTTGTACTCGAATTTTCTGTTGGCTGCGGCGCAGGAGTTGTACTTGCGACGGTGCTGCTTTCATCCGCAAAAACTTGTTGTGAAGATAAAAGAGTCGGCCCAAATAAAGTTCCCAGCGCTAGCAAGCTTATCATTTTGTTGTACTTCACATGTATACCTCATTTCTTAATTTAAATACACGGTGGTATATAATTATTTTCCTTAATTACTCACTATATTAACATTAATTTAATGGTGTGTCTAAAGACCTGTCTCTTATACACATCTAGATGTGTATAAGAGACAGGCTTATTTATGTGTTTATATTTTCTTCTTAAAAGATATATTCAAAAAATATGATTGCGAATGAAATCAATTTATTAATAATAATTTTAAAATACGAATCATTTTAATGATTATTTTTTGACATTTTTATATAGTAAACATACGCATAAAATGAAAGAAATCTCGGATTATCATAATAAATACGACAATCCGAGATTTTTTAAAGTATCGCCTGTATTCCTGTCATCAGCAGCGTGCATACCACGATCGTCAATGCCGCGTTGTCTACGTGGCTGTCAACATTCGTATTGAAGCTCCGTTGGAAAAAATTCCCCAAAAAGCCCGCAAGTAATCCAAAGGCGATCGCAATCGCCATATTTCCAAACATCAAGGTCGCTGTTCCCGTCACTAAAGTAATATGATGGGTCACTGGTATCGGCAGTCCAAAATATAAGACGATCAAGGACAATCCGCTAAATCCGAACATCAGCACATCTACTTGAGTCATGCTCACCACTTGGAAGGTGACGACAGCCAGTGCAGCTATCCAGATAGCCGTGAAAAATAAATGATTCGCCGAGAGATCATAACGCTTTTCCCCGGTCGAAAACTTTCCAGTCAGCCCGCTTTTGCCAAATAGCAATCGCGCCAATATTCCTGTGGCAGCTACCGTTGTTGCACTAGCATCCATCGGCGATTCTATCACTGTCAAGGCAGTAACGAGTAGAAAACCCACCACTCCGAACAAACCGCCGACAAGCAACGTCGGAATATCTTTCATTTTCATTAAAGGGGTGATGGTGTCCGCCCCGGTAAATCCTTCGATACTTTTGGCAAATTCTTCATCATGAGACAAATTCATTCGGTGGCGCCCGTAAAAGGCCGCTGCCCCTACACCACCTACAAAGGCGATATGAGGCGCAAAGGATGTTCCAAATGCGACCTGCAGTAAAAATGTATCGCCCCCACCAGATAACGCGATCGCTGATCCCAAAAGCACCATCAATCCCATAAAGATGAAGAGCGTCGTGCCGCCGAACAAGGCACCGAAGACCCCGCCGGCAAAAGCGCCTACCAATGCTAAAAACATATCCATCGTTTTTTCCTCCTATTCTTCGTAGAAAGGAATCGGGATGATCGTCCCCGCATTCATCGTATTGTTTGGATCAAATGCCTGCATCAATTTCTTTAATACGATAAATGAAGATTCATACTCATCCTTCACATACGGTGCACGCGCTTTACCGATTCCGTGATGGTGACACATACTGCCGCCGCGTTTCAAGGTTTCCTCCACAATGATTTTATTTACTAAATGATGGTATTTCGTCACTTCATCCTCTGGATCATCCGATTTCACCTGATAGCCATAAACAAAATAGATATTCGTTCCATTGATATAGCTGTGAGACGAATGCCCGCCAATGCCATCCATGTTCGGCACTTCCTTCATCACCCGTGCGACTACTGCTTCAAAAATCGCGTGGATCTCGCTCCAGCCCGCAGATATTTCTGTCGTGTAGCCGACATGGCCTGTCTGTCCAAACTCCGCGATTTCCTCATTGATCCGCTGGTGATCCCAGTTTAAGTTATTTAGCCAATCAATCATTACTTGATTGTCCATCTCTTTAAATTCAGCATCCTGCGCGACGATTTCTTTGATCCCTTTTGCTGTCGCCTCAGAGATCAAGGCATTTCCTTCTGTTGAGAACATCAAGATGTGCTTGTCCTCGACTCCTTTTGAGAAGGAGTGGATGCTGGCATCGCCCGCATCATAAACCCGAGCAACAGCAGGCTTGTATCCAGCTATCATGACTTCCCGCAGCATTTCCCAGCCCTTTTCTAACGTTTCAAACTGCCAAATCATGTATTGGGAATTCTCTGGCAGATAGCTGAACAACTTCACCGTCACTTCGGTGATGAAGGCGATCGCCCCTTCATTCCCAACAAAAATATGCCGAATATCCGGGCCTGCTGCGCGTCGCGGCACATTCTTGATGCGAATCACTTCCCCCGTCGGCAAGACCGCCTCGAGACCAACGATCATATCCTCAATTCCCCCATATAAGGTAGACAATTGACCGATACTGCGCGTCGCTACTAATCCGCCGAGCTGTGCGGCCGGCTTAGACTGGGGTGAATGCCCCGTTGTATAGCCCATCTTCCGCAGGTGGTTTTCTAATTCCTCTAGGGAAGTCCCGGCTTGTGCCGTCACCTGCATATTTTCTGTATCGATGTTGATGACCGTATTCATTTCAGAGCCGTCTATTAGAATGTACAGCTTGCGGGCACTCTCTAGGCCTTGCTCGATGCCGGAATTTCCCGTCCGCGGAACGACATTGATCCCGTTTTGATCCGCAAAAACGAGAATCCTTGAGACTTCTTCTGCTGTGTGCACCTTGACGATGGCTTCTGGAATCGGCCGTGTGTAGGATTCTTGTGCCTTTTGCCATTTTCGGAAGGTATCGATACTGTTCTTTTCTCGTTCCTTCTGATCCGTCTCGACATGGTCTTTTCCGACAATTTCAATAAGTTTATCGACAATCTCTTGATTCGTGATTGTTTTATTTTTCGCTTCTTCGATCGTAATATCTGCTACATAGTTTTCTGTTGTTTTCATTCTGTAAACGCCCCTTCTGTTACTTCATTTGCTGTTTTATAGTATTGATCGGTGATGTCGCGAATAGACGCATAGTTTTTAACGGCTGTTTGATAGACGTCTGCGTTTTCCGCATTTGGTTCAAAGGTATCTGCTTGACGCACCATTTTTTCGATCGCTGTTTCATAATCGGGATACACACCCAATCCAACAGCGACATTGAGCGCTGCCCCGAGGGAAGCTGCACCGTTGATGACATTTCGTGTAGCTGGCAGATTGAAGACATCCGCAAAGATCTGCATGAAGAGATCACTATTTGATCCCCCACCAGTAATCACTAATTTACTGCGAGTGATTTTCTGACGATCCAGCATGGCATCTACATTTAATTTCATCGTGTAGGCGATGGCCTCTAGAATCGAACGATAGATATGGGCATTCGTATGCCGTTCATCAAAGCCAAGGATCGTTCCTTTGCGGTACAGCGCTTGCTGATGGGGCAGCCAGTCAAGGACGGTCATCAAGCCATCGCTTCCGGCTGGAACATCCAAGCCTGCTTGGTTCATCAGTTCTTCAGGAATCGTCTCCAGAGACAACGCCTCTTTCTGCCATGGTTTTGCTAAAACATCATTGATGAACCAGCTAACCATCCACATCCCCCGACGGATGCCGCCAGATTCATTTAAGAAAACATTCGGTATCGATGCTGGATTTGACCAATAAGGCAATTCGGGATCAAAGGGGGTGTACTCATTCGCGATCATTCCCGCGATATACGTCCCTAACGAGATCAAGACCGTATCTTCATCAATCAAGCCTGCCCCCAATGCCTCTACCGCTTTGTCATTGGCTGTCGCGATGATTGGTAAATGAGCGGGCACATTCATTCGTGCCGCCTCATCCGGCAGCAGTGTTCCTAAAACGTCGCCAGGCATTTTCAACTCCAATAGCATGTCTCGCGGCATCCCAAAGTAGTCAAATAGATCAGGATTGTCACTCCAATCCCACTTTTCAGGATCGATCGGCCATGCTCCTGCGTAATTCGAAAAGGTATCCACAAAATTCCCTGTCATCCGCACCGTCAAATATCCCGTGTCTGCCGATAAATAAGCCACTTCTGGATTTGTGCCTTGATATGGATAACCGATCCGTTCATCCATCCATGTTTGGATCGGCTCTGCCAATGTGCCGTCTTTCTTCATTAATACCCGATCAAAACGGATACTCCCCAGCCCGATTCCGATAATTTCCTTTGGATCACCAGTGAATCTTTCCATCAGCTCCTGCATGGTCTCCACGATGCTCTCGTAAATATCTTCATGCTGTTCAGCGACCCCGCCTGGTGCCGTGACCATCGCCTGTAAAGGGTGCTTGGCTGAACACAGCTCATTGCCTTCAAAATCAAACACACTGATTTTTGTCGATTGAGTCCCTTGGTCGATGGATAAAATATATTTCCCCATTCTAGTTCCTCCTAATTTTTAAAATAAAAAAAGGCACACTCAATGAAGAGCCTGCCTTTCCCTCGTTTCTAGCAACCTGTCAGTTTCTACTATTTAATTGTTAAATGCTCCAGCACTCTTTATTCGTCGTTGAGATGCCGATCGCGCCGGCATTCAGCGCATTTAAGATATCCTGCTTTTCACAAACCAGTCCGCTGGCGATCACGGGTGTTGGTCCCGCTTCATTCACCTGCTTGATGATTGAAGGCATCAAGCCAGGCATGATCTCAACCACGTCAGCGTTTGAGATCTGGTATTGCTTTTTCAAAGCGATCAGTGAGCGCGAATCCATCATAGAATAGCGATGGACTGTCATCAAACCTAACCGTTTCGCCTCAACGATCAAGGTTGCCTTCATAGAGACGATGCCGTCTGCCTTCGCCGTGCGCCGAATATAGTCAACAGCGATTCGATTTCCTGCCAGACCGTCGATCAAATCGATGTTGATTAAAACGGTCTTGCCTGCATCCTTTAGGCGTTTGACGATTTTGGGCAAGCTCATGATGTCGCCGCATAGTACAAAAACGACCTCCGCGTCAAGCGCGATCACTTCATCGATCTGCTTCATATGGTTAATAGCCGGGATTACCGGATTGTCCTCAATCAATTCTTTCAAATAAGCCATCTCTTTTTCCCCCTGTTAAGTTGTAAAACGGTGGTGTAGATCGGGTGCTGTAGATCGATAGTAGCCCACAGAGGAAAACGCTGTCAATATTAATGTTTCTCTTTGTACGCCTTCACGTAGCGATCCACTGCTAAGATCGCGTCTATCACACTCTCCGCAGAGACTTCGGCTGGCAATTTATGGATAGACTCCCATGGGGCCGTTGCCGTTTCTCCAACTGCTCTTAATTCATCCGCAGTAATATCCTCAAGCCCTTGATCGGCTAAAGTAGTCGGCAGATTCAATTCTAATAATAGCTCAAGGTAACGATCGAATTCTTCCGTTTCTACCCCTTCCATCATTAATTGGCACAAAATACCAAATGCCACACGTTCGCCGTGCATCAAGTTTTTGCCGCGACCAAGAACGAGAAAGGCATTTTGGATCGGATGAACCGCACAAGTTCCTCCACTTTCAAAGCCCAGTCCGCTCATTAAGATATTCGCCTCAATGACGTATTCTAATGCGGGCGTCACGACCTTCGCTTCATTCGCCTGGATGGCTTGACGGCTATAGTTAAAGATGATTTCCTCACATTTTTCCGCGATGGCAAGTGAGGTCAAGGTTTGATTGGCTTGCAATATCGTAGACTGCTCGGCTTTTTTGATGGCTCTCGCTTCGATCCACGTGGATAACGCATCGCCAAAGCCAGCGGCTAAGAATCGAGAAGGGGCATTTGCGACGACTTGGCTATCTACCATGACCAAATCAGGATTCTTTCCATAGAACAAGTAATTTTCTAAACTGCCGTCTTCTTTATAAATAACAGACATTCGCGATGTCGGCGCATCTGTTGACGCCAAGGTGGGGATGATTACTAGTGGGATGGATAGATTGTGGGCCACGGCTTTCACGGTATCGATCGTCTTTCCTCCGCCGATCCCGATAATGAAGTCCGCCGCCAAGTCTTTAGTTTGAGAGGTGAACTTCTCGATCGCTGCCATCGAGGCTTCCCCTTCAAACACCTGCTTCTGCACATCAAATTCTTCCCCATTGAGATAATCGGCAAAGTCGTTCCCGACCATTTCCATGACGAAAGAATCGCCTAATAAAAAGGGCTTCGTTCCGAATTTCGTTAAATAGTCTTTCCCCGTTTTTAAAATATTTTTTCCTAATATGAAATCTGATGGACTTACAAAAATTTTGGTCATCGTTTCTTCCTCCTCCATTTTTAGACACAAAAAAAGGCACACTCCAAGTAGGAGGTTGCCTTTCGCTTGTTTGTCTGTCAACCACTGACAATATACCACGTCAAGAAATCGTTTTCAACCCTTTTACTTTTCTACCTAATCCATTCAATGAATAAAAGCTGCTCACTCGCGCCAGAGCAAGGATCTTCACTTGTTATTTCTCTTCGCACGCTCGATCCTTCACGATTTTTTGCATCAATTTTGAGATGGAGCGCTCGTGGAAATGGGTCATCCGCACACTTTCGCCGCTTTCTGTGCGCCAAATCTTATTTTCATAAAATCCAACACAGTCACGGTTGCCATCCATTAACTCTTTCGCATAGCCCAAAACAAGACGAATAGCTTCTCGTGTCGGCTCGTCACTCTTGAAATACCCTGGGTAGCTGCGCAGGTACTCATCAAGGTCACTGTTCTTTGAAACTTTCCAATCTTCAATAAAATCATCTAGCGCTGTCACAACGTTGTTCGTTTGAATTTTCCATAAGGTTATATCTACATGGTTCTCCATATGTTTGATCCTCCCGTTTTTGAATCCCTTTACAACTACATTATAAAGTGTTTACATTTTAAATGGCTGAGATATCTGCAAATTTTTTATTAAAAATCGTCAAAAAATTACATTTATTTTTAGGTAAACTTCAAATAAATGGAGTTTACCTAAAATAATATGCATCAGTAGATTTAACTTCTTATTGTCAGAACTTTCAGTTATACTGGTACTAATTGATTTGAGAAGGATGATTACGATGTTACCATTTTTAATAAACAAAATTACCCAACGCTGGAAAGGCAACAAACGGACAAGCGTCGGCATACTAGCAGGGATTTTAGGGTTGATCTCTAATCTCATGCTTTTTTTAGCTAAATTTTTTATCGGTTCTATTTCAGGAAGCGTCTCGATCATGGCAGATGCCATGAATAACTTGTCAGATACCGCCTCTTCAATTATCACCCTAGCAGGCTTTAAGATTGCCGGAAAACCGGCTGACGAAGGACACCCCTACGGACATGAACGGTTTGAATACATCAGCGGCTTTATTATTTCTATTTTAGTCACCTATGTCGGCATCCGTTTCTTGGACAGTTCCTTTCTTAAGATTCTTCATCCCAGCAGCGTGTTACTGACCCCGATTGTCTATATCGTGTTGATTTTATCCATTTTAATGAAATTTTGGCAATCGTTTATGTATCAAAAATTAGGCAAGGAAATTCATTCAGATACGTTAAGGGCCACTGCGCAGGACAGTATCAATGACGTGTATACGACCATCGCTGTTTTGATCTCCGCGATCATTGAATGGTTCAGCGGTTGGCGCATCGATGGCTACATCGGTTTTTTGATTGCTCTGTACATTATTTACTCAGGGGTCAAAATGATCTTAGGCTTTATCAATGATTTGATGGGGGTTCGCCCGCCAGATACCGAGGTATTAGCCATTCGGAAGCACCTCGATAATTTCCCTAATATTATCGGGTACCATGACCTATTGATTCACAGCTATGGACCAAACAGCATCTTTGCGTCTGTCCATATCGAGGTTGATCAGGATTGGACCTTGTCACACGCTCATGAGGTGATTGATTCCATCGAATACGAGGTCAAAGAAAATTTAGGCGTTGACTTGGTGTGTCACGTGGACCCCTACCCTCTTGACGATCCAGACTTCAAACGGATTGCGCCGGAACTAAAAAAGGTTTTAAAAGAAAGCCATCAACACCTTCGCTTTCATGACTTGAGGGTAGATAAGACCACCACGCCTGAAACGATCTATTTTGACTTGGTGGTTCCTGAAGAATTAAAGAAAGTATCGAACTCGGAATTACAGGATCAAATCAGCGCCCGCTTCATTTCACAAGGGGAACCCGCAAAACTAGTGATCACCTTTGATCGCACCTATCTTTTATAAAGCGAAAGAGGCTGTGACATAAGTCTCTAAGTAAAAAGCCAGTGAAATGACGAGAATTCGTTCATTTCACTGGCTTTTTTGGGTAAACTAAAAGAGTACGAGATGACGCTCGTACTCTAAATCATTCAACCCCCGAAAGGATCAAAATCATGCATACAAATTATAACATGAATCAACTCACTTTAGATATCACAACTTCTTACATTCCAAAAGAAGATAGCACGGCTTGGTTTATCAATGAACTTGTCGAATCCCTTGAAATCAAAGAGCCTTATCTTTTTGGTCGACCGCGGAATTATGATTTAAGCGCGATGTTAAAACTAGTTCTTTTCGCTTATACGCGGAGTGTATTTAGCAGTCGGAAAATTGAGCAATTAGCTGAAGAGAGCCTACCGGCTCGATGGTTGACGCAAGAACAGATCCCGACTTACCGAACCATTGCCCGTTTCCGCGTATCTAATGAATTAGAAGCATTGATCGAAAAGGGGCTTGATTCATTAATTCATTATCTTAGGGAGCAACAATTGATTACTCATTCAATTTTTATCGATGGGACGAAGCTTCTCGCGGATGCCAATAAATATAGTTTCGTCTGGAAAAAGAGCACAATCAAATATGACAAAATGAACCGTGAACAGCTCGTCTCTTTGATGTCTGAACTCAAAGAGGCGCATTTAGCGAGTCATGTTCCTGAAGGAACCTCACTCACATTAGATATGTTGGATGAAGTACTTACAAGGTTGGAATTACGGTTAGAAGAATTGGAACAAGAAGTACTTGAAACCAGAAAGGTTTCACCAAATCCAGCCAAACAACAACGCCGTAAATTAAAAGCACAAAAACGAAAACTAAGCGAACGTCGGGATAAAATGGCGGAGTATCAACAGCGCTTAGCTATTTGTGGTGCCCGTAATAGTTATTCAAAAACAGATACAGATGCCACCTTTATGCGTGTCAAAGAAGATCCTATGCGTAATGGGCGATTAAAGCCTTCGTTCAACCTTCAAGTAGCCACTAGTAACCAGTTCATTTTAGATTATGATGTCTATCAAAATCCAACGGATACGAAAACCCTCCCAGCATTTATAGAAAAAATGAACGGGGCGGGTCGACTTCCTAAGTATATTGTGGCGGATGCCGGATATGGCTCAGAACAAAATTATCGGTATCTTGAGGATGAACTACCGAATCATATCGCATTGATTCCTTACTCTACGATGTTGAAAGAGCAAAGTAAGAAATGGCAGTCGGACGAACGAAAAGTCATGAATTGGACGTATAACGAACAAGAGGATTATTACATTGATCCCAAAGGAGTTCGTTTCAATTTCAATACATATAGAACAGATACGGATAAAGTCGATGGGTTTGTTCGAGACTTCAAAGAGTACAAAGCAGAAAAATATACGGAAAATAAAGAAGTGATTCAAGAAGCGTTGACCCAAGGGGGCAATACACGCATCATTAAGGTCAATCCTTCGTTAGAATACTTTAAAGCAAAACAACGCACCTTGCTTTCAGAACCTGAAAATGGAAAAATCTACGCACAAAGAAAAATTGACGTAGAACCAGTCTTTGGGTGGATGAAGGCTTGTTTGCATTTCACTCGATACCATGTTCGAGGCCTAGAAAAGGTGAAAAAGGAAACGGGTATCCTTATCATGGCATTAAATATGAGAAAGTTAGCCGCAATGAAACGGCTTGGCACCTTGAGTACATAAAAATTGGCTTCCAGAAATCATTAAATGATTTCTGGAAGCCAATTTTTGTTCGATTAAGGATTACGACTTATGTCACAGCCTCTTTTTATGCGTTTCGTTCAACTAATTGATAATAACTTCTCGCCGTCAGACGATACACGATGAAATACAAGATGGCAAAGACGATCGTCACGACTCCGCATACCATCAAGAAAAGCTGTCCGTTTACCAAACCAAATAAAATCAGTAATTTCTTGATCAAAGGAAACGCAAAGCACAAATGAATGATCGCCATAAGTAATGGGAAGGAGAACACCATCAGAATTTGACTGCTGATCACTCGTTTGACCTCCTGATGACTCATCCCCACCTTTTGCAGAATCTCAAAGCGTTCACGATCCTCTAATCCCTCAGAAATTTGCTTGTAATAGATAATCAACGCGGTCGCTAAAATAAACGTTCCGCCAAAAATAATCCCTAAAAACATGAAGCCTGCGGTGATGAGGCGATTCTCAGAAACAAAAGTCGCTTTGTCGTCAAATTTAAAGTTTTCAACGCCTACCTCTTGCTGCAGCCGATTTCTCAATGTATGAGCGACGTCTAATTGCTGCTTTTCACCGCTGTTCTGTAAATTGAAAGAGAAGCTGTATTTAGGAAGATGCAATTCACTCTTTGCATTTTTGGGCAGCCAATTTTTTAAACAGCGATCAATCACTTCCTGATTGGCCATCACGACAACATAAGAATCCGTCAATTCGACCTGCTGATTGATACCTGGAAAGGCGTCAATGCGTTTTTTGATTTGAAAGGTCTGATCACTCAATGTCAATTGTTTTCCTGAATGCGTACCGCTGACTGGGTAAAAATAGACCTCGTCTTGAGATAATTCTGCTTTTTGATTGGTTTGCTTCTCGTATTCTTGCGCAGTCATGAAAAGCATCATCGCAACTTTCGCTGATTTCACCTGATAAAAGTCATCTATATCAATGTATTGATACCGGTTCTCCTTCTTCAAAAACATCATACTTTGCGTTGACGTCAGATAGACCTTGTCAGAAAACGACAGACTATCTTCTTTACGAACGTCTTCAATCACCTTTTCTACCTTCTCCGGGTGCTGATTCGTTGAAATGGAAATATCCCGCGGATAACGACCATTTTCGACATCCTGTTTTCCGATATAAAGACTTGTCGTCGTCGCAACGGTCACTAAGACCATGGTCGATAGAATGCAAATACTTGCTAACCCTGCTGCGTTTTGCTTCATTCGATACATCATACTTGAGATAGAAATGAAATGATTGGTTTGATAGTAAAATCCCGCATTCTTCTTTAAAAGCTTTAGTAACGCAATGCTCCCTGTCGTAAATAAGAAATACGTCCCTATGATTACTAAGAGTACCGCGATGAAAAATTGTGACAAGGCGGCTAATGGCGCCTCAATGGTCACCGCGATCCAATACGCACTCCCTAAACAGCCCAACCCGATGAGTGCCAAGAGCCAATTAGCTTTTGATTCCTCTTCGCCTTTTTTGGTTCCCTGCAAAAGAGTAATGGGATTGGTCCGATGGATGTGAATGCAGTTGATCACAAATAACAAAAGAAAGACCGCAGCGAATAAAGCTACGAGAAGCCCTATGCTTACAAAAGACGTATAAAAAACAAAGTTCACTCCCGCACCGATCATCCGATGCAAAACAAGGAAAGAAAATTTTGCCAACACCAATCCCGTGATGACGCCGCTGATGATCACTAAAAGAAAGCTGAACAAGGATTCCCACAGCAGCAATTGATAAATCTCCCGTTTTCCTAAGCCTAAAATATTGTACAGTCCCAGTTCCTTTTTCCGTTGTTTCAATAAAAAGCTGTTCGTATAAAACGAGAAGATGACTGTAAAAATAATAATGATCACCTGTCCTAATCCGAACATCGTGCTTGCGGAAGCTCCCCCTGGCAAGGTACGCATTCCCTCATTTTTAACGAGCATTAGCGAAATCGTATTTACAGCTACCAGAAAGAGCATCGACAGCAGAAAGGGCAAGTAGCCACGATGATTTTTTCTCAAGTTCGTTAATGCTAATTTTGCATAAAACATCTGCTACGCCTCCTTTGATAGTAAGGCTGTCAGTGTTTCATTGATCGTCTCCAAAAACTCGTGATTGGCCTTGTTTCCACGATACAACTGATGATAAAGCTGTCCATCCTTAATAAAAAGAACCCGATTGGCATGGCTCGCGGCGATCGAACTGTGGGTCACCATCAAAATCGTTTGGCCCTTCTCGTTCAGCCGTTGGAAAACCTGAAGGAGCTGTTGGGAGGTTTTAGAATCCAACGCCCCTGTCGGCTCATCTGCCAAAAGCAGTTCAGGTTCAGTTATGATCGCTCGTGCAATCGCGACCCGCTGCTTTTGCCCGCCTGATAATTCATAAGGAAACTTTTCGATCAATTTTTCGATTCCTAGAGCGCTGACAATGGGCTTTAGTAAGCCTGACAGCTCTTTGACTGGCGTGCGGGATAGCACCAGCGGCAATAAAATATTGTCTTTGACCGAAAAAGTATCTAATAAATTAAAATCTTGAAACACAAAGCCTAAATGATCCCGTCGAAAAGCAGCCGCGTTTTTCTCCTTGATCGTATTCAAGCTTCTTCCATCTAATAAAATATTACCAGAAGACGGCTTATCCAGTGTCGCGATCAAATTCAATAAGGTGCTTTTTCCAGAACCCGACTCCCCCATAATCGCCACGTATTCTCCCTCGTCAACAGAAAAACTAATCGTCCGCAGTGCCTCCACCGGCAGCCCTTTAAATTGTGTTTGATAAATCTTTTTGACGCTCTCAACTTGCAATAATTCATTCATTGCGGCATCCTCCTAGTTCTTTTGATAGCAGTAAAGCAGCTTGGAGCTGCTCGTTTGCTCCTCTACTTCATCATAGAACCTTCTCTAAAAAAACACGACTTACGAAAAGAAATCCAAACTTACAATCATGAAAGTTTGGATTTATTCGAAGGCAGGGATTTCTTCAGGAAAGACGATCGTTACCGTTGTTCCTTTATTTACCTGAGAGTCGATGAGTATGCGGCAGCCCAATTTTTCAGCCGCCTGCTGACTAAGATACAGCCCCAGTCCACTCGCACGTTGCTGTTCCCGCCCATTTATTCCTGTGTACCCTTTTTCAAAGACCCGCGGCAGGTCCTCCGATCGAATGCCGATACCGGTATCTTGAATCATGAGCTGATTTTTCACAAAAAAAATCGTGATCGTGCCGTTCTCCGTATATTTGATGCCATTGAAAATCACTTGCTCCAAAATAAATATCAGCCATTTTTGGTCCGAATAAACAGTGCCTTCCAGTTGTTGAAGCTGCAGACTCAAATTTTTTTGAGAAAAAAAGGTCGCGTATTTTTTAACAACGGTTTTAACGATCGCTTCGATAGACAGTTGCTGAAACACAAAATCTGTCTGGTCTAAATGCTGCCGCATATAATTCAAGATCATTTGCAGGTACTCATTGATTTTAAACACTTCATTTTTCATCGTTCGAGGGTCCAACTGGCCCGATTGGATCACTAAGTCTAAAGCCGCGACAGGCGTCTTGATCTGATGCAGCCAAAGCCCAAAATCATCCATCATCGCCTTTTGTTTTTGCTGCAGCTCCTCTTGCTGCTGATTTTTACTTTCTAAAACAACCTGCAAAGTTTGTTGATACGTTTCTTCTGCCAGCGTCTCGGCCTTAGGCAAAAATAGCAGATTGCTCACCTGCAAATCTTTCGTTGCCAACAACTCCAGTTGCTGTTGTTTTCGAGAAAAGCGATAAAAGGAAACGATGGAATAGACCGCCAGTACAAACAGCGTAAACAATAGGCTATCCCAAATCGGTACAAAACTCGCGTCGTGGAGAAACGTCGTTAGGCAAATCAATCCCCAGAAAACAACGTACATGCCATAGAGGACACGGCGCTCAAAAAGAAAGGCTTTTAGTCGTCTCATGGCGTCTCCTCGATCAAATACCCTTTATTTTTGACCGTTTGAATCAGACTGTCGATGCCAAAATCCTTTAATTTTTTTCGTAAACGTGTCAGGTTGACCGCCAATGTATTGTTATCAATAAAATCATCACTCTGCCACAGCTTCTCAATAATTTGCTCGCGGGGAACGACCTGTCCCTGCGCAGCAAATAGGACACTCAAGATGCGTGACTCATTCGGCGTCAAAGGCAGATGATCCTCCGATGAACGAAGCTGGTTCATTGAAGGCAAAAACTGATACGATCCAAAGGAGTAGGTTAGCTGCTGACCGTATTGATAACTACGCCGTAACAGCGCTTGGATTTTCGCCTGAAGAATACTCAATTCAAACGGCTTTTCAATAAATTCATCCGCCCCCATATTCAAAGCCATCACTTGATTCATCTGATCCTTAGCTGACGAAAGAAAAATGATCGGCACCTCTGATACTTTTCGGATCTCCTGACACCAATAAAAGCCGTTGAAAAAAGGCAGCGAAATATCCAAGACAACCAGGTCCGGCTGCTCTGCCTGATACTCCTCAAAGACCCTTTGGAAATCCGTCGCCCTTACGCACGTGAATCCCCACTGCGTCAAATGCTGCTGAATCACAGAAACGATTGTTGCGTCATCTTCTACTAGAAAAATTTTGTTTGTCATCGTTATTCCTTCTGTTTTTCTTTCTATTATACTAAATATGAGAACGGCTCACCACTTAGGTAAGACGATGGGGCCTTCGTCGACGCCTAGTTAATTGACCGGCTGCGCAAGACATATAGTTACCCTTGTTATGGTAGTGATGCCGTTGTTCCAAAGCTATTCTTCAAGGTATGTATGATTACTGGATTTGATTTTTTGCAAAAAAACGACTTTCAGGCGGATTTCATAGGAAATCCGCCTCGTCTAGCTATAAAGTTGGTGCTCATCCCGCCTCAACGGTAGCATGTCTTCATGGTAAGACTGCTTTACCCTCTCCGATCAGTAAAAACCTTCCATCTTAGTCTTTTTTGTTATCCGCTGTCAACAAGCAACTTCGACTATCTCTAGCCAACTTAGAGTATTTACTATTGATAAATCAACGTTTTCCCTTCCCAAATACTCGATTTCCGAGGGTAACCATCGAAATTGCGGTTCGCTTTCTTTTTGAAAATCCGTTATCTTATAGTCACCGGCCGGAATAGCAACCTGATTACTAGAGAAAAACACAGGAATCAAAAATTAGGCAATTAGCTACAAGAATTAATGGAACAAAGACTCGAAAAAAGAAGCGCCTAAACTTGTAACATACAATCAATACAATTGATACTATCAATTACCCTAAGAAGGAGGAACAGATCCCATGAATGACCCACTTTTGACCCACCGTCAGCTTTTTTCTATGACGCCAAAGACACTTGAAAAACGCATTTCCGAACACTACTATACGACGCAAAACAGCAGCTTGACGATCAAGTATGCCTTGGCTTTACGAGTACGCTTTAAGCTGGGGGCAGTGGAGTTCAAGGACATTCTACGGGATCTGGTCCGCAAAGTCTTCTTAGAGACCAAAGCGACCCGCACCATGAAGCGCTTCTTCTATTATTTCCAAGATTACTTCATGGCGCCTGAATGGCAAGCCCTGACCCTTCAAACGTTTCCGATCCGAAAGTTCGGACAAAAGGCGTTGGCTGTTTTGCGTTCATTACTACCTGTTGCCCGTCCTGAAGAAACAAACGAACCGTGAGTTTAATGATTTTTCTGCGCAAAAAAACGAGAGAGGATGACAAAGATGACCAATGATCTAGTAACGACCTTCACGAAAGGCAATGGCAAGAACCATCGCTGGACCTATAAAAACATCGACACGACCCTGCCTGCCCACGAGATCAAAGAAGCTTGCGAACTCCTGACGACCTTAAATATTTTTGAACAAGACGGCGTAAAACTATTTGATACTGTTGTAACGGCAAAGATCGTGACGAAAAAAGAGACCGTGATTTTTGACAAACACTCAGAAAATGGGGCATCTGAACGTCCTGCCGCCTGCTTTCCTGGGGCTGATACTTTACCGTATTTGGCAACATCTAAAGCAGTACGTAAAGCAATATCTGAACCAGTGCCTCAAACAGTACCTGTCACAGCCAAACGCGCGCCGAAGCCAGTCTTTCCGACGGTCACACTGACAGACGGGTCAGACAACCAAGTCAACCAACAGTCATTAATAATAAAAGCACCATCAATCGGAGCCACGCACAAAAATGTCGGACAATTCCCGACTGTCAGTGGGTCGAAGCCCTACGAGGCGTCATCCAACCAAGTGACGCCCTCTCAGTCGAAGCCGCGAAAACGTCTGTTAAATAGGCTGTTTCACAAGAGTAAGCAGCAGGAATAACCTCGCGTATTTTTCGCATATTCTCTCGTAAAACGCGCAGAAATACCCTGTCGCTCACTGTGACACCCTCCCACACGGAAAGGAGGTGATGCATTCGTGAGCGATCTGATTCGATACGTCTTCGCCCCTCTTTTCGTGGGACTGATCATCGCCCTCGTCAACCACTGGCTGCGGGGGCGTGATCCATGACAAGACGCCAACGATCCCCCTGCGTATACGCAGGGGGATAAACGTGTTGTATTGTTTTTTAAAACGCACGATACACGTATTGATTTTTGGGTGCGCTGATAGTCGTTGCTTTCGTTACAGCAACTGATGGAATCTGCCGCTGAAAGGGTTCAAAGAAATCCAGCGTGATCGTCCCTTCGACATGCAGCCACTCATTATTTTTTACAGATATGTTTGGCGGCAGCTTGGTCATCAAGCCAAAAACGCCAGAATCAGCCACACAATGAATGATCCCAAATCGGAACAAGAAATCGTAAGTTTGGGTGTCTTTTTTTGTTTCATAAACGAAACCGTTAAAGGAAATCGTCTTACCGACAAAGGAATTTGGATAATTGTAAATTAATTCCATTACTTCTAAATAATTATCATCGGTCACTTCTAATTTTTGATCAGCCTCATATTTTTTCATTAGTTTCGTCATTTGATCATTATAGTCGCTCTTATTGTAATAAATACTTGTATCGGGTTTTAAATATTGCGTCGTCATTTCGGGATCTCCCACCGACTCCTTGCTGATTGGGAAGCTGAAGCCCTTTGCCTCAACGATCGTCGTATCTAAGCTGATCGTTGGAAACAGTGTCCCCACCACCAACGGCAGCGCCAGTAGAAGATAGGCAATTGCTCTTTGATAAGGCTTTGACAGTCCATGGTCATGTCCTGCGTGGTCATGATGAGCAGGATCATGTGCCCCCTTTTTCTCGCTTCCCGCCCAAATTTTTAATTGGACCAAGGCCAATACTAACGATAAAAACATCGTTAAGAAAATCAGATAGCGATAATGGACATTGATATATTGATCCAATCTGCCGGAAACCTGCAAATACATCATCAATTCAAAATAGCCGGATAAAATTAAAAAGCGTATCATGGGTCTCCTCCTATATCACGAATGCGTAGATCGTAACGATCACGCTGATCAAAGCAATCAATTGAATGATAAATTTCGTGTGAAAGCTGCGTTTCATCATTAATAAATTCTTGATATCTACCATTGGACCGAAGACTAGAAAAGCCACGATCGCGTTTGTTCCGAAAAGACTCAACAAAGAAGAGCCTACGAACGCATCGGCCTCGGAGCAAAGGGACATTGTGAAAGCCAAAATAAGCATGACTAGAATTCCGACGATTTTCGTCGAAGTCAATTGCAGCATAAAGTGGGTTGGTAGGTAGACCTGCATCCCGCTGGCGATCAGCGAACCAATGATCAAATAGCGCCCCGTATCGAAAAATTCATCGATCCCATGGGTGAGCACGGACCAGCTATTGCTGCGAAAGGTCTTTTTCGTTTCGGGCTCGTGTGTTTCTTCATGAAGGTGCAGCTCCTTCTTTAAAATCGGCGCGTGCTTGAAATAAGCCAGCCAAGAACCAATAAGCAACGCAACAAGCAAGCTGCCTACCGCACGTAAAAGCGCGAATTTCATACTATTCCCAAAAGCGATGTATGTTGAGAACAACACAATCGGATTAATGATGGGAGCTGTGACCATAAATGCGAAGGCTGTATGCTCAGGCACCCCTTTACGCATGAACTGTGTGATGATCGGCACGATCCCGCATTCACATGAAGGAAAAAAGAATCCTAAAAATGAACCCACTACAATAGCCAAAAATTTGTTATTTGGTAGAATCTTCTGTACTCTCTCCGGGGTCAAGAAAACCTGCAGGGCACCTGAAATGATGCACCCTAATAAAACGAAGGGAATCGCTTCGATCACGATCGATAGAAAAATCGTACTCATCTGCAAAACTGAATGTGGCAAAAAATTAAACATGGGTGTCCTCCATTTTTTTTACTGTTTTAAGATATACTCTTTTTGCTCAAAAGACACAAGAAAAATTTAATTCACAAACTTTTTTTTAGACTTTTTTATGCTTTTCACAACTTTTTGGGACAAAAAAAACCCACTCAGATGAGCGGGCGTTCGTTGACTATTTTACAGCGTCTTTTAATTGCTTACCAGCCTTGAATGCTGGTGATTTGCTTGCTGCGATCGTGATCTCTTCACCTGTTTGAGGGTTACGGCCTTTACGAGCGGCACGTTCGCGTACTTCAAAGTTCCCAAAGCCGATGACTTGAACCTTTTCACCCGCTTTTAATGATGATTGGATTCCTTCAAATAAAGCATCTACAGCTGATGTTGCGTCTTTCTTAGTCAATCCAGTTTTTTCTGCTACTTGTTCAACTAAACTTTGTTTATTGATCATAATGTATAGCCTCCACAATCTTTTTTAATGTATTCCAAAGACAATTCTATTCGTTATTGGATAGAAAGGCAACCGTTAACACTCTTTTTCTGCTTTTTTCAATTCTTTCTTTTTTGTTTAATAGCTGTCTCTTATACACATCTAGATGTGTATAAGAGACAGATCATAATGTATAGCCTCCACAATCTTTTTTAATGTATTCCAAAGACAATTCTATTCGTTATTGGATAGAAAGGCAACCGGTCTCTTATACACATCTAGATGTGTATAAGAGACAGGTATTACCCCTTTTTGAACATTATATTAAATAAAAAAAATTCAAGGGGTACGATTATATGAATCTAAGAGGGTTAATGAAAAAGGAAACGACCAGACGTCTAAGACTGGTTGAAGAATTATACTATTCAAAAGAAATTGTTACTTCTGATTATTTAATGGACAAATTAAAGTGTTCACTACCGGCACTGATTAGTGATATTCGTTTTTTAAATAGCGAGCCATTGCCGCTGAAGGTGACGAAAATCAAAGGGGTCTACACGGTGGATTTTGATTTTTATGCGACGATCGATACCGTGTACGCGTATATTCTGCGCACCAGCTTGGAGTATCAGACGATCCGTAGTCTCTTTTTTGAGAAAAGCAGCAGCATCCAGCCTGCAGCGAATCGTTTAAATTGTAGTTTTTCCAATATGCAGCGCTATTTGAAATCCATTGACAGTGAAGTAACCGGCTGGGATATCTCTGTTGAGCATCGCCCTATCCGGCTTGGCGGCGATGAGAACGCGGTCCGTCATCTTTATTATTTATTTTTTAAAGAATCGCGGCTTGCTTTTACTGAATATACTTTTTCCAAAGAAATCATCAAAGTCGTTGATCGATTGATCCGCAGAATTCTTGAGGACAATCACATCACAAACAATATGACGATCCATTTTCAATTGATGCATAGTTTTCTGATCGGCCTGCAGCGTCAAAAATGTGGGCATTACATCAGTGACCTTCCTTTAGACAGCGGTTTGATCATCCCGGATGTTAGCAGGCTTCAATACATGACTCGATTGTTCAAACGTGAATTGCGATTGGACTTCTCCGATCTTCAATTAAGAGAATGTTTGTGGCCTTTGTTTTCCCATCAGCTTATTTTAAATCGGCAACAGCAGTCACTGGCACATAAAAGAAACAAGCGTTTAGCGCAATTTTATGAGCTTCATCATTTGCTATTAGAAGAAGTGAGTCGTCTATTGGCGGTTCCGCTCTCTCAATCCGAAATAGTCGAAGCCTTGAGACTCTTGGGGAATGAATTGTTTTGTTATTATCCTCACAAAAAAACCATGGATATCCTGCAGGAAACGGATCAAATCATGGTGGATCTGATTGACAACAAATTTAGTCGCGAGATCCGCAAGTTGGAAGACATCGTCAGAAGATTTCTGATTCCTCAGGAACGCGAAGACTTTATCCCAAAATATATTCGCTGCCTGGTTACGAGCATTGATAATTTATTGCAGCGTTTGGTTGACTCTGATAAGCCAATCAAGATCTTATTATTATCTGATACTTCTACAACTCAGGAACGTTTTTGGCATGCGACGTTTCCTGCTTTTATTAAAGGCTCGGTTCAATATGAATACTTTGAAACGCCTTTTATAAAACAAGACCAACTAAATGACTTGACCAAGCAATACGATCTGATCGTCACAAATGTGACCATGCCAGATCTCATGCCAGCCTGCCCGTTGATCGCGGTCAATGCCTATCCAACGGCAAAAGATTTTGAGCGTATTCAACGATTTATTAATCAATATGAATCGCTCCCCTCACGAAAGGAACAATTTAATGAACTTACGCCGTCTACTTAAACGAGAAAGTCAGCGACAGCTACAAATGATCGAATTGCTTTATTACTCCAAACACCCTCGTTCCAGCGAGGAATTGGCAAAATTGATGGATTGTACGATACCGGTTATTTTAAGCGATATTCGATCCATCAATCTACAAAGTGAATATTACAAAATCACACGGGACAGCAGCCTGTATCAATTGGAATTAAAGGACAATGCGACGATCGATGTGATTTTTTCAACCATGCTGAATAATTCATTGGCCTTCAGAATTTTGGAGGCCCTCCTTTTCGAAGAGAGCTATACCCTGAAGGAGCTCTCTAAGAAAGCCTTTTGCAGCTTATCCAACCTTCAATACACAATGAAAAAAGTGGAAGATGCGTTAGCGAAATGGAAAATAACGATTTACCGACGTCCCTTTCGGATCGTCGGGGATGAAGTAGCGATCCGTCATTTGTTTTTTTTATACTTCTCAGAAAAAAAGGTGGTTCGAGAAAATACCCGTTTCAGTATGGAGTTTTTCAAATTTGGCGATGGTGTCGTTCGATCCATGATCGAAAAGAATCACTTATCGGTGTCTTTGGGGCAATACAATCGTTTGAGCATCACGTTTTTTGTTAGTTTGGTGCGAATCTCCAGAGGGCACCGGATGATGTATCGGAAGCTGAGATCGACAGCGATCGTGCCGCCAAGCTATCGCTCCATCAAAAATTTTAGTCCCTATTTACGGAAGGAATTACATTTGGTGTACTTAGATGATGTGATGAAGGACAGCTTCTGGCTGCTCTATTCCGATCTTTTTCTGCTAGGGGAAGAACAGAAGAACCATGTTTTGCTGACGAACCATGCGTTGGCCTTTCACTATGAGGTCCATTACGAACTGGTGGAGCGACTCAGCGGCATGCTTGTTACGCCATTGAACGAGGAGCAGCAGGAACAGCTCATTATCATTTTGATCAATCAGCACCTGTTTCACGCCAGAACAAAGGAGTTCATCAGCGTGCTGCAAGATCCGAAGAAGGATTGCATCACGCTTCTAGAGACCTTTCACGCCCACTGTGTCCATCAGCTGCGTAATCTAGTGATTGATTTCACGGAAGAATACCAGTTGTTTCGTTCACCGGAATTTGTCGAAAATTATATTTACCAAATCATCGCCACGATCCCAAGCTGCTTGAACGGAATGAAAAAATCAGAAAAACCCGTCAACCTTTTGGTCGTATCCACGGATTCAAAAATGCAGGAAAGCCTGCTGACGGAGCTTTTGCGCCTTTCTATCCGCGGAAATTATGCCATCCATCAAATAAATGTTACCCAAATACATAAAAGAAGTTATCGGGATGTCTTTGAAGAATATGATTTAGTGATCAGCAGTTCGACCTTCGACGTCCCCCGCTGCAAGACGCCGATCATCGCAGTCGAGCTGTGTCCAAGTGTCCAGTCCTTGAATAAGATCCAAAGCCTGGTGGACCAAATGAACGAGCAAAAAAGCAAAGCGGTATACGCATAAAAATGGACCTGAGCGCTTACTGCTCAAGTCCATTTTTAGCTGCAATTAAACGTGCCAGTTCCTTTTCCATCGAGGCCTTCTCCGCCGTTAAACTGTCGATCATTCGCTGATATTTTTCGGTCCCGTTTCTTTTGCGGATGACATTCAATTCGACGAAGGAATACAGGATGACGACGGCTGACAAGCCAATGATCACTGCAAAAATAATTCCTGTATTTAGTCGTAACAATGTATATAAAAAGACGATCGCCGCAACCACGATTTCAATGATACTCAGTTTGGCTCGGCGTCCTCCTCCAAATAGCACACGCTTCAATGTTGAACCATGAAGCAATTCCTCATAACGAGTCAAGCGCGCTTCAAGAAAGCTGACCTGCTCTTTTAGTTGATCGATTCGTTGATTATCTGACATAGTGTTCTCGCTCCTTAATATCTTGACTCTTATTATCCCTAGTAATCTCCGCTTTCGCAAATATTTTATTTGTTATTATAGAAATAATAACTTTTTAACGGCGTTGACAAAGAGGCATGTCCGTCGCTAGAAAAAATGAGAATATGTAAAGGGTACCATTTGGTCACAATGACCCTTCTGCCAGAAAAACTTCTTAAATTCTTATTTGAATAACGGGAAAAGTCTTGTACAATAACTTTGTAAGCGAATTCAATTCGCCCACTATCAGCAAAGAAGGAGTGTGTCAAATGATTATTGGAATTCCAAAAGAGATCAAGAACAATGAAAATCGTGTTGCCCTGCCCCCATCTGGCGTATTTGATTTGACCAATCGCGGCCATCAAGTATTAGTAGAAACGAATGCCGGTAAAGGCTCCGCCATTTCAGATGATGAGTATACCGCGGCAGGCGCTACCATTATCGAGAATGCTGCAGATGTCTGGGCAGCCGAGATGGTCATGAAGGTCAAAGAGCCCCTTCCAGAAGAATATCAGTATTTCCGTAAAGGATTATTATTATTTACTTACTTACACTTAGCTGCAAACAAACCGTTAACAGATGCCCTAGTAAGCAGCGGGGTCAACGCGATCGCCTACGAAAATGTGCAGCCTGCGGACAACACACTGCCTTTACTAGCGCCAATGAGTGAAATCGCAGGACGAATGGCGGCCCAAATCGGCGCGAACTTCTTAGAGCGTGTCAATGGCGGCAAAGGCATCTTGCTTTCCGGCGTTCCAGGTGTGAGACGCGGCAATGTCGTGGTGATCGGCGGCGGTGTCGTTGGGTTGAATGCCGCGAAGCTCGCAGTCGGACTCGGCGCTAACGTGACGCTTCTTGATGTCAGTGTGCCTCGTTTGAAGGAACTGGATATTATTTTCGGCAATAGCGTACAAACCATGATGTCTAACCGCTTCAACATTCAGGAATGCTTGAAGACAGCAGATCTAGTCATCGGGGCTGTCTTGATTCCAGGGCACAAGGCACCGACTTTAGTAACAAAAGAAATGGTAGCGACTATGCCGGATCATGGCGTGATCGTCGATGTGGCCATTGACCAAGGCGGTATTTTTGAAACAGAAGATCGAGTGACCACCCACGACGATCCGACTTATGTCAAAGAAGGCGTCGTCCACTACGCGGTAGCCAATATGCCAGGGGCTGTGCCGCAGACCGCTACCCACGCCTTGAGCAACAGCACGATGACTTATGCAAACCTGCTGGCTAACAATCCGCTAGAAGAAATCTTGAAAACCAATCTAGCCCTGCGTCGCGGAGTGAACACATACGGTGGAAAATTAACGATCGAGGCAGTCGCCAACGATTTAGGTATGGAATACACGCCAATCGATGAGTTGTTGAACACTGAGCTATTAATGAATTCATAAAACAGGAAGGACCTGTCAGCGAACTGCTGGCAGGTTTTTTGTTATAATAAGGTACATTCTTTGATTACAAGGAGGTTCACGGATGATTTTTTCAGATATTACCTATATACGCCCTGATTTGACGCGTTATGAAACGAATGTCGATCAGGCCATCCAGCAGTTTATCGAAGCTGGCGATTATGAAACGGCGAAGCAGGCCTTTGAGCGATTGGACCATCTGCGGGGCGAAATGTCAAAATACATGAAATTGGCGTATATTCGTCACTCGATCAATACAAAAGACAGTTATTACAGCGGAGAAAATGAGTATTGGGATCATCACACCCCTTTGGTCGAACAGGTCCACAATCGCTTTTATCAGGCGTTACTAACCTCCCATTTCCGATCTGAATTGGAGGAGGAATTTCCTGCAACACTTTTTCTATTTGCGGAGGACCAACTGCGGCTGTTAGACGACTCGGTCATCGAACTGATGCAAAAAGAAAATGACGTCATCAGCCACTATACGCAATTGATTGCTTCAGCCGAAATAATATTTAACGGAAAAACCTGCACGTTGTCCGAATTATCTGCTTTCTTCAGTGATCCGGATCGGGCCATTCGCAAAGGGGCTCATGAGGCCTACGAGGAGTTTTTTGTCACACATGAACAGGACTTTGATAGCCTTTATGATCAGTTAGTGCACCTGCGGCATCAGCAAGCCCAAAATTTAGGGTTTGATACTTATGTTGACTATGGTGACCGGTTGATGAATCGTTGGAGCTACGACAGAGACGCTTTAAGAGCCTTTCGCCAATTTATCATTGAGGAAGTCGTACCGATCAATCAAACCCTTTACCGACGCCAAAAAGAACGTCTCGGCGTCGATACGCTTCTGCATTACGACTTGCCCCTCGTCTATCCGAAGGGCAATCCACGTCCTCAAGGAAACGACAAAGAGCTCGTGGCACGTGCACAAAAGATGTACCATGAATTATCAAGTGAAACAGGCGCCTTCTTTGACCAAATGATCCAGCAGGAGCTGATGGATCTCGTCAGCCGTCCGGGCAAACAGAGCGGCGGGTATTGCGAGTTCATTGACGAAGTCCAAATGCCCTTCATCTTCGCCAATTTCAATGGCACTTCAGATGATGTCGATGTCTTGACCCATGAAACAGGCCACGCCTTCCAAAGCTATTTGTCTCGCTGGATCAGAGAACCAGAGCTGGTCTTTCCTACTTCGGATACCGCAGAGATCCATTCTATGAGTATGGAGTTTCTGACGTGGCCCTGGATGGACAACTTTTTTGGGACGGATAGTGAGAAGTATAAATATGCCCATTTAAGCAGTGCACTGCAATTTTTACCTTACGGTGCGCTGGTTGACCATTTTCAAGAAGAAGTGTACGCCCATCCAAATTGGACGGCTTCAGATAGGAAGAAATGTTGGCGAGAATTAGAACAGACCTATTGTCCTGAAAGAGACTATCGTACATCTGAGGCCTTGGAGCGCGGCATCTATTGGTATCGCCAAGGACATATCTTTGAAGTGCCTTTCTATTATATCGACTACACGCTAGCGCAGGTTTGTGCCCTGCAATTTTGGAAACGAGCGATTGTCGAACACGATCCGACTACTTGGGAGGATTATCTTGCCATTTGCCGGATCGGCGGAAGTCAGACATTTTTAGAAACCGTGGCGCTGGGGCAGCTCGACTCTCCCTTTGATCGCGAAAAGATGCGTGACCTATTGGACTCTGCGGCCCGCTACTTATCTGACGTACCAGAGTCAGAATTGAAGTAACAAAAAATGCTGAAGAAGACAGACTATCTAGGAAGATAGAGACTGCTTCTTCAGCTTTTTCTTAATTGTCCAACGGGTGAATCCGGGTTAAAAGGCACTTATCTCTTTTGCGATAATTTTAGCTCTTATTAACAAACCTAAAAAAATCTACTCATTGAGAGCAGATTTCTATTTGGGAATCACCATCCGCCGGTCATTGCTCATTTCGTGAATCATGATCGGTCGCTGATAAAAATCATTTAAAATAGGTTCTTCTAACAGCGCGTCTCGAGGTCCTTGCTGAACAATTTCCCCGCTACGAATCATCAGAACATGCGTCAATATCGGCAAAATTTCTTCCGTGTGATGGGTAACATAGAGCAAGCTTGGGGCGTCTGCCGCCTGCTTCATTCTCTCAATGCGTGCCAGCAGATCCTCTCGTGCAAATAGATCCAACCCGTTGCAAGGCTCATCTAAGATCAACAGCTCTGGTTTAGCCATCAGCGCTCGCGCGATCAGCACTAGCTGTTTTTCCCCTTGGGACAGCACCTGATAAGGTTTACCGATCAGTTTTTCAGCGCCTAGCGACGACAGCATCTGCTTCGCTTCCTTCATTTCAGCATCCGAAACCTGCTGATAAATCCCGATACTGGCAAATTTTCCCGATAGAACGATCCATTCCGCAAGCTCTTCTCGGTGAATTCGTTCTTGCAGAGACTGGCTCACCCAGCCGATCCGCTTCGTCAAATCGGGAATCGATGTCCGTCCAAAGACTTCTCCTAGAACCGTCAACCTCCCGCTTGAGGGCCACAAATTACCAGAAATCATATTTAGCATCAAACTTTTCCCTGCACCGTTCAATCCTAAAACTGCCCAATCTTCACCTGCTTTGATTCGCCAATCAATATCCTGTAACAATACGTTCTGCTGACGGACAAACTGAACGTTCTCAAAAGATAAAATATCCATACTTTCCTACCAACCCCTTCCCTTTTTACAATTTTAACAAAATTTCACAGGAATGATATGGGAAATGATATAATTTAGCAAATGTCTCGAAAGGAGTTTTATCGATGAATTATGAATTATCAGCCAGCACGTTTGCTCCAATCGCAAAGGTCCACTTGCAAAAGGGAGAGAAATTACGGATTGAACCAGGAGCGATGGTCTACCAACTCGGCCAAATCGAATTAGAAGGAAAAATGAACACCAATGGAAAAAAAGGGCTCGGCGGTGCGTTAAGCGCTCTAGGGCGATCCGTGACTAGCGGTGAAGGCTTTTTCATTAGTACAGCCACGGCGAATTCCAATGACGCGATGATCGCTATTGCTCCGGCCGTTCCAGGAAAAATTTTTGCTTTAGATGTCGGTGCTGAACACTGGCGCTTGAACACGGGGGCCTTTCTGGCGAGCGAAGAACAGGTGAATTATCAGATGAAGCGTCAAAAACTATCTGGTGCCCTATTGGGAGGAACCGGCGGCTTGTATGTTATGGAAACCACTGGCAGCGGCCAGATTCTTGTTTCTGCCTTTGGCGACATCGAAAAGGTTGATCTAGATGGCGAGCAGCCGGTCATTATCGACAACCAGCATGTCATCGCGTGGAGCAGCTCGTTGGATTACAACATTAAGGTCGCTTCTGGCACGTTTGGCTTTACAACAGGAGAAGGCGTCGTCAATGAGTTCCATGGTCGCGGGTCTGTCTATATCCAAACACGAAATTTTGAAAGTTTCGCGGAGCATGTCAGCACGTTGATCCCTAAATCTTAAATATTTTTAGGTAGGATTGTAAGTGGGCGGCAGAACAGGTAAAATATGGAGGACACTGTTGTAGAAAGCTGGTTTATATGACTGAAAAAAATACTTACGGAAACGGGTCTGTTGAACATCCTTCACGAATGGCTCGTTACCATGCAGATACGGCAATTCCGCCGAAAAAAGAAGTAAAGAAAACACTGGAACCGACTGACGAAGCAGATGCAATCGGAAACGGTCCTTCTAAACCGAAAAAACAGGCAAGTGCACAGGAAAAAATGGTCCAAAGCACTGCTTGGCTGACGGTCGGAAACATCTTCTCTCGATTATTAGGGGCAGTTTATGTGATCCCCTGGATCGCGTGGATGCAGCCTCACGGACTAGAGGCCAACTATTTGTACACCAAAGGATACAATGTGTACGCCCTGTTTCTCATGATCTCCACTGCGGGAATCCCTGCTGCTGTGGCGAAACAGACGGCTCGATACAACTCCATGAATGAATATGGACTTAGTAAGAAACTGTTATTTTATACTATGCGGTTAATGACTATCGGTGGGATTATCTGTGCCGCTATCATGTTTTTAGGTGCGCCCTACCTGTCTCAAGGAAATGCGGATCTTGTTCCTGTCATGCGCTCGTTAAGCGTCGTCTTGCTGATCTTCCCAGCGATGAGTGTTATTCGCGGGTTTTTCCAAGGAAACAACAACATGAAGCCTTATGCGATTTCTCAGATCGTTGAACAGATTGCCCGTGTTTGCTACATGCTGGCTTCTGCTTTCATCATCATGCAGGTCAATAATGGCAGCTATAAAACAGCCGTCGTGCATTCTACGTTCGCTGCATTTATCGGCGTTGCCTTTGCTATGGCCGTGTTACTGTTCTCATTACTGAAGGAACGAACGGCTTTTCGAGAGCTGATCAAGGAAAGCAACAACCAAATCAGCTTCTCAGGCCGCCAATTGGTCTTACAAATGATTGCCCAAGCGATCCCCTTCATTATCGTCGGCAGCGCCATCAGCATTTTCAAACTGATCGATCAATATTCCTTTGAGAAGATCATGCTGCTTGTCTCCGATTATTCTGCTGCAAAAAATGCGGATTTGTTCACGT
Source organism: Enterococcus sp. 12F9_DIV0723 (assembly GCF_002174375.1). Taxonomy (NCBI): domain Bacteria; kingdom Bacillati; phylum Bacillota; class Bacilli; order Lactobacillales; family Enterococcaceae; genus Enterococcus; species Enterococcus sp. 12F9_DIV0723. Next base: position 557,145 of record NZ_NIBK01000002.1, on the reverse strand, counting down.
TGATATCTGCGAATCCAGATAAATTGACCATGGTTGTTATTGCTTTGGGAACGGCGATGGCGACAGCGGGATTGCCGCTGATCACCGAACGCTTCAACAAAAAAGATCAAGCGGGTCTTGCGCAATTGGTGACTAATAACTTACAATTGTTATTTTTTGTCATGATGCCTGCTACGATCGGAATGATTGTCTTAGCTTATCCGTTGAATACGTTGTTTTATTGGCCTAATCCTTTAGGCGCGGAATTATTGGCAGCCTCTTGTGTCGTCGGCATCATGATGGGCTTGTTCATGGTCTCTTCAACCATGCTTCAAGGGCTAGACGGCAACATGCAAGCGGTATGGTTCCTGTGTATCGGTCTTTTCGTTAAGGTAGTCACACAATTTCCGTTGATTTATATGTTCAAAGCATACGGGCCTTTGATCGCGACTTTTGTTGGCTTATTCGTAGCCAATCTGTTCTTGCTTGACCGTATCCATGTGTTATCGAAATTCCCTTTCAGAGAAACACTAAGCTCTATCGGAAAGGTCACTGTGATGTCCTTGGTTATGGGTGCTGTTGCTTTCGTCGCCAAATTTGGCTGTGAACTGTTTTTAAGTTCAGACTCGAAAGTCCAGTCTATGATCATTATTCTGATTGTCGCGGCTATCGGCGGCTTCACGTACATTCTCTTAGCTTTAAAAACCCGGATGGCGGACAAATTATTAGGCCCTCGGGTCGACGGTATTCGACGTCGTTTGCGGATGCGTTAACAATTAAGCTCCTCTTGGCTTTACGGTCAAGAGGATTTTTATTGAAAAAAACAGCCTGACGCTTTATGCGTCGGGCTGTTTTTCGGGAATCGTACAATACAGCGGCTCAATACCCAGTTTTGCCAAAAAAAGAGTGAAATCACTGAAGGCAATGACCACTGTTGCGGTATTCGTATTTGGATGAAAGCCGATTTTTTCCCTTTGGTCAATGGCTTTATCGATGATCAAGGTAATTTGCTGTTTGGTATCATGGGACAAAGCAAGAGGTGTGACCGAGCCTCGCTCAAGGCCAAGCAACTCAAAAAGCTCTGCTTCCGAAGCAAAGGACAATTGCCGCTCCTCTAATTTCTTGGCAAGCGCCTTGATGTCTAGCCGCTTCTGACCAGGACAGACCACAAAATAATAGTTCTTTGTTTTCTTGCTTTTCATCAATAGGTTTTTCACGTCGCTGCCGTCGATCGTAAAATCGATCTCAGCAACCGTATAAACGGCCTGATGGTCGATCCGTTCATAAGGGATCTGCCACTCTTCAAACAATTGATACACTTCTTGGTCTGTCGCTTTTGACACCCTTCTCACCTGCTTTCTTTTAAGAGATTTCGCCATGTGATGATCGTCTTATTGACATGATTCAAGACTTCCAGCTCCAGCTTTTTCGTATCCGATACTTCCCGCTGTTGAAAATCAAGCAACGCGTCGTAATTTTTATGTAATTGCTCCTCTATCGACTGATTGGCCTCTGAAACGATCAGACTAGACGCTTCCGCCTTCAATTGTTCAAGAACGATCGGTGTCGTTTCTTGAAAATAGACATAGCCATAGCTGTTAAGATTTTTTTTATAGGATTGCAGTGTGTCTAAGGAGTGTTCAAGCACCGTTAGACCATCATTGGTTTGTTTGGGAATCTGAACAACCCCTTCTTTGGTACGCGGAGCCGCTGGTTTTCGTTTCAGGGCCCACCGGGTGATCAAAAAGGTGATGAGACAAACGATCACATTTGACAGCAGCACCTCTGGACGCAAAAGATTTTCGAGCATAACTATCACTTCCTCTAAGAGATGTTTCCATTATACCCAACAAGCCTCGTTTAATATATCCATTTCTCCAAAAAAGAAAGAAAAAGCCAAACCGATTTTTTACGCTCTCAATAGAACGTAAAAACCCGTTTGACTTTCGTGCGGTTCAATCTTCCGCTATACTACTTGTTCGGTTCACTTATTTTTGAGGAGACCTTTGACAATGCCTGTGCTAGATCCTCCAACAAATCGTCTGTGTCCTCGATGCCTACAGATAAGCGGAGCAGCCCTTCTGTAACGCCCTGCTTCTCCCGTTCTTCCTTTGGTACACACGCATGGCTCATCGTCACGGGATAGGATAAGATAGACTCTACTCCACCGAGACTGACTGCGGCGATTGGCAGCTTCAAGGCATCCGCAAATGTGTAGACCGCTTGTTGATCGGCTAATTCAAAAGACAGCACGGCGCCGCCTGAGGTTGCTTGCCGTTTGTGCACCTCATAGTCGGGGTGGCTCGGCAGCCCAGGGTAATGGACTTTTTTCACGGCAGGATGTGCCTCCAGCATTTGGCTGATTCGCTCAGCACTGGTCGCACTCTGCTCCATCCGCAGACCCATCGTCTTCAATCCCCGCATCGTTAGCCAACAATCCTCTACTCCTAAAATCCCCCCCAAAACTTTTTGCTGAAGGGTGATTTGATTGTGCCATTCCTCATCATTTGTCACAACTAATCCTGCGACCACATCGCTGTGGCCATTAATGAATTTCGTCGCGCTATGAATCACGACATCCACCCCCAAAGCAAGGGGCTTCTGAAATTGCGGTGTCATAAATGTGTTGTCCATCATCGTCACTAAATGGTGCGCTTTTGCGATCGCCACGACTCCAGCGATATCCGTTACTGACAGTAACGGATTAGACGGTGTTTCTAAGTAAAGACCACGGGTATTTGGGCGAATCGCTTGTTCCCACTCGTTAAGATTCGTCTCATCAATAAAGGTCACTTCGATGCCGAATCGTTTCATGACCTCATTGACCAATTGGAAAGTCCCGCCATAAATGCTTTTACACATGACTAAGTGATCGCCCTGATTAAAGCTCAGCAGGACCGCCGAGATTGCCCCCATCCCAGAAGCAAAGGCTGTCGCATATTTTCCATTTTCCAACGCCGCGACTGCTTCTTCCAGAGCCGTTCTCGTTGGATTGCCAAAGCGTGAATAGGTATAGGCCTGCCCATCTTTGATGGATGCCTGTTTAAATGTTGAACATTGATAAATCGGAATGGAGGAAGCGCCGCTCTCCTCATCAAATGCGTGATATCCGTGAATAAATTTTGTCTTATCCTTCATTACAAATCCTCCTCAACCATTACTTGTAAACCAAGCTTAACACCAATCGAAGCGTTTTCAGCGATCGTGTATAAATTCCCATAAGAAACTTAGCTTATTTTTAGGAATTCTAGGGGCTTTCTAATGGATGAAGAAATAAAAAATACCGCCTAATAAGAACAGCAATCCGAAATTCACAACACTAAATAAGCCTAAGAATTTCTTCGTTTCGTTTGGAAAATAGATCCGAAACAAATTGTAGCCGATCAGATTCGCTAAAGAGGCCAAAAGGGTTCCCAATCCGCCAATATTGACACCCAAAATGACGGCCTGTTGGTTAGTCGTAAATGGCGCAATCAAGAACGCTGCTGGGACATTTGAAATCACCTGACTGAGCCCCAAACCTGCCAAATAAATTTGTTTGCCATTCAATGACTGTAAAAACTGTTTGATAAATTGCGCTTCTCCGATATTTCCGACTATTAGGAAAAAACATACAAAGGTAAGCAGCAAACCGTAATCCACTTCCTTGAAGAGTTCGCGACGATACACCGCAACGATCAGCGCGACCAAAGGAATGACCCCTTGATAAGGCAGTACATCGAGCACCACCAGAATCATGATAAGCATCAATCCACTCAATAACATCGTTTCTTTACGGTCGAATCGGTGGTCTTCCATGTCTATTTCTTCTAAAGAATCATTTGCGACTAAACGCGTCAACAGTCCTAATGAAAGAACGCTGACCAGCAAGACTAAAAACATCCACGTCAAGAATTGACTCAACGGCACATGATAATAGTCATATAAATATAGATTTTGCGGATTGCCAAAAGGAAAGAAGCTGCTGCCTAAATTCGCTGCCACGATAATCAAGACACTGCCCAAAAAGCGCCCTTTGAATCTTGGAAGAACAGCTAACAGCTTTAAATAAATCGGCAGCAACGTCAAAATCGCCACATCATTTGTTAAAAACATCGAACCAACCAACGATAACAAAATCATTAGCTGAACTAATTGCCGTGTATTCTTTGAATAATGAAGGAGCTTCTGTGCAACGAACCGCAACACTCCCACTTGCTCAAACCCCTGAATCAGCAACATCAAACCAAATAAACTAAAAATCACTTTGTAATCAATAAATCCAGCGGAAAATCGACCGATCAAACAGCTAATGATTGCTAGAAGTAACGAAACACTCATCAATCGATTATTTATAAAATAGTTTGCCATACGCTTCACACGTCTACACCTTCTCATTCTAACTTTCTTTTCAATAGAATACTCCAAATACTTAAAATTAGGCAAAAAATAGACCCCTGACGAGAGGGTCTACTGAAATATTTTAATTAAGCATGTTCCTGATTCGCATAGCCTGCATACGAAGTTCGTTTACTACGATTGTAAAGCACAGAAATAATTTGAATTACAGAAATCACCACAATCACAAGGCTGATAATTAGTCGAATTGATGCGTTATCGCCAGTTGAGATATAGTGCAGCACATCTCCGCTGGACCAGGTTTGTTCCTGTAATAGTTCTACTAATTCAGAACTGAAGATATTTTCTCGCATCAGTAAAAAGACCCCTAGAATTGTCCATATCAAAATCTCAATGATCGACCATAAACACACGCGATTCGTCCAACGGCGATCGACCAGTTTTAATACGTTTGAATTTAAGGTCAACAGGACTCCAACGATCACTGTTGGTATTAAGAGCATCGTAAAGCTGTTACTAAACAACGGCACGTTGACAATCGCATGACCCGTTTTAGAAAAAACCTGCGGAAATAAATTCAAGGCTCCGAAGATCAGAAAAGCGCTAAAAAGCAACGTCGCAATGATCTCTGCCACTGGATCAGAAATTGGAATTAGTTTTTCAGTGGTCAGCGGCGGCAAGTCCTCCACTTTCCAATCATCCTTTTTCTTGCGATTGAAAGCTCCCGTCCGTTCAGCGATCACAAAGCCGATCGTTGTCCATACCAACGTCTGCATTACCCCTGAAACACCGCTCTGAAGACCAGATTGAAACATTGCCTGCAGGGCTCGGCCAACTTGCGGCCCGCTCTGTTGAAGGGTTTCAAAAACACCAGAAACGGCACCAACTATTAAGGTAATAATCCCAACGATCGGTACTAACAGCTTCAATAAACGAATATAGTCATCATAGACCTGCGGAGAGATAAGATAGCGCGGATTTTGCCGATATTGTTCCGCCAGTTCTGCTGGCGCCCCCATTGAGTGAAGGACCTTTTCAATTTCCGCATTGTTGGGTCGTTCTGATAACATATCGTAAATATTACTGCGTAGTTCCTTGGCGACTTCCTCCAGGTCCTTTTCCGGCAATTGCTGAACAACCGCCGCTATATAGCGCTCAATTAGATTTTCCATTTTCACCCCTCCGAATAAATGCCGATCAGACTTTTTTGCATATCCTTCCATTCCTCAAACAACTTTTCCCTAACTTTTATGCCTGTTTTACTGATTGAGTAATACTTACGCGGTCTACTCTCAGTCGTATCCCAATCACTTTCCAACAATTCTTGCTTTTCCAGCCTTCTCAGCAGCGGATAAAGCGTATTGGCTTCAATATCCATTCCTCGCTCCTGCAACGTCTGCAACAACGCATAGCCATAATGAGGCGTACTCAAACTGCCTAATACAGCCAAAACTAGATTTCCTCTTTTCAATTCTGTCACATAGTTTTGAACAATAACCTTGTCTGGCATATGATCACCTCTTCGTATTCATTATACTGTGCGACACACATTATAGTCAATAACACAATATTGTTAACCACAAAAAAACTCCCGAAAAAAATTTCGAGAGTTTAAACATTATTTCGTTTCTAAATCATGCAAGAACAATCCGCTCAAGAGCTTCGGTTCAAACCACGTAGATTTCGGCGGCATGATTTTCTTGGCATCTGCCACGTCTAATAAATCCGTCATTTGTGTTGGATACATGGAGAAGGCCAATTGCCAGTCGCCAGCGTCAACCAATTTTTCAAGTTCTTCGGTTCCACGAATTCCACCGACAAAATCGATCCGTTTGTCGGTGCGAATGTCGTTGATTTCAAAAATATCTTCTAAGACAAATTTTTGCAGCAAGGCTACATCTAGTTTCTCTACTGGATCATTTGGTACCTTCTCAGGCTTAATACTCAATGTGTACCAAGCACTCCCATCGTATAATTGACAATCCCCCGCTTTTTCAGGTTTTTTAGTCCCTGTTTTGGTAACATGATAATTTTCTGCCAAGCGTTCCATAAAATCGGCAGGCGGTGGTGTTTTTAACACGCGATTGTATTCCCAGATCGCTAATTCATCTTCCGGGAAGATGATCGACAAGAATTGTTCCGTTTCGGGATTCTGTTCACCGGATTGACGTTTTTCCAAACCGATTTTTACCGCTGATTCTGTCCGATGATGACCGTCAGCGATATATAATGCATCCACTTTTGTAAAAAGCTCTGCTAAACGATCGCTCGTTGCCGCGTGATCGATCACCCAGACACGATGTGTAACTTCATGATAGCTCACGAAATCATAGACAGGTGCGTGCTTCTTCTGCCAAGTTTTGATGATCGTTTGGATCTCTTCCTGTGGGCGGTAGCTCAAGAAGATCGGACTTGTATTTGCATCGCAGGTGCGGATATGATTCATCCGGTCGATTTCTTTTTCATGACGCGTAAATTCGTGCTTTTTGATTTTTTCATCAATGTAATCGGTGATTGAGGTGCAGGCCACTATGCCCGTTTGACTGCGGCCATTCATCACTAATTCATAAAGATAAAAGTTGGCTTCATTTTCCTTAAATAGCCAGCCCTTCTCTAAAAATGCCGCCAAATTGTCCGCCGCCTTTTGATAGACCTTTTCGTCATAAGGGGAAACATCGACAGGCAGATCAATCTCCGCCTTGTCAATATGAAAATAGCTGTAGGGATTCCCGTTTGCCAGCTCTTTTGCTTCCTGTGAATTCACGACGTCGTAAGGAAGTGCCGCCACTTGCTCGGCTAGGTCCTCTGCGGGTCGAATGGCTTTAAATGGATGAACTTGTACCATTAAAATTCACACTCCTCATCACGTTTGATCGCCCGAACGCGGACGATGCCGTCATTTTTACTTAATTGCTCCACGATTGCTGCTATTTTTCTTGGATTTGTTTCGGAAACGTCCACCAATGTGTAGGCATGCTCGTCTTTTCCGCGATTCACCATGTTGTCGATATTGACCTCTAAAGAAGCGATCTCAGACGCAATCAATCCCAGCATATTCGGCACGTTGCGATTGATAATGGTGATACGGTAGGGTGAATCAAAGGCCATTTCAACATTTGGGAAATTGACCGAACGCTTGATGACCCCTGTTTCCAAGAAACGCTTCAAGCCCCGCGCCGCCATTTTTGCACAGTTTACTTCTGCCTCTTCTGTTGAAGCCCCCAAGTGAGGCAAAACAGTGATCTTGTCATTATGAAGTAATTTTTCTTCCGCGAAATCGGTGGTAAACCCTGCGATTCGTTCTTCATTGACTGCCTTTACCACCGCACAGGTATCCACGATCTCCCCGCGAGCAAAGTTCATTAAATGCGCCGTTTTCTTCATTTGCATCAATTCTTCCGTACTGATCAAATGATGGGTATGCTCCGTCAAAGGAACATGAATCGTGACAAAATCACAATTCGTCAATACTTCCTTCAAATCCTTCGCTCGTTTTACACGACGAGAAATACTCCACGCCGTATCAACAGAAACATACGGATCGTAGCCGGTCACTTCCATTCCTAAACGGTAGGCATCGTTTGCCACCATCGCACCGATGGAACCTAACCCGATCACACCCAATTTTTTTCCTTCTAATTCTGTTCCTGCAAATTGTGCTTTTTGCGCTTCTGCCTGTTCATCGACATTGCTGCCTTCTAAGGTCTGTACCCAACTGATCCCTTGAACCATCGGACGAACAGCCAATAACAGACTAGCGACGACTAATTCTTTCACCGCATTCGCATTCGCTCCTGGCGTATTGAAGACAACGATCCCTTTTTCGGTGCACTCCTTGACCGGAATGTTGTTCGTTCCAGCACCCGCACGCGCCACTGCTAAAACAGATTCAGGAAAGTCATAGTCATGCAGCTTTTGGCTTCGCAGAATGATGCCATCTGGTTCTTCGCTTTCATTGATTCGGTAATTCTCTTTATCAAAACGCGTCATTCCTTCAGGAGCGATCGCGTTGAATGTTTTAATCTGAAACATCTATTTTCCCCCATTTTCCTTTTCAAACGTTTCCATGAATGCGACCAACGCCTCGACGCCTTCTACTGGAAAGGCATTGTACAGACTGGCCCGCATCCCGCCGACAGATCGATGGCCTTTCAAATTTTCAAAGCCTTGTGCTAAAGCTGCTTTATTGAAGGCCTTGTCTAGTTCTTCATCGCCTGTCACAAATGGAATATTCGTGATTGAGCGACTGTTCTTCGCCACTGGACTCGTGAACAGGTTCGATTTTTCGATCGCATCGTAAAGCAATTGCGCTTTTTGCTGATCCTTCGCTGTGATCCCAGCGACACCGCCCTGCTCCTTCACCCATTCAAAGACAAGCTTTGCAATATAAATGGCATAGGTCGGAGGTGTATTATAAAGAGAATTATTTTTCGCCTGCAGTGCATAATCCATCATTGGGGCGAAAACAGCTTCTTGATTGAGCAAATCTTCACGAATGATCACGACTGTAAGCCCTGCTGGACCAATATTTTTCTGTGCGCCGGCATAGATCACACCAAAGTCTTCTACGTTGTACTCATTGGCTAAAATATTCGAAGACATGTCAGCGATCACGGGAACATTGCCCACCTTTGGAATCTTCCCATAGGCTGTTCCTTCTATTGTATTGTTCGTTGTGATGTGCAGGTACGCAGCCTCTTGATCGACGGTCTCCGGCAATTCAGGAATATACGTAAAATTCTTGTCTTCACTTGAGGCGATCACGTCTACCTCTACCGTTTCGATGGCTTTGGCAGCGCTGATGGCTTTTTTTGACCATGATCCTGTGTTCACGTACAATGCTTTTTTTCCTTGCGCAAGATTCAGCGGCAGCATAGTGAATTGCAAGCTGGCTCCGCCTTGCAGGAATAAGACCTTGTAATTGTCTGGAATCGCCATGAGTTCTCTTAATAACGCTTCAGCCTGTTGAATGATGTCTTCAAATAAGGAGGAACGATGACTCAGCTCCATCACGGACATACCGCTGTTTTTGTAATCAAGCATTTCGGACTGTGCGATCTCCAATACTGTTTTTGGTAATACCGCTGGACCCGCAGAGAAATTATAAATCGTCATACTTATTCGCTCCTTTTCATTAGTGACATCCATTTAGATGTGATGATAATTATAACAGATGTCTTTATATGATAAAAGGCTAATTTAAAACTAATTTCTCTATAATATGGTTTTATACTGAAAAATTTCATCTTTGTTTGCAACAATCAAAAAAGCTTAACACTTTCGCGCTAAGCCAATTGGTCTTCTGCTCGTTTTAAAAAAAGTTCAAATTGGTGCCGCTCTTCTTTAGAAAATACCGACTCCATTTGACGACCCAATTCATCGAAAATCGTCTGGACTTTTTCTACCATCTGCTCCCCTTCAGGCGTCAGATAAATATTTTTTTGCCGCTCATTGTTTTTCGGAATTCTGCGATAAATCAATTTCTTTTCTTCCAGCACTTTTAGAATATTCGTTACGGTCGCCTGCTGCTTTCCCAGATAGTTCGCCAATTCTCGCTGCATCGTTCCCGGATACATTGCAATAAAATTCAGACTGCGAGATTGTAAGCTATTCAAATGCAGCGTCTTCAAACGTTCAATAACAAAATTCTGCTGCAAGGTGCTAACCGCATAAATTTTTTCGGCTAAATCTTCTCTTTTTGAGATCATCTGCTCCCTCATTTCTTTCTTAATAGTTTAAATCACAACTATTTATTTGACAACTGTTTTCAATCAGCGTATGCTGTCGATAGTTAAAATTACAACTATTTATGTTTAAAGAAAGAAGCGAATACTATGTCATTAACACCGCAAGAGATGCAACACACAAAAGAAGAATTCAAAGAAAATGTCGAACGAACAGGTCTTAGCCTCGAGCAAATTGCCGCTGACCTCCATACGACGCCTCAAACGATTAAAAATATTTTGACCCTTGATGTCAGTCATATCGAAGATCCCTGGATTCTCAAAAATTATTTAGAAGAAACACTAAAAATCAAAGGCAAAGCCGCGGTTCCCTTTACTGCATTGACAGGTGATCACCACAGCTATTGGTTCTTGAATAGTCGTCGGATCGATAAAAAGAAAATCGGATAGAAGGGAACTTTAATTAATTCATTACAAGGGAAAAATATTCTATTTCATCTTTTGTTAATGATAGATTATACTAAAATCCAACTAAAAAAAAACTGACAGACAAATTTTTTAACAGTCCTAAAAATTATAGCGCCTGATTTTTAAAAGACTTTTGTTTCCTTCTACAAGTTGGAATCAAAAGTCTTTTTTATCGTCCTTGATTTTCGAGTCAAATTCCTTTGCTACATATTGTCACATCGTTGAAATGAGGCCTGTTACAAAACATCTCTTTATGCACGCTTTTAAATCAGGTACACTGAAATTATCTTAAGTGAGTCAACTGGTGAAAGGTGGGATTTTTTATGAAAATAGGAAGCAAGCTAAAAGAACTTCGCATCGCTCATGGATATACTCAAGCGGAATTGGCAACGATTCTCAATGTCTCCCGTTCAACGATCTCAAGTTGGGAGATCAATCGAACCTACCCTGATCTCAGTATGCTTGTTTCATTGAGCCAACTGTATAACATTACGGTCGATCAATTGATCAATGAAGATGACAAGCTAGTGGATACGATGACGAAGGAGACGAAAAGGAATATGATCTTTAAACGAATCATTCTGTCATTGATCGTTGTGGTCCTCTCTTTTGCCGTAGTCTTTGCCTTTTTGCTCAGGGAAAATCACCAAGCAAATGAAGAAAAAGTCCTGTCCTATGAATTTTCAGATTATTCAAAATTCGTAGAAAAAAAGAAAGAGAACGACAATTCGATCTATTATTATAAAGATAATTTTGTTGAAGAAATCATTGATACCTTACCTGACGGAAATGAAACTAGTCTCTGGCAATCCGCTCACCTAAATACTGGCTTTGACAGTCAAGTCATTTTAAAGGTTAAAAGAGATCAAGAAAATCAAATCAAAAAAGTCTCAGTAGTTGAGATGAAAGATACAATTCAATTAATAGAGGACCCGTATGGCGGAAAAATTCATGCGGTGAAGTACAAATCAATAGAAGAAGCCAATGAAGCTATCGCAGCAACAGCTCGTGATGCGGAAGGAAATCCAGAAGGGCTGGTTGCTATGAGAGGTGATGATACCCATGCAACTGCTTATTTTAAAGTCACTGATTCTGACTAGTAATTCTACTCCCTCACGTTTGTACAAACTAGTAACCTCTTCTTCCGAGTGTCTTTCTTTGATTCCCGATTAGGTATCATGCTAAAACTAATTAGGACTCATTTTTTAGATAACGAAAGGATGTACGGCAAATGAACAAAGGTAGAGTTGAAGCTTTTTCTGATGCCATCCATCGTAGCAATCATTATGACGTTCTGAACGAACGAGGACCGTGATAAACTCTTTTTGAAATAAAAATTAATCCCAGCAATAGCCACCCTTTTAGATGTTTTTTGCTGGGATTTTCTCTTATAAGAGTCCGCTCACCCATAAACTTAGGAGTACGACACTTGAAACAATTGCTGTAAATACAACAACGATGAGGGTTTTCGCCATCAGATCTTTTCCAAAATGTCGTTCTTTCCGCTTCGCTTCGACGTCCTCCCCCTCCATGTAGGCGACGATTTCTTTGTAGGTCTTCACATTAGTTGCTTTCTTGATTTTTTCGATCTTTATTGCCGCCCACATTCCAATCGCCCATAAAATAAATGGAATCCAGAGACCTTTCTCGCCGAACAGCTTCCACGCAGGTCCAAATAAAATCGCTGCTGCACCGATCGTTCCAAGCATGATCCAACTATACTTATCCATCTCATCTTTTTTGATCATTTTTTTCATCGTTTCCACGTCTCCTTTGACAAGCTCATCTAAAGTCACGTCAAAAAGAACACTTAGCAATAACAGGTTATGAATATCGGGATAGCTCCGTTCGTTCTCCCAATTGGAAATGGTTTGACGAGAAACATAGATTTTTTCCGATAATTCTTCCTGGGAAAATCCTGCTTCTTCACGTAGTCTCTTGATCTGTTTGCTTAAGTTCATTTCATCCGCTCCTTCATCCTTACCCTAATCGTTCCCTCTGATACTCACTAGCAAAAGTCTTTGTCATTAGGGGTTTTCCGCTTGTCAAAAGCCTTTATCATGTTTAAAAACCTTGATTTATCAAGTCTAACGGAAAAATGGACAAAATAAAAGTCCCGACGAATTTTCGTCGAGACTGTTTATGATTATTCTGCTTTAGAACGACGGACATAGTTTTGGTAAAGAATAATACCAACAACTGTAAATCCGACTGGACCTGCGATCATCCATAATGTATCGCGTGCGCCTGCTCCTTCGATGATTGGTTGGAAGATCGTAAAGACATTCGCACCCAATACTAATAGGAAGACTACGACACTGATGACCATCGTCATGCTTTTAGATTTGTATACTTCGAATGGACGATCCAAGCCCGTTTTGTTCTTGAATTTAGGGAATGCATAGATCAAGAACAAGTATGGCAATGTCATCGAAACATTTGCCATCAAAGTCAAGATGTTGTAGAAGGCAGATGGATCTGGCGTTGCGAATGACGCGATCAAGATGATCGCAACAACGATCGCACATTGTGCCCACATTGCGTAGCTTGGCATGCCGTTTTCGTTCAATTCAGTGAATTTCTTCGGCCATAATTTCTTCGGTGTTCCCATGATCAACGTCTTCAATGGTGAATACGTCAATGTAAAGAAGGCACCACTATAGGCTAAGAACATCCCTAGACCAGTATAACGAGCAAACCAGTTACCCATACTGATCGCAGCTGCTTGGCTAAGGCCGATGCCTTTGCCAAATTCAACCCCCAAGTTGTTCATCATTACGTAAGAAATATTTCCCAAGTTTGTTGAATCGCCTGATAATACGTCTTGCCAGTTTGTGCTTACACCCCATAGGAAGATTCCTAATGCGTACCCTACAGAAATGATCAAGGCTGAAAGAACGACCGCTTTCGGGAATGTTTTTTCAGGATTGCGTGTTTTGTCGACCATCCCACCAACAGCTTCAAGACCGCCGTAAGCGAAGATCGCGAACACCGCAAACCCTAACAAACCGATTGGGCTTTGGTAACTAGGATTTGGAGAATGTAAAATGTGGTCAAATGGTTGAGCCAAGTGTCCACCATTTACAACCAGAATAATACCTGAAATCACAATAAGAACCACGTTCAAACTAGTTACTGCTAAACCACCAAGACTGGTGATTTTAACGATTCCTTTGACCCCTTTGATTGAGACCAACGTTACGATGATCATCCACACACACGCTAAAAGCCCAACCATTTGTGTTGAGTTTAACCCGAACATGTGCAGTTTTTGCGTTTGGTCGCTTCCGGCGAAAGCCGTTGTGAAGGGAATCCAAACTTTTGATGATGTTGACACCATCCAGACAACATAGGAAGCAAACCACATGAATGTTCCGATAAATGCGAAACGTGGGCCTACGCTGACTTCCAACCATTTGTACATTCCGCTGTTTTCGCCTTTGATCGTTGAACCATATTCAGCCATCATTAACGCGAAAGGAATGAAAAATAGAATTGCAGCAATGACATAAAAGACGATTGAGCCATACCCCATCAAGTAGAATGCTACTGGACCGTTAGCAAACCCGAATACTGAGGTAAAGATCATCATGACCAGAGCGCCAAGCGTCATGCCTTTTTCTGCTTTGGACATTGAAACCACTCCTATTCAATTTTATCTCGGGTGCTCCTTCGTCTGGTCTATTCAAAACTTCAATTAGTTATTAATTGAGCAAGAATTTTTTAAAGACTAGAAAACCCTAAATGTAACTTTACAATGAAAAAACACAGAACGCAAGAAACGGACTAGTTTAAATATTCAGAAAATTCTTGTCAAAGAAACCTTTTGCGCCAGAATAGAGCGGGAATAATTAAATGATAAAATAACTAGCCTTTCCCAGTAAATACTAAGCAAATTATAGCTGTTTTTTTATTGTAATTATTCGCATCACATTAATGCTGTTATATCGAATTTTTATAATGTATTTAAGCATAGGCAAACGCTTCCTTTCCAGATGTTTTTTTTATTTAAAATTAAAAAACGACAATGTATTTCCTAATAAACCTTCGTAAGAGCGTGTATTAAAAAATTTGCCGATTTATTTATGAAAAATCCATTTAAAATATTTTAGTTATTTGCCATTTAGAAACCATCATTTAGAAACGGAAAAGTCCTCCAATTTTAATCTTTCTTGTGCGCATTTTTGACCAAAGTGACACAAAAAAAGGACGAAACGCCCTCTCTTCTGAGAGTCTTTCGTCCTTTTTAACCTATTATTCGCTGATTTTTTTCCAAAAATTGCTTTGATTGATCCACAGCCAAGCACCAGATAAAATCGCCAACCAAATCATCACTCCACCATTTAGAAGTAACGGATTGAAATTCATCACTACGGCGATCACATAAAGTGCGACTACGATCACGCCCAAGATCAATGAGCCGAAGAGCCACAGCATGAGCCCATAGTTTCCGACACCTCGAGTAAAGAGCTGGCTGACATTGGTCCATGTAATGTTCAGTAAACGGTAATCGCGGCTGAAAAAATATAACGACAACAGATAAGTCCCCCACAGTATTCCTGCTAAAAAAGGAATCAGTAAGTACAACGGTGCTTTCAGCACGAGGGCAATGATCAGCCCAACGCCGCCTGCGATCCCCATTTGAATTTTACAACCGACCCAGAATTTTTGTCGAAGATATTTTCTCATGGACAACGGCAACGACTGGATGAAGAAGAAATTCTCCCGATCCAGCGAGATCAAGTTACTGACAAAAGACGTTTGGTTCAACATAACACTGGAAAAGACTATACCCGCCACAAAGAACACGCCTATAAATGTCATCGGCAAAGTTTGCAGATCGATCGGGTTCGTCGTCACCATTGTTCCCACCATCACGACAGGCATGATCAAGGAAGACGTCAACACCTGCATGATCAGATTGGGATTTTTAAGCAGTTGCACATTGTAGCTGCCTAATTGCGTTTTCAACGATTGATTGGTCTTTCGTTTTCGTTTGGTCGCAATCGTGCGAGAGCCCTCATCACTGAACTGTTCATATAAACTTGGAACGACGAAATAGCGTAGCGCAAGTAACAGCAACGCGGTTGCAACAAACAGTCCAACAAGGGTCAGAAGTCCTTTCGTCGTAAACAAGGCGTGCATCACATGGTAGAACGGCATAAATATCGCAAAGGGATGGCGATCCGTAACGCCCGCTGAATGATCCACGGAGTTTTGAGAAAAATTGATCGCGAGGATTCCTCCAACAGAAACGACCATTGAGAATCCCAGCATCAAACTCGTAAATAATTTTTTATGCTGTCGGAACAACTTGGTTTTCGTCATCCCAAACACGATCAAGCTGCACAAACTAAAAAGCAGGATAAAAAAGATGATAAATAGTAGAATGGCTCCAATCACCGCAAAGACAATGGAATAGCCGCTTTTAAACGCCGTTAAGAAAAATAAGATCAACAGCGGCAATAAAAAGGGCACGATCGTCATTCCGACCGCCAGGAATTTTGCGATGAAAACCTCCCCTTGCTTGATCGGCAACGGCAGATAATCCTGCAGGTCTTTGCTTTCGAAAAAGACGTTAAAAATGGCAGACAAGGATTGAGAAAAGCCGATCAACGCAAACAATGCCATATAATACGTAAAGAATCCCGGCAACTTTGAAAAATCGATCATGACCATCGTCAATCCGTAAATAGCTAAAAAAATGACCCCAGACAACAGATACTGCTGAACGATACTGCGAAGGACCTGCTTTCCTTTCCGTCCCTTTTTTCGAATTTGATTCGTCGCCGACGGATTGACATATAGCATATTGACGCCAATCAACCGTTTGATGATTCCGCTATTCATGAGCATCCTCCTCAATTTCAGCCACCAAATCCCCGTTCGCCTGTCGACCAGCCATCTTCAGATAGATACTCTCCAGTGATTCATTTGGATGTTCCGCTAACAAATCATCAACGGAGCCGTTATAAATCAGCTCTCCTTTTTTCAAAATCGCCAGATCATCGCACAATTGCTGCGCGGTGTCTAACACGTGTGTCGAAAAGATGACGGTTTTTCCTTTTTCCGCATGACGTTTGATCATTTCTTTCAAGTCGAAGGCGGCTTGCGGGTCTAATCCTTGCAAGGGTTCGTCCAAGATCCAGATATCCGGGTCCGGCAGCAGTGCCCCGATAATAATGGTCTTTTGCCGCATCCCATGAGAAAAGCTTTCCAGCGTTTCATCTTCATG
Source organism: Enterococcus sp. 12F9_DIV0723 (assembly GCF_002174375.1). Taxonomy (NCBI): domain Bacteria; kingdom Bacillati; phylum Bacillota; class Bacilli; order Lactobacillales; family Enterococcaceae; genus Enterococcus; species Enterococcus sp. 12F9_DIV0723. The sequence continues at coordinate 540,441 of NZ_NIBK01000002.1, read as the reverse complement.
TCCCACAAGATCGAACAATTCGATCAGCTCTTGATGCCGCTTTTCTTGCCCCTTCAGCTCATAAGCTGCGGAGATCAAATCCCAGTATTCATTAGCAGTTAATTGCAAAAACATATCTGGAGAATCCGGTACATAGGCGATTTTCTTTTTGATTGCCAAACGGTGCTCTTTTAAGTTTTTACCGTCAAACAAAATCTCGCCGCTCGTTGGTTCAATAATACTCACTAAGCTTTTGATCGTAGTGGATTTACCAGCGCCGTTATGTCCTAAAAATCCAAAGATCTCTCCTTCTCTAATCGTTAGGCTTAACTGATTCAGCGCTTTTTTCTCTCCATATACTTTCGTGATCCCTGTTAATTCAATCATTGTTCCATCTCCTCGTTTCCCCTACCAGCATCCAGAATGGCCTGCTAACTTAAGATTTTGGTCACCTTTTTAAATATAACGCGTGATTGCTTTTATTCACTATACGAGAAAAAGCAGCGACTTACAATAGAATGGGCCTTATTAAACAGAGGACTCTTGTTTCAGTAACAACGCCTTTTGCATCATTTTATGATAATAAGGCCGCATCTCCTCTTCGGCTACCGCCTCGTCCAGCTCCGCCACAGCGATCCATTTGACATCGCTATTTTCGTCCTCTTTGATTGTTAATTGCTGATCTTCCTCCGCCATAAATAGAAAGGTCGTATTGACGTGTACGTGTTTTTTGATACGCTTTCCATTTTTATAATGTTCCTCCACAGGTAAAATATCGAAGGCAAACAGCCCGTCATACATTAAGTGATACTCTGTTATCCCAGTTTCTTCCTCTAATTCCTTTTTGGCAACGTGCAGAAGGTCTGCATCACCGTCAGCGTGTCCACCAGTCCAGGAGTAGGACTGATAAATATGATGGAAGACCATCAACACCTTGTCATACGTTGGATTGACGACCCACGCAGAGGAAGAAAAATGAACCTCTGGATTGTCACGCGTCAAAAGATCCTTTTGAAATTGCAGCTTCGTCAAAAACAACGTCTGATCCGCAGCCTCCTGTTTCGTGAAGGGGACGTATTCGCTGATTTGTTTTATTATTTCTTTCATTCTTTTCACCTCATACCATTGATTTTGACTCCTGTATCTACCGATTATAACAAAAGACCTCCGGCATCAGGATAGAAAAAAGACTCGATCAACGTGATCGAGTCTTTTTGTCTATGGGATGAATCGGTAGCCTGCACCCCAAACCGTCTGGATATGTACAGGCTCTGAAGGATTTTCTTCGATTTTTTCTCGAAGGCGGTTGATGTGGACCGCTACGGTGCGGATCTCTCCAATCGATTCCATTCCCCAAATTTTTTCGTACAATTCTTCCTTGCTGAATACCCGTTGGATGTTTTCCATTAAAAACAGCAACAGCTCAAATTCCTTGTGCTTCATCACCACTTCTTTTTCTCTGACAAACACCTTCATCGCTTCCGGCTGGATCACGATATCTCCCATGCCTATCGTGTGTTGCTTTTCAGATAGCGACTGCTGCGTATTCAGGCGTTCAACCTGTGCGAGGTTGGCACGAACACGTGCGACCAATTCTGTTGGCGAAAAAGGTTTACTGATGTAATCGTCTGCCCCTAAGCCAAGTCCGCGTAATTTGTCTAGCTCCTCACTTTTTGCAGTGACTAGAAGAATCGGCACTCGCACCTCATTTCTAAGCTGGCGTAATACCTCGATGCCATCCATGGTCGGCAGCATCACATCCAATAAAATCAAATCATAGATGTTTTTTAGGGCTTCGGTCAAGCCTTCCCCGCCATCATGGATCACCGTACTCTCAAAATGATTGATCGTCAAAAAATCTTGTACAATATCTGCGATCGCCGCATCGTCTTCTATGATCAAAATCTTCTTCATCATTTTCCCCTTTACCTGCTGCAGGTTGTTTTTCTCTAGTTAATCCCTCATGTTGCTTCGCTAATGGGCAATTGGATTCTAATTTGCAGCCCGCCGCTATCAGAAGCTCGTGCTTCGATGGTCCCTGCCTGACTTTCAACAACTCGACGAGCAATTGCCAGCCCCAATCCGCTGCCTTTTCCTGATTGCGTTCGTGATTCGTCCCCGCGATAAAAAACATCAAAAAGTTTTTCTCGTTGTTGAGGCGGAACCCCTGGACCATTGTCACTGAAGGTAAGGATTACTTGTCCTGACTGCTCGTACTGTTCGATGAACAATTGATTGTCCTTTTTGGCGCCATACTTTACTGTGTTTTCAATAATATTGAGGATCACATTTCGCAACTGTTCCGAGTCGATCGCTGCCATCGTTCGATACGAATGCACGCCAAGTGTGAGCGTCAAGCCACGCTGCTTGTACTCCTCTGAAATCCCCTGAATCAGCTCAGCAATATATTTTCCAATATCGACAGGCTGTATCCTCAAGGCGTATTCCCCTAGATCGATCTTTGAAAATAGGAAAAGCTGGTCCACCAATCGTGTGAGGTCATCCGTTTTTTGAGTAATAATCTGCAAATACTTGTTCTTCATCGCGGGCGTTGTGGCAATCCCTTTGTCTAAGCCTTCCACATAAGCTTTGATCGCTGTCAGCGGCGTACGAAGGTCGTGGGAGATCCCGGCGATCAATTCTTTCCGGTTCTCACTCGTTTTTTCTTGTTCCGTCACCATCATTTCTAAGCGCTCAGCCATTTCATTGAGACTCGTCACGACTGGACGAAATTCATCATTCGCCTGATACGTTGTCCGCCAACTCAAATGGCCATCACGAATTTGTTCTACGCCATAGAGTAACGTGTTCAGTCCTTCATTGATAGGTCGGAAAATAAAACGTGCTAACACGTAATTGGTTAAAATAACAAAAAGAACCACACAAAGTACAGTCAAAAAAGCGATCAAAAGAATCATTTCCTTGTTATCAATGATTTTTTCTTCCAAATTCATATGGTAATTCGGATTGACCAGCAAAAGGGTGAAATCCCCGATAGGAAGTCGATTAAGCAAAACGTTATTGACTACAAGAGTTTCTTGTTCTGGATTCCCCACCATACCAGTGACAATGTTATTTTCTTTGTACGTTCCTTCATGCGTTACCAATGTGTGTTCCTTATCATAAATAAACAAACTATAGGCATGACGAGGATGCTCTGCGGCTAACCGATCGAGGGCGCTTGTTAGCTGCGCTTCTGTCGGCGGCTTCGAATCAAAGGATTCCTGCAAGTCTTCGAGACGTTCGTATTCTTGCGCATACCCCTTATTTTCCTGCCACTGAGTTATGAAATCACTGCCCAGCGTTTCAGAGAAAATAAAAAAAACGCCTCCTAAAACAATCGTCGTCAAAACGATCGGCATGACGATCATCAAGACATTGGAAAAATATAATCGTTGTCGAATCGTCATTTTTGCACTCCTCACTGTTCGTTTCTCTCTCTTCTTATTTAACACGAATGTTTTGTGTTTTCACGAAATAAAGCAAGTATTAATAAATAGTTTATAAATTGTTTATTCTTTCCACCCTGTTTATTTGCTTTTGTTTCTTATCATAGAAGGTGCTTTATCGATAAGATATTGACTGAACTGCTTCGGAGGAACTTTTTTATGGATGAATTTACAGGATTAACAGAAAAACAAGTAAAGGAAAAAATTGCTGCTGGGCAGACCAATGAGCATCGGATGAATCCCGCGAAGTCGACAACGACGATTATCCGGGAAAATACGCTGACACTCTTTAATTTGCTGAATTTTCTTTTGGCCTTGTGTCTTTTCGCTGTCGGCGCCTACAGCAATATGTTCTTTATCTCGATCATTATTCTCAACATGATCATTGGGATCGTGCAAGAGATTCGTGCAAGAAATATGGTCGAGCGCCTGACTTTATTGGCTCAACACGATATCACTGTGATCAGAGACGGAAAGAAACAATCCATCTCACCAGAATCATTGGTACTTGGAGACCATGTCTTGCTGAAGGCGGGGGAACAAATTCCTAGTGATATGCTGGTCTTGGATGGATTGGCAGAGGCAAATGAATCTCTGCTCACCGGCGAATCTGATACGATTCCCAAAAGAAAAGGATCGGAAATTTTATCAGGAAGCTACTTAACCAGCGGGCAGCTACTCGCCGAAGTCCAACATGTGGGAGCTGAAAACTATGCCGCAAAAATCATTAATGAGACAAAAACGGCAAAACCGATCAAATCGGAGCTGATACAGTCCATTCGAAAAATCTCAAAATTTACAAGTGTTATCATTCTACCCATTGGACTCTTACTTTTTATTGAAGCATTTTTCTTACGCGACAGCTCTACCCATACCGCAGTGGTCACTTCTGTTGCGGCGCTTTTAGGGATGCTGCCGAAAGGATTGGTCTTGCTGATCAGCATTGCATTGACCACAGGCGTCATCAAATTGGCAAAGAAACAGGTTCTTGTTCAGAATATGTACGCCATTGAAAATTTTGCGCATATGGACATTCTATGTTTGGATAAAACGGGAACCTTGACTGAAGGAAACATGCAGGTGGAGAATCTCTATTTGCTAGATGAGGACTATCGCGAGGCACTGCCTAATTTAATGACCAGCTATTTAGCTGCCACCGAGGATAGCAACCCAACAGCTCAAGCCTTGAATCGGTATTTTGGCTCAGGGGCGCACGACCCGGCAAAGCAAGTCTTGCCCTTCTCGTCCGAGAGAAAATACGGCGCGGTCACCTTTGAAAACAATACAACTCTCTATTTAGGATCGCCAGAAAACCTGTTGCCCGCGGAAGAGATCCCCAAGATCATTCAACACTATCAAGAATCCGGACTGCGCATCTTAGTGATTGCCTTATCGCCAACAGTGCTTTCAGAGCAGCCCAGCGGCTTAGCACCTATCGCCTTCTTGACCTTGAGTGATCCCATTCGCGAAAATGCAAAAGAAACCTTGGATTTTCTAACTGAACAAGGTGTGACACTAAAAATTATTTCCGGCGACAATCCGAAAACCGTTGCTGCGATTGCTGAAAAAGCAGGCTTTAAAGACTATCAGCAAGCCGTCGATCTTTCGGCATACACAAAAGAAGAAGACGTTCGTGCACTCGCCCACACCCATTCGATTTTTGGACGGGTAACGCCACAACAGAAAAAGCTTTTGATCCACGAATTGAAATCTCAAGAGAAAACAGTTGGTATGACGGGGGATGGCGTCAACGACATCCTTGCCCTTCGCGAGGCGGATATCTCTATCGCCATGGCTGAAGGCGATGACGCGACTCGTCAAATCGCTGACGTGGTGCTTTTAGATTCCAACTTTGGCAGTCTGCCGAACATCATTTTTGAAGGCCGCCGTGTTGTCAATACGATCACGCGTTCCTCTGGCGTGTTCTTCATTAAGACGATTTATTCCTTGCTAGTTTCCTTGTTCTGCATTTTGACTGTCTCGACGTTCCCTTTTATTCCGCTTCAAATCACCTTGATTGATTTAGCGATCGAAGGCTACCCTTCTTTCTTCCTATCCTTCGAGGAGGATAACAGAAAAATCAAGGGACGGTTTTTACCAACCGCGATCAAACGCGCGCTGCCAAGTGGACTATTAGTCTTGGTCAATGTCGTTCTCGTCTGGCTATTTGGACAGTTCTTCTTGTCAGCATTAGATACACGTACCTTGATGTACTATTTACTAATCGGAATCAGCTGCTTTGCGGTGATGAAGTCGTGCCAGCCCTTCAATCGTCTACGACTATTTTTAGTTGTTACGACGACGATCGGCAGTTTTGTAGCAGCTTTACTGTTCCACAACCTGTTATCTATCGGCTTGGTCACATTTCCGATCTTCCTCTTCTTTTCAATAATGATGATCGGAAATATTCTACTATGGCAACCGCTTGCCAGCAGAATCAACAAAATGAAGTTGGCGTTTCTCTAATTTATAAATAACAAAAAACCTGTCCGATTGGACAGGTTTATTTGTTATTTTGCTCTTACCGGCAACCAGACTTGGAATGTTGCATTTTCTGGATTGGCGTCCAGATACAGTTCAATATCCGGCAGTTCTGCATACTCAAAACCAGATGTCGGAAGCCATTCGGTGAAGATTTGTGTTTGAAGCTCTTGGATCGCACCGGGCATAGGTCCCGTTCCAGAAAAGATCGCCCATTTAGCTGCGGGAATTTCGTATTGCTTGAAGTTTTCAGGCACGTCATCACTGGCAACACCGATGACATATTCCCACTCTTCTTGACTTTCTGCTGTCATTAAACTAATGCCCATGACCCCTGGATTCTGCTGATCCATGATGGGAATGAGCAGCTCTAAACAGCCGTCCTTACTTGTTTCCGCCCAAAATTCTGGAATCTGTTTTTTAAACTTCTCCATGTCTTTGTCTAACGTGATCCCTACTCCTGTTACATTGAAAACGGACTTGTCGATTAATTGATATTCCATCGCATAAACTCCCTTTACTGTAATTTTGAAGGTCAACATGGGATAGCTGGTTAATTTAGCGCCAGATTGCTTTGCTTCTTTCGGGGTGATTCCGTGGACACTCTTGAACACCCGATTAAACGACGTCGGTGAATCATAACCGAATGCCGCCGCGACATCGATCACCTTTTCACCTCGTTGCAGTGCCACACCTGCCAAACTCATCTTACGGCGTCGAATGTATTCACCCAAAGTTACGCCGGCGATATACGAAAACATTCGCTGATAATGATAGGTCGAGCACTGCGCCAATTGCGCGATCCGATCAAGATCAATCGTTCCCGTCAAGTGCGCCTCCACATATTCAATACTGTCGTTAAAATGATCCAACCATTCCATTCATCTTCCTCCTACATTTACTATACTGGGAAATGGAGCCGTATACCTCTTAAAACGTGCCGAGTTTGAAGAGCTTAAAAATGCAGCTTCGCCAAACGATCAAAAGCTTCCGCCAATACCTCTAATGGTTGTGTCGCTGCCAAGCGAATATAGTCGTCCCCCACCGTTTCACCAAAGGCTTTTCCGGGAACAAACAACACGCCGCTTTGTTCCAAGACCGTTTCAACAAACGTCACTGAATCTAGCCCGCTTTTACGGATATTGATAAACGCATACATGCTGCCCGTCACGGAACGCAAGGATAAATAAGGAATCTCTGCCACTCTTTTTTCAATATACGTCAATCGTTCCTTAAAAATCTCGACTGTCGGCGGCACGAGTTCTTCATAATGGTTCAACGCATAGATCCCGCCGCGCTGAGAAGCTGTCGGTGCCGAATACGTGATGCTCTCATTGATCATGCCGGCGACTTGATTAATATAGGCGGGTGCGATCATGTAGCCTAGTCGCCAGCCAGTCATCGCAAAGCCCTTCGACACTCCACTGATGGTGATGGTATTTTCAGGGGCAAGACGCGCCATCGGGACAAATGTTTCTTTGAAAGCAAAATCCTCGTAGATTTCATCAGAAATAATGAATAAGTCATTTTCAATAGCAACCTCCGCGATTTTTTTCAACGTTTCTTCAGAGAAAACCGCGCCTGTAGGATTGTTTGGCGAATTGATGATGATTGCTTTCGTCTTATCTGTAATCGCTGCTTTTAAATCTGCCACGTCTAATTGAAAGTCGTTTTTCTCATAGGTCGGGACAAAAACGGGCGTTCCGCCAGATAAAACAACTTGTTCGCGATAGGGTGAAAAATAAGGCTCATGGATGATCACTTCATCACCTGGATCAAGCAAGACTTGCATGACGAGGTACATTCCATGAAGAGCCCCCACGGTTGCTCGAACCTGATTGATCTGAAAACTCAAATCGTATTTTTTTTGATAAAAGTCAACGACTGTCGTTAAAAATTCTTTACTGCCATCCGGTGCCGTATAATTTGTGGCGCCCTTTTTTACGTCTGTATAGGCCGCTTCAATGATTTTTGGATTGGTGATCAAATCTGGGTCACCGATCGACAGATCAATAATATCTTCTTTTTCCTTTGCTAAAACAGCGATCTTCATCAGCAAATTTTCTGCCGGCTGCTGGAAGCGCTGTGCAATTTTATCTTTGTTCATCCTGGTTCCTCCGCCTCTGCTTACAATACTTTATTTAAGAAATCCTGTGTCCGGCTGTTTTGCGGATGCTCGAAGATTTCTTCTGGTGTCCCCTCTTCTTGAATGATGCCGTCCGCCATGAAGATCACACGGTCCGCTACCTCTTTCGCAAAGCCCATCTCGTGGGTCACGACGACCATCGTCATGCCTTTTTTGGCTAAATCCTGCATAACCGCCAACACTTCGCCGACCATTTCCGGGTCAAGGGCGGAGGTTGGTTCATCGAATAGCATCACATCTGGATTCATTGCTAAAGCTCGGGCGATCGCCACCCGCTGCTGCTGCCCGCCAGACAAACTCGCAGGGTAGCTGTCTGCTTTTTCCTTTAAGCCTACTTGATCCAACAGGGCTAATGCCTGTTCTTTGGCCTTTGTCGGATCTTCTTTTTTGATTTTTACTGGCGTAATCGTTAAATTCTCTACTACACTCATATGCGGGAACAGATTGAAACTTTGAAAAACCATACCCATTTTTTGGCGAATTTGATCGATGTTGCTGTCGGGTGCTGTGATATTTTGCCCCTCGAAAAAGATCTCGCCAGAAGTCGGCTCTTCTAAAAGATTCAAGCAACGCAGAATGGTACTTTTCCCGCTTCCTGAAGGACCGATGATGACTACCACTTCGCCTTCTTTGACCGTTAAATCAATGGCTTTTAAAACTTCATTGTCGCCAAAACTTTTCGATAGTTGTTTTACATTAATCATTTAAGCCCATTCTCCTTTCAACTAATCCCAATAGACGGGAAATACAGAAGGTCATTACGAAGTAAATCAGCGAAACGAGCACGTAGGGTAAGAACGGCTTGAAGCTGGCTCCTTGTACGACTCCTGTTTGGAAGATCAGCTCGGACACCCCGATGACTGAAACGACTGAGGATTCTTTGATGATCGTCACGAATTCATTACCTAATGCTGGGAGAATGTTCTTGATGGCCTGTGGGAAAACGATAAACCGCATCGCTTCTTTTTGATTCATCCCCAAGGAACGCGCCGCTTCCATCTGACCTTTGTTCACCGCGTTGATCCCGGCACGGACGATTTCTGCCACATAAGCCGCACTGTTTAATGAAACGGCGATACAGCCGGCTAGAAGTTTGGATAAATCTAGGCCTAATACGCCTGTACCAAAGTAAACGATAAAGATCTGAACCAATAGCGGGGTTCCCCGAACATATTCAATATAAATTACTGCAAGAGCCTTCAAGATCTTGCTTTTGCTTAACTTCATCAACGCCAGCAAACTACCAAAAATCAATCCGAAGAGTACACCAACAAATGCTAATAAGATGGTATATTTCGCCCCATTCAAATAGTATGGACCGTATTTTTGCAAGAAAGATTGGTCTCCTTGAAACATTAATTCATTGGCATCTTTTTGATAGCCTTTCAGAAGTTCTTCATCATTGATCGTTTTGATCGAGGCATTGACGTGCTTCTTCAATTCTGGGGTGTTTTTTGACATCGCAATCGCGGTCACTTTTTCACCTTGTTCAAATTTCACTGGTGCCAGCTCCACATTGTCGCTTTGCTGTACATAGGCTTCAGCTACTGGCTGCTCCAGCACAACGGCTTCCACTTTTTTATTCAGCAAATTATTGACTAGGTCGGGCACTTTTTGCAGAGAGGTTGGTTCTGCCCCCGTCATTTCATTTTTGACGAGGTCTTCTTGTGTCGTTTGTTTTTGAGCTCCGACGGCTAATCCATCAAAATCAGCGGTCGTTTTGAATCTGTTTTTGTCTCCTTTACGAACCAGTACCTTTTGCTGAACGACAAAATACGGATCAGAGAAGTCTACTTCTTTTAACCGTTCCTCAGTAATAGACATCCCTGAAATAACTAAGTCGATCTTTCCAGTCTTCAAGGCACCGAGTAATGCATCAAAACCGAGTTCTTCGATTTTTAGTTTGACCCCCATATCCTTTGCGATTTTCTCTGCAATCGATATGTCAAAGCCAACGATTTTATCTTTTCCATCCACTTCTGCGTGGAATTCATAAGGCGCATAGTCTGCCGATAGACCAACGACCAATTCCCCGCTTTGTTGAATGCGTTCGTAAATTTCATCTTTTTCTGCTCCTTGTGCGGTTGCCGGTAAAATACTCAACAACACGAACAGCACGGTGATCAACGCACCAATTTTCTTTTTCATCCGTCCCACTCCTTCTTCTTATCTCCTGATTCACTCTTTTCAATGCAATTATCAATTTTGATCTTTATTCTTTGATCCGCGCGATTAAGGCTGTTGCAAGATCGCAGGTGGAAAAACCTCCTGCCGACACTTTATGAATAATAATATAACTATGCAGATATTTATAGAATAAATATTCAAAATCAACTTGCATTTATACTACCACAACTATTATAATAAAAAAAGATTTATCTAAAAAAATAATGAAAGAAGTTTTTCGATGACCAAACAGTTGATTGTACGTGGTGCACCACAGGAATATGAACTAAAAATCAATGCCTGGAATTCCTTAGAATCCCACCTAAATAGAAGAAAGATCACAAACATTCTCGTCCTCCATGGCGACACCTCTTGGAAGTCCGTAAAATCCTTTTTCCCTGAGCTATCAATAACAAAAACGTTTCATTATTATGGCGGTCAATGTACGGATTCTGCCGCTGAAGAATTTGCGTCTTTATGCAAGAGGGAACAGTTTGACGGTATCGTGGCAGTCGGTGGCGGAAAAGTGGCTGATTTAGGAAAGTTTGTCGCGTTCAAAGCACAGCTGCCGATCCTTATTTTGCCAACGTTGGCTGCAACCTGTGCTGCTTATACCCCATTAAGTGTCGTCTATGATGAGGCGGGCGTTATGCTGCGGTATGATATTTTTCCAAAGGCCAGTGATCTGGTTTTGATCGATCCTACCATTCTTTTGCACTCCCCTCGTGAATTGATGATCGCAGGGATCGGTGACACGCTCGCGAAATGGTATGAATCTCACGCCATCATTTCTCAATTGGAGGTACTTCCTGTCGAGGTTCAAGTCGCAGCCTTTGCCGCTGAAAAGTGCCGCTGGATTCTTTTAGAAAAGAGTACCGACGCATTATCAGCAATGGCGAAGAACGAACTGAATCAAGCCTTTGTCGATGTCGTTGAAGCAAACATTCTACTGGCGGGCATGGTCGGCGGATTTGGCGATGAATATGGGCGGACAGCAGGCGCGCACTCGATCCACGATGCGTTGACCGTTTTGCCTGAGAGCCATCAGCAGCTTCACGGGAATAAAGTCGCCTACGGAATTTTAGTTCAATTGATGATCGAGGACAATCTAGCAGAGATCCAACGGCTGCTCCCGTTTTATCATCAATTGAATTTGCCAACGAGTTTGGCTGATATGTCCTTGCAGTTGTCAGAGGCAGACTATCAAGCCGTGGGAGAACGTGCTTGTGCCCCCGGCGAGATGATCCATTTAATGAAGGAAACGATCACACCAGCGCTCGTCATTGAAAAAATGAAAGCTCTGGAGTCCTTGATGAAAAAATAAGAAAGCGGAACTTGTTTTGACAAGTTCCGCTTTTTTGGTCTAGCTTGAAAAAAAGTGCAAAAAAAAGATACGAATGAAACGTATCTTTTTTAGAAAAGTTTCCCAGTTCTAATGGCATAAATAGTTAAGGAAATCAGGATGAACAACGCCAACATTTCTACTAGAAAGTCAGTGGTTTTTACTCCGTTTTTCGAAGTGTTCTTCTCTTGTTTCATTGCTCTATTAGGGCCCTCCTTACGTTTACAATGCAAGGATAGCAAACCATTGGTATAGGCTCGTAACAATTCTTATTGAATTTGATTAGAATACTGTGAGACGACCCTCATTCAATCCAATTTCTTTATAAAAAGGTCGCCTTCTGCCTTTCTCATCATTAAGGAAAGGCCCAACAACTGAAGGACTTGGATCAAAGGAACGCCCGCTCCAGTATAGAAGAACATGAACAAGCCCTTTCCCTTCGGTGCCCAAGTAGCGAACCACGACACGCCAAATAGATAGACAACATACGTCAGCAGCAGACCAAGAACTATGATCAAATACTCTGACAAAACAGCCCGCGTTTGTTTCTTTTTAGCGTAGGTGTACGTCGACAAGATGAACATCCCCAAGCTGATCAGCATTAATAGAGGAGAAAGAATACGGTAGATCCAGATCATGCCATTGACGATTCGTACGATTGGCCGCGTTCGTTTCGCTTCTGCCTCCATGCCCTTTTTAATAGTAGAAACAGAACGTACATTTACCAAGTCCAGGACTTTTTCCGCAGGTTGCTCTGGCACGAAGATCGAACCCCCGTAACTTGTTTGATAGCTTTTATAGAGGGTAGTCTCAATGATTCCAGCTTTCATATAATTTGCTACTTTGCCCAGATCTTCCAGTTTTTTCCCATTGCTTTGTTTTGAGACGAAAAGCATATTCTTCTTGGTTAACTGCCCAGACTTGAATCCTTGCTCCAGTTCACGATTGATCTTTTTAAAGACTTTTTCGTTTTCACGGCCATCTTTATACAGACCCTCTCGCTGGAACATCTCCCTTAAGCCCCAGACAAACATGTCTCCAGGCAGCTCGCCATTTTTGACAGGCCAAGAATCAGGCCAGATTGAGTCGTTCAACATCCAGTGAATCCCTTGATGGTACTTCGCAAATGTCGGTGAGACTTCCTCCGCCTTCGCGAATGTTTTTTTCGACACCCATATCCCGCTGTCTTCAGCGATCTCTGGTGTATCATACCCGCGATTATCAATTTGGATCAGATGTTCCGTCATCTTGGCAAAGGATGTCTTTGTTCGATCATTCGTTGTGAAGATACCGTAATGATCTTCATTCATCTTGGAGATCAGCAAGGACTCACCGACCGTAAATAAAACAGGTGCGATTAAAAGTAAAAAATTCCCAAGTATTTTTCTTTTTTTCGTCGTTTTTACAGACTGCCAAAAGGTACGAATCTTTTCCTTCGGTGACCCACCCAGCGGTCCTTTTCCCGCTAGGATACCCAAAAGTGTAAAGACCGTAGCGACGACATAGAAAGGAACCAACCAAATCGAATCTTCTCGTAAAAACCAGAAAAAAGGAAAAGCTGCCATTAGCAGGATCGACCACGGAAGGCGCTGATGGATCGTGTCTTTCCTTCGTAAATACAGCCCTAAGATCCCTGCCAAAACAAAGAGGACAGCCGCAAACACTAAGCTGTTTCGGTAAATTCGCAAAGAAAAATCGGAGGCTAAAGTCGCTGGTGAGTAAATGAGAAATAAGAAGCCAAAAGCACTTAGGTACTTATTATTAATCAGCGGCGCTAACGCCTTCACCATCGCAACTGCTGCGAGCATATCGATCAAACATAAAAAGAGCGGATATGACAGCCTTGAAAAATGATTCACTAGTAAAAAGAAGGTAAAAGACAATCCTTTAGTCAATATCCCTGCATTGTAGGGTCCTAGCCACTTACCGGCTAAAATGTTCAACGCCTGATTGATGGATAGCGCGTCATCATACCCTGCCTGCATATACACTTTGACAGGCATCTCTACAGCAATCAGAAGCCGAAAAAGAATTGCTAAAACAACAAAACCAACAAGGATTTTTTCTTTTTTCGTATTCAGGTGCCATCGTTTTATAAGGTTCATAGTTCAGGGAAAGGGATAAAAGGCGGCATTTCCCCTTCTACCTCCATTAAAAACTTTTGCAGCCAAATGACATCTAGCCATTGCTCAAATTTATAGCCGATTTTAGGGAAATTCGCGACCTCGCGATACCCTAATTTTTCATGAAAATGAATACTGGCTTGATTTCCGCCTGTGATACATGCTGTTAGAATCGCCACGTTCTGCTTTCTCAACGTTGCTTCTAACGCTTGATATAGTTTTCTTCCTGCACCATTGCCACGTTTGTCACGGTCTACATAAACACTGACCTCCACCGCCCAGTCGTAAGCTGCTCGTTCTTTATAAGCATGCGCATACGCGTAGCCTAAAATGTGTCCCTCTTCTTCTGCCACTAAGTAAGGGTATTTTTCACTAGTTTCTGCGATTTTTTGAACAAAATCCTTCGCATTCGGTACGTTATAGTCAAAAGTAATTGTCGTTTCTTCAACGTAAGGTGCATAAATCGCGGCCAAAGACGCGGCGTCCGCGGGTACTGCTGCTCTAATATTCATCATAGACCTCCTCGCTGTCCCAATTCTAACACTCCACTCTATAAAAAAACACCCTGTTCCAAAAGGATTACGACAAAACTTTAAAAATAATAAGGACTTATCTGCGAAGGCGAGGCTTACTTGAACCCTCCATAAACATGACATCACGATGGCATCAATAACACGTTGCTACATTTTTATACAAAGTTATTTCTCATTTATACAGCACTATTTTTTGTTTAAAAAGATGTGAATTTGCGGATTTTACCTGTTTGTCCGTATTCCTTGAATCCTATTAAAAGAAAATGGCAATTATTTAAGGCAAAACTGATTAGTTTTACCCCCTACTTCTGGTTATTTTTGCATAAGTATGCTTATATAGAAACTGTGTTTCTTGAATCCTCCATTTTCAATGTCACAACGAAAGTGAGTGTTTCAATAGAAGCCGTAGTTCACTAAATAAAGAGCATTTTTCGTTTTTCGAAAGATACGTCTATGCCTATGGATTAAAGGAGAAGTTATGGATCAGAATCAAATGCCGGATAATCATACAAAAGAAATGAGTCTGCTAGGACTGAGCATGATCGTGATCGGCTCGATGCTTGGCGGCGGTGTATTTAATTTACCAAGCAGTATTTCCCAATCAGCGGGGGTCGTTGCTTCCTTGCTTGCCTGGCTGATCACTGGGATCGGTGTGTTCTTCATCGCTAAAGTTTTTCAGACTCTTTCAAAGGAGACACCAGAGATCATTGGGGGAATCTATTATTATGCAAAAGACGGTTTTGGCGATTATGTCGGCTTCAATTCCGCTTGGGGCTATTGGCTGAGTAATATAATCGGAAATGTATCTTTCGTTATTTTATTCTTAGACGCATTGAGCAAATTCATCCCGTCGATCGGCGGCTCGGGCGGTCGAATCGGTTTATTTTTAGGGACATTTATGATCTGGGGCGTGGTCTTTTTAGTCGCTCGCGGAATTCGTACAGCCAGTCTTTTAAACACCATCGCCACGAGTGCAAAAGTGGTGCCCATCTTGATGGCGATTTTTCTGTTGTTTATTCATTTTAAGTACCAGACATTTTCAATGGACATCTTCGCTAAAAATATGAGGCTGAATGGCAAACAACTCGGCGGAATCCCCACTCAGATTCGCCACGCGATGCTCCAAACCATGTGGGTATTTGTCGGGATCGAAGGCGCCGTTGTCCTATCTGGTCGTGCGAAACGGGCACGGGATGTGGGCCGCGCGACACTGATCGGCTACAGCACGACGCTTGCGATCTACGTGCTGATCGTGATGCTGAGCTTTGGTTCATTGCCGCAGGAACAGCTTGCGAATTTGCCAAGCCCTTCATTGAGCGGTGTGTTGCGGGCATCCACAGGCCCTTGGGCGGCTCATATGATCGATGTCGGTGTCATAATTTCCGTATTGGGCGCTTGGATTTCTTGGACGATCTTAGCAGCGGAAATTTCATTTGATGCGGCACAGGACAAAATGTTCCCCGCTTTCCTAGGAAAAGCCAATAAACAAAACGCACCAGTAAATGCCTTGATCCTGAACGGTGTGATCATGCAGGTCGTCTTTTTGATTTCTCGTTGGGCGATGGATGCCTTCCAAGCGGTGACCGACACGGCAACAACAATGGTGCTCGTCCCTTATGTCTTGTCTGCCGCTTTCTTATGGCAGATCGCGAAAGGGAAAAAACATAAAGGACAACAAGTGTTAGCTATCGGCGGGATCCTCTATGGCATCTATATGCTGTATTCCTCTGGCATTTTAAATTTACTTTATTGCATCGGTATTTATGCGTTGGGCATTGTCTTTTGGTTATGGAACAGCCATACGTACCTCCGTCCGATTTTCGCCACCAAACGAGACAAACTTCTATTTGTGCTCGTGACCGGTTTAGGCGTCGTGAGCCTTGTGACTTTTTTGATCCAATTAATGTAAAAAAAAACAGCGAATCAATTGTGAGCCGACCCCCAAAAGTTAGACCAAAATCTAACTCTTGGAGGTCGGTATTTTTATGGCTAAATATAGTTTTGAATTCAAATTGAAAGTAGTTCAAGAATACTTAGATGGGAAAGGTGGTTATAGCTATTTAGCAAAGATACATTCGGTTAAGGATAGGAGACAAATACTAGATTGGGTGAACTCCTACCGGGAATTTGGCGAAGAAGGTCTTCTCAGAAAACGTAAAAATGCGAATTATTCTGTTCAATTTAAGTTGGATGCGATAGAGTTATATCAAACTAGTGAGCTGTCTTATCGTGAAATTGCCAATGTACTTAAAATGAATAATCCGTCTCTCATTGCCAATTGGATGAGAAAATTTCGGGATGATGGTATCGATGGACTCACAAAAACGAAAGGATGTCCATCCGCCTTGGCTGAGAAAAAAGAACAGAAAAAGAAACGTTCAATTGAGTCAACACCGGAAGAACAAGACCGTATTAAAGAATTAGAAAAACAAGTGCGTTCCCTTCAGATTGAAAATGCCTTTTTAAAAGAGCTGAGGAAGCTGCGAAAACAGGAAGCCCAACAAAGACGAACGAATCAATCGCACGAATCATCAACAGCCTCCGAGGATCATTCAAATTAGTTGAGCTTCTTGAGACGTTGAACTTTCCTAAAGCGACGTTTATGTACTGGCAAAAACGATTTGACAGAGAAAATCCCAATCAAAGAATCGAAGCCGAAATGCTTCGTATTCGTAAAGAACACAAAGATTATGGCTGTTTACGAATGACCAACGAACTAAAAGATCGAGGCTTTCATGTCAATAAAAAGAAAGTTCAACGTTTGATTCGAAAACTAGGGATCGAAGTCCGTTCCTACACACGGAAATCACGTCGCTACAGCTCTTACCGAGGAAAGGTCGGCAAAGTGGCGAAACACCGAATTCGTCGTCATTTTTACACGAGCATTTGTCATCAAAAAATTACGACCGATACAACAGAATTCAAGTATTTTGAAATAGATACCAAAGGCGTGATCCGACAAAGAAAGTTATACTTAGACCCGTTCATGGACATATATAATAGCGAGATTCTTTCGTACCGCATTTCAGAAAAGCCGAATGCCTTGGCAATTATGGAAGGTTTAGAAGAAGCCATCGCGATCACGGCTGATTGCCCCTATCGCCGCACCTTCCATTCGGATCAAGGTTGGGCTTATCAAATGAAGGACTATCGTCAAGAACTAAAGAAACAGAAAATCTTTCAAAGTATGTCTCGCAAAGGAAATTGTTTAGATAATTCAATCATGGAGAACTTCTTCAGTCTTCTGAAACAAGAAATCTTTCATGGAGAAACCTATCACAGTTTTGATGAACTAAAAAAGGCGATCGATGACTATATCTATTACTACAACAATCACCGGATGAAACAGAAATTGAACTGGAAAAGCCCTGTTCAATTTCGAAAAGCTGCACAGAAAGCGGCATAATTGCCAGCTTAACAAACAAAAAACGGAGTAGAGAAATCTACTCCGAAATAAGTCTAACTTTTTGGGGTCACTTCATTGATCGCTGTTTTTTTTATATACGTTGTAAAATCATCGTAATCAGAAGCCCTGCCGCATAGCAGCTATTGAAGACAATCAAGTTTTCAACGGCCATCGGAAATGTTTTAGTTTTGATCTGTACCTGAGTGAAGCGGGCGGTTTGAGGAATCACTTTTACCAGACTGACAAAAACCAGCAGAATCGGCCACTGATAGATGCCAGCGAGCATTCCAACAAGGATCACGCCATAACAGCTATACATCAACCCATTGAATAAGCGAATCCCCCACTCACGTCCGATATAAAAAGGCAGCGTGTACCGATGATTTTGAATATCTTGTTCCAAGTCACACAGGTTATTTGCCAGCATAATATTCGCAATCGTCAGCATCAAAGGCAACGCTGCCCAAATGACGGCCAATACAGCCCTCGTTTCACCAGTCACTGCAAAGTGATCCATGTCTAGCTCCATGAAAAAAAGCCGCTGGTCGTAGGTGTTCAAGTAGATCGTAATCGCAAAAATCCCTAACCCTTCCGTCACGCCACTAAAGATTTCTCCTAAAGGCATCCGTGACAGCGGAATGGGACCATACGTGTAAAACACGCCAACAAAAAAGCAAGCCGCTCCCATCGGCAACAGCATCCAACCCGTTTGGACAACTAATACGAGCCCTATGATCGCCGCAAACCCTACTAAACCAATAATCAGTCGTTGAATCTGCTTTTCGGACAAATTTTCGCGTCCAATAATGTTTTCTTCGTACTTATAGGTCTCTGAATGGGCCTTTTTAAAATCCATATAATTATTGATTGCTGTGATCGCCAAATCAAAAGCGAACATCCCGAAAAAGAAAATCATTGTTTTTCCTGGATGAAACGAATGGAAATAGGTATTCGTAAACAGCACAGCTATGACAAAAGGAAAAATCCCAGCGAACTTTGTGCGTATTTGCACAAGCTCAAAGAAATGTTCTTTCGTCATTTTTTTAGAGGCGTGTTTCAAGTCCTTCATATTCTCCATAGTGTCAATTCCCCATTTCAGTTCCTTTTTTCTAGATATATACATAAAAATAGACTACACCAGCAGGCAAGTGACGGCTCCACCTGCCTGTGGTGTATGTCTATTTAGCCAATAAAAATCTGCAAGAGAATGGTCGCAGCAAGACCTATCGCGTAACAGCTATTGAAGGCGACCAAATTTTTGATCGAAAATATAAAGGTTTTTCTTTTGATCTGTTCTTTTGTAAATGCCTTTGTCTGGGGATAGACCCTCACTAAACTCAGGAAAGTCAAGAGGATCGGCCACTGATAAATCCCAGCGATCCATCCAATAACAATCGCGATGTACGAACTGTACATAAGAATATTGAACAAGATCACCGCATTTCTTTTACCCAAATAAAACGGCAAGGTGTATCGGTGATTCGTAATATCCTGCTCCAGATCGCAAATATTATTAGCCAGCATAATATTTGCGATCGTAGCGATCAAGGGCAATGATGCCCAGATAACAGCCAACGCTGCGGTGGTACTTCCGGTAATCGCAAAATGCTGCACATCCAGCTCCATGAAGAATAGTTTCTTATCATACGAATTGATATAGATCGTAATGGCAAAAATCCCCAGTCCCATCGTTACCCCGCTGAACACTTCACCTAACGGCATCCGAGATAACGGAATCGGACCGAATGTATAGAAAACACCAATAAAACAACAAGCACAGCCCATGACAAGTAACAGCCAGCCCGTTTGAATTGCCAAGGTGATCCCTACAATTGCCGCGAAACCGATCAGTCCAAAAATGATCAGTACGACGGTTTTTTCAGAAAGCTTGTCTCTTCCGATAACATTTTCTTGATATTTATATTCTTCTGAGTGGGCCTTGCGAAAATCCATGTAATTATTGATGGCGGTCGTTGCCATGTCAAAAGCCAGCATCCCAAAGAAGAAAAAGAACGTTTTTCCCCAATGGAAGGAATGGAAATACGTATTCGCAAACAGCACCGCAATTATAAATGGAAACAGACTTGCTAATTTGGTGCGTATTTCTACTAGATCAAAAAAGCTTTCTCTTGTCATATTAGTTCATATCCTTCTCGTCGCCCATCGTATAGCCTGCCTCTTTGTTCAGCTCGAAAACATCCTTCAGGCCAGAGGTCACATAGACTTTGTCATCGCGTGTAACGAAAATAGCTTCCGTATCCTTTAGATCCTCCACGTATTTCATCCCATCTTTCACGCCCATTGAAAAGACTGCCGTAGACAGACCGTCCCCGTCAATGGATTTTTTCGACACGATCGTTACGCCTGCAAGATCGTTATCAAAAGGATACCCCGTCTTCGGATTGAACAGATGATGGTACGTCTTTCCATCTACTTCCAAATAGCGTTCGTAAATTCCAGAAGTGACTAGTGACATATTGGTCTCAGGAACACTTCCCAAAACGACATTTCGAGCCTGGTTCGGGTCTTGAATCCCCACAGTCCAATCTTCTTTTTGATTTCCGCGAGGACTGTTTCCCATTACAAAGACATTTCCCCCAAGGTCGATGATCGCTGTAGTCACACCATTTTCCTTCATAACTTTCACGACTTCATCTGTAATATAGCCTTTGGCGATGGCACCTAGGTCTAATTTCATGCTCTTTTCTTTTAAAAAGACGGTCTGTTCATCGTCGTTGAATACCACATCGTGATAATTGACCAGCTTCAAGGCCTGATCGATCTCACTTTGATCCGGCTTGCGCGCATCAGGGAAGCCGATTCGCCATAGCGAAGTGATTGAGCCGATCGCCATGTCAAAGCCGCCCTTTGAATCTTCACTGTATTTGTAGGCTTCTTTCAGCAAATAATACATATCATCGGTAACTTTAACTGGCTTTACGCCCGCCTCTTGATTGATCTCGTCAATCTCGGAACCCTTCTGATTGACCGTGATTTTATCCGCCAATTCTTTTACCCGCTTAAAAGCAGGCTTCAAGACCTCTTTTTTCCCATCATCATAGATGCGCATTTGGACATATGTACCCATTAAAAACTGTTTATCTTCATAAGGTTTTTGATTGATCTTCGGTTTGCTGCCTCCGCAGGCCGCTAGAAAAATCGTTAATAGACCAAAAACCAAAATTAACGCTCGTTTTTTCACTTCCATACTTCCTTTACTAAAGCTAAATTTTTTTCACCTTATCATAGCCTTTTTGAACCTATTTTCAAAGTACTTTAAGAAACTTTTTGTCAGGAATAGGAGTCCTGTTTCTTCTATAGTAATAAACATTTGATAGTTATTGATTGCCAACTAAGAAAAGACTGACAGTCATCTAAGCTTCTAGGAAATAAATTTTTGACAAAATTTATCTGCAGGTTCGCTGACATATCATCCAACTAAACTTCATTATTGCTTTACTTGATAATCATTTTATACTGATTGCACTATTCTGGACTGACAGCTCTCTCCGTTTTTATGAATTCATTTTTCTAAAACCTTGAAAAATGAGTCTTTTTTTCGTTACGCCTATCATTTTACTAACCTGCTAAAGCAGGAAGTAAAACTGACAGTCATCTCAACTTCTAGGAAATAAATTTTTGACAAAATTTATCTACAGGTTCGCTGACATATCATCCAACTAAACTTCATTATTGCTTTATTTGCTAACATTCTTTACCAGTCCAACATTTTTAAACACTGCGAAAAGTTGGACTGACAAAAAGAGCCGGGGAAACCCCAGCTCTTCTAAGATCCCCTTCTGATAAAGGAATTATTTTTTCATTACGATGTTGTCTACTTGGATTGTTTCTGTGTTGCCTTTTTCTGCAGCGTTTACTAATTGTGCGGCATATGTTTGGAAAGCGTGTGAAGAATGAGTAGCACCAGTGACAACTTCTACATCTGCTGGAGCGCCTTTTTCTACTAAGCCTTTGTTCAAGTCTTCGATGTATTCTTTTGGTCCTACACCGCTTTTAGCTTTCATGTTCTTTTCGTAGTCAGCGTCATCTTTTTTAGATTTGCCGTCTTTGTCCACGTTATCGTAGTTTGATTCAGTGATTTTTCCACCAGCAACAGTGATGCTGAAGTCTGTACGGTAGCCGTTAGAATAGTTCTTTTCTTCTAATTTGTACGTGCCGTCTTTCAAGTCCGCACCATTGTCGATTTCAATCGTATCTGTTTTACCAGCTTGAGCAGCTTGTACTAATTGTTGAGAGTAGTTTTTGAAGCTTTCGCTTGAATGAGTCGCGCCTGTCACTACTTCAACTGCATCTGGATTTTGCGTTTGTTCTAAAGATTTATTCAATTCTGGAATGTATTCTTTAGGACCAGTTTTTGTTTTTTCTTTCATTTTCTTTTCGTAGTCGGCATCTTTTTGTTTTGATTTGCCGTCTTCGTTCAGATAATCATAATTTGATTTTGTGATTTTGCCATCTTTAACTGTCATATCGAAGACAACGCGATAGCCATTTGCATAATTTTTTTCTTCAAGCTTGTATGTTCCGTCTTTTAAATCGCCGCCTGCTTCTTTTTCTGCTGGTTTTGCAGCTTCTGAAGAACTTGCAGTTGAACTTGAGCTTGACGCAGCGTCTTTATCATTGTTTCCGCCGCAAGCAGCTAAAGCTAGTGTAGAAAATGCAACGACAGCAAACCCTGATACTATTTTTTTCATTTTCATGAGTAACTCCACCTTTTTTCTTTTTTTGTGATTCATTAAACAAGAATCATTCTAAATCACTTCTCAAGTTTTGTACATAGTTTTTTTACATATAACCTTAGTTTTTAATTTAATTATTAGAATACCACCATTATCAAATGAGAATAATTACCGTAGACAAAGAAATAAAGTAAATGTATAATATATTCGATTGTTCATTTATTATCAATACATATTCATTGTGCAGTCATTATCATTTAAAAGGAGCGGATTATCAATGGCGAAAGAGAAAATTGTCGTTGTGGGTGCAGGGTATGCAGGTGTTGCAGCAACGAAATTTATGGCCAAGAAGTTAAAAAAAGATGATGTTGAGATCACCTTGATCGACCGTCACTCTTACCATACAATGATGACCGAATTACACGAAGTAGCGGGCGGACGGGTAGAACCGGAGGCTGTGCAATACGACCTACAACGTTTATTTGCTCGTCAGAAGAATGTTTCATTAGTGACAGATACAGTTACTGGGATCGACAAAGACAAAAAGATCGTTAAAACGAAGTTAGGCAAATACCCATTTGATCAACTGATCATCGGTATGGGTGGTGAACCAAATGACTTTGGTACTCCTGGCGTGAAGGAACACGGATTTACGTTGTGGTCCATGGAAGATGCGATCAAGATCAGAAAACACATCGAAGATACCGTGGCAAAAGCAGCCGCAGAACCAGATGAAGCAAAACGTCGCGCGATGTTGACCTTTGTCGTTTGTGGATCAGGGTTTACAGGAATCGAAATGATCGGCGAATTGATGGAATGGAAAGCGGTTTTAGCGAAACAGCACAAATTGCGTCCTGAAGAATTTACATTGATGGTCGTAGAAGCTCTTCCTACTATCTTGAATATGCTGGATCGGAAAGATGCTGAAAAAGCAGAACGCTTCATGATGAAAAAAGGCATCCAATTGAAAAAAGGCGCCCCTATCACTGAAGTGACCGCAGATCACATCATTTTGAAGGATGGTTCACAAATCCCTACAAACACCTTGATCTGGACTGCCGGAGTCAAAGGAACTTCTGACGCGGCGGACTTTGGACTTGAAGCTGCGCGCGGGCAACGGTTATTCGCCAACGAGTACATGCAAGCAAAAGGCTACGAAGAGAAAGACATCTATATTATCGGTGACTTGGTTCATTACGAAGAGAACAGCGATGGCCGCCCTACTCCGCAGATCGTTCAAGCAGCGGAACAAACAGGACACACGGCAGCAGCGAATATTGTCGCGAAGATCAAGAACACACCAAAACACGAATTCAAAAGCAATTATCAAGGATTTATGGTTTCGATCGGTTCTAAATGGGGCGTCGCGAACTTGATGGACAAGTTCCACCTGTCTGGTTTTCTGGCGATCGTCGTAAAACATTTAGTGAACCTGTTGTACTTCTTCACGATTCGTTCTGGGTACTACATGTTCCAATACATGATGCATGAATTCTTCCATATCAAGAATGATCGCAATGTTACGCGTGGACATTCTTCCCGTTACGGCAATGTTTTATGGAGCGTACCACTGCGTGTCTTCTATGGCTCAATGTGGTTGATCGAATCTTCGAAGAAAATTGTTGGAGACGGTCAGTATTTAAATCCTACTTCTTGGTTCGGAGACGGTTCATGGTTTACAGATAAAGTGGTCTTTCCTTTCCCTTGGTTGCAAGAACAAGTGACTACTGGCGCTTCTGCGGCAGGTGCTCATGCAGCCGAAGCAACGACTGCGGCAACAGGTGCTGCTGGCGGTGCAACAGATGCCGCTGCGACAGCAACACATTTTGGCTTCAGCTATGCTTTTGGTGAAAATCCAATGCCGGTCTTTGAAAAAATGCCCCACTGGTTCGCAAACATCATGGAAGTTATGATGCCAAATAGAGACGTTGCATTGTTCATGCAGAAGTTCATGACCTTTGTGGAAATCGGTATCGCTTTAGCCTTGATCTTCGGATTGTTCACTTGGTTGGCAAGTGCTGCGACGATCGGTTTGACTGTTGTCTTCTGTCTGTCAGGCATGTTCTACTGGGTCAACATCTGGTTTATCTTTGTTGCCTTTGCTTTGATGAACGGCTCTGGTCGTGCTTTAGGACTTGACCGTTGGGTGATTCCTTGGATTCAACGTAAAACAGGCAAATGGTGGTATGGTACGCCACGATCCATTTATGGAAAAAACGATTCAATTTAATTGAATGAATAATGAAGGAAAGTTCTAAAGGGCTTGTTTTTCTCTTTAGAACTTTCTTTATGTTATGATAAGAAAAGATTTATACCCGAATCAACCTACAAATCAAGAGAACAAGTAAGAGGTGTTTATGTTGAAGCTGAAGGATCTTGCAAAAAATAGTTTGCTGCGCCCTTGGGATGGCCTCATTATTCTTCTTCTTGTGCTGCTCTCCTTTGCACCTGTCGTGGTCTTTAGTCTGAATCGCGCCTCTAGCTCGACACAAGAAGCGGTCCTTTCAGTCGATGGAGAAGAAATCAAAACCTTCGATCTATCTGATAAATCCCAAACCTACACGTATCGTTACGAAGAAAAAGACAGAGATTATAACCTGATCGAAGTCAAAGATGGTCGGATTCGAATCAAAGAAGCCGACTGTGGAGATCAAATCTGTGTTCGACGCGGATGGATCGACCAATCTGGCGAGACCATCGTGTGCTTGCCTCATAAATTGTTGATTGAAATCAAATCCTCAGACGGAGGGGAACCTGGCAGCGTCATTTATTAGCTGTCTTCATTATGAATAAAACACAAAAGTTGATTTATATAGCCCTACTCGTCGCCCAAGGTGTTATTTTGGGCTTGATCGAGAATATGTTCCCGTCCCCTTTCGCATTTGCGCCAGGAGCAAAGTTGGGACTTGCCAATTTAATAACAATCGTTGCTATTTTTACGATGCCAAAACGCGACAGCTTTCGCCTGATTTGGATGCGTCTGATCTTAACGACCCTCTTAGGCGGAACCGTGTCAACGTTTTTATATAGTATGAGCGGCTCTTTGTTGAGTTATTTCGGCATGCTTCTCGTCAAAAGTCTCGGCCCTAAGCGTGTCAGCATCATTGGTATCAGTGCTGCCGGCGGGTTTCTTCATAACGTGGGTCAGCTTTTAGTTGCTAGCTGGATCGCTCAATCCTGGACGGTCATGCTGTACTTGCCTGTCATGTCTTTCATGGGCATCCTTGCCGGGATCGTTATCGGGATCGCTGGGAACTACCTACTGAAGCATGTACGAGCGCTGCAAAAATTCCAATTAGATTATGAGCAGACCAAGAAATCGAATAAAGGCTCAGGAGGCCAGCCAAAATGAAACTTCATCCTATGTGGCAAGATTATCCTGATCTTGCGAAGCAATTGACGACGACACTGCACTTAATGGAAGACGTCGTGAAATTAAAAAATAAAAAAGTGGAATCTGCTGTACTGGATATGATCCATGCTGGCGGCAAGCTTCTGCGCCCGGCATATCAGCTTCTATTCGCTCAATTCGGTCCCGAACAGGACGAAAAAAAAGCCACGGCCCTCGCCGCATCGATCGAAATGCTGCACACAGCGACATTGATCCATGACGATATCGTCGATGATTCTGAATTACGCCGTGGATTGCCGACGATTCGTTCGACCTTTGGAAATGACACGGCCGTATACGCCGGCGATTATCTATTTATTTGCTGTTTCAAATTATTATCGGACTATTCAACGTCACTGAGAAGCTTGCAGCTAAATTCCCGCAGTATGGAAAAAATCCTCGATGGCGAATTGGGACAAATGGATGATCGTTACAAATTAGATCAAACAGTAGAAGAATACTTAGAAAATATTTCTGGTAAAACCGCTGAGCTCTTTGCTTTGAGCTGTTCTGTCGGTGCTTTTGAGAGCGGGAATAGTGAACGCTTCGCCAAAAAAGCTGGAATGATCGGACAAAACATCGGCATCGCTTTTCAAATCATGGACGATCTCCTCGATTACGATGCGGCTAGCGATACATTAGGCAAGCCCGTTTTGGAGGATGTCCGTCAAGGCGTCTATTCCCTGCCTTTGATTTATGCCATAAATCAGGACAACGAAGAATTGCAACACCTGTTGGAAAAGAAAAATCAACTGACGGCTGAGGATGCTTTGGCTGTCCAACGTCTGGTTCATCAATTAGGCGGCACGACCTATGCGCAGCAATTGGCATCTGATTATACGGATCAAGCCTTAAAGGACATTCGCAAATTACCGGATAATTATTTCAATACGAAGGAAACCTTAGAGCGTTTGACACGTCAAATTTTATTGCGTACTAATTAAAAGCCTCCAAAAGTTAGATTGTCTGTCTAACTTTTGAAGGCTTTTTTCATTATTCGACTAAGCCGAAGCTCATACCGATGATCAAAATAATCAAGACGAGGATCGTGATCGCCACATACAAATAGTCTTTCTCTTTTGCAAAGGCAAAAATCGAAACTACCACTCGCAAGACAGGCGTCAAGATCAGACAAAAGAGTCCGAACATCACAAAGGCTTCCCCGTTGAACTGGGCCATTCCTTTGAAAATCGTTTCTAATGTAGTCGGTGTTTGGTGGGCGGCTGTTGGGTTTAAAAACAATAATGCCAATCCAACTAGAATGATCGCCGCTGAAACAATGACACCGATCCGTAAAATGTACCCGATGGAACGCTCGATTTTCAGCATTTCTTCTTTATTGTCCATTACATGATCACCCCAAATCCACGAAGAACCATTTGAAGTCCCATAAAGAGTAGTATTGGAATAAAGATCATACGAATCACGATCGGCTTCAAGCGTGTCATGATGCGGGAACCGATCGTCGCTCCAGCTAACACCCCTAACGCTACCGGTGCCGCGATCTCCGGCAAGATCGTCCCATTAAAAAAGTAGACCATCGCAGAAGCCGCTGCTGTGACGCCCATCATTAAGTTACTCGTGGCGCTTGAGGGTTTCATCGGCATTTTCATGATGGTATCCATTGCTGTCACTTTGAAGACCCCGCTGCCGATCCCCAATAATCCCGAAGCAAGTCCTGCCCCCAGCATCATGGCGAAGCCCCCCGGTACCTTTTCTACTTGATAATCAATTTTTTTATTTAAGACTTTATCGTAATAAGACCCGTTCAATTTTAATTTTTCAGCTAAAGGATCATTGGCGACTTGAACAGCCTCTTCTCCAGATTTACTGCGAATCTTTTGGATCATATTGAGGACCGAAAATAACAAAAAGCTGCCAAACAAAACAAATAGAAAGCCTGTCGGCGCAACGCCTGAAAGCAGCGCCCCAACGATCGCTCCGATGGTTGTCGCGATCTCCAAAAACATGGCCACTCGCAAATTCAGCATGTCGTCCTTCAAATAAGCGATCGTTGCACCTGAACTGGTGGCGATCACACAGACGATGCTGGTCGCGATCGCATATTTGATGTCCAATCCCATGATCAACGTCAAATACGGTGTCAAAATAATGCCGCCGCCGATCCCTAAGATCGAGCCCAATACGCCGGCCAGTAAACCGACTACAAGTAAAATTCCAATCTGACTAAGCATAACTTCCCGCCTTTCTGCTGCTATTATAGCGCAACATTTCTTTTGCGGCAGAACGTGTAGCGGATACATCAGACAATCAAATAAATTACTTTAGCAAAACCAATCATTTTTTAGTTTGTCCCGTTTGTCGAAGGGGACAAATCTAATTGCGTGTGCAGAATTTTTTTCACGCGATCCACTTCTTCTTGCGGAATACTTTGATACGAGATGCCCTCTTCTCCTGTAAATCCATCCCCTGTGAACCCTTCCCCTTGAACCTGCTGACTGTCAATTTTGGTTAAGCAGGAATGATAATTCGTAAGGATCTTTTGCATTTGGTTGAAGGTCAAATCTGTTTTTCCGTTTTCCCCGATCCCATCAAAGATTTTTTGATAGTTGAAGAGGCTTTTCGTGGAGAGCATTTTTTGGATCAGCAACTCGATGACCTCCCGCTGTCTTCCCTGACGACCATAGTCTCCGGTGGGGTCTTCATACCGCATCCGTGAATATTGCAGGGCTTCCCAGCCATTCAAATGCTGTTTTCCCTTTGGATAATCGATGCCCTCTGCGGAAAAGGCAAATTTGTTGTTTACATCCACGCCGCCAACTGCATCGACCAGCGTCTGCATGCCATCCATATCTACCGACACATAGTGATGGATCGGGATATCTAAAAATTTCTCCACCGTGTCCATGATCATTTCTGGTCCGCCGATAGAATGCGCATGATTGATCTTATCTTCATAATCGGCACCCACGATCTCTACGTAGGCATCCCGAGGAATACTCACCAGCGTGGTTTCTTTTGTTTGATTGTTTAACGTAGCGACCATGATCGTGTTCGCTCGAAAGTCGGTTTTTCTTTTTGAGTCGTTGGCGATTCCTAGAATCAAAATACTCATCGGCTCCGAAGCTTCGGGTGTTTTCACCTTGCCTGTACGCGCAGTTGGTGAATACATGGAGTCCGCCATTTTTTGCGAACTGTGATACATCTTCATCGCAAAAACACTGACTCCTGAAACAAGAAGAACCAAAAGCGCGACACCGCTCAAGACGACTTTTTGCCAGGTTCCTCTTCTAGCACGTCCGCTGCGTGTCCGACGAACATCGGCAGTAATCTCAGGTTTACTTTGTAGATAAGGGTAAAGGACACCCGCCGTTCCAAAAGTAAGGCCCGCTCCCAGCAGAAGTCCAGCAAGTACGTCGCTGAAATAATGGACGCACAGATATATCCGTCCGCCTGCGATCGTGATCCCTAAGAAAACAAACCCTAGTTTAATGAATCGCGGCAGCTTCTTTTCGTCAAATAAATACAACAGCGCGATGGTACTGATAAACGTCATGATCAATAACGAGTGACCACTTGGAAAGCTGTAGGAAGAGCGTGAGATGTATTGCAGCTGTTCTGGTCGTGAACGCTGGATCAGATGCTTTAGCACGTAACCTACACCACTAACGAAAATCAGATTGGCAAGAGACCAGATCGCCAGCTTTCTCTCGTTTTTTCGCCAAAAAAGAAACGCAAATCCGGCAATCAGCAGCAGCATCGGCCCGATCGTCGCAAGCTTAGAGAGCCCTCCGACACCTGCTGTTAAAAAAGAAATATTTGGTACTCGATGATCCATAAAAAAGTGATCTGCTTGTTTCAACCACTGTGCGCCGCTTGCGACTGACAAAGTCAGCAGGCTAACGAAGGCGAGCGCAGCTCCGCTAAATAGTAACATTTTCTTTCGCATAGTTTTCCTCGATTCTTTGTTCGATCCTCGCTTGATCGAATACTTATTTTTCTTTGAAGCCCATCATGATTCCTAGGCCTAGGCCTAATACGATCAAGGATGTTCCTCCCTGACTCAAGATCGGCAACGGGATTCCTGTTAACGGCAAAATGCCGATCGCTGCACCGATATTTTCAAAAATTTGAAACAGCAAACCGAAGACAAACGCGACGGCAATGTAAAGATTGGCCTTGTTGTTTGTTTTGATCGCGGCGGAAAGGATCTGGTAAAACAAATAGAAATACAAAAAGATGACCAGCGTTCCGCCGAAGAAGCCAAAACCTTCACCAACAACCGTAAAGATCATGTCCGATTCGCGCACGGGAACGTAAACCGACGCTTGCTCAGCACCGCGTCCGAACAAGCCGCCGGAGCCGATCGCATACAGACTCTGGACCTGCTGATACGCGATCGAGTCACGGTATTGAAAAGGATCGACCCAGGCACGCACACGATCCAATTGATAGGTTTTAAAATGCAGAAAATAAAGCAGCTTGTTTCCCCACTCGCTGAATACCAACACCAGCAAGCCGCCGCCTAGCGCCGCACCGATTCCAGTAATCGTCGTCAGTATCTTCCAATGAACACCAGAAATCACAAACAACGCACCCAGAATGGCGATAAACACCAGACTCGTTCCAAAATCTCGCTGCATAAACATCAGTAAGAACGTGGGCAAGCTGAACAGCAGAACTTTTCCGAGATACCTCAGATCTGTTTTTAATGTCCGATGCTTGCGATTCATCTCATCCACGATCGTCAAACGAACCATCAGCAAAATAAAACTCAGCTTCATCAGCTCCGAGGGCTGAAATGAAAAACCGCCGAATCGCAACCAGCGTTTGGTTCCCGTCACAGCGTACATCGCTGGATCATAAAACCAATACAGCAGCGCCATTACGCCAAGGGAAAGGACATAAAAAACAGGTGCATACTTCAATAGAAAGGAGGTGCTTATTTTACTGACTATCCCCATCGCTGCAAGCGAGATCAGGCAAAAAACAATCTGCTTGGTCACAACATTTTTCACATCTGCTCCATCTAGATCAGCCGCCAGCGATTGCACACCGACACTGATCAAATAGAACAAGAAAATCGGCAATAGCAGCGAATAATTACAGTCATTGCTTAATCGTTTGATCATTGACTCGAACCTCCGAAGAAAATTTTAGACAGACCCCCAAGGCCGCCGATAAAATCAAATAACTTGTTCCCCCGTAACTGATAAACGGCAGCGGGACACCCGTCATAGGGATCAGCCCTAAGATACTGGCGATGTTGATGCTGGTTTGCAGCAAAATCAACGCGCCGACCCCGAAGTAGATCAGACTGACTTGCTGGCTGACCTCTTTTGATGCCAATACGAACAACCGCAAAGCGATCAAAAAGAGCAGCGCGAGTACGAGAAGGCCGACGATCATTCCCAATTCTTCTACTAAGATCGAATACACGAAATCTGTCTCTGCAACGGGCAGATAGCCTTTTTTCGTGATACTATTTCCCAGCCCTCGTCCGAAAAATCCACCGTTGTAAAGGGCATAATAGGAGTTGCTCATCTGAAATCCTTTTCCGTAAGGGTCTAAAAAGGGATCTCTCACCAATCGGATACGGTCATAGGTGTGGGCGAACAATTCCGGCAATAACTGGTGACTCCCTAGGAAGAGAATGATGCCGCCGATCAACACGATCCCGGCGAAAATCGTTGCAAAGACCATGACGGACAATTGATACGGCAGTTCCGCAGTGGTGATGATCACCAATGCAACACCCCAGATAATGATCGCTCCGGTAACCTTCGGCTGAAGCAGGATCAACAACCCGCTGAGCAGTACCAGCCCGCAAGGAACCAGCAGCTCCCGTTGGGTCCGTTTTACTCGGAAATAATAGGCCAAGTAGAGAATCAGCGCGACATTCGTTACCTCTGAAGGCTGAAACTGAATTCCCATCACGGAGACCCAGCGTTGGGCACCGTTGATGTTCACTCCGCTGATTTTCACCAGTATCAAACTGACCAGCCCTGCTGCCAGCAATCCCTTAGCCAACGTCCCCTTTACTAATACATTGCTTTTCACCCGATAAATGAAGGCGATCAGCAACCAGCTCAATCCCATAAAAATGGCTTGCTTGCTAAATAAGGACAGTGGATTCTGACCTTCCGCCATCAGCCGGTAGGAACTTGCGCTAAAAACCATTAAAAGACCGATCAGGCTTACTCCCAAATAGGGTAATAATAACAGCCAATCGATCTTTTTTCTCTTCATCATGTGCATCTCTCCCCTTCGTCAAGTAATTGTTTGAGACGAGAGAGCCCACAGTTAAATAACCTAAAAAAAGAGACACCAAACGTTAGTAGAAAAAAACTAACTAGTTTGGTGTCTCACACAATCAATCTCATCGTCTGAGTTTTAGCACTAAACAACGTAAAGAATTACTCTTAGCTATTTTATGAAAAGCCTTAATCCGACAATTCCTATTTTACACATTGGCGTCTTTCGACGTTTCTGCGCAATAGCCTGTGTTTGTTTAGGAGCCTCACCTAACAAGTTTACTTATATTCACTTTCACAATGAATACTACGTCCTTTATCTTTCGATAGCAAAAGTTTCCCTAGAAAATATCATTTTCTTATCATTTGCTTATAAAATCTTTTAAAAAAAATTTACTAGGCAACCGTGCTATTTTCTGGTATTAGGGAAATTCCCTGTTTTAATCACGAAATGGTCAAAAATAACAAAGAGAAAGACAAAAGTTGAACGTTTTCTTTGTAATTAAATAGTTATTATTAACACGTTATAAATTAATTAAAAAAGAGTTACATTTGTGAAAACTATATTTATTTATGACGTTACACTATTACCTTTACCCTAAACTAATTTTTATCCCCTATTCAACATACATAGACTTTTCTAAGAATGGCACGAACGTCGTTACTTCAAGACGCAGCTTCAACAAGGATCAAATGCCTATTCAGTCGAAAAAAGCACCGGATATTTCTCCCTGAACGATTCAGATACCCGTGCTTTCATCGATTTTTTAATACAGAGCGGATCACTCACGAAAACGATCACCTAAACATCATATATAAAGGAGTTTTATTTTTGAAAAAGAATCTATATGTTTTAATGGCGAGTATGTTGGTCGCGGGACCAGCGCTAAGTTTCCCTATACAAAGCAATGCCGAAGCAACAGCCGCAACAAGCAGCGACTCTATCCCCACCCCTGCTAGTGAGCCTGTCTCTTCGACGCAAGCATCACAGGCACTGCCTTCAACGCCGCCAGTGAGCAGCACGACTGCAACCACTCAAGCATCCGTACCAACAACGGCTTCTTCCAGCACAACGGATGCACCAGCCAGCACCACGAGTGATTCTCAGTCGACTTCGACTACAAGCACTACCTCAAGCACTCCTGAGACCCGGTCAGCCGATTTGACTACGTGGATGCCGGACCCAGTATTGCAGCAAATCGTCGCAAAAGCAGTCGGAAAAACGGTCGATACATTGACCAAAGAAGACATGCCGAAGCTGACAACGCTGTATATCCAAAACGCGGATAGCGCGATCGCAACTCTTAGAGGGCTGGAATTAGCAACAAATCTGGACTCTTTTTATATGAACGCGAACAGTCAGATCAGTGATTTTTCATTGCTTGCTGCATTGCCAAAATTAAGCCAAGTATATTTAATGGGTGCCAATGTCAACGATCAGAACGTACCGAATTTTGGAACAGGGATTACCCGTTTGAACCTTTCAGGAAGCAGTGTAACGGACAATGTCTACGATAAAATAACAAAAATGACAAGTCTGTTATCTTTGACCTTTGAGTCTAATATGAACATCACGACGATCAAACCAGCAACTGCCTTGCCTCAATTAAATGAGCTTCGAGTACAATTTTGCGGTATCACGGACTTCACGCCCATCAATCAAATGCCTGCCCTGACTCAACTGGCCGCGTTCGGGCAGAATACAGGACGTAACGATCCGGCTACAGCGATCAATGCCAAGGAATTAAATTACGATGCTGAAAAGCAAACGGTCTACATTCCTTTTTCAATGATGCCGAACCGAATGACCAATTTTGATGGCTATGTTCCTCCGTTCAGTACATCAAACAGCGCCAGTCAAACCTATCTTGATTTCAATGGGGCGCAATTGGCGAGCAGCCGTTTGGCAATAACAGATGAAGGGATTACCGTATCTGGGGTAACACAGGACGAATTCGATAACTTGCAGACCTTTGAATACAACGCGCGGTTGAACAATCCGGTCGGAAGCTATAAACAGCCGGAGCGCTTTACCTTCTACGCGATTTCATCAGGCACCTATTTGCACCAATTCACGATTCAGCATACTGCTGTTTCTCCTGGATTGACGGTCAACTATGTGGATGAAGACGGCGACGAGATCGCTCCTTCTCAAACAGTCGAAGGCAATGTGGGTGATCCCTACGATGTTACGACGGAAACGTACCAACCAGAGATTCCCGGCTATCTTTTAGATCAAGATCAGCTGCCAGCGAACGTCGTCGGCACATTGACCGCGGAAGCTCAGACAGTCACCTATATTTATCAACAAAATAAGGCGGTCCTGAAAACCCATGATTCTAAAATCTACGTTGGTGATCCATGGACAGCGAAGGACAACTTTGATGGCGGGACTGATACGTGGGGAAATCCTATCACTTTTGAGGACGTGACTTTCGAGGACAATGTCGATCCTTCCAAAGTCGGTCAGTACGAAGTCAAATATACCTATGATCGTGTGCCAAATCGGATGTGGACCGGCGATTATGCTACTGCAACGGCAACTGTGACAGTCGTTGACCGCAGCAAAGAAGCTCAACCTGTCACGATCCGCTATGTCGATCCTGATGGAAAAGAGATCCATAAGAAGAAGGAACTTCATGGAACGATCGGTGAAGCCTTCGATGTTTCTGACAAAAAGTACCAACCTGCAATTCCAAACTATACATTGGATAACAAGCAGTTACCGAAAAACGCTAAAGGACTCTTCAGTGACAAAGCGCAGACTGTTACCTATGTGTATCAGCCCGTGACGACACCGACAACCACTACAAGCGACTCGTCTTCAGAGACGACTCCGCCTAGCACCACGACGGACACTAGCACGACAACTGAAACTAGCTCTAGCAGTCAGTCAAGTGGCAAGATTTCTGATTCCAGCAGCAGTACGAGTGGCGGAAATGGGACTCCGGCAGGAACATCCAGCACGCCTCCAAGCAATCGGAGTACGGCAAAACAAACCGATAAAAAACTGCCGCAAACAAACGAAAAAATAACCCCTGCTTATCTTTTAGCTGGGCTTGCCATTCTCAGCTTTGCTACAGGACTACTCATCGTTAGTCGAAAAAAAGTCAACTAAAACAAAAGCATCCTAGCCGATTTGGTTAGGATGCTTTTATTATTTTTCCTTCAATAGAAGGACGTTCTATAGAAAATGGGGCTCTGTGAAGGCGAACGATTTCTCAAACTACGAATCGCTCTCACGAAAGCGTCCTTTTCTCCTTACCCCTCTTGGATCTGCAGGCCTAGACCTGCGGCGATGGTCAATGCTTGGTAGCTGTTGACCTTCAGCCCCTTCAGTTGTTCCATTGAAAAAGCGATCTTGCTGAATTGGTTAGAGGTCAGATCCAAATCAGACAATTTCGTCCGCATCCAGTTGCTGTTGTCCAGATTATTAGTATCCAAAAATAAGTGCTTCCACGTGACTTCAAAAAATTCGCTGTCGGTCATCTGACAATTTTCAAAAGCGACATGTTTAAGATTTGTCCCACTGAATGAACCAAAATTGATCACACAGTCTTTGAAGCGACAATCGCGCAAATAGCTTTCTGCGAAGTTGCAGCCGGTCAGTTTGCAGTTTTCAAAAACCACTTGATGAAAGCTGCCGCCGATCCATTCCAGATTTGAAAAATCGCAATTTTTAAATAGAACATTTCCCGCCTCGAAACGGGTCAGTTTCCCACGCTGCATCGTAACCTTTTCTAAAATCGACCGTCGAATAACAAGGTTCTCACACGTTAAATAACTATAATCCACCTCGCTGCCATGGACCGCTTCGATGATGGCCTCATCTTCTAAATAAAAATCCGTTGAAAATGTCGCAGGTAAAATCGGGGCTGCCGGATCATGTTTACGCATACCCTCCCCCTCCGTTCCTTCATAATGCTTTTAGTTTCCCACATTCCTCCGCTTTTCTCTAGTCCCATTTGTATATTCTTTAAGAATGAGTGTTAAAAGAGCTTTTTATTTAGAAGAATGATAAAATTTAGCAATGAGGTGACCGTATGAACAATAAAATAAAAGAATGGCTCCCTGTAGTCATTATCATTGTGCTGATTTTTCTAGCCAGAATGTTTGTCTTTTCTCCAGTAAAAGTGGAAGGACATTCGATGGACCCAACGCTTCACGACAGTCAGCGCTTGATCACATCTAAAATATCCACGCTGAAACGCCAAGATATTATTACCACAAAAGAACCAGACAATCAGAATATCTATGTGGTCAAACGAATTATCGGTGTACCTGGTGACCGTGTTGCGATGAAAAATAACGTCCTGACGATCAATGGCGAAGAAGTGCCTGAGCCCTATCTGGATGACTTTAAAGAAAAATTCAAAAAGGACAAGCTCGCTGAAGAATACTCCTACAGCACAGCCTTCCAAGAACAAGCCGCAAATGCCACCAGCTTTACCAACGATTTTGATGTGACGGTCCCCAACAATCAATATTTTGTTTTAGGGGATAATCGCTTGATTTCTAAAGACAGCCGGATCTTCGGCTTCGTGGACAAATCCTTGATTCAAGGAAAAGTCGTCTTACGCTTTTGGCCGTTAGACGAATTCAAACTATTTTAATCACATAAAAAAACAAGATCGTCGTACGCTCATACGGTGATCTTGTTTTTTTATATGCGCGTCGCCTGCTAACGGTACAAAATCAACTCGTTGAACAGATGACTCAGTTTTTTTAAATCCTTTTCAGACAGTTGGGAGTGGATGATGAGGTGCTTTTGCTTTTCCGACAACACCTGCTTATTTAGCGGTGTCGTCGTAAGGATTATATCAGCGGCTTGAAGTTCTTCGATAAATTGAATTTGATACGTCTGGTTGAATCGGGAACGAATCAACTGCTTTAGCATCCCTTCATAAAGCACATCAAAATCAGAGGAAAGATGAACCTTGATGAGTGGTCTGCAGCTATCGATCGGGAATGCTTCGAGACAAATCATCAAACAGCTATACCTCAGATACGAAGACTGTTCAGAAATAGGCAGCGTTTCTTTAAGCTCTTTCCAAAAGGCGACAAAATTTTTCCAATATAACGGATTCACCTTTTTGATCATCGTAAAACTCAAAATATGTTTGGTGATCGATCGCAATTCACTTTTCGTATTCGGTTCGATAAATACCTTTAGCAACTGATAACGATGGACCAACCGTGTAATGGTCGCAACAGATGCTGCTTCCGCAGGACCAAAATAGGTTTCTGAACATTCAAGGAATGTCTCTGGGCTCAAATCTTCCGCTTTAATAAAATAACCTAATTTCTCTTCATCAAATACCAAATCAAAGGGATAGATCCCTGTCACGTTCATGATCCCCACTAACGCATACCAATCGTTCTCATTCCAAAAAGGTAAAAAGTCAGGCTTCTCTGGAATGGAAAAACTTTGCATCAACGCTTCTTTTTCAGGAGACATACGGAGCTGCTGCTTCTTCGCTATCCCAATAGAAAATAATTTCATCCATAAGGCAATTGAGCGAACATTGAGAGGATCATAGGGCTTTTCTAAATAAGCGACGACCCTTTCAGCTTCTTTTATGTAATGATCATAGTCTAAAAAGAACAAATTATTGCTTATTTCTCGATGCAGGCTCCAGAAAAAAAGATGAGAAAAGGAACGAATCAACAGCTCATCAGAATTAAATTTTATTCTATGGGAGCACGTAATATGTACTTGGAAAGGATTGATTTCTTTATTGATGGCCTTTACTTTTCTCTGCACTGTAGAAAAACTGACATGATGCTCTTCACAAAAATCGTGGGTGGAAAACTCCCGATCTTGAATAACAGTCATTAAAATTAGATACGACAGATCCGTCTCAAAAATCGCCTTGTACAAGCTCTGTAAATTCGTGCTTTGTCGTTCCAATCGGTACGAGCCTCTTTCAGGCGTCTCGATTCTAACAAAATAATCGTCATTTCCATATTCATTGCTGGCAATGTACATTAAATGCTTACACACATCGTTGATCGTGATCACATTACTTCTGCCAAGCTTTTTTTGGATTTTTTCCGCAGAGAGAGCTTCATCTGAATTATCCAAAAGATTGATGATATCTCTCGCCAGCATGGTTCTATTGTCTAAACCGAACAACTAAAGGACCTTCTTTCATTCACTCGGATCGCTGATTGCTTCTATTCAATCAGTATCCACCCACTTTAATTAATTTTTTTCGATTCGTCTATATTTTTTTATTTATTTTATAAAAAAAAGACAAGAAAAACGCTTCCTGTCTTT
>NZ_NIBK01000002.1:262043-502133 GCF_002174375.1 Enterococcus sp. 12F9_DIV0723 | reverse complement strand
AGACAAGAAAAACGCTTCCTGTCTTTATTTTTTATACCTATTTTGTTTTATTCAGAAATGGCCTGGTGAACGATCGACTATTTTTTAAAGTGCATATTTGGATAGTTTTTAGCCAATCGATTCAAGTTGCGGCGTGTTAAATTCTTCGGACGCTCCTTGATCATTTTCAATACCTGTTCCCTGCTGGTAGAGGAGTGATGGTTGCTTATCAGATGCTTCAGGCGGAATTCCTTCACCGCGGCATTTTCTGGATCAGAAGTATCAATAACAGACGATACTTCCTTTTTTGTCGTTACGGTGAAGATCAGTGTCGAAGCAACATCTGCCGCAAAGAGAGCCGCTAAAATGACAGGACCTAAATGGTTGGTCGCATCAATAAATTCCTGAATTCCATCCTGAATAACGGGATTGATTACCTTCATCAGAATCAGACAGCCGACACCCCAAAATAAAGAAACCGGTACAGCGACCCGCCCTTCAATATTCAGGGGCACTTTTGTGTAATCCCAAAGCTTCATTCCAAAGAACTTCTCTAACATCCAGCTCGTGATGAACTCAATAATCGTGACGATCACAACAATATTAAAGTATAA
The DNA here is from genome assembly GCF_002174375.1 of Enterococcus sp. 12F9_DIV0723. Classification (NCBI taxonomy): domain Bacteria; kingdom Bacillati; phylum Bacillota; class Bacilli; order Lactobacillales; family Enterococcaceae; genus Enterococcus; species Enterococcus sp. 12F9_DIV0723. The sequence goes on along the minus strand of NZ_NIBK01000002.1, from coordinate 501,540 downwards.
GTTCAACAAGGTCCCCGCGTTTTCAGGAACTAAAATCAGTACGGAAGCGACGCCGAAGCCATAGACTGGACAATAGGGACCCAGTAAAAAGCCTCGATACACATAGTGCCTCGCTTTCATTGAACAATAGAAACTTTCCCAGAGCCAGCCAATCATTGAGTAAACTAAGAAAGTCATAAATAAGTGATCCATTCGATTCTTTCCCCCTCTTCTTCTATCTTAAAATAACTATAGCAAAAAAGTTGGAACTATAAAAAGATTTGCCTCTTATGGAGGATTGCGTGTGAACTTTAGACTATTTTGATCCATATCTTGCTCACCAGCCTCGACAGTAGCAGACAGCGCCTTTATTTTTGAAAATAAAAAACCCTTCATCAACGATGCGATGAAGGGTTTTAGGTTATTGATCATTTGTCAAAATTTTCTTAGGTTTTAATAGTTCTACATGATGGATCTGTTCAATGGTCATATGTAAGACGCCTCGTTCCTCTTCGTCGAGATAGATTTGCTCGTCTTTTTGACCGACGAGCTTTCCTACGAGATCATCCAAGTAATTTCCTTCGCTGTCGAGCGCCTCTAGCTGGATCGCCAAGCGTTTGTTTTGGAGAAAGCCTTGCTGCAAGGTCGCACCAATTTCCTCCACCGTCATTTGTTCTTTTTCACTATTGATCCGACTGCGTGCCGCGGATTCCTTGTTTAGTACCGCGGTATGGTCGGAAAGGTAAAACCCGATCCATTTCATCATTCCTCGGTCTTCATAGACCCGCTTGGCTTCCATAAAAAGCTGCTTCGCACTGTCTTCATCATAGATCATGGTTAATCCATTCCTTCCATCCCGCCAGCATGGCCGCCCACCAAGCCGACGCGTCGAATCGCGGTCGCCCCTTCATTCAATGAGTGGGCGCGTACGATCGACGTGAATTTGTAACGGTTGCGGATCTGGGCTATGACATCATCGATCTTCTCCTCTTTGATCGTCTGTAGCGGCTCTTCAAACAGATTCAGCTGTAAACTCCCAGCCGGTCGTAAAGACGAGACCGTAATAGAGATGTTCCGAACCTCTGAACGGTCCCAATATTTTTCAAACAGTGTCCGTGCGACTTGCGTCAGTTCCTTTGACTGGTTAGTAGGAGGGATTTTTACTTGATGATGGAACCCGCCTCGTTTCCCGCTGCCAAAGTAGGCATATGCAATCCCTAAATGGAGCGTGCCGCCCAATACCTCTTTTTTTCGCAGCCGCTGTGCCACCTGTTCACAGATTTCCGCCAATACCGTAAGAATGTCCCCTTTATGGGCATAATTCTTAGGCAGCACTTGGGAATTCCCAATGGATTTTTCCTTCTCAGGGTACAGGTCTTTTTGTGAAAGGACCGAACGATCAATGCCCCATGCATGCATGTAATGCTGCATACCCATCACACCAAAATGATTTTTTAAAATAAACGGATCCGTGTGGGCAAGGTCCCCCATCGTATAAAACCCCATCAGTTGATAGCGCCGTTCCATCCGCCGACCGATGCCGCAAAAGTCACTCAGACGAAGCGGCCAAATCTTTTCCGGTACATCTTGATACCGCCAATGAGCGAAGTGATCGTCTCTGTTTTTTGCTTCATTGTCCATCGCGATCTTTGCCAATAAGGGATTGTCTCCCATCCCTAACGAGGTATAGATGCCGATCTTATCAATGATCTCCTGTTGGATCATCCTGCCGACTTCCTCCGAACTTTTGCCGAATAATTTCCAGCTATGAGTCAAATCGCCAAATTGTTCATCAATGCTATATGTATGAATGTCTTCCTCTGCCATGTACTGCCGAAAAATCTCCTGGATACGCATATGGTATTGAATGTACAACGTCATCCGCGGCGGGACGACATGCAGGTCCGGGTGATTGGGAATCTCAAATCCACGACTGACATTGCTGATGCCTAATTTCTTTTTCGCCATCGGGCTCGCCGCTAACACAAGACCCGCATTCTCTCGATCGCCGCTCATCACGACGAGCATATCTTCCAATGGCTTCAATCCATGCTCGATACACTCCACACTGGCATAAAAACTTTTCGAGTCCATGCAAAAAACATCTCTGACCGGCTCTCCTTCGTAAATGTTACTCAACATATCCACCTCCAATGCAAACATATGTTCGATTTCAGTTTAAGTTTATTCTGGAATTTTGTCAATCATTTGGATAGAACTTTTTTTCGTTGCTTTTCCTCTATTCAACCAAACCACAAAAAAACGTCCGAAGCCTTTTCCTGCTTCGAACGTTCGTCTTGTTTTTACTGCTTACCGCTTCACAAAAACTGTTTCTAATACGCTATAAAAAATACCTGCTACGACAAAGACCACCCAACTGATTCCCCAGCCCCCCAGCATGAAGGACCAAGCAAAATAAATGATCACCACTAGCGGCCAATACACTTTTTGAAAAACATACTTTGCGCGGGCAGATTCCCCGTATTTTTCCTGCATCGCGTTAGGACCTAATTCATCTTCGTCTGCGATAAAATATTTTTCTTTGATGAATTTATCAAAGCTGGCGTAGTTGATGCTTCCGTAAACGATCAAGAATACTCCCAATGCTAAGAAGAAGAACATGAAGGGCAGCCCGTTCTCCGCATAAGTAAAGATTTGGAAAAAGAACAAAGGCGCCACGCTCAATACGCAAAGACAGACACCGAAAACCAAGCTGACTTGGAAACTTTTTTGATAGCCTTGTTTTAACTTTTGCGCTTCTTTGTTGCACTCGACAGGAATGTAGCGGTCATTCAATCCTTTACTGTTTTTAGAAAATTGCATCCCATTGTAGATAATGATACCGACACTGATGGCGAGGAGGATAAAGAACAGCAGCATCCCCACCATCTCCGCACCGGCTATACTGAATCCCAAAAGAGCGCCCACCGCGAGCAGACATCCGCTGATCCCGATGCTCAGACCTTTGGCGTCTCTCTTGCGATGCTCTAAATACTGGTACATTTCCTCTTCTTCGATACCGTTGTCGGGTTCTCTCTCCCGAGTCGCAAACTCCAGCTCCTCCCGCAGCTCATCGACAGAGCCGAATTCACTGATGACTTGACCGATCGCTTCGTGTTCACTTTTTCCTTCATCGATCAGCGCTAAATAATGATCTTCCATGATCGTGAGAATCTCTTGCTTTGCCCGTTGGACTTCCTTCGTATTTGGAAATTCGAGAAACAATGTCTCCACATAATTTTTTATCGTATCCATTTTTTACCCTTCTTTCATAAATCGGTTCACAACTTTTTTAGTTTGCTTCCATTCATTTCGCTTTTCTTCTAAAAAAGTCAGGCCTATATCGGTGATGTGGTAGTACGTGCGCTTTTTTCCATGGGTAACTTCTCCTGGATACGAATGGATATACCCATTTTTCTCCAATCGGTTGAAGGCGGAGTATAAGGTCGTCTCTTTGATCACATAGACTTCCTCACTCACATCGCGAATTTTTTGGGAAACAGCGTATCCATAAGAATCGCCTTCCTTCAATACGGACAAAATGATGACATCATTGTACCCGCGAATCCCATCGCTCGAAATCATTTTGCCACCTCCTGAAATTACTTCATCTGTCGTTGTAATCATTGTACGACAATTACTACGACAGGTAAAGTAAAATATGGGTCATTGATTGAAAATTTTGTCTGGGTATGTCAAAATCAATAACGGAAAGAAGTGAAGACATGAAAGAAATCGCGATTATCGGCGGCGGCATCATCGGCATGACGCTGGCGAATTATATAGATCCAAAAAAATACCACGTGACCTTGTTTGATGAGCCGACAGGACAAGCAACCAGTGCCAGTGCGGGGATCATCTCGCCTTGGTTGTCGAAACGACGCAACAAGCAATGGTACCGATTGGCAAAAGACGGCGCGGCCTTTTTCCCAAAATTGGTCCAAGATTTTCACTTGGATCACACGATCTATCAGCGTTCAGGAACACTGCTGCTGCGGCCTGAAAAACAATTAGACACGCTTTTTACCTTGGCGGAAGAACGAAAAAAAGACGCACCGGAGATCGGCACGATCGAGCGACTTTCAAGGGAACAGACTCACGACGCACTGCCCTTGCTGAAGCCGGCGCCTGCGTTAAAGATCAGCGGCGGCGGTCGCTTAGATGGCAAAGCCTATTTGATTCATATGCGAAAAAAGGCCGAGCATTCGGGCGTCGCCTTCGTTTCTCAGCGTGTGAAGCTGTTGGATGAAAAAACGATCACCTACGCAGAGAAAAAGGACACTTTCGACCAAATTATTTTGACAGTCGGTCCTCATCTCAAAGAGCTGCTGGCACCTCTCGGCTATCAAGCAGACCTGCGTCCGCAAAAGGGGCAACTGCTTGTGTTCCAGACAACGCTAAAAAACAGCGGCGACTTCCCTGTCGCGATGCTGGATGGCGAAGCCGATTTGATCCCCTTTTTAGATGGGAAAATCTTGTTAGGGGCGACCCATGAAAACGACGCGGGCTGGGATCTGAAGGCGACGGATCAGGCATTCAAGCAGCTCACAGAAGGCGCAATGCCCTTTTTGGCGGAACCGGAAAAAATCCTCGCCGCCCCTGCTCATTTTCGTGTAGGGACTCGCGCTTATACTTCTGATTTCGCCCCCTTCTTCGGTTCCTTGACGGACGGGCTGCTGGTCGCCAGCGGGCTAGGTTCTTCGGGATTGACGACGGGGCCGTATATCGGGTATTTGTTGGCACAGTATATGAATACGGGCGAAGCCAACTGGGACGACTACCAAAAAACCATAACGAACTATATCCACACAGAAAAGCGCTGAGATCGAAAAAAGATCCCAGCGCTTTTTTTACATCGGTTTTAAGTTTTTCTCTAAACGTTCCGTCATCCAAGCCAATCGTTTCCCTCTGCCTGCGTCTGTTTTGGCATCAAAATACGCACGGGTATAGGTTTTTTTTACGGAAGGCGACATGTTATGGAAATTTTCCAGCGCTAGTGGTACGGCCTTCAATAAGGCAGCGACTTCGGCGATTTGTTCATCTGTGATCGCTGAAGGCTTCGTCGCATTTTCCCATTGCCCGTTTGCTTTCGCCTCTGCCACCTTCTCCTGACCGAGGGGCGTCATTCGCCCCTGTGCTTCCAGCTTTGCGACGATTTTTTTGTTTTTCTCCGACCATTTACTGTTTTTACGCCGTGGCGCAAAGTATTTTAAGTACGCGTGCTCATCGACTTTTTTCATGACCCCGTCGATCCAGCCGAAGCTCAACGCTTCTTCCAACGCTTCGCCCGCCTTCAGCGTTTTGACGTTTTTTGTTTTGCCGAATGTCAGCCAAACGCCGCCGCTGATCTCGGCATTTTCGGCAAGCCATTCCCGAAAATCGGCTGCCGTCTCAAAGAACACCTTCTTTTTTTCTTCCATATTACTTCTCTATTCCTAGAACGACTGGCGTTGATTTAAAGCCGATGCCCATCCGATCGATCCCCATGTCGATCAATTCCAAGAAATGCTCTCTTGTTCGGATACCGCCGCTGCCTTTGATCTTGATTCGACCGTCGCATTGATCCATCATCAGCCGGATCACCTCATTTGTGGCTCCTTTGCCTTCATAGCCAGTGATAAAGCCCGTACTGGTTTTGACAAAGTCTGCTTCTGCCGCGATCGCACACTCACACCCCTGCCGTATCTGTTCCTCATTCAAGGTGTCTGTCTCAAGAATGACTTTCACTGCGGTGCCGTGGGCATGGCACGCTTCCGTAATCACCCGCAGCTCTCTAGTGACTTCTTCGTATTTCCCACTGCGAAGCCAACCGAAATTCGCCACGATGTCCAGCTCGTAAATGTCTTCACGCTGGCAATACGTCTCTGCCTGCAGCACTTTGGAGGCCGTCGTGCTGGTTCCAAAGGGAAAATCGCAGACCACACAGATCTTCGTGTCCGTTCCAGCCGTCATCTCGGCGGCGATGTCCAGCGAAGATGGATTCACACACACCGTAGCGCAATGATAGTCGATCCCTTCTTGAATGTATTGACGAATCTCTGCTTCTGTAAAATCCGGCTTCAACACGGATTGATCAATGTAGGCGCCTAATTCTTTCACGGACAGCTCACTCGCTTTTTTCATCATTGGTACCCTCCTGTTTTTTAGATTATTTTCTAACAGAACAAGTCGATTTAGGGCAAAGAAAATAACCCTATTCCTTATTATTCAAGTATAGGGTAACCGACGCTCGTTGTAAACGCTATCTTCGTTATGTCGCGCGGCGAACGACGTCTTGTTTTTCCAATTGCTGCTTCCACCCATCCAAAGAAATCGTCTGGCTTTCTTCTCTTTTCATACGCTTGCGATAGGCGGTCGCCGTCTCTCCAGTCATCTTTTTGAACATCCGGCTAAATACCACAAGACTGTTGAACCCAACCTGCCCCGCGATCGTTTCCACGGTCTCTTCGGTCATTGAAAGTAAAAAGGCGGCGCGATTGATTCGGACACCTAGAATGTAGTCTTTGATGCTGCTGTCCATGTGATTGCGAAAGACCCGCGACAAATGACTGCGGTTCACGGATAGCTGACGCGCGATCGCTTCTACGGTCAACTGCTCTGAATAATGCGCTTCGATGTAGGCGACCGTCTCAACAGCCAACGGAGAATATTTTTTGGTCTCGCCTAAATGGCTCTTCCCACCATCCGCGATCAGATCCGCTAAAAACTGATGGGTCAACGCGTTCAAACGCAGCTCATTTTCCATCGTCTCCTCTGAAAAAGAAAGACAGGCCAAGATCGTATCGATGTAATTCTGGATATTGGAGGAGACCATCGTATAGTGGGCGTCTCGAAAATGGGTGTGCTGCAAGATCGTCTCCGCCGCCTCACCGCTAAAGGAAAGCCAGCCATACATCCACGGCTCCTCTCCGTCAGCCAAATAAAACGTAGAATCCCCCGGACGAATCAAAAACAAATCGCCTTTTTTTAAGTGATACTGCTGATTCTTGACCTGATAGGTCCCCCTGCCCTCCATCACGACATGCAAAATATAATTTTGGCGGATCGCTGGACCAAACGAATGGAAAGGCAGCGTTTTGGAGATCCCGCAAAAGTCAAAATGAAGATCAGTGGTTACTTGATGCTGCTCCTTTTTCAAAAAAATGGTTTGCTCCATCTTTTTCCTCCCAACGAATCGTTTCTTTAAATTATACACGAACAAGTGCCCTTTTTTTTACCGAAAACCGAAACTATTGGGGATTCTCCCAATACTCCTGCCCTTCATGCTACCCTAAAAATAAAGCATTCTCTTGCGTATGGAAAGGAATGGTCTTGTGAAAAAGAGTTTGAAACAGCTCATCCAAACATTGCTGATTTGTCTGATCGTCCCTAGCACGCTGCTGTTGCAAAAAATCAATCCATACATCGACTATGCATTCTCCTATCGCAGTATTTTCACCCTGCTGCTCACAGTGATCGTCCCGGTCTTCATCTTTTGGGCCTTAAAAGAATTATGGGGGATTCTCCGAAAAAAATGATCCGTCTCGTTTTGAATTCTCTAAATTTAATAATACTATATCCCACAAAAAAACCGCCAACAGTGAGAACTGCTGGCGGTTTCTGCTACTGATCCTCCTCTGAGATATTCGATAATTTCACGACGCATACGCCCTCGATCTTCTGGATCGACTCTTTTTCTGGATACAAGGGCATCTCCTGGTAGGCTTTTGTCTTCGCGATTTTTTCAAACTTTTCGACAGAACAGCGTTTATAGGTTACCCCTAAATGCAGCTGAAAGAAATTGTACCACGCCTCGATATTGCCCTCGTAAGTTTCCCAGACAGTGCCGAATTTCGCCCCCTCGTTCGCTTTTTTCATGAGCTCAGGGTACGGCGTCGGGTAATTCCCCTTATGTGGCGTCCCCGCGATCAAAAGAGTGGTCTCGTCCTTTCGATAATCAGCACGTTGCTCCAATTGGGCCCAAATGCGATTAGCTAATTGCGTGCTTTGCCGCTGATCGCTCAACATCACCAATGCATCGTTTTGATTCGTCAAACTGTACGTCCACACCAATCCCACGAGTATACTGACAAATAGAGCGGTCAGCCTTCGCTTCTTCTTACCTGAAAAACCAACTGAGCGGTGCCATAAACAGAACAGCCCGATCAGAAATGGAACGATTACTGTCATCCCCGAAGCCATCAATAAATAAACAAAGGTCCCCGGAATCGCCAGCTGGATCACATTTGCGAAAATTGGAAAAATAGCTAAAAGACCCGTCGCCAGAAAGAAAATCGCCGGCGAGCGTTTTATTTGGATGGCGAGAAAGGCAAAAATCAGGAGAGAAAACAGCCCTAAGCCGAAATAGAAATAGCGCTCTCCAAAGGCATTTCTCACAATTTCATCGCCAAAAAAGAATTGATAGCACGTGCGATAGGTCGCCAAGATCGTGCTGTTCATGGCTCTCAGACTGGTGATTGGTGAGAGCTGATCCGCATTCTTATACGCCGCCATCGTCAACTCAGCGCTGAGTAAAGAAAGCTTCAGGATGATCGCGTATACCACCACTCCCGCGGCACTGATCCCAACGAATTTTTTGACACCCGCTAGTACGTCTGTAAAAGTGTGGGTCGGATCAAGCAGATACAGCACCACATAGCCGCCGCCTGCGATTAAAAATGCCCCGAGATTGCTTTGATAGAAACTGATCGACACTGTCAGCAGCAGCAGCCCTGCACCAATCGCCCACAGATTTTTTGGCGCAGACAAAAAGGCGAGGACCGCTGCTAAAATAGCGAAGAGAATCGACAGACTATAAGGAACGGCACAATACGGGTACATCAAAATCATCGCCGTCATGGGAGAACACGTCAGCGTCAAGCAAAGCAAGACACCTAACAAAGGCTGATTTATGGCGAACAGCTTCATCAAAAGAACACCACTCAAGCTGATAAACAGCAGACTCAGCATCGCAGAAAATGCGGCGTTATTCAGCCCGCCTTGCAGCGCATCCGCAACTACCAAGCCCCAGCGGCCTAAACGAAGCTCCCATTCCCCGCTCATCCGATAAAAACCCGCCATCGTCCCATCAGGGGTCATCAACTGATGAGTATAAACGGTGTAATGAACGATAAGGCCTGCAAGATAGCTGATCCCCAGTACTAGAAAATCCTTGCGTTTAAAAGTCGGCACTCCCTTCGTCACTTCGATTCAGCTCCTTTCTTTTCGGTGTCTCGTTGCAACGGAAACCCAGACAGCTCTTTTTTCTTCTCTTTCCAGCCCCGCCATTCGCCGACTTTAAAAGCGTTGATGAAATTTTTATCAAAATTATCGATCCAAAAGTTTTGATTGACGATCGTCGTCGTGTAGGTGGTCGGTCGATCATGCAGAAGGTGCAAATACTGATTGTAGGCGGGATTCACCTCATCGATCGGTTCTTCAATGAAAAGCTCGATCCCGTCCTCCCCACACGACCGAACCTGAACCGTCAACTCGGTCGTATACCGTTCGTCTGAGAGTTGGAGTTTTCCATGATGATCGAGAAACGAGTCGACGCCCTCAGCCGCCTTCAAGTGGATGCGTTCTTCATTTAAATACACCGTCTCAACCTCGATCGCCCCCTCCCCTTCAGGACCAAAGGTGAGTATGCCCTGCAACACCAGATTCCAACGGATAAATTCATTGTCGATCCCCTTTCGCGGCCGGTTGAAGCTGATCCCATAGAAAAAGCTCACGGCGTTTTGGCATAGCCAGAACAAAATAAATACTTGTGACGCCGTCGGGATTGCATAGATATTGAGGATACTTGCCGCGATCGAGACGACGGTCAATAGCAAGCCCACCACGTTGAACACCACGTAGCGCTTGGGCGGCGCTTCATTGATCCGCCAAAAATCTTTCGGGGTCACGACAAAATGCTCTTCCCTGATGCCCACTAATTCTTTAAATAAAGGCCACGCGATATAGGGTGTCAAAATCGTATCGACAAGGTTGCTGTAGGTTCGATTCAAGGATTTTTCCGAAACACAAGACAGGGCCCAATTGTAGATCATGTAGGCCGGCAGCCAAACCAGCAGCAAGAGCAGAATATCTGTGTCCACGATCCTAAAGTTGAACAGCACACTGATGATGGGAATAAACAAAAACGCCAGCTTACGATAAGGCAGCAGCCAATAATTGTATAGAATCAGGTAGCTAAACTTTGAGAGAAGCGACAATTTACTGAAAAGCAGGCGATTGCTTCGGATTCCCTGCACGAAGCCTCTGCTCCAACGAACCCGTTGGTCCTTCAAGTCCTCGATCGTAAAGGGACACAAGCCGTACACATAACTTTCTGAGAGCACACGTCCCAGATAGCCGGCTTTTTGCATTTTGATACTGGAAGAAAAATCCTCTGTGATACTGTCTGTCGACAAGCCGCCTGTGGATTCCAGCGCGTCTCTTGAGATGATCGCATTTGAGCCGCAATAAATCGCCGAGTTAAACGGGACACGAGCACCGTTGACGTGCTTGAAAAAATAATCCTGCTCATTCGGTAAAATGTTGTCCGCGAACAAATTGTATTGAAAAAGATCCAACGTATAGAAATCCTGCGGCGTTTGAACATAGCCGATTTTATACTGATACCCGTTTTCCGCTAATTCCTCGGAATACGCCGCGATCTCTTCGTCTGTATTGTTTTCAGTTTCATAAAAATACGGAACGACCTTCAGCAAAAAATCGCTTTTAGGGATCATATCGCAATCCAAACAAGCCACCAAAGGCGATGACGAATGCTGCAACGCATTGTTCACATTCCCCGCCTTTTTATCGGGGTTGTCTTCTTTTCGCATCCCGATATAGTGAATGTCAAACAGCGCCGCGATATTCTTCATCTCCTCGCGGCAACTATCGTCGCATAAGTACACGTGGACCTTTTTCGTATCAGGATAACTCAAATTTTTGCAGGCATTGATCGTTTTATACAGCAGCTCGTGGCTTTCGTTGTGCGTGGTGATCAAAATATCCACATGAGGATACTGCTCCGGTTCAAGAGGAACCTCTTTCAACGCCTTCTTTCCAGCGATCGTGATGAATTCATAGATCCCCTGTAAATTCGATGAAAACTCAGACAGCAACAGCAGCAACGCTAAAAATAGGGTGTGAAAGCCCCAACGAAACGGCAGCGTGTACCTAAATCGGAATAATAAATAAATTATTTGACTAATGATCGCTAAAAATACAATAATTCTCTTTTTTTTGTCCATCCCAACATTCCCCTTATTTGTTTCATAATCTTTCTTTTATTTTCTCCCACTAACATATAATAATATTATTATATATAAAATAACTATAAATATCGGTAAAAATAGTTTAAAATAATAAGAAATACACAATAAACACTTTATCAATCCCAATAAAAACAGTCAATAAAAACTTTATAGATTATTTATCGAAGCGACTACCAATTACAATCAAATATAATGCTCAATTGACCCGATTATTATAATTTCCATCCGAAGATAGTCAAAAAAAGAAACAGATGTGCCATTCAGGATTCCGCCACGCTTCAACGATCGTCATTTTCTCTTCTATATAATGAGATAAATGCCTGCTCAAAGAAATGAACATTCCGTTAAGACTGGCGCTATAGATGCTCTTTTTCCCTTTAGTAACATGCAACAAAAAGTTAAATAGTCGTCACAGAAAGACGTTATGGAGAAAACGATTTCTTGTTAAACTAAAGATACGTAAAAAAGCGGCTATTCCTTGTCACTTTCTTGAGAAATCGCTACACTTATTGGGACACGAAACATTTCTACTACACAAAAAGTGAGGTTTTTTAAATGCAAATTACAGAAACGCCTTTTGGCAAAGGCTATCAACTGATCACGCTAGAAAATGAAGACGGTTTCCATTTATCTGTCTCTGACTTAGGGGCACGGATCGTTCGTTTAGGTTGGGATAAAGAATTGGTCTTAGGTTTTGATTCAGCCGAAGAATATTTAGAAAAGGATGCGTTTATCGGGGCTTCTATCGGTCGTACCGCTGGACGGATCGAAAACGGCCGCTTTACGCTTGAAGGCAGGGACTATCAGGTCGCGATCGATCCAAAGACGGGGCATTCTCTTCACGGCGGGCAGCCGGGCTTTGAGACGAAAAAATGGGCCTATCGAGTGGAAAATGGGGATGACGAAGCGTCAGTAGTCTTCACCAGTAGCAGTCCTGACGGCGAGCACGGTTTTCCCGGCAACTTGGACATAGAGGTTCGCCACACATTGACGAAAGAGAACGTTTGGCGGGTGACCACTAAAGGAACAAGCGATCAGGCGACCCTGTTTAATCCAACCAACCATGTTTATTTTAATCTGACCGGCGACGTCACTCAGTCGATCGCTGAACACATGCTTTGGCTGAACAGCGACCACTTTGCTTCTTTGCGTCCGGATGTACTTCCAACAGGCGAAAAAGCTCCTGTCACGGGAACACCGCTGGACTTCCAGCACCCACGGCCGCTAGCGGATGTGTTCACCAGCAGCTTTGACCAGACGAAGCAATACAACGGGCTTGATCATCCCTTCTTCTTAAAGGACAGCCTTTTGGAGAAACCGGCCGCGCGATTGACCAGTCCTGACGGCACGACCGAGCTGATCGTCTCAACGGATGCCTCCAGCGTGGTGATCTTCACTGCGAACTTCGGCAATGACGGGCCAGAGCTGCAAGGAAAAAAACTCGCAGATCATGGCGGGATCACTTTTGAAACTCAAATTGCTCCCGGTGCCGAACAATTTCCAGCATTCGGTTCGATCACCCTGCCCGCCCAGCAAACATTTGAAACGACGACTGAATACAAACTACTCATGAAAGAAGGAAATTAATATGGCCAGCACTCGCGAGCTAACGACAACATTTGCTGAAATTTTTGGACCAAAGAAAACCACACACTATTTCTCACCCGGTCGAATCAACTTGATCGGGGAACATACCGACTACAATGGCGGTCATGTCTTCCCCGCTTCGATCACCTACGGAACGTATGGTTCCGCCGCGCCTCGTGACGATAAAAAAGTCTTGGTCTACTCCACCAACTTTGAGGATGTCGGAGTGATCTCCTTTGCCATCGATCAGTTGGCCTACGATAAAAAGGACAATTGGGCAAACTATGTAAAAGGCATGATCCTGAAAATGCAGGAAGCCGGACACACCATCGATCACGGTTTTGAATTACTCGTTGAAGGCACGATCCCCAACGGTGCTGGCCTTTCCAGCAGCGCCTCTTTAGAATTATTAGTGGGTGTTGTTTTAGAGGATCTGTTTGAACTGGATACGGACCGTCTTGAGCTGGTCCAAACCGGTAAAAAAGTAGAAAATGAGTTTATCGGCGTCAATTCAGGGATCATGGATCAATTTGCCATCGGCTTTGGTGATGTGGACCAAGCGATCCTGCTGGATACCAATACTTTGGCTTATGAAATGGTCCCCGTAAAGCTCGACGGCTATGCCATCGTGATCATGAACACCAATAAACGCCGTGAATTAACGGATTCCAAGTACAACGAGCGCCGCAGTGAATGCGAAGAGGCTCTTGCCCGCCTGCAAACGAAGCTAGACATTCACGCCTTGGGTGATTTGGATGAAGAAACCTTTGAAGCAAACACGGAGCTGATCGGTGATGACACCTTGATCCACCGTGCCCGTCATGCGGTGACCGAGAACCAACGGACCTTGAAGGCCAAAGCAGAATTAGAGAATGGCAATCTGGAAGCCTTCGGTCAGCTTTTGAATGCGTCTCACGATTCGCTGCGTCATGAGTATGAAGTGACGGGGATCGAATTGGACACCCTTGTTGACGCGGCCCAGGCACAGGCAGGTGTTTTGGGGGCACGGATGACAGGCGCTGGTTTCGGCGGCTGCGCCATCGCGCTAGTCAAAGAAGACACGATTCCCGCGTTTAAAAACAATGTTTATGACACGTATATGAACACGGTCGGCTATGCGCCTGATTTTTACGTCGCCCACATCGGCAGCGGAACCACGAAACTCGATTAACCGTCTTCTATGAACGCCTTTCCTCTTTTGCGGGGAGGGCGTTTTTTTCTTCCATCGAGAAAACACTCCCCCGCTTCTTTTTTTGCATACTGGATTCTGATAAACTTAAAGACAGAACTTAGGTATCGAATGGAGGCTTGACGATGAAAAAAAAGACCCCACTGTTTGAACAGAAACGCTTCTACATCCCCGTCGCTCTCTTACTGGGACTCTTGGGCTTTAGCCCGATGCTGGTTTCAGTGCTGGGAAAGAAAAAAGAAGAAACGCTGAATAGCGACTACTACACGTCCCCTCAAGAGCCGCTTTTCAAATCAAAAGAGTGACCGGCTTTTTGAATAGAAAATGCAGTCGGATTCCCTAAAAATCCAAGACGAAGAATAAATGACATTTTTTAGAAAAGGAAAAAAGAATGATCAAACAATTGAACAACCTCACAGAAAATGAATTAACGATACTCTCCGACATATGGCTGAAAAGCAACATCGATGCCCATGCTTTCATCAGTGAAGACTATTGGCTGAGCAATCAGGCCGCGGTGAAAGAAGCCTTCTCCCAGGCATCGATCTATGCCTATTTTCACGAAGGCACCATCGTCGGCTTCCTCGGAATGATGGACGACTACATCGCCGGCATCTTTGTTTTAAGCGCCTATCGTTCACTGGGCATCGGCACCCAACTATTGAATACAGCGAAGTCCGATCACCAGCAGTTGACCTTAGCCGTTTACAAAAAGAATGCCGCGGCATTACGCTTTTATCAGAAAAATCATTTTGATAGCCAAGAGGAACGACTTGATCCAGAAACCAACGAATCCGAAGTGTTGATGTCTTGGCAGGCCTAGTTCAGCTCAAACACACTGCAGCTTTTCAATGCAGTGTGTTTTTTTGCGGAGTTCTTCTTCTGGTAAATAGACCCTTCTCGTTCCCAGCTTATCGGCACTTGTTGTCGGAAAGTCCTACATTTTGACGGCGCCTCTTCAAACCTTTATACTGCCTTAAAAGAGGTGAGTATCATGAAATTCAAAGGGCTGCACAACCCCTACTTCTACATTGCGCTTTCTTATTTTTTCGTCTCGCTGTTTTTTGCGTTTCAAGAAGGCCCGATCTTCAAATGGGCGAGCTTCTTCTTTCTGATCTCTTTTGGGATCAATGCCTTTAAAGCCATTAAGCATGGACAAAACCAATAAAAATTCCCTTTTCTTCTATGAGAACGGTTTATTTTCTGACGAGTGATCGTTTTCTTTTCATATTTTTTCAGTAAGTGGTACTATTTTTTCAAGGGGGTGAAAAATATGGAAAGAAAAACAATCTTTAGCTGGCCTTATTTTTTGATGGGGATTCTTTTTATTCTCGTTTCTCTTGCTGCATTTAGAGATCCAGGAAGCAGTCTCGTTGCCATTGTTTATGTCTTTGCTTTTTCAGCAATTTTAAAAGGACTCTTTGAATTATTCTTTAGACGTAAACTTCACGAATTTACGAATCAAAAATCTACGTTGATGATGGTTTTAGGAGTCGTTGATATCTTGATCGGTATTTTCTTCTTATTCAACATCACTGCTGGATTGGTCGCTTTGCCATTTGTTTTTGCGATTTGGTTTCTCTTCGATTCGATCGTTGGTCTCCTTACAGCGAGCATTTACAAACTTGGAAGCACCGGCTATTACTGGTTCCACATCGCGATCGACGTGATCGGCGTTATCTTAGGATTCATGCTTTTATTCAATCCTTTGACTTCCGCTCTTACACTTGCCTTCCTAGTAGGCTTCTACTTTATGATGGCAGGTATTTCACTTATCGCGTATGCATTTTAATCAAGCAAGAAATAGAGACCGTGTGTCTCTATTTTTTTACCCTGAGCGCGCCTCTGCATGCTATACTATTTGTGAGCCGATTACTGGCATTTTTCCAAACGAATACGTGAAAAAGGAGGATGTTACGATGCTGACAAGAGATGTTGTTGCTTTTCTGCTTTGCCTGCTGGGTGCTGTCCTAGGCCCTTACACCCTCGCATTAGTCAAGAAAAATCCCTCTTTACTGCAACTGCTCGCTACCCTTGTTTTCTCTGGTGGCTCACTCGTTTTCTATTATTATTCCTTTGACAATGTGGAGACGCCGCTTTTACCCATTTTATATTATGGTGTCGTCGTTGGCGCCGCTTTGTTTTTTTCCTGCAAAAAAAATCGTTCCAATCCCTAGCCATTCACTCGTCTGAATGGCTTTTTTGACTATCCCTATCTGAAACGAGGTATCCACATGATCAAACTCTATTATTTATTGGAAAATTCGATCAAAAATTTGACCCGCAGCTCCGGTATTCTAGCGTCACTCGCCTTGAGCTGCTTGTCCTCCTTCATCGCCTTTTCCTTTCTCACCATCAGTCTGTTCTTCTCCCACTGGCACGATCACGCAGTCAGAGAAGCCGCGAGTCACGGCGGCATGGCCATCATGGATCTGATCTCCCCCAGCGGAATGCTGACGACTGTTTTTAAACATTGCTCTACCTTTTTAGCGGGGCTTTGTCTGATAGTGACGCTGAGCGCGATTCGGCGATTGTTTTTTCATATGGCGAACGACCAGCGTGCGTCTTTTAAAACCATGAGTCTCCTTGGCGAAACGACCCCCTTCATCAGCTTGGAATTTTCGCTTCAATCCATTTACGTCGCGCTTTCTTCCTTAGTGATCGGTGCATTGTCGGCGGAGCTCGTTTTGGAAAAGCTTTTTCACTATTCCCTCTCGTTCGGATCGCTAAAGGTGATTGTCGCGACGTTTCACGTTGATCACAAGATCCACGTGCTGATTCTTTTAGCGGGAAGTCTGTACATTGGCTGCCGCGTGTTTCTTTTTGTCCAAAAATATCTTCATTCGTTTTTCGATAATTTGAAAACAGAACTTGACGGCTAAAAAAATCTTCCCTTTGATTCATCAAAGCTGCTTTTTTCTATAAATTCTCTTGAGCGTTTATGTTAAACTAAGTGAACATGACGGAACTAAGGAGGTTTCAATGAAAAAAGATTCAGGGTTGGTTTATGGGTTCAGCGCGTACATTCTTTGGGGCATCCTTCCCCTCTATTGGAAATTATTGGGAAATGTCGGTCCCGTCGACATTCTTTTTTATCGGATCATCTGGTCTCTGGTCTTTATGACTCTTTACTTGATCGTTTTCCGAAAAGTCCCCGGGTTTCTCCAAGAGGTCAAAGCGCTGCTAAAAAGTAATAAAAAGACACTTGCTATTATTGTTGCAGCGATTTTTATTTCCCTCAATTGGGGAATCTATATCTATACTGTTTCGATCGGACAAGTCCAGCAGGCTAGTCTGGGCTATTATATCAATCCCCTGCTGAACGTCCTCGCTGGCGCGATCTACCTAAAGGAGCCTTTGACGAAGCAGGCGAAATTAGCCAGTCTCTCCGCTTTTGTGGGCGTCGTGCTGCTGACGATTCAAACGGGCGTCTTTCCCTTTAATTCAATTTTCCTTGCAGCAAGCTTTTGTTTGTATGGCGTGACTAAGAAACAATTGGATTTGAGTGCAGCGACAAGCATTACTCTTGAAACACTGATCATCGCCCCAATCGCGTTGATTTATTTATTCGTTGTTTCACCGGTAGGCTTTATGCAGTATCCCGCCACTACGAATTGGCTGCTGATCGGAGCCGGCATCGTTACGGCGATCCCGTTGCTGCTCTTTGCGACGGCGGTGAAAAAACTTTCGTATATCACGCTCGGCTTTTTGCAATACGTCAACCCAACGATCATGCTGGCGATGGCGATCTTTCTATTCCATGAGCCCTACCAGTTGCCGCAATTTATTGCCTTCGCGTTTATTTGGTTAGCCATACTGATTTTCGTAGCAGGAAATCTTATCGAAACACGCAAAAGAGGGATTCGTCCGTAGACGTCTCCCTCTTTTTTTGCTTTTAGAAGCTTTCTTAATAGGTAAAATGATGAACGACTTCCCCTGATCTGAATACTTTGCTTTTCTTTACTCTTTGGTAATCGGTCGCATAACACAGCGCTTCACGATGTGTCCGAAAGGTCTCTTCAGTCATTTCCCCGATGATCGTTTCTACTTGAACTAAGTATTGGCGTTCCATATCGCTTCCCCTTTTCTTCCTATCATTCCAACGAGTGTCTCTTCATTTATCCATCATAGCGGGATTTTATGCCGTTTTCAATAACTTATGTTATATTTTCTTACATCAACTGCAAATAATTTCAAAAAAGAAACATTTGATGTGACGTCTTTTGACAGGAGGCTGTTCGCTGTGGCGTTAGACAGAAAAAAGACCCTAGCGCTCACGCTGGAGTCCTATCATTCTATCAATCAATTTTTCGCTTGAAACGTCTCGATATTCCCAATGACTTTTTGCGCCAGGCGAACCTTCGCCATCGACGTTAGTCCCGCATTGGTTTTTCCAGCAAAGACATTTGGCAAACCAATGACTTCTGCTCCTAAACCAGCCTCCGTATCACTGAAGGCGTAATTATCCCCGTGCTCTAACCATTCTTTTAACGCTGGCACTTCATGAGAAGGTGCGATGGATACGTTCATCAAGATTTTTCCGTTGCCAAATGTTTGAAAAGCAGCTTCGTCTAATAAGACCACGTTCTTATTTAAGCAGGTGATCACGATATCTACTTTTCCAAGTAATTCATCGAGCGGCAAATAAGTCATCGCCAGCTCTTTTTCGATGTCTGGCTTCCGCGTACGGCTGTAGTAATTGACGTCCATCCCGAAAAAGTCCATCGTGCGTGCCAGCAGACTTCCGACTGTTCCCATTCCGACGATCCCAACCTTCACATCGGTCAATTCCATTGGCTCTTCTTTCCACATTGCAGGCCCGCGACCTTGCAGCAGGCGAACCAATTCACTGATGGCGTATTCCTTTACGCCTTCATCGCCGTAATCCCGCACGCCAGTCACAACGATGCCTTTTTCCTCTGCATAGCGAATATCGACATTGGCATTCTCCGGCGCATACAGACTCGCGCAAATACCGATATAACGAATGTTCGGACACGCCTCCAACGCTTCCTTATCAATAGAACTGGTGAAGCTCAGCATCACGCAATCAGCATCGCCGATTCGCTCGATGACTATGGCTGTATCTGCGGGGATGTCCTCGTAAAAGACCGTTTCCTCTGCCAGCGCTTTTAGTTTTTCGTCCCATTCAGGCAATAATTTGGTTGGCTCGATCGCCACCATTTTCTTAAATTTTTTCATGTCGGCCTCCTCGTAGCTTGTACTCACTTCATAATACGTCCTACGAAATTTCGCGTCAATGAAGAAGAACAAAACCGCCGTGTTCTCCTCACAAAGGAAGAACGACAAAAGAATTCCGACCGTTAACTCGTTAACGTCCTGCGTAGGATGATAGGATAGCAGCTATTTTTTCTAAAGTCTGCACAAAAGAAACACGATTTTACGCTAGCGTCTGGAACCGTCATCATGCGTGACGGACCGCGCTTATTTTCGTTTCCTATTCCGCTTGGTTCGGCTGTCCTTTTTCTTCCCCTGCTGTTTATCCAGTCTACGTTTGAGATTTTTCTGCCGCTGCTCTTCCTCTACTTGCTCAGGAGTCTTATCAAAGCGCACATAGGAGGACTTCGGTTTGGGCGGGAGGTCGGCGGCGTTATGAGACGGACTTTCTGAGGTCAGAGCTTCTTCGTAAGACAGCTTGTTGGATTTTTTCGGCGATGGGGCTGCGGCGGCGATTGGCTCCGTTGCGGCAGCAAGGACGGGCTGTTTTTCAGTCTTTGTGTTTGTAGGCGTTTCTTCAACGATAGTGTCCTCTTCTGTTTGTTTGGATTTGCCAACCTTGTAGGAAGTCGTCTCCACGTGACCGCCGCCTTTATAATCGACCAATGCCACGAATTTTCGGACGCCGTCTACTTCAAAGATGCTTAGTAAGGTCAACACTTCCAGAATTTCCGCCACCAATGTCTCCTCTTTGTTAGGATCGACATCGCGAATCGTCAACAGATGGCGCTTGCCCGCCGCATCTTCAAAACGGGAACGAATGTCATACACAAGCCCCTCTCTGTAAAGGTCCAAACTGCCCTGTTTTTCAAAGGCATTCTTGAAGGAGCGGATCATTTCAGTCTGGGAAAAATACTCGGAAGGGCTTCCAAAATACTGTTTGATCAAGCCTTCCCATTCTTTGGATTCAAAGTATTCCTTGAAAAAGGGCAGAAAGAGGCGCAGGGTATCTGTCGGCTCGACTGTTAAAAAGAGATCCCGAAGCAGGTCTTTGCAGAGAAAAGAAAAAGCCCCAGTCAAATTCAGCGAATTACGCACCATGACCGCAACCAAATACTCGATCACAGAATTTGCGTCACCGGATTGTTCGTAGTAAGTCACGATCTTCTTCTCCAAAGACTCTCGTTTCATCAAGAATAACTGCCGTGTGCCTAATTTTTTAACATCCATGTTCCCATCCTCCATTTTCAAGAAATCGCTTCCTGTGTTTTTTATACACTTAGGATAATACTAAAATAACGCTCTTGTAAATACCCAATGAAATACTTTTATTTTTTAAATTTACAAACATTATTGAATAAATATTTTCCAACTCATCGATAGAGACAAAGCGAAAATTAAATAACAAAAAAACAACGACCAAAATTATTGGTCGTTGTTTTTTTATACGAAATCTTCGTCTACTATCGTCCCTTCAGCAACGAGGTTCGTGTCGCCAATCAAGTATAAGTCTTCTCCTGTCACCTCTACTTGAAGCTGCCCGCCAAGGACTTCGATCACCGCGGGTTCGACTGCGACGATCTTCTTTTTATTCAATGCATAGGCTGTTGACCCTGTGCCTGTTCCGCAAGCTAAGGTAAACTCTTCTACTCCTCGTTCGTAGGTTCGTTCCACCACTGTTTGGTCTGGCAAAACATCGTAGAAATTCACGTTGGCACCCTTTGGAAAGACTGGGTGGTTGCGCAGTTTTCTAGCAAAATCAAGCATCGTTTCCAGCTCTGTCATCGCCAGATCAGGGAAGTGAACGACTAAGTGAGGAATGCCCGGATCACCTAATTCAACATAATCGACAGTTACTTCTTTGCCATCGACTTGAATCTTTTTGTCTGCTTCAAAGATCGTCGGAGAATTCAACTGGACGCGATACGTCCGTTTGTCCAGCCGTTCAGCCGGAACATTCCCTGCGATGGTTTCGATGGTCATTTTTTCTTGCGCCGCCTTTGTTTCGTAGGCCCATCGTGCGACACAGCGGGCACCGTTCCCGCACATTTCCGCTTCCGACCCGTCGGCATTGAAGAAGCGCGCGTAGAAATCACCTGTTCCGCGAGGGGCTTCAACGGCGATCAACGTGTCCGCACCTACCGACACACGCCGAGTACACACACGGGCTGCGACCTTCGTTAGTTCCTCCGTCGAAAAACCTAGCCCACGATTATCGATCAAAATAAAATCATTTCCAGCACCTTGTATTTTATAAAAAGGAATAGCCATTCTTTCGCCTCATTTCAAAAAACTTGGAATCTCTTCATTTTGGATGATCTGATCCAATGTTTGTCTTTTTACGATACATTCTGCTTGTCCGTCGTTGGTCAATACAACGGCCGGAATCGCCAATTTGTTATAGTTGCTGGCCATGGAATAACCATATGCACCCGTTGAAAAAGTCGCGAAAATATCGCCTGCTTCGACTGTCGGCAATTCGATGTCTTTGACAAGGATATCTGTGCTTTCGCAAGCCTTCCCAGAGACCGTGACTGTTTCAGCGGCTGGCTGATCGGCTTTATTCGCTAAAATCCCTGTGTATTCCGCTTCGTACAGTCCTGGACGAATGTTGTCCGTCATCCCGCCATCGATACTCACATATTTCCGCAGACCCGGAAGCTCTTTGATCGCGCCGATCTTATGCAGGCTGATACCGGCTTCGGCCACGATGCTGCGTCCTGGTTCGATTACGATGGCTGGCTGTGGGAATTGCTCTTCCTCGCAAAACGCCAAAACCTGCGCCATCATCGGGTCCGTAAAATAGCTGAAGGGCTTCGGCTGATCGGCATCCGTGTATCGAACCCCAAAACCGCCGCCGAAATTCAGCTCCTTGATCGTATAATCAAAGCGCTCTTTCACTAATCTCACTAAATCCAAAGCGATCCCTACTGCTGCTAGATGGGCTTCGTTATCGAACAATTGACTTCCGACATGGAAATGAAACCCTAGAAAATTGACTTCAGGCGTCTCGATTGCCTGTTTGATTTGCGGGAAAAGAATCGCTTCATCGATCGGTATCCCGAATTTCGAGTCCTTTTGTCCCGTCGAGATAAAGGAATGGGTCTGGACATTGACCTCCGGCGTGATGCGGAAAAGAATATCCACGACGCGCTGCTTTTCTTTTGCGATCGCTGCGATCAGAGCCACTTCCTGCAGACTGTCGATAATGATTCGTCCAACCCCGTAATCGATCGCCATCTCTAATTCTTCGATGGATTTGTTGTTGCCGTTCATTTCAATGTGCGCTGCGGGAAACTCAGCTTTGACAGCGGTATAAAGCTCGCCATCAGAAACGACATCCAACGAAAAGCCTTGCTTCTCGATGATTTTCAGCATCGCCAACGTCGAAAAGGCTTTGCTGGCAAAGGCTACCCGCACGTTGTCGTATTTTTCAACAAAATCTCGCTGCAACTCCTGGCATTTCTCTTCGATCATCGTTTGTGAAAAAACATAAAGTGGTGTGCCAAATTCTTGTGCCAGAGCGACCGTGTCACAGCCATCCCACATCAAGTGTCCGTTTTTTGTTTCAAAGTCCATTATAAGCCCCCTTAATTAATGTTCATTTAATCCAGCGATCAAGTTGGCATAGGTCTGAATCCCTAATAAGAGATTCACTTCATCAAATTTCATCTGTCCGCTATGCAGCGGATGCGTGTAGCCCTTTGCTTCATCACGAATGCCTAAAAAGAAAAACATTCCGGGAATTTCCTGCTGATACATCGAAAAATCCTCCGCGATCAAATAAGGCGGTGTCTCCACATAATAGTCCGCTGCGACTTTCTCCAGCGTCTCTACCATCTTCGGGTCATTGTCGACGACGCGATACATGTGGTTAAAGTCCACTACGGCTTCACACCCGTAGCCCTTCGCGATTTCACTAGCTAATAATGTTGTCCGTCGAACGACTTCATCGTAGACCTTGTCATCAAATGCCCGCATCGTCCCATGTAAAACAACTTCCTTCGCCACGATATTCATCGCTTCGCCGCCATGGATCGTCCCAAAGGTCAAAACCACGTTATCCAGCGGACCGATATTTCGTGCCAAAATACTGTTCAATCCAGAGATCACACCGCCGGCAGCGACGATAGCATCTTCGCCTAGCTGCGGCTGTGCGCCATGGGTGCTGACCCCTTTGATCGTGATGGTGACTTCTGCATTCCGCGCCATCATCGGTCCAGGTCGGCAGGAAATTTTCCCAGCAGGCAGATCCGGAAATACGTGCAAGCCGACGATTTCCTCCACGCCAAGTTTTTGAAGAATCCCCGCTTTCATGATCAATTCTGCCCCGCCAGGTCCTTCTTCGGCTGGCTGGAACACAAAGACTAGTGTTCCTTGGATCGTTTCAGGATGCTTATGCAAATAGGCAATGAATCCTAGTAAAGTCGACATATGGCCGTCATGACCACAGGCGTGCATTTTTCCCGGAGTCTTGGATGCAAACGCATAGCCGGTCTGCTCCTCCACTGGCAACGCGTCGATATCCGAACGAAAGGCGATCGTTTTTCCCGGTTTGCTTCCTCTTAAGACGGCGATCGTTCCTGTTTCGATTACTTCATAGGTCTCTGTCACACCAAAAGCCGCCAGCTTCTCGCGAATATAAGCAGCCGTGCGCGTCTCCTCTAGTCCCAATTCAGGGATTTGGTGCAGCTCACGGCGCATCGTCGTGACTAATTCTTCTAATTCTTTGACTTCCGTTTCGATCATCGTCTCACTCATTTCCATAAAAATTCTTAGAATAATGCTTATTTGATTAGAAATCCATTGATAGTTTCTCATATTATAGTACAGATTGTCTGATAGGTCATTCATTTGTTTTTAAAATTCTGAAACTAAATGAAAAAATTTCGTTTTCTTTCATTTACTCACAAAAAAAGCCAAAGGAACACGCAGCCTGTGTGCCTTTAACTTCTTTCAAGGTCTAAGTGTTTCTTCATTAGATAGGATGAGCGTAACCTTCCCTCCAACAGTGGTGTTTTCTACGATTACTTGCCCCTCGTGATAGTTGGCAATACGTTCAACGATGGCTAGTCCAATGCCGTAATTGCTGCCTGTTGTCCGGCTTTGATCCTCCTGCCAAAACATTTCCTTCCCATGTAAAAGGGCCTCTGGCGAGAATCCTGGACCATGATCTTCAATCACAAATCTTATGCTTTTTTCGTCGTGCACCGTTTCTACCGTCACTTTTCCCGAATCAGTATATCGAATCGCATTTTCCAAAAGGTTTCCCAATGCGCGCATCAGCATGACAGGGGCCGCATTGATAGCAGTCCCTTGTGGCGAAGGCCCAATCGCCAATTCGATCCCTTTTTTCTTAGCCAGAGGTGTAAATGTCTGCCTCACTTCCTCTAAAATGGTCGTGACGGAAAGAGGACTCTTTTCCTCTTGAACCACATCAAAAGTTGAAACCTGTTGCAGCAAATCGAGGTATTGCTTGGTTTTTTTTCCTGAATCATAGATATGCTGGACAAGCTGCTGCTGTTCTTCGGCAAGTTCTTCTTCCATCAACAGCTCGGCGTTGCCATTGATGATGGTCAGTGGTGTTTTAATATCATGAGTCAGCGCCGCGATCTCTTTTTTTCGCTGCTGCTCTGTCTGCCATTGTTGGACGAGGGAGTCTTTCAAGGCACCGCGCATTTCTTCCATTGAATGCAGCACTTCATTGAATTCCCGGATGCCCGAAGTGGTGCCGATCACAGAATCAAGGTCCTTTTGGGTGATTTGTTGGCTCGCCTGTTCCACCAGCAGCAATTTTTCCTTTAATTGCTTGCTGACTTTTTTGGTAAACAGAAGAAAGAAAAGCAGCAGCGCGAGCACGATCGCAATCAGAAAGAAACTTTCAAAATTCGGAAACAGCTTTCTCAATGTCGGATTGGTAAACTGTGCTTTATAATTCCATGAAAATAACGCATAACTGCCATCAGCCAACGTCACATACGCTCCTGTAGAATAGCTGTCGGTCTTATCCTTGTACTGAGCAAGTGTTTTCTCTAAAGGCTCGCCTGCTAAAGAAGCCGCGTGCACCTTCCCTTCTTTGGTAAAATAAACATACTGATAAAATGACGGTGACAATTTAGCCGGAAAGACCTGATTCTCTTCAATCCGCTTCATCTCCTCTCGCGCATGGATCTCTCCTGCATTTGCCGGCGCGATCTTTTCCGTAGAAATCAAGACTTGAAAAAGAAGCAATGCCAACATCAAAACGACGACGACGCCTGAAAAAGCAGCTGCCAAGAGGCGTGTCACATACCCAGTCAGACTGATTGTTTTTATTTTCGCCATCGATACCCAATCCCCCAAACCGTTTCGATCGGGTCATTTGCTGAGTATTTCTTTAGCTTTCCCCGAATATTCTTGATGTGTTCAACGATCACGCTTTCCTCAGAACGTCCATCAAAGCCAAATACAGCTTCGTACAATTGCCCCTTTGAAAATACTTGACCCGCAGACGTGATCAACTGGGCGGAGATCAAATATTCTGATTTTGTCAGCAACATCTCCTCGCTGCCATAATAAATTTTCTTGCTGGAAATATCTAAAGAAATTTCCCCAACGCGTATGCGATGCGTGTGTCCGCGAGATTCTCGGCGCAGGTGGGCAGATACACGCCCACGCAACTCCGCTAGGGAGAAGGGCTTGCGGATGTAGTCATCTCCTCCGACTCCAAGTCCTTGCAACAAAGCCTTCTCTTCTGTTTTTGCTGTAACAAATAGAATCGGGCAATCTACAAGGTCGCGAATGCTTCGGCAGTAATCAAAGCCGTCCTGATCCGGCATCATGACATCTAACAGGATCAAATCCGCAAATGCGGCTTTTTCCGCCGTCACTTCTCGGGTGGTGGTGAATGTTTCTACCTGATGACCTTCTCGTGTCAATGCTGTTTTAATAAATGCCAAGATGCCCTCATCGTCATCAATAGCGAAAATCATTGCCATAACCTCACCCCTTTTCTTCAATCATACGTTGAAATCGCTCATCCAACAAGGGTCTTACTCCTCACTTGATCGCCCTTCCCATTTTTGAAACCAAAGGAATAACCCACCCAGCATGAATACTGTCAGCAGAACCAGACAGACCAATACCACGTGTACCGTACCAAAGCTCGTGGCTGTCGCTCCTCTCAAATACGCGGCTGCTAAAGGGATCGAACGAACGCCCCACGCACACGGGAAGAAAAACCAGATCGTTTCTCCCAAACCGGTAAGCAACAGTGCGGACAACAGCAACTCGACGGCTGCAACCGCGAAATTGACGTTTCGACCAAAGGAAAGGCCCAGAAATAAATGGAAAAAGTAAAGAAACAAGGCACTGCACCAGACGATGCCCACTAGAAAAAGAATGAACAGACTGGATAACGCGTAGTCTTCGCGAAATTGAACGACCAGATGGTACCCGAAGCCTGCCAGCAGGCAAGCAAACAGACCGCTAACTAAAAGTATCCCAACCTTTGAAGTCAGTACTCGCCAGCGGGATACTGCACTTAATAAGAAGAAACTGTCTCCTGCTTCGCTTTCTTGATCAACAATAAGAGTGGTCATCCATGCCGCAAGAATCGGGTACACGAGACTTAGTACTTGAAAATAATTGATCAGGAGCAGCTGGGAGTGCGTGTTCGTCATCCATTGATACGCGGCGAAAACACCGATGCCCACTAACGGCAAGGCGACATGCAAAAGAAAAAAAGGCGTTTGCCTTATTTTTAGAATATCCCCCAGCAACACACGTCTAAATCGTTTCACGATAACGACCTCCCTTACTGAACCAGCGCGTCGAGAGAAAGCTGCTGGCGAGCAAGAACAGCAACGTGAGTATCAGGCCTGGTAAGACCACTCCTGCGTCATACAACGGACTTCCAGCTTCTAATGGCACGCCATTCGGATTGATATGAATGATTGGCGCCATCAGTCTTGGCGCGATCGCAAAGGGCACGTACCAAAAGGCGCCTCCCGCAATCGATTGACTGGAACAGAATATATTCAAAAAGAGAATGCTTAGAAATGTAACGACCGAATGAAACCGCGTAGCCAAATAAAGCCCTAAAGGAATTTGCCACGCCCACGTGACGGTTAAAACGATGCCCGCAACGAGACCGCGCCAAAGTGGGTATTGCGATGGAAACAACAGACCCGAAAGCGTCGTCAAACCAAAAACGACCGCATTTGAAAAAGCCAAGTAAAGCAGCCCTGTCCAGATTTTTCCGTGCCACATTTTTGCTGGAGAAATAGGAAGTACGTTGCAATTATAAAAACCCAAGCGCTTATCCGCATCCACCAGATTTGTACAAACAAGTCCTACTACCATCGGCAGCAGCAACATGTACCACCAGTTATAGGCACCGATCTGCGTCAATTCTCCTCCCATTAAAAAAATAGCCATCCCGCTTACTAATAATGGGAACAAAATCAAGCTCTTTCTGCCAAAGCTGCGTTTGCCCTTTAGCATTTCCCCTCGAATGATCTTACTCATCCCAGCTCGCCCCTTCCGTCTGATTTTCCTTCGCCACCTTCATGAAGAGTGCTTCTAACGCCACACTGTTTTCCGGCAGATCCCCTTGATACCCTAATTGACCGTTGGCGATGATCCCGATCGTATCCACAGTATGCTCGACCTCTGATAAAATGTGACTGGAAAGAATCACCGAGATTCCTTGGGCAGGAAACGATCGGATCAGTTCGCGAAAAGAGTGAATCCCTAAAGGATCTAAGCCATTCGTCGGCTCATCTAAGATCAATAATTTCGGTTCATTCAATAATGCTAGCGCCAATCCTAGCCGCTGCTTCATCCCCATAGAAAACTGACGGGCTTTTTTCTTACCAGTATTCTGTAGATCAACGATAGCCAAGACCTCGTCGATCCGCCTTTCAGACAACCCTAAAGTCGTGGTGCGTACCAATAGATTTTCGCGAGCTGTCAAATTTCCATACAACGGCGGCCGCTCGATCAAGGCGCCGATCTCTGACAAGTCTTTTCGCTGCCAAGGCTTATTCTGATAGAGAATTTCTCCTTCAGACGGTTGGATCAGTCCGGCGAGCATCTTTAATGTCGTTGATTTTCCGGCACCATTCGCACCAAGCAATCCGTAGACTTTATTTTTAGGGATCTTTAATGATAAGTTGTTTACGGCCTTTTGACCGTGATAGGTTTTCGTTAACTGGTTCGTAGTAACAATCCATTCGTTCATGTGGGTTTCCTCCTCGTTCTACTTCCAGTATGAAAGACAACTATAAGGAAATGATAAGGTTTTTAGATTTTTCAAAAACAAAAAACCTTCTATAGAAAGAAGACCGCGCTTCCTACACCAAATTTCTCTGACTATTCCTGATTAAAAATTCCATGAGATTTCCGTTGGCTTTCACTCATAATTGAGATATAATCCTACTATTAAAGATTTTTTACAAGATCTTTGAAAAAAACAATGAAGGAGTTGTTTCTCTTGAGAATATTTGAAGGATCTGGTGTCGCTTTAGTTACACCCATGAAAGCCGATGGTGCTGTTGATTACAAGAAGTTAGAGGAACTTGTTGAGTGGCAGATCAGCGAAGGTACCGATGCGATCATCGCTTGCGGAACGACTGGTGAAGCCTCCACATTAGCCAATGACGAACATATCGCTGTGATCGAGGCCGTCGTCAATAAGGTGAATGGACGCGTCCCGGTGATTGCAGGCACAGGTGTAAATGACACACAGCATGCCATCGAATTGTCAACAGGCGCTGAAAAAGTAGGTGCCGATGCCCTATTGATCGTGACTCCTTACTATAATAAAGCTTCAGATGAAGGTCTGTTTCTTCACTACCAAAAAATCGCAGAAAACGTGGAATTGCCGATTATTTTATATTCTGTGGCTTCACGTACCAATATGAATATTGCCCCGCAAATGGTCAAACGCTTGAGCGAGATCCCGAATGTGGTGGCGATCAAAGAAGCCAGCGGCAACATTTCGCAAATCGCAGAAATCGCTCAGATCATGCCGGAGGAGTTTGCGATCTATTCTGGAAACGACGATCAAGTCTTGCCGATCATGGCCTTAGGCGGCAGCGGCTCGATTTCAACGATCGCAAACATCGCGCCAAAACAGACCCACGAGCTGACAAAAGCCGCGTTGGAAGGAGATTTCTCTTTAGCAAAAGAATTACAGCTTGCTCAAATCCCGTTGATCCATGCGATCTTCTGCGAAGTGAACCCTATCCCGGTTAAAACAGCAGTTAGTCTTTTAGGGAAAATCGACGTACACTTCCGTCTTCCCTTGTCTCCAGCAAAAGCGGAGACCATTGAAGGATTGAAAAAAGAAATGACTGCCTACGGGTTGGAGGTAGCAGAATGATCGACATCCTTTTAAGCGGTGCAAATGGGCGCATGGGACAAGTCCTGCAAACGATGATCGCGGAACAACCTGAGATGCGCGTCGTAGCCGGTGTTGATCGTGAAGCCTTTGAAGCAGACTTTCCTACCTATCGCTCCATCGAAGACTGCCAGACAAACGCTGACGTCGTCATTGATTTCTCCCATTACTCTGCTGTTCCCGCTGTTCTGGAGTATTGCGGAGACAAAAAGATCCCAGTGGTCGTAGCAACGACCGGCTTGACTGACGAGATCCACGAACAGATCCAACGAACTGCCGAAGAAACGGCGGTCTTCTTCTCAGCAAATATGTCCTTGGGTATCAATCTTCTAGCAAAAGCGATCCGGGAGATCACGCCTGTTTTAGAAGAAGATTTTAATATCGAGATCGTGGAAAAGCACCACAATCAGAAAAAAGATTCACCCAGCGGGACCGCCCTTTTACTTGCGGATGCCGTTAATGATGCCGTTGAAGAAAAGAAAACGTATATTTATGGGCGCCACGGAAATGATCTGGAGAACCCCTTATCTGAGTTGGGTATTCACGCAGTACGCGGCGGGACGATCCCCGGCGAGCATACTGTGATCTACGCGGGTCCAGACGAAGTCATCGAACTGAATCATTTGGCTTTGTCCCGCAATGTCTTCGCCAGCGGTGCCGTAAAAGCAGCTAAATACATCAGCAACAAAACGACCGGTTTATACGATATGGAAAAACTGATCGACGAAAAATAGAATGGAATTTTAATTAGATAAGTAGACAGGAGTAAATTTATGACTTTGACTGATCCTTATGAAATTGCAAAATACATTAAAAATGCCGAAAAAATGACCCCTGTCAAAGCCTACGTACAAGGCGATTTGACGGGTATCACCAAAGAAAAGGTACAGTTTTTCGGACAAGAAAAAACATGGATCTTGATTGGTGAAAGTCAGGCGGTACAAGAAGTATTGACGGAACAAAAACAACACATTACCGAGGTCCACCTTGAAAATGACCGCCGCAACTCAGCGATCCCGATGCTGGATATCTCCTCCGTCAATGCACGGATCGAACCCGGCGCCTTGATTCGCGACCGTGTAGCCATCGGTGACAAGGCGGTTATCATGATGGGCGCCATCATCAACATCGGTGCATCGATCGGCGACAGTACAATGATCGACATGGGTGCGATCTTAGGTGCTCGTGCGACGGTCGGAAACCACGCTCATATCGGCGCCGGCGCCGTCTTGGCTGGTGTTCTTGAGCCGCCTAGCGCCTCTCCTGTAGTTGTGGAAGACAATGTATTAGTAGGTGCCAATGCTGTCATCTTAGAAGGCGTCCACATTGGAAAAGACGCGGTCGTTGCCGCAGGTGCGATTGTGACAAAAGATGTCCCTGCTGGCGCAGTCGTTGCAGGAACGCCTGCACGAATCATTAAAATGAAGGACGAGATCGACCCGGGAAAAACAGAATTTCTCGAAGATTTACGTTAAAATGAGACCCGACGGAGAGAAATCTCCGTCTTTTTTTGCATTATTACTGCACTTCTTACGAAATATGCTATAATACTATCGGATTAGAACAACTCTTAAAAGAAAGCGACTGAATTATACTCGTGAATTTAAAAAGTATCAAAAAATCAATCAAGCTACGCAACAAACAAATCAGCAAAACCTTCGCTCAAGTAGAAGAAACACTTGCGGATCATATCCACAGCGACGTGAAGATTTATTTTGACAAAGTCAACACGCATCAAATCCATTTTGATGAAAAGACACCGGATGGCGAAACTCGCCACATCCAAAGTGGAGAGCAGGATCATTCCTTCAGAGAATTGGTGGAAGCTCACATTAAAAATCCGCAAACCAATACCTTGAATCAATTGACAAACAGCCTGTACAACCTGTGGTCAGAAAGCTTCAAAAAAGCGGCCCCTGCTAGCGCTGAGACAGACAAAGCGGCAGAACTTGCCCAAGACATCATGGCAGATGTTGCCAAAGCACCAGAAAGCAACGGCGTAACAGCAGAACAAGCAGAGGCATTGAACCAAGCCTTGAAAACAAAAACGAATTACTCTGCTGAATGGTCAGAAGCTGACAAAGCGATCGAAGTTTTCTACAACCCGCCAAAAAAAGACCGTCAATTATTAGCAACGGTCGCAGCGGATCAATCGGTCACTTATACAGATGCACTCTCAACAAAACGTGTTATGAAAAAAGAATTGCCTGACATGATCGCAGCCGTATTGGCCTAAGCAAAAAGAGGCTGTGACATAAGTCGTAATCCTTAATCGAACAAAAATTGGCTTCCAGAAATCATTTAATGATTTCTGGAAGCCAATTTTTATGTACTCAAGGTGCCAAGCCGTTTCATTGCGGCTAACTTTCTCATATTTAATGCCATGATAAGGATACCCGTTTCCTTTTTCACCTTTTCTAGGCCTCGAACATGGTATCGAGTGAAATGCAAACAAGCCTTCATCCACCCAAAGACTGGTTCTACGTCAATTTTTCTTTGTGCGTAGATTTTTCCATTTTCAGGTTCTGAAAGCAAGGTGCGTTGTTTTGCTTTAAAGTATTCTAACGAAGGATTGACCTTAATGATGCGTGTATTGCCCCCTTGGGTCAACGCTTCTTGAATCACTTCTTTATTTTCCGTATATTTTTCTGCTTTGTACTCTTTGAAGTCTCGAACAAACCCATCGACTTTATCCGTATCTGTTCTATATGTATTGAAATTGAAACGAACTCCTTTGGGATCAATGTAATAATCCTCTTGTTCGTTATACGTCCAATTCATGACTTTTCGTTCGTCCGACTGCCATTTCTTACTTTGCTCTTTCAACATCGTAGAGTAAGGAATCAATGCGATATGATTCGGTAGTTCATCCTCAAGATACCGATAATTTTGTTCTGAGCCATATCCGGCATCCGCCACAATATACTTAGGAAGTCGACCCGCCCCGTTCATTTTTTCTATAAATGCTGGGAGGGTTTTCGTATCCGTTGGATTTTGATAGACATCATAATCTAAAATGAACTGGTTACTAGTGGCTACTTGAAGGTTGAACGAAGGCTTTAATCGCCCATTACGCATAGGATCTTCTTTGACACGCATAAAGGTGGCATCTGTATCTGTTTTTGAATAACTATTACGGGCACCACAAATAGCTAAGCGCTGTTGATACTCCGCCATTTTATCCCGACGTTCGCTTAGTTTTCGTTTTTGTGCTTTTAATTTACGGCGTTGTTGTTTGGCTGGATTTGGTGAAACCTTTCTGGTTTCAAGTACTTCTTGTTCCAATTCTTCTAAC
This sequence comes from Enterococcus sp. 12F9_DIV0723, assembly GCF_002174375.1. Taxonomy (NCBI): domain Bacteria; kingdom Bacillati; phylum Bacillota; class Bacilli; order Lactobacillales; family Enterococcaceae; genus Enterococcus; species Enterococcus sp. 12F9_DIV0723. Next base: position 468,679 of record NZ_NIBK01000002.1, on the reverse strand, counting down.
CGTAATTCCAACCTTGTAAGTACTTCATCCAACATATCTAATGTGAGTGAGGTTCCTTCAGGAACATGACTCGCTAAATGCGCCTCTTTGAGTTCAGACATCAAAGAGACGAGCTGTTCACGGTTCATTTTGTCATATTTGATTGTGCTCTTTTTCCAGACGAAACTATATTTATTGGCATCCGCGAGAAGCTTCGTCCCATCGATAAAAATTGAATGAGTAATCAATTGTTGCTCCCTAAGATAATGAATTAATGAATCAAGCCCCTTTTCGATCAATGCTTCTAATTCATTAGATACGCGGAAACGGGCAATGGTTCGGTAAGTCGGGATCTGTTCTTGCGTCAACCATCGAGCCGGTAGGCTCTCTTCAGCTAATTGCTCAATTTTCCGACTGCTAAATACACTCCGCGTATAAGCGAAAAGAACTAGTTTTAACATCGCGCTTAAATCATAATTCCGCGGTCGACCAAAAAGATAAGGCTCTTTGATTTCAAGGGATTCGACAAGTTCATTGATAAACCAAGCCGTGCTATCTTCTTTTGGAATGTAAGAAGTTGTGATATCTAAAGTGAGTTGATTCATGTTATAATTTGTATGCATGATTTTGATCCTTTCGGGGGTTGAATGATTTAGAGTACGAGCGTCATCTCGTACTCTTTTAGTTTACCCAAAAAAGCCAGTGAAATGAACGAATTCTCGTCATTTCACTGGCTTTTTACTTAGAGACTTATGTCACAGCCTCTTTTTTTAGTTATCCAAGACTCCGTAGAAGAAAAGCTGGATGGATTTTTCCATATTTTCCTTTTGTACGGCCTCTGGGGATTCTAAATTTGCCGAGATCAATATGAATAGCTGACGCACCGCAACCTCGGGTTCGACAGACGTACGAATTTTTGGTTCCTGATTGAACAGGTCGAGAAACGGGCGCTTATACGACTCCTGCCAAAAAGAAAAGAGCTGCTTCGCGATTTCAGGATTTAGCGTATGCTGGATGTCATGCATCATCATGAATAAGCTGAACGGGTGTCGCTCCTGCAAGTAAAAGACCATTGCCGTGACACGCACTTCAAAGCTCCCCGCTTTTTTCGATAGATCAGAAAGGTTCTTCCCTACTTCTGTTGATAAGCGTTTCATTACTTGAAAGTAGATCTCTTCTTTATTTTTAAAATGATAGTATATGTTTGGTTGGGTGATGTTTAGGATTTTTGCAATTTGCCGTGTGGAGGTGTCGTTGTACCCTTGTCTCATGAACAAATCTTCTGCAATATCCAAAATCTCTTCGTACATTGAATCGCCTCGCTCTTCTTTTGTACAGTTATTATACGCTATCCGGGTGGGCGTCGTCTTCAGAAAGTTCCTTTTCCTTCAGCATGCCGTCCTTCATTTCTAACACGCGGTCGCAAAATTTTACTAAGCGAGTGTCGTGTGTCACCATGATCGTCGCCTTCTTCTTTTCTTTCGTTTCCTTCGCTAAAATCTTAACGACTTCATAGGCTTTTTCAGAATCCAGACTGGCGGTAGGTTCATCCGCAAGAATGATCGTCGGATCATGATACAAGGCGCGAGCGATCGCGACCCGCTGACGTTCCCCACCCCAGAAAGCTCTTCCGGGTATTTATTCTCTAGGCTCGCGATTCCCAGCTGGTCAAATAATTTCTCCGCGACTTGCGTATTGTCGTTTTTGCTGACCTTATCCACCAGCTTCAATTGCTTTTTGACGGTCAGAAATGGCACTAGATTGGACGCCTGCAAAATAAAGCCGATTTCTTTGAACCGCAATTTTGCCCGATCCTTTTCCTTCTTCTTACTGAAGTCTTCGTCATTGATCAAAACTTCCCCCTCCGAAGGGGATTGCAGACCGCCGGCGATGGTCAAAAAGGTGCTCTTCCCCGAACCGGAGGGACCAATGATCGCGACGAATTCTCCCTTTTCCACGGAAAAATTCGTTTCCTTCAAGGCTTCGATCGTCGAATCGCCATCTTTAAATGTTTTCTCTACTTGTTTAAATTCAATTGCACTCATGGTTTCTCCCCCTTATCCGATTGCTTTCAATGGATCAATCTTCACGATCGTTCGAACGGAGAAGAACGCTCCGATCAACGCCACCAGAATCATCAATAGACTGATTCCGCCGAAAAACAGCATGTTCACTTGAAACGGCACCGCATCTGGCAATACCAGTGCTGTTCCTAGCGTCGCCGCCAAACCAACCACGACACCGACAGTCGCCAGCAAGAAGGTTTGAGCGATCACGGAATTTGAAATGTAGCGGCTTGAGATTCCTTGTGCCTTCATGACGCCGAAAATCTCCGCTTTTTGCATCGTCAATACATAAATGAAGATCCCAATCACGATCGCCGCGATGACGATCAAGAACCCGATCATAAATCCGAAGGTCAATACTTGTGCACTGTAGCCCGGCAGATCATTGATAAAACTGCTGATGCTGGTCTTGTCCAGATCGTCAGGAACCGAATCGACCTTTCCACGCGTAATGATCGCGTTGATCCGAGTATTCTCATTCGTTCCCTGTGTCTCAAAACGAATTTCCTGATACGCGCCGATCGTCGTGTACAATACAGGTGCGACGTTGAATTTTGCGTTATCTGTAAAACCAACGATCGTCAATGTTTTGTCATTGCCGGCCATTTTGACCGTTTCACCGAGCTTCAGATCGTATTCATCCTTCAAGGAAATGTCCGCTACCGCTTCATCGTCAGTCGAGAACATCTTCCCGCTGCTCAGCTTCGGCGCAATAAATTGGTCCTTATCGATCCCAAAAAAACTGACATCAATTTTTTCTCCGTTGTCGCCCTTTATGACACCCGCTGTCTGAGCAAGATACGCTTTCTCATCCGCATTCACGTCGTCAAAGGTTTTTAACGGGATCATAGACATGTTTAAATTGTTATTTGCTTCCTCTGTCAGCAGAATAGAATCTGCATCCCACTTGTCTACTGCCGTCCGATTGTCCTGCGCAAGCCCGTAAGCCAGTCCCGTCAAAAAGAACACCAAATAGGCAATCAGAAACATGACGCCCATCACTAAGGTGTAGCGCAGCTTCGAATGTTTGATTTCATTGATTGCTAAAAACATAAAAAAGACCTCCACTTATCACTTGATAAAATTACCCTACCACGAGTTATTTTTTTAGGGAATTAATCTGCTTAGTGGAATTATTCCGGGAACGACAAAAAAGCAATCTAGTTGGTGATTTGATTGCTTCAACTGCATTCTCTTTTTTTACTAGTAAAATGGATTGGTCTATTTTTTATTGGGTAAATAATCCTATTCGTCTAACTCCCAATTTATTTATAGATTACCGACTTCGTTCATTTAAGTCGTCTGTTTACTTTTTTGGTAGTCGCTGGGAGCCATGCCTACTTCTGCCTTAAAAACCTTAGCAAAATAATTGCCATTCGCCATCCCAACAAGTTGAGCAATCTCATGGATCGTTCGTTGCCCGTCGATTAGAAACGGCAACGAGCGCTTGACTCGATACTTTTTCAAATAAGCCATCGGTGAGAGCGCATAGGCTTTTTCGAACACACGAATCGCTTTGTATTTAGAGATACCAAACTGTTTTTCAATGTCCGCTAAACCAAGCTCCTGTTGATACTGTTGTTCCAAGTAGCCTTTTATTTCCTGAGCCAATGGATATTTTTCCATTCGCTTCGATAGCAATTCCTTTTTTATTGCTAAAACGAGTGCGTATGTTAGGTGGGTATTCTCAAAAAAAGCGACTTCAGATTTCTCCTGTAATTGTGTAACAGCCTCCGTGATTGTGTCTTGAAATGCCGCAGAACTATCATGGTGTGTCTGATTTGTTGGATAAAACCACTGGAGGATTTCTTTAGAAAATTCTAGGTATATAAACTGCCAGTCTTCTTTGCCATAATAGCGGCAATCACTAGGGATCTCTGCAAGAAAGAAACTGCCGATTTTTTGGAGACTTCGCTGAGTGTCTATCTCAAAATAGCCGGTTCCTTTCAAGGTATATTGCAGCACGATCATATTGTCTTTGCGGTTTTGATTGTCCAAAAAATACTGATCGCCGCCATGGCCTACTCCGATCCCCTTCAGATACGGCAAGCTGAAGGTATCCAAATAGTAATAACTTCGAGCGAAATAATGATGCAATTTTTTACCCCCTCACTTAAATTATTTCTTCTTGTTGTCAATACTCCAATTACTTATGCTTACATTATATAGGAGAAAGGAGTTTACTTCATGCCAATTTTATTTGATTCTGAAAAACAAATAGTTCATCTGTCTAACAAATTCATCAGTTATGTCATAGAGATCGTAAAAGACAAATATATTACCCATCGCTATTTAGGAAAATCACTTCCGTTTTATACTGGCAGTAATGCACTCCAAAAGATTGATCGTGGATTTGCGACAAATCCCGATAAAACGGATCGCACATTTTCACTGAACGCTTTACCGATGGAGACTAGCACACAAGGCACTGGGGATCATCGTGTCAGCAATTATCAGATTCGCAGAGAAAACGGCTCCAATGTGACGAACTTTTTTTATCATGGACACACGATCTCCAAGGGAAAACCTCGTTTAGAAGGCTTGCCTAGTTTACGCGGAGATAATACCGAAACGTTGGAAATCGCACTGATCGATGAGGTTCAGGATCTGGAAATGGTTCTTTCTTATACTCTTTATGAAGACTATCCTGTCATCACTCGCAATGTCCGCTTCACTAATCACGGTGAAGAGACCGTATATATTGAAAACGCAGGCTCGCTGATGCTCGACCTTCCACGAACTAACTTCGATCTGGTTACACTGAATGGGTCGCATACAAACGAAGCCAATATCACTCGTCAGCCGCTCCATTCTGGTATTCAAAAAATCGAGAGTTCTCGTGGGACAAGCAGCCCTCAGCATCAGCCCTTTCTAGCGCTAGCAGACCCCACGACAAATGAGTTTCAAGGTGAGGTATTTGCTTTTCATTTGGTTTATAGCGGCAACTTTGCTGCACAAGTTGAGGTGGAACAATATGGATCGAGCCGCGTACAGTTAGGCATTCAGCCGGAAACATTTGAATGGTGCTTACCGCCTGACAAAATGTTTCAGACTCCCGAGGCAGTGCTCAACTACTCAACCAATGGCTTCAACGGAATGTCTCAGATCTTCCACGAAATTTATCAAGACCAGCTAATCCCCGTTTCTTGGCGAAAGAAAGAACGCCCGATCTTATTAAATACGTGGGAAGCAAATTATTTTGATATTCAAGAAGATGCCCTGCTCAAACAAGCTGATTTGGCGAAAGAGGCTGGCATTGAACTGTTTGTTTTGGATGACGGCTGGTTTGGACACCGAAACGATGATACTTCCTCTTTAGGAGATTGGTTTGACAATCGAGAAAAGCTTCCTCGCGGCGTGGCAGGTTTAGCAGAAAAAATCCAGGAAAAAGGATTGAAATTTGGTTTGTGGTTCGAGCCTGAGATGGTCTCTCAGAATAGCCGTCTATTTGAAACGCATCCTGATTGGGTATTGCAAGTCCCTGATTATCCTCTAACAGAAGGGCGCAGACAGTTTGTCTTAGACTTGAGTCAAACGGTCGTTCAACAGTATTTGATCGACGTTTTGACGACTTACTTAGCTACAGGCAAGATCGACTACATCAAATGGGATATGAATCGGCATTTGACCGAAGTCGGCAGTTCGGCCTATCCTGCGGAACAGCAAAAGGAAATCTCCCATCGTTACGTACTCGGACTCTATCACGTCCTTGAAACGATCACTAAACGCTTTCCTGAGTGTCTATTTGAAAATTGTTCCAGCGGCGGCGGCCGTTTCGATCCAGGAATGATGGCTTACATGCCCCAGACTTGGACCAGTGACAATACGGACGCCCTCTGTCGCAGTGGCATTCAGTATGGCTACAGCTTTTTATACCCGCCGATCATGATGGGCGCGCACGTTTCGCCTGTCCCAAATCATCAAGTGGGCCGCACCACCCCCATGCATACGCGAGGACTGATCGCGATGAGCGGGAATTTCGGGTATGAGTTAGATATTACAAATTTGACTACTGACGAAAGAACGGAAATGATTGCGCAAATCGATTTTTACAAGGCCCATCGCTCTTTGCTTCAATTCGGCAAGTTTTATCGTTTACAACCAGCGGATGCCTTCTTTGCTTCGGCTTGGTTGATCATAAATGAGACGGATGTATGGATTATTTATTTCAACGGATTGGCTCGTCCCGCCGTTCCTGCGACGTATCTAAAGACACACTACTTAGACGATCAGGCAATCTACAAAAACGAGGAGACCGGAGAAATCGTCTCTGGTGCCGAGCTGAATCATGCAGGTGTTTTGATCCCGCGTATCAAAGAAGATTTTTCTACGCGAGCGTTTCATTGGAAAAAAGTGTAATTTAAAAGCATTTCCCGCGATCACGATTGCGGGAAATGCTTTTATTTGATTTGCCGAACAGCGTAAGCCTCGTAAGGAGACAATTGCTCCCACTGCTTAGGGTTTTCGGGATAGTTGTGAATCAACATTTCGTGATTCATTAGCTGCGTTGGCAATTGATACTGTTGAATGACATCAGAAAAGTTCACAACGATCGTCAGGACTTCTTTTTCATCCATGCGTTGATAGGCTAGGACAAGCGGATTCTTCGTTTCCACCGCTTGATACCCTCCGTTTACGATCACATTGACTTGTTTTCTCAATTGAATCAATTGTTTGTAGGTATAAAAAAGTGAATTCTTATCAGTAAGAGCGGCCTCAGCATTTACTTTTAAGTAATTGGGATGAACCGGCAGCCAAGGGGTTTCAGTAGAAAAGCCCGCATTTCGCTGCGTATCCCACTGCATAGGATGCCGGGCATTGTCACGCCCCTTCGCATTGATGGACTGAATCAATTCCTTAACTGGATAGCCCTGTTCGAGCCGTTCATTATACATCCGAAGACTTTCAACATCGTCTACTTCTTGAATTTGTTGGATCGGATAATTGATCATTCCGATCTCTTCACCTTGATAAATATAAGGCGTGCCCTTCATGAAATGAAGATAGATAGCCAACATCTTCCCGCTGATCACTCGATAGTCGTCCGAATCATTTCCCCAGCGAGAAATGATTCTAGGCAAATCGTGGTTGTTCCAAAACAATGAATTCCAGCCTTTTTTATCAAGTTGTATTTGCCACTTTGAGAAGACAGCGTGCAGTTCTTGAGGATCTAATGCTTTTAGATCCCATTTTCTTTTTCCTGTTTGCTTGTCTAGATTGATGTGCTCAAATTGGAAGACCATCGACAATTCATCTCGCTCAGGACTTGAATACAATTCCGCGACCTCAGGGGTAGCTCCCCAGGTCTCCCCTACGGTCACCACATCATGAGCTCCAAAGGTTTTACGATTCATCTCCTGCAGCAGCTCATGCAGCTTAGGACCGTTTTGGGTAATTTCTCGATCCGGTTCTTTCCCAATCAAATCGATCACATCTAAACGAAACCCGCCGATGCCTTTTGCCAGCCAAAAATTCATCATATCCCAGATGGCCTGCTTCATTTTGAGATTTTCCCAATTTAGATCCGGTTGCTTTTTCGAATGCAAATGTAAATAGTATTCATCTAAGTGTGGAACATACGTCCATGCGGGACCGCCAAAATTGGATGTCAATCCATTCGGCACGCCACCCGCAACGGGTTTTCGCCAGACATAAAAATCATGGTAAGGATTCTCTTTTCCTTTGAGTGCCTCTTGGAACCAATAATGTTCATCAGAGGTGTGGTTGACGACCAGATCCATAATAATTTTAATGCTTCGTTTATCGGCCTCTTCGATTAATCGATCCATATCCGCCATTGTCCCATACTCCGGTCCAATCGCTTCATAATCGCTGATGTCATAGCCGTTATCATCGTTCGGCGAGGCATAGACGGGACTCAGCCAAAGCGCGTCGATCCCTAAATAAGACAAATAATCTAAGCGCTTGATGATTCCAGTCAAATCCCCGATGCCATCGCCATTGCTGTCTTGAAAACTGCGAGGATAGATTTGATAAATAACTGCCTGTTTCCACCATTGGCTATTCATACGCTTTGCTCACCGCGAGAATGTCCTCTCCTTGAATAACATTCGCCTTATCCAAAGTACTTATTTCGCCATAAGCCGCTGAGTTTGTGACCAAAATCATGACGGTATCATCGTATCCGGCATTTTTAATGGCTTCTCTATCAAAGGTTCCCAATATTTCCCCTTTTTTCACACGCTCGCCCTTCTTCTTATTGGTCGAGAAGAATTTCCCTGCAAGATTCACGGTATCGATCCCGATATGAATAAGGATCTCCGCACCGCTATCCGCCTGAATCCCATACGCGTGCTTTGAATCGTACATCACAGTCAGTACGCCATCCGCTGGCGCAAAGAGCTGATTGCTTTCAGGAGCGATGGCGATTCCTTTACCCATCATCTCTGTTGAAAAAACCGGATCATTGACTTCTTTTAACGGAACGATCGTCCCAGAGACAACAGCCGCCAACACATCATCTTGAACCTCAGAAGAGCCATCTGGATTTTCATTTATGATGACCGCCTCTTGTGCATCCTCTGCTGCTGTTGCAGGAACAGCCATTTTCTTTTTCCCATAGACAAAGGTCAGCGCAAATCCTAGAACAAAGCTGATGACTACGCCGATCATAAAGAACGGAATCGATTTAGGTGCGATTGAAATAAATCCGATGACACTTGCCGGACCCATCGCTACAGACAATACATGAAAGATACCTAACGAGACACTAGCAACTCCCGAAGCGATCATGGCACAAACAAATGGGAATTTTAATTTTAAGTTGATCCCAAAAATTGCTGGTTCTGTGATCCCAAGCAAGGCAGAGATACTCGCAGAAGAGGCTAAACTTTTTTGCTTTTCATTTTTAGAAAGTACGAAGATCGCTAGCGCTGCTGCACCTTGCGCAATATTTGCCACGGATGCCACTGGGAAGATGAAGGACCCTCCCGTTCGCGCGACATCTGCTAACAACGTCGTTTCTATCGCCGGGAAGCTTTGGTGAAGCCCTGTGATCACGATCGGTGAGTAGAACAACCCGAAGACCCCTAAGCCAACCGCTCCTGTTGTCTGGTACAACCACACTAAGCCATCTGTCAAACCATCAGAAACTGTACGCATCACAGGACCAACGAAAATGAAGGTTAAAAAACCGGTAATAATAATGGCTAACATCGGTGTGAAGGTATAGTCAAATGCGGCGGAGATTTTTTTATGAAAGAATTTTTCCAATGTTGCTAAAATCCAAGAAACAGCTAGTACAGGCAACACCGAGCCTTGATAGCCCGCTTGCGCCACTTCCAGACCGAAAATATTCCAGTAAGGCATCGTTCCCTCAGAAATCGCATTGGCAACACCATACCCATTGATCAAATCCGGCATAACCATCGCCATTCCCATTGCCGCCCCTAGATAACCGTTTCCGCCAAAGCGTTTCGTCGCTGAGAATCCGACTAAAATAGGCAGAAAAGCAAAAGGTGCAGAAGAAAGCAGATTGATGATACTGGCAACGTCCTTGATATTAGGAAACATTTCAACAACGGACTGCGGACCGAACAAATTTGGCGAAGTCAAGACATTGTTGATTGCCATTAGTAAACCGCCAGCTACTAGAGCTGGGACGATTGGAACAAAGATATCTGATAAGACTTTGATAAAGGCCATTACCGGATTGACTTTTTTGCCCTCAGCCGCGACCGCTTTCAAATCTTCTGTCGACGCTTCCTTCACATTCGTCAATTTGACCAGTTCAGCATAGACCTTATTTACATCCCCCGGTCCGATGATGATTTGAAATTGCCCGTTGGCTTCAAAGGTTCCCTTTACGTCTTCATTATTGTCCAATGCGGCATGATCGACCTTACTCGGATCCTTTAGTACGAGTCGTAACCTTGTGGCACAGTGAGCGGCGGCTTGAATATTCCCTTCCCCTACTGCTTTATTGACCTCTGCTGCTACTTTTTGATGATTCATGATCTATCCCCTTCCTATGTAATCGCTTTTTTCATTTTTATCATACCGCATATTCTGAAAATGTCAAACGTTTATCAAAAATATTTTTATTCAGCAGGCAATATTATACTTAATCCTTTGATTATATGATATTAAATATTGACAAACGTTTGACAATAATAGGATTTTGCCGTATCTTGGTAATGAAAGAAGGCGTTTTCTGTATTCTTCAGTATCACACTTGGATTCATTGCTCCATACATAACTCCTCAACTTAAAATAGGATACTCACTTTTATCCTAATAGAAAGGAACAATAAAAAATGAATTTAATAGACAAATGGACCTCTGACCTGCGCTATTTACCCTATACTCAATGGAGTGACACCTATCAACATTTTTTACTCGATACGGTTCAAAACTCTCATTGGCGGCTGAACTATCATATCCAACCAGAAAGCGGACTGCTAAATGATCCAAACGGCTTTTCTTACTTCGATGGGAAATGGCAGCTCTTCTATCAATTTTATCCCATGGGACCTGTTCACGGAGTAAAATCTTGGGCCCGTGTGTCATCAAAAAATTTGGTGGATTGGAAAACGGAGGGCATCGCACTCCTGCCTGATTCTGATTATGATCAGCACGGTGTCTATTCAGGGTCCGGTATCGTGGTCGATGACGAACTCGTATTGGCCTACACAGGAAATGTTCGGGATTCAAAATGGGAACGGGCTTCCTATCAAATGTTGGCGCGTATGGACAAAGAGGGAAAAATAATGAAAGAGAAGAAACCAATTATTCCTTCTCCACCTGAGGGCTATACCCATGAATTTCGCGATCCTCAGGTCTTTCATCACCAAGAGAACTATTGGCTTTTGATTGGTGCACAAACCGACGAACTGGAAGGCAAAATACTGGTATATTCCGGCGAATCCTTAGAAACATTGACGTTTGACGGGCCTTTAGATTTTTCAGATCAGTCAATGGGATTTATGGTAGAATGTCCGAACTTGGTCTTTATTGATGACCACCCTGTTTTCTTATTCTGCCCTCAAGGCTTGGATAAAACGATTATGGCTTATCAAAATATTTATCCGAATGCGTATATCGTGGCGGACGCATTGAGTCCTGATGGGCTTTCACTGATCAATCCAAGCCCATTGGCTAATTTGGATGCTGGGTTTGATGTCTACGCGACACAGGCCTTCAATGCGCCAGACGGTCGAGCCTTGTCCGTAAGTTGGATTGGTCTCCCTGAGGTAGCTTATCCAAGTGATTCAGAGGGCTGGGCACATTGCCTAAGTATCATCAAAGAATTGCACCTGCAAGGCGGGCACTTATACCAAAAGCCTATCAAAGAAGTCGTTGAATTGAGGCAGGATCAGACTTCATTTGAGGGTACACTGGCTCAAACACCTACTACGATTGCAGCGCAAACAGACAACTGTTATGAATTGATGCTTGATCTTCCTGCGAATAGTAAGGGCAAATTACATCTTTATTCAGATCCGCAAAGAGATCACTCGTTAACGATCGACTTCGATACAAAAAATGGTATGATTACTTTAGACCGTTCACGCGTAAGCCATGTGTTCGCTCAAGAATACGGGACAACGAGAACCCTCGCGATCGAGAAGTATCGGTCGCTGTCCTTACAGATTTTCGTTGACCGCTCGGTTTGCGAGATTTTCGTAAATGATGGTCAGGCTGTTCTGACTGTACGAGTGTTTCCAACTGAAAATGAAAATGGCCTCTTTCTTGAAGGAAATTCCGGCCATTTTTCTGGAAATATCTGGCGTCTGCGTAAGATGATGAACGATTAAGGAGTAAGAAGATACGATGGCAATCAAATTGACAGATGTCGCAAAAAAAGCAGGCGTCTCTCCCACTACGGTTTCTCGAGTGATCAATAATTATGGCTCGCTCAGTCAAAAAACCATCGACAAAGTGCATGCCGCGATGAAAGAATTGAACTATCAACCCAACTCGCTCGCCCGCTCTTTGCAAGGAAAAAACACACAGTTGATCGGACTTATTTTCCCGACGGTGTCCAATCCTTTTTTTGGCGAACTCGTCGATAAATTGGAGGCCACACTTTTTGAACAAGGCTATAAAACGATCCTCTGCAATAGTGCCAATAACAAAGAAAAAGAACGCGCCTATATCAATATGCTCTCAGCAAATCGAGTGGATGGGATTATCGCTGGCGCACATAACCTAGGAATCAAAGAATACGATGACATCGGACTGCCCATTGTTTCTTTTGACCGCTTTTTATCGGAAAACATCCCGATTATTGGAAGTGACAATTTTCATGGTGGTTACTTAGCGACGGAAAATTTGTATCTGCGAGGCTGTAGAAAAATTGGGATTCTGACAGGGAGCTTGAAATCAGATTCTCCAACGAATGACCGCTTAAAGGGCTATGAGCAATTTTTGTCCAGCAAGCAGTTAGCGTCTCACATTTTTACTATTGATTCCCGAGCCAATTCTATGGCTCTTAAAACGTTAGAAATCAAGCGGATTTTAGAAAATGGAGAGTTGGACAGCCTGTTTTGTACGGATGATCTAACCGCGATTTTAGTTTACAATATCTGCCAAGAGATGAAGATTTCAATTCCAGAAGATTTAAAGCTGATTGGTTATGATGGAACGAAATTTGTTCAAAATTATTTCCCTCAATTATCAACGATCGCTCAACCAATTTCTGATTTTGCGGATTTATTAGTGGATCTTTTGATCCAACGCATCACCCTCCCAGAAAAAAAATTAGAACAATACTATGCACTGCCGATAAAACTTATCCAAGGAAAAACAACGTAATCTTCGCGGCAAGTAAAAAAACGTACTTCCCTCAATCGGAAGTACGTTTTTATTCGTTAAACGGTTGCTGTTTCATACACCGCATCGCTAACAGATTTCGCAACGACTTTTGCAACGCCCGCTTGAAACGGATCAGGAATGATGTTGGTCGTCGTCAATTCATCTTCAGGGATCAAGCTGGCGATCCCCTTCGCCGCTGCAATCTGCATCTCAACAGTGATTTTTCGTGCTCTGGCATCCAGCGCGCCGCGGAAGATACCTGGAAAGGCCAGTACATTATTGATTTGATTTGGAAAATCACTACGGCCTGTTCCTACGATATAAGCCCCTGCCTCCAATGCTTCATCAGGGAATATTTCCGGTGTCGGATTTGCCATCGCGAAGATCACTGGTTTTTCTGCCATCGCCTTGATCCATTCTGGTTTTAACACGCCAGGCGCTGACACGCCGACAAAAACATCTGCGTCCACTAAGGCATCCTGCAATGTTCCAGAGGCATGGGCTGGGTTCGTAACTTTGGCGATTTCCGCATGGTGCTCTGGCAATTCTGCCGCATCATCTGCGTTTAGTATGCCGTGCTTGTCTACCACAGTTACATTTTTTGCGCCTGCTGCTAAGAATTTTCTCGTCACAGAGAGTCCCGCAGAACCGCCGCCATTGACAACGATTTTTACTTCCTCGATCGTTTTTCCAATCAATTTTAAACTATTGAATAACGCAGATAAGACAACGATCGCTGTCCCATGCTGGTCGTCATGAAAAATCGGAATGTCACATTCTTCAATCAAACGCTGTTCGATCTCAAAACAGCGCGGCGCACTGATATCTTCTAAATTCACCCCGCCAAACGTCGGTGCCAGCGCTTTGACGATCTGGATGATCTCCTCGGTATCTTGAGTGTCCAAGACCAAGGGGATCGAATCTACTCCAGCAAATCGTTTAAATAACGCTGCCTTCCCCTCCATGACTGGCATTGCTGCCTCAGGCCCGATATTGCCTAAACCCAAAACTGCTGAACCATCGCTGATCACAGCAACCGTGTTTTTTTTCGTTGTCAATTCGTACGCCAATTTTTTGTCTTCCGCAATAGCCGAAGAAACTGCCGCCACACCTGGCGTATACGCAATACTCAAATCCTCGCGATCATCGATCGTAACCTTCGATACAACTTCCAATTTGCCGCCATACTGTTTCGCCTGCTCCAACGCAAGTGATTTTACATCCTTTTTCATTTGAATTGCTCCTTCTTCAGTTTAATGTAGTCATTTTTCTATCCAGAAAAATAACTTTGATTTTCAGGCCGTATGTCATTCCTCTATACTTTGCTGCCCTTGTTCGGATTGATGTTTTTGTTCCCATACCGCTAATAATCCTGCGAAAAGAGGAACTGAAATCCTTCTTCAGTTTAATATTACTGTGTTTATTTTTCGATCTTTCTTAAAAAATCATCCGTAAGACACCGGTCATCACGATCACGGTGATGGCTCCGCCTAGGCGTGTCGCTACTTGCGCAAATGGCATCAGGTTCATACGATCCGCAGTACTTAAAATCGCCACGTCACCAGTTCCCCCCATGCCGCTTTGGCAGGCAGAGATAATCGCTGCTTCGACAGGATTCATGTTCATAAAGCGTGAAATGAAGAAGCCGGTCACGATGATCGTGAAGACGACACTGATCACCACGATGAAGTATTGCCAGCTAAGTGTGCCGATCACATCTTTCAATGGGATATACAGCAGGCCCAATCCAGCCATTAATGGGAACGTGAAATTTCCAGAAATAAATTTGTACAATTGTTTTGAGCCGCGTTGAGTTTCTTTTGGTACAACGTTCAAATATTTCAACAAAGAGGCCAATACGATCATCAATACAGGTCCAGGAAATCCGGTAAAATGCTGCAGCAAGCCGCCGGCGATAAACAAGGTACACGCCGTCAATACGCCAGCCCCCATTAATTTGACATCAATCGGTGAATTGTCTTCTTTTAATGCATCCGCCATGTCATCAGTGTCGCCAACTTTGACTAGCTGTCCTTGACCAGAAAATTCTGGACGTTTTTCGCCAAAGCGCGACAGCAGCGCGGAACACATGATCGCGAAGAAATTACCAATGATCGTTGCCGGGATCAATTGTGCCACTAATTGCTCACTTCCGACTCCAGTGATTGCGCTGTATCCGATCGATAGCGGCAAGATGCCTTCTCCGATTCCTCCGGCAAGAACGGGTGTAACGATGTAGAACAAAGCGTGCTGCCAATCAAACCCGACCAGCACTCCCACAAGTGTTCCAACACCCATCGCAAAGATCATCCCTACCATCATAGGTACGATCATTCGCATCAAACCCTGTACCAGCATCTTGCGGTTCATTCCCAAAATACTGCCGCAAACAAGACAAGCAATGTAGAAATACAAAAAGTTGGCTTCCTTCATTAAGATGTTCGCAGAAGCTAATACGTTTTGGTTGACCAAATTGAAAAATACCAAGATCGACGGAACTAAAAGAGATAAAATTGCCGGTCCACCAAAGTTTTTGACAAAGGGCAGATTTCCACCGATCGTCCCTAATAACCATCCCATTGTTAAAATGACTGCGAAGCCCCCCAGCATATTTACCGGCAGCTGCTGCGCCATTCCCGTCACGAAGATCACTGCTGAAAGCACGACGTATACCGGCAGCGGGACAGACCCTACTTTAACGTCCATCCACTTTTCGAGAAAAGAGTGCGCCTTCTCGCTCGACTTCGGATGGGTCAGATTCACACTGGGCTTTTGAACATTTTTTTCCATGATTGTTTCTCCTCCTCATTTGTTTCCGCTTTCAGCATAATCGGTTTTCAACGCCTTCGATAGATTGTTCAACTTATTTAAGTAACTCAATTAATTTAAGCGAACGACGAAAGAACTCCCATGCTATACTTATTTCGGAGGAACAAACAATGAAAAAAGGACTACGCCTGTGGGCTTTGCTATCCATTATTTTTATCGCCACGCTCCTAGTGACCAACACCGTACTTTATAGTGTGATTTTATACCAGGACGCGAAGATTGTTCAAAAAAGAGAAGAAGAACTGCTGCTGTCTGTCGGCAAGCAATTGGCTTTAGAACCTTCTGTTCGGCAAACATTACAGAAGAATGCCTTTTCCGAAAAAACGGAGACCTACACTTTAGAGGTCGCCAAGATCCATCAGATGGATTTTATCGTACTGATGGATATGAAGGGGATTCGATTGACCCACCCAGATGAAACGAAGATCGGCAAACATTTTGAAGGCGGGGATGAAGCAAAGGCGCTTCATGGAAAATCCCACGTCTCGATTAGTGAAGGCACCTTAGGCAGATCGTTGCGAGGCTTTGTGCCTGTTTTTGAGAAGGATCAACAGATCGGCGTGATTGCTCTGGGGATCAAACTCGATTCCTTGACTCAATTAGTCGAAAATTCACGCCAGCAATACACGATCGCACTGCTGGTCAGCATCGGCGTCGGATTGATCGTTGCATCGATCGTCGCGTATTACTTGAAGAAGCAACTGCTGAATTTGGAGCCAAAAGAGATCTCCCGTCTGCTAACGGAACGAAATGCGATGCTCGACGAGACCAAAGACGTGGTGGTCGTCATCGATACCGACGATACCATCAATTTAGCAAATATCGCTGCTAACGAGATGTATCATAAATTGAGCGGGTCGGCGGATTCCTTGACGGGCAAGACGATTGATCAGCTTCTATTAGATAAAGAACAAATCGACTTCAACCGCTCCATACAGCAGCTCTATCGCCAAAACGGGCAGGATTATCTGTTTTCAGTCGCTCCGATCTCTGTTCATAAAAAGCGGGTCGGTTCGATCCTCTTCTTACGAAACGCGACAGAATCGTTATTTGTAACGGACCAATTGGCGAATACGACAGCTTACGCTTCCGCCCTGCAAAGCCAGTCTCATGAGTTTATGAATAAGCTCCATGTCATTTACGGCTTAGTGGATTTGGAAAGCTATGACGAACTGAAGATTTATTTGAACGACATTTTGAAGCCGGAGAAGGAATTTTCTCATCGTCTTTCCCTTCTGGTAAGAAATCCAGTAATTGCCGGTTTCTTCATCGGAGAACGGGAAAAATTTGCGGAACGAAAGACCCAGCTCTTAATTGAAATCTCACCGGAAATCCCGAATACCGCAAATCAGGAGCAAACGACACATTTGATCAACATCTATCGCTACATCCATCACGCGCTCCTGCTGCGTCATTTACCTGACGAGATCATCATGGCGATCGATTATCGTGAACAACGTCTGAAAACCTGTTATCATATTCAATTGAAAGAAGCCGATGTACGGACCCTCGAGTCTGTCTTCACCGAGAATTATTTCTCACAGCTCATTGAAGATGCGCAAGGAACATTTCAACTGGAGACAAACGAACAAACCCTTTCCATTTGCTTAGAAACGACGTATCAAGAATAAGGAGAATCGACATGAACGTGCTGATTATCGAAGACGATCCGATGGTGGAATTCATCCATCGCAGCTATTTAGAAAAAATGGGGCTCTTTCAAGCCCTCTACTCCGCCGCAACAGTTGAAGATGCGGAGAATTTGTTAGCAGAAAAAACAATCGCGCTGATCTTACTAGATATTCATTTAAAGGATGGCAACGGGTTGGACATCTTGAGAAAACTGCGGATGAACCAAACGAACCATGAAGTCATTTTGATCACCGCAGCCAACGAAGCGCCCAGCGTCAAGGAAGGATTGCACCTTGGCGTTATCGACTATTTGATCAAACCCTTCACGTTTGAACGATTTAAAAAAAGTATCGCCTTGTTCCAAGAAAAAAAGCAGCGCCTCGAGGGCATCGAGGTCGATCAAGCGACCCTTGACTCACTCTTCAAACAAGCAGCACCCGCCCCTTCCGATGACTTGGAAAAAGGCTTGTCTGTAGATACGCTGACTCATATTTTGACGGTCATCCATGACATCCATCAGCCCTTTACGATCCAAGAGTTAGCGGATCAATGCGGCCTGTCCCACGTGTCAGTACGAAAATACATCAGTCATTTGGAACAAACGAAACAATTAAAAGCAGAGACTGTTTACACCAAGGTTGGTCGTCCCTATAAGGCTTTTCGATGTTTGTAAATGGAAACGACTACCCCCTTAATTGACCTAGCCAGCCACCTGCTTTAGCATGAGTTTCGTTTAATTTCCTCATAACAGCCTTCTTTTCGGGAAAAAGTCGGCCTCACAAAATACGTATGCGATAAGATTAAGAAACAGCCTACAGACGATTATACAAAAAGACCCTACCGCTCCATACGTAAGCGGCAAGGTCTTTCAACTATTTCTAAATCTTCCCCGGAATGACAGAGTGAACTGTCATCGCCGAAGCTCTTCAATTTCTCCATGCTCTCTTTACAGGTTCGTAGCGAAGTAGAATGATCAAACTGCAATAGCACGCTCTCTTCACAAAGTATGTCCCCCATAAAAAGTCACTTCGCTTTCGCCAATCTATCCGAACTGATTGTCCTCAATCAAGCCATTTTCTAGGCAAAAATGGTAGATGCCCTCTTCGGCCACATGTCCGATGACTTCATCCGCGATTTCTTTCAAATCCTCAGACGCATTGTCCATGGCCAAGCCCCAGCCAACGGCTTCAAGCATCTCAATGTCATTATTCCCATCGCCAAATGCAATCGCTTGGTCTCTATCAAAGCCATAATAATCCAGCATTTGTTTGATCCCAGTACCCTTACCGCTGCTAGTTGGGATGATATCCACCGCACGATCCCACCAAGCCGTAATCTTTGAAGCCGTCGTATGCTTCATTACTTCCGCATACTCTTCTTTGCGAGCGCCTAGCATTAATTGAAAGATTTCTTCCTTCTGTATCGTCGCATCAAAGTCCTCTGATACAATCACCGGTTGATGAGCGAATGCAAAATAATCAATTAAATCCACATCTTCGCCATTCGTAATGGTTTTATCACTCGTAGCGATCGCTACCGGACGATTCAGCGCCTTCGCATTTTCAACAACTTGCACCACATCCTTTTGCGGAATCGGATTTTTATAAATACTCTCTTTTTGGTTAAAACAATAAGACCCGTTAAAGGTCAAAAAAGCATCAAAAGTCAGATTTTCAAACTGAGGCAACGCGATTGGGCTTCTCCCCGTCGCAATGCAAAGAACAATATTCTGTTCTTTAAGCGCTCTCAAAGTTGCCAGCATCTTTTCTGAAATTTGTTTTTTCTCCATATCAATCAATGTACCATCCACATCAAAAAAAATAATCTTTACATCCTTCATCCTGTTCCACCTTCTCTTACTTCCTATTTTCAAGCCTAAACCTTCTACTAGATTCCGTTTACTCTACGTTCCGCCTTTGCTTTTTTCATTTTCCCATAGATAATCGGTCTTTTCTGCTAAAAAAGCACATTTATTACCAATCCTTAATTTCTGTGATTTCGATACAACTTTCGGAATTCTGAGTTCTAAAAAGCGACGTAAAAAAGCCATAAATCGGACTCTTCCATCCAAATTTACGGCTTATTCATAAAGTGCATCTCTTCCCCATATTATTCAGTGCTGTTGTGTTCTAGAAAAGAGCCTTATTCACAACTTGTCATTTTATTGAAGATGAACTTTACATCAATCATTTGAATTAAGAGAAATGATATTTTCACTTTCTGGATCAAAGAAATGACTCTTACTGACATTAAATGCCAATTCCACAGTCGCTCCTGGCTGGTGGAAATCACGTGCATCTACCCTTGAAATGAACTCCGTCTCACCCGTTTTCGTATACAACATCGTCTCTGCTCCCAACAATTCTGAAACAACAACATTCGCCTTCACTGTGGAATCTGGTGCCGCATCAATAGCGATTGGCTCTGTGTGAATGTCTTCTGGACGAATACCAAAAATTACATTTTTCCCTTCATAGCCTTTTTCAATTAGCATCTTATTTTTTCCTTCAGGAACACGTAGGCACAATCCTTTTCCGTCGGTAATATAGCCATTGGATATGGTGACAGGGAAGAAATTCATCGCTGGGGACCCGATAAAGCCTGCAACAAATTTGTTTTTCGGTGTATTGTACACTTCCTGCGGTGTGCCAATCTGTTGGATGAATCCGTCTTTCATAATCACGATGCGATCTGCCATTGTCATTGCTTCTGTTTGGTCATGAGTGACATAGATCGTTGTCGTTTTTAACCGACGATGCAGTTTGGCAATCTCTGCCCGCATAGCCACCCGAAGTTTTGCATCCAAATTGGATAATGGCTCATCCATCAAGAAAACTCTCGCATCACGAACGATCGCCCTTCCTAATGCAACTCGCTGACGTTGTCCGCCTGAAAGTCCAGAGGGTTTACTTTGCAGGTACTCCGTCAAACCCAGTATTTCAGCCGCGTTTTCAACTCGTTCTTTGATTTCAGCTTTTTCAAATTTCCGCAGCTTCAAGCCAAAAGCCATGTTATCAAAAACTGTCATATGTGGGTACAATGCATAATTCTGGAACACCATCGCAATATCGCGATCTTTTGGTGCCACATCATTCATTAAGGTCCCACCGATCTTAAATTCCCCTTCGGAAATATCTTCCAGTCCTGCGACCATGCGTAACGTAGTTGATTTCCCACAACCAGAAGGCCCGACAAAAACAATAAACTCACGGTCTTTAATCTGTAGGTTAAAGTCTGTAACAGTGTAATTCTCGTTGCTTTCGTATTTTTTGTAAATGTGATTTAACTCTAATTCGACCATTTTCCATCTCCCGTTTCTTTTTTCCTATCCTCTGGATTCTACTGGACTTCTTTCCCGTCAGCTTGTTTAGCTTGCTGATTTATTTCCTGCAGAATGTTCTCGACAAATTGACTTTTCTCATGAAAATAAGCCATTAGGTCGTCAAAATGTTTCGCAGCTAATGCTTTTTTCAACTGCGCATACTCTGCCATTGCCGCTGGATGTGTTCTTAAATAATCCCGAAACTTCGTATGATAACGATGTGGCGGACTATCCTGCGTGCAGACATATAATTGGTAAGTCATAAATTCATCTTGATACGGCCGCTCAAAAACTTCTCTTCCTTCAACGCCCTGATCGCCAACATGCACATAATCAAGGCGTTCCACCAAGCGTTTTTTCACCTCTGGAAAATCTTTCATGGAAGAAATGACGATATCAATATCCAAAATAGGTTTACCAGCTAAGCCGGGAACCGATGTGCTGCCGACATGTTCAATTTTTAGAATCCGATCAACCAATTCTTCGTTCAACATTTTTTGGATAGCTGTAAACTGCTGCGGCCACGCAGGATCGTACTCGACGATCTGAACTTGTTTTTCCTCTGTCATTTTTTCTCTCCTAGATTGTACGTCCTACATCAATTGAGCAATCTTTTCAGCTAAAGAGTTCTCTTTTGAGCATTGCCTCCCAAAATGATCCGTGTAGAATCCATGCGGATCAACCTTCCTAATTACTAAAACTATCCAAAGTCATCAAATGGTACAAACCATTGATCTTTGCTAATTCTTCCAAGTCACATTTTGGCTCACGATCATAGGTCAGCAAACCATTGATTTCTTGTTCCACATCGCTCAACTGAGTATAGCAATAGCCCCAAAGACCTTCTGAAGCAAAAACAGCTTCCATCACCCGGCGATAGTCTCTTAAAAATTCTTCCCCATTCTCCACGGAGGTATACCCCCAACCAGGTTGACCAGAGACATCAAAGCCAATGCCGCCAAATTCCGTTAATAAAATCGGCTGTTTTTGGTAAGAAAAGCCGTTAGCAAAAATCGGCCATGGCGTTGAACGTCTAGTGATCAATTTTTCAACCGTGGACAAACTGTCTTTGAAATAGAGGTACTTTTCTTTTTCCTCTTCTTCCCCATGCGCATAATTGTGGATCGCGACAATGTCTGTATCTGTCAATGCCCAACCATCATTAGAAATCACCAATCGTGTAGGGTCCAACGATTTGATATAATGATACATCGTTTGTGTATAGTGCTGTTGTTGGCGATCGAAGGAAATGTTTGGTACTCCCCAACTTTCATTGACCGGCACCCAAGTAACGATTGATGGATGATTGTAATCACGGCGAATAATATCTGACCACTCTCTTACTAACCTTTCGGCGGAATCATGGGTATAGACAGTTGGTGCGGCACATTCTCCCCAAACAATGAAACCAAGCTTATCCGCCCAATAAAGAAAACGAGGATCTTCTACTTTTTGGTGTTTACGACAGCCGTTGAATCCCATTTCTTTCGCCAACTCGATGTCTTTGATAAAATCTGCGTCAGTCGGAGCTGTCAATAAGCCGCTCGGCCAATACCCTTGATCCAACACCAGTTTTTGATAGTACGGCTTATTGTTTAGAAATACCATGCCGTCCTCTGCATGAATCTTACGTAAGCCAAAATAACTGGAAACTTCATCCATGGTTTGACCTTCCGCAACTAAGCGAAACTTCACATCAAATAAATTGGGGGTTTCCGGTGTCCAGGTCCATCCTTCATTATGATAATTAGTACGGAAAATATGATTTTGAATGAGTTCCACGTCAAAAACAGTTCTTGTTGATACAACATCCAAATTTCCTGATGCGATCGGTATTTCACCATAGCTAATCTCATAATTTAACGATGTTTTCGACTGCACGGATGGGAGCTCCACATCAAAGGAGACTTTTCCTTCGTCAAATAACGGCGTGATTCGAATGTCTTTGATATAATTCTGTGGAACGATTTCCAACCAAACCGTTTGCCAAATCCCAGTAGAGTTCGTATACCAAATCCCCCGAGATTCAGCCTCCCAAAATTGCTTTCCTCGCGGAATCGTTTCATCATAGTGGCTGTCATACGCCCGCACACTGATTTCTTGCTTTGCATTCGTATTCAAATTTTCCGAAATATCGATTGAAAAACTAGTATTTCCACCAATATGGTGACACACAAGTTGCCCGTTGATATAAACCTCAGCTTCATAATCCACCGCGCCAAAATGAAGAAGTACACGTTCTTCCTTTGCAGGGTGAACCTCAAAAGAGCGCTTATACCAAACAATGTCATGGGGCGTTCGATCGTTGATTCCACTCAATTCAGATTGGTAAACAAAGGGGACATTGATCGTACTGTCCAGTTGCTTATCAGCGAACCAACGCTCCTTCTTTCCTTGATTCTCATCATCAAAGGCGAATTGCCATTCGCCATTTAAATTCATCCAGAACTCTCTGACAAACTGTGGACGCGGGTATTCATTTCTATTCATTTTCTACTCCTGACCTGCTTAACCAGCCTGACTGCTTAAGCGAATACTTTTATTTTTTGCTAGCAGGATTACTGCTGCCGACATTCCTAACACTAAACTAATGACATCTAAGATCATGTAAGAAAACAGCGCTTGAATCAATAGAACAACGCCGATCGCTCTAATGACTTGATCGTCTTTAATGTATTTTTGACTAGCGATCAAATTGAACAAGCCTAGACCGATCAATAATGTGCCAAAGCCACAGATAAACAAAAAGGCATTCCCGAAAAGCGCATTCATTCCATGATACTTTGTGCTAAAATTACTGGTATTGTGATGGGAAAAAAACTCTTGATAAATGCCATAAAACACGATCGTAATAAGCCCGTCGATGACTTGCCAAGTCCCCATAATTTTGATTAACATTCGTTCTTTTTTTCGACTCATCTGCCTTATCCTTTCACACCTGCTGAAAGTGACATTGATTGCAGGAAGTATTTTTGTGCAAAAAGATATAAGATGAAGGTCGGAATGATCGCGATCAAGGCCCCGGCCATCAACAAACCCGGTTTAACATCGTACATTCCTTGCAACAGTTGCAACCCAGCCGTTATTGGCATGCGTTCAACATCATTAAACACAATCGATGGCCACAAAAAGTCGTTCCAAGAACCTGTAAAAGAAAACAATGCAACGACTAATAGAACTGGCTTCACCAAGGGCAGAATAATTTTTGTAAAAATGGTAAATTCACCTGCACCGTCAATTTGTGCTGCTTCGTCAAAATCCTTTGGTATGTTGTCCATAAATTGTCTCACTAAGAAGATATTGAAAACGCCCGCCGCGGCCGGTACGATCATTGCCATTGGAGTATTCACCCATCCGAAAATATCAACGATTTTATAGAGGGGAATCAAATTTACTACCGATGGAAACATCATCGTCACCAATAAAAAGGTGAACAACAAATTTTTCCCTTTGAAATTCAAGCGACTGTAGGCAAAGGCTGAAAAAGAAACAACAAACAGCACCAAAATCGTATGAACTACGGCAATAAACATCGAGTTCAAAAACCATCTTAATAACGGAGCACTTGTATTGTTGACCAATAAGTTGGAGTAATTACTCATCACCCATTCTGCGGGCAAAATCTTAAAGCCGCTAGTCATGATTTCTCCATGAGACTTAAAGGATGTGAAAAAGCCGTAAAGTAATGGCAGCATCCAGATGACTGCCATGACAAATAAAAATAGAAACGCTACGATTTTTGTCACTGGTTTTTTTTTCATTCTATTTCCCTCCTAATCCTTATTTCTCAGCAAAACGAATTGCACAGCGGAAACAACCATGATACACAGTCCTAAAATGACCGCTAACGCTGAAGACATCCCAGCAATCGACTGACCAGAACCAAAAGCATTCTGCTGAATATACATTAAAAGCACCCGCGTTGAATCATTCGGACCACCTTTAGTCACCATCAACGGCTGGCCATAAACATTAAACTGAGAAATCGTCGTCATGACAACGGTATACAAAATCTGGCCTTTAATCGCAGGCAATGTAATCTTGAAAAATTTCTGTACAGAAGTGGCGCCATCAATGTCCGCTGCTTCATAGAAATCTTTTGAAATTCCGTTTAGTGCCGCTTGATAAATGATCATGTTTCCACCGATCACCCACCAAACCGTCACCACGACTAAAGTAGTCCAAGCATAAGGTTGAATCCCTACCCAAGGAATATCCGTTCCCAACAAGTGATTGATCGGTCCGAAGCTGACATTGAACATCATCGTCCAAAGAATGGCTACTGCAGAAATCGCGAATAAGGACGGTAAATAGAATAAGGACTGAAACACTTTCCAAAATTTCGGTTTCGCGTTCAACGCAGCCGCCAACAATAATGGAACGATAATACAAAATGGCACGGTGAAGATCACGAATAGTACGGTGTTCTTAAGACCAATCCGCAATTGCTCATAAAAAATCGAGTCTTGATTAAAGAGTATTTCTTGATAATTAGACAATCCTACAAACTCCGGTGTCCCAACAAGATCCCAATCAGTAAAAGAAACAATCACCCCAAAAACTGAAGGAATCAAGAAAAAGATAAAGAAAATAATTAAATGCGGTGCTAGGAACAGCCAAGGTTTCATCGCAATCTTTATCGGCTTTTTGGTCTTAACATTTTCGGCTGTTGACATCATATTGTTTTCATCCTTTCATCACTAAGAAAGAAAAAGCGTGATCGCAGTGAAAAACCGTTCTTACTTTGATCACGACTTTTTTCCTATTTGTTCGTTTTGTCCTTGGCAACTTTTTCCTTCACTTCTTTTTCCATTCCAGAAGTAAAATCTTTGACTGATTTTTTGCCGAAAACTGCATCAAAACCATTTGTTTCCAAGTAATCGGACACATAACCAAAATATTTATAATCGAAGATGGTCAGTGTTTCTCTTTCTTTTGGATCATTGATGTAAAGGGATTGAGGCATTTTTTGATACTCTTCGTTTTCTAAAATGTCTAAGGACGCAGGGTTTTGTCCAGCTTTTGCCCATTCCAATGAATTGGTACGCACCCATTCAATGAAATCTAGGATTCCTTTCGTCTTTTCATCTGTCCGATCGTCATTTTTAAACATCACGAACTGATGAGAAGACGACCAGTTGACTGCCTTGCTCAAATCGTCTGACAATTGCGGTGAATTGGTAAATCCCCATTCAAATTCTGCTTCATTCACTGTATTTTGCGCCCAGATTCCTTCAGGTAGAAAAATCGCTTTACCCGACACGAAAATTTGCGCTGCATCTTCCCCATCTTTATTTGTATAGCCTGCCTCAGAAAGGTCATGCCACATACCGATTGCCTCTCTTGCTGGAGGTGTATCCAATGTCGGATCAATCCCATTCTCAGATAATTGACCACCATTTTGTTTAAGCAATGACATGAAATTTGGTTTTACCCAAGTAGCTCCAACAGCAGCGATCTTATCCGCTTTCGCTTTTTTTCCTGCCTCTTTTATTTCATCAAAGGTCACGATATTATCATCTAGAGCATTCGGACAATATTTTTTCACTAAATCTTTATTATAATAAGTTCCCCACGAATGGATATCTAATGGTAATCCATAACGTTTTCCATCCAATTCACCGATATTCCAAGCGGCCTCTACATAATTTTCACCTTTAATTTCTGAGTAATCACCTAACGCCTCGTCATAAGGTGTGAGCATATCTCCATCTTTGTATTGTTGGATGCGTTCCGCGTGAACGATATTCAAGTCAGGAATATTTTTACCAGAGCTGACAACTGTTGGGATTTTCTTGTACATATCGATTTCTTTCATTGCAACATTTTTTACTTTATACTCTGGATTTGTATCGTTATATTCATTGATCATGGTTTTGATATTTTCACTATCGGCACCAGTAAAGGGGTTCCAGAAAACAATTTCTTTCTTGTCTTTTGCTGAAGAGCCACCAGACGACTCCCCCTTTCCGCATCCCGCGAGCAATCCTAAACACGCGCTTGCCACAATCACTAAACTTGCCATTTTTGATAGTTTCATTTATTTTCCTCCTTTTTACTAATAAGTTAATCTTTTTAATTCATTCGAAAAAATAAAATTAACTAATTTGTCAAACATAGAATTTCCTTTTGTTCTGAAAAGAAAATATCATGCATAGAAAGCGCTGTCAATGAAGTTTTGACAAACAATCTCAAATAAAACATTTTAGTTAAACACGACATATGATATACTTGTTTGACAAATAAACAATTTAACTTTTTGGTTAAACGGAGGATTTTATGGAACTAGATTTAAGTACGTATTCGCTGCCCGTTCTTGAAGCATTAGCAAGCGAAACAAGAATCAACATTCTATTATTTATCGGAAATAACAAAAAAAGCATCGGTGAGATTGCTCAAAATCTAAAACTCAGCAATGCGATCGTGACCAGACATGTGCAGCAAATGGAAGATGCAGGACTGCTAGGGTCAGAAAGAGGAATCGGTGTTAATCGCAACAAAAAACTTGTCTATCTAAAAGTCGATACCATTCACCTCTCCTTTCCTGAAAAGGTCTATCAGGAGTACAAATCCCACCAAACGAACCTGCGTTTAGGTCATTTTACCGACTTCCATGTAGAGCCGACTTGCGGTCTTGCTACGACAAAAGATATCGTTGGCTTAACCGATGAACCAAAATACTTTATGGATGAAAAACGCGTAGATGCCTCTTTGCTTTGGTTTAATAATGGATTTGTTGAATATAAAATTCCGAATATGCTTCAAGAAGAGGAGATTCCCGAAATGCTGGAGCTCAGCTTTGAAGTTGCGTCGGAATTTCCGGTTTCAAATAACGTTTGGCCGAGTGATATTTCAATTTTTATTAATGACAAAAAAGTAGCTGTCTATACGGTGCCCGGGAATTTTTCTGATATTAGAGGGCGTTATACGCCTTTATGGTGGGGAGATGAGTTTAGTCAATATGGGCTATTAAAACATCTTAGAGTGAATAAGTTAGATACGGGTATTGACGGTCAATCCTATTCTGAATTCTCCATTGATGAGTTGAATCTACATGAAGAAGAGTTTATAACATTACGATTTGAAATTGAGGCAGACTCAAAAAACAAGGGTGGATTGACCTTGTTTGGCAAAGGCTTCGGAAACCATGATCAGGATATAAAAATCAATGTCTACTATCGCGAAAACAACTGACTAAAACGTGTCATTTTCTGGCTCTCTTAATTTTTTTCACTAAAAAACTTCCTTGATAGAAGCTGGCTCTCTTCAATCAAGGAAGTTTGTTTTCTATTTATTCATTTCTGTTTCGTGAAGCAAACTCATTAATTCAAACCCCGTATTCACCTTCGAATAGATCGAACACACGACAAACAATCGTTTGCCCGCAAACGCCGTCTTCTTAAATCGGCGTGAGGACGCGGGGATATGGTGGTGCCCGTGGATCGCGCCGATGATATTGTATTGGGCGAATAGCCTCTCTATCTCTGGTTCCCCGCAGGTATTTTCCTTATTGTAGGCGTCACTCGTTTCTGGCAGCAGACTCAATTCATTGAATAATGGTGCATGACTCACGATCACTGTGGGCGTCTCTTTGTCTGTGTCCAACAAGTTTTTTAGTGTACGCAGAATGAAGCGCTGCTGCTCCTTTTTTCGTTGGACTAAAGCGACAGGAAGGGTTAATCCAATATATCGAACCCCTTCATAAACAAGGCTCTCGTTATTCAACACAGTCATTTTCGGAAAACGCGGAGCGATCTCTGACTTCACCGCTTCGTAGAAATCGTGATCCCCTGTCGGCAGCAAATACCATGCTTCATCTGGCTCCCGATGCAGCTCCTTGAACCACTCATAGTTGAAAAAGGGTTCCCACTTTTGCCACTTCGCATCGGTAAAATCGGTCGTCTCCGGCAATGCATCGGTTAGATCGTGATTTCCCAGAAGATAGATTCCTTTGATTTCTTCCTCCGTGAGATGAGAATCCGACATATCTCCCGCCATAATGTTGAAGTGTCGATTGGTAAAAGGCAGCGGCCCCTCCTTCACGTGGGCGTCAGACACTACATTGATCAAATTTCGATTCTCCGTGGAATGAACATTGGTGAAATATTTTTCCGCCTCGTCGGGTGGAACACTGTGCGCGATGTAATTCTCCCGCGTCCTTGCCAATTCCTCGCCATATTCTGAGCGTAACAGCGGCTGGGTATTGACCACTGGAGCAGAATCTGCCACCACCAGCGCGTTCTCCAATCCCTGCTTCACCTCCTGCGGCAGCAAGGACAACGCCGAATCAATATCTGAATGGATCGTCAATCCCTGATCGATCAACTGCTGATTTTCTTCCCCCGTCTCTAAGAACTGTACTTCTTTGCCATCAATCATTAAAGGCAACGAATTGGCTGCTTGGACAACAAACTTCAAATATTCCGAAAGATACCCGGCGATCCCAGTTTTGGCATTTTCACTAAAGAGGAATTTCCCCGCCAGATTTGCCGACAACGGTCCTGTCTCATCGTGCTGCATCAATCGCCCCGCGACTTGGATCTCCAGTAACGGATTTTGCAGGATCGCCTTGTAGGCTTGCTTTACCTCAAAGGAAGTATCCGATACTCGGTTCCCCGTCACTTGAAAAATACTCAACGTCAAATACTTTTCGATCGTCGATTGGTGCAGCTCGATGTAGCCCCGAATTTCCTCTGGATGGAGCAAATACTGGATTGATGCCCGCTGAATATAATTTCGCGCAGTATCATAAGGGATCGCTGAATAGACAAGATCGCCCCTTGACGAAATCGCCATGGACCGTTTTCTTGTATCATAGG
The DNA here is from genome assembly GCF_002174375.1 of Enterococcus sp. 12F9_DIV0723. Lineage (NCBI taxonomy): Bacteria > Bacillati > Bacillota > Bacilli > Lactobacillales > Enterococcaceae > Enterococcus > Enterococcus sp. 12F9_DIV0723. The sequence continues at coordinate 439,257 of NZ_NIBK01000002.1, read as the reverse complement.
TCAATTGAAAATACTCATTTCTAAAGACGGTTTTATTTACTGGACGGCGGCGATTTTCAGGATAGCCGGCGATCCGTTCAGCCAGCATCGGTGATAGTGCCCCGTTTAAAGGTAAGGGAATGGTCTGCTTTTTGATGACTAGTTCTTTCTTTTCGTCCTTTGGTTTCACAAAAACACCTCGATTCAAGGAGGGACTCTCCTGTATACTATGTTCATTATAACGATTTCGCCGATCATTGGCGGAATAAGTCGTGAATCCAATGAAATTTTTAGGAATTTCTCGTCTGCCGGATCAAGCTTGAGAAAATAACAAGTAAAACGGGTTATACATTATTTCGTTTTCCTAAACATATTTGAAGAGAATGATTTCCCTTTCAATGGTAGCATGGCTTCAGAGAGGGAATGATTATAGATGGAATTAGTTATTGGCAAAACGATCACGACAATCGATTGCTACGGTGAGGAAGTCACAGGAATCATCGAGAAAATCTATGCGAACACGATCATCGTCGGCACCACGACAGAAAAATCGGTCTGCCCCATCGCATAAATAGTAGAAGAACAAACGGCAACGCATCGAGAGAGTGCGCTGCCGTTTTTGTTTGACCCTAGTTTTTTCCAAACTGTAAAAAATCAGAATGCCTTTGCTGTTCGTTTATCTCGTATACTATATGTAGAAAAGAACTATAAAAGAATTAGGTGATTATTTTGGAAAAATATGTCTATGCTGCTTTGCTTTCTTCTTGTATTTTTCTGGAACGTACGTCAGTCATAAGCCTTTCCGTGTTTTTGCTTGTATTTGGAATCATCGCTGGAATCGCTGCGGGCCGTGTTTTTCTTTTTCACAAGTACGAAGTCTTCTACCTATTTCGTAAAGACGGACTCCTTAGTGAAAATGGGAAAATCGTGATTCTCTGCTCCAGTGTGCTCATTTATCTTCTCGCGCTGTCCTTTATAGCCATCGGTTCTTGGATGTTCTTCCAATGAGCCTTCTTCAATTAAAAAAGACCCTCAGAGGTCTTTTTTAATTGGCGTTGGCTTCCACCACATACACCTGATCATCTTTGAGACACAATTCATCGACTAAAAGACGCTTCATCTCTTCTTTTTTCAACGTCGTCTTCCCTCTGAAAACATCGCTGCCATACACTTCCCACTGGGCTGCTTCTTTTATTTTGACATGCTGAAGAATGTTCGGCGCAGGGACCGCTTTGAATGAGACCACCAGCTCATGTAGGACGACATCAGCGGCAGCTTTCTTCGATCGCATGCCGAAATTCGCAAGAAAGGACCGCCATTGCGGCGCTCGATTCGCCATATTCTCCACCCCAAATCATTATTTTTCTTTTTGTATCCGCTTCATTTGCTTAATTATACCAAAATATGCGCAAAATTAATAAACTCCCCCTGTTTATTTTCAGAAATGTACGTGTCAATCAGAAAAATGATTCGAGGCTTTTTGAATCGATAAGCTGCCTTTTCCTTGTTCCCTTAGAATTTCAACAAATATGAAGGATGATCTAGTCCAGTGGGTTCATAATACTGGTTGCCTTGAAATTGGAAGCCGAGTTTACTCAGCACCTTGGCGGACCCTTGATTTTCTGGATGGTGGCCGGCGAATAGTGCGGTCAAGTCGGTGCTTGACCTTGCATAATCAATGACCGCTGCTGCCGCTTCCTTTGCAAGGCCTTTTCCCCATGCATCAGGGACTAAGTGAAAGCCGAGTTCAGCGACATGATTCTCTAAATCGTAGGCATGGAGCCCGCAGCAGCCGACGAATTTTTCGCCATCCTTTAGAAAAATCGGCCAATATTGAAACCCGGCAGTCGCCTGACTATCGATCTCCAGCTGCAAGCGCTGAGCGACTTGCTCTTTCGACAGGTTCCCCTTCTGCGCTATAAATTTCGTCACATTGGGATTCCCCCAAAGTTTTTCCGCCCATTGACTATCCTCTTCTGACCAAAAGGAAAAATAAAGCCGCTCTGTTTCTAATTGTTTTCTTCTCATAGCTATCACTCATTTCTATCGCTATTTCTTTTTACTATAAACACTGTTGTTTCTATTAAACGACAAAAAAATATCCAAGTAAACACCGTCTGCACGAGTTTTCTTGGATATCCTTAGTTCTTTTAGTTTAGTATACGCGGACACCAAAGTCTGGTGAATAGTATTGAGTCGAACCGTATTTCACGTTTTCACCTGGTTGTGGTGCGTGAATGTATTGGTCGCCTCCGGCTGAGATCGCTACATGGTAGCTTGATCCTTTGTCGCCCCAGAATAATAGATCCCCTTGTTGCGCTTGGTCAACTGAAATTTGTGTACCTGATGATTCTTGGGCCACAGTCCAAACACCAATGTCTTTTCCAGTTACTTGTTTGTATACATATTGAGTAAGACCTGAGCAGTCAAAGCCGCTGGTGTCTTTTCCACCCCATACGTAAGGTGTGCCGATATATTTCTCCGCTTCGTTCACAACTTGCTGACCACGTGTAGCATCAGTTGATTGTTGTTGTTGTGCGGCTTGATCTTGTTGTTGTTGCGCAGCTTGTTGCTGTGCAGCTTGTTGCTGTGCAGCCTGTTCTTGTTGTTGCTGTGCCGCTTGTTGCTGAGCCGCTTGTTCTTGTTGTTGTTGCGCCGCTTGCTGTTGTGCTGCCTGCTCTTGTTGTTGTTGAGCGGCTTGTTGCGCAGCTTGTTCTTGCTGTTGTTGTTGTGCGGCTTGATCATTCTGAACCGCTTGTTTTTCAGGTGCTGGCGCTGGCTGATCTTGCTTCACTGCCGGTGCTTGCTCTGCTGGAGCAGGTGCATCTGAAGTTGGTTGCGGTTGAGCGATATCTGATGTTGATGCCAATGTTGAAACATCTGTTGAAGCAGTAGTGTTGACTACTGGTTGTTCCGCTGCTGGTGCTTGCGGTGTTGCATTTTCAACCGGTGCAGTTTCCACAGGTGCTGCTTGCGGTGCAGGTGCAGCGTCTTGTGTGACTGCGCCATTTCCAACGATCACAGATTGTCCAGCATAAATCGTGCTGTCATCGATCTTGTTCCAATCCGTAAACTCTTTTACACCGATTCCGAATTGATCCGTGATAGAATTAACTGTATCGCCAGATTGAACCGTATATTCTTTTGGTTGTTCTGGTGCCGCTGTTGCCGCTTGTTCTGCTGGTGCCGGTTGTGCAACTGGCGGTGTCACAGGTTGAGTAGCATCATAGCTAGTCAAGTCGTGCTCTTGAATCGTTGAAACCAATTTTTGAACATAGCCTTGATCTTCGTTTAAGCGTCCGGCTAACGCTGCTGCTGCAGCTTGGTAATCTTTCGCATTGCTGCGCCAAGTTCCGCTGAAGTAGTTTTCGTTGCCGTCGCGAGAAGTTGTTTTGATGATCTCGATGTAATCTTGGATCGCTTCTTTATATGAACCGTATTTTTTTAATTCTTTCTTTTCGGTTTGACCGTTTCCAGAATCCTTTTTGTCTAGCATTGCTGACTGGCCTTGATATTGACCTTCTAAACCAAATAGATTGTAATAAGGTGCCTGTGCGTATTCGTTGTTTCCCCAGTCACTTTCTACAATGGCTTGCGCGATCATGATCGAAGCATAAAGGTCATGCTTTTCTGCTAACGGTTTGATTTGACTAGAAATTTCATTTATAAACGCTTTTTGATCAACATTTGACGTAGTGGCTGTCGTTTTTCCTTCAACGGCTTCAACTTTATGCGTATTTAGTAATGGTGCCGCTACCGAAACCGTCACTAATGCTGTACCTACGACAGCAGACCCCTTTTTAAGATAGCGATAGTTAGTGGTCTTCTGTCGTTTTTGCTGACGTCGTTCACGTCTCGTTAAAACTTTATTTGACATTTAACATCTCTCCGTTTCTCTCTCTCATTGCTTTCTTAACGTAATTAATTATAACACAATAGAAATGGGCGGTCATTGTTAACGATTCCTATTTTTTGATATTTTAGATTATTTTTTACGGATTTAGACCAAAATGCCCTATTTTTCAATTATTTTCCGAATAGTTAAAAAAAAGATTCCACAACCACCTTTTTAAAAGTCGTTTAGAAATCTTTTTTGTCCATTCGAACAAACGAGGTGATCAATTGCTAAAAGAAAAAATCAGAAGCCTGCCGAAAACACCTGGAATTTACAAGATGAAAAACACGCAAGGGAAAATTATCTACGTCGGAAAGGCAAAAAATTTAAAACAACGTGTGAGTTCTTACTTTATTAAAAACAGCCAGCATTCTAGAAAAGTGCAAGAAATGGTTCGCTGGATCGACGATGTGGAGGTCGAATTGACCGATACAGAATTCGACGCTCTCTTATTAGAATGCCATTTGATTCATCAGATACGTCCTCGATACAATCGTGTGATGAATCATTACGAAAGCTATGGCTATTTTCAATTTACTGACCAGACACCCTACTTAAAGGTGTTGAATGAATGGTCCGATAAAGGTTTAGTGATCGGTCCATTTTTCAAAGAAAGCAAAATTCAAGAATTAAAGCAGATCATCAACAGTGTTTACCGCCTCGATGGCCCCTTGAAGTACGTGGCAGGAATCGTCAAGGATTATCGTGAGATCAGTCCTGACGCAGAATTTGACTTGCGCATCCAAGAAATCAAGGAAACCCTTTTAGGGCAATCCACGGCGTTATTGACACGAATCGATGAGCGAGTCCAGGCAGCGAGTGCGCGACACGATTACGAATCCTCGCATCAATGGTGGAACAATTACTTGACCGTCCAGCGCTTCTTACGCCGCAACAAACAATTGATCCAGATCATGCAAAACAAGACCTTCGTAGGGATCTTGCCTGAGGATGGACACTACTATTGTTACTTATACGCAAAAGGCGAGCTGTTGACTCGTGTCGTTTATCGGCGAGAGCCTACCTTCGAGCAAGCCAAAAAGCGTATGGAAAAAGCCGTTTCTGCGAATACTTGGCAGCGGCTTGAAGCCAAGGATCGACTAGATAAATCAGATGTCGATCTCTTCCCTCTCTTCTTCAATTACTTGAATAAACACGGGCAGGTACAGGCTTTTGAGGGGGATTAGAAGGGGTTCCCATTTGTATTCGATTTCATTCCTTGTTACAATCAGCGTAGGCGTTTATGAAACGGGGGAGAACCATGCAAATTGAGAAGATCACCAAACCTGCGCAAATAATCGTTTCGATGTCCACTCACCTCTCACGTGAGCACATTCCAAATTTCATCGGAACCTCTTTTGTCGAACTATTAGAATACATTCAAAAAAACGACGCTGAGCTCGTAGGAACACCGTTTGTTTCCTATTTGAACTTAGACGATAAAGGGCAGCCGCGAGATGAACTCTTGAGTATCGAGATCGGCTTTCCCATTAACAAAGAAATCCCTTCAACAGAAAAATTTCAAAGTTACGAGCTGCCAAGCTATCAAGCCGTACGCACCTTGTACGTTGGCGATTATGAAGATTTGGCGGACTCTTATGAAGGTCTGATCGACGCGATCAAGCAAGAGAACGGCATCTTTACCTTCCGAAGCTACGAATACTTTTTGACAGACGCTTCGGTGCCACTAGAGGATCAGGAAACAATGATCGAGATGACCTACCGTCCAAAACGAAAAGATCTGATAGCAAATTAGCCGACAGATCCATTCATTAGAATAAAATGAGAGCCCTTCCTGCTATTCGGCGAAGGGCTTTTTTGTGGCTTCTAAGCCTCAAAAGGAGGCTCTCTTAAAACATAAAAACGTTCTTTTATCTCTTAAAAGACCCTTTGCTCGTAAAATAAAAAAACACTTTGAATGAACACATCAAAGAGTTTTTTAAAAGTTATTTATAAGTTGTTGACGGTTGATTCTTAGAAAAGGAGAAGCACCGAATATTAATTTTCTCTTAATTGATCATTTATAAGCAAAAATTAAGCGATTCGACCGCTATTTACCGAAAACAAAAATAGCATTTTTTGTCACACAAATGAAATATATCGTTCCAAAAATAACTATAATCGTCACATGATTTTTCTGGATTACACTTTCAAAATATTCCTTCGTTCTTTTTGAAGGATATAAAAAAGTTTATTATCTTTCGTAAAACATCCCTTTTTATTTACATGATCAAAAATGGGCGGACATTTCTTCATTATTACTCATTTTACTTTTTAGAAGGTTTGTCCCCACGCATCGAAATGCACGCCTGCCTCCGAATACGTCATACGCGTCAAGCTTGAATTATCAACGATGCCGCTTTCCCGAATTTTAGCAAGTGGCGCACCCTTTAACGTATTTAGCAGTGCCATCAATAAGATTCCATGACTGACGACCAATAATTTTTCCTCTGGATAGGCCTTCGCCGCTTCGTGAATGACGGCCGTACTGCGAGCGATCAACTGCTCATAGGTTTCCCCATGGAATTTTTGCGCATCAAACAAATCTGGACGTGTCCGATAATTTTTCAAATCCTCTGGATAGGTCGCCGTGATTCGATCGATCTTCTCACCATCCCAATCTCCTAACCGCATTTCCCGCAGACCTTCTACGACTGTCAGCTCTACCGGGGAATCATTCGCCGCTAAAATAATCTTCGCCGTCGTTTGTGCCCGCATTTGGGGAGAAGACAGCGCACGGTCAAAGCGCACGTTTTTCAAATGCTGCGCCATTCGTTTTGTCGCTTCTACACCAGAAGCAATCAGCGGGGAGTCGACTGTCCCACCATTGAAACGCCCTTCCGCATTGATCTCTGTTTTCCCATGTCGGACAAAATAAAATTCTGTCACACCTCTTCACTCCTATTCAATCGTCCTTCTTCAAATGTTCCCATCTAGTATACACTACTATTCAGTGAATGAGACCAAAAAGAGGAACGATCCCAAAAAATAACTATTTTATTAAATAGTAAGTTCTTTACAGCGTGACATTGTAATCGGATTCATTTATAATGAAAACAACTACCAAAACTTATATTGAACGGTTTTCCCTTTATATAAGGAGATTGAAAACTTAAATTATAGAAGGAATTAACTCGTAATTAAGTAAAAAATTAGTTCAACCAACAAATCTATTTGAATGGAGGGCATCACATGGAAAAAGATCGCAAACAAACCAGTACTGATCTAGCACTAGCTACTTCAGGAATTTTTAGTTTGATACTTTTCAGCATCCTGATGCTTGCTCGCGTAGTCGAGCATGGCGAATACATGGATCTGATCAGTCTCTTTACGGGTGCTGCCGCTGCATTTTGTTACGGGAAATTTCTTTGGATCAAACAAAAGTCTTGGTTAACACTATCTGTCGTCCTCTTTCTCTTATGTATTTTCTTTTTTATCCGGTACTTATTTTGATTCTTCTCTGCTGGTTTCGTACCAGCAGTTTTTTTCTGCCTGAAAGTTTGCTACTATATATAGAAGGAATTTTTGATACCTGTTTAAGGAGGACACGATGCTTGATTTAGCTGTGTTGGTGGATTGTCTTACTACGAGTCCGAAGAACCCAACCTTTCACTCGGATACATTAATACTCGCGGGGAACAGCCTGCCTGATTTGATCGTTTCTACAGCCCGCTTTTGCGAAGAAGAAACGGAGATTCAGCGTGTCCTTTTCGTCGGTGGTGTCGGTCACGGCACGGGGCCGCTGATCGCGAATTGTAAAAAGCAATACCCTGCCCTTGTTCGTGAGGAATGGGACACGCTCTCAGAGGCGGAGATCACGCAGGAAATTTTTTCCTTTTACTGCAAACGTCCCCTCACGATGTTGTTGGAAAAACAATCAACAAACACTGGTGAAAACGCCCGTTTTTCTCACGAGATCTTCCCAGAGGACCCGCCGAAAAATTTTTGGCTCGTTCAAGACCCGTTACTCCAAAAGCGGACCCACGTGACCTTTGCAAAAGAATGGCGACTGCCCTTGTCCGCGATTCAGCCTCTCATTTTTGAGCAGCCTGTACTGATCGCGATGGATACAGCGCCTCACTTTTTAAATTCGGCGATGGACACTTGGTGGGACAAGGAATACTTTTTATCCCTTGTCCTAGGAGAGATTCGGCGGCTGAACGACGATGAACGGGGCTACGGACCAAAAGGAACAGGTTTTATTACCCACGTGGATATCCCAAGAGACGTCTTGGCAAGTTATCGGCGGACCGAGAAGTATCTGGCGAATAACACACGACAATAAAAATCGGCAACAGACAGTCAATTCTCCTGTCTGTTGCCGATTTTTTTATCTCTGTATCCTGATCGTACTTTGAAAATGGTCGTTGCTGTCCTGATTCCGTTCATTACACCCATTTTCTCAACCATATGTAAAAAAAGAAGCTCTCGAAAAGGAGAACTTCTAGCTGCTACTCGATCACGGTTCCGACGAAGCCTGCGACCTTATCGAATAAGTCTCCGAATAAACCTGACACGCTTTGCCATAACCCGCCGAAATTCGGATTCGCGACAAAATTTTGCGCTTGCGCAATCATTTGATCTTTATACACATAAATAATAAATAGCAAAAACAGCACGCCGGCGATACGCCATAAAACTGATCCAACCTTGACGACAAAGAAAACCAGCAACGCGATAAACGCAATAGCTATCAATTGATCCATTTAAAGTTCCTCCTTTACTACAACTATCTATCGTTTTAGTCCATTCATTTATAGGATGGGTAGCTTATGGATATAGTATGCCTCATTTTTATATTATTTTCATGGGTCGAAAGTCTGATATCTTCTATTATAAGAATTCCTTAAACACCTCATTCTAAGAGTTCTGTAAGCGATCCCCTTCTTACAGCCACATACTTCTCAGCAGTTTATGAAAGAAAACACCCTTTATTTCTTTGTGTTTTAACAGAAATTTTCTCATGAACTCTAAGCGTATTTACGCTGTATTAAAAATTATTCTCGTTACTATGGAGTCAAACTATAGCGTAGAAGGAGTCGTATTTGTGACCACACTTACTGAACAAGCCTTAGAAGAACTAAGCCCCTTTGAATTAAGTCTCTTTTTGGAACAAAAGATTCATGAAAATAAACATGTTACTAATCTTCTGAATGCCGGACGCGGGAATCCCAACTGGACAGCCCCTACTCCTCGAGAAGCGTTCTTTTTACTTGGACAATTTGCGACACAAGAAACGTTGTACGGCACGGGCGAATTGACTGCTGGAATGATCCAAACAGATGCGGGCCGCAGCCAGCGTTTCGCTGATTTTCTGGAAGCTCATCCTGGAAAAGGCGCCGACTTCTTGAAAAAGATTTGGTTCTCTGACAACAACTACCTTGGCATGCCAAAGGAAGAATGGTTGACGGAGATGCTGGATCATATCATCGGCGATAATTATCCGAACCCCGTACGGTGTTTGACCGCCTGCGAAGGACCCATCAAAGCCTATTTGAATCAGGAGCTGTTTTCTGACAGCACGATCCCCTTCGATATTTTTGCAGTCGAAGGCGGAACCGCAGGCATCTGCTACATCTTTGATACCCTATTCAATAATTTCCTGTTGAATCATGGAGACAAAATCGCGTTGATGCTGCCGACTTTCGCGCCTTACTTGGAAATTCCAGAATTGCCGAAGTATGCCTTTGAGATCGTCAAGGTCCAAGCAAAACAAACAATGGTCGACGGCAAAATGACCTATCAATACCCGGACGAAGAAATCAACAAGCTGCGGGATTCAGACATCAAAGCCGTCTTTGTCGTGAACCCAAGCAACCCAACTGCGAATGCGTTGGCGCAACCAACGATTGATCTATTGAAGGACATCGTTGCAACAGACAATCCAGAATTGATGATCTTGACGGATGATGTGTATGGGACATTCGTTCCTGTCTTCACGTCGCTCTTTTCTGAGATTCCTTACAACACCGCCTGCATCTATTCGTATTCAAAATATTTTGGTGCGACCGGCTGGCGTGTCGGAACCATCGCTGTCGCCAAACATAATTTATTTGATGAATTGATCGCGAACTTGCCGCAAGAACAAATCGACCGATTGAATGCACGATATGCTTCCCTTACCGCTGATCCAACGACGATCACTTTTATTGATCGGATCGTTGCCGATAGTCGGGACGTCGCATTGAACCACGCTTCGGGACTATCCGCACCACAGCAAGTCATGATGGTGATGTTCAGTTTATACAGCTTGCTAGATGAAGGAAAAGCCTACAAAGCGGAAGTTATGGATATTTGCCGCCAACGAGAAAAACTACTCTTCAGCACTCTTGGGTTGCAAGAACCCTTAGAAGATCTAGACACGGCCTATTACTGTGAGATCAACTACGAAGATTGGTCTCGTAAACGTTACGGCAATGACTTCGCGGATTACTTGAAAAACAAATGGACCGTGACCAAAGTTTTGACTTCCTTAGCGGAAAAAGAACAATTGATGCTGCTGAAAGCTAACGCCTTCGGAAGCAGCGAATGGGCGGTACGGGTGTCCTTAGCGAATTTAGCCACCAATCAATACCCAGAAGTCGGTAAACGGATCATTCGATTGACAGATACGATCCGCGACCAATGGATGAAAACAAAATAACCTTCACAAACCTTGAGCCCTGTGCTCGAGGTTTTTTTGAAGGAGATGTTTTTCTATTTTTTCTGACTAGTGGTACACTCTACTAAGTACAGTCGCCAATTGGCTGAGTCAAAACAAATCCAATTGGCTGTTTTCAGTGAATCCGTAAAAAGATATGCTATAAAAAAACAAATGGAGCGTTTCTCTATGAAAAAAGTTGCAACAATTGCAGGGTCCGACGCCACAGGCGGAGGCGGACTCGAAGCAGATTTAAAAACCTTTGAAGAATTCGGCACCTTTGGATTAGCAGCGATCACTTCGATCGTCACCCTTGATCCAGCAAACGGGACCCATCAGTTGCATGCCCTCCCGCTCGAGCTGATTCAGAAACAGATCGCCTCGGTCTTCGCAGGTCCGATCGATGCGATCAAAACGGGGCTTTTACCCTCTAAAGAAATCATCGCCCTCGTCAGTGAGAAGATTCCTAAAGATCGGCCGCTTCTCGTTGATCCGGTCATCGGCGGCAAAGGGACGCAGGATTTTATCAAAAACGATCAAGTCCAAGCTTTAAAGGAAACATTACTGCCGCATGCCCTCATTACTACTCCGAACTTGAGAGAAGCAGGCATCTTATCCGAAATGGGAGAACTAACCTCTGAAGCTCAGATGGTGCAGGCTGCCAAAAAAATCGCCCTGCTTGGTGTGCCCAACGTGGTAATCAAAGGCGGGGCTCGATTAGATGCAAAAGAAACTGTCGATCTTCATTTCGATGGAAAAACGATCCACCGATATCCTCATCCCGTCATCGATACACCTTACAATCATGGCGCCGGATGTACCTTCGCGGCAGCGATCACAGCTGCGATCGCGAAAAACTATCCCATCGAACAAGCTATCAAGCTGGCGATTGATTTCGTTCAGGCGGCGATTGCTATGGGAGAAAAAATCAATCCGTATGTCGGTCATGTAGGGCATGGCGCGTACACCCACGGAGAAAAACGATTGGAGCTTACTGATGAAGACTGACAAACGCATTCAAAACCTCGTATTGATCGCATTATTTGCGGCATTGACCTTTATAGGGACCATGATCAAGATTCCTTTGCCCACAGGCGCCTTTATCCATTTCGGAAATGCGGTCGTACTGTTGGGGGTACTCTTGATTGGGTACTGGCAAGGCTCGCTGGCAGGCGGGATCGGCTTTTTTATTTTTGATATTTTAAACGGCTTTGCCACCGAAGCACCCTATTTTCTGATCGAGAGCTTTGTCGTAGGTGCTGCCGCTTATGTCGTGTTTCTTCTATTTAAAAAGAAACCGACCCATGTCTATCAAATCATCCTTATTGGTATCTCAGCAGGAATCGCAAAATTTATCATGTCTGTGATAAAAGCGACCGTCATGGGGCTGATCGCTGGTGCCCAGTTAAAGCCCGCTTTCTTTGCGGCGATCGCCACGATGCCTGCGACCGTGATCAATATCTTTTCTACTATTCTGATCGTCAGCCTTGTGTTCTTTGCTCTACGCCGGGCGATGCAGATGATTTTTCACAATCAGCCGATTTAATGCTATACTAAATGTCCTTGGCAGGGGCGAAAGCTTATAAAAGAGCGGCTAACACTTTGATTGTTAGCCGCTCTTTTACTCTTTCATCGATGGAACTTCATAGTATTCCTCACTCATGATGTCGCGATACACTCCTGGGATGGATTTCCAAGAAATAAACGAGATTCTCTTCACATAGGTCCCCTTATGCTGGACCAATGCATAATTTTTTCCCTCTGGCGCTTGCCCTCCTTGAAAATCTAGAAGCATTCCTTCACCAAAAGGGTCATCTGCAACCCAAATGTTCTTGTAAGGATCGGGAAATTGTGGCACTTTTCCATCTTCTCGATATTTTTTTCCGCCATTATAAGTTACGGAAGTTGGCAGTGTCGCATACCCGATGTTCATCTTCATAAACGGATTCAACCGATCCACCCACTGATTTTGATTTTGATACTGTGTCAAAAAGATTATTCCTCCGAATAAGGCAAGAATCATCCCAATGAGAATAGTCCTATATACTTTTTTTAGCCGAATATCCTTATCAATCTTTTTTACGACTTTCACATCTCCCCTCAATAAACTATCCAATGACACGTTGAAGAGTTCACTCAGCTCTACCAGTAAGGTCAGTTCGGGATACGTTCGCCCCGTTTCCCAACTTGAGATCGTCTTGTCAGAAACATTGAGCCGCTCAGCCAGCTCCTTTTGTGTCCATCCACCGTGTTTGCGATGTTCTTTGATTTGTTCTCCAATGTCCAATTGCCAAACCCCTTTCTCCTTTTATCATAAAAGAATCAACGATAGAAGCTACCTATTCGTTGTAGAATCCTGCGTTCTCACACTCTATGATTTGTAGAATCATGTTCCTGCATCGAATCTAACTGTTTTTTTGAATCGCAAAAAACTTGCCACGTCAGTATCTGTTCTTTTTCCACGACGACTTTCCATGCTGCTGGAAATGCCCAATGTCGTTCTGACTGCCCTAAATAGGACCCGCTTGCTCGACCAAGGATCACCGCGAAGCTGTCATTTTCTACATAGTCTTCTACCTCAATCAAGTAATCAGGAAACCAAGCAAAATACCCTGACCACCCAGACACCATGTCTTCCTTAGCTTCACGATTCCCATACGTGTCAATAAATTGAAAATCCTCCGCCATCAGAACAATAATGTCCGGCACCTGTTGGTGATTGATCGCCTCCACAAACTGTTCTATAATTTTCTTTCTCATCGTTTCCTCCAAAAAAAGTTCTTTCTTTTATTATACCAAGCATTCCACACACCAAATTTTAAATAATTAAAAATTTTTTATGAATACAAAATCGTTTTATTATTATCTTCTAATGTGTTATACTTTTATTTGTAACTTTGTTATTAAAAGAAAGGAGGAAAAAACATGACTTTTTTTGACCAAGAAAAACCGTACCGTGTGACATTTGATTTAAAAGAGAACATCTTTATCGTTTACTCTACCCTCACTGGACAACAAGGAACTGGAATCACCATTGAACAAGCGATCTACGACTTAAAAAAATCTGCTTAAGGAGCGCATCTCTCAATGAATGAAGCCTATAGTTAAACGCCTCTGCTTGTAAATCGAAAGCAGAGGCGTTTTTGTGTCGTCATCTTACATAATTGTTCGTTTACCATAAGGGGAATCCATGTCTCTTTGCCCCTCTTCCAAGCTATACTAAGGCAACGAAAAAATTACGGAGGTTGAAAATTATGAAAAAATTGTTATTTCCATTCTTCGCTGTGAGTTATTTGTTGGCCCATGTGACCTTGCATCTGTCCCTTTATCCAATTGGCTGGATTTCTAGTTTGTTTCAGTAAGAGGGAGATTGAATGATAAATCTATTGATGGAATGCTTTAACAGCATGATCAGTTGGGCAGTGGGAACTTTTGGACAAATGATCGATGTTCTTTCGGACATCATTGTTTACCTCTTTTCTGCGCAGCTTTAAAAAGTGGTAGAGTCCTGAAAAAGGGCTCTTTTTTTCTTGACTATCTGCTCCTTTTATTAGATGATGGGAATTTGAGTAAGAAAGTAGGAGAAACATGAGTATCTTAGATTTAACAGGGATCGCCCAACAATTTGGCGACAAGATCCTGTATGAGGATTTAGAATTACATTTGAATAAAGGGGAACATCTTGGCCTGATCGGACAAAACGGTGCGGGAAAAAGTACCTTGATCAAAATAATTACCGGAGAACAGTTACCGGATGAAGGCACCATTGCTTGGCAAAAAAATATCCATGTCGGTTATTTGGATCAGTATGTGGAAGTCGATCCGACGCTGTCGATCAAGGATTTTCTTAAAACGGCGTATGCGGCAGACTTTGCCAAAGAAGCCAGAATCGGTGAGCTTTACATGGAGTACGGCGAATCCATGGAGGACAAGCTGCTGGAAAAAGCCGGCAAGCTTCAAACCGAATTGGACCAAGGCGATTTCTATCAGATCGACACCTTGATCGCTGAAATGAGCAGCGGCTTGGGCTTGGATGTTTTAGGCATGGACACGCCGCTGGAAGATTTGAGTGGTGGGCAACGGTCGAAGCTGATCTTGGCAAAATTATTGCTGGAAAAACCAGACGTTCTTATTTTGGATGAGCCGACAAACCATTTAGATGATGAACACGTGGCGTGGTTGAGTCAGTTTTTACAGGAATTTGAAGGCACGTTTGTGGTTATTTCACATGACCGGGACTTTTTAAATCAAATCACGACCCACATCGCGGATATCGAATTCGGCAAGCTGACCAAGTACACAGGGAACTTGACGAAGGCATTAAAGCAAAAGGAACAATTCCAAGAAACTTATATGAAGCAATATGCGTCACAAAAGAAACAAATCGAGAAAACTGAAGCCTACATCCGCAAATACAAGGCGGGTTCTCGTTCAACGATGGCGAAAAGTCGGCAAAAGCAATTAGACAAGGTCGAACGGTTAACGCCGCCTTCTTCAAATGCCATTGCACACTTCGAGTTTCCTTATGCGCCGATCGTAACGACATTAGCACTTGAAACGACCGATTTAGAGATTGGTTATCAACGACCGCTGCTGCCACCGATCAACGTTACCCTGCGTTACGGCGAAAAAGTCGCGATTCGCGGCTTTAACGGCATCGGGAAATCGACGCTATTAAAAACTCTGATTGGCGCGATCCCGAAACTCGACGGGGAATTCC
Organism: Enterococcus sp. 12F9_DIV0723; assembly: GCF_002174375.1. Classification (NCBI taxonomy): domain Bacteria; kingdom Bacillati; phylum Bacillota; class Bacilli; order Lactobacillales; family Enterococcaceae; genus Enterococcus; species Enterococcus sp. 12F9_DIV0723. The sequence goes on along the minus strand of NZ_NIBK01000002.1, from coordinate 424,023 downwards.
ATTTTCCAGCGAATACAAAGGTCAATTATTTTGAACAGGATCTTCAATGGGAAAACCCATACCAAACACCGCTGCAATACCTAAGCGATCATTTCCCGAAAGAAACGGTCAAAGAATTGCGGAAGCATTTAGCAAAAGCAGGTCTGCCAAACCAATTGGCACAGGAACCTCTCAGCACACTTAGTGGTGGCGAGCAAACGAAAGTCAAGTTGTGTCAAATGACTATGCAAAAAGGCAACCTCTTGATTCTCGATGAACCGACAAACCACATCGACCAAGCGACAAAAGACAGCTTGCGTGAAAGCTTGGCGAATTTCGCTGGTACAGTCATCGTGGTTTCCCACGAAGAAGGCTTCTATCAAGACTGGACCGATCGCGTGATCGAGATCAGTCAATAACCAAAAAGAAAGCCAAACGGCGAATTTCTTTCCTAATGAAAAGAAATTCGCCGTTTTACTTTGCGTTTGTAAAGTATTTTCTGTTTTTACTTTCTACACGCGTTTTAAAGCCACTGAAGTGTTTCCTTTTCTTCGTCACTTAAGCCGAAGCTTTCAGGGTAATTTTCCACTCGTTCACGTAATTTTGGAACCTCTGCCCCGCTTTTCACTAAAATATCAATACCGGCGGGAGTAACCAAAGACTTCTCAAAACGAATCACTAAAACGTCCCCCTTCATCGTCACGACCTGCCATTGACTCGTCAACACCTTCAAGAGGCCTAATCCGCGCCAGACAAATCGCCCATCTTTCAAGCGGTCGATCCCTTTGATCTGCTTCGTTTTGTCCTTTGCCTCATATTCCACCAAATCCAGTAATTCTATTGTGTTTTTTTCTATCCGCTTATAGGTAATCCGCGGACGTTTTCGCTTTTCAGACAGCCACATGGGAAATGTCGTTCCTTTGATCTCCCAAGTCCCATCGAGCTGTGTATGCCACGCTGTCATCATTCCACCTCTTTTTCTTCCTTTTAGTGTAAAATAAAAGGAATTCATGACAAAGAAATATGCTCTCGAAAAATTTTAGGTATACCGAATTTTTTTCTTTTCATTTCCTGATTTTGGGTGTATGATTGCAACGTAGAAAAGTTTATAGAAAGGTGGGAGCTTCTTGAGTAAGAATAAACGTCCCATTTTAGAACATACAAACGGACTTTCCCTAGAGGAAGTCAACGGTACGATCAAAGTACCAAAAGGAAAAAGCTTTTGGCGAACCCTCCTCGCCTATTCTGGACCGGGAGCACTCGTCGCTGTCGGCTATATGGACCCAGGAAACTGGTCGACCTCTATTACTGGGGGACAAAATTTCCAATACCTATTGATGTCTGTCATCTTGCTATCCAGCTTAGTTGCCATGCTGCTGCAATACATGGCCGCAAAATTAGGGATCGTCACTCAAATGGACTTGGCACAAGCCATCCGCGCGAGGACAAGCAAAGCCTTGGGGATCGTCCTTTGGATCTTGACGGAATTAGCCATCATGGCAACAGACATCGCGGAAGTCATCGGGGCAGCCATCGCGTTGTATTTACTGTTTGATATTCCACTGGTCATCGCGGTCTTTATTACAGTATTCGATGTCTTTTTATTGCTGCTGCTGACAAAAGTCGGTTTCCGAAAAATCGAAGCCATCGTCGTCTGCTTGATCTTCGTGATTCTCTTCGTCTTTATTTATCAAGTAGCACTCTCCGATCCAAACTGGGGAGAAGTTTTTAAAGGATTCATTCCGACTAGCGGCACCTTCGCCAATGAACCGGCGATCGGCGGACAAACCCCGTTGACTGGCGCCCTTGGAATCATCGGCGCGACAGTGATGCCTCACAATCTATACCTGCACTCAGCTGTTTCGCAAACGCGCCAGGTCAACCATGACGATGAAGAAGAAGTGGCGAGTGCTGTGCGCTTCACTACTTGGGATTCAAATATTCAACTGTCGATGGCCTTTTTAGTCAATGCGCTGCTCTTGATCATGGGTGTGGCTGTCTTTAAAACAGGAACGGTGAAAGACCCTTCTTTCTTCGGATTGTATGAAGCCTTGTCAAATCCAGCGACGATGAGCAACGGGATCTTGATGAGCGTCGCGAAAACAGGTGCATTGTCCACGTTGTTCGCTGTCGCACTTCTGGCTTCAGGCCAAAATTCGACGATCACAGGAACATTGACCGGACAAGTTATTATGGAAGGCTTCGTTCACATGCGGATGCCGATTTGGCTGCGCCGTTTAGTAACGCGGCTGATCTCGGTGATCCCTGTATTGATTTGTGTGATGCTCACACGGGGTGACACGATCGTACAAGAACACGAAGCGCTGAATGACCTCATGAACAATTCACAAGTTTTCTTGGCCTTTGCCCTGCCATTTTCCATGCTGCCGCTGTTAATGATGACCAATAGCACGGCGGAAATGGGCGAACGTTTCAAAAACAAACGAATCATTCAATTGCTTGGCTGGGTTTCCGTAATCGGATTGACCTATTTGAATTTGATTGGTCTGCCAAGCCAAGTCGAAGGCTTCTTCGGCGACAGCCCATCAACCATGGAGATCGCCACAGCGGATACGATTGCGTATGTTTTGATCGCCGCTGTTCTGGCCCTGCTTCTCTGGACGATCGTGGAACTCCACAAAGGCAACAAACGCGTCGCTCTTGCAGCAAAGGAATTAGAGGAAGAGTTTGACGATTAAATACCTGCAAAAAAAGTTCTTGGGACACCGCTAAGGGTTCCAAGAACTTTTTTGACTTCAAAGTGAACAAATGTAGTAGAAATCACTGCTCGTTTCATTGCAAATGAGTTTTTAATTATAGTAAAATGAGGAAGAACAAATAAACTTCAAAAGCGTATCATGTACGAATACAAATCAGAAGTTTTATACACTAAAACCAAATGGACGACAGACAAAGCTGAAGACAGCGACCTTTTCGAATTGGATAACTTGATCAATCAACGAGCACAAGAAGGCTGGGAGCTTGTCACCTACTCCTACATGTCTACCTCGTTACAGCTCAAAGGCGCTACGTTGATCACCTTCAAAAAGGCACGATAATCCGTTTTTATAGTCAATGCTGCCAATGATGGCAGCTTTTTTTGAGTTTCTTTTAACGATTCGTGGGTGCCTTCTCCTCTGGATACCAGTTGATTTCTGCTTTTTTCGCTTGAGAAAATAATTGCCGATAATTCAGTTGATACGATCGCCCGTCCTTTATAAAATGCGTGCCGCATTGACGAAACTCGAAGGGAATCCCCCGCATTACTGCTTCTTCCCGCAGCTTCAATACCCATTCATACGCCAGCGGACGCGCCTCGCGATGGTATTCGCCGCCTGTCATCACTAATTCTATATCGTCTAGATACTTCTGAATCGTCACCTCTTCGATCAACGGCTGACAAATAATATTCTTGTGTTTGATAGGAAGCTTTTGTAAAAGCGCCAATCGCTGATCTGCCCGCGCTTGATTCTCCACAGAAACCCCGATCGTGACATTCTCATACCCGTCACCCCAATCCTCCGGCACAACAGATAAAAAGCGCTCGATGCGTTTTGTCAAAAAAATAAACTGCAAATCTGGTCGTTCTTTGATCATCTGCCAACATTCTCCCCGCCACGCGTCGGCTTCTTCTATTAGGAAATCGCTAGAAAAACATACGTAGACATTTTGACCGCCCTTCATTTTGTACCCATTTTTCGTTTTTTTGATCGGTGCATCAAATTGCGCGGACTTTTCGATTTTACTGGTATCAACCGCTCTTTTTTTGTCGCCTTCATGAATAAAGCAGTAGCGACACCCTTCACTGACTCGACGACAGCCTCGCCAAGGATTCCAAAATGCCATATACCCACCTGCCCTTTTCTTTTTATCTTAACAAATTTAAAAAGATAAATATGCTCTTTAATAGAAGAATTATACTAGAAAATTTGAGGAGAAAGAAAAAACTTACTTCACTAATAGTGAAGTAAGTCCCTGCTAATAAGCTTTTTGAATCTCACTTAGATAGCTTTCTATCCCTGTGATGCCCTCTTTATTGTAACGATTGATGAATTCAGAGCCAATGATTGCTCCATCTGCACCATTTTTCAAAATGCTAAGAATGTCCTCTGGACTTTTTACTCCAAAGCCGACGAATACAGGCAATGCAGTATTCTTTTTCACGTAAGGCAGTAGTTCAGTATACTCACTTGGCAAATGAGCAAATTCACCTGTTTTTCCTTCTCCAGAAACTAAATAAATGAATTGAGCACTTTGAGATAATTTTGAATCTATTTCTGCCTTTGACATTGTGTGATTAAAGATATGGACAAATCCTGAAAAATCTCTTCTATCTAGCACTTTATCCACACATAAAAGTGCGTCATACAAATTTTTAGAAAGCCGCCGCAAGTTAAACTGTTCAACACCTTCAGAGTAAGTCATTAAAATAATTTTGAAGGAATAGCGTTCCCGTATCTCACTCAGTATCGAAGCGATTTTTTCAGTGCTCAAGTCGGAGAGGACTTTTGCTTGCGATTCTTTGACCGTCGTTCCGTCTAAATAAGGATCGAAAACAGGAATCCCTAGTTCAACATACCCTACGTTAAATTTTTCAACTGTATCTAGAATCTCAAAAAATTTCTGTTTTGTTGGATAACCGAACGTCACATACAACACTAGATTTTTCATTAAGCACCTCCAAGCAGTTGAAGTACCCAACCCAATATTGGACCATATACAGTATAATCGGTCTCACTGAGAATGCGCATGATCGGGGCATAACTGCCCACCATCGGAAGTAAGAACGCCTGACCAAAAATCAAGAGAAAGCCATTTGCCAATGAGCCGATGATCGCACCTCTTCGTCCGCCGTGGGCATTTCCGAAAATAGCTGTTGCTGCCCCTGTAAAAAAGGTAGGGATCAACGCTGGGAATACAACGACTGGATAATTTAGAGCCCCTAAAAGCAGCATACCTACTAAGCCAGACACCAAACTACACAAGAAACCAACAATCACTGAGGTTGGATAGTTAGGAAACAGCAAGGGAATATCGAGGCCGGGCTTTGAATTTGGAATGATTTTATTCGCAATTCCGTGGAATGCTGGAATGATCTCTGAGAGCATCATCCTTACACCTGTGATGATAACCGTGATCCACATACCAAATTCAACACCGCGTAATAAAGAAAAGACAAAAATATCTTGACCACCGGTAACATTTTCCATTGTCCAGCTAGGTGTTGCAAAAAGACTAACGGCTAAAAACAACACGGTCATAACCAATGTTAAGGCAATCGTCATCTCTCTTAAAAAGTTTAATTTTTTAGGAATTTCCATTTGTTCTAAATCATGCTCTTTGTTTCCAAAAACTTTAGCCAGTAAAGTCGCAACCAGCAACCCAAAAGAACTCGAGTGGGCTAAAGTAAATCCTTCTCCACCTTTGACCCCTTTTATACAAACGGCTACGTAAGCACAACTCAAAGTCATATATAGTCCCAAGAGGACTGCACCTACAGCAACGATGCTAGTAAACGACAAATTCGTATTGAATTTCAGCAAAGCTGCAATCAAGCCTGCAAAGAAAAAGGACACATGAGCAGACAAATGAACATATTTAAAACGAGTAAAACGTGCCAGCAACAGGTTGATCAAAAAACCAAACGCAAAGATCAGCGCCATTTCTGTGCCGATATCCGCAAAGCTTTCTGCTTGAGCAGCACCGATATTGGATGAAAAGGACTGCATATCGAATACTTTAGAAATCATTTGCTGTAGCGGCAGCAGAGCCACCCCTAATGTTTGCCCGCCGACATTGATCATGGTGAACCCGATCATTGTTTTTAGCGTACTAGGTAGAATTTGATCCCACGATTTCTTCTGAGCGACCATTCCGACAATAACGACCATCCCAATAATAAAGACGGCTTGGCTTAATACATTATTTACCAAATATAAAAAGACCGACATGTTCAGACCTCCTATTCATTAATCGCTTTTAATAATTGCTCTTTTAAATATTCTTTATCCATCATATTGTCAATACGTACGATAGTCGCTGTTGATTCTCTCAGTGTGTCCGCAAAATCTGATGTAGTAATCAAAATATCATAACTATTTGGATCAACAGAGCCGATATCCGCTGCATCAACAGTCGCCTCAATTTTTTCTGCATCCAAAATTTGTTGTGTAAACAATCGCATCATCATGCTGCTTCCAACACCTGCTCCACATACTGTTACAATCTTTATCATGAGTTTTTTCCTCCTTTAATCATAGCTAAAATCTCTTCTGGTTTTTCTGCGTTTAGAAAACGCTGTACATTTTCTTCGTGTGACAAAATCTCTACCAATTCCGCTAACGCTTTTAAATGCGTTTGATGATCCACCGCACATAGACCAATCACGATTCTTACCGGATCGTTTTTAGGATGCCCAAATACGACCGGCTCTTTCAAAGTAACAATACTGAAGCCTACATCTAAAGCCCCTTCTTCGGGACGAGCGTGAGGCATCGCGATTCCTGGGGCGATGACGATGTACGTGCCATTTATTTCAACATTTTTTAACATCCCATCAATGTAACTTTCAGTTGCCAAACCACTTTTTACTAACAATTCGCCGCTTCTTCTGACTGCTGTATCACGATTTTCCGCAAGATAGTGAAGATCAATCAGATCCTCTGTCAATATTTCTTTAAGCATAGGTTGATACTCCTTTTTCAATTTCTTCTCCGATTTAAGGTTCAAATAAGTTTCAAACTCTTCTGATAACTGTTCTACTTGTTGAGGCGTCAATTCCACATAATTTTTCACCATGCTGATTAATTTTTCTAGACTGACTTCATGGTAGATGGGCTTGATGAATCCGCTGATGATCCCGATATCTTCCTCTGATAAGTAAGGATTTACATGAACAAAGGGCACGCTTTTTAGCTTCAAAGGAATCGTAGTAATGACTAGGTCAACCTTATTATTTGCAAGCCATTTGATCCCTTCTTTTTCGCCAAAGGTTTCAATTACATCAACATTAAAAATATTCTTTATTTTGCTTTTGAGAATCTCTGAGGTACTTATCCCGGCGTGGCAGATAATCACTATTTTTGTTTTATGGGGTACATAAAACTTTTGACGCTCTATCGAAGCCGCAAAAAATAACGTAAAGAAACTAAGTTCGTGCTCTGTGAACTTAACCTTCAGCATTTTTTCAATCAGGAAAATATGTGTACGAATGATTCCGTGCAATGTTTTGTAATTTTCTAACACGTACTCATACATAGGGTTTTCCAATGCTTCGTTTGATAAGGTTCGCTGATAGGCAGGACGTAAATGATTGATCAGCCCTTCATACAATTTTTGATCGCTTTTAAAATCTACGTCAGGAAGTTCATCACTCACTGCTGTAATGAATGTTTCAACAACTAAATTGAATGTCACCCATTTGTCAGATAATAATTCTTGGTGCTTAGTAATTGAGGCTTCAGAAAGCTTATTTGCCAAGAACTTAAGCTCCATAGAACTGATTTGATGATCGAACAGCTCATCTAATTCCCTATGGTGTTCCCGAAGCGCGTGTTCCTCTCTCGTTAATAATTCCTTTTCAGCAATGGACACAAGCGTTTTTCCTAGAGCCATTCTTTTCTTGGCGATCCAAAAGTGAATAATCACTTTTTGAATGGCCTCATCACTCAATTGAATCCCTAGTTTATGACAAATTTTTTCTATGAATACTTCTATATCTAGTAATACCTGCTGTTCAAACTTATAGTGTTCTGTTTCAAACAACAACGGATCTCTTTCAACCGTAGCAGCCAATAAATTACGAATATTCCGCTCTTCACCATTGATTCTGTACCCTCGAAAAGGAATCGTCTCTAAATCAATGTTGTTTTCACTAAGTTTTTTTCGAATCGCTTGTAAATCACTTAATAATGTATTTTTAGAAATGAGTGTCTTTTTCAATAAATCTTCCGTGCAGAAAATTTCTGTTGAAAGTAAAATAGATTCTAATATACGTACTCTTCTAATAGATTTATCGCTACTAACAAACTCACTGTTCAAGAGCAATAATTTTTCAATCGCCACAGGACTTTCTACAGTGGCATACACGCGTCCTTTGTCTATAACAATTAATTCTTGAGAATCCGCAGCGAGTGTTTCATTAAGCTTATTGATATCGTTGTAGATCGTTCGCGTACTTACTTGAAATCGTTCGGCCAATTGAGTGATTTCAACTTCAGTTCCTTTTTTTGCTAGCAAAGTATATAAATTTGATAATCGATTATCCATAAGCGTTCCTCCTAAATTTAGTATAAGGTATTATACACGAACAGAAAAAGAACAGTTCGCTTCAAACTTTTTGAAAGGAACTGTTCTAGGGACTTTCAGAGGCCCCTTTACGAGATCGGCCTTTGACATTTCGTTATCAGAGCATTTATTAAGTAAAAATGCTAAAATTAACCCATAAAGTAAAAAAAAATGAGGTGATTAGTTGGAAGAGTATCGCGGTTTGCTAGAAAAAACGATTTTACTGCAAGAAAAGCCTATTATGATGTCCTTGCTCATCATGACCGATGGGGAGAATAAGACTGAAGTCTTGATCAAGGACCGCTATTTATCTAGTTATGTGTTCCGCCTGCCGGACAATAAATATATGATCCATATCGAAGGGCGGCGCAACAAGCGCAATCAGCTCGTTGCAAAGCATTTTGAGATCATGAATCCTGATGAATACATCAAGATCATCGGCGCACCGGAATAACGAGGCTATGAAGTAAAAAAAGAATAGGAGCAATTCTCTTGTCAAAGAAAACTAAACTAGTTGCTGCGATCGTGATCGCGGCAGCTAGTTTCGCTGTTTACAGCACAATGAATCTTGGATCAGAACCAAAAAAATCCGATCCGGCAACCACGCAGGCGCCCTCTCAAGCGCAGGAAAATCCCACACAACAGGAACTCTCCGCACTTGATTATGAAGGAACGCAAACGATCGAGATCAACCAAAACAAACCGACTTTTTCTGAAGAAGACCTTGCCACTGCACAGGGACCATGGGAAAAGTATGGGGATCTGGATCGGCTGAATCGGGCAACCGGCGCGGAAGCTCTGCTTAATAAAAAGCTGATGCCGACGGAAAAACGCGGCGAGATCGCCAGTGTCACCCCCACCGGCTGGCACAACAAAAAAATCAACGGGCAATACCTTTTTAATCGTTCACACTTGATCGGCTATCAACTGACCGGACAAAATGCGAATTGGAAAAATTTGATTACCGGCACACGCCAATTGAACAGCCCGGAAATGCTGCGCTTTGAAATGGATATCAAGTATTATTTAGAGAAAAGCAGCAAGAATTACGTCCGCTATTCTGTCGTGCCGATTTTTCGTGGAGACGAGCTTCTGGCTCGAGGGGTCCACATGATGGCACAATCCGTCGACAGCACCGAAGTGCACTTCAATGTTTACATTTTTAACGTCCAAAAAGGGGTAACTCTAAACTACGCTGATGGAACGAGCACCGTCAGTGACACTTCGCAACCCTCTAGCGCCTCTTCACAATCTGAGACGGCACGCTATGTTGACGGCAACGGCAAAGGGTTGATTAAAGGATCGAAAAGCGGTGTCTATCACCTTCCCGGCAGTAAATATTATGACAAAACGACGAATCCGAAAGCCTGGTTCAAAACCGTTGATGAAGCTAAAAAAGCGGGTTATCGCCCCACAAAATAATTTTGAAAAATTTTTCACATTTCTTCTTTACAGATATATTTCTTATGTTACAATAATATTACGAAACAAACGTATTACTTTGTTTACATTTATAGAACCAGTTGGAAAAGGAGAGATCATCTTGAAAAGAACATTTTTTGCGTTAGCCTTATTGCTTTTATTCCCATTAGGCGTGAAGGCCGAAACGGAAACATCTACAACAGCGGAGCAATCCCCTGCAACGACTGAACAAGCAGCACCTGCAAACGTTCAAAGCAGCGACAGCGCAACAGTTGAGTCGAACGCTTCCGGTGAATCAAGCACAGCGCCAAGCAATAACAGCGATGTAAAGGACATTGAGAAAGCAAAGGATGATACCGTCGATCAAATCGAAAAAGAAACCGGTGTGAAAAAAAGCAGCGATCCTGTGGGCAATGAACAAGACCCCGCTAAAATCCGTGAGATGCTGAAGGACGATTCAATGAAAAGCATCCTGTCTCCTAGCGAAGTCGACGGCTATACTGATCAGCAGCTATTGAATGCCATGACCCTTTGCCAACGAATCGGTACAGATACCTACGGCTTAGACGTTGGCGGCTATGCTCGGATTCTTCAAGCGCTCTACAAAGACAAAACCTTGTCTTGGAGCAAGATCGAGAATATCTTAAATTACAATCCAAGTGACTACAAAAATGCTATCGAGATGGTGGACCAAATCGACAGCCTGCAAGCCTATTTAGCAGCCGTTTACCCTAGCAACAGCTCGTTTATGGCGATTCGCCAAATGAGTAATCAAGAATTGACCAACGTGTTGACCTACATCTCTCCGATCCAAGAAAAAATGATCGCGGCAGATGGCGACTTCTTCCCTGGTATCATCGCGTGGATCAGCCGTTATTCAGCTAAAGACGATGTGCGAAATGGCGCTGCTGGCACCAGCAGTACGACGGAAACGACAACGACGTCTGAAAGCACCACAGCTACCTCAACCACTCAAAGTGCTGAAAACAAAACGCCGGCTTCCTCAGACAATGATAAAAAAGAAGACAAAGGCGGTTTCTTACCAAAAACTGGAGAAGAAAGACGAACATGGCTGACTGTCGCTGGTGTCCTTATTCTAGTGATCATCGCATTTGTCATGATTCGCCGCAACCGTAAAAAATAACTAATACCTGCCCTGCGATCAATAGAATCGCGGGGCTTTTTTTTGTGATTTTGATGCTAAAAAATAGACGTGTGACAGTTTTGTTAGGCGCAGATAGGACTCCCGCCCGATTTTCGCTCCTGTCTTTCTTGATAAGCTAAGAGTATCAAATTTGAGAGGACGATCATGAGAACTATGATAAAAAAACTACTCGGCATTCTTGCCAGCATCGCCATTTTACTATTTGCAGCAATGCTTTATTCAAAAAATTCATCTAGCGAGGTAGCCGGCATCTTGGATCAGCTCAACCCGTTAGTTCCTAAAAGTGAACTCTATGTAAAAACAACCAAACCACAATCCGTCAATGGATACGGCACAGCCTCTTACCAGCAAATCGCCGCCAATGAAAACGGCAAAACGCGGACGGTCCAATTCAATGGACTCTCTGAATTAAAAACCGATCGCTATTTGAAGCTGACCAATAAAGGCAGCCACATCGAGACCTACGAGGAGGTCCGCCGCGACCAAGTCCCCGAAAAGGCCTTAAAGGAAATTGATCCGCGGTAATGAAAAAGGTTCGTCTGTCAGGAATGATAAACGAACCTTTTTTTGCGGACGATTCTTCGTTTCAACGAATGATCGTTGTTGATATCTTGGCATATCTTGCCATATACGCAGCTTGGCTGCCGAAGAAATTTCGAATCCGACTCGTTGACTTCGCGCCGATAATCAGGAGATCCGGTTCGTAGGCTGGAATATATTTATTCACGATCAGCTCCCCCGGATTGCCTTTATCAACGAGCGCAGTGACACGAACCACGCCATATTCAAGCGCCTCCTTTTTGTAGGCAGCACAACGTTCTTTCAACGCCTCCATTTCCTTCTCCCAGTAGTTTTTGTCCATAGACTGATAAACATTTATCTTTTGTTCTTCTAAAATTGAAACGATCAGCAGTTCAGCCATCTCGTGCCGCGCTTCTTGAATCGCGTAGCGAAAGGCTTTTAGCGCATCAGGACTCTCATCTACGCCTACCATGATTTTCTTACTATTCATCTTCATTCTTCCCTTCATGTTTGACGGCATTAAGCTGTTGCGCGTACCGTTTATTTCCTTTGTACAATTCGATCGTCGTCCAAACCAGCATCAAGAGAACAATAACGACGATGGCGTAGGCGATGGTATCCGCAAGCTGTACCTGCCCCGCAGACGGTGTTTCGCCGAAAAATCCTTCGATTTGATTAGGCAATCCCTTCATATTCAAGAAAATCAGCCCAATTACAGAGAGCCAGCCCAACAATTTTACTACCCACGAATTTTTGAAACGCTCCCCCATCTCCACGCGGCTATCGGTAAACATCAGCAAAGGCAGCATCGAGAACGGCAATGCGAAGGCGAGGAAAACTTGCGAGTTGTTCATCAAATTGTTGATGGCGATGTGCTCCTCCACCTCACTTTTCCCGCTGGTCATGAATACACAGATCAGTACAGGAATGACAGACAAAAGCCGCGTGATCAAACGTCGAAGCCAGATTGGGACTCTCATATGAACAAATCCCTCCATGATGATTTGCCCAGTAAGTGTGCCGGTGATCGTTGAATTTTGTCCAGAAGCCAACAAGGCGACGGCGAAGAGGATCGACAGGATTCCTGAGCTGGCAACCTGCGCCAAGAGGCTATTTGTCATGACTGATGGATCAGACAAGGCTTTGTACAAGCCGAAAAAAGACGGATCGGCTACGCTGCCAGTTTTAAACACAGCCACACCCATGATCAGCAACAAAGAATTGATGAAAAAGGCCATCGTCAGTTGGATGTTGGAATCCCATTTTGAAAAACGCAACGTACGTGCGATGTCCTCTTGATCGTCATGATTGATTTTCCGACTTTGAACGATCGACGAATGCAAATAAAGGTTGTGGGGCATGACCGTTGCGCCGATAATTCCCAAGGCACCAGTCAATGGTGTTTGTCCAGCGACGGAACGAGACGTAGAGAACGCCTCCGAACGAGGAAGCAATCCTTGAAAAACGGCTCGCCATTCGGGCTTCGACAATGCGACCTGGTACGCAAAAATGATGAAAATAACGACGATCAGTGCCACAACGATCGCCTCGATCTTGCGAAAGCCGATCTTTGTCAATAATAGCAGCAGCAAAACGTCAAAGACGGTGATAAACACGGCGATCACTAAAGGGATGTTGAACAATAAGTACAGTGCGATCGCCCCTCCGATGACCTCCGCAATGTCCGTTGCCATGATCGCCAGCTCCGTTAATAGCCACAAAACGATTCCCAGCGTCTTGCTTGTTCGGGCGCGGATCGCTTGCGCCAGATCCATCTGGGAAACGATCCCCAGCTTCGCGGACATATATTGAAGAAGCATCGCGATCAGACTTGAGAGGAGAATAACGGACATCAATAAGTACTGAAAATTTTGCCCTCCCGTGATAGAAGTCGACCAATTTCCTGGGTCCATATATCCTACGGCCACTAGCGCACCCGGCCCAGAATAGGCAAAGAGCGTTCGCCAAAAACCAAGATCCTTTGGAACCGTGATCGTGCCGTTGATTTCTTCAAGCGATGGTCCATTGGCGTATTCTATTAAATGATGCTTACGGGTAGCGGTGTCCGAGTTCTTTTCATGTGTAGCCTTCAACTAAATTCCTTCTTTCAAGCCTTGTGTATATTTTTAGGCATACCTAAAATATCGCACTTCATTTTTTTAAGCAAGGGGCTTTTTTTCCTCACATCAACTAAACGCCCGCGCATAACTAAATGGTTGTTATAAATACAGCTTCCTGTTTCAAAAAATCCGTTGCCTAGCGATTTTTTTCTCTCCCCTTTTCTTCTAGTCAAACAAGCACATACGCTCAAAACGAAAATCGTTATTTTAAAATCGATAAAAACCCCGAGTTCGTTTTTTTATTATTCCATTTATTTTCTTTTCGGTTTTTCCGTAAAGCCTTTTCCCTTATATAACAATGCATTAATCTCAATTTTCTTTTTAAATATATTATTAAGAAAAATAAATCGGCTATTTTTATTTCACACATATCGTTATTATATACTCAGTAAACAGCCCCTATAACCTTGTTAGGTGAGGCGTCTATACAAACACAGGCTATTGCGCAGAAACGTCGAAAGACGCCAATGTGTAAAACAGGAATTGTCGAATTAAGGCTTTTCTAAACATAGCTAAGAATTTTCTTTACGTTGTATAGTGCCAAAACTCAGACGATGAGAGGACAGTAAAGGATCGCCTTCTTGTTGCAGCACAGAAGACGATCCTTTTTGTTGCTATATTTATTTGTTACACGAAAGGACGACTTATTATGAAACGCTCGCAAAAAATTGTTTTACTATGCCTCACGGCTCTATTGATGTGCGCCATTTCAGTCTCTGCCTATTCCTTATTTGTCAATCAGCATTTGAGAAATACCTTAGACAACGGGTACCATCCCATCAAAAACGAGTATCAGACAACTACGAAAAAAGACACCGAATCCTTTCTAGTCATGGGATTGGATAACACGATCGAAAGAAAGCTGGGTACTACTCGAACGGACGCTATGATGGTCATTACCGTCAATCACAAAACCAAAAAAATCACCTTTTGCAGCCTGCCGCGTGACAGCTTCGTGCCCATCAGCTCAAAAAACTATCAGGGCAATCAACGCATAGAAGCCGCCTATACCATCAACGGTCCGACGGCTTCAGTCAACACGGTAGAAAACCTATTGAAAATCCCGATCGATCACTATTGTGTGTTTAATTTTCTATCCTTTATTCAGTTCATTGATGCCATCGACGGGATCGATATCAATGTGCAGCACGCATTTGACGGCGTGACAAAAGACGGCCCCGGTTCCATTCATTTTGATGCAGGCAAACAGCACGTCGATGGTACAAAGGCGCTCTCCTATGCTAGAGAACGGCATAGCGACAACGACATCATGCGGGGCTTTCGTCAGCAGGAGATCATTCAAGCCGTGGGGAAAAAGCTGACCTCTAAAACAGCCGTCAAAAATCTGACCAAGATCATAGACTCTTTCGATAACAATATTCAAACAGATATCACCTCGGATCAGCTAATGGACCTGATGAAAAGCGGTCTGCTCTATAACAGCTATGAAAAACAACGAGTCGACTTTGATTGGCGCACCTTCAGCAATCAAGGACGCAGTATGGTGGAACTTTATCCGGATAGTATCGAGTATGTGAGTCATGAATTACGCGTCAGTCTCGGGATCGATAAAAAGGACGCACGGGATAAAAAAACAAATCCCTTCCATACCAATGGTGAATACCTCTATCAAAGTGACTATTCTGTACAAGACGCGGACGCCGAAGACAAAGAATCTACTTCTTTGAACGGCAATACGTATATAGGCACAGCGGGCAACACCGAGACCGGCCCTCTCCCTACCGTCAAAACTAAAAACGGCTTTGTACAATAACTAAAAAACAGTGTAAAAGCAGGCATCAGGCGCTTTTACACTGTTTTCTATTTATAAGACGAAACGTTCTCTGAACAGTCATTTTCCTTGCGGGCAATCTCCTTGAATAGCTGCTTCACGTGCGCCTCGACTTCTTCGATGCCAAAAAGCTCGCTATTGCTTTTATTTTTATATAAATAATACTCCAGACTCAAGGCAGGAGGCAATGAAAAAAAGTGGACCCATTCGTTCGCCAGCCATTCCTTTTCGATCGCATGAATAACACACACGCCTTTTTGCAGGTGCAGCCACTTATGAATCCCTAAACTGTCCTGACAATACAGATACTCAGGAGCGATTTGAAAATAATCGGTCATTCGCTGCGTCAGCTGCTGATGACCTAGATGATCGCTTAATACAATAAAGGGCAGTTTCGCCAAGGACTCTGGCGTTGCTTGGCTTAATGCAGGAATCATTGAAGAATTTGCCGCAAGGACTATTTTTGAGCGGATCAAGGGCGTACGCTCCAGTTGAGGGTCATCCACTAAACTATTGGTGATCACTAGATCCACCTCTTTTTGCTTCAACTGATTCAACAATGCTAAAGGCGCTGCATGGGTGTAGGTGATGGTGTACGCTTCGTTTGTACAAGGGTACTCCCCCGCTTCAAATAGGAAGACCGATTCACTGACACCCACTTTGAAGGTCGGACGTTCCACCCGTTGATACAGCGGAAAATGGATTTTTCTCGCTTCTTCAATGATTCGTTTGACAAAAGGCAGGATCTCCTTTCCCTCTTCACTTAGCATCAGCTTCTTGCCATAGCGGGTAAACAACTCATAGCCCAGTTCATTCTCGAGACTTTTGAGCGCCGAGCTCAAAGATGAGATCCCAACAAATAATTCCTGCGAGGCTTTAGAAAGGCTGTTGTATTTTGCAATAACATAGAAGTACTCCAATTTTTCAATCGACATTTTTTTCACATCCCATTGCATTAAATTTTAGGTTAACCTAATTTTGCTCCTGCACCTAACATTACGCAAGGGTTAATTTTAAATAACACACATTCTTTAACAGAGATTAAAGATTGCTTTTGAAATTCCCTAAAAAAAGTGCTGATACACTTGATTCGTGTTTCAGCACTTTTAATGATTGCCTAAGCGAGATCGTCCCGCAATGCTTCGATTATCGTTTCTTTTTTGATTTTCTTCACTGCATAAAGCATCGTGATCACCACGATCAGGAAGACTCCTAGAATACTGACCATTAAGGCACTCCACGGAAATTGAAAGCTGATCTCAGCGCCCCCCTTCGACATGCTCTTATAGATCACCCAAGAAAGAAGACTTGCGACAGGAACGCCCAATAACAATGCGCGCCAGCCATAAAAGGCGCACTCATAAAGCATCATTTTAGTGAAATCACGATCTCCCATTCCAATAGAGCGCAGCATCGCCAGCTCCCGCCGACGCAGCTTGATATTCGTAGAGATCGTATTGAACACATTGGCGATCGCAATCAAGGCGATCATCACGACAAAGACTGAACTAAAAAGATTCACCACGAAAATCATGTTTCGATTTTGCTCAAAGATTTCTCTCACGTTGTACAGATCATAGTTTGCGGTGATTCCCTCTTGATCGATGATTGTTTTCATCTCCGTAGCAGAACGTCCAGGGTTATCAGATAAGAAGGTTAATCCCATCGTTTGATCCGCCCCTGTTGGCGAAAATTGAGCTCTCCTCTGATATGGAGCGATCACCATAAACACGTAGGGCTTCTTGTCCACGGACTGCTTCGGCAAAGGGTCGGCTTGGTACGTATCCGTAAAAGTCACAGGAACTGTTTGCGACTGATCCCAAGCAGGTTTTCCTTGGATCTGGGGTGCGATCGCCAGCGGCAGCTCTTTCTTAGAAAAGAGGTCGGTAAGGGTATCTTCTCCTTCAGCTCCCTCGATGCGTTGTTTAGCAACAGCGATCAGCTTGCCATTGCTTCCAGTATAATCCGCGATTGGCAAATGCAGACTTTTAACAAAACGCGCATACGCATGATCCTCTAGAAATTGCATGTCCAGTGGCACTTCTTTAGAATCCTCAGATGTCGCATCCTTTCCTTTAAGATAGGCTTTAGAAAGATCCTGCGCCTTCACGCGACTATTGTATTGCCCGATTGCCTGATACGAACTAGTAGTAACGCCTTCAACTTTTTGCAGCTTTTTATACAGGTGAAGCAGCTCTTGTTCAGGCAGCTCCGAACTGGTCAGAACAATATCATAATCAGATTGTGCCACCATATGCTTCGAGGACTCCTGCATATTACTGGCAAAAGAGCGCGCGGACACGAACAAAATGACACTCAGCGCAAGAGACAAAACGATCGTCCGATAACGTTTCTTATTCCGTTTGAAATTTTTTAAAGCCAACATCCCTTCCAATCCGTATAGTCGTTCAGAAAAGGCGTTCATCTTCATATCCTTCGGCGAGATCTTGACTTCATTGGATTGACGGATGCTTTCCATTACTGGCGTACTTGCCGCCTTTTTCGCAGGGATATATGCGGAGATCAGAATGGTTATCAGACTGACTGCCGCTGCCGCCAATAAAATTGGAACAGACAGCGTGACTGTTAATGGTATATTCGCATAGAGAATGTTGCGAAAGTTTTTAGCCACGATCGTGATGACGATCTGGATACTTAAAAGACCCACTAATGTCCCTAAAGGAATACCCACCGCGCCAATACAAAGTCCTTCGAACAAAACTGAATTTCTCAACTGCTTCGGTGTTGCCCCGATCGAAGCCAAGATTCCGAATTGATGCATTCGCTCATTCAACGAAATCGTAAAGGAATTATAGATCAAGAAGATAGAACCGACCATGATCAGCGCAATCAAGATCACACCAATTGAATACAGCAGCATATTGAAGACCTTGTCGTCGGAAGCGCCGATAAATCGCAATACTTCATCGTTCAACGTGTACGGGGTGTTCCCCGCTACATTTCTAGCAAAAGAGCGGGCTTTTCGGGGGTGCTTCAGTGTGACAAAGAGACTGATTGGATCAGACTTCTCCGCATTATTTCCGAGAGTAATCACCGTATACCCAGGAGCTCTCTTTTCTTCAAATCCTGGTCGCTCACAAATACCCACGACTTTAAAGTTTCTTAGTGTGGTATCCGTCAAAGATTCGTTGTCTTTCTTTTCCTGATCGTAAGTATCATGCTGGGTGAGTCTCCTTGTCCCTTTTTTCCGTTCACCCAAACGGATCGACAAAGTATCACCAATCGAATAGCGAACGCCGCCATTCGCGGCGATATGCGCAGGGATCACGACCTCCTCACTCGATTTCGGCAATCTTCCGGACAACAGCTTAATGGGTAAGCTCCCATAGGTCTGTTGATTGAAACCTGCCACAAAAAGATACGGCTTGTTTGGATTTTTCCCTCCCTCAAGCTTGCCGTAACCAATGTCCTCGAAGGTCGCTGTTTTCTCAACGGCCGTGTTCGTTTCCTGCTTTTTGGCAAAATCAGGTGTAGTATCCTGAAACGCTACCTGCCAGCCGCCATATTTTTGCTCCGCCCCCTTCACCATATAATGTTGCAGTGAAAGCGCAAAGGTAGCTACCGCAGCGATCATTGCTGAGGATAGCAGAACCCCCAAGATCGTCACCAATGTTCTTGTACGGTTCTTTTTCATGCTTTGCAGGGTGATTTTATTGAAGATATTCATGGTCACACCAGCCTCTCGTCTCGTACCACGTGACCATCAGAGATACCGATAATGCGATCTGCCTGCAGCGCGATCTCCTCGTCATGGGTCACCACGATCAAGGTTTGACCATACTTTCGATTACTCATCTTCAGGAGAGTAAGAATTTCATGCCCGTTTTTACTATCCAAGCTTCCTGTCGGCTCATCCGCCAATAAAACCGCTGGCGCGTTGACCAATCCGCGTCCAACAGAGACACGCTGCTGTTGTCCACCTGACAATTGATTGGGCAAATGATTTTTGCGTTGACTCAATCCCAGCAACTCTAACAATTCGTTGAGCCGTTCTTGGTTCACTCGCCGTTTGTCCATTAAAACAGGTAACGTGATGTTCTCTACGACATTCAGCGTCGGGATCAAATTGTGAAATTGATAAATCAGCCCTACCTGTCTCCGCCGAAAAATAGCCAGTTTTTCATTATTTTGCGCGTACACATCTTGCCCATCCAAATAAATTTTCCCGCTTGTAGGGACATCCACGCCTCCGATCATATGCAATAGCGTCGATTTACCTGACCCAGATGTTCCAATGATCGCAACAAATTCCCCTTTTTCGATCGTCAAGGACACATCGTCTAGGGCAACCACTCGATTCTCCCCTTTCCCATACACTTTACTAAGATGTTCGATTCGCAACAGCTCCATTATATGAGCCCCCTTTCACATGGTTCACCTATATAATAGAAGCAACACCTTTCAGCTCGGTGACTTCTAAGTGAGAGATTCGTCACTTGGGAAAACGCAGGACGAACAGTGCACCGCCATCAGGGTGATTTTTCGCCACGATCGTCCCTCCCTGACGTTTGATGATCGAGTGGCTGAGGGACATGCCTATTCCAAACCCAGATTTTTCACCGTTTTGTCCTTGGTAAAAACGCTCGAACACCTGTCGCAGGTCCGATGCTTCAAAACCCTCGCCTGAATCATGGATCGTGAGTTCCGTATACAAGGGGTTCTCCGTTGCTGAGACCGTGATTTCTCCTTGATCACCGATACTTTCGATACAATTTTTGACGATATTCTGAATTGCCTCTGAAAGCCAGATTGGATCGCCATAAATCGACAACGTGGATGGAACAGCTCGTTCCACTTGAATTTCATGAAGATCCAGCGTAACTAAAAAGGGGCGCAAAGATCGATCAATCAATTCCTGAAGATTCACTTTTTCCTGATGGAATTCTACGACATCCGCATCCAATCGTGACAATTTCAGCAACGCTGTAATCAGTCCATCCATGCGAAATAGCAACACTTCGATTTCTCTCAGTGTCCCTTTCTGCTCCTTATCCCCCGTTTTATCCTTCGCCAAAGTTAATAAGAGATTGGCGGAGGTCAGAGGGGTACGCAATTGATGAGCGATATCCGCTAGAGAATCTGCTAAATTTTCTTTTTCCTTTTGAAGTGCCGCGTTCTGCTCCCGAATGCGCAGTGTCATTTTAGCAATCTCACTTTGCAAAACCGACAGCTCTCCCTCCTCCAGAGCATCGATGAACAAATGGTCCTCATTGTGTAAAACGCGATCGATTTGTTCAGATATTTGTGCGATCCGCTGGTATCGAGCACGTGTGGCTAGAAAAAAAAGGCACCCGAAAAGAAATGCTGCTATCAAAACCAGCATCCCAGAGACTGTTCCAAAATAAAAACCGATTCCCGTTAAAATCGTAGCAACAAGTAAAAACAGCCGTGCGAATACTCGAAATTCTCGATTTCTACCCATTGATGCCACCTAGCCGATAGCCGATGCCGCGGACGGTCAAAATGATTTTTGGATTGGAAGGAACCTCCTCTATCTTCTCCCGCAACCGCTTGATGTATACGGTCAACGTATTGTCATTCACAAATTCACCAGTCGTATCCCATAGCTCGTCCAGCAATTGTTCCCGCGTAAGAATATTTTGAGGATTGTTGACGAATACCAGCAGCAAGCGATATTCTAATGCAGAAAGAAACACCTCACGACCATCCTTTTGAACGATCCCGCTCGCAGGATCGACACGCAGCCCCAACACCTCAAATCGGACTTTGCTATGGTCGTATTTTCGCAGCGCATTCCTTATTCGCGCCAACAACTCCCGTGGGCGAAACGGCTTAGTAATATAATCATCCGCTCCCATGGTCAATCCCGTCACAACGCTCGCCTCATCGCCAGAAGCCGTCAAAAAAATAACTGGAATATCCTGTTCCCCTTTGATTGCTGTGCAAACCGTAAACCCATTTCCATCCGGAAGTGAAATATCAACCAACGCTAGATCAAACTGCTGTTGTTCTAGGTGCTCGAGGGCTTCCCTTTTTGTTGCCGCATGTGTCACCGAAAACCCGTCTGTTTGTAATAACGTCATTAAATTTTCTGCGATAGATCGATCGTCCTCTACTAAGAATATATGTGTCATCAGGCAGACTCCTCCGTTGTTTTTTATCCTCTTTATTCTACCACCAAAAATTTTTAAAGCGAATCCAACTCCGTTTTCTCCCCCTCAACAAATTCGTTTGCATGCTTTCAAATAAATGATGGACAGTAGCAACCACCAATAAAATAACGATCTTTATCGAACGTTTTTTCAGAAGAAACTTTCATCGTTCAAGTATCCATGTCTGAAGTTTTTGGAAAGCATTTGGCAAAAAAACGAAATAGCTCATGAAGAGGGACCTCAAAAGGATCTTGGACGCTCCACTTTCTTCCTCCTCCAATTCCCAATTGCTTTCTCTCCTTCCACGCGTAAGATGAGTATGCACAACAAAATAGAATCATATTAGGTGAGGTTACTCTGAAGAACACAGGTTATCGCTCGGAAATGTCGAGAGACAGTAACGAGTAAAGCAGGGATTGTCGAATTAAGGCTTTTCCAAGATAACTAGAAATTTCATTCTTACGTCTCAGAAAGCCAAAGCTCAATTATCGTGATTATTCTCTGTCCCTTTATTCAGCGCGGCCTCCTTAATATGACTATTTAGGAGGTTTTTGTATTGAAATTTTTACGCGCAACACCACAGAAAAAGGCGGTACTTTCGAAAAGCATCGGGAATCTCACCCTCCTGCTGATCGTTGCACTTTTTTCCTTTATTCTCATTTTTTCTTTAGTTAAGATGAATCGCCCGATCCAGATCCTGCCATCCGAAGACTCCTTAGCCACCGCAAGGTCTTCCCATGATTTTTTATCGGTCTCGAATCTTTGGTATTTCTCTGTTCGGACAATGTTCCGTATGATCGTTGGAATGATCTGGTCCTTTCTTTTCTCCTTCATTTTCGGAATACTCGCGGTTAAATACAAAACGGCTAGACGAATTATTTTGCCTATGGTCAATTTTCTTGAATCCGTACCATTGTTAGGGTTTCTGACCTTTACGACGGCTTGGCTGCTTGGCCTCTTTCCAGGAAATGTTTTGGGGGCAGAATGCGTCGCGGTCTTCGCGATTTTCACCGGTCAAGCTTGGAATATCATGCTGACCTTGTATCAGATCATGGAGGTCATCCCTGCCGATCTATCGAACGTGGCCGATCAATTCAAGCTCAATCCATGGGAAAAATTTTGGCGTCTGGAGTTTGTCTACGCGATCCCGGGCTTATTGTGGAATGTGATCATCTCTCAGACCGCCGCATGGTTTGCCCTAGTTGCCAGTGAACAGGCTTCAGTCGCGCTGCCAAAAGATACCACACTGTTTCTGCCGGGGATCGGTTCTTACATTCAAGTCGCTTTGGACCGTGCCGACTTCAGAGCCTGCTTGTGGGCTGTCCTAGCGTTATTGCTAAATGTCGTTATTCTCAATTTCCTCGTCTTCCAGCCTATGGTGCGGGCGACTTACTACTTCAAATATGAAGCAGATGTTGAAAGCTCCGTTCCACCAAAATCCGTCGTTTATCGTTTACTGAAACATGCGACGCTATCCAAGTCAATCGCAAAGGGCTTTCGCAAATTCGCTCATTTTTGGCTTTACAAGCTCCCTGCCTTTTGGTACACCTGCCATTTGGATCGAGTGTATAAAGGGCTCGCAAAGTTCCGGAATTTCTTTAAAACACTTTGGTATGTCAGCCTCGCTATTGTTGTTATCTATAGTTCGATCAAGCTCTATCATTTCTTGCCTCATCAAGATTTCAGCATGATTCCAAGATTGACTCTTTACACCACCCTTCGCGTAACTTTGGCGATGCTCTTCGCCGGACTTATTTTTACGCCATTAGCCATTTGGGTCGCAAGTGACAATCGGCGGCTCAATATTGTTCAGCCGATCGGGCAGATTTTAGGGTCGATTCCTTCAAATGTCTATACGCCCTTCATCGTTATCGTGATCAGTATGGGCGCAAATAAGCTTCAATGGTGGATTCTCCCCCTCATCATGGTCGGCTGCCAATGGTATTACTTCTTTAATGTGATCGCCGGTTATTTAGCGATACCTGATGAGATCCGCGACGTGACTAAGCTGTTTAAATTGTCAAAATGGCAGTGGTGGTTCAAGTATCTGATCCCTTCGATCTTGCCCTACATCATCACCGCCATCATCAATGCTGCGGGGGCCGCTTGGAATGCCGATATCGCTGCAGAAAGTATCCAATGGGGAAAAAAGACCATCAGCGTAAACGGCTTGGGGCAGTACATCTCAGTGAATGACGGTATAAAGAACAAGTCCGCATTAGGGACCTTAGCCATGTGCTTCATGGTCGGGCTATGCATTGCTTTTATCTGGCAGCCCCTGTACCGAGTAGCAAAGGAAAAATTTCATTATTAAAAGAATAACTAGAAAAAGGAGACGTATAAATGAGCCGACTCTCAATTTATACAAAAGAAGACAATGGAAAATACAGAATTATTAAATGTAAGAGCAGTAAGCAAAGAATTTGAGATCGAAGGACGCAAGGAACAACTAAAAGTCCTAGAAAATATTGATTTGACAGTACAAACCAATGAATTTTTAAGTATCATCGGTCAGTCTGGAACAGGAAAATCAACCCTATTAAGAAGTATCGCAGGACTCCTCCAGCCAACAAGAGGCGTGATCACCTTTGAAAACAAGACCCTCACGGAACCCGATGCAAACATCAGTATGGTCTTTCAACATTTTGCCCTCTTTCCTTGGTTGACTGTTGAGAAAAATATCAGTTTTGGATTGGAAAGCCTAGAAGGCCTATCACGAGAACAAATCAGCTTGCGCGTCAGCAATCTGATTGAAATGATCGGATTGAAGGGCTTTGAAAAAGCCTATCCACGGGAACTTTCGGGCGGTATGAAGCAGCGTGTCGGATTTGCCCGTGCCTTAGCGATCGAACCGAGCCTGCTGCTATTGGACGAACCCTTTTCAGCATTGGATATCGTGACCGCCAGCCAGTTGTCCAATGATTTATTAGAAATCTGGTTAGGCAATCAAATCGCGACCAAATCCATCGTCATGATCACCCATGATGTCCAACAAGCCGTTCAGCTTTCCGACCGTGTTGTTTTGATGGACGCCAATCCCGGTCGTGTGGCTAAAATCTACCCGATCACGATCCCAAGAAACCAACGCTCCCCTAAAACGATCCTCCCTATCGTCGAACAAATCACCAAGGAAATGATTCGGCGAATGCAAGCATAGTACCAGCCAATAGAAAAGGCGCAAGACGATTTATCGAACCTGATAAATCGTCTTTTTTTTGAAAATACGCCTAAAGTCCTATAGTTCCTCTATACTATGTAATGTATAGTATGACGTATAGAGAGGTGTTATGGATGGACAGTCAATTGAAAAAAGGATTAATCGAGTATTGTGTGTTAGCTTCGTTGGTGGAGATCGATTCTTACGGCTATCAAATCGTCAAAGAAATCCATCCACAGCTTGAGATCACCGAATCGACGCTTTACCCTATCTTAAAAAGGTTAGAGGCAACGGACAAAGTCGCCACCTATTCAAAAGTCCATAATGGACGCTTGCGAAAATATTATCATTTAACCGATTTAGGACGTGCCAGTATCAAGAAATTTCTGCAAGAATGGAACGATGTCGAAGCGGTGCACCATTACATTAAAAGGAGTGTTGAAAAATGAATCGAGTCGAATTTATCAAGGAACTCAGCAATTATTTATCCTATGAAGTCAGACCTAGCGAGGTTCATCGCTTGATTGAATATTACGATGAAATGATCTTGGATTTGATGGAAGATGGGTATTCAGAACGGGCAGCGGTCAAAAAATTGGGTGACCCGCAGCAATTGGCCTATGAAGCCGCCGGAATCCCTACAGAGGTGAAGGTGCCGCGTCGATTAAACTGGTTATGGATCAGTCTTTTGATCCTCGGATTTCCATTATGGGGCAGCTTGGCGCTTGCCGTATTTTTGGTCCTCTTTAGTATTGACCTTGTGATCTGGTGTATCCCCTTCACTGGTGCCTGTTTGGCCGCGGGAACGATCATCGGCGGGGTCGCTGCCGCATTGACAAGTCCCTTTGTCCTATTCGATTCCTTCTTTTTAGGTGTCACACAGCTCGGCGTAGGCATGTTTCTATTTGGTTTCGGTCTACTGTGCATGTGGCTGACCTATAAATTCAGTGCCGTCTTTATCGAAATGCATCGCGGATTGATGCGTACGATTCGCCGCAACATTTTCCAACGAAAGGTGGTCCAAGTATGAGATCAAAACATTTACTGCCAAAAGTCGCGACCTATTTAGTCGGTGCAGGAATCGTCTTGATGATGCTCGGCTACGCCCTCTCAGGGTTTTCAGGGGAGCGCTACCGCATAGATTATCATGACCGTCACTGGTACAACGTGGTGAGCTTTTATAGTGAGTAACAAAAGAACGAATCCTCCTCGCTTGAGCGAAAAGGATTCGTTTTTTACCTGTCTTTTTAAGGTTTTTCAACGCCTTTAGGATCACTTGACTCAAGTTGGTCCCGCACCCGATCGCGTCCCCCGTCGCCTTTGGGTGCTTCAGAATTTTTTCATTCTGCCCTGTATGTTCAAATAAAGAGCACGACTTTTTAACAAAAAACTATTTCCACTCCTGACATCATGCTACACTAGCACTACTAGATCCCTTTGAGAGGTGAAACCTATGGAAAAGATAACCTTAGTTCTCCCCCAAGCACACCACCAAAACGCAGTAGCGGAATACATCGAGGAACACTGTAACAGTGGCGAAGAATTTTTGCACGGCTCCTCTCGCCTGACAGAAATGGAGAGTTACGTCGAGTGGCTGCGTCATTTATCCAATCAAGCCGATCAAGCCACCGTTTCTCCAGATTGGGTCGCCTCCACTACTTTGCTGGCACTAAGAGAGAGCGATCAAAAACTGTTGGGTACGATCAACATTCGCCATGAACTGAACGATTTTCTCCGCGAATTCGGCGGGCACATCGGGTACGGTGTGCGTCCAACCGAACGAGGAAAAGGCTACGCAACAGAGATTCTTCGCCTTGGATTGGCTCACTGCAGGATGCTTGGACTTGAAAAGGTGATGGTCGCCTGCCACAAAGAGAACGTTGCTTCCGCGCGTACCATTCAACGCAATGGCGGTGTCTTGGAAAAAGAGTTTATTTATACCGATGGAAAAATGGTCCAAATCTATTGGATCGACCTGTTGAAAGAAAAATAAAGCGGCAAGCTGAATTATCTACTTGCCGCTGCTCCTAAAATAGCACAATAGCGATAATTTTCGTGCAATTCCCCTCGCTATATATTCTTGATAAATGCATTCACCTCTGCCGCAACTACCGCGGGGGAGGTTATATTCAGCTCATGTTTGCCTTTTGGGAGGATTCGTATTTTCGCCTGTGGCAGCAGCTCCGCCAATTCCTTCGTCGCCGGCAGATTTACGCGATCCTTTGCCCCGCACAACAAAAGCGTCGGTACTTCTATCAGACGCAGCGACCCTCGCAAATCCAACTTCGCCATGTCCGCCATGAGTTCAAGCAACTGCTTCTTACTTAAATCCATGCCAGACTTTTTCAATAATGAAGGCGGCAGGATTCGAAACACAGAATTTTGCAGAGCCATAAGCGCTTTATTCGGTGCCTCAAATTGTCCATCCGCCACGATGATCCCTCTTAATAAGGGGTCCCCATCCATCCCATGACGAAGTGTCATCACGCCCCCAAGCGAGAGTCCGCCCAAAAGATAGGGCTCACTGTTCCCCTTCAAATACACCTTCAGCTTTTGGTTCAGCCGCTCCAATGTCACTCTTTCATTTGGTACAAGAGTATCAAACAATGAATACACCGTAACCTCGGAAAGACCAATCCCTGCAACCACTTCTCGCCAACTCTCCGTCGTTTGCCCTAGCCCATGCAGTAAAATCAGTTTCATAGGAAACCCCTTTCAGCGCTTGTTTTCTTCATAGTAACAGATTCGGTACGTCTTTATAAAGGATCGTTAAACAAAAAAGGCGGGTTTCTCATCTCCCGCCGTAAACCAGTCGCTCATATACGAACGACTGATAGTTTAATTTATTTTTATTAATTGAACCGTTTTATGATCGAAAAAGAATTTTTATTTATACACCGGATTCCATGCCTCTTCACTTCTCTTTCCATCCATCAAAAAAGGCTTAACGAGTGAAGGTTTTTTCCATAATATAATCGATCTGTTCATCGTTACCAAAGAGGAACGTGTGTTGACCAACTTTTTTAAAGCCAAGGCTTTCATAAAAGGCTATCGCGGAGGGATTCTTTTCCCAGACACCTAACCATATGGACTCTTTTGATTGCTCCTTCGCACGTTCATTCGCCCATTCGTACAATTTTTTTCCGAGGCCTTTTCGCTTAAAATCGGAATCAATATAGATGCGTTCAATTTCTAACGCATGATCCGCGATTTTTTCAGTCTGTGCTGACCCTATATTCAATTTGATATAGCCCGCGACCTGCGATCCAAAATAGATGAAGTAAAATTCAGAGTTTGAATTAGAAAGTTCGTTGATTAATTGCTCCTTATTGTAGGCGTTGGCTAAGTAAGTACTCAATTCTTCAGAATCATTGTTTTTTCCAAAAGTTTCAGCAAATGTCTTCTCACTGATTTTTTGAAGCGTCTCCCAATCCTTTACATCTACTTTTTTGATCTCCATCATTTCAACTCTCCTTCCTTTTCACTCTATGTGGTATAACCATAATCATATGAAGACGTTCCCCATCCTTCAATACGTGTTCATTATTGCCGTTGACAAAAACACCTGTGTCCGATGCTCAGGTCCACAGGTGTGCAGATTAAAAATAGAACAGATCTTCAAATTTCACATCCAACGCAATGCATAGAATCAAAGCGAGTTTTGCGGTTGGGCTGAATTGCCCGGTCTCGATCGAGCTGATGGTCGTTCTTGATACGCCTACTAATTTAGCAAGTGCGGCTTGAGACAATTTTTTATTTTTTCGGGCTTCTTTTAAGCGGTTTTTTAGGACTAATTTTTCTTCTGACATGCGGCTTCACCTAGGATTCCTTTGGGTTAGAGAGCAATTGATTGAGGTGCAGAATGATCAAAACAATCATCACCAATAAATAGATGACACCGAAGATCAACTCTCTGCGTCTCCTAAAATACGCATATCTCACGAGAAAGTCCGTGGCGCCATAGGCAAATGAGACAGCGTACAAGCCAAAATTGAAGCCTTTTCCCATCACTAGTTGGATCACAAAAAGAACCGTCGATAACAAGACAACGACTACGCCCCCAAAAGAGCTGGATTTTTTTTGGATCTCTTCCCAATAGGGATCATTCTTGCGATTTTCTTCCCGACTTTTTGCGAGTATCTCTTCTTTGTTCACGCTTGAACCCCACTTTCTAAGTACCTATTATAGCCAATTTTTACAGCAATGAATAGTGAATCCAACGTTATTCCGCCTCCATGCCTCTTTTTTTGTACGCCATAACGAAAATCACGCTGCATAAGACAAACCAGATCGCCATCGTCAACACATCCCGAGTATTCAGTGCGTATCCTTGATCGCTAAACAGCCCGTCTACATAACTCGCGATCACTCCTGAATAGGTATAACTCGAGACGTCTCTCAGCGTCGTACTAAAAAAGCGAAGCTGCGGCAGCATCGTCAAAACCAGCAGCAATGGTGTACAGACCACTCCCGACTGCGTCTGATCCTTCGTCAAGATTCCCACGACAAATCCTAAAATAATACTGATCAGCGTCCCGCTCATCGTAATCAAAAGAAACGTCGGAAGATGGATCGCTGAAAAAGAAATACCGCTCGCTGGGATCAGCAGGACATTCACGATCATACTGATGGTAAAAGTAGGAATCAGCGAACCGACTAAGTATTCTTTACTTTTCACCGAAGAAGTCATTAGCACACGCAAGGTATGTTTCTCCTTTTCTTCCGCGATGGAGGTGCTGCTGATCATCAATCCGCCGGACACGATATTCATGATCAATCCCAATCCCAGCAGAAAGGCATCCAGCTGGAAGACACCGTTTGCCTGCGGCAGATTGGCCATGACCTCGCGAAACACTCGCACGATCACTAAAGCAATGAGGGGATTGCTCATCATACTGAGGTTGCTAAAAATAGTCTGAAATTTTAATCCTGTGATCGCATGGATTCGTTTGATCGTCCCACTCATACAAGTTCCCTCCCTGTCGCTTCTAAAAAGACTGTTTCCAAGGTCGGCTCACAGGAATGGATCGTTTCTAATTGATCCGTCGCCAGCCATTTCCCGATCCGTTCCGCAGTCTCTACAGATTGCTCCAACCGGAGTTCCGTGTTTCTCTCCTTTAATTTGACGACAAAACGCTTTTGCTTGTTAAATTTAAGTCGTAACTTCTCCGGTGTATCCAACTCCGCGATCTTTCCTTCATTCAATAACGCCACTCGGTCACACAACTTGTCTGCCTCTTCCATATTATGGGTCGTCAGAAAAATCGATGTGCCCTCTGCCCGCAGCTCTTCCATCATCCGATGAACTGCCAATGCCGCATTTGGGTCTAACCCGCTCGTTGGCTCATCTAGGAAAAGAACCTTCGGCTGATGAAGCATTGCCCGAATCAAGACAAGCCGCTGCTTCATTCCCTTAGAAAGATTCTTTGCAGGCACTTTGCGGTGCTCGTACAAGCCAAACCGCTTTAATTGTTCATCTATGACGGTCGGTTCGACATCTAGCAGCTTCGCAAAAAATTTCAAATTCTGATAAACCGTCAACTTTTCATAAAACCCGCTCATGTCAGAAACGATCCCAATTTCTTTATAAATGTCCTCCCGCACGTTTTCCACTGGAATCCCTAAAATACTCGCCTGCCCTGACGTTTGTCTTAGTTGACCTGTTAAAATTTTGATCGTCGTCGTTTTTCCAGCTCCTGACGGTCCTAAAAAGCCAAAAATCTCCCCTTCATACACTCGAAAATCCAACTTTCTGATCGCAGGGTACCCTTTGAATTCCTTGGATATTCCTCTTGCTTCGATTAAAATTCGTCGCTCCATATCGCTTCTCTCCATTTATTGATAAGTTTTCTTGTCAATATCGGTTAAAAAAAATGACCCCTAGTTGTCTTTATCCGCCAACATTGGTTTTCCATCCTGATCCACTAATACTGCCATCCCTGAGCCCATGTTTGGTACGATCGCCAATAAATACTGTACGCCTGAGTTCTTGTCAACGACAACCGTTGTAATTCCTGAGCCACTCGTCTCTATTGTCTCAACATCAAATCTTTTTTCTTTTTTCATGTCTGTTCATCTCCTTATTTTGACAAGTTTTATTGTCAAAAACAGTATAGATCTGACAAGTAAACTTGTCAAGATATTTCTTTCAAAAAAAATGCGAATCACATACAGCCTTTCACTTAGTTGATCGATTCAATGTATCACCTGTCGATCGACACTGCGCATCCAATTATAAAAACCCCCTCCACCTAAAATGACTATAATTAATATTTATACGCTATTCCTATTTTATTCTTTCCAAAATGACGACAAAAAAATTAAAAACTGCTTGCATTTGTTTTCATAATCACCTAAAATTTATATTCAAAGAGAATGATAATCATTATCAATTACAGGGAGGCGAGAAGTTGAAGAAAGTATTTGTACTCGGTCTGCTGTTACTGAGTATTCTCTCTCTTTTTATTGGCGTAAATGATTTGATGCTGCGGGCGTTGCTTCAAGGAGATTCGGAGCAATGGCTGATACTGGCGACGACTCGTGTGCCTCGTACCCTCAGCTTGATTTTGGCTGGCGGAACGATGAGTATTTGCGGGCTGATCATGCAGCATCTTACACAAAATAAATTTGTTTCACCCACCACTGCCGGCACGATGGACAGTGCCCGCTTGGGGATCTTACTGGTCATGCTGTTTTTACCGAATGCCTCGATAGCATCGCGGACATTAGCGGCTTTTCTTTTCGCTTTTTTGGGCACAATGGTTTTTTTAGGCCTAAGTCGGCTGCTTCCTGGAAAAGACCCGGTCTTTCTGCCTTTATTGGGCGTGATGTTTGGCAATATTGTTGGCGCGATCGCCACCTTCTTTGCCTACCAGTTTCAATTGATCCAAAACATGTCCTCATGGTTGCAGGGAAATTTTTCGTTAGTAACAAAAGGCAATTATGAGCTTCTCTACCTGACGATTCCATTGTTTTTCATCATCTATTTTTTTGCTTATTTTTTCACAATCGTCGGGTTAGGAGAAGATGTCGCGATCAATCTGGGCATCAACTATCGCCTGACGCAATTGGTGGGCATCGGATTGGTAGCAGCAGCCAGCGGTTTGGTCTTGATCATGGTTGGTACTGTCCCCTTTCTTGGTGTGATCGTACCGAATATCGTATCACTGATCTATGGCGACCACGTCAAACAGAACTTATGGATCACCGCCTTGAGCGGTAGTCTATTTTTAATGGCCTGCGATATCCTTTCCCGAATCGTCATCGCACCTTATGAGGTTCCAGTCAGTCTAACAGTGGGGATTTTAGGCAGTCTGATTTTTATCTACTTATTGGTAAGGAGGAATCGCGCATGACTCACTCTTTGCGAAAAAAAGAACTGCTGCTGATTGGGCTCACGATCCTCGCCCTCACCTTATGCGGGCTTTACTTAACTTACAATACTTATGGAAATTTCCAGTTTGCCTGGATACTCCGCAGGAAAAAAATCGCCGCTTTTCTATTAGTTGCATTGGCGACAGGCATGTCAACGGTCAGCTTTCAAACGATGACGCAAAATCAGTTTTTGACGCCTAATATCCTTGGCCTAGATTCTCTCTACGTATTGATTCAAACATTCCTGTTTTTTATTGTGGGCGGGGTAAACATGCTGTCACAGGAGCAGACGTCTACTTTTCTGCTCAGCGTCTTTTTGATGGCCATGATGAGTTTGGTACTAGCCAAGGTTCTCTTGCGGCGACAGCAAAACGACCTGTTCATTCTGTTAATGCTGGGAATGATCTTCGGTACCCTGTTCAGCAGCACGAGCAATTTTTTGCAGGTCATGATGGACCCAAACGAGTAC
Organism: Enterococcus sp. 12F9_DIV0723; assembly: GCF_002174375.1. NCBI lineage: Bacteria > Bacillati > Bacillota > Bacilli > Lactobacillales > Enterococcaceae > Enterococcus > Enterococcus sp. 12F9_DIV0723. The sequence goes on along the minus strand of NZ_NIBK01000002.1, from coordinate 391,603 downwards.
GATCTGCTCCAGGGCCGGCTTTTTGCCAGCTTCAGTAATATCAACACTGGACACTTAGGCTTGGCAGCGGTCATTATTCTTGCAGGATCGTTCCTGCTCTTCGCAGCGAACCGCTATTTAGATGTCTTACATCTAGGAGGCGATCATGCGACAAATTTAGGCATTTCTCTCAATACATTCCAACTAATACTGTTATTTCTCATCAGCCTATTGACCGGAACGGCCACAGCATTGGTAGGACCCATCACCTTTTTGGGCTTTATTGTCGCCAATATCAGCTACCAGCTAATGCCGACATATCGCCACAACTACCTGTTTCCAACAGCGATTTTATTGGGTGTCATTTTTCTCGTGGGCAGTCAATTTTTGGTAGAACACGTTTTTCAGCTAAAGACCACTGTCAGTGTGGTGACGCAGTTCATCGGCGGTCTGTATTTTATCTGGAAAATCATTCATGAAAGGAGGAAGCAACGATGATCGATATCAACGATGTCTCAAAACACTACGGCACGAAAATGGTCATTTCCGAGGTGTGTCTGCCCCTCAAAGACGAACAGTTGACGGCGTTTATCGGACCAAATGGTGCCGGAAAAAGCACGCTGCTCTCGATGATCAGTCGATTGATCACGATCGATGCCGGACAAATCTACTTAGATCACAATGAAGTGAAGGCTTGGCGCTCCAACGAATTGTCTAAAAAGCTGTCGATCTTGAAACAAAGCAACGGCGTCAATTTGCGAATCACTGTGCGCGAGCTGGTAAGCTTTGGCCGCTTCCCCTATTCAAAAGGACGGCTGACTTCAGAGGATCAGGAAATGATCGAGTATGCCTTGGAAAAACTCGGTTTAGTCGAAATGGCAGATGATCGGATCGATACCTTATCCGGCGGACAGCTGCAACGGGCATACATCGCGATGATCTTAGCGCAAGACACCGATTATATTCTTTTGGATGAGCCGTTGAACAATTTAGATATGAATCACGCAGTACACCTCATGCAAACGTTGCGCCGATTGGTTGAGGAAGAACATAAAACGGTTCTGCTGGTCATTCACGACATCAACTTTGCGGCCAGCTACGCTGATGAGATCGTAGCGATGAAGGACGGAAAGATCTTTGCTCACGGAACGACCGCGGAAATGATTCAGCCGCATATTTTGAACACACTTTATGAAATGGATATAAAAATCTGTGAATTAGACGGCAAACGTTTTTGCATGTATTTCAATTAAAAATAACACAATCTTTGGTATCAAGACTCCTTTAACAAGGGGCTTTAATTATAAATTAGGGGGAAACAGAAATGAAAAAATATATTGTTGGCTTATCTATGGTATTACTGGGGATAGGCTTGGTGGGCTGCGGCTCGACAAAGAAGGAAAATACGAGTGAGTCCACAGGGAAAGCCGCGACAAGCAGCACTGTCAAAGAAGAATCGATCGAAGTAAAGGACTCAAACGGCACGGTGACTGTACCGAAGAATCCTAAAAAAGTCGTCGTTTTCGATAACGGGTCGCTAGATACATTGGATGCTCTAGGTGCAGGCGATGCCATCGTAGGTGCGGCGACAGATAATCTACCCGCTTATTTGAAGGCCTATAAAAAAGTGCCATCAGCTGGCGGCATCAAAGAACCTGACTTGGAAAAAATCAATCAAATGAAGCCTGATCTGATCATTATCTCCGGTCGTCAACGCGACTTTTTAGATCAACTGAAGGACATCGCGCCAACGATGTATCTGGCTGTAGATCCAGCAAATACATGGCAGTCAATCAAGCAAAATGTTGAAACACTAGCAACAATCTTCGACAAAGAAAAATCTGCCAAAAAACAATTAGCAGAGCTTGAAACCAGCATCAACGAAACAAAAACCAAAGCAGAAGAAAGCAAAGACAAAGCCTTGACTGTCCTAGTCAACGAAGGACAATTATCCGCATACGGCAAAGAATCACGCTTCGGAATCATTTACGACACCTTTGGCTTTGCGACGTCAGATGATGCGATCAAAGCATCTACTCACGGACAAAGTGTTTCTTACGAATATGTTTTAGATAAAAATCCAGATATTCTTTTCGTTGTTGACCGTACCAAAGCAATCGGCGGCGATGACAGCAACAATCATGTTGCCGACAATGAGTTGGTCGCTCAAACGACGGCTGGAAAAAACAAAAAAGTGATCTCCCTGCAACCAGATGTCTGGTACCTTAGCGGCGGTGGACTAGAATCCGTTTCTCTTATGTTGAAGGACGTTAATAAAGCCTTTGAGTAGCAGCCCACACTTTTAGATATAGTTAGCCTCGCCATGAAACGATACATGGCGGGGCTATTTTTATTGAGCAATAAAAATAGCTGCTGCCACACCTCTTGTCTGACTCATCGATCTCTCCTTCTCTCCCCAGATACGTAAAATCTCGATTTCATCATACACACATTCACAAAAAAATTACTTACCTTTAGCCTTTAGTATAGATAAGTTGAATCATCCCCTCACTATTCCATTTGAAATGATTCTTTTATACAGACATTCTATTTCTCACCTAGTTATCCGGGATTTCTAAGTCTTTATCTTTTTTTTACAAATATATTCTTTTCGTCGTCATTTTTACATTTATGCCTTTTTAATACGCATTATCTGCTATTTTATGAATTATTTTTATATTAAAATGCCATTAGTTTGTGAAAAAATATTGTAAAAATAAATGAAGAGGAGTATCCTGTATGTGAAGTAAACGCTTTCTAAAAAATTATGGAGGTCTTATGATGAAAGAAAAGAAACCAGCGTCAACTACTGTCTTGGAGAAAGACACGACACCATCCAAAGAATCTTTAACATCTCACGTCGATACTTTGGTAGAAAGGGCATTGATTGCTGAACAAAAATACGCACATTTCACACAAGAAAAAGTGGACAAAATCGTGAAGGCTGCTGCCCTAGCCGGATCTGAAGCTGCCTTGGTGCTGGCACATGAAGCAGTCTCCGAAACCAAGCGTGGTGTAGTAGAAGATAAAGATACAAAGAACCGCTTTGCTACCGAAAATGTGTTGAATTTGATCAAAGATGAAAAAACCGTTGGTGTTGTTGGCGAAGATAAAATTCGTGGTCAGGTCAAAATTGCTGCACCCCTTGGCGTATTAGCTGGTATCGTCCCTACAACGAATCCTACGTCAACGACCATGTTCAAAATTTTACTGACCTTGAAAACTAGAAATGCGATTGTCTTTGCTTTTCATCCACAAGCACAAGATTGTTCCGCTCATGCAGCCAAAATTTTATACGATGCTGCGGTAGCCGCCGGAGCACCCGAAGATATTATCCAGTGGATCGAGACGCCCTCTTTAGATAATACGACAGCTCTGATCAAAAATCCTAAAATCGCCTCCATCCTAGCCACTGGTGGACCTGGAATGGTAAATGCCGCATTAAAATCTGGTAATCCTTCCATGGGCGTCGGTGCTGGAAACGGCGTCGTATTTGTCGATCATACAGCCTTTCTTGACCGGGCTGTTGAGGATTTGCTTCTCTCCAAGCGCTTCGATAATGGTATGATTTGCGCAACTGAAAATTCAGTTGTCGTTGAAGAACCTGTTTACAAAGACTGGCTAGAAAAAATGCAAAAAAAGGGCGCCTATCTTGTTCCTAAGAAGGACTACGATAAAATAGCCAATTTCGTTTTCAATGAGAAACACGGAGTCAATGGAAATGTCGCTGGTATGTCCTGCAAATGGATTGCTGAGCATGCTGGAGTTGAACTTCCTGAAGAAAAAGATGTAATGTTGTTTGAATTAGACAAGAAAAACATTGGTGAAAAACTTTCATCTGAAAAATTAACGCCCCTGCTTTCTGTATACAAAGCGACAGATCGTCAAGATGCGATTGCTATCGTCGGGAAGTTATTAAGTTATCAAGGGGCTGGGCATAATGCAGCGATTCAAATTGGTTTACAAAAAGATCCGTTTATCAATGAGTTTAGCGACAAAACAAATGCTGCACGAGTGCTTGTCAACCAGCCAGACTCCATCGGCGCGATCGGAGATATTTATACAGACGCCTTGAAAGCAAGTCTTACACTAGGAACAGGATCATGGGGGAAGAATTCATTGTCACACAATCTATGTACAGACGATCTTTTGAATATCAAAACTGTAGCAAAACGACGCAATCGCCCTCAATGGGTGCGATTACCTGAAAAAATTTACTATGAAAATAATGCCATTTCCTATTTGCAAGATGATGTTGAAACCATCGATCGTGCGTTCATCGTTGCTGATCCGGGCATGGTTCAGTTTGGGTTTGTCGATACCGTATATAGTCAATTAGAATTACGCGAAAATGCAGTTGTCACTACCGTTTACGGGACAGTGCATCCAGATCCAACTTTGGGTCAAACGATCGAGATCGCTAAAAAAATGCGCGAATTCGCTCCAGATACCATCATAGCAATAGGTGGAGGCTCCGCATTAGATGCAGCCAAAATTGCCCGATTTATCTACGAGTTTTCACTGGGGCAAGAATCTGGGTTCCTTGATGATTACCGGAAAGTAAGCGAACTATTCTTAGAACTCCAACAAAAATTTATTGATATAAGAAAGCGGATCGTTCGTTTCCATCATCAAACAGAGACAAAGCTGATCTGTGTACCGACGACTTCAGGTACGGGTTCTGAAGTGACCCCGTTCGCAGTTATCACTGATGATGAAACACATGTGAAATATCCATTGACTGACTATGAATTAACGCCGCAGATCGCCATTGTTGATCCAGAGTTTGTCATGACCGTCCCTCGCAGGACTGTAGCTTTGTCTGGATTAGATACGTTGTCACACGCTTTGGAATCTTATGTTTCTGTAATGGCTTCAGATTTCACTCGACCTTGGTCGCTTGAAGCGATTAAGCTGGTTTTCGAGAACCTAGTAGACTCTTATAATTATGATCCAAAGAACCCAACCCGCGAAGGCGAACGAGCAAGAGCCAACATGCATTATGCTGCGACTTTAGGCGGCATGGCTTTTTCCAATGCCTTTCTAGGTATCAATCATTCTATTGCTCATAAGACTGGAGGAGAATTTGGATTACCCCATGGCCTTGTAATAACCATCGCGATGCAACATGTTATTCGTTTCAATGGGGCCTCAGGAAAAGTAAAAAGAAATCCTTACCCAAGATATGAAGTTTACCGTGCTCAAAAAGACTATGCAGATATCGCTAGATCACTTTGTCTAAAAGGCAGCACCGATGAGGCATTGGTTGATTCCTTATGTTTAGAAATTGCCAAGCTGGCTGAAAAGTTGGATGTTGATACAACCTTATCTGGAAATGGGGTTACAAAGGAGCATTTTGATGGGGCCATAGAAAAACTAATTGACCTTGTTTATAACGACCAATGTACACCAGCAAATCCTAGACAACCTGCTCTAAGTGAGATTCGTCAATTATTAATCGACCAGTTTTAAGCAGCCTTAAAAAATGAGGTTCAACGATTTACTCTTCATTATAGAAGCTAAATTAATCAAAAATGACTACCTAACTATTCGCAGTCTTTAAATAGAAAAATTGACGTCAAAATGAAGGACTGATTCTTGACGTCAATTTCTTTCTATTTTACGGTCAGATAAAAATAAGGAATAGAACAAGACTAAATAAATTGAAAATAAAATTTAACTATTAAATTTTAAGCATACAGATGGACTATGTTTTTGCATCCTCCAGCCATTAATTTACCTCTCAACTAGAATTGAAGGTTTTTAGAGAAGGTATCTATTGGAAACTATTTAATTTTAATTAGGAAAGGAAGGCTATTTACATGAATGACAAGGTACAATTGAAGGATCAGTATAGCTTATTTATAGATGGGAAATGGACAGCCTACGACGCGGAACGCGCACTGTTGGCAGTAAATCCCGCAAATGGAGACTGTCTTGCAAAATTTACAGATGCGACAGATGATGAAGTAGATTTAGCAGTCACTGCTGCTAACAACGCCTTAAAAGAATGGCGCAAGGTCTCTATTGAAGAACGCTCTCGGATTCTTTTAAAAATTGCTGACATTATCGATGAACACGCGGAGCATCTAGCACTAGTGGAAACATTAGATAACGGCAAGCCTCTGCGTGAAACACAAACTATCGATATCCCATATGGGGCCGATCACTTCCGTTACTTTGCCGGGGTCTTACGCTCAGAAGAAGGAACTGCCCAGCAATTGGATGAAACGACACTGACAATTAATCTAAAAGAACCCATCGGTGTAGTGGGACAAATCATTCCATGGAATTTCCCGTTCCTGATGGCCGCATGGAAAATCGCTCCTGCTTTAGCTGCTGGAAATACCATTATTATCCACCCTTCTTCTACCACCTCTTTAAGCATTTTGGAGTTTGCTCGGTTGATCCAAGAGGTATTGCCTCCTGGAGTTTTAAATGTTGTTACAGGGAAAGGATCTAAATCTGGAGAATATATGCTCCATCACGAAGGAATCGATAAATTGGCATTTACCGGATCTACTGAGGTTGGTTACAATGTAGCCATTTCTGCCGCAAAACGCTTAGTGCCAGCAACCTTGGAACTAGGTGGTAAATCAGCCAATATCTTCTTCAACGACATGCCCTATGAAAAAGCTTTGGATGGAGCACAATTAGGCATATTGTTCAATCAAGGGCAAGTTTGTTGTGCGGGTTCACGGATATTTGTACAATCTGGTATTTATGATCGTTTCGTAAAGGATTTGGCGGAGGCTTTCAACAAAGTGAATGTTGGGCTACCTTGGGAAGAGGGCATTCAAATGGGGGCTCAAATCAATGAAAATCAAGTCAAAACTATTTTGAAATATATTGACATTGCCAAAGAAGAAGGTGCTGCTATCAAGGCTGGTGGTACGCGTCTTGATACTAATGGATTGGAAAAAGGATGCTTTGTTGCCCCTACCCTGATTACGAATGTTACAAATGATATGAGAGTAGCTAAAGAAGAAATTTTTGGACCAGTAGCTGTCGTAATCAAGTTTGATGAGATCGATGAAGTTATCGAAATGGCCAATGATTCGATTTACGGCTTAGGCGGCGGCGTTTGGACGAAGGATCTGAACACTGCATTAACTGTGAGTCGTGCGTTAGAAACAGGACGCGTCTGGGTCAATACGTACAATCAAATCCCTGCGGGTGCACCATTTGGCGGGTACAAAAAATCAGGAATTGGCCGTGAAACATATAAATCCATGTTAGACGCCTATTCCCAGACAAAAAATATTATGATCGACACAAATAATGAGCCATCAGGATTTTATAGTTGATTTACAAAATAGTTAAAACCACCCGTCTGAACGGGTGGTTTTAATTCACTCTACATATTGAGTATCATTGATTTTAGCTACGGAGTAATGGTTGTCTTTATATTTGAGTGTAGTGACACTACAGTTATCAATAGCTTCTCCTTTATATTCCCCAGGAACCACCATTTCAAGTATAGTAGGAATCATGCTACCGGAAGAAACGATCAGAACCCTTTTCGCTTTTTTCTTTTTGGCGTCAGCGATCACTTTGTCCATTGCTGCTTGTCCTCTTTCAGTGATTTCTTCATACGTTTCAGCTACTTTTAATGAATCTGCCTCTGCAATGGCATCGGCTACTCCTTCATCGCCTAACGTATTCACCAGTTTGTCATAGTCCGTCCATTCCTCGTCAAACGTTAAATCATTTGCTTCAAAGATAGGTGTCCACATTTCAGCGTTTGTCTTACCTTCAAAGCCGCCGTAATTCCACTCCTTGAAGCCATCATGCTCCAAAATCTTGGGCTTTTTGTTTTCATTTTGCGCCAATATTTGTTTCGCTGTATTGCGTTGACGTCCTAAATCACTGGAATAAGCTAAATCAAACTTGATATTTTTCAACCCTTTACCAACCTGCTTCGCTTGTTCGATCCCTTTATCTGTCAATGGCGAGTCCGCAAAGCCTTGGACCTGCCCAGTTGTATTAAAAAATGTTTTTCCTTCAATAGAAAAGTAGAAAATCGAGGAATTCGCCAAAATTACATTTGGGGCTCAAATTTGCAGGTTTTTTAGAAGAATTTTTTTCCGAAAGGTTGATTTATCAGCTTTTCGGAAAAATTGAGAGGGCTTTTTCGTGCAAATTTGAGGGCAATATGCAAAATTGGCGGTTTTGACGTTTTTCCGATTTGTGCATTATGGTGGACTTATCAATTGATACGAAATTAAAGGAGACGATACGATGACTGAGACACTTTTGACACACCGCCAGCTTTTTTCCATGACGCCGAAGAATCTTGAGAAGCGAATCTCGGAGCACTATTACAAAACGCAAAACAGCAGTTTGACGATCCAGTATGCATTGGCTTTGCGTGTTCGCTGCACATTGGGCGCGCAGGAATTCAAGCATATTCTGCGGGATCTTATTCGCGAGCTATTTCTGACGACGAAAGCGACGCGCACGATGAAACGATTCTTTTATTATTTCCAAGACTATTTTATGGCACCGGAATGGCGGAGCTTGAAGCTGCGGGTATTCCCGTTGCGGAATTTTGGCGAGAAGGCAGTGGCAGTGCTGCGTTCTTTCCTTTCGACTGACCGCCCTGACGAAACGACAGAACACCGAGCCTCGAGTATGCGACCTTTGAGTATACCCCCGACCCGACAGAGAAAGGATATGAGACGATGAAACACAAATTAGTCGCAACATTTGCGAACGAACACGGCAAACAGCACAAATGGACCTATAAGGACATTGACACCGACTTGCCCGCGGAAACCATCAAAGAAGCCTGTGAATTATTGACCAGCCTAGATATTTTTGAACAGGACGGTGTGAAGCTTTTTGATTCCGTCGTCACTGCGAAGATCGTGACGACGATCGAACACGAGATTTTTGACCGAACGACAGATCCTTCGGAGGAAGCAGAAGTACCGACAGATGCGACGTGCTGTGCTTCGAGTAAACGCGTGGATACTGTGGGACTGCCTGCGTTTGCGGAGAATCACGAGAATCAGCCCGACTTTCCGACTGTTACACTGCCAACTGTTCCTTTGCATCAGCTATCATCCAGCGAAACTTTACCCGCATTACCTGCGGAATCCGTTAAAAATAGCGGAAGCGAGACGACGAGAGAGGCGCTTTCAGCCTATCCAACGAAGGATTCCCCGCCAAAATCGCGGAAACGGCTCCTCTCCAGCCTGTTACGGCGAGAAAAACGGCAGCCTAAATAATTCGTCTCGACACTTCACTACTATTTTGTTTGACCGATGCTGGCAGAGATCTGTTAAATTTCGAGAATGGGAGTCCGCATAAAAAATACCGATCAGCGTTTCTAATCGGTATCGAGCTTATTTGTGGCGCATACTTTGATCGGCCTTCGTCTACTCATTGGAAAAGATTCGAGTAAAGGTTCCGTTTGTCACATGTAGTTCGGTATAGTTGTCCTGATGGAGCTGGATGTCTCAGAAATTATCTTTCGGAAAGCATTCTGAATGATACGAATGCCGCCAACCATCGCTGCCATACGACAGGATACCTTTGGTTTATTTGGTCTGCACTTAGGCCCTCCCATAAGCCAAAATCTTTTTCATCCAACTCCGGCAAATGGAATTTCGGGTGGTTTGGAAAGCTCAATTCCGCAGTCTCGATCGTTTGCTTTAAGCTACCTGTATAAACAGGTATGGAACTATCCAACTTCGCAAGCTTTTTCTTCAGCAAATAAGCTTGTTTTACGGCTATTTCAATTGAATAATTTGAGATTAACAGGCTCTCATTCCTGTATCAATCACTATCCCTTCGACAATAATCCATGTACCCAAAAGCAAAGGCTTCGATCACTAGAAAGAAAGAAGAGGCGGTCTGAAGCCACCAATCGTTGGGGTTTGGACTACGACTACTTGAGGCGTACAAGGAGTGATCAGAGCGGCCGGACAAGACATTGTTCTGCATATTCGTGATGGAGACGATGGTGGCTCGGTGGGTGGAGAGAACATTCAGTACATTAAGAAGATGCTGATTTTCACCGGACAATGACAGTACAAAGATCAAATCTTCTTCGTTGATATTTTCCATGATGCGTTTGAATTCGTTGGATTGTGAAGAGGCCGGGATCATTTGGGCTGGCTTTCCGATCAACAGTAGGAGACGCTGCAATTCTGCCGCTTGGTTTTGCTGGGTAACGCCAGTACCTAATAAATAAACGTTTCGGCTACGCTCTAGCGAACGGTAAATGGTTTCCCAGTTGTTGTCCTCGAGATAGGTGATCGTCCGTTTTGCGTCAGCAAAAATTCTATTTTTAAAAAGGCCTTCTTTCGCAGCATCGTTTGGATTACTTTGCCATTTTAAAAAATTTCGTAGTTCACTGAAACCTGTAAAGCCCAATTTTTGTGTAAAACGAATGACGGAGGATTTTGAGGAGTGGCAGATTTTCGCAAATTCATTGGTTCCCATGGCGGGGACTTCGTTGAGATTGGCATTGATCCATTTGACCATCTGAAGGTCCCCGTCGTTTAAGTTATCGTAATGTTGATTGACAATATCAGAAAAAAGCATCGGCCTTCTCCTTTCCGTTTTCTTCTTATTCTACCTGACAAAAAAAGGAACGCAATGCCCTAATCCTGTTTGAAAAGAAAAAAAGTATCAATGATCGTTTCCAACCATCAATACTTTTCTGAACGGCGCTTATGTTAATTTTGGCCACCATTCGCCATTTGCTTCGATCATCTCATCTAAAATTTGTTTAGCTACCGAGGCTGAAGGAACAGTCTTAGATAGTGTCATGGCTTGCCATAATTTTTGATATGAATGTTCCTCAAAGGCATCTACCACTAATTTTTCGACTGCGACCTGCTGCTCGATCATCCCTTTTTGGAAATGCGGGATTTTCCCCATGCATAACGGTTCATAACCGCGCTTGCTTACGAGACATGGGACTTCCACCATCGCGTCATCGTCCAAATTCGCGATCGCGCCTTCATTTTTAACGATTAAAAGCATTCGTTCATAGGTATTGTAGGCAAGTGCGCCTGCTAATTGCACGATGAATTCAGCGTGTTCTCCAGCTTCAATGGTCGTGTCCTCTGCTGTTTGAGCAGCAGCGATCCGTTCACACTCCGCAAAGACGTTTTTCTCACGATTATCCATGACTTCGTTGGCTCGTGTGTAGTTTGGATCGGCGTGAGCGACGACATAATCGGGGTATAAGTAATATTTTAGATACGTGTTGGGTACCGTCGTCGGATCGACAGCGTAGACATCTTTGGCTTTTTGGAAGGTGTCCATCCAACTACTTTCTTCCAATAAAGGATTTTCTTCACCGCCGGCTGCCGCATATCCGTAATTTACTAGGTGCTCTTTTAATTTTGGCATGAGATCATTGCCTTGTTTGTCTGTCATCTCAGTCCACCAGCCGAAATGATTCAAGCCATAATAACGATCAACGATGTCACTTTCGTTCTCAAGACCGACGATTTCCGCAATGGATTTTTTGATGGCGACGGGCATATCGCAAATATTGATGATTTTGGCGTTTGGACGCATTCGTCTTGTCGCTTCCGCTACGATCGCTGCTGGATTGGAATAGTTGAGCATCCACGCATTCGGTGAATAGGTTTCCATATAATCGATCAGCTCCACCACGCCAGGAATCGACCGCATACCATAGGCCATCCCGCCCGGTCCGCAGGTTTCTTGACCGACGACCCCATATTTTAGTGGTATTTTTTCATCTTTTTCTCGCATAGACAATCCACCCACGCGAATATGCGCCATGACAAAATCAACATCGGTAAAGGCTTCTTTTGGATCAGTTGTGGCTAAAAACTCGATTTCAGGCGCACGTTCCTTCACGATCACTTCACACGCTTTGGCGACGATACTTTGACGTTCTTCGTCATTGTCATAAAATTTTAATTGACGCAAAGGGAATTTCTCCTGATTTTCAATCAGCATCATGACGATGCCCGCGGTATAAGTGCTTCCTCCGCCTGCAATGACAACGGACTGTTTTTCTAACTTCATTCTTCTCTTCCTTTCACTTGTTAAACGTTCTTTTTTTAAGATTCATTCATCCCTAACCGTTCACAGATGTCTTCTTTAAAGCTCTGTACGCCCATGCCGATGATGACTTGAACATTGGTACCATTCAATACAATGCCCTTTTGCTGGGAGATTTGTTCTAATCGAGAGGAATCCACCAACGCTTCATCCTTCACGGTCACACGTAACCGAGTAAAACAATTAGAAATACTTTCAATGTTCTCTCTTCCGCCTAAGCCGGCGACAACGTCCTCAAAATCATCACTACTGTTAAGAGTCTGTTCCCCTTCTGATCCATCCACTACAACAGCCGCTTCTGACAGAACAGCTTCCCGACCCGGTGTTTGAATATTCAATTTTTTGATCAATAGTACAAAAACGAAATACCAAACCACAGACATTATGATACCGACGATGATGACTAAATAAAACTTCGTCACAGAGGGACTGAAGACCGAGTTGGATACGACCGTATCGATCAAGCCATACAGCATGTAGGTTCTGGCGCCGATACCCCAAAGGATCGTCTCTGAAACGGCCGTTAACAGACTGTGAACAAGCCACAACAATGGCGATGCAAACAAAAAGGAAAAATCTAATGGTTCTGTGATCCCCGCCACCGCTGCAACGAACATCGAAGGCAGAATCATTCCCTTCACCTCTTCCTTGCGATGCTTTTGAGCACAGTGGATCAAGGCGAGAGAAACCGCGATCGAGCCAAAGATTTTCACAAATCCGAAAGTGGCAAAGCGCAAGGACGGGTCCAAGCTAGTGATCGATCCGGCATTGGCCATTTCAGCGTAGAAAATATTCGCTGCTCCATTGTAGACTTGACCGCCAATCTCCGCAGTCCCGCCTAAAGCAGTGAAGCAAAAAGGCATCCACAACAAATGATGCAGCCCTGTCGGTATCAAGAAGCGATTTCCGAATGAGTAGATGAACACGCCCAATAACCCCGTCGTCAAGATGAAGCCTGACAATGAAGAGATCCAGCCATTCACGACTGGCCATAGATAGCTCATCCCAATTGCTGTTCCTAAAATGACTGGAATGAGGATCATGAAGGAGAGCCGCGAGCCGCCATAAATACTCAAGAAATCGACAAACTCTTTCTCAGAAAAACGATTATGGATAAATGCCACGAGACAGCCAACCAACATTCCTAAAAAGACATTCATATCTACCACTTGAAACCCTAAGACGACTGCTTGACCTGTTCCAAACAAGCCCATCTCCCCTGCCTCAGCCAGTTGATTCGTCAGCGTCAGCCAAGCATTATTTGCAGCTAGAAAGAATAAAAAGGCGATCAATGAGATCAAGGCCGCTTCAACCTTTTTCTTTTTAGCCAAAGAAGCCGATATGCCTACACAAAAAATAAGTGCGAGATTATTCAACATACTATCCATCATTGTTTTTATTAGGCCACCGAATGTTTGCAGTACACTTGGCATAAATTCTAATTGTAAAATAACAGATACTGCCAAGAACAAGCCCATTACCGCCATGAATTTCACTGGAACGATCACTGCTCTAGAAAAGTCTTGCATCGTCTGAGAAAATTTACTTTTCATTGTTTCTCTCCATTCCTTTTATTAAGTATACGTATCTCTTAACCCCAGAGTAACAACTTATGAAACCCGTTACAATCCTTCGCTGGCGCTTTGGACCCAAGTCCAAGAATAGGAACCAAAACTAGAAAATATCTGTTTTTAATAACGAGTTTCAAATAAAGATCCACATTTTCTATTTGAAGAGCAGCACGGTTGTCTTCCCAGCCTCTACTTTCTTCAAGTCTGTCGGTATCTCCAACGATCGCCCGTTGGCATCTGTTACAATGAAAATCACCGTATCTTTCAATCCAGCATCCTTAATGACCTGACCATCAAACTTGAGCAGCGGCTCCCCTTTCTTGATCGTTTGACCTTCCTTCACAAAAACAGAAAAGCCTTGATTTTTTAAGGATACGGTGTCGATTCCAACATGGATCAAGGCTTCGCACCCATTTTTCAAACGCAGCCCTATCGCATGACGCATGTCCGTATTCGTACTGATCACCTCTCCGTTAGCAGGAGCGACGATTGTCTCAGTGGTCGGCTCAATAGCAAAACCTTGACCCATCATCTCACTGGAAAATACATCGTCTTCGACCTCACTCAACGCCAGAAACTGTCCGCTAATCGGGGCATCTATTTTTTCCTTTTTCCAAAACATGAACTTCCTCCTTTCAGTCTTTGTTCTAACTGTAATAGGTTACTACGAACGATTCAATAGTAGCCACTCCTTATGGACCTAAGTCCAGAATCAGGGACAAAAAAACAGCGTTTCCTCTCATTTTTCAGAGATAAAACGCTGGATTTCATTATTATGGCAGTTTGATGACTGCTTCGGTTTCTTTATCGAAGAAATTTCCTTTGTTTAGATCAAAGGCTAAATCGACAGAGGTTCCCGGTTCATGGAAATTTCTCGCATCCACTTTTGCCACAAACTCGGTGTCACCGATGACGGAGTAAAGCATCGTTTCTGCCCCTAGCAGCTCTGAAACGACCACTTGCGCACGGACGGTTGATTGAGGGGCAGTATCAAGAGCGATTTGTTCGCCATGGATGTCTTCTGGACGAATCCCAAATATCACTTCTTTTCCTTCATAGCCTTTTTCTTTTAATACTTTATTCTTCCCTTCAGGTATCCGCAGCTTTAAGCCATGATGATTCGTCAGCACCCCATCTTTCAATGTTACATGAAAGAAATTCATTGCTGGCGAACCAATAAATCCTGCCACGAAAACATTCACGGGCGTGTTATAGACTTCTTGCGGCGAGCCGACTTGCTGAATCACGCCGTCTTTCATGATGACGATTCGGTCGGCCATGGTCATTGCTTCGGTCTGGTCATGGGTCACGTAAATCGTTGTCGTCTCTAACCGTTGATGCAATTTGGCGATCTCAGCACGCATCGATACTCTCAACTTAGCATCCAAATTCGATAATGGCTCATCCATCAAAAAGACTCGTGCGTCACGGACGATCGCTCTTCCAAGAGCAACACGCTGTCTTTGTCCACCAGATAGCGCCGCTGGTTTTCGATACAAATAGTCTGAAAGCCCTAATATTTCGGCGGCGTTTTCGACTCGTTTCGCGATTTCACTTTTATCGTATTTACGAAGCTTTAAGCCAAACGCCATGTTATCAAAAACAGTCATATGAGGGTACAGCGCATAATTCTGAAAGACCATGGCGATGTCTCGGTCTTTGGGAGCTACATCATTCATCCGCTGACCATCAATCGTAAAATCTCCCTCAGAGATATCTTCTAACCCGGCGATCATGCGCAAGGTCGTGGATTTCCCGCAGCCTGATGGCCCAACAAACACAATAAATTCTTTGTCCTTGATCTCTAAATCAAAATCAGTCACTGAATACGTTTCTGCATTGTCGTATTTCTTATGAATATGTTTTAAACTTAGTTCTGTCATATGTGTTCACCCTTTTCTTTCCTATTAAGAATGCAGCTGCTGTTCTTTTGCTAATGCCAGACACCCGTACGTTCCCGCGTTATCTCCTAATTTCGGAAGCACAAGGTATTGATTGAGTTCTGGTACCTCCACATAATCCTTCAACAATTCTTTGAAGGCTGCCTTCATTTTCTCTAACACTTGGCGTTGCTTCATGACACCTCCACCAAAAATAATGACATCAGGTGAAAGCATTAGTGTCGTATTGTAGGCACATTGAGCAAGGTAATAGGCTTCCAGCTCCCATTGCGCATCTTCTTCACTCAAGTCTTGCCCCTTTTTCCCAGCTCTTTTTTCGATCGCTGGACCGGAAGCCATACCCTCTAAGCAATTTTTATGGAACGGACAATTTCCCTCGTATGTGTCCGCTGGATGTCGATTCACCAGCATATGCCCCATTTCTGGATGGCTAAATCCTTCGATAAAGCGTCCGTATTGCAGTGCGCCGCCCCCGATGCCGGTTCCGATCGTATAATAAACGATGCTCGACCGTCCCTTGCCATTCCCAAAAACAGATTCTCCATAGGCGGCTGCATTCACGTCCGTGGTCCAAGCAACTGGTATAGGAAAAGCCTTCTTCACTTTTCCCACAAAGTCAAACTGCTGCCAGTCCAATTTTGGTGTAGAAGTGATGTAGCCATAGGTTGGCGATTCGTGCTGAATATCAATGGGACCGAATGAACCGATGCCTATTCCTTTCAGCGTTTCTCTATATGGCGAAAAAAATTCGAGGACAGCTTTCATGGTTTCTTCAGGCTTCGTGGTGGGGAAGCTGTCCCGCTTCACGATCTCTAAGTCATCCGTTGCTACCGCACAGACAAATTTCGTTCCTCCTGCTTCGATACTTCCAAACATCTTTCATCTACCCCTTCACAGATCTCTTGATCATTTGTTTTCCATTCAGTTCTGTTACTACCACCTGTTTGAGCCGCCCTTTTTCGCTGCAGCTGAAGGAAAAATCGCGAGCGAGCGTGCCTTTGAAAAAGCTATTCACGCTTAATACCGTTCCTTCGTCCTCATCAAAGACTTCTATAGCATATAGATCCAGCAGAATCTTGAGGGTCTTACTTCTACTGGAAAGCGGCAGCGTGATATCCTTTCTTCCCAAAGGATTACCCTCAGAATGGTAACCTAGGTGTTTCTTAATGGTGAACGTGTCTGTCTGTCCTGTTCGTTTATCCTTAAACATCAGCGTGATCGGTGTTTCTCCTGTTTCCAGCGACAATTCGATGAGCGTAGGCTTTTGAATCATGGGAACGGACTTTTGGTATCCATCGGTTTGTGTATCATAAATGACCGTCTCTGCCGCTTTCAATTGCGCGATTTCCTTTGGTAATAAAGCGTGCAGCCGATCGTCTTTTCGTATGACTTTTCTTGGTATGCTCATCGCACCACACCAGCTATTTTCTGTTAATTCACCGAAGCCGTTCCACTCATCCATCCATTCCCAACCGTTTTGCCAGCCGATAACATACCGTTCCCCCTCTGGTGTTAGAAAGGTCTGAGGCGCATAAAAATCAACGCCATAATCAAGAATGCCCCTCGATTCTACTTGGAATCGCCCCTTCTCGTAATCCAGGCGACCAATCAAATAACTCGAATATTCGCCTTTTATTCCTACTGGTGAAAAGGTCAATACGTCCTTGCCATCTAATTCGTAAAAATCTGGACATTCCAGCATCCACGCATTGGGTTCTTCAAAGGCGACCCCCATCAGTGTCCACTCTAAAAGATTCTCTGATCGGTAGAGAACCAACTTCCCAACGTTGTCTTGACTAACACCGACAAGCATGTAGAAGGTATGATCTTTTTGCCACACTTTAGGATCTCTAAAATGAGGATTCTCCTTTCCGAGAGAATCGTTTTGAAGGATGGGGTTGTTTTTGTATTTTGAAAAATGCCGGCCGTCCTCGCTCATTGCGACGCATTGCTTTTGGACCAGTTGCCCTGCCGCATTTTTCGCGACGGCTGTATAGAATAGATAAAGCGTGCCTTCGTGTTCTATCGCTGTTCCCGAAAAGCACCCGCCTTCCGGGCTATCTTCGTATACCTCAGAGGGTGCCAAAGCAATCGGCAGCTCCTGCCAAGTGATTAGATCGTGGCTTACCGCGTGGCCCCAATACATTTGATGCCATTTTGTTTGGTAGGGGTGGTATTGATAAAACAGATGATATTCTCCTTTGAAGAAGATCAATCCATTTGGATCATTCATCCATCCTAACGACGGTGTAAAGTGAAGGATAGGCTGTTGGGAGCTTCTTACGGCCAACGCTCTATTTGTTTCGATATATTGATTTGCTTTGTTCTCCATAAGCTATCCTTTCGTCGCGCCAGCAGTCATACCCGAAGTCACCCATTTATTCAGCGAGAAGTAAATCAAGATTGGTGGCAAAATGGCGATCGATATCGCCGCGTAGGTCGCGCCCCAATCCACATTTCCAAACGCGCCCACGTAATCCTTTAAGCCCATGGTGATGGTTTTGGCAGAAGAATCGCTGATAAATGTATTGGCAAATATGAAGTCGTTCCAGATCAAAATACTGTACATTGAAGCGATCGTGATCATCGTATTTCTCGCCAACGGTGCGACGATTTGTAAAAAGACCCGATACGGTGAACAGCCGTCTACGATCCCGGCCTCAATCAGTTCATCAGGAACAAAACTGTAGAAATTGACAAACATCATGACAGAGAGCGGCAATGCAAATCCGACTTGCGGCAGGACCATCGCCATACTGGTATTTAAGATCCCGATTTTGCTATAAAAAATGAACAATGGAATCAGTGTGATTTGGACAGGCACCATGATGCCGAACATGAAAAATGAATAGATCTTTTTGCTGTGTTTATAGCGAAATTTTGATAACGCGAAGCCGATCGTTGCACTTAATACGAGGATCAGCACCAGCGAGATCATGGTGATCTTCAAACTGTTCCACATATAACCACCTATGACACCGTCTCCCAGAACATTTTTATAATTCTCAAATGTCACAGCTTTCGGCAATGAGAATGGCGTCGTCGATAGTTCTACGGAGTCTTTCAAACTTGCAATGAACAGCCAGATCACAGGGTAGATCTGTATGATCAAAAAGACGATCAATAAAAGGATAAACAAGTACTTTATTGCCTTCTCTTTCATTACGCCACACGCCCTTCTTTGTTATTTTTGCGTTTACTTAATGCCAGTGCCTGCTTCGCTGCCTTTTTCTGCGCCTTCACATCGTAATTTTCAAATATTTTTCTTAGAATAAAGATGATCAAGACACTTTCTATAATGATAAAGACGGCCAAGGCGCTCCCATATCCATACTGGTTATTGGTAAAGGCCTGTTTGTACATATATGTGGACATTAATTCGCTTGCATTCCCTGGACCGCCGTTTGTCAGCAAGTAAGGAATATCAAACCCTCTCAGAGCACCTGTCAAGCACATCGTAAAGGTGAGCAGCAGAATGTCTTTGATCATGGGAATCTTGATTTTGAAGAGGATTTGCAGTTCTGTAGCGCCATCGATTTTCGCTGCTTCATACACTGATTCATCTAATGAGACGAGGGCTGCATAAAAGATGACCATATACATTCCGATGAAGCGCCAGCCTTCGGGAATCGAGACGGCACCTAGCACCGTATTCAAATTCGTCAACCAAGAAGTCGCCAGTCCTCCTAACCCTACTGCCGATAACATCTGATTCAGCAAGCCTTCTGGCTGTGTTGAATAAATACTTCTGAAGAGTTGCGCGATGGCGACTGTCGTAACGATACATGGAACATAATAGAGCGTCTTGACTAAATTCGCCCGTTTTTTTAAGTACGTCAGCAATACCGCAAATAGTAACCCAATCGACAATTGAATAATGACAACGATCACTAAATAAATTAAATTATTGATTAATGCTTTATAAAACACCGGGTCTTGAAAAAGCCGCTTGTAATTATCCAACCCAACAAATTGTTGCGGAGTGATGCCGTTCCATTTAATAAAACTTAAACGAAGCGACTCCGTGATTGGATAAAAAACAGAGAGCAGATAGAACAGCAAGCCAGGCATCAGAAAAACGAAAAATGCTTTCTTATCACGTAAAACACCCATATTTTCCCCTCCATTATTGATCTGTGACGTTCACTTTGATTGAATCATCGATCATTTTGACAAAATCTTGAATTTTCATGTCTCCCGATCCTACAAGCAGCAAGTTGTCCTGAACGATCGTATTCGTTGAAGAATCCAGATAGGTATCCCATGGCTTCATAAATTGCTCCCCGGTATTGTCCATATCTTTTCGGATTCTCAAATACAAACTTGAATAATCGACATCTTTTGGCAACTCCGTTTTAATTGGAGACATCTGCATTTTTTTCGTGTAGATATCTGCATAATGATCCAGCACATAGAGGAGGAAATCCTTCGTCTTTTCATCGAAAGTTTCTGCGTTGAAGGCCATACCGATTCCAGAGTTTACACAAAATTCATTGGCTGCTGTCACACTGTCCTTCGTTGTCGGCATATAGAAATAATCAATTTCGCCCGCGTCGTATTTCTCCTGCATGGCGCCAATCTCCCAGTCACCGATATAATACATCGCTGATTTTCCATCTAAAAACATGGATTGTGCTGTCGCGTAATCGGTGGCAGAAAACCCTTCATTGAAGTATTGCCCGATCTCTTTTACAAACTTGACTGAATCAACACCCGTTTGACTAGACATTTTTTCTTTTCCTTGACTCAGATTCTCAATAAACTGATTTCCTGTTTGTCTGAAGGCAGGCATCGCCAAATAGCGTTGAACTGGCCAGCGATCGATCCCATCTACAGAGATTGGCGTCACCCCTGCTTCTTTCAGTTTTTTACATGCCGCTAACCATTGATCGAAGGTTTTCGGAACACTGATTCCGTGTTGAGAAAACAATTTTTTGTTGTACCAGATCATTTCGACATGGTATTCCAGTGGGAGCGTGTACATCGAACCATCCGAAAATTCTTGGTATTTTAATGCTGTCGGGTAAAAGTTCTGATAGTAGTCGTTCTTTTGCAGAAATTTTTTCATATCTACGAGCTTCCCTGCTTTGACAAGCTCTTTTGCGTAAAGGTCTGGATCGGTGTCAATGATATCCGGCATGTTGTTGCCGGCAACCAATGTTTTTAATTTCTGTAAATACGAAGGTCTGTCTGCCGTGGTTTCAAAATCAATTTTCCACTTCCCGCCTTTCTCCTTGCTGTACTGATCGGCGATTTCCCGCATGGTCTCGTCGATTGCCCCGCCGACTGGTCGAGAAGTCAGCCATTTGACCGTCGTAGTGGAGGCATCTTCTTTTTCCCCTCCACAGGCTGTTACCATAAAAAGAACGCCTAAAAGACTAACCAAAACTCCAACTTTTCTTATCATGGAAGAAACAACTCCTATTCTTTTATCTCGATCTCATGCAACACTACTTCCCCTTGAACCACGTAAACCCCTACTTTTTTTCCGCTGTGATTGTATAATCTCGTCGATAACGCAATCTCGTCGTTCACATAGACGACACACATACTTCCTTCTCGCAACACGCGGACACGATAGCGTGACGCTTTCGGCAGAAGCCGGCTTGTCTCCACTTGATAGGGAATATCTCCTTTGATCTGCCACTGATACTCGCCCTTTTCAGCTCGCGGCCACAGATCCCACGCGATCAGATGTTGTTCCGGTAGCATCCGTAGGAAATAGCCCGTTTCCATCCCTTCATCCACATGAAGGGCAATTCCAAACTCTTTTGCCTTCAAAACATCAAAATCCACTGTCACTGAAAAAGTGTCGGATGGACTATCGAACAGCATGGCTCCTAACGTGTCGCTTGCGACCTTGTTTTTATCATTACTATGATCATTATAAAAGACTGGTGCGGATATCTCCGATTTTTCTTCAAAGAATTCGCCAACCGAATCAATCATCACAGCCTTCAGTTCACCAGTCTTAGGATTTTGGATCAATTCGTGGAAAATCATCGTTCCTCCCCAGTCCCAGGGACCAAAGTCCGTCTCTCCTTCTTTTGTCGCGACCCAGCCAAAGGCAATTCTTCTTTCTCCATCTGAAGCTGTTTTGATCGCATAGTTGGCGCGTGTATCAAACACGTCGTCTGCTGGTATGATCCACGGCCCCTCTAAGCTTTTTGCGTAACGATAATGTGTCGTAAAGCGGTCTGAAAATGTTGAAAATACTAAATACCAGTACTCCTCCATCTTAAAGACCTCTGGACACTCCATCGTGATGTACATCTTCGGATCATAGAATGGTTCGCAATATTCCCAAGTCTCCAAATCCTTTGACTTCGACAAAGAGATGCAGCCGCCTCTCAGATCTCCCGCCCCTTGACGTCTAGATGCCAGCAACATGAAGTAGCATTGCTCCTCCTCTACCCAAAAAACGAAAGGATCGCGCCAGTCAAACTCTTCATAGATTTTCCCGTCAGACGGAAATAGAAAATTCGGGTCTGTCTCGAGCTCGTACAAGCTTTCGCCGACCGCTTTCATGACTAGCTGGACGCTCTTTCCATTTACAAAAGGCTTGTTCTCATTAAAAGCAGTATAAAAAGCATGGTACTTGCCTTGAGCGTCTTTAATGATTGAACCTGTGTAATTATTGAGGTTGTAAGATTCCTTCGTTCCCCGTTTGATTGCTTCTCCTTGATAATCCACCTGGACAAAGTCTTTGGTTGTCGCCAAATGCCACGTGGTTTCTTCTGCATATTTCCCCTCGATGATTCTTGGATCATGCAGATAATACGCATAAAATGTTCCATCTTCATAATACGGGATCAAGTCCCCCACCCACGCATTCTCCGGTCGATAAAATAAACTCATTCAGCATCTCTCCTAAACTTAATTGATCATTTAACACCCTTAGAATAATTTTGGTAGCGCTTAATCACAAGCATTTTTCACTTTTTTATGCATTTTCGTGCAAATAAATATTGCTTTTATGTGCATACGGTGGGTATACTGCCTGTGGGAGGGTGAAAAATGAAATGTACGATCAATGATATTGCTAAAGAAACCGGGTATTCAAGAAATACTGTTTCAAAGGCGCTCAAGAACGATCCTCAGGTATCTCAACGAACAACGGAGAGCATTATAAGAAAAGCCGAATCCATGGGGTATTTTACGAAGGAAGAACGGACAGAATACAAGATCGATCAGGGAAATATCTTGTTCCTGAATATCAATCATGCAAACGATTCTCAATTTTGGAGCAATGTCTTGACGGGGATCGAAATGGTCCTTTCCGAGACGAATTACCAGTTGACGATCGCAACGTTATCGAAAGAGGATATCGAGGAGGGGCGTTTGCCCGAGGCGGTCTACAGTTCGAATACGAAAGGCATCATTGTGGTTGAAATGAATTTCCGACCGGTTTGGGACAAGTTATTGGAGACCCATCTTCCGATCGTCACGGTGGATGCGCCAAAAAATCCTAATTATTTGATTGGAAAGTGTGACATTGTTATGATGGAAAATCATTCCAATGTTGAACGGATCACTGAATTACTCATTCAAAAGGGCTACTCGGATTTTGCCTTTATTGGCGATTTGTATTCACCTAATACAGGACTTGGTTTTATGGAGCGTTATTATGCCTTTTTCAATACGCTGAAAAAGCATGAACTGGAAATCAACAGTCACGCTTCGATTCTCAAGGACACAGACACGATTTTCGAGAATTTTGAGAAAATCAAAGAATTGCTCAATTCCATGAAAAAAGTGCCGGATGTCTTCTTGTGCGGAAATGACTGGCTAGCGATCCAATTGATCTACGCCCTGCAAGCGCTGGGTCATAGGATACCGGACGATGTCAACGTGATCGGATTTGATAATATCCCGAACTCCGAGCGGATTTTGCCGGGCTTGACTACCATTGACACGCCGAAAATCTATTTGGGTAGAAAAGCCGCGCACCTCATTATGGACCGCTTGATCGAACCTGACATTCCCTATTCGATCTCAAAATACTCCACAAAACTGATCCTTAGAGAATCTACAGCTATCTAGAAAGCAAAATAAGCAGCAAAAAGGCCCAATCGTAAAGATTGAGCCTTTTTCTGATTCATAAAATAGATAGCACTTCTCCTGTCCTATTCATTCCACAATGAAGGAACTCGGATTATTTATTATATTTAAGACCATTCTTCTTCAAAGGTCACAGGATTCTTCCGTTTTTTCGTAAAGAACAGGATCATCATGGCATTGCTGATAAGCAACAAGGCTATAAACAGCAAGGTTTCTGACAGCATGGACCCGCCGATAGAGATGCCTTCACGCAATGCTCGGATCGAATATGTCATCGGCAAGAAGGGATTTACGGCTTGGTAAAAATGTCCGCTCAATTCGATCGGGTACGTGCCGCCGGATGCGGCAAGTTGCAGGATCATGAACAGCAACATGACGAAGGAACCGACTTTTCCTAAAAGCAAATTGAACAGTGTAACGATCGACATAAAGGTCATGGAAACTAAGATACTGAAGGCGACGACTTTGACGGGATGCAGGACATCCATCCCAAGCAATCCCATTAACGCGGCGTCCACAAGCAAGGCTTGTGCGATGCTGACTACTGCCAGGATGGATGCTTTACTTGCCCACCAGGCCAGACCTGTCGTTGGTTTTTTCTTCGGTTTGAAGGCATCAAAGAGCAGGTTGAAGGTGACGGTTCCGATAAATAATGCCACTGACATCATGTAAGGCGCCATACCTGTCCCATTGTTTGCCAGTTTGTCTGGGTCATTATGAGTGGTACGGATCGGCTGAGTGATTGCGTTTGCTCCCGTCTTCCCTGTGTTGAGCTGACCGATTTCCTTTGAGCCAGACGCGAGTTGATTGGTCAAGGTGCCTAGTCCTGTCCCCACGGTCCCTAAGGAATGGGTCACTTGATTTTCACCTGCCGCTAGTTTTCCGCTGCCCTCTGCGATTTTTTGTGAACCGTTTTGTAGCTGTTGCGCACCCGCTACGAGTTGTCCGCCATTGGCAGCCAATTGTCCGGTGCCTTGGGTCAATTGCTGCGAGCCGGCATGCAGGGTGGAAATCCCTGTGTTCAACGCTGGAATGTTTTGGTTCAACTGGTTCAATCCAGTGGTGACTTGTTGAGCGCCGTTGACTAGACTTGAGGATTTTCCGGCCAACTGCTTAGCCCCGCTGGTCACTTTTTTCGATCCGCCCGCGAGTTGTTGGACGCCACCGGTCACTGCTGGAACATTTTCTTTCAATCCAGCTGTTCCTTGTGCGAGTTGATTTGCCCCCTTCGACAGTGGTTGTCCTTTTTCAACTAACTGCTGAGTGCCTTGAGAAACACGGTTGCTTCCTTCAGCCAAGTGTTGAATACCGGCTGTAAGTGCGGGAATGTTGGCGTCTAATTGTCCGACACCGTTATTGATCGCCTGTGCGCCAGGGGTGAGCTGGTTGCCAATGGTATACATGCCATTAATCATGTTTTTTAATCCAGGGGTCGCTTTTCCGCCAGCTTGAGCGAGTTGATCCGCCCCTTGTTTCAACTGACTGATTTGATCGACAGGTATCCCTTGGAGTGCTGCCAACGCCGTGCTCAGTTTCGTCAACGATTGTTGCTGCGCAGCGAGTTGTGCCGTTAATTGGCTCGTATCGATGGACAACTGATCGATCGCGGTCAGCGTTTGGCTATTTTGCGCCTGCATCGTCGAAAGGACGGAGGCTTTTTGTTCGTCAGTCAATGGCACCCCGCTGCTAGTCAACTGTGCAACGACCGCATTGGCGTTGGTTGTCAAATCGGTCTGATAGCTTTGCTTCAGCGTTTGCTTCGTTTCCTCCATCTTTTGCGTCATACTTGAGGTACTGGGGGACAATGCTGCAAGCTGATCCGACAGTTCCTTGACTACGCCTGTTAGCTGACCAACATTGGCCAATCCTGAAAGATCCATTGCTCCGAACGCCTGTGACACTTGAGAAATATAGCTGTTCACACTGTCCGTGTACGTGAGTAATTGGTTCTTTTCTTCTTCGGATAGTTGAACATGTTGCAGCCCGGCGACGATTTTTTCAGTTCCCTCATAGAGAGCTTTAACTTGTTGGGGCAATTGTTCTGTTTGTGCAGCGAGTTGCTGTGCGCCATCGGAGACTTTTTTTGCCCCCGTGTTTGCAGCGACAACCCCCGCCACATACTGATTGATGCCTCCATTCAAACTGGCTGATCCTTGCGCCAACTGCTCTGCACCTTGTGATAAAGCTGGAAGCTTTCCATTTAACTGTCCAATTCCTGAATCTAGTGCTTGGGAGCCTGTCGCAACAGACCCGACCCCGGAAGTGTATTGACTGATTCCATCCCTCAGTGACGTTGATCCCGCTGACAAACGGCTGACGCCATTCGCTAATTCAGGTTCTTTTTCAGCAAGCGTGCCGATTCCTTGATCCAGTTTACCAGCACCTTCATTCACTTGCATCGCACCTGCGACATACTGCTGCAGCCCCTTCGTCAGCGTCTGGCTGCCATCGGAAAAGGTCAACGAACTGTTAGATAACGTCGCTAAATTCGTAGAAATCGTCTGGGTAGCCTCCTTCAGCTTCTTCGTACCCTCGGATAATTTCTCTCCGCCAGTAGCCGCTTTTGCCATGCCTTGACCCGCATTTCCGAAATTGCTCAAGACGGCCTCCGTATACATTTCCGTCACTTGACTGGAGACTTGATCCTTCAATGCCGTGATCGCTGAAGCGGACATTTTTGACGCGGTCAGATTCGACCCTTGAGATGTCTGATAGTCAATCACCATTTGCTTAGGATGTTGACTCAAAAGTGACGTCGCATCCTTCGAAAATGCTTCAGGAATCGTCACGATCATATAAT
This sequence comes from Enterococcus sp. 12F9_DIV0723, assembly GCF_002174375.1. Classification (NCBI taxonomy): domain Bacteria; kingdom Bacillati; phylum Bacillota; class Bacilli; order Lactobacillales; family Enterococcaceae; genus Enterococcus; species Enterococcus sp. 12F9_DIV0723. Next base: position 365,234 of record NZ_NIBK01000002.1, on the reverse strand, counting down.
ACTTTCCTTTTGAAATTCCTTTTTCGGCCTCCTCGCTGGAAACCCGATGAAAGTCTAAAGGTTTTTTCTTTAACAGATTGTCTGTCACCTCTTTGCCAAGATCAAGATCCTTCCCTTGATAAGAAACGTGCTTGTCTTGATTCACGATCGCCACCGGCAATTGATCCACCTTGCCATAGGGGTCCCACAACGCACCCAAAAAAATCAAATTGTACAGTGCAGGAATCAACGCGATCGCACCTAATACGATCAAGAGAAATTTATTTTTTAACAGCGAACGCCATTCTGCTCGAATCATTTTTTCTTCCTTCTTTCCTTCCATCCATTTTCAATCCTAAAAAAGAAATAGACAACGTGTTGATTTGTTGATTGGAAAATTATATAATCGTCGTGAAAGCAAGTCAACCAACAGTTGTTTGAAAGGTGTTGATTTGAAAGGAGAATATTTATGGCGGAGCTAAATACGAAAAAAGCCAAAACCAAACAAAAGATTTATCAAGCCCTTATCCAATTGTCCAAGCACAAGCCCGTGAGAGAAGTCACCGTCTCTGAGATTTGCCGCACCGCGTCCATCAATCGCTCGACCTTCTATTTGCATTACCAAGACATCTCTAACCTTATCTCAGAATTTCGTCAGACAAATATTTATGATTTTATCGACAGCGTCAAAGAAAAAAAGCTGCACCCGCGGACGATCGATCTCTCCGACAGCCCGACGACCTTTATTGATTACGAAGACCTAGTCAAGACCATTCAGCACGCCCAAACAGAAAAGGATATCGTGTCGATGCTCTTAGGAAAAAACGGCGACCCCGACTTTGTCAATGAATTAAAAAGTGCGATCCGCAACCTGATCGCCTACCTGCTAAAAGACCATTATCCGCAGTTGCAGGCAAACTTCCCCGATGTCCCAGAAGATTATTTAGAGATCATTCTCTTCGATCCCTCGGCTGAGATCATCATGCACTGGATGGAAAAAGGTATGGAAGAATCCCCAGAAACAATCAGTGCCATTATCTCCTCTGCCCGAATCGTTGGACCGTTGACCCTGCTGCAAGATAAATAGTATCTCACCCGAAACACGCCACAAAAAAATGGACGATCCCTCTCTGAGAAGGATCGTCCTATTATCGATCAATGGATGGTTATTTTTCTGTTTCTTTTATGAAGGATCTGCTCTTCAACTTCCTCACTCATGCACGATCAGATCCATAGGGTGCGGTCCTGCCACACCGACAAAAATGAAGCGTTCTTCTCCAGTGTTCTTCATGCCATGCTGTTCGCCTGGTCGTGAGATGATCAGGTCGCCTTTCGTGATCGGGATTTCTTCGCCGTAGCCTGGATAGAAGGTGCCTTTTCCTTGAATACAGATCCACAGGTCGTCTGAGGTCGTATGCGAGTGATTGAAGACGGTTTGCCCAGGTTCGAGACACCACAGCGCGCCGGCGGTTTTTTCTGTTTCATAGAAAAAGCTCTTTTTTCCTTCCTTTGGATCAAAACATGCGACGTTTTCTACTTTAAATAGTCGTTCTTCAATGTTTGATTTTGACATACTGTTTCTTCCTTTCTTAAAGCGCCTTCATTTTTTGATAAAAGCGAAAGAGCTGTTCGGCTGTTTGTTGGATGCTTTTTAGAGTATTTTCAGGGTGCAGCAGCTCTTCTTCTGTTCCTAACGAGTGGAGGATCGAGAAGTAGGCGTCGATCCCATGATCGTTGCATTGGTAAGCATCTTCGGAGGTGCTGCCGGCGATGGCGATGAGAGGCTTGTCGTATTTTCGAGTGATTTTCGCTAATGCCGAGGGAACTTTTCCCATCACAGACTGTGCATCGAGTCTGCCTTCTCCTGTTATCACAAGATCTGAAGCTTTGATTCGCTCGTCAAAGTGTTTTTCCTCGGCCAATCGTTGAAATCCAGGAAGGATCTCCCCGTTTAAATAGGCAAGGAATGCAAAACCCAACCCTCCAGCGGCGCCAGCACCTGCTTTTCGAGAAAAATCTTTATTCAAAAACGTTTTGGTCTGCTGGGCGAATTGCTGGAGCAGCCCATCGAAGCTCTCAACCTCCGCTGGCTGAACACCTTTTTGCGGCCCAAAGATTGCCGTTGCCCCCTGTTCCCCTAACAACGGATTCGTCACATCGCTAGCAACAATAAACTGACAGTCTTTTAATTCGATCGGAACGTGGGAGTCCTCGATCTTCGCAATGTGTGCCATTTCACAAATCTGATGAGACAGTGCTTGACCGTCTTTGTCTAGAAAACGGTAGCCTAACGCTTGCAGCATCCCAAAACCGCCATCATTGGTGGCACTGCCCCCTAGCCCAATCAGAAACTCTCGTTGTCCTTCTTGGACTAGGCGCCGAATCAATTCTCCTAAGCCATAGGTCGTTGCTCGCCATGGGTCTTGTTCTGTCTTTTCGACTAGGGTGATTCCCGATGTCTCAGCGACTTCGAGAATCGCTCGTTCCCCCAACCGACCGTAGCGTGCTTCGATCGGCTTTCCCTGCGGTCCTGTCACGATCGCTGTCTTGATCGAGCCTGACGTTCCCGCCACGAAGGCTTCTACGGTCCCTTCCCCACCATCGGCTACAGGTAAAATGTCGATGACGAGCGTCTCTTCATGCAGGGATTTCATTCCAGCTTGGATTCCTTTTTTTACAGCTTCGCCAGCTTCCAATGAACTGACGCTCCCTTTAAAAGAATCCATCGCGACGAGTATGTTCATAGTAGGACTCCTTTCGCTGCCTGCTAATTGACGACATTCACAGGTGTTCCTGCTTGGAATTTTTCAACATTTTCTACGGCGATCGCCATCAGTCGTGCGCGTGCTTCCCGAGAAGCCCACGCCATGTGAGGCGTAATGATCATGTTTTTCGCTTCTAATAGTGGGTTGTCCTGTTTGATTGGCTCGGTGGACACGACATCCACGGCTGCCCCGCCAACTTTTCCGCTGTTCAAAGCATCCCGCAGATCGGCTTCGTTGATCAATTGCCCGCGAGAATCGTTGACGATATAGACACCGTCCTTCATCTTCGCGATCGTTTCCTTGTTGATCAATCCTTCTGTTTCAGGAAACAGCGGACAATGCAACGAGATTACGTCGGATTCACTGAACAATTGGTCCAAGTCCACCATTTTCGCGCCCGCAACGATCTCTTCCGTGTGACTTCTGTCATTGGCGATGACGGTCATTCCTAGTGCGGCTGCGATCGCACCGACTTTTTGACCGATGCGACCGTAGCCGATGATCCCGATTGTTTTGCCAGCCAGCTCCATTTGCGGCGAATTCCAGTAGCACCAATCCGCATTGGTGGTCCAATCCCCCGCGAAAACGGTCGTAGAATGCTCTCCGATACGGTGGCAAAGTTCTAAAAGCAGGGCGATGGCGTATTGTGCCACGCCGTCGGTTCCGTAGGTCGGAATATTGGTCACGGTGATTCCTTTTGCCTTCGCCGCCTCTACATCCACCACGTTGTAGCCGGTAGCCAAGACACCGATATATTTGAGATTCGTTGTGTGCGCCATGATTTCCTTTGTCAATTGGACCTTGTTCACTAAGACGATCTCTGCGTTGCCGATTCGCTCCACGACCTGATCCTGCGAGGACCGATCGTACACGGTCAAATCCCCTAGTTGTTCCAGTCCTTCCCAGCTCAGATCACCGGGATTTTCTGTGTAGCCGTCTAGTACGACGATTTTCATAAGAATCTTCCTCTCCTTTTAGTCTTCCAGTAATGCCCACGCACGCTCAATGACCCGTTTCGTATTCGCGACGATGATGTCACCATCTTCATCTGGTCTTGGCTGCACTTCAAAGGACAGTACCATCGGGGATTTTTCATCTAGAAACCCTTCCTGTTTCAATACTTGGAAGAAGTCCAGTAATTCTGGAACATCATTCGCACTGTTTGGATAGCCGAAGCGCGGGTGCAGATCGCCATAAGCCTCGCAGCCCTCTGTCACTACGTTGTTACCGATATGCAGATGGGTAATATAGGGTTTGGTACACTGAATGACAAACTTGCTGGTTTCATAGGTCGTTGGAAAATGGGACAGATCCACGATCAGCCCAAAGTTGTTGTGGGTCAAGCAGACATCTGCGGCAAATTGAGCAGCAAGAGGGGCTGGGCCGATCAGCGCACATTTGTCCATGTCATAATCAAAGATTTCCAGCTCCACCATCATGTCCTTTTTCGCGGCATAGGTACACAAATTGCGCGTCGTTTTCAGCAATTGCTGATAGGCCTCTTCCTTCGTTCCTGCCTCCCATTTTCCCGAAAGAAAAGCGATCCCTCTCGCACCTAGATATTCTGCTTCATCGATGGCTTCCAGCAAGGTTTTCTCTGCTTTTAGCCGCTCTTCCTCATTAATCGCATTCGGATTTAAGCCGGGGCCCAATAGACGCGGCTGCGCTCCGTAGCATACACGAATGTGGCTTTGTGCCAAAATATCTCGAGCCTTCTTCCGCTCGTCATCGTCTACTACTTGAGTCATCTCGACCGCATTAAAATAAGGGTCTCTTGAAATTTTCGTCAAGGTCTCTAGTAGCGGATAGTCCTTCGGCGGATAGCTCATCCATTGAATCAAGCCCATATCGAAATATTTATGAATACTTTCTCTCATTCTTCTTCACTCGCTTTCTTTTGATTGGTGCTACACAAACGATTTCACATTGTCCAACGCCGTCCCCATGTCGCATAATTGTTCCGGTTTACAGATCGCATCGATCACATACGTTTTATTGGATTGCTTCGCCCGATCAATCGCGCCTCTTAGTTCATCTGGAGTAAATACCCGTTCGCCGACGCAGCCGAAGCCCTCAGCGACTTTTACATAATCCATCGTCCCGTCTTGGTTGTAGGGCATATCGACAGCGTATTCAAAGCCGTAGGCGCCTTTTTGATTTTGACGGATCAAGCCTAGATAGGCATTATTGACGATGATCACGATGATCGGTTTCTTGAAGGCCGCCGCAACGGCGATCTCCTCACCCATAAAGGTAAAGCCGAAATCCCCTAGCACGGTAACAGAGTATGCAGCTGGATCAGCCACCTTTGCCCCGAAAGCAGCAGGAACTTCATAACCCAAGGTGCCGGCGCCCCCAGATGGCAAATAGCGACGAGCGCGGTTGATCTTTTGCAATTGTCCGCTCCAGATTTGTGTAATGCCGCAGCCGGCAGTGAACATGGTGGCATCATCAAAGGCAGCATTCATCTCATGAAAGACCCGATGCGGCATCATTGGTTTGCTGTCAAAATCGGTTTTGCGAGCCAATTCTTTTCTTGCGGCAGGCAGATCCGCCGCTCGCTTAGAATTAATGGGTTTCACGTTGCGTGCCTTCGCTTCCGCGATCAAGGCGTTCAACGCTTCTTTGGCATCAGAAACGATCCCTAGCTCTGGCTCAAAAACTTTGCCGATTTGTCTTTTTTCGATATCGATATGGATAAATTGACGGCCTTCAAGGTAAACAGCCAAATTTCCTGTATGGCGATCCGTGAAGCGATTGCCAATGCCGATGACCACATCAGAATCCAAGAAATAGCGATTGCCGATCGGCTGTCCGACTTGAATTCCGGCATGTCCCGCGTTTAATGGGTGCTCTTCTGGTAATCCGCCTTTTGCCATATAAGTCGTGATTACAGGGATTTCTAACATCTCCGCAAATTCGATTAGCTCTTTTTCTGCATGAGACAGAATCACACCGCCGCCCATAACAATAATCGGTGCGTTAGCTTTTTGGATCATATCCATCGCTTGCTGGATCTTCGTCGTATCAGGTGTCACTGTCTCTTTGGCAGCCGGCTGATAGTCAGCGATGTCAAAGTCGATGTCCGTCTGTTGGATATCTAAAGGCAAGTCCAGCAGCACAGGCCCGGGCTTTCCATTGCGCATCAGATAAAACGCCTCCTGCATGATTTCTGGAATCTTCTCCGCCTCTAAGACACAAAAGACTTTCTTACAAACGGTTTTGGCAATGCTCTCCATATCGACACATTGAAACGCGTCCTGTTTCATCTGCCAGCTATTGGCTTGACCGGTGATGGCAAGAACTGGAATCGAATCAATCTGCGCCGTGTACAGTCCCGTAACAAAATTAGTCGCGCCTGGCCCTGACGTACAAAGTGCCGCGCTGATTTTGTGAGAGGCACGGTAATACCCATCCGCCGCATGCATACACGCTTCCTCATGCCGCATACAAAAATGTTCGATCGGCGCCTCCTCCAGATACTTATAGACTGGATTGATCCCTGCGCCTGGAATGCCGAAAGCATCTGTAATTCCTTCCTTAACCATAATCTGAACGATCGCATCTGCTGCTTTCATATCCATTCCTTCTTCCTTTTTAATTTCACTATGTGATATTGCGTTTCACTTTATTGCATGTTACCATGTGAGCAATAGCCAAACAATGTAACCGGTTTATTTTTGTCAGTCGAAAAATCGATTTGTTCAAGTTGGACAAAAATAAAGCGAAACCGAGTTTTAAAGGAGATAAAAAATGGAAGAAAAACAATTAAAAATCAACCATTCTGTACAAAAAGCCTTTACGATCATCGAGCTGATGGCGGCGGCGGAAGATCCACTCTCCCTCCGCAGCATCTCGACGCAGACGAACCTTCCAAAAGCCACGGCCTTGAGATTGCTCTATACGTTGATGACGATGGGGTATGTCCAGCAAAATCAAGGGAACGCAGACTATTCCCTCTCTTTGAAATTCAAGCTGCTGACCAATGACAGCGACATCAGCCAAGACATCGTCGCCTACGTTCGCCCTTATATGCAACAGATGTCTAAAGAGCTGGGCGAAGCAACCTGTCTTTCCATCTGCGACAATCAAGAACTGGTCTATGTCGAATCTATCGACAGCCAAGACAACCTGTTGACCGTCACCCAAAAAATCGGAAAGCGGGCGCCGCTGTATTGTACCGGTGCTGGAAAGCTGTATTTAGCAAATATGCCTGCGGATGAGCTGCAGCATTATTTGAACAACACGCCATTGATGCCTCTGACAACTCAGACGAAAGCCACCAAAAAAGAGCTCGCGGCTGAACTCGACTTAGTAAAAAAACAAGGCTATTCGATCGACGATGAAGAATGCGAGATTGGGGTAAAATGTGTCGCCGTTCCATTACTAGACAGTCAGCGATCGGTTCTTGCGACGATCAGCGTTTCGATGCCGACGATTCGTGCGACAGAGGAAATGCTTCAAGAAACGATCACTCTGCTCACCCACACAGTAGCAACCCTTGTAAAATGATTTTTTGACCCTGGCCCTCAGAAAATAATAGGAGATTACTATGACATCATTAAAAGAAATTTTGCAGACACCAAGATTCTCTGAACTGTCGCTCCTCAATCAAAAGGCTGACCTAGAACGGCCGCTGGATACGATCGAAATTTTTGAAACGCCTGATATTCTTTACTATATTCCGAAAAATGCCCTGCTCGTCACTACAGGCATGGCGTTTTGTGAGGACCCTGACGGACTGTGCACCCTTGTCAAATCACTGGCAGAGCTGCCTTCCGCTGGATTGGCGATCAAGCTTGGGCGTTATTTACCTCATGTGGACGCGCAGGTTTTAGCGTTAGCGGACGACTTGAACTTTCCTATTTTGCAAATCCCTGTCAGTATGCCGTTGGGAGATATCTCCCATAAGCTGTTGAGCTTTTTATGGCACGACCAAACCGAGCAGGTCTTTTTTGCTTTGGAGATCCAGCAAAAGTTTGTCAATTTGATGGTTCATGGCGCCTCTTTTGAGATTTTGATCAAAGAGCTCAGTTCCATGATCCAACAATCGGTCCTATTGATCGATCCTTTTGGGAAGATCGTCAGCTCTCACCTGCAATTTTCAAATTCAGCGGTATTGAAGGATAGAAAAGGAGCCTTCTTAGAAAAAATTCGTGAATGTCAGTTAAAGAAGCAGCGGGAGACGCTGTTATTTGATTTCGCCCATGAAAAGATGCTGATCAGCATTTTCCCTCTTAATTCAGATCGTTACTTGCCCTACATGCTTGTTATCTTCGAGCCCGACAAGCTGCCCTATCCCTTCTCTCAGTTTGTCATTCAGCAGTCCTTGACTGTTTTAACACTAGCCTTGTATAAAGAACAAACTCTGTTAAATGAAAAAAGAGCCGAACGCAGAAATCTTTTGACCTATTTATTAAGCCGCAAGACCTCATCGGAGGAAGACACGGATTGGCTCCACTACAAAAGACACTTTCCTAAGCTCAACTCCACTTATTACCGCGTGATTTTTATCCATTCTTTTATAAAAAAGGACCAGCATTATTATGTAAAAGAGATCGATGCACTGATTTATGACTATCTCTTTCAAGAAGTCGAGAAAAAGTCTGAGAATATTTTGCTTTTTCCAACAGAGAATCTCAATCAGATGGTACTAGTTCTTCAGAAGAAAGCGGAGATTTTACCGATTTTAGAAAAGCTCCACAAAGAGCTGTTGGCTCTCTTTGGTATTTATGCACGATTTGGTATTGGTGATCCTGTTAATAATATCGACCTGCTCCACTTCTCCTACAAAGAAAGCAAGCAAGCGCTGGAAGAATCCGAAGATCGTACGACGTTTGTCTCCTATAATAAGATCCAGGGAATCAAGCGCATCACCGAAAATGTATCCAATGAAGACATGCGCTATTTCTGCATATCGATTTTGAAAAATTTAGCCTATCCTGAGAATGAACAAGACCAAGAGATGAGAAAGACCTTGATGACCTATCTCGATCAGCAATGTGAAATCACTAAAACTGCCGAAATGTTATTTATCCATCGCAATACGGTCAAATACCGCATCAAAAAATGCGAAGAGCTTTTAAACAATAACATCGATCATCCTGAATTTTCTTTACAGCTGCGTGTCGCGTTGTTTCTCTCTGATCCCGAAGCGAAGGACATCGAATAGCCCACGCCGCTTACAACAAAAACAGACGACTGAGCCAGCATCACTGCCGCTTAGTCGTCTGTTTTTAGTTATCGGTTAATACGTCGTTTCCATCACCTCAGCCACTGCTTCTTTTTCTTGATAATATTTATTGATCCCATAAAAAACAAGCGTTCCTGCAACGATGATCCCGATGGCTAAATAAAAGGCGTACACCTTGGTGCCCGTCGCATCAGAGATCATTCCTGTAACAGACGGGACGATGACCGAGGCAGACATGCCGAAGAAATTGAAGACACCATAAGTAGTAGCGATACTTTTCTTTGGGGCAAATTGACCTAGCCATGAAATAATAATCGGTTCAACGGCAAGTTTTCCGAAGAATCCGTAGGCCATAATCCCAATGATCAATATCACCTGATTATTCGTAGTGATCGTCATAAAGAGGACACTTGCTGCTAAAATTTCCAACAGCATGATAATCGTTGTTTTTTTATGAGGTATCTTATCCGCGATCCGGCTGAAAAACAACGCCCCTGGTATTGCCGTAAAGAAGACTAAGGAAGACGCAATCCCAATGCCTGTCCCTTGGAAGCCGCGTTCAGTTTCTAAAAAATTGGGCAGCCACGTATCGATCAGATAGTACGTGTACAGCGTCGAAAAGTACAATACGTATGCAGCGATCATCGGCAATTTGAAAAGATCCTTTAGTGTGCCCTTTGGCTTTGCAGCTGTGTGTACCTGTGGGGCGGGCATCGGTTTTTCCTCACGTATCATTTTTTTAAAGACACCCAACATCACGACGATCAAGAGCGCCGTCATAAGTAATAACGATTGCCATGGCAACACCCCTTCTCCAACTAAAAAGCTGGAAGAAACTAATCCTAAGCCGCTGCCAATGGCCGTCCCGCTATTTACGATCGCGGTAGCCAAACTCTTCTTGTTCGATGGAACATATTCTGTCGTCAGTGAATACGCCACGCCATAATAAGTCCCACAGCCTAAGCCTGCCAGCACACTCCCGAGAAAGACGGTGGATAAGGCCGATGCCGACGCCACGATCAGTGTTCCAAGGCCAAATAGCAAGAATCCAGGAATCAAAATCTTCTTTTTCCCAAACCGATCCACTAACAGGCCCGATGGAATCTGCATGCTTACATACCCTAAAAAGTAGAAACTCGAAATATTGCCCAAGCTTGAATCCGTTGCTCCGCCAAAGTACGCGCTGATAATAGGATAGATCGGCGTCAGAATCATCCGATAGATCCAGATCACCACCCACCCGGCGGTCAGGATAAAAATGATTTGCTTCCAATAGGGAGCTCGCGTTGTTCTTGTTTGTTCTTCCATGTTTATACGTCCTCCCTTACATGACACCCTTGATGGCCCGCATGGTCACCGATGCAGGCCATCCGTTTCTCCCTTATTTTTTGATAAATTCCCCTGGGAAGTCTGCGGTCACGCCTGCTTCCTGACTGTAGATCGACTCGCCCCGTAAGATTGTTTGAACCACCTGTGCACCGATCTCGCGTCCAATATAAGGACTGATTTTGTTGCGGTATTCCAGGTCTTCCGCTTGCAGCGTATAGGCCGCCTTCGGTTTGATCAATACGAAATCCGCGTCTTTGCCGATACTAATCCGTCCTTTTGTATCCAGATCATAGCGATCTGCTGGATTGGTCGCGATCACATCCGCGAACATTTTCAAGCTCATTCCACGTTTTTGGACCCCTTCGTCAAACATCACATCAACATTGTTTTGAACGCCGGAGATACCGCCCCACGCTTCAAAGGCATTTTCTTTATCCTTTAAATCAGGGGTACATGGAGAATGATCCGATGTCACAAAAGCGATCTCTCCTGCCAATAATTTATCCCACATCGCTTTTCGTGTTTCCAGATCGCGAATTGGCGGAGAACATTTTACCACCGGTCCAATAGCATCCAATTCGTCCGTATGGAAATATAAATAATGAGTACACGTTTCACAGGTAACATCCACGCCCTCTGCACGAGCTTTCGTTACTTCCTCAACCCCTTCAGGACACGCAACGTGACAAATGTGGATGCGGCATCCCGTTTCTTTCGCCAAAAGAATCGCTCGACGAATCGGCTCAACTTCCGTAAAGACTGGGCGGCTTTCTACATAGGCCTTCAAAGTCGTTTCCCCATTGGCATAGGCGATCTCCCCTAATTTATCCGTGATCGCCGCATTCTCCGCATGGATCGCTAGAACCTTGCCTGTTTCTGCGATTTGCTTCATCCCTTCATATAAAGAATAGTCATCCACGTTCATGAAATCGCCATCGATCGTCCGGTCGCCGCAAGTCGCCATGAAACATTTATAAGCCGCGACACCACCGTCGTTTAATTCTTGAATACCACCCTTCAAATTTAGCGGCGTCAATCCGCCAAAAGAGCCAACATCGGAGCGTAATTTGTTTTTCCCAGCCGAATACTTGATTTCTAAGCTTTCAGCGTCGGTCGTAGCAGGAACTTGATTCAAAGGCATTTCCATAAAGGAGGTAACGCCACCTTTAGCACAAGAAGCAGTCCCGGTCATATAGCCTTCCCACTCATCCCGGTACCCGCCGCCAGGATCTGTGATGTGGACATGTGCGTCCACCATTCCCGGGCTGACCACTAAACCTGACGCGTCGATCACTTTATCGCCGTCTAACCCCTTGCCGATGGCGACAATGATGCCGTCCTTGACTGCGACATCCGTCTCAACTTCCCCGCTTTCTAAAATGACTAGACCGTTTTTAATAACTAAATCATGATTCATACTTTTCCATCCTCTCTTTTTTTAAAGTCAATTTAATCAAAAGCCTCTTCGGTCGTATCCTCCGAGCCTAATTTCCTCAAGACATAATAAATAGCAAACGCGCAGGAGAAGCCGACGAGCCAAGACACGTTTGAGATCGCCTGCAATGCGGGAATGAACTGACCGCTCAATGAAATCAGCAAGGCAATGATCGTCGCGATGTAGGCTTGACGATTTAATCCCCGATACACATTTTTTGTATTGTTTTCTTTTGGATCAATATAGAGTGCGTCCAAATTGATCGTTTGATCCTTGATAAAGAAATAATGAGCGATCATGACCCCTGCCACCGGCCCTAAAACTGCCCCGATCGAATTTAAGAAAATAAAGATGCTGTCGGCATTTTCCATCAATTTCCACGGCATGATCAGGTAGCTGATGACACTGGCGATGACTACGCCTTTTTTGTAATCGACTCTTTTAGGGAACAACGCCGACAATTGGTACGCCGCCGGGATAATATTCCCTGTCGCATTCGTAGAGATCGTGGTCAGTAAAAATACTGTCATCGCGATAATGACTGCCGGGAAATTGTCCCATCGATCAACAATGTTCAGCACGTTCCATTCCTGAATACCGTAGTGAATCGAGCCGCCGATCAAGATCGCCACACTGGAGAGTGCAAAGATCACGTAGGCAACTAACAGACTCGCCATCTGCCCCACCGTTTGATCTTTTGTCGATTTGGCGTTCTGAGTAAAGTCGGAGACGCTTGCCCCGGGCGCTGCCCATACAGCTAACACCGAATTAATGATCATAAAATACGCGAAGATCGGATTGATACTTTGAGTCGCACCGCTTGTATCGAAGGATAGAATCGCTCCGATCCCGCCTGCTGCACGAATCGCCCAGATCGCCATGCCGCCGAAGACGAGATAGATCAACGGACTTAGTATCGCCGTGAATTTGTTTAAGATGTTGCCGCCGCCGATTCCAATCAGCATATTGAGCGCCCAAAACAAGGTGAATGCCAGCAATCCCGGAATGCCGATCCCGAAGAAACTAGCTGAACCGCCGATCGCCAAGAAGCCAGGCCAAATTTTTCCAATCAATATTAAAAGTGCTAATGAACCCGTATAATTCTGTAGGCCAAACCAAGCGATCGCCGCGACACATCCGCGGAGAAAACCGGGAAGCTTGGCGCCGATATCACCGTACGTCGACCGCAAATGAAGTGCGAAAGGAATGCCGTATTTTGAGCCCGCCCGTCCATTCATGGTCATAAACAACGCAACAACAAGTGCACTGATGATCAACGCCATCATGACATTTATTGGTGACAAGCCTAAAAATAGAAACCCTCCAACCGCCGTATAATTAGGAATGTTATGCACAGAACCCATCCAGAGAGTAAAATAATTTTTCGCCCCCATGTTTCGCTTCTCCGGTGTTTTAGGCAGCATATCATCGTTGTAGCCCCGCTCTTTAAATCGAGCGACTTCTTCTTCTGAAACTTGATAATCTGTGTTTTCCACTGGTGCGCCTCCTTCTTCAATTAAAACGTGCTCCTTTTCTAACTGGCTTCATTGTAAGCGTTTTAAAACTAATGCACATTAGTCGAAAGAACAAAAACGATCGCCCCTTTTTGTTCACTATGAACAAGCACTTTTTTTGTTTTTAAGCGTATGATATGAGGTATATTCATGCGTTTAAAAAAGAGGCTACTTACTATCCAGTGACGATCACTAAATACGAAGTAGCCTCCTCTATCTGCTTATTCTTTTTGTTCCATCAACTCTGTATAACTTTTTGTTCCATTAAAAATATCAAGGTTAAGCTCGTTCTCATCACTCGCGATGATCATCGCGACCAGCACATCAACATCGACGTTTAACAATGTTCTGAATACGCCAGAAAACCAATCGATCCCAGCCAATAAAGCGATGCTCTCCGTCGGCAAGCCAAGCATCGGCATCACTGTCGCTAATGCTACCAAGCCGCCGCCGGGAACAACGACTGTTCCTAAACACGCCAGCGTTGAAAGCAAGACTGCTTGTGCCAATTGACCGATCCCAAGTTCGATGCTGAAAAACTGGGCAAAGGTGACGATCGACAAGGAAAGATACATCGACAAGCCATTGCTGTTCAGGCTCATTCCTAGAGGCATCACGAGCTTATTGATACGGTCGCCGATCCCTAATTTTTCTCGTCCATCTTCTATCTTGATTGGTAACGAAATAGCCGAAGACGTTGTTGTAACAGCGATCATAGTGATTCGCCAGATGTTTTTGATCAATCGTGGAAGACTGACTTTACAGTAGACAGCGGTTATCACAAACCAAATGAGCAAATACAAGACCGCCGCGACACCAAAGGTCAGCAGAAACTTCATGAGCGTTCCTAACACACCGATTCCGATATCGCCGACAACTGCCGCGATCAAACTGAAAATACCGATGGGTGCTAATTTCATGATCATCGTGACCATTCTCAAAACAACGTTGTTGAAGCTAGAGATCCAATCTAAAATGTGCGTGCTGTTCTCGTCGCTTTTGATCACACTTAAAGCCAACCCAAACATCAGGGAAAAGACGATGACTTGGATCATATTCGCTTCCGCCATTGCGGAGACGATATTTTGCGGGATAAAGCCTAAGACAACTTCCTGCAGCCCACCCTCATTGACAGCTAGATCACTCACCCCGGAGAGGGTATTTTCCAAGCCAACACCGGGTTTAAAGACGAGTCCGAAGACGATCCCGATCGCTGCGGCTACGACGGTCGACCCCATAAACCACAGGACCAGTCTTACGCCTATTTTTCGCAGCTCTTTGATTTCCAATCCGCCGACTGCTTCTATCACTGATCCCATGATCAAGACAACTACAGACATTTGGATCAGGCGTAAAAACAAGTCACCGACGAGTTTGATGCCTACAATGTTCTTTTGAAAGACTGCGCCAAATAAAATCCCTAGGACCATCGCTATCATGATTTGATTGGTCAAGCTTATTTTTCGAAGTGCTCGCATGCTTTTACCTCGCTCTCTTATACAGAAAAAACGGCCGTGACTACTTGGCTTTCTTTAGATTGGATAATAGGAAGAGAATCGACCCAACGACCAGCAGAACGATCGCGATATAAAAGCCCATTACTTTTGATCCCGTTGCATCAGAAATCGAACCCGTCAATGTCGGCGCGATAACTGAGGACATCATTCCAAAGAAATTAAATACACCCAATGTTGTTCCAATACCCACTTGCGGCGCATTTTCACCAAGCCAAGAAATAATGATCGGCTCAACCGCTAATTTACCTAAAAATCCGTACATAATCAAGGCAATCATCAAGAAGGTCGATGTTGAAGAGCGAACCGTGATCAAAAGCATCACTGCCGCTAAAAGTTCAAGGATCACAATAAAACGAATTTTTTTATCCATATATTTGTCTGCTAATTTACTAAAGAACAGAGCGCCCGGAATTGAAGCAAAAGCCACCAATGAAGAAGAGAATCCGATCGCTGCGCCTTGGAATCCACGTTCCGTTCCCAAGAAATTTGGCAGCCATGTCACGGTCATGTAGTAGGCATAGCATGTCGCAAAATAGAGAATGTACGTAAACAGCATCGCCGGAGACAATAAGGTTTTCATTGATACGGCTTCTTTCGGCTTCTCTTCAACCACTTCTTTTGGCTGATTGAAGGCCACGTCGTCTTTATTGCTGCGGATCACTAAGCTGAAAGCTGCTAACATTACCAAAATAAGTGCCATCGAGATATACATCATGACTTGCCAAGGGAGACCCAATTGGACAACCAAGTAACTGGAGAGGATCATCCCGATCCCGGACCCTACAGCAGAACCGCTATTAACGATCGCTGTGGAGAAGCTTTTCTTTTCCGCCGGAATGTTTTGCGAAGTCAGTGAGTACGCCGAGCCATAAAAGGAGCCGCAGCCGATCCCTGCCATGAAACTTCCGATATAGATCATTGAGATCGTTGAAGCTTGAGAAATAATAAAAGCGGCTAATGCGAAGAAGATGAACCCTGGAATCAAGACTTTCTTCTTACCGATTTTATCTACTAAAAACCCTGCAGGTATCTGCATGATCACATACCCTAGGAAATAGAAACTTGAGATGGAGCCTAATGCCGTATCTGAGACGTTTCCTCCCAGTGACGCATTGATTTGCGGATACACAGGTGACAAGGCCGATCGGTAAATCCAAATCGACACCCATCCTGAGCAAAGTAAAACGATGATTTTCTTCCAATATTCCATACCGATTCGTTCGTTGTTCATTTCCATCTTTCTTCCCCCGTCTACATCTAGTTAGTTGTATCTTTTCAACACTACGTTCCTTAACCGTTTGTACCGTTCGCATCTTCTACTCTTATTGTAAAGTGAGTCCTCTCCAGATACATTTAACAGTACGAACAAATGTGAAATTCTTTTTGTGCGATTTAACTAATCACCTACTGATAAGTCCTTACACTTCGTACACCTGCAAGGCTGCTTTTGTCGCCTCCCCTTTAGTGATTTCCGCTCCGTAATAGATCAAGGCTGCCTCTAACGCACCTAAAACGTGCAGGACATTTTCGCGTCGACTGCTGTAGCCCATGTTCCCGATCCGCCACACTTTTCCTTTTAAATCGCCAAACGAAGAGGCAATCTCGACTCCAAATACTTCCAGAAGCATGCTGCGGATCGCTTCACCGTCATCGGCTCCTTCTGGAATTAAAATAGGGGTCACAGTAGGCATTTTAGTTTCCATATTTCCGAAGAAACCAAGCCCCATCGCTTGAATCCCTGCCACGATCGCGTCATCGTTTAATTGATGACGTGCCCACACATTCTCGATGCCTTCGTTGATCATCGCGCGCAGCCCTTCATGCAAGGCATAAATCATTGTTGTAGCCTCCGTGTGATGATTGATTCGTTCGGAGTTCCAATAACGCTGCAACTGGCTTAAATCTAAATAATTGCTGCTGATAGGATTGTCGTTGCGATCGACTTTGCTTAAGCCCAACTCTTTTTGGTAGCGGCTCGTCAACACCTTTTCAACGCGGTCATTATAGGTAATCAGAGACATGCCAGAAGGCACGCTCACACATTTTTGCGTTCCGCCGATCGCCATATCGACCTTCCATTCGTCGACATATATCGGCACACCGCCGTATGTTGCGACCATATCGACCACAAAGAAAATATCCCGTTCACGACAAGCCGCACCAATTTTATCCAACGCCTGCATCTGACCGTTGGCCGTTTCTCCGTGGACCATCGTGACAATCTTTGGTTGAAAATCATCGATGGCTTTAATGATGACTTCCTGATCAAAAGGCTCTGTCCATTCTTTCTCCAAATACTTTACGTCCGCTTTTGCTCGTTCACAGATTTCTCCCAAAAGGTATGCAAAACGACCATATACCGGAATCAGTACCTTATCTCCCGGTTCGATAAGTGCGATTAAAGCAGCTTCTAAGCCCGAGCGGGATGTCCCGTCAATCGCAAAAGCTTGTTCATTTTTCGTTCCAAAAGGGATCTTGATCATTTCTTTGACTGCATCCATAATCGTTAAAAAGGCTGGATCAAATTGGCCCAAGATCGTTGAGCTCATCACTCTCAATACATTGGGATGGGCTTCTACCGGCCCTGGGGTCATAATGGTACGACGCGGGATGACTAATTCTGAAAACATATAAATTCCTCTTTTCTCTTTTTGAGTTGCGACATTGTGGTTGTCTACTTCGCATAATCATTCATATTTTTTAGCCAAAACAACTAAAATAGTCTTGTTTCTCGAGACCCCCTTGCCTATAATTGGTCTAGGAGGTTGCCATGAGAACATTACTTGATGTATTACAAATTCCACGTTTTTCTGATTTGACGTTACTTACAGAGCCCTCGTTCGCTAAATTGCCGCTAGATAGTATCGAAATCAGCGAAACACCGGACATTTCTTTTTATATACCGGAGAATACGTTTCTTTTGACCACCGCGATGATTTACCGTGACGATCAAACGAAGCTATTTGAGCTGATCGATTCGCTGCAAGAAAAAAATGCGGCTGGTTTGGGGATCAAGATCGGGCGTTTTATCGATGCCATTGATCAGCGAGTGATCGATTATGCCAATAAGGTAAAATTTCCGATCGTTCAAATCCCGCTTTCCATTCCTCTGGGGAGTCTTCTCCACCAGATGCTCAACTTTTTATGGGATAAAAAAGCCGAACAGTTAAACTATGCACTGGATATCCAGCGTCGTTTTTCAAATATGCTGGTCAACGATGTCAGTATGGCGCGTTTTATCGCTGACTTTGCCCGTCTGATCAAGACGCCCGTCATTCTGGTCGATCCTTATAAACGGGTGCAGGCGTCGTCGAAGCATTTTTCGAATACATCGAAACCCGCCGAATATTACATTGATCAATTAGAGCAGCTAGATCCTGATTTTGTAAAAAAGAAAAATGATTCCGTTTTAATCAATGATCTCGATCAAAAAGCCTTTTTGGTTTCTTATTTTTCAGTAGAACCCAATCATTATTTTCCGCATTCTCTCGTTGTTCTGAATTCTGAAAAAATTCCGTATCCTGTCTCGAATTTTGCTTTGGAGCAGGCGACATTGGTTTTGTCTTTCATGCTTTATAAGAACCAGAAGATCCAAGAGTCCTTTGATGCACTGAAGACGGATTTTTTCAACCGGATGATCGAGATTCAACAGGAGCCGAATCAGGAACCCCGAGACTGGCTCGACCTTGGTAGAACTTACGGATTAGTCAAAGCACGCCATTACCGGGTGATCTACGCCGCTTGCCAACAAAGCGACCTGGATCATTCGCGAATCAAATTCCAAGAAGAACTGAGTGAATTAAGCTTCAATTGGCTAAATGACAAGCTTTCTCATCATATCCGCGATGTTTCCTTATTCAAAATGAAGGACCCTGCCCACTTTGCGATCGTTAGTCAGCATAAGGAAGAACAACTCGCGGACATTTTAGAAAATGTCGCGACAGATCTATCCCAGCGATTGAATATCCAACTGCAATTCGGCTTAGGAAATGTGTATGCCTCCATCGAGGACATTGGAAAATCCTTCATCGAAGCCAAAACGGCATTTGAAGAAATGCATCTGCTCTCGAAAGTACCGATGATCTACCAATACCAGCAAAAAGGGATGCGCAGCCTCTTTGAAAAAATGGGCCATTCAGACATCACGTATTTTTGCGAAATTTCTTTGAAGGAACTTGCCTATCCAAAAGAACCTGCAATGATCGAATTACGTAAAACATTGAAATATTATTTAGATTATCAATGCGAGATTGCTCGGACAGCAAAAGCACTGTTCGTTCACCGAAATACGATCAAATATCGAATTGAACAATGTAGCTCGATCATTGGAAAAAATGTCCACGATCCCGGTGTCAGTCTCGATCTACGCCTGGCTCTTGAGCTTTCGGAAGAAAATAATACATGAAACAGCGTAAGGTACAAGAATTGCCGGATGATTATCCCACAATTCTTGTACCTGCTTTACCCAATAACGCTTGGTCCGCTTCTTCCAGAGCACAAATAATCGCGGTTTTCCCTTGACGCGCAAAATTAATGGCTGCTTCGATTTTTGGTCCCATGCTGCCATCAGCAAAGTGACCGTCCTGAAAATGTTTCTGAGCGGTTTCTGGCGTAATGGTCTCTAATTTTTCTTGATTTGGTTTTCCATAGTTAATGTAGACATTGCTGACATCGGTGAGCATCATAAATACATCTGCGTTCACCTGTTCTGAGAGCTTCTTGCCCGTGTGGTCTTTGTCGATCACCGCTTCGATCCCGCTTAAAAGACCATTTTCTTTTCGTGATACAGGGATACCTCCGCCGCCACCGGCTACGACGATCGTGTTTTGGTTCAACAGATTGACGATCGAATTCACTCCATGAATCGCTAAAGGCTTAGGCGATGGCACGACACGACGGTACCCGCGGCCCGCATCTTCCGCCATCTTCCAATTCCGTTCCTTCGACATTTTCTCCGCCTCTTCTTTTGAATAAAAGACACCGATCGGTTTCGTCGGCTTTTGGAAGGCTTCATCTTCAGCAGAAACTTCTACTTGTGTCAACAAGGTGACCACGTCACTGGTCAAGCCTTCTTCTTCGATCTTATTTTTGATGGTTTGCTCCATTAAATAGCCGATAAATCCCTGAGACTGTGCATTACACACGTCCAAAGGAAACGGTGGGACCACATCTTTCGCTTCTTCATTTTGTCGCAAAATATTTCCCACCTGCGGTCCATTTCCATGAGTTACCAAGATTTGATAATCCAGCTTTTCAACCTTTGCGATCATTTCAGCGCTCGTTTCGATGTTTTTCAACTGCGCTTCCACGGTTTCTTCTTGACCTGGTTTCAATATTGCGTTGCCGCCAAGGGCCATAACTACCCGATTTGCCATTTTTTTCCTCCTTCATATCCCGTTTCTTTTTCGTTATCGCCCGTCTCATCCGACGCGATTTGCGTTGCCTCACGGCGTTCGTTTCTAAAATAATTAAGCGTTCTGGAAAATCCTGCCAAAAAATCAGCCCCCGATGTATGTCCCGTCTGCAATACCAATTGAATTGCCGGTTCTAGTTCGTCGGTGGTTTCGCTGACTGTCTTCAGCAACTGTAGGATGGACTGGTTGAAACGCTGGTCCAATCCGCATAAAAGATAATGCTTGCTTACGTCCGTTGTCAGATCAGCTACAGAGAGCAGCTTCGTTCTCAAGTAGGTCTCTAATTTCGTGTCCCTATTGTCTAAAATTAGTCGAGCAGCCAAATATCCAATGAGCATATCGTCTCCTGAAGGCGTCAGCCCCGGCCCCCGACCAATCAAAAAGTGAAGGGCTTTGCGCTGATGAGGCAAGGAATCTGAACAAAGAGCATCGATTGCCTTGGTAAAGTCATTTCCACTGTCAAACACCGTCGATAAGGGTTCCTGATACCCGGTCGGCTTCTTCACTTTTTTCAAAGAGAAACTATATTCTTTCCAACCTTCAGCAGTCAGTCCGCCAGTCGACAGGTAATGAGAGGTATATTCCCGTGTCGGTGATACGACCAGTTGTCTTCCGGCGATTCGTAAGATCCTGTTTTGCATGATCAGCGGATCGCCGACGCGGACTTCCGAGAGCAATTGTTCAAAATCAGATGCCTTTAGATAAATTCCATTGGGGACCGCCGCCGTTTGTTCAGTCGAAATGACCGCCAATCGTTGACTGGTTTCATCCTGAATATTGAAGCTATGGTTAAATTTGCTGTGGACGTGCCACCGGCTTTTTAAAATCGATTGCTCAAGGATTTCCCGATCCGAGCAGCAGGCCTCTATCAGCATCGCATTTCTCTCCTTTATTCGTTGAATCCTAGTTTCTTTGCATAGGCTAGAACGGCTTTTTCAAAACAATCAATCGGCGGTGTCACTGTTCCCGCACCGATTTGTCCCTTTCCAGCCTTCTTATTCGCGATTCCCGTATTGATGACTGGCAAGATGCCCGTTTCAACAACTTTTCTCGCATCGATACCCAAGCAGATCCCTTTGAAATCCCACGTAGGAACAGGGAAATTCGGATTGCTGTCGATACAGATTTCCGTCATCTCGTTGCTGGTGTTCAAGGCATCATAAAAGCCGCCTGAACCGACGAATCGCGTCACTGCCGGAGCAGCGATCATCGCCATGCCGCCAACACCAAAGGTTTCTGTAATCGCGCTATCTCCCATGTCTGGTGAGGCATCGGCTTCGCTGAATCCTGAGAAGTACAGACCTTTCGGCGTGTTCACAGGACCGGTGAACCATTCATCCCCCATCCCTGCGATTCGAATACCAAATTCATGCCCGTTCCGGCACATGGCTGTCACGATGGTCCCTTCTTGAATTTTCCGAGCCCCATCCATGACTGCTTTGGCTGAAGCCATCATAATGTTCAAGAAGAATTGATCCGTATCCGCCAAGAACTGAATGACCTCTTGTTTCTCTTCCTCGAACTCTTTTAATGAGACGATCGCAGGCGCAACTTCCTTCAAGAAAGCCAATGATGCCGCGATGTTCCGTTGGTGGAACTCATCCCCCATCGAAATCGCTTTGGCAACTAAGACATTGACATTCAAGCCGTTATCCATCGTTTTTAATGCTGCGCTTAGAACTGGTCCCAGCGTATTTTTCATCCAATGCAGACGGTTGACGACTTCTTCAGAATAAGCACCAAAACGTAAGACTGCTCCAATGCCTTCATTCATTGTGCAATAGGCACGATTGCCGTCCGTTTTATTTTCGACGACCAATACAGCCATATTGGCAGAGGTGATGCCCCCCATCGGCCCTACTGCATCCACATGGTGGCAAGGGATCAGAGTGACTTCGCCAGACTCTAACTGCTGCCGAACCTCTTCCTCTGTTTCGCCCCATCCTTCAAACAGCGCGGCGCCGACGCAGGCCCCTTGAATCGGGTCGATCATTTGGTCGTAACGAATCGGTGGTCCAGCATGTAACAAGACCTTGCCTTCATTTAATTCAGAGATCACGGTTTTCGCAGGTACTACATCTAATAAGAAAGGAGAACCGGCTACGATTTTTGCGGCGACCGCTTGGTTTGCTTCATCAATTGTTTTGTACACTTTTCATTCTCCTCCTAATTCAATTCCGCTTTATTCAAAAACTGCAATGCTTTTTGCAAGGTTGGATTTCCGCCAGCAACTGGCTGCCAGTCAAATTGAACGGCTTTGCCATGATGACTGATGATCGCGTCAGAAAAACTCCGCAGACCAATGTTGATAAATGCCTCATTCGTAAGCAAACGCATCATTTCTTTAGAAGGTGCGATTTGCGGGTTGCTACTGGCTTTTTTCGGTAAAACAGTTCTTTCTGGAAGCGTCAATGGGTGTCCTAACATAACTAATGCCAGCTTGACCGCTTGCGCATTGCTCGTGCATAAAATCGTTCCAGCTTCTTCTAAAATCGCCTTTTGTTCTTCCATATTTTGCGGATCTTCATCCGTCCCGACGATCGTTGCTATAACTGCCAATTCACGCCCTTCGGAGACGGCTTTTTTCTTGATTTCTTTGATTGTTGGAGCCAATTCTTTTGCCATATTTTCATGGGAACCATAGCCTAGAACATCATCCAGCAAGATGACGGCAGTCGTCGCTTCGTCTGCGGCTTGGGCCAGCATTTCTTGTCGCTTGCTTGGATCGATCATCGGGTGCGGTTTTCCTTGTGTGTAGATGTCGTCCCCCAAATCAATGATCTCGTGGACACCATCCTTTAAGATAAAGCCAGCCTCTGTTTCCTGATCTTCCTTCAGCCCTAGCGCTCGTTTCATTAGCATCGCTGCTTCATAGGCCAAAGTTCCGCCAGAATAAAGCCCTTTGATCCCTGTTTGTCCTGAGACAAATGAATACACTGGATTTTCCAGTTCATCCGACTTCACTGTGACTTGCTCCTCTTCCATCAGTTGAACGGCAATTTCAGCAGCTTCTTCTAATGTATAGGCTCTATAAAGATTCTCTTCATGATCGGTCGGTTCTTCGCCTAAGAAAATCGTAACAACTGGTTTTGAAGCACTTCTCAATAGATCAAGCACCTCATCCCGTACGCTTGGTGCAGGTGGTTTGGAAATAACGACGATCACTTTTGTCTCTGGATCTTTTTCCAATGTTGCGACACTGTCCTTCAGCGTGATACCGCCAACTTCAGCTTTTAAATCGCGCCCGCCGGTTCCGATCGCGTTGGTCACGCCGCCGCCTAATTTATGAATCAAGGTCGTTACTTCTTGAATCCCTGTTCCAGAGGCCCCGACAACGCCGATACTCCCTTTGCGAACTGCGTTGGTAAAGGCTACAGGAATGCCATTGATTATTCCCGTTCCACAGTCTGGACCCATTAATAGCAGGCCTTTTTCATGAGCCAGTTTTTTTAAACGAACTTCATCTTCCAGTGCAACGTTGTCACTAAAACAGAAGACATGCTTGCCTTCGTCCAACGCGTGCTCGATCTCGCCTGCCGCATGTGTTCCTGGAATTGAGAAAACGGCCACATGAGCATCTTCGCCAAGCGCTATCGCTTTGTCCCATGTTTTTACTGTTTCTGTCCCTTTTTCATTGCCGCCCTTGCTTTGCTCCGCTAAGAATTCATCAATTGTGCTCAACACATTTTGGATCAATTGTTCCTCTGTTTTCTGAATGTCTAAAACGATCGCCATGTCATTTGAGGACGCCTCTTCAAGTTCGGATGTATATAAGCCGCCTGTTTTGAAAATATCTTTATTGGCTGGTGTTCCCATCATAACGGACGCCTTGTTCACGCCATCTAGCGTATTTAATCGATTCGTTAACAACATTAATACGATCGAATCTTGATAACTGTTTTTTTGAATAATCGTGTGTAACACGTGATTCCCTCACTCTCTGTTAGTTGGTTGCAAAACTCCCAGTTTCTCCATATTGATCAAAATGGATCGTATCACTTTCCAAATAGTCTACTACCTTCTTCGCCACAGGAATGCCTTCAGAGGAGTATTCCTCATACTTGATCTGATTGGTTTCTCCTGGGTAATAGACTTGCTTAAAGCCAGCAGCTGGAGCGATGCTATGCAATTCTTCAATCATGGTTTCAATACTGTGCTTAAAACTTGCCAAATCAGTAAAGCGTCGTGGATCAATCAAAATAAATAATTGTCCGAGGTTGCGTTTTTCCGTTAGGTCACTATACATAGAAGAAACGTTTTTTCCGAAAGGCAGACCTAGCAGCATGCCAGATAATACATCCACCATCATCATCAAACCAAACCCTTTTGGTCCAGCCATTGGCAGTAAGCCGTTGACCTCATGAGGATTCGTTGTTGGTTTCCCGTCCGCATCCACTGCCCAAGTATCAGGAATATCTTGGTCTTTTGAACGCGCGTCTAAAATTTTCCCCCATGCTTGAACCGTTGTAGCCATATCAAAAACAACCGGTGCGCCGTGTTCCCTAGGTGCTGCAAAAGCGATCGGATTGGTTCCAAAATAGTTTTCCGAACCGCCAAAAGGAACGACCATAGGATCTGATTGGCACATTGAAATAGCGATGAGGTTTTCTTCTGCGGCTCGCTTTACATAATACGAAAGTGCGCCGCAATGACTGATCCGCTTCACACCAACGATTGCTGCACCAGACTCTTTTGCCTGATCGATCGCATATTCTAACGCCTGAAGCGCCACGAATTGCCCGACACCATTGTCTCCATGAACGATTCCTGTACTTGCGCCAGTCCTTTCAAAGGTGATTTTAGGATCAAGCGTCACGCCGCCTTTCGCGATTCGTTCGGCATAATAATCCACGCGAACAGCTCCGTGGGAGTGGATACCGCAAGCATCCGCAAATACCAAATGCTCCGCCACAGTATCGGCATGGCCTTCTCTTAATCCGGCACGCATTAATTTATTTTGAATCAACTCATGTAATCTTGCTGGTTGAACGATCATTGTTTCTTCCATAATAAAAACGACTTCCTTTATTTAAATTTCAGGATCACGATTGCAGTCCTTCGAATAGACATATTTTAAAGGCTCTTTCCGCCCAACAGCATACGCTGCCTGATGAACATAAGCACTCATGAAAATGTAGTCGCCTTTTTCAACAGGCAGCCAGTCATTATCCAAGTTGTACATTCCTTTTCCAGAGAGCAGGTACGCTCCATGTTCTTGATAATGGGTCTCGATATACCCATGACTAGCTCCTGGTTCAAACGACAGGATATGGAAATTCATATCGAAGCCAAGATCCTTCGGCAGAAAATCCCAAAGTAACACATCTTTCATGCCTTCATATTCTATCGGTTCCATTTCATTCACGTTCCCGACGACTTTATGAGCGCTGTAGCCCTCTAATGGTTGATAGCGTTTCTTATATAGGAAGAACTCGGTGTCTTCCTCTTGTGCATTTGCTAAAAACATTTTTTCTCCTGCGGGTAAATACACATAACCGCCCGAAGCGACCGTATGACTTTCCTTGCTGTCGCTGACTGTCAGCTTGCCGTCAATCACGTAGACCAACGTTTCGATGCCTTCTCCGCCAAAGCCGCGTTCATTTTTTCCTTCTTTATGGAATGTCATGATGTAATCAACAAAGCTTGCACCAAGTTTTGTTGACCCCAATATAGAACAATCGCAATTCTCAAATCCCGGGATCACATTGTTTACCAATCCGTCGTGAGGAAGAACTGCATAATTATTTTTCTTGATCACTGCTCTTGATTCTAATAACCCTTCGATATAGCCAGTATTGTTATTCTTGTACCCCATCTTTTTTCCTCTTCCCTACTCTTTGTATGCCAATTCATATAATGCTTGCGCCAGTACTTCAACTCCGGCAAGCAAGTCTGCCAAATCTGTCGCTTCTGCTGGATTATGGCTGATTCCTTTGATGCTTGGCACAAAAATCATTGCTGTCGGATAATGCGGCGCAATCACTTGAGAATCATGGCCTGCACCACTGTGCATCACTTTATAGCTCTTTTCTTTCGCTTTTGCTGCTTCTTCGACAACGGCAACAACTGCTTCATCCATTGGAACTGGCGTTTCATCCATCCAAAGGTCGATATCTAATTCCAAGTCCAGCTCTTTTGCGACTTCTTTCATGTACGCTTCTGCCTCTTTCGTGAATTTGCTTAACGCATCCACGTCCGTATGACGGCAATCCATCGTAAATAGGACTTCGCCTGGCACGACATTTACTGTATTTGGTTTAGGCTCGACCTTGCCGAAAGTAACCACGAGAGGATCCCCTTCTGCAAAGGCACGATCGATAATTTCTGAACAAATTTTTGAGAATCCGTACACAGCGTCACGACGATAGCCCATCGGTGTTGTTCCAGCATGGTTGGCCTCACCCTTTAAAACAAAGGTATAACGCTTCTGGCCCGCGATATTGTTCACGACACCGATTTGCAGTTTTTCATTTTCTAAAACATTTCCTTGTTCAATGTGGATCTCAACAAACGCTTTGATATCCTCCCGCCGTTTCTTCGCGTCATCCGCAAAGTCAAACCCTTGACGACGCATTTCATCTATAAATTTCAATCCTTCAGAATCGGCGATGGCTTCCACCTGTTCTCTGGAGGCTTCACCTACAAAGTTTTTACTTCCCCAAAAGACTGTAGGAAAACGACTGCCCTCTTCTTCTGCCATAGAAATGACCTCTAAGGAACGCAGAGGCTGACCATAAGTTTCCAATAAATGCTGAACAGCAAGATAAGCGGCCATTACGCCAAATTGCCCATCTAACGTACCGCCATTGACAACGGTATCAATATGGGAGCCAGAAAGAATCGTTTCCTCTGGGTATTTTGTACCATCAACACGTCCAAATAAATTTCCGATCGCGTCGTAGGACGTTTCTAGTCCAATTTCCTGCATTTTTCCTTCAACAAACTTCTGCGCCTCTAACCACGAATCTGAATAGAGCAACCGTGTCATACCGCCTGTTGGATCACTACCTATTTGTGACAATTCGTGGATATTCTTATCTAAACGCTTTTCTAAAGTCATTTCATGAACCTCCTTCAGTTGTTAATTCAATTGTAAACGCTAATACTGCTAACATCATTGTTCAAAAGTTACAAAAATCTGTATCATTTTGTGCTAAAGTGCTGTTAAATCTTTTAAAATGTTTTCTATAATTGATACAGAAAGAAGGGATTTTATGCCTACTCAACCACTCATTTACACCATTGAGGCTTCGCTTTCCTTGAAGGCGTCCTTTTATCAAACAAAGAATCCTCATCCGAAGAATGCGACACTTCTGTATTTGCATGGCGGGGGGTTTCTTTTTGGCAGTCGTGACGATCTGCCCCAAACGTATCTGGATCTTTTTCTGGAAAATGGCTTCAATGTCTTGGCCTTTGATTATCCTCTTGCACCGGAAACACCGTTGAGGGAAATTATTCATTGCTTAGAAGACGCGGTCACATGGTTTTTAGCACATTTCCAAACGACACTTGATTTATCGGAACCGGATTTTTTCCTATTTGGACGCTCTGCAGGCGGTTACTTAGCTTCTATTTTAACTGCCAACAATTATGAACACCAACTGGGCCTGATCCGTTTTTACGGATACCATCATTTTGAACATCCAGCATTTACTTTACCCAATACGTACTATCACCGTTTTCCAAAAGTTTCCCCATTAGAAGCGCAGCAATTGATTCAGGACCATCCCGTAGCGGATCAGCCGCTAGAAAAAAGATTTCCTCTCTACCTTTCCGCGCGACAATATGGGAATTGGCTGAGTTATCTGGGACCACTTACCGAAGAGCTGTCCCTCAGCACGACGCAATTGACACACTTTCCTCCAACTTTTATCGTCCATTGCACGGATGATCCTGATGTCCCGATTGCTTCATCCCGTGAATTGTCGAAGGCTGTGTCCAACAGTGAATTTCTGGAACTACACGTGGCAGAACATGATTTTGATCGGGAAAAAAATCCGATTGCTGACGATGTGTACCAAAAATTGAGAGCATGGCTATTTAAAACTACTTAGTCAGATAAAAAAACGTTCCAATTCTACTACCTATATAATAGTAGAATTGGAACGTTTTGGTTTCATTCCTGATAAAGTGACTCTCCCTCAATCCGCAAAGAAATCGCTGGAAATTTGAGGCAATCTCTTATTCAGCGAACTTGTTTTTGTGATCGTACCGATCGTAATGAATCGCGTCACTCGTTAAGTATTCATAAATGTCATCAACGATTTCAATACCGTTTTCCTCGTAATTTTTCTCCCGCATTCTTCCACGTTCCCCAGGATAATTTACTTCTTTGAAGCCTGCGCTGGGCGCGACAGTTTTCAGCTCATCCAGCATCGTAGAAATCGTCTGCTTAAATGGTTCCAACCCAACAAAAAATTCTGGATTTATGACAATATGCAACTGCCCTAGTTCTCTTCCTTTTGAAAGATCATGATACATCGAGGACACATGTTTCCCAAACGGAACGCCTAATAGCACCCCGGATAAGACATCCACCATCATCATCAACCCATAGCCCTTTGCTCCTGCAATCGGGACTAAAGCATTGACCTTCGTCGAATCTGTCGTCGGATTCCCTTGTTCATCCACCGCCCACGTATCCGGGATCGATTCTTTACGAGAACGCGCGTGTAAAATTTTCCCCCACGCCTGAACCGTCGTTGCCATATCAAAAGTAATGATTCGTTCGTCGTTGCTTGGTGCCGCAAACGCGATCGGATTGGTTCCAAAGAAAGGCTCGCTCCCGCCGAAAGGCACCACCATAGGATCGGATTGGCAAACCGATACCGCAACCATATCATTTTCCGCGGCCCGTTCGACATAATACGCCAAAGCGCCACTATGAGAAATATTTCTAATACCGATCACAGCAATCCCTGTTTCCTTAGCAATCTCGATTGCTTGATCCATTGCTTTTTCCGCTGCTACAAAACCCGAACCATTATCACCTTCAAAAATCCCGCAGCTTGGACCCGTTTTTGAAAAATGAAACGCCGGATTTTGTGTGATTCCCCCTTTGGCGATTCGTTCTGAATAATATTCGACACGCATCGCTCCGTGCGAGTGAATTCCCCTTGCGTCAGCAAAAGTCAGTACGTCGCTAACGATCTCCGCCTGCTCCTCCGGTAATCCCGCTTGATGAATCTTATCTTTGATTAATTGATGCAGCTCCGTCTTTATTACTTTCATCTCTTTCACCTTTTTCTCTTTTATTTTGATTGTCTGGACACACGCTTTCATTCCTATCGTAAGGGTTTTCCAGACACTATACACTGTTCAAAGTGCACAAAAAACAAAACGAATTTAGTGGTTTTAAATGCCCAAAGATACTTAACCTTTTCAAAAAATCAAGAGTGATTCAAACACACAAAAAAGTTGACGCGAACTCAAAGAGCGTTCCCGTCAACTTTTTCATGTTTTAGTTATTTTTTAAAAAATAATCACTTTCTGACCCAGCATTACCAAAGGTCAAATACTTTAAAAGCTATGATTTTTCTCAGCGATTTGTTTTTTTACCATTTCAACGAAGGCTTGCTTATCCATTTTTTGGATTTCTTGAGATCCGCGTTTTCGAACAGCAAATTCGGCGCCATTCATTTCGTGATCCCCGATAACTAAACTATACGGTGCTTTTCTTAATTCGGCTTCGCGGATCTTTTTGCCTAATTTTTCATTGCGGACATCCTTCGACACGCGAATGCCGTTTTCTTGGAACTCTTGATAAAGAACATCCACATAGTCGTTATGCTTCTCTGCGACTGAGAGCAATTCTACTTGCTTCGGTGCCAACCAAACAGGGAACGCACCGGCATAATGTTCGATCAAAATACCAAAGAAACGATCTAACGACCCAAATACTGCACGATGAATCATCACAGGACGCTGTTTTTCATTGTTTTGATCAATAAAGCTTAGATCAAATTTTTCCGGCATTTGAAAATCCAGTTGAACAGTCGCGCATTGATGGCTGCGATTGAGGGCATCCTTGATATGAATGTCGATTTTAGGGCCATAAAACGCGCCGTCCCCTTCATTGATCGCGTAGTTATAACCGAGGCTGTCTAATACTTCTTTCAATGAATTTTCCGCCTTGTCCCACATCGCAATTTCGCCCATAAAATCATCTGGCCGCGTAGACAATTCCACCGAATATTCAAAGCCAAACACTTTGTACACCTCATCGATGATTTTTAATGCCAACGTAATTTCTGCCTCGATTTGATCGGGACTAACGAAAATATGCGCATCATCTTGGCAAAAAGTCCGAACCCGAAGCAGCCCGTTTAACGCGCCACTGAATTCATGCCGATGGACCTGACCAAATTCAGCCATTCGAATCGGTAAATCCCGGTACGAGCGAACATCATCTTTATAAATCATGCAGTGTCCCGGACAGTTCATGGGCTTCAACGCATAGTCCTGATCATCCACCTTTGTAAAGTACATGTTATCTTTATAATGATCCCAATGCCCTGAACGTCGCCACAACCGTTCATTCATGATCAAGGGCGTTTTTACTTCATCGTAGTCATATCTCGTTTGCAATTCCCGCAAGAATTTTTCTAGTTCGTTACGAACTGTTTGCCCGTTTGATAGGTAAAAAGGCATTCCCGGTGCTTCTTCAGAAAACATAAACAACTTCAATTCTTTGCCCAGTTTTTGATGACTGCGCTTTTCTGATTCCTCTAAGAAAGCCAGATACGCCGCCAGATCATCCTTTGAAGAAAAAACAACGCCATTCACCCGCTGAAGCATCTCATTGTCTGAATTTCCTTGCCAATACGCACCAGAAACCTTTAACAATTTGAAATTCTTAATAGGCTTCACATCCAAAGCAAACGGTTCTTTTGAAAAAGTGATCCCCTCGCCAAATTGATAAATACATCCGCGATCCTCTTCAGGAAGCGCCTCTAGCAGCTCTAATTGTAG
This sequence comes from Enterococcus sp. 12F9_DIV0723, assembly GCF_002174375.1. Taxonomy (NCBI): domain Bacteria; kingdom Bacillati; phylum Bacillota; class Bacilli; order Lactobacillales; family Enterococcaceae; genus Enterococcus; species Enterococcus sp. 12F9_DIV0723. Next base: position 334,117 of record NZ_NIBK01000002.1, on the reverse strand, counting down.
ATCGTTGTCTTTGAAAATCGCTTTCGCTTCCTTGACCGAAACAATTTCCTTACTGATCTGATTGTTATTTTTTTGAAGAGCCTTCATGTCTTGCTCGATTTCTTTAAATGTTAAAATACTCAATGACTGATCCAAACGCATATCGACAAAAAAGCCGTGCTCATCTAGCTTTATTTCGGAAATAACCGCTTTTTTATAACGTTTCTTTATCGCTCCGCTAAAAACCAAACCGATACTTCTGCGCATTGCAGCTAGGCCCTCTTGACTGTCTTTTCCATAAAACGAAACATGGCTGGGATGGTCAATGGGTGAAAACAAGTCCAACAACGTACCGTCGATACTCCCAATCACTGCCTCTGCATTCATTTCTTTCGCTACTTCGTGCAATGTAGTGCCTGCCACCACCATTTTCTTGCTTCCATTTGGAAATACGACTTCAACTTCATTGTTTGACATACTTGTTCAACTCCATTCTCTCTTTTATAAAAAACTATATAAAAAAACACGTCCCCTAAAAAAGGGACGTGTTCGATTAACGTGTTACCACCCATGTTCCCAAGAAAATTTCACAGAAATATTTTCTCAGCTCATTGCGATATTATAACGTATATCACGCGACCAGTCTTTTGCTGATTTCTCTAAGGGAGTAACGCCAAAATTTCTACTAGAAGCTCACAGCCAAGGCTTCATTCTCTGAAAGTATCTCCTGATGGAATCCTATCCTTATCATTGCGTTTTGTTATTCAATTGATTGTTGCTAGAGTACTCCCATAAAATTTGAAAGTCAAGGGAAAATAAAAAATTATTTTTTGCGCCACAGTTTGATGGGTGATCAGAGAAAGTGAAACTACGACATATTACTAGAATCCTTTATGGATTATATCCACCTTCAAAAAATGAACTATGATCTAAAAAATAATTTTTCAATAATAAATCTTCTTTGGCTATTAATAGTTCAGCTATCTCAAACATTGCTCTTTCGACTTTACTATTTATTCTCCCTATAATTAAATAACCGGTTGAAAGTTCTGTACTAGGAACAATCAATCCAATAGCGTTACACATGTTCACCACCCGAACAAAGCCTTTTTTACCTTGAATTTGAATTTCCTTGCTGTGTTCATCGAAATGTCCAAAAATTGTCTCACCAATTCCATAAACATCAATCGGACCCTCTTTCGAAATAACTAAATCTGCATCAGAAAAGAGATTTTCTAAAGATAAAACTAAATCTTCTCTAGAATATTGATACTTATATTCTAGATTTACCGGTTCTATATTTTTATATTTTTCCCAGTGTTTCCATTTGTTATCATCAATCTCGTCATCAACAACAATCGTTAACTCTTTATCATAAAACTCTTCGTCAATAAATAACGAAAAAATTTTTTTTATCAGATCGATTTCCCTACTGATAAAGCCAATAGATGGTGTAAACGAAATATTGTCTGTTGATTTTTTTACATAACTTTTAAAATCAATTTGTCCTTCACCTATTTTGGGATGGATAAATCCAATTAAATTTAAAGCGGAGGCAGGTGATAAAACAGAGCCTCCACCATCTGTGCCAATACCAATATCATTGATACCTAAAAAAACGTTTATAGCAGTACCACTAGAAGAACCAGTCATCACATTTCCTGTAATCGGGTTTTTAAGATCTATATCAATGCCTCGCCCTTTATGACTCGCCTTATCCACTGTATGTAAATGAAATCCATTTTGTTCTAAAAATGATATGAACGGTTCTGAAACTACTGAGGTTTGTTTCACACCGACAAAGTAATCGTTCTCAGAATTTATTTTAGTAATACAATTTGGATAAGCCGTGATAACAGAGTGATAAAAATTCCCCATAGCCATACTGGTCATCCTTGAATATTGTTGCAGTCTTTTTACGACCATCTCTATTCCTCCAAAAAAAACTCGGTCTAGAAGATCTTCCTCATCAGACCGAGTCCTTAAACTAATTAAGTATCAATTTCTTTAAAAATGAGGTACCATTTTGGGGTTTGTTCACATGGAAATATTCTGCCACTGAAGCTCCCACATCAGCTAGAGTTTCTCGTTCACCAATATATCTTCCCTTAATTCCAGGACTATATATCAATAAAGGTACTTTCTCTCTCGTATGATTGCTATGGCCAATCGTCGGGTCATTTCCATGATCTGCCATTACAATCAGAATGTCACCCTCACTCAAGTATGGAAGTAACTCTTTGATTCGCCGATCACTTAACTCAAGTCTATCTGAATATCTTTTTACATCTTCAGCATGTCCTGCTAAATCCGTCTCTTGGATATTCAACGCGATAAAACCATTCTCAATTGCTTTGACTTCTTGTATAAGATCGTCAAAGAGTTTGTCTGAATCCACCCCTGGAAACAATCTTTTGCTTTCAGTTTGAATAATGTCAGCGACTTTTCCAAGAAAAGAAACTTGAATTTCCGCTTTATCTAAAATTGTTGGTGTTTGTACATTTTTGTCTATACCATAACCCAGATGGACAACTTGATATCCGTGATTATAAACACCCGATTCAGGTGCATCTACCCCAGCAATTTCATTATTTTTTATTTTAATTGCTTTTAACAGGTCTGCCAAAGTAACTTGCTGGCCTCCGAAAGTAATAACTCTTGATACCTGAACAACTTCGCGAACAACATGACCCAATTGTGCCAGTTTTTCAAAACTAATAAGGTCTAGGCAAGCGGAAACGTTGTATACTTGTCCATAATCCGTCTCCAAATTATCTCCTACAGTTGCCAATTCATTGACCACTAAAATCTGTGTTCCTTTTTCTCCTACCCTTCTTACTCTGTATCCATGCCTTACAAGATTTTCTTCAACTTCATCAATCTTCTGGTTGAAAGGTTGAATTAATGGAACTTTCGGCGTAGTTCCCATAATTTCTTGGTGCCCTAAAAAGGAATCTGCTCCATAATGAGCCAAATCACTTGTGCCATAATTCGCTTCTTTTGAAAATTTATGCCTTCCAATTTCATATCCAAGAGCATTCATTAATCCTAATTTTTCAAGAGTCGGAAGATGTATCGCTTCATTCTCCTGTATAATATGACCCGCTGTGCTACTTCCGACATCTCTAGGACGAACTTCACTTACATCTCCCATCGCCCCAACGCCAAAACTATCTAATACAATTACGACAAATCTTCCCATTGTTTCACCTTCTAATCAAATTTCCTAGACTGTCATAAATTCCTTCTATTTTAGGAGTACCTTTTTGAATACCGGATACAACCGCCACATCACTTCTCGTAACAAATATTTGAGTCCGAAAAGCTGCTATTACCGTCGATCCTACTGTATGTTCATTCGAAGTTGAAAGATAGTAATCAATATTATCATTACTAAATGGTTCCACTGAATCTGTAACTAAAGAATCACCACAATCTATCATTGCAGAACCAAAATGTCCTCTTCGATAGTAGCCACCACCATAAAAATAAGCTCGTCCATCCAAATTATGCGAGATTTCACTCACATAAACCATCGCAGGTAGTTCAGGTAAATCCATTTTTGCATGCAATGGTGTTGTTCCTGTTAATGCATGCCCTGGTTCACCTTGCGTCCCGCCAATTTCTTTTATTAGCGGGATCGTTTCATGGCAAGTGGCTGAAGGAATATTTATTTCCGAAAGCTCAATACTACATTCTTTAAATATTTGTTTTGCCTTTTTGATTGTCTCTACATTTTTTGTAGGTATTAATTTCGATTCCCCATCAAATAGGAAACATGGAAAAGAAGTCACACCAGCGATTTCAATCAAATCAGTTTGGTTCGATAATTGAGCAATTCTAGGTAACTCATTTAAATGAAAGCCACCAAATTGACCATCATATATTTGATCGTTCTTTTCAATTACCTTTACTAAAACCTTCTGCTTTATATTCTGCTCTTTCGCAATATTGATAATTTGTTGTAATGATTCAAGAGAATAGATCGTAATGTACTCAGTTCCATATAGCATAATTCTTTTCAGAAGATGCTGCGGGATTTGTACTAAATGTCCTACATTTCCAAGTGGCAGCCCTTGTTCCATCATGATTAACGCTTCCTTGAAGTCGACAACAACAGCCTTTTCTATGCCTGCATCATGGATTTTTTGTGCAATATATGGATTTCGCCCAAATTGTTTGGTCATATAAAACAACTGAATTCCATGTTTCTCCGCATCACGAACTAGACTTAATGTATTACTTTCAATCATATCTATATCTAATATATAGGTATCAGGAAGAACGAGCCCTTTTCGATGGAGTTCAACTGCAGCTTTAATCAATTTTGGATTTCGTCGGGCAGTGACATCTAAAAACATCTTATTCCTCCCTTAACATATTGATTATATGGAGATAAAAATAATCTAATTCCGCGTCATCAAACTTCTTATCAGATGTCATTTTTTGAAGGTCTTGCCATAATTCTTTTGAGTGAAGAAATTTTGCATCCGCTTCAATTTCTGAACGGATAAAAGATTCTAAATCGTTTATAGACTCACTTTTTTTTCTGCGCATATCCGCCATCGCAAGATGAGTCAAAAAGACATCAGCCTTTTTTTCTTCTTCGATAATGTCATTTTGAAGTAGATAATTTAAAACACTCAAGACGTAATCATGTGTTTCTTGATCGATAATGTCTGAGGTCAGTAATATAGTTAATTTTTCATGAATCATGATGTTCCCCCTGATTACTAATAGAGTATTCTATAAATTTTTAAAGGTTGACTGTAATGTTTTATAAATTAAACTGGTTTGTTCATTATATGGGTGAAATTTAAATTAAAAAATTAGTATTGAGGAATCAATTTTCCGTCACACACATTCTTTTGGATAGATAGGATTTTTTCTTTGTCTACACTTTTTTGAAAGAACGCTCTCATTGAAGTATCTTCTTTATGAGTAATTATGACTGATGTACTCATATTCTGTTCCATTTCACTCTCAGTTAGCGGAACATGATAGAGCCCTTGATGATTTTTATCTCGTATCTCATCAAAGTTCCAAATACCAGCATCTATTTGTCCATTTTGAAGAGAAGAAATAATCTGGTGTCCTTGCATCTCTACGTATTTTACTTGTTCATCCTTGATGATTGTTTTTGTCAGCATTTGCTGGTCAATTGAGCTATAATCAATGGCGATTTTCATGTCCTTCTCGATTTTCTTTTGATCCTTATCTCGAAAAAGCAAGACGTGCTCACTTAAGTAAGAATGTTTTCCAAAATTTAAAGTCACATCTATTGGCTCTCCATTAGAAATTGCTTGCTCTGCTGCGAATTTAGACACAACTGCAAATCGGTAAGTTTTATTTGCGATTGATCGTACGCGCTCTTTAGATCCTCGAATATACGCCAGATTCAGTTTAATGTTATTTTCTTTAAATACTTCATAAATGCCAGTAGCTAGACCTTCATAAAGTCTCGAATAAGGCAATGTCATCGTTCCGAGAATTGTGTCTGATAACGCATATTCTTGTAAAATACTGTAATCAATCTCCTCAATAAACGTTCCCAAATGTCCATGACTTTTTACTTTAATTGCTTCTATTTCTTTTAAAAAAGTCCAAGCATTTTGTACGGTTCCTCGCGCAACTTCAAATTTTCTTTGATATTCCGAAACACTCAAAACCCTGTCTCCCTTTTTTTTCTGTAGTAAATCGGAGGCTAGGTAGTTTACAACAATTCCTTTTTTCTTTAAAAATTCTTCTCCCATATAAACTCCTCATTCTTTAAATACTAGTCATTGCCTTTTTCAAAATATTGATAATTGTATCTGCTCCCGCTCTATTGGGATTGATACGAATCATTGTATCTTCTGCAGTAGGATCCGCTTTTCTAAACGTTCCAGAAACCCTGTAAACTAACGGTGCAAATTCATATTTTGATTCAGCACCCACAGGATTCGGTAATGCGCCAAATTTGGTTGCTGCTTCAATTACTTTCTTCGCATTTGGCTTAGTCAGCTTCACTACAACAACTTTGGATTGTGCGTTTACAATGAATGCCTCTTCCAGTCCATTAACTTCACGGTTATTAATTCTGTCACTAATTTCTTCACTAACTGTTGCTGAAATTGCAAGAGATACGGGTGCATAAATCATTCCTCTTAATACATCGATAGATTCATGGCCTTGAACTTGTCCACCACCTGAATAATTCTCTATTTTCAAGCGTTCAATTGGTTTTTTTTCACCAATTATGCAGCCTATTCCTTCTGGACCCAATAATTTAAAGGTTGAAAAGCAGGCTAACGTCGCACCAAATTGTGACCCGATTCCTTCTGTTTTTAAAGCAGAATAATTGTCATCTGTCACAATTGAAATGTTTTCATCAATAGAATGAATATGAGAGATCAAAGTATTTAGATCATAAGAGTCACTAATTTTTTGTCGGGTTACCTGAATCAATACACCATCAATTTTATTTTCTTTTAAAACTTTAGAAATACTGTCAAGCTCATTAAAATCTGCATATACTGTATTTATTCCCAGCATATCAATAGAAACTTGGGTTGTTGGATATACAGGAGCATCGTGAACCAATAATGTCCTCCCAGTTCCAACAACTGCATGCAAAGCCAATCTAATGGCATTTGTTCCTGAACCTCTTACGAGCATCGCAGCTTCAGCACTAAAGAACTCTGCTAATACTTTTTCCACTTTATTAGTGGTTCTTGGCTGATTTAACTCTTTCACAACTCCGAGATCTCCTCGGGTCAAAATTTCATCCCCAGAAAAATGATTCGTTATGGCTTCTACTAATTTAAATTGCAGTTTCATTGCTTCGTCGATGGATAAACTTTTCAAGGGAAATGCTTCCATAATATCACTCCTAATTCATAAATATTTGTGGATTATGACGTAGCATCTTTTGAATGAACTGCTCCGAGACACCGTTTTCAAGTGCTAATGGTACAAATTTATCTAACAGATAGGAGTAACCTATTCCACCCTTATACTCTAAGTTAGATTTTCGTGTAATATCCATTGAAAGAAAAACCTTATCGTCGTATCCTCTTTTTTCAATTTCTTTTAACATTTTTGCTCTTAATAAATCAGGTTGATAATTCTCCTTACCAACTGTATCAAATTCAACATACACTCCTTGGTCTAACATATGCAAGATGTAATCAACATTTCCTGTCAAGTCAACATGTCCTATGACGATTTTTTCTAAATTTGCATTCTGCTTTTTAAAAAAATCGACTTGTTCGTGTCCATAAGTTCCCAAAGTAGTGTGTGTCGTGATTGGCACTCCAGTTTGACTTTGAGCGATAACAGAAGCCGTGAAGACTTTGCTCTCACGCTCTGTCATTATATTTTTACTTGTTCCTATCTCTCCGATAATTTGAGCTTTAATTGACGTTTCAGCAATTCCATTCTCGATTTCATTAACCATGAACTCTGCTAATTCATCAATGGTTGCATTTGTTACAAATTCTGGAAGAAATTTGTCTTGATAAAACCCAGTAGCTTGAACCACATTTATGCCTGATAAATCAGCAACTTTTTGAACATATTCTGGATTTCTCCTCATATCCATATTAGTCACATCAAGAATATTACGGACACCTTTAATATACAATTTTTTGTATTCTGAAACAGTTTCATCAAAACAATTCAAGTTTGTATCATCTATATTTTTTAAACGAGAAAGATCAATCGTTGTATGCTCATGCATGTAAGTAATTCCATCAAGTAACATTTATCTTACTTCCTCCTATTTTGCGACAACTGGAACAAATAATCCAACTAAATAAAGGAGATTTACAATTACCCCTAAGCTAATTGCTGCAATTGGTCCAACCGCTAATTCAACAACAGGTTTCTTTGCTTTTCTATTTAACAGCATCAAACCAATGACCCAAAAGTAGCCAATTCCTGGTGCAATTTGTTCTGAGGCCATTGCTCCACCAATTAACAACGCAACCTCTAAAACCTTATTCATCGCTGTGCGAATGTGCTCACCCATCTCACGAATCCCAGGGAATTTGTCTAAAGCTTTTGCCATTAAGCTCAAAAGCTGTACTTCAACAAACATCAATACTGCACCTACGATGAATGCTACGATAGGATTTCCGTGTAATAATATACCCGCGACAAAAACAAACGTTGTTCCAGCAGGACTATAAACACCTGTTACAATTGCTGTCGAGAACACTAATGGAATGAATCCGATTCCTCTAGCAAAAGCTGCCAATGCTGCTTCACTCATTTTCCCTTCTGATAATAAACTAAGAGAAATTGGATCTCCAGCAATAATCATTAAGCTTGTAGATGCTGCTACTAGCCCCCAGTGATTGATAACCAAATCCAGTTTTTCTTAATACGGTTCACACGTTCTAAAAACACACTGACAAGACTTTCATTTGAATTACTGCCATCACTTTTTACTTGAATCGCGTAGACGATCATAAAGATCATTCCTACAAGTAATGACATTCCCTCAGCACTCAATGTCAATGTCGCACCATTTCCCAAATCAAATGTACCAAACCTCTTTACGATAAACAATGTTAAGAGTGTCGCACTAAATGAAATTGCTCCTTTTTTGAAACCATGTTGGCTAGCAATCGCAATCGCAGGAAAAATACTAAAACCAATAACAACTGGTGAACCTACTTGCGAAAGTGAATCCATGAAGTTTATTGGCATCATAGCGAATAGGTCAACTACGGCTTGAAGTCCCAATACTAAGCCGACCCCGTATAAAGCCCCCACACATGCTGCTATAATCATACCAGTTTTTCCTTCTGGCGCCCACGAACCAATAATATCAGTCATTAATAAAACACTATGAACTAAAAGAATTGAGGCCCCAATTGAAACTGGTATTCCAAATCCAATAACTAAACCAAAACTTAATGCAAAACTAGTCGCTGCAATTTCTTTCTTTCCAATTTTACCCTCTAAAAATTCAGGTACAATCGGACGAAGCCCATCATTGAAAACAGCAATTCCTTTATTCGCTAATACCGCACATAGACCACCCAGTAATGCTATAGCAATTAATTCTATAATTTTTGACGAATCCATCTTCTTTCCTCCAATGTCTTTCTATAGTTTCTTCAATTCATCCATAATAATTGGAACTACAGTTTCTTTATGCTGTGCTGTAAATCCAAAAGCTTTTTTTCCTGAACGAACATTTTCGCGGATTTCTTCTTCTGGCATTACTTTTCCTGGCATCGAAACAGTTACACAGTTATCATGCCCCAATAAAGCTAACGCCATAGCTAATGCCCCACCGCCACCAGTATTGCATGCTCCAACATAAAAATCTGCTTGACCATTTTTTACTGCCATCGCCGCTTCCAAATCACTTTTAACATCAATTTCATACTGCCCATCTCCAAATTTTTCAACCAGTTCTTTTACTTCTGGCTTATCAATTTGTCCACCTACTACAATTTTTTTCATAATAAATCCTCCTAATTGAATATACATTTTTTTGTATATTGATGAGTAATTAATAATTACAAAATGATTGTAACCGCAGTCAGAATTAATTGCAACCCCTTTCTTTAAATATATAATTTTCATCTAATTCATAAATCCTGTATATTCGTTATTGAAGAAATTTTAAAATATAAAAGCCCCGTCCTACTCAAAGGCACGAGGCTAAAAAATATCTATACAAACCAAAAAAGGTATCTTCAATCATACTTTCCGTTATTACTAAAAACAAAATATAACAACAATCCTGCTCCGATCAATGCACAGGCCGCGCCTAGAAAAGGCACGATCCGTCCCATTTCCGTTACAATCATTAATATAGCACCGCCAACAAATAGAAATCCTGCTGCAATGAGATTTTTCATAACGACCTCCTATTAAAAAACATATGGGAGACACTTTATTTTTTCCTGACAGTCATTCTGGACTCTTCTTACATTGTACCTTGCAAACCTCATGGAAGACAACAAAGGTGCTTTGTGTTTGATACGATAACATGCTATCAATAAAGGAAGCTCTAACTAAGTCACTTCCCTTAAGAAACTCTTGATTCTTCCTTCACCTCATCCTCAATACCCAAATGACTATTGTCCTCACTTTTATTACATAACGATAGAATCGATTTGTAAAGTATCACAATTGTTTTTACGCGCGGCGTTTCACTCGATAGTCAAACAGATTCAACGTCTTCTTTAATTCAACATACACTAGCGGGATAAACGACAGTCCTAAAACAAAGAGCCATTGAATGGGCTGCAGTGCGGTCAAGCCAAGAATGTTCGCTGTTTGCGGAAGGGTCGCTGCTAAAATAAGCACAGCTCCACCGAGTAAGGTCGTTCCTACTAACAATTTATTTCCTGCTAAGTCCAGCTTGAAGATCGATTCATGGCTGCGGCAATTGTACATGTGTACGATTGTGGTCAAGCCCATCACGAGAAAGGTCATCGTGGTCGCTTGTTCACCATTCGGCAGCCCGTGATTGAAGGCCGCGGTGTGTCCAACGAAAATCGTCAGCAGGGTCACCGCGGTAAAGACGATTGAGATTTCTATGATTTTGCTCAATAACCCATTGTTGAAAATGCTGGCATTTCGGTCGACTGGCTGCTGGCGCATCACATCTTTTTCTGCTGGCTCCACTGATAAACTGAAACCGGGGATGCCATCCGCGACAACTTTTATAATCAATAATTGAATCGCTGTAACAGGAGCTCCTAGACCCATTATCAACGAGATCAACACGATCGTCAGGGCAGAAATATTGCAGCCAAGCATGGCATACAATGATTTCCGAATATTGGCATACACGCGTCGGCCTTCTTTTACCGCCTCAACGATCGTCGCAAAATTATCGTCTAGCAGCACCATATCAGATGCTTCCTTGGCAACTTCTGTTCCGCCGCCCATTGCGATCCCGACATCGGCCGCCTTCAACGCGGGAGCGTCATTGACCCCGTCACCTGTCATGGCGACCGTCTCGCCATTCGCCTGCAAGGCCTTCACGATGCGGATCTTATCTTCTGGCGAGGTTCGGGCAAACACCCGGTACTCTCCGATCACTTCTGCCAAATCCTCCTCGGATAGTTTTCCTAATTCGGCACCTGTCATCGCTTTTTTTCCCGATTCCAAAATCCCGACATCGGCGGCGATTTTTTTCGCTGTAAGCAAGTGATCCCCCGTGATCATAATGGGGCGAATCCCAGCTTTTTTCGCAATTTGAACCGCTTGGTAGCTTTCTTTTCGTGCAGGGTCGATGATTCCAATAAAGCCTAAAAAGTGCAGCTCTGTTTCCAATTCTTCACTGGTAACTTGAGTCGGCAATTCCTCGTATTCCTTCACCGCAACGCCTAAGACACGGTACGCTTGCGCGGCGAGGTCATCGTGACACTCTTGAAAATCTGCGCGCGCCTCTTGAATAGGCAAACGGTCAAACGCCCCTTTTGTAATGGACAGATAAGAGTCTCCTTTTTTATAAAGGACCGTCATTTTCTTTCGTTTTGAATCAAAAGGAAGTTCGTCGATCCTTTCGTATTGCCTCAACAATGTGTTCAGCTTTTCTCCGCCAAAGTGTGTTTCGGCTGCTTGTTTAATGGCTTGCTCTGTTGGGTTTCCGTGGCTTCCCTGTTCTTCGGAGAGGTTGCTGGCTAAATAAAAGTGCAGCAGCAGCGCCTCTTTAGCTCCCGAGGTCTGTTCTGTTAAAACTGGAACCACCTTTTTGACCGTCATCTGATTTTCCGTGATGGTCCCAGTCTTATCCGAACAAATCACCGAGACGTTCCCAATCGTTTCCACCGCTGCTGGCGTTCGTATGATCGTGTTCTTTTTCGCCATGTTTCGAATACCAAAAGACAGCGAGATCGTGACCACGACCGGCAGCACTTCAGGAATCGCCGCCACCGCCATCGAGATCGCTGTCATGATGGCAATCTCAAGCGAATAGCCTCTGATCAAGCCAATCAGGATCGCAAGCACTGCCGCACCGATCGCGACCCCGCCTAGCACTTTGCCGAGTTTTTGCATTTTCACCTGTAAAGGCGCCTGCATCGGCTGATCTTCTGTCAGTAAATCCGAGATTTTCCCGATCTCCGTCGCCAATCCTGTCGCCTCAACGATGGCTTCGCCTCGACCACTTACCACCAACGCCCCGGAAAAAACGTTATTTTTTAGATCTCCGATAGTATCTGCCGCATCCGGTTGATAGTCTGCCTCTTTCTCACTCGGTTCACTTTCACCGGTTAAAAAAGATTCATCGATCAATAAATTTTTACTAGTGATCAAGGTGGCATCCGCCGAAACACGATCCCCCAGCTCAAGCAGCAGGCGATCCCCCGGTACCACTTCTGTACTTTGAATGACTGTCAATTGCCCATCGCGATAGACTTTTGTTTGAGGAATGCTGAAGCGTTTCAATTCATCCATCGATTTTTCTGCTTTCTTTTGTTGGCGAATAGACAAGAACAGATTCAAGAGAACGATCCCGAAAATCACGATGGGTTCAGAAAAATTGTCAGGATGATTTTTCAACGCGACATAGATCGAAAGTACCGTCGCAATCACTAAAATAATAATCGTGATATCCTTCAGCGCAGACAACAAATAGGTCCAAAACCCGTTCTTTTTTCCCTGTTCGATCGTGTTAGGTCCATATCTTTCCAACCGCTCCGCAGCTTCTTGTTGTGTGAGTCCTTTTCCCTGTTGCTTCTCTGTTTCAATCAGTTTCTTTTGCATGCCTAATCCCTCCCAAATAAACAAAAAAAGTCAGTCAAACGAACCATTAAAGCCTACGGTTCGTTTGGCTGACTTTTTATCCTACTGTTCCGGCGAACAATAGCGTCGTCAAATATTTTAATAATTTGTATTCTGTCACACTTTTCAAAAGAAGGCAAGGGGTGCCCTTCAGAAAATAAAAAATCCTCGTGGCTATTCCTCTGTCTAAAGGCCTTTATTGAGTGTCAAAATTGCGGTTCCGCGCGGTTTTCCCGTATACTTAAGAGACGTACACTAAAAAGGAGAACTTGATCCATGCCGATTCTACAAGAAAATATCGCTAATTTTGCGGTTATTATAGGTTTTATCACGATTCATCTGGCATCACGCTTTTTCTTACTGGAAAAAGTCAACGTAGAAGTGATGATGTCTGTTGCTGCAGGGGTGGGCGTGTCTTACGCCATTCTGCATTTACTGCCGCAGCTCGCGTACTCACAAGGCGTGCTGATCGATTCTTTCGGCTGGGAAGACGGTGTTCATGCGACCCACGCCATTTATGGCATCGTTCTTCTTGGACTGGTCGTTGCCCATGTCATGGATAAGCTGGACGAACGAAACTTTCACATCGTGGAGAAAAAGGATCTCACCAGCGCTGAAGTGGCCTATTTCTGGTCTGACGTTTCATTTTATGCGGTGTACAATGTGATGATCGGGTACCTTGTTATCGCAAATACCTTTTCCGAGCGCTTTTACGTCCTGACGTATTTCATCGCCTTTGGCCTGCATTTTCTAATGAACGATTGGTCCTTGGCGCATCATCATGGAAAAATTTATCAGAAAAAAGGGCGTCTTATGTTATCTCTTAGCATTTTACTTGGCGCCTTGCTCTCTATCCTGCTGCCGCTCCCCTATTTCCTGTTGGTTTCCATCGAGGCCTTTATCACTGGAGCGATGCTAATGAACATCATCAAATTCGAGCTGCCGGATGGTGACGAAGGAAGTATCAAAGCCTTTTTAGCGGCAACGATCGTTTCAGGGGTACTTTTTGTGTTTATCTAAAAAATAATCATTATTTCCCATAAAAAAACAGCTCGACTTTTATCGAACTGTTTTTTTATTATTCCAATGCTGTTACCATCTTCCGCGTTTGAGTCGCGCCTTGTTGATATATCGCTTGGCATCATCAGGGATTCGCGCGGGGGAATCATCGATGTCTTCTTCCCAAGGGTACAGACCCTCTTCGTTCTTTTTGTAATTTTTAAGCTCGTGGTCAGCTTGGTGCGCTTGTTTGTGCGTTTTCTTTCTTCGACTATGTGTGACCGCATAAGTCACACCGATCATTACTAACGCGATAAATCGAATAAACCCTACCATATGATCCCTCCTAATTCGTGTGCAGACGGTAGTTTATCAAACCAGATAAGAAATGCTCCGCGTCGTCGATCCGCATTCGAAAGCGGTCATGTCGGGCAAAAAAGCCATAATTGATCGTCGCTGGTTCTTTGAAAAATTGAGCGAATTCAGGGAACATGACGCCTGTTGTCAATTCGTGTCGAACGCGTTTTACCATGACTCCATTGATCCGATCCTTTACGTCGATAACGTCTTCTTCCTCTTGAAAAAGCGTATGTTTCATGTCGCTTTCGGCTAACTTATCCATCATTTTCGAAGCAGCCACTAGCAACTCTAGCATCGTTGGATAAGCGGTGTCACGCCTGTCGATGAAGCGAAGGTTGCCAAGTGCATTATCCAAGCCAAATTGATAATACTCTTTCTTTTCCTTGAATCGCAACAACTCATTCGTTGCGTAACTCAGCCAATGATCGTGATATTTTTGATAGTCATTCGCGATAAAGGCAGCCATCAGATCCTCACAAATATGCATGATCCTCGCTTCTTTAAAAATCCCATACGCCCGCAGCAGTGCAAAAAGAATCTCCCCGTCATAATACACGATGCGAAACGCTTCTTTAATTTCCAATGCTTCATCCAGCACATGGATCGTCCGATTTTGGGAGGTAATGAATTTTTCTTTAACAGAAACGATCAATTTTTGTAAAAAGGAATGAAACTGCGAATCGCCCGTCACCTCTGTGTATTTAGCAATTGCCAAAATCGCCGTCGCTTGAGCGCCAAGCTTGTATTCGACGGTTTTACTCAAGGGCTCCATGACCAGAGTATAGCCGTCAACGGTAGAAGTCAGATGGGTGATGCCCCAATGGATTCCCTGTTCTATTTTTGCACATAATGCTTGATCCGATTTGTACTCAGCGGCTTCAGCCAATGCATAAAGGGAGGAGAAATGCCGCACCGAATTATAGCCTTTGATTCGTTGATCATAGCAAGGATAATACCCGTAAATAAATTGTCCTGTAGTCATCAGTTGCTTTTCCAAATACTCGGAGCCTTTTTCAATGACTGAATCTGTTATTTTATCTAAATTTGAAGCCGTCACCTCACGCACCCGATTGCCATTGCCATAATCCGTCAGCGGGTAAAGGCTTCCCTCTTCGAAATAGAAAGCCTTCGTTTTGAAGAGGAAAATAGCTGCTCGCTCCATTTCCTTTGTTTTGGCATTTGATCGCTTGTATTTTCGTTTCATGTACCCGCGGAAATTATGTTCATTGATCGTTAACTCAGGCAGATTATAGCCGACTCTATGTTCTTTACTCGGTTTCAAAAGTGCATTTCCAACCATCTCTTCCATTAAAAAGCTATAATGACCCGCCTGTTCCCAACGAAAGTTGAAATCACCATAATTGTTTCTTTTTATAGAAGAAATTCGTTCGTTTAATTGCGAATACGCGATCGGTTCCTCTTCTGTAACGATGTCGATCCGAAAATAGCTCGCTGAATCTAACCTGTTTTTACTATAGTGTGATAGAAAGCTTGTCCAAGCGGCTTCATACGTATCGCCATAGAATTCACTCACCTGTCCCCGTTCCGTAAAATTTCCGACACTAAGAATTATGGTCGGTTGCAGGTTCTCTGACCGTAAACCAGCAAGATAATCCTCGACTTCCTTTAATTGATATTGACTCGTTTGAACAGCCATCCTATCACCCCACAAAGGATCGATGAAGAGACCTGCTCTTCATCAATCCGTATTTTCTACTCTTCTTTTTTTGTTCTTTTTAATTTCCAAATGCCCAACCCTGAAATAAAGGCGGCAATGGAACCTAAAATCGTTAACCCGCCGCTCAATTCGTCTCCGGTCGCCGGGTATTGTTTGGCACTGCCCGTATAGCCGGAACCTGCACTTCCAGTATAGCCAGAGCCACCAGAATGTCCGCTGCTGATCGCACTTCCGCTACCTATTGGATCAAGACCACTTCCAAGATTCGATGATGGTGTTCCATCGGATTCCCCAATTGGTAGAGCTCCATCGTCCTGATCATCATCCTCATCTAATTCCAAATCAGAATCGGCATCGGCGTCCGCGTCAGCGTCGGCGTCTGCATCGGCGTCAGAATCGGCATCGGCATCCGCATCCGAATCTGCATCAGCATCAGCATCAGCGTCTGAATCTGCGTCGGCATCGGCATCGGCATCCGAATCGGCATCCGCGTCTGCATCAGCATCAGCATCAGCGTCCGAATCTGCATCAGCATCCGAATCTGCATCCGCGTCTGAATCAGCATCGGCATCGGCATCGGCATCGGCGTCAGAATCAGCATCTGCGTCAGCGTCAGCATCAGCATCGGCATCGGCATCCGCATCAGCGTCTGAATCTGCGTCTGAATCGGCATCTGCGTCGGCGTCAGCATCAGCGTCAGCATCGGCATCGGCATCTGAATCCGCATCGGCGTCAGCGTCGGCATCGGCATCGGCGTCGGCATCGGCATCGGCATCGGCGTCGGCATCCGCATCAGCATCCGCATCCGCATCGGCATCGGCATCCGCATCGGCATCGGCATCCGCATCCGCATCCGCATCCGCATCCGCATCCGCGTCGGAATCGGCATCCGCGTCAGCATCGGCATCTGATTCATCGTCATCTGGGATGATTGCTGGCGTTGGCAGACTAGGGATATTGTTTTGATCGTAAGCGATCAGTTCGATTTCATCGAGTGCATCAACATCGTCTGCTGAAACAGAAATCGTGAATTTTCCTGTGGTATCTGTTTGACCCTCACCGATCTGCACATTGTCTTTAAAAATTCGTACGGTCGAATTAGGATCTGCAAACCCTGTGACTTCATAACCTGTAGTAGAACTTCCTGTTACCGCCACATCATAGGGCGCGGTAACGGCAGCCGCTTGATAAAATACTGGCGAATACCCATCATTTCCAGAAGCAATGTTGATCGCGATCGCATTTGATTTCACGATTGTCGCTAAGAAACCGGCTTCATAGGGGTTCGCCATGTTTACGCCTTGTGAAACAAGGTCTTGGTACGAAGGATCTGTGATCGTTGTAGGTAAGGTAACGGTCGTCTCACCTAACACACTCGCGTCCGCCAAGTCTCCAATCAGAGCTGATCCCACATTCAAGAGCGCCCGCGCCGTCCCAAATGTCACATTGAATGCTGGCTTGATGACCGTATTCAATGTGACATTTAAGGCAGTTGAGCCTAACCCAGTGATACTCAACGCCTGTACCGCATTGTTTAAATCATCTAAAATCTGGATCAGATTTTGGCGAATGATGGTTTCCAACACGCCATCCAAATCTGCGTAGATGTATTGATCCCCTTGTGCCTGAAGCTGAAGCGCTACGTCGGCAGAATTGATCGTGCTTAAGTTTCTCAATAAGTTCAGCTGTTCATTGACTTCGGCTAAATTAATATTCAGTACCGGATTCGCATTGATCAATGCGTCGACTGCGTTGATCAGAGTCGTCGTTGCGCCATCCACGATCGAGATCAACGGCACCAAGCCATTTTCAGGAAGTAAAATACTTGTCGAAAAGGTTCCAGCCCCATTGGGAGTAACGCGTCCTCTCAAGCCTTCAGGAATCGCAAGAACCGCTCTTTTCGTCCCTGGCAAGACACTCACATCAATACCGCTGTTTCCCGAAATCGTGAAATTGACATTTCTATTCGCATTCGCCAACGGAAAGGGTGCTGCACTGGTGGTCCCACTTGAATTTGATGAAGTTAAATTACTAAATAATTGCCCGTCGATCACTGCAGCTTGCACTTCGCCTGATTGGACAGTAAAAAAAGGTGTCGCAACTGCAATCGGAGTCAAGCCTAACAATAACCCTGTCGCCACGGTGGTCCCTGCGTAAATATATTTCCTCGATCTGCTCTTCGCTCGCGCTTTTTGATCCATTAATTTCCGATAATCTCTTTTCATTTCTCAATCTCCCTTCGTATAAAAAACTAAAGTTATAAATATATTAAAAAAATAATAAGCGTTTCCATTTCATTAATATGTATTAAACACACTCTCTTCTTCGTATATTCTGTTTTTAAAAATAAGCGGCCTATTCACGAAGAAAGAATTTAAAATAAAAAAAGCTGAAATACAAAAATCAGTGACTGACTTTTGTATTCCAACTTCTTTTGATTAATGGCTAATTGTTATTTTTAAACGTTGTGGCGATATTCATATGGTAAAACTTTGGTGTTATTGTAGCTTGGGCAATCACGAACCCATTCTAGAGATTCTTTTAAGATTGCTAGTTGTTGTTCCACGTTGTTTGGTTCGCCGGCATTCGATCCGATCGGTACATGTGGTGCGGTAATCCGCGGAGCCCCTTGTTGGCGAGCGATTGGCGGTAACGCTGCGATGACCACACAGCTCATGCCTTGCTCTTCGCAGCAACGAGTAACGATCGTCGCAGAACGGTGACACGTTCCACAACCTCCTGTACAAAGAACGATGTCTACGCCTTGTTCTTTTAATTTTTTAGCGATATCTGGTCCAGTCTCATTTTGGAATTTTTCCACATTTCCGCCGCCGCCCATAAAGGTGTAGGTTTCTTTCGACAAGGAACCGATGAAGCCTTCATCGACCAGCTCGTGCAGCCGATCGATCGGGAACATCGCATTGACATCTTTGTTAATGTCCGAATTATCAAAACCGCCATGTGTAACCATCAATTCAGAAGATGGTGTATCGAAAGGAATCGTCCGATAGCCGAAATCTCCCGACGTATTAAACGGTTTGTCGCTTTTCTTATGGATTCCGCCTGCTGTGATAAACGCCACTTTACATTCATTCAAAGGTTTCTTTAATTCTGTAAACACAGGTTTTGGTGTGATGGGAACAAAAATCTCAGATCTCATCCCTTCAACTGTTGTCAAACTCATTATGATAGCCTCCTTAAGCTTCTTTCTTTTTCTGAATACTCATTTTACTGAAATAAAACTCGACATCTAATCCCTCGGTCAATTCGATTGAAGTAAACACCCATCTTCTCGGCACATAGATCGTTCCGCCGCCTTGATTCATCGCTACCCGTACGGCCGTATCATCGACATGGATGATTTTTCCGCCCACTAAGCACGGAAACAGCTCTTCTTGCTGGCTGAGTTCGGTCGTGTCATAGTCTAGCGGGCGCAAAACGGTCTGAATATAGCTAAAATAGAACGCCAGCTTACTCCCCGTTTCCACGCCCTCTTTCGACAAAATCAGCGCTGTGGGAACAGTGATCAGCCCTAGACGTCCACGCAGATTGAGGATCAATTGCTCCTCATCCACGGACTTGACCGTTCCCATCATCAACGTAGGGTTGATCATGTACTTTTCTTCTGCTGCCATCTTAATGAAGGGTGCCGCTTTCGATCAATTTGCTGTCGCCTAGATTCAGTAGATGATTGTTGTCGTTGATAACGTCGTTGCTCCATTTCTTCGGCGCCGCTTGGATCGCTACCCCCGACATTTTATTTTTAAGCATTTGGACCGAGCGTTCCGCAGCTTCTTTTGTCACACAAGAGGTGCCGGCGATATCATTTTCAAATCCGCCTTCATCCATGTTCAATTCAACCATCGCATCTGCGTACTTATTCCCAACAACTAATTGTCCTTGGTACGCACAGAAGGAGACGCCGACTACTGGAATATCGCGCATTCCGGCTTGACCGATATGTTCGATGAAGTCGATATGGTTGTTCCCGAAGCCTTCCGTTGTGATGATACAGCCATCAATATCTAATCCTTCGAATAATGAGCCTAACCGTTCAGACACCCAGATTTTTTCGTCATTTACTTGTGGCGATCCCACGAAGATTACGCCGACAAGATCCAATTCTTCGTCTTCGGCTAAACGTTCTACTAGTGGTTCGCGAATATAATGACGCGTCATTTCTTTCGTTGCAGGCCCGATACACGTCAAAGCATGGATCGATCCATCTCTTACTTGGTTCGGTGTCAAGATGATCGGCACATTTCCGCAATCGACGTTCATACGCCCGCCTGCGATTCCGCAAGGTTCTGATGGACAGATAACGTTGTCATGCATCGCTCCTTGTCCCATGATCTCCTTGACTAAGACGATCCGCGGATTTCCTTTACGGCGAATGTCTTCACAAATTTCTTCGTGAACGATTTCTCCGTCATAGCCTTTGAGTTCTTCACGCACTGCTTGAATGATATAATCCTGTGCTTTGTGTGCAGCCAACGGTCCAGGTCTAGACATCCCAGAAAGTTTTTCGATCACCGCTTCACAGCGAATGATGATGTCCTTCTCATCGGCACAGCCAGGATGTCCAAAGAACATTTTTTCATCTAAATAACCATCAGATGACCCAAATTCATGGACCTGTGTGCCTTCTTCATCGACCCCTGTCAGCATGAAGACGACGCCGTCACAGATCTTAGTCACGCCGCGGCCAAGCTCTCCATCCACCTTCGTCGCGATTGGACATACATCCATGATCGTATCAGTGTAAATGTGTCGTTCATCCGGCTTGATCACGTCGAGTTTGATTTTTTTCACCAAATGATCTTCTTTGATTGCGCCTTCAATCAAGTTGCGATCAATCGTGATCTTGCCCTTTTCGATGCTGGTTTTGTCCCCAATTTCCGCATCCGTGATTTTTATATGTTGTTTTTTTAATTGGCGAATCACTTTTTTCTCTCCGCGAGGAGTTTCTGCCGGCGGTCCGGCTGGTACAGGGGCATTCGCGATCCCTAAGTTTGCAGGTAATTTTAATTTCAGACCTTCCAGTTTAGCGATCTCCACTTCGATCATTCCATGATTCACTGGCGGTGCTGGTGGCGTATGCTCCGGCTTCGGTGCAGGTTTCGGTGCTTCTGCTTCTGCCTTTTTCACACCCTCTAGCAGATCCGAAGTCAACTGGATCAGCGCTTCGCTATCCTTTGCTAAAGTCGCCCCCACTACTTCTTCAATCGTCAATCCGTCGTCACTCAATGTGACCAATCCTGCATCGACCATATCATCGAATAATGATGGGTCTTCCAAATCTTGCGCACTGATGACGGTCCCTTTCTCTCTGCGGCAGCATAACACTGCAGGATCTTTCAGATGTTGCTTCAATGTTTCTTCGGTGATTGACATGATACTCTCTCCTTTATCTATAAAAAATTTTTTTATACCCGTGTTTAAGTGGTGCTTTTCATTCTTCGAACTAGCTTCAAATTACACGCGCGCATTGAGCCATCTGTCGCGTGGTAAACAGGCAATTTCATTTTTGGTGCACAAGACATGACCGTGTTGGAGCAATCTGTACAGTTGCTGATCAGTACGGCCTCTGCGCCTGCCTTCTTCAATGCCATAACTTTTTGCACCTGCCCCGGACAGATCCCAGGATTGGTACATTTCAATGTTCCTTTGACTTCGATCGCTTGTTTGCAGTATTCGACTCCCGCAATTTCAGAGCCCATACTGTCAGCGATCTGAGACAAACGTTCTTTGTGCGCCCCACAGGCACAGACTAAAAGTCCGATTTTGCTTGGCCCATTCCAGAACACTTCGGAAGCAATCAAGCCGCCAGTCGTTTTTTGAAGGTAATGGTCTAAGCTCGCACGTTTCCCCATGAAAGGACCGCCTTCGATGATTTCGCCATATTCTTTGCCAATGCCTCCAGCAAGATCAAACATTTCTGAAAATTTCATTCCTAAAGGCCTATCCATATACGTTTTGATCGCTCCTGAATCGATCAGCTTCCCAGCAACCGTCAAATCCTTATCGATCAATGGTTTTCTCAACTCCACTGCCTCATAAACCCGATAAGCTGTTTCTACATTAACCACGATAGCATCCGCAGCCAAAGGCAGTTGATCGACCTCCAATAAGATGTTCATACATTCACGAACCACCGCGCGCTCATCCCCCACTGGGTAGATATTTGGCAGCTTATGAATGGTGATCGTATCCGGCAATACCGCCGTCAAAGCCGCGATCGCCGCTTCGTGATGGCCTTTGATCGCAATCACCGCTTTTTCTGCGTTAGTAGCTTCTCGAATGATTTCGATCCCGCGAATGATTTCCGTGGGGCATTCTTCCATCCGTTCGATATTGTGGCTCAATACCGGCTCACATTCGGAGGCATTGATCAAGATCGTCCCTCCGCCTTCAAAGCGATGGTTCAATTTAACTGCTGTAGGAAATCCCGCCCCCCCAAGACCGATAAGTCCAGCTTCTCGTATGCGCTCCAGGGGCGTCTCCGAAGTAAGCTTCACATACTCCTTAGATTGTTCTTCCTCTGGTTCGATCAGGATGTGGGTGTCGGTGATTTCTTTGACCACTCCAGAAACACTACTGTGAATCACGTTTCCCAGGTTGGCTTCTGGACAGCATGCGATCACTTGACCTCTGTCGATCGAGTCTGCTTCCTTGACGACAGGTTCACTCGCCACACCGATCCCTTGTTTTAATGCAAATCCATACAATTCCCTCATGCTCCTATCTCCTTAAACGTAGTTATATCTGTATATCTTAATTGCCGTGTTTACAGCAATGAGTGGATCACGCCATCCAGTACTTGATTGCCAGAGACCACTACCGGCATATTCATAAAATCCATTGTCGAATACGTTCCGACATACCCCGCAGGCTGATTCGGAAACATCGCTGTTTCATACATATTTCCTAATCCAGACACACTTTTGACTACCACGACCTCCTTACTCGGGGTGTCATCCTTTTGCCTGAATGTTTCGGTCATCACCGGTTCAACATCCAGCTCACGCAATTCCTGCCGAATCTGTTCAACGATCTGATCTGTGATCTTATGAGCCGCTCGTATGCCTTCTTTCGTCCTGCCATGTCCCTCTTTGAACAAAAAATCGAAATGAAGGAGCGTATCCTTTTCCTCTGGTGTTCCGGGTGTATCAAACAAAACCTGCTCTGTAAGGCGTCCTTCTGAAGAACCGATATTGGCCGGCTCAAAGCAACTGCCTTGCTCTACCCCCGTCACCATCACTGTGACTCCTTGAAGAATATGTGTGACACCTTCTCCCAGCACCCCGATTTTTTTACAGGCAATTGGGGAAAAATCCAAATTTGAATGAATGCGTCGCTCACGGGCTGTTGGCGGAATCAATGAAATCTCGACCTTCTCGACCCATTCGCTAAACGCCCCGATTGATGGAGATTGCTTTTTCACCCACAATGTCTCCCCCTCAATCTTCGTCTCCTCGCCAAAGACGACTTTTTGAAGCGAGAAGTAATTACGCGTTAGCTCAGTTTGATGGGAATAAACAGATGACGTGCCGTTTTTTTCCTTTTCCCTTAGTTTATTTTTCAGAATAGCCACCGCCTTGTAGGCATCCAACTGAGAAAGATGATTTTCTCCAACAACGCAGGATTCGTAGCCTGTCGTGCCTTTGTTCAGATCAATCAGTGTCTCTAAATAGTCACTGGTGTAGACCAGCCGACCTTGCAGTCCAAAGAAGCTCATTCCTACCGACGGAATCCCTCGTTTCCCCGCCTCTTCGATCACTTGAACAAAATCGAGGTGATGATTGCCCCACGCATCGGTGATAACGATCACCCCATCAGGTTTCAGCGCATCGAAAAGGTCCCCCACGCGGTGCGCTGTAAACATTTTTTCTAAATAATTTTCCGACACCCCTGCTACGATCACTCCTGATAGATCAACATCGGGATCTCTTACTACTTCCTTCACGACTGGACAATTGAAATGAAACAATGACGTCATTTTTGTGCTCGGTCCAAGTCCCATACCCTTCTCCTTTACCAATGACTCAAGAAAATGTGCACAACAAAAAAACATACCTTTGATACACAGTATGCCTTCCTCATCCCTATTCAATTCTACACACTCGTCCCTTGGTGCATGACCAAACAAGCTTCACTTTTGACCATCTTAAATAAAGCGGCTGCTATTAAAAAAACACACACTTATCCCTGATCAAAAAAGCTCGCAAAAAAATCGAGCGTCTCTATGAATGTAGAATACGGTGAGAAAATGACGGATCACATACTGTCTTAGAACACGCTAAGATTGGTGTGCGTACTCAGGAATTAAGAACTGTGCGGTTGTACTCGTTTACCAAAGCCATTTTCTCACCCCATTCCTATGTAAAATATATCACAAATATCAGTAATCGCTTACAAACGAAGAGTACCACCCAGCATTCTTAATGTCAACCCAATATGTTGAAGAAAAATAAATGATAAAATAAAGAGATATAAATGAGATTAATACTAATTTCACAAATTTTCTTTTGCTCCAAACCCCGTCAAAAAAAGACCGAATCGTTCATCTCAACGAACGATTCGGTCTAATTAAATTGAAAATAAAGTTACTCCTCATTGTTTATCAAAAATTATAAATAGAAAATGAGCTTACTATTTATATATTTTTTTTTATCTCTTTACGAATTGCTGCACCCGTCTCCTGACGAAATTCTCATTATTCTTAATAGAATAACAAGAGTGAACGAAATCCGCTGTGCGCCGAAAAAAATATTTTACAATACAAGAAGAAATATGAAAGGTAAAAACATCTCTTTTGAAGAAAAAACCGCGCTCGCTTTTTTAACGAGTACGGTTTCTCTTTATTCTATTTTTCCAACTACTGTTTGTGCAGTGACATTCCCAGGTGTGATTATAATATTGTTCTCCTCTAAATTCGGAAAGACGATCATCGTTGTCGCTTCTTTGCCTTTTTCCGCCAGATAGTCCAAATCAACTTTGACGAGTGGGGTACTTGGTTTTACTTTCGCACCTTCCGCCACTAGGAGTTCAAATCCTTCCCCTGCTAACTCTACGGTGTCGATCCCAATATGGATCAATACTTCAAGTCCATCCTTATCAACTAAACCAATCGCATGCTTTGTCGGAAAAATCGAAGTGACCGTTCCTTTGATCGGTGAAAAAATATTTCCATTGGATGGGTCGATCGCGAAGCCCTCACCCATTGCTTTTGTTGAAAATACAGGGTCATTTACCTGATTGATCTCAATGAGTTCCCCGTCCACTGGGGCATAAATTTCTTTTTCTTTTTTTCCAAAACCAAACATTATTCTTCTCCTTTTTGCTTCTCAAATTTGAATGGTGCGACCGGATAACCAACCTCATTAAATAACGAGACAGCAGGTACATTTTTCCATCCATATTGGATGGTTCGACTGCTTTTTGTGGTCTCAATGATAAGTCTATTTTCTTCGATCGTTTGACAAATTATCGGGACATCTACTTCAATGGTTTGAACATCCAGCAACTTCAAAGAGGCCGCTTCCTCCACTTCGATCACAAGTGTGTCTCTCGTCCAACTGGCTATTTTTGCTACAGGGGCGCTGGGATAATGAATGGCGTCCAAGATTTCCCCAACACGCTGTCCAAGGATCGACTTCTCCGTTGGATGGATGTCCTCTACTTCGCCGCAATCCAGACTTGTGACTAAGAACGTTGCCTTATATTTTTGTCTCGCTTGTGCTTGAGCTGCGCGGACACTTGCCCAATCATGTTGCGGGTCATCCGCATAAAGGGGCAATTGAAGGATATAAAATGGCACAGGTGTCTGTAAATCTTTTCGCCAACGAGCAATCAACTGATCCAATAATTCCTCATAAAGTGGGGCGAGTGCCGTATCCTCTTCCCCTTGATACCAGATGACCGCAGAAAAAGTGAACGGAACGATTCGTTTGAACATTTTCTGATACAATCCTCCAGGACGATTGAACAAATACGGATTTGCAGGGGGCGGCCAAGGCGAGTGACCTATCTGTTCTTTGATCTGACCTAATGTCAGCTCAGGATGCTCCTCTGCCCACAGCGTTCTCTTTTCAATATATTGCTGGTACGTCGATAAATACTCCGCGAACTCCGCATCAAATGCTGCTTTTTCTTTTCCTTTTGTTTCTTCTATAAAGGGAACTAAAATCTCCTCATTCAGGGTGGGGCTTTTCGCCAAATCCTCCTCGCTGATCCAACAGCTAGCGCTGGTGCCGCCCTTGCTGCAAATCACGGCGCCAATAATACGATTGGGATGATTGTTTTGGTGCTCCTTCATGGCATAGTAGGCAACAGCCGATAAGCCTCCAAGAGTGTCCGCCGTTAACCGCGTCCAATCTGCCTCTGTCTCTTCTACAATCTTTAACTCAAATTCTGGCATAGGAACCACGTAGAAAAAAATCGACTTTTCATCGGTGAGAGCCTGCTGCTCCTCGATAAAGTGGTCTTCCTGAGCCATCGGGTATTCCATATTGGATTGACCCGCAAAGAGAAAAACATCGCCGTATTGAAGGACTAGTTCTCTAGTTTCGCCATCCGAAGCAATGCGCAGGTTCTCAGTGACCCCGTAGGATTGCGGTGGAACAAGAAAGACAAATTCCCCATCTGAGTCACTCCGCACCTCTAACGTCAATTCTCCCATTTTGAGCTCCACAGAAGTATTTGGTGTGGTTTTCCCATTAATCAAATGACTTTTTTCTGCCTGAAAAACCACTTGATCTTTCAGTAATGGATTAAGTTGTAACATGTGATCAAATCCTTTTTCTTCATATTAAGACAGCTCGCGACTATTTGGTGATAGAAAATAGGCACACGTTCACGTCTTCGCAGAGTAATTAATTACCTTGCTTAAAATTATGATGTAATATGTTACACAAATGGTATCGCTTTCTCAAATGTTTGTCAAGCAGTTTTTGAAATATATTTCTATCATTTATATAAAATTGAAATTTGTTACGTTTTTTGGTAGAATAGAGACAGAAAGCTACTGAAAGGATGTTGACCGGATGCAAAATATTGAAGAAGCCATTACGATCCATTACACAAAAATGTTTAAAACGGATAAAAAAATTTTTGAACAAATCATGGCAGACCCTGCGCAATATGTCGGACTATCGATCCACGACATGGCAGATCGGTTTGATGTGAGTTCTCCGACGATCCTGCGGGCAATCAAAAAAATCGGCTATAGCGGATACCCAGAGTTCAAACTGGCGTTAGAGTCCTTTGTGACAGATAAAAACCAAGAAAAGCCTGTTATTAAAAACTCTCTGTTTCATGAAGTGATCAATACGTATGAACGCTCGTTTTCAAAATTAAGAGAATTAGACTTTGAAAAGGACATCATCGAGGTTGTTGAATGGATGCACGATTCACAAGACGTGAAGTGTGTTGGCTTTGACAATACAGGACTTGCGGCACAGCAGCTCGTATATTCCCTGTACTCTCAAGGCGTCTTTTATGAGGCGATCTCGACAGAAACACAGATGCATTATCTAAGTCAGACGGCCAGAAAAGACTGGGTCTACATTATTTTCTCTGTAACCGGTATGGACATCTACAGCGAATTGGTGGATGCCGTCACCGAAGTAGGAGCAAAAACCGTGCTGATCACTATGAACAAAGATGCCGAGATCGCAAAAAAAGTCTCCAAAACTTTTGTTTTGCCCGCGGCGTCGACCTTTTTACGAGACGACGGTTCTTTACGACAATTGGATGTTCGTTTTGAACTGTTTCTGTTTTCAGAAGTTATTTCCTACTATTTTAATTGGGTGGGAGACCAGCGCGAACAAGCCGATCCCTCTTAACTCCAACAGAAGCCGATACCTCATCAATGAGATGGATCGGCTTTTTCTACGTCAAAAAAGAACGCTGATCATTCAGCGTCCTCTGATAACTGATTATTTTTCTGCCCCTTTTTCTGCGTAGCTCATATCGTTGACGGTCTCGACCTTCCATTTCCCGTCTTTATACGTAGCCTTCGAGATACTCGCATTTTCCAAGCCCGACATCGGAATATCCGCAGACACGCTAGAATCCAATTCGTTCAACAGCGTCGCTAAGGTCATCCCATGAGAAACGACCAAAATAGAATCATCCCCGTTTTCACTTGCTTCATCTACAATATCATCCAATGCTTCTTTTGAACGTTTTGCGACAGCCGCGTAATTTTCTGCCGGCCAGTTCTCGTTTTCTTTGACATTTTCTTTGTCGATCTCAGCTAAATCATCTGACAGTTCCTTGATGAATCCATTATAGCCGCCGCCCTCTTTTGCTGCTTTTTCTGTGTATTCATCCGCCGTCAGTTCTTTTCTTTTGGCGATCGCTTCGACCGATTCCGCGCCGGGTGTAGCCTCAAAGGTCCCGAAATTGAATTCACGCAAGCGTTTGTCTTTATTGATTTTTGATTTTTGACCAGATTTGTCTAAGATGATCTCAGCAGTCTCGATCGCCCGTCCGCTGTCACTGCTGTACACTTTGTCGAATGTGATACTCTTACCGATCCCTGTACCGACATCCTCTGCCACCTCGATTCCTGCCGGAGTCAAAGGTGCGTCGCTCCATCCTTGAGATTTCCCTGTGGTATTCAGCATCGTCTTCCCATGACGAGTGAAATAGACAGTCACCCCGTCTGCCTTTTTATCCGCAGAGGTATCAGTGGCATCCGTCGCCGCTCCTCCTCCTGAACAGCCTGCTAACAGTCCGATCGACAGCATTCCAACAACGACCTTTTTCAATCGATTCATTTGTTTTCCCTTCCTTTTCGTCCATTTTTTGATTTGATGTATTTGCTATTCCTTAGATGATTGGTTCATCAGCGGCGTTGCCTTCTCCCAAAGGTCGTCACCGTTGCTTGTGATTACCTGCTTGAACCAATAAAAGCTTTTTTTCTTATAACGTTTCAAATCCTTCAGGTCCGTTTCGTCACGGTTCACGTAAATGAAACCATAGCGCTTCTTCATTTCTCCCTGTGAGCTTAAGATGTCGATGGGGCCCCACGTAAGAAAGCCCATCAGATCCACGCCATCCTCTGTCACCGCTAAACGCAGCTGCTCAACGTGATCTCGCAGATAGTCGATGCGATAATCATCCTCCACCGTTCCTTCAGCATTCAGCGTTTCCTTCACACCGATGCCGCACTCTACGGTGAATACGGGTAATTTGTAGCGGTCGAATAATTCTTTTGCTGCCAGCCGTAAGCCTTTCGGATCGATGATCCAGCCCCACTCGCTCACCGCTAAAAAGTCATTTTTCGGCTGTGTCCCATCTAGGAAAGAATCTAAAAAAGAATCCACTGTAATGTCCGCACCCTTTTTCGCCATCGCACTTTGATAGTAACTAAAAGGAAGAAAGTCCACTGTTCCTTCTTTTAAATACTGCTTGTCTCCCGCGGTAATTTCTGGCATGATTCCTTGCTTTTCCCAGTCATGCAGCAGATCCTGTGGGTATTCGCCGTTTACGAAGACATCCGTTGTTTGATAGGTCAATCTTCTGTTTGCGATCTGTGCACTTAGAATCGCATCTGGATGACTCGATTCAGGATAAAAAGGTGAGAATGCGACCATTCCGCCGACTTGTGCATGAGGTGCAAAGGCGTTGACTAGGTGCTTGACCGAGGCAGAAGCCAAGAACGAATGGTGCTGTGCCTGCGCCTCATACCGCGCCAATTCTTTCGGTTCGATGTTCTCTGGCAGTAAATCACTGGTCAGTGTATACGCCACGTTTTGCTCATTGATTGGAATATAATAACGTACTCTTTTACCGAAATGCTTGATCATAAGTTCCGCGTATTGCTGATAAGCCTCTAAGACCTTTCTCGACTGCCAGCCGCCATATTTCTCCGCCAAGGCATCCGGCAAATCAAAATGATACAAACAGACAATGGGTTCGATGTTTTGCGCGATCAATTCATTGACGACCCGATCATAAAAATCAAGTCCTGCTTGATTTACCTCGCCCTCGCCATCTGGAAGCACACGCGCCCAACTCAATGAAAAACGGTACGTATTGAACCCCATTTCCGCAAAAAGCGCAATGTCTTCCTTGTAATGATGGTAAAAATCAATGCCATTCTCCCAATCGGAAGATGTCTGAGCATAAGTTCTCTTTTTCTTCGTATCGTATACTGTGAGCCCTTTGCCGTCCGTGTTCCAGGCACCTTCTGCCTGCATACTCGACACTGAGCCGCCCCACATAAAATTCTCTTTAAATGACTTCATAATCAATCTCCTTACTTCCTATTTCTTGACGTAGGCTCATCCAAACGTTATGCCGCTGGTTCTTCATCTTTCCAGAAGAACGAAACCAATAGAAACGAAAGCACTAACGTGACAATGATCCCGATTACCAGACCGTAAAAGCCTTGATCGATCCCATTCGGCCCGATCACACTTGGCAACAAGAAGATCCCTGCGATCAGAGAGTACCCCTTTGTTCCCATCAATCCAACAATCAGGCCTCCTACGACTGCACTGACACACCCGAGGATAAATGGTTTTCTTCTAGGCAACGTGATCCCATAGATCGCTGGTTCAGTGACTCCGAAGATCCCTGAGATAAATGCGGGATACGTCAATGCCTTCAATTTTTTATCCTTTGTTTTCACCATAACAGCCAAAACTGCACCAACTTGACCAAAGATCCCGATCGTGGTGGCTGGAATCGTCATATCATAGCCTAAGACCGCCAAATTATTCAGTGTGATCGGCACAATGCCCCAGTGAATCCCAAAAATTGTACAAATCTGCATCACACCAGCTAAAACAGCGGATGTAATCACTGGACTCAAGTTATACAACGCCTGTGTTCCCGCGCCGAATAATTGCGAAGCCCATGTGGCGATCGGCCCAATGACGATGAAGGTCAATGGAATGACAATTAACAAAGTACCCGCAGGAACAAAGAAGGACTTCACCACATCGGGAACAATCTTCTTCAACTGCATCTCTACTTTTGACGCGATCCAAGTCGCGATAATAATCGGGATCACGCTAGAAGCGTAGCTCATTAAAATAACGGGAATCCCCAAAAAGGTCAAATGCACTGGAGATTCAATGATCGTACCTGCAAATAACGTGTACAACGGTTTTTCCGCCATGATTCCCGCCAGCGTCGGATATACCATCGCTGTCCCGATCGCCATGCCGATAAAGACATTTCCTTTAAACTTCTGGGCTGCCGTA
Organism: Enterococcus sp. 12F9_DIV0723; assembly: GCF_002174375.1. NCBI lineage: Bacteria > Bacillati > Bacillota > Bacilli > Lactobacillales > Enterococcaceae > Enterococcus > Enterococcus sp. 12F9_DIV0723. The sequence continues at coordinate 303,142 of NZ_NIBK01000002.1, read as the reverse complement.
TACCCCAAGAATACAGGGAAGAAATAGAAGAAACAGTCACCAATAATATTTAAGATCTGATAGGTACCAGAATTCATATCCAATACCCCCAACGCGATGACGACCATAGTCAAGCCTTTGATCATCCCTGTCGCGGCTAAAATTCCAAGTGTCGGTGTAAAGACTCCTGAAACCAGATCAATGAACCGATCAAAAAGCGAGAGCTTCTTCTCTTCTTTCTGATCCTCTACGACATTGTCCCCTTCATTGATGTTATAGATACTATTGATATCGTTATAAACATCCCCGACCGCATTCCCGATCACGACCTGGTACTGTCCACCGCTTTGAACCACGGAGACCACACCGTCCGTATTCTTTAGAACCTCTGTTTTTGCCTTGCTCTCATCCTTCAGTTTGAAACGCAAACGTGTCATACAATGACCGAGATCGTTTACATTTTCTTTTCCTCCAACATTTTGCACGATCGTGCGTGCTAACTCTTCATATTTCATTTGTCATTTTCCTTTCCTGTTTACTCGAACAAGCCCATCAAATAAGTGCATGATTTCTTAAATAACCATTCCTACTGAACCCACGATCTTCTCTATCACCAAGAAAACTAAAAGCTTTTTACCAACAAAACAGTAATTTATTACTAAATTATAAAAATAAATGAAACATATTACACTTAGAATGATAACGGTTCCGAAATTGGAAGTCAATAGATTTTTGGAATATTTTTTACAATAAATAAAACCTATGTAATTAGTTACAAAAATGCAGCAAAAAAAGAGACACCCACGATCCCTTCTAGAATCAAATGGTGTATCCCGCGTTTTATTTGCGACGCTCTTTTTCATAATACTCTGAGAATTCCTGTAAAGTAAACAACTCATTCAAATAATAAACACCCGCCTTATTCGTCTTCCGCAACACTTTAGAAGCTGTGTAGGCAGCGATTTTTCCCGTGTCTTCTGAGCTGTTTTTCCCATGGAGAACCTTTTCTAGCAGGACTGTTTTATTTCCCTTTTTTCCCTTCATTTTTACATGGATCGAAAAAGCACTTGAGGTATTTTTTGAAGAAAGCGCGCTGCTGCCGGCTATTTTCAACACAAAGTCGTACAATTTGCGATGCTTCAGAAGCTTAAAGAATCGGATGGTCGCCAAAAAGTGCAACGCAGAAAGCATAAATGAATCGTCTAAACTGAGAAATGCTGCGACATTTGGTTGATGCATCGTATCTGTGACGATCTGCTGATCGGCTAAATTAAACGCGTACGCCGATTGGGCTTTTCCCTCTTTTTTAAAAGGAATAGTCCGCCTTTCAATAAACGGCGCTTGTTTTTTTAAAGTTCCATTGATTGTCCAATAAAAAGGATGTACCAAATTATCCACTAACCATTCTAGCGCATCCCTGCCATACGCGTCCCCCATCCCCAACAAAAGAGAAATGTCTGTTTGCGTCACTTCGTCCATCGTCGCCCCGAGTTCCTTTACTAACAAAGTCGACAAGCCCGGGCAGATCCCAACCCCCAAAACGCCCGTGCCGAGAACCTTCGCAGAAGGCAAATCTCCGAGGGCTCTCATGATCTGATGGGAAGCAGAAATATCCACATAATGAATCCCTGTTTCCAAACAATACGCCGCAAAATCAATAGTTTTCGGTCCCAAACACATTACCGCAAGTGAAATGTGGGCTAATGTATCTACATAGGAGCTTTCATCATAAATATCAATTTTTTGAAAAGTGACGCGGGGATTTTTTATCTTGCTAAGAAACGCGGCCCCTTTTTTCTCACTTCGCCCACCGATAACGATGGGATTTTTCGTTATTTTTAGAAGCTCTTCAACCGCCCCTTTTCCCACATCACCATAACCACCAATAACAAGAATTGCATCCATATCTATACCTCCAAGTGAATCTTTTTTTTATTTCTCCGGCTAAATGGTCATTCTTCTTTGCATGAACAAACCAAACATCCACATCGTTCCTAATGAAGAGATTGCTTTTTTGAACAAGCGTTGATTAATTGACATATGTATATTATACTAATTTAAAATAACGGAACAATCGGCAATTACTGTGGAATTGTCCACTATTGGACAAAGGAGGAGTCATTGTTCATAAAATGGAGGATGAATCGGGTGGATCGCAGAACGATAAAAACACGAACAGCGATAAAGGGTGCGTTTTTAGCTATTCTGAAAGAGAAAAGCATCAATAAAATTACGATATCAGAATTATCGGAAAAGGCGAACATCGGACGCGGCACTTTTTATCTGCATTATCATGATCTTTACGACCTGTACGAGAGCATTGAACAAGACCTCTACGCCGAACTCGTGGAAATCTTCGATGAGTTCTCTCCCTACATATTGTCAGAAAACTTAGTGGCATTGACAAATGAAATAACAGCTTACATTGATAAAAAAAGAGAATTGTTTCTATTATTAATGGGCGTCAATGGAAATGTGTTGCATAAAATCAAGGAGATTTTTAACGAGAAGGTTTTACAAGATGAATGCTACGCAGAAATTTCAGCGTATGAACAGCTAGAAGCGCTCTTTATCGTATCGGGGACTATTGGTATTTTAGAAGAATGGTTGCAGTCAGGTTTAGATATGCCAGTGGCGCAGCTCTCTAGCACATTGCACGAATTGTTGATGAAATTCAATTCATGATAAAAGAACAAAAATAGCCGCTCACTTCAAAGTGAACGACTATTTTTTTGTTTTTTAACGAAAGGATCTAAGAGTGGTTTCTCCTACAACCGTTCGTTTTTTACACGTTCAATAATTCTTTTATCGCCGCTACTCGATCCGTCAAAGGCTTGCCTAATACGTCTTCGAAATCATTAGACACCACGTCTAATTGGCTGGCTTCGATGTCTTTTTGAATGGCGACGAACACTTCAGCGACAGATTCAGGAAATCCGGCTTCTACGAGGTTGTCAACGAACCCTTCCTCATCCGCCGCGACCACGTCAAAGGATTGTCCACTGGCTTCTTTTAGCGCTTCGGCTAATTCAGCATACGTAATCGGTGCGTGAGACAATTCCAGAATCTCAGGAAAGTCGTTTCCTACCAGCACATTCACTGCGGCCTCCGCATATTCACGCTTCAGCGCCCAGCCCGTTTTGCCATTTGCAGCCATGTAGACAAATTTCCCTGACTTCAACGCGCCTTCGATCAACGGCAATTCATTTTCTAAATACCAATTGTTTCTGACAAACGTATGTTGAATGCCTGAATTTTTAAGTGCCTTTTCTGTAAAGAGATGGTCTGGAGACAAGAAACTCGTTGAATGATCCGCGTCAGGAAAACTAGTGTAGACGATAAATGAAACCCCCGCCTGTTTTACTGCGTTGACTACATTTTCATGCTCCTCTTGCCTGTTCCCAGGTTCTCCTGAAACAAACAATACCCGATCAATTCCTTGCAAGGCATCATTCATTGATTGTTCGTTGGCATAATCCCCGATACGAACGTTGTAGCCCGCGTCCCGCAACGCTTTTCCTTTTTCCTCGCTGCGTACTAGAGCATAAATATTCTCTTTCGCAACTGCCTGACTTAAGTAATCCAACGCATAACCACCGAAACCGCCTGTTGCTCCTGTTACTAAATAATTCATCGTCATCTACTCCTCAAAAGTTAAATTTTTCTAGCTGTATAAATACAATTTACACCTTTATCATAAAAGGTGTGGTACTATTAGTCAAGAAATACAGTCAAAGGAGCTGGAAAAAAATGAAATACTCGATCCAGATGAGTGATACCATCCATATTCTTGCGTACATCGAGATTTTTAAAGATACAAACTTTCTTTCTAGTGAAATGATCGCAAAAAGTGTAGAGACCAACGCTGCGAACGTAAGAAAAATTATGAGTAGCTTAAAAAAAGCGGGGCTGATCCATACGCAAGTTGGAAAACCCAACCCGACACTCGCCAAAGAGCCTAGCAGCATAACCTTTCTTGAAATCTATCGGAGCATTGAAGGAAATACAAATTTGATCCAAGTAGACGAAAAAACAAATCCCAACTGTGTCGTCGGTGCCAATATCCAAACGGCACTTTCGAAAGAATACGACCTCTTACAAAAAAAAGTCGAGGAGCAAATGGACCAAATCTCATTAGATACCGTCATTCATGATATTTCCGCGCTGGAGATGGCAAAACGGCCTGAGAACAAGGCGATTGTTGAGAGGTATTTGTAGGGTGAAGAAAAAACGTATTATTTAAGCAGAGCAAGTATGCGGCCTTCATTTGCATATCGGAATTTTGACAAATATGACTTAACAACTGAATGCCTTTCCTTGGATAAATTCTATTTGTTTGACAACGACAAAAAGTAATCCGTCAATTCCTTTACTTGGAAGACGAATTACCTTTTGTTTACTAATGATTCCATGGTCCGCATCCTTGAAGACAGATGGGATGCTTTCTTTCTTGTATCGTACTTTATTTAATAGTGATTTCTATGTTGTCACCCAATTTATAATACAAGGCTGTAGGGATGTTCCAAATAATAGATGATTTTGCTTAGAAACTCTGCTGCAGGCGAACCATCAATGATTTGATGATCAAAAGTTAGGCTTAACGGAAGTTTCTTCTGTTCGATTATTTTCCCTTCTTCCGATAATGCCAACTCTTTTATTAATGTACCTACACCCAATATTCCCACTTCCGGCTGATTCAATATTGGTGTAAAGTACTCTACACCACTTTTTCCTAAGTTGCTGATCGTAAATGTTGAACCACTGTAATGACTTCCATCAAGTGATCCTGCCCGAACATCATGAATACGACTATTCATGGTTTTTCCTAAATCTGTCAACGTCCTATAATCTGCATTTTCAATAACTGGAACAACCAGCCCTTCAGGTAAAGCAACCGCGATCCCTAAGTGTATCTCAGAAACTTCCTTATAGATTTCTCCATCATACCAAGCATTCATTTTTGGCGATTCTTTTAAAGCTAAAACAACAGCTCTCGCCAATAAAGTTGTGATACTTGTTTGTCCATCAACAAGGGGTATATCTGCTTTCATTTTCAACTCAGTGATAAAATCAAGCAAATGTGTAATATCCGCTTTTTGTTGAATCGTTACTTGAGCAGTTGTGTGAAGACTTGTCATCATTCGCTGCGCAATTGTTTTACGCATACCAGACAATCCCTTTGCTACTTCTGTCTGTGGTTGCGTCGTGGACATTGTTGGTGTTTCTAGAACAGGTACGTACATTTCGACATCTCTTCGAGTAATCCGTCCGTTTCCTCCAGTCCCATTGATTTGCGTATAGTCAACCCCTTTTTCTTTAGCAATTTTTCTTGCTAATGGCGTGATAAAGAAACGAGCGCCTTCTTTCTTTACAGCATCTGTCTGGAGGGATGTATCTTTTTGGCGTTCTTTTTCCGCCGACGATTGTTCATTTATTTGGTCGTTTTTTCCTTCTTTGTCTTGAGTATCCAATTTTTCTTCTGTATCAGTCACATCTTCTCCTTCAGCTCCGATTAATCCGATCGGCGCCTGACAAGGCGCATCTTCACCAGCCTGTACAAGTATCTGAATCAGTTTGCCTGATTCTGTTGCTTCCACATCATGCGTCAGCTTTTCAGAACTGATCGTACAGACAACTTCTCCCTTAGTGATAGCATCTCCTTCATTTTTTAGCCACGTATCAACTGTTCCTTCAGTCATCGTTAACCCTAATTTAGGCATAATAATTTCTGCTGCCATTGAATAAGCACCTCCCTTATTTTTTCAAGTCATCAATAATTTCTGCTGCAGAGTTTAAAACCTTCTCGGCATTTGGTAAATATAATTTTTCTAAATTCGCTGCAAAAGGAACCGGCGTATTCGGCGCACAAATACATTTAACTGGTCCATCGAGATAATCAAAAGCTTTGTCTGCTACAACAGAAGAAATATCAGTCGCCGTATTGTTATGGGGACTCGCTTCATCAATAACAATTAAACGCCCGGTTTTTTTCACAGAAGTTAAGACTGTTTCTTGATCCCACGGTGCAACTGTAATTAGATCAATCACTTCTGTTTCGATTCCTTGTTTTTCTAATTTATCCGCCACTTCCAATGCTACATAGAGCATTTTTCCAATTGTGACGATGGTTAGGTCTTTTCCTTCTCTTTTTACTTTTGCTTTGCCAATCTCAACTTTAAAATAGTCTTCTGGAACCTCCCCTTTTAAACCATACAAGGTTTTATCTTCCGAAAAAATAACAATGTTGTCATCTTCTATAGCCGATAATAGTAACCCTTTGGCATCGTATGGATTTGAAGGGACCACAACTTTTACGCCTGGGATTGATCCCAGCATTCCATAATAAGACCCAGAGTGTTGCGCAGCCGCACTGGCACCAGCACCATGACAGGTTCTCACAGTCATTGGGATTTTCGCCTTCCCACCAAACATGTAACGCATTTTTGATCCTTGCGCTAAAATTGTATCCAAACAAAAGCCGATAAAATCATTAAACATCAGCTCTGGAACGGGGCGTAAACCAGTTGCTGCAGCTCCGACCGCAGCTCCCATATAGCCCATTTCCGAAATGGGTGTGTCGATGACTCTTTCTCGTCCAAATTTAGGCATCAGTCCTTTAGTTACACCAAACACGCCACCCCAAGCATCTTCGTTTTTATCTTCTAAATGCTTAACTTCAGCTCCTCCTGCGATATCTTCACCAAGTAAAATAACCCGATCGTCTTTTTCCATCGCTTGTTCTAAGCCTTCATTGATAGCCTTCATAAAAGTTACTCGTCTTGTCATGATTCTTTCTCCTCCTTTTTATTTATGCGTATACGTCTTCAAACAGCGCTTCCGGTCTCGGAACTGAACTTTCCTGAGCAAAAGTGATTGCTGCTTGGATGTCTTCAGTTGAAGCTTTAGCGATTTCATTGACTTCCTTTTCAGTCAATACCTTTTGTTTTAAGGCATAGTCTTTAAAAGCAGTAATGCAATCCACGTCAGCAATCTTTTTCTCTTTCCCTGCATCATTTTTATACTTTTGTTCGTCCCCTTCAAAGTGTCCGTAATTTCTATATGTGACACACTCTAACAATGTCGGTCCTTTTCCAGAACGCGCCCGCTCGATGGCTCTCCCTGCTGCTTCATAAACTGCGATTAAATCTTTCCCATCTACCGTTTCCCCTGGTATGCCATATGCCGCAGCACGTTCTCCAATCGTTTTAGAACCAGATGAGTACCACTGTGGAGTCGCCTCCGCGAAAGAATTGTTTTCATTTACAAATACAACGGGTAGATTCCAAATTGCCGCCATATTTATTCCTTCATGGAACGTTCCTTCATTCGCTGCCCCGTCCCCAAAGAAACAAATCGCAACATCTTTCGTTTTTAAGTATTTGTTCCGTAACCCGGCTCCAACTGCGATAGGGAATCCTCCGCCAACCATGCCATTCGCCCCCAACATTCCTTTATCAATGTCAGCGATATGCATAGAACCGCCCTTACCTTTACATAACCCAGTTTCTTTTCCATAAATTTCTGCCATCATGCCATTAAGATCGCACCCTTTGGCAATACAGTGTCCATGACCTCTGTGGGTACTCGTAATGTAATCATCATCTGTCAAATGTGCGCATACACCAGTTGCGATAGCCTCTTCCCCTGCGTATAGATGAACGAATCCTGGAATTTCACCTGTTGTAAAAATGCGATGAACCTCATCTTCAAAATTTCGAATATCGTACATTGTTTTTAAAATCCATTGTGCTTTTTCTGTTGATACGTTTTCTTTTGCCATGCTTAATTCCTCCTTTTTTTATCCATGAATTGCTTTTCCAAGCAAACCGTTGGCTGTTTCTCCAATTACTTCTGACAAAGTTGGGTGTGCAAATACCATATTTGCTATCTCTTCTACCGTTCCTTCTGACACCTTAACTGCTAACAATGTGTGAATCATCTCAGTGGCATGACTTCCAACTAACACAACTCCAAGTATCTGATGATATTTTTTATCACTAATGATTTTCACAAATCCTTCTGTTTCTCCTGCGGCGATCCCCTTTCCGTTCCCCGAGAATAGAACTTTTTTTACATCGACTTCATATAATTCCCTTGCTTCTTCTTCGCTCAACCCAAAACTTGCTACTTCTGGATCGGTGTACAAACAGCGTGGAATGTTTGACATGTCTACTGGTGATGATGGGTCGCCACAAATTGCATCAATTGCTTTTAAGCCTTCAGCACTTGCTGCATGAGCCAATTGATATCCGCCAATCAAGTCACCCACAGCATACACATGAGGCACACTTGTTTGATAATACGTATCTACTTGTACAAAACGTTTCGCCGGATCTAATTGAACACCAAGTTTCTCCGCCAAAGCCAAGTTGGGCTTTCTTCCTGCAGCAATCAACAAGCGATCATAAGTTATTTTTACATCGGATAATTCTATTTCATTCTCCTTAATTCGTTTGATTTTAGCTTGAGTAACTATGTCTATACCTAAGCTTTTTAGCTTCTTCTTAATCACGCTTCTTGCGTCATTTTCTTCGGTCAGCAATATATCTGATGCAACTTCTATTAATGCCACTTCCACTCCTAAAGGTCTAATAGCAAAAGCCAATTCAACGGCGATCACTCCTCCACCAATAATAGCCAGCTTTTTTGGTAACTCTTTCATAGAGAAAAAAGTGTCCGTTGTTAAGTACTCACAAGTATCTAATCCATCAATTGGCGGTATAAATGGCTGTCCGCCTGTGGCCAGTAAAATATCTTTCCCAGTAACCGTTTGGCCATCTACTTTGACAGTTGACCCGCCTATCTCTGTTACTTCTCCTTCGAGGTACGTAACTTGGTTAGCTTGAAAGAGGTGCTTAATGCCACCTTGTAATGTATGAACTACCTGATCCTTTCTCTGAACCATTTTTTTAAAATCAACACTGCCAGTTTTTTTTACAAATCCATAATGACTTGCTTCTTCAGCAGCCAGAAGCCAATGTGCGTGTTGCAAATAACTTTTTGATGGAATGCATCCCACATTCAAACAGGTACCTCCCACCGCTTTTTTTTCAATCACAATAACTTTTTTCCCTCTTTGTGCCGCTCGGATTGCTGCAACATATCCACCTGGACCTGCTCCGATCACAATGAGATCATAAATAGTCATAAAAGATCTCCCTCCCTTAATTTCCGTTTCATCCTAATTAACGCAAAAACTATGCCAACTTTTTTATTTTGTGAATATTTTTTCAATTGATCAGCCCTTAAATCAATTTTCTTAAGTCGAAGAGAGCCATTTTGATTTATTTATATACACTTCCTCAACTATCAATGCCTCTGTTTTCAAATGAAAGCGTTCACAATTTTGACGATAGCACGATGACTACCCGCTTTCGATTCTCTTTTTCTCTTTCTTAATGACTCACTTATGAGACGGTTTGTCTCAAAGTGTATCAATCTATATTCACAATAAAAAAGACAAGCTAAACGATGGAGCCCGTTTGGCTTGTCTTCTCTTATCTATTTATGAGGTACATTTACTTCCTATCCCTTTCTAAATCTGACAAGAATCAAAAGGTACCGATTATTTTTCTATATTGTATTGCTTCATTTTTCGATACAACGTTGCTCGGGAAATCCCCAAATTTTTAGCTGTATTTGTGGCATGATAATTTGTTTGCTCCAAAGCTAATTGTATTTCACGTTTTTCTTCAGGCACTTCTTCTGCTAGATTAGTGACGTTCAACAGACTCCCGGAAAGGATTAATTCATTTAGTTGATCAAGTGTAGGTTCTTGGTCAAAATAAAACACATAAAGACGTTGTAAAAAGTTATTAAACTCCCGTATATTTCCAGGCCAGGAAAAGGTGCGTGCTGCTGTTTCAATTTTTTGTTGCCAAGTGATAGACCAGTTATTCTCTTGACAAAATTTTTCAATTAAAGGAACGATGTCTTCAAGCCGCTCGCGTAACGGTGGCAAAGAAAGTTGGCCCACATAAATTCGATAGAACAGATCCTCACGAAATTCATGCTGAGATACTTGTTGCTGTAGTTTTTTATTACTTGCAGTAATTAAACGGAAAGAGACCTGTTTAGCAACGCCGCTGATCGGTGTTACTTGATGGTCTTCTAAAACTCTCAACAACGCTGTTTGCATTTTAGCGGGCATGCTGTCAATCTCATCTAGAAATAAACTACCACCATCTGCCTGCTCAATTTTTCCCTGGTATCCTTGAGCATTAGCCCCAGTGAATGCTCCCGGTGCGTACCCAAAAAGTTCACTTTCCAACAGATTTTCACTAACTGCCCCACAGTTAACGGAAATCAGCGGTCCATCTTGAACGTCACTATTATAATGAATCATTCGAGCAACCACTTCTTTTCCACTGCCTGACTCGCCATAAATATGAATCGGCAGGCTACTTTCAGCTAAAAGCAATGCTTTTTTTAAAAAGGCATTGTAGCGTGCACTTCTACTAAGAACCCCTTCAGAATAATAAGGCTTCGTTGCCGTAGACGAATAAATCATGTATCGATAACCAATCACACGTTGATCCATTAAGATAGGATTTTCGTTATACAGTAGCGCACTTGTTAAGTATGCACGGATATCTTTACCTACCTCAAACAGTTGCTGATGTGCAGGCGGTGCATACATGATTCGATGTTGCGTGTTACATAAGATTTCTTGCTCAGAGTAGTTGGTCACGTAATGCAGTAATTCTCTTTCTCCTTCTAAATAATCACGCATTAGATAATTAGATACTTTTTGGGCAATAGCAGTAAGCAGAAGAAGATATTCCTTCGCTGATTCATTCTTATAGGTCGAAATATCTAAGATACCTACCAATTTATCTTCTCCGTCGAAAATAGGCGCCGCCGCGCAACTCCAGTCACGAGAAGCAATGGAGTAATGTTCTTCTAAAGAAATCGATTCAGTTGATTTTGATTCAAGTGCCAGACCGATGGCATTTGTTCCAACATCTATTTCTGTCCAACGGCTTCCCTCTCTGAAAAACATCAAATTAGCAAAATCTTTTGCCTCATGGTTCCCATCTCGCCAAAGAATCCGCCCTTTTTCATCCGTTAATATAAATAGTGGCTTTTTTAATTGTAGTTTTTTCTTCACTTTTCTAATTTCTCGTTCTACATGACGAATCATGTCTTGATTCTTCCGCTGTTGACCTTTTAATTCCTGCAAAGATAATATTTTTTGAGGTTTATAAACATAAGGATCAATTCCTTGTTGATAGCACGTTCCCCAAGATGTCGCTATTTTTTTCGGTAATTCATCAAGAACCGCTTTTTCTCCGTTTATAAAACGCTTCCAAATACTTGCTCGCATTCTGTCCTCTCCTTTCTAGTTTCCAAAGTAAAGAGTTTTTAAATAAGTAAGAACCCACTTTATAATTTGCTATTTTGTCTATATTCTTCTTCTATTTTAACACTATCTAGATAAATCTCCCAATTTGACCACGTACGTGCATTATTTTAGGAGTTATCTTATTCGAACCCCATCTCGTGGTTTGCTTCCATAAAAGAAGGACTAGACTATGATATCAGGCAATAATTCCACTCAACTAAATAGAGCGTCGGCACTCCTCTCGTGACAACGCTCTATTTGTCTCTCTGAAATCAGAAGGGCTTCTTCCCTTCGTTTTTAATACTGGATGTCTCTATAAATAGCATAAAAATCTTTTGTCAGGTGATAGCCTTTTCGCCAGACAGTCTCTACCGTATTTGGTGGAAACCCTTTTTGAATGAGCTTTCTTCGGATGGAATTTACTAACACTGAAAGGTGGGCAAGCTTTGAATTCGTTGGGTGCGTGTCCCAAATATGCCAGCACAGATCTTCTCGCGACACAAAGGTAGCGTCGGATTTGTACAAGTATTTAAAAAGACTCGTCTCAGTTTTGGTGAAATCCATCAATAGATGATCCAATGAGTCGATGATGAATTTCTGCTGCTGCTCGGTGGACGCACCGCCTTTACTGATCACTTCCCGCAGTAAATTCGAAGGGATGTCTTCACTGAGCCATGTATCCATCTCTAAATACGCCAGTTCTTCCTCTTCTTCTGGATGGACCTCGTCTAAATACTTTCTAAACACGGTTTTCTTTTTTTCCTTCAATTTAGGAACGATCCCCTCTAACTCTTTGTTCGTGATCGTTTCACTCAGAATGATGACCTGATAAAATTCAGGCCCCCACGTATAGTCGTTTCGCAGGATCATCTCAAAAATCGAGGTAGAACAGAGGACCTCAAAATTTAGTTTCTGCAATTTTTCCTGCATTGCCAACTCGTTCATAATATTTTTTGTCACGATTACCACTCTAATTTTAACGCACCCCGTCCTCTTAGCATTTATCAACTATTTGTTATCGTAATACTATAGTGACAATTTTCACTAGTTATTGTTTATTTTTCCCAGTCCTTCTTTTTTGAAACAGAAAAACTGTACCCTGTAGTCGATGAATAGGAATACCCCACCGTTTTCCAAACGCATTCACTTCTCGTTAAACCTTTAAAAACAGCCTTCCATATGATTATTCTGACTCTCTATTTTTGGGGGTCTCCTTATTAATAGTAACAAGAATGGGATAAAGGAGATGCTCATTTGTTGTAAAAATTCCGTGGAAATTGAGCGCGTGTCAATTATTTTTGCTATTGCTATTTTTTCATGGTATGTTTTTTATATAGAGAAAATCTTTTCGAGGGGGAAGGACAATGGACGTATTAGTTGATAAAGCAGATCGGAAAAAAGTGCGTCTTTTAAGAACCGTGTTCGAAGCGGAGCGGCAAACGTGTCCCTTGGATTCTTTGGCTGCCTCTTTAGGTGTCAGTAACCAAACCGTGCTGAAGCTCGTGGAGGCGATAAAGGAAGACATCGTCCTTTTTGACTTCGCTGAGTTGGTCGTCTTTGATTATTCGTCGACAAACCTCCTTTTCACCTTGCAGTTTTCTGAATCGGTCAATTTGCAGATGTTTTTAAATGCCTATATTCGCAAATCCATCAAATTCCGGCTACTCGAAGCGCTGTTTCATCACTCCTTTGACACCCTGCAGCAGCTAGCAGACTTTCTTGATATTCCTTACATTCAAGTCCGAAGAAAAATCCAAGAGATCAATTCCTTTTTGGACCGAACCTCCCTGGGTATTTCCGCCAAAGGAAAGGTGTCTCTTCACGGAAATGAGATCGATATTCGTTTTTTCTACACCGTTTTATTTGTCACAGGTTACGGCGCAGAGAAGTGGCCTTTTCGAGCGTATCGTTTTTTAGACATGTCTGAAGCGTTAGACGCTTGTCCAAAGGAAGTCTATGCGCTCCCCTCCTTGGATAAATTCTTTTTAGTTCACTACTTCTTAGGCGTACACCTGTTTCGTGAACGTCAAGGGCGGCTCGTTAAAAATGAAGAGGTTCGCATCTCCTTGTATACCCCTTACTCCGCCGCCAACCGTCTGTCCTTCAGCCGCTTGTCAAAGGAAATGAAACGTTTTTTACCTCGTCATTCAGACGAACATTTAAAGCGTTTCTCCCAACTGTTGTGCAGCGCACTCGTCGCGATGGGCGGGTATCATTCGATCAAAACAGCGCCTGATTTTTTAATGCGCGACAGTCAGATCAAAGAAATGGGTGTCCCTGGTCTCGCCTCCCACCTGCTAGACAGGCTTGACCATCACCTGTACAACCCGCTGTCCTCCGAGGAACGGAGCACGATCCATTACGCGCTTTTGTGCCTCCATTATCGGATTTTCTTTGTGGGAACGATCGTGACCCATCTAAAAGATATTTTTACCGATTATTTGAACGTGGACAAAGACCGACGAAAGCGTCATAAAATAAAACAAATCAAGCGAATCATCGCCCTTGAGATGCAGACCGCGGAATTCAAGTCATTTGAGAACTATAAAGAGTATTTAGCGACCGAATATTGTTTGATTTACGATCGCCATATTCACTTGGAAAAATACACGGCCCCGATCAACATTTCCTTTTTGACGGCCCTGTCGAAGCAGACGATCCAAGAAGAAGTCCTGCATTATTTCTCGACCTATTACAATCTGCATGTGGTCAATACCCTTTCAACGGAGGTTGATTTAATCATTAGCGATATTCCGCTGTCCTCTTCGGTCATCCCCTCGTTACGATTGAACAAACCCATCGTCTACTGCCATATGCAACTGATCGATTCCGATTACGACAAGATCGCTGCCGCCTTATCTGCGATCGCAAAAAAGAAATTCAAGCTTTCCACCGCTTATGAGGAAGATGAAGCAAAATAAAAAACGGAATGATCCCTGCTACTCCTGAGAGTAGTAAGGATCATTCCGCACTTCGTGTAGAATCTCTTGTGTACCGCTTGAAAGACAGTGATTGAAAAAGAAACGCTAAACGTTGAGCTGTTTCTTTAAAAAAATTGCAGTCAAATCAAGCCTCAACGATTCCCCTCCACTTACAGCTTCTGTTCACGTTCATCTATTTGGGTAGATTATTTTCATAATGTGACCACGCTGAATATACTTTTACTACCTTGTTTACCTTATCAATCGTATAGACGACTCGGTGTTTCCCATTGATTCTCATAGAGTATAACAACTTTTTTTTGGGACGCAACTGCTCGAAATTTCTAACTTGCGTGTAGGGATTCTTTTTTAGCGTCTCGATGATTTCATCATAGTCAGATAGCAAATGGATTTTTTCTAACAAAGGTAGATGCTTTTTTTTAACTTCCTTATGAACCAATACCTTCCACTCGCTCAATTATGCTTCCTCAAAATCATCATCAGATTCGCTTTCCATAAGACTCAATACATTATCGAGAGTACCTGTTCTATACAAATATAATTCTTCTTGAATTGCACGCCACTCACGCTTGGAAAGCATCACTACACCATCATTTACCCCGTCTTTATTCGCCAATGTAACTTCAATCTCGCTGTTATCAGTTGCTACACCTTTCAACGTTTCAAACAAGCTTTTTCTTAAATTCGTTGGTGTCATTACTTCCATGACAACCCCTTCTTTCTATGCGTACGCTTTTGCGTACATTATAACGTACAAGAGAAGAATTTACAAGCTGCTATTCTCTTTTTTATATACAGCGAGATAGTAAATTCTTAAAAAATACTGATTACCGATACGTCTACTACTTCAACTCGGTGCACGTTATTTCAAAAAATCGTCATGTGCGTCCACATCTCCGAATACTCGGCTAAAAAAGTCCTTGATCGCCCCTTTGTTGATCAATGAAAAATAAATAGCGCGTTGTCACAAGACGAGTGACAACGCGCTATTTTATGTATCTTTATGGCTCGCACAAAAGGCTTTTGATAGGTGATACCCTTTTCCCCATTCGGTCTCTACCGTATTTGGCGAAAAGCCTTTTTTAAGTAATTTTTTTCGGATCGAATTTACTAAAACGGAAACTTGAGCAAGTCTTGAATCCGTTGGCTGCACACTCCAAATTTGCATGCACAGATCCTCTCGCGTCACAAAAGAGTCCTCAGATTTGTACAATAGTTTGAAAAGGGTTCTCTCTGATTTTGTAAAGTTCGTTAAAATGTAATCCAAGGTCTTTCTGACGGGTTTCTGCTCCTCTTCAGTTGGAGTCGAAGCAACGGCCGACGTACGCTCATTGCTGACCAACTCCCGTAAGTCATTAGCCGCCGTATCTTCACTTAACCACTGATCAATCGCTAAAAAGGCCAATTTTTTCTGTTCCCCTGATGGCAAGTCGTCTAGATACTTTCTAAACACGGGCTTCCCTTTTTCCTTCAATTTCGGAACGATTTCCTCTAACTCTTTGTTTGTGATCGTCTCACTCAAAATGACGACCTGATAAAATTCCGGACTCCAACTATAGTCATCCTTCAAGATCATTTCAAAGATCGACGTAGAGCAAAGGACCTCATAATTTAATTTCTGCAACTTCTGCTGCATCGCCAACTCGTTCATGATATTTTTTGTCACGATTACCACTCTAATTTTAATGCACCCCCGCATGATAAGCTCTATGTATTTTATGTTATTGTAACATTCTAATTTCCAATTTCAATAGTTATTCTTTATTTTTTTATCCGTTAGACATTTTTTAAATAAAAAAACAATCGTTTTAGTTTCTGGTTAGAGACCCAACATCGCTTACCAAAGCTAAAAATCCGTAAAAACACTAACATTACAGAGATTTATAAAAACACATCAACTCTCTTCATTCATAAAAAAACTTATTCAAGGTAACGATAATCCGACAAATAAAATACCCAATTCTTTAAAAAATTTCGTAAAAATTGAATACATTTCATTATTTTTACTATTACCATTTCTTTAAATAGTGTTTTTTATACAAAAAAAAGAACGATCCCTGCTACTCCTGAGAATAGCAACGATCATTCAGTTCTTCGTGTAAATCTCTTGTTCGCTGCCGCTTTTGATCGTAACTCAAATAAATCGGCCTCTATTTTTTGATCCGCACCATTTTCGCTATGAAAAAAACAGTCGATCTGCATCAAGCCGACTACACGTTTCTTTTCCCTTTTTCAACATTAAATTACTTCATTCGTAAAGCTGCTCGTTTAAATTTTTTCAAAAATCGTTTTCTCTTCTATGGTACTATTTAATCAAAAACAGTTTGAATAACCAACCTACGAGGAGTGGGCCCATGAAAAAATATGCGGCAACGTTCATAATCAGTTCCCTATCTGCTGCGTTGCTTTATGCCATGAACTTTCATTCAGCAATCAAATTTTTAGGTTTTGGCTCTTTGGTATTGAGTTTAATTCTTTCAGGAACATTAATTTCTGGGGATCGAATGCGCGCAAATAGTCAACATGAGCACACCTATTCTAAAACGAAGTACCTTTATGTCCTTGCTTTCGCACTGCCTTTTTTAATACTCTTGTTTCTTACTAAGAACCTTTAGATAGAATCTTTTACGAGTTGACATTCTTATTCTAATCATTATACTTTCCATTAACACTATAAGGAGGTGCTCGTTGAATATGAGTGAAAATGAAGCCATCGAAAGAGAAATTAAAGCAATAATTGATATTTGTGATCGTTTGATTCACGAAGAACGTTTCGATGAATTGATCAATTACTATACGGAGGATGCAATACTTGTAATCAAACCAGGCATCGTTGCTCATGGACGTGAAAAAATTAAATCAGCCTTTATCAAAATTGCTGAATACTTCAATAATTCAATGAAGCCTGTCGAAGGAAAGATGCTTTACTTAGTAGCAGGTGACACGGTTTTAGTTCTCGCACAAACCTTTTTAGAAGCTAGCGAGAGCGCGAAAGAAAAATCAGAATTTTCAATGGAACGTCGGGCAACGTATGTCTTTAGAAATATTCGTGGTCAGTGGCTTTGCGCGATCGATAACTCTTACGGAACTGATCTAGTCAATTAACTCAAAAAAATCGCTATGCGTATGAGGACTTTCCATACTAATCTTTCCCCGCTATACCTTGTATACAAAATTTTTTCTAATTCATTTTGTACTTTCTACCGTTCGCGGTTGCGTTTTTTAGTATCTTTGGTACTATTTCATGGTCTAGCTAAAATAAATCGCTGGATCAATGTTGAGGCAGTCAGAAATGGCTGCCTTTTTATCTGCTTTATCCAGCTAAATCTGGTGCCTTTTGGAGGTATCAGCCTTGATCAAAAATTATGAATCTTTTTTCAACGTTTCAATTGCTCGTTGACACGTTTTGCAAATAATTCATTTCTAGAATTTGATAAAGGCTTTTGACACCTCAAACACACCCACTGCTCCTTCGTGCTGGCAGAACAACTAACCCCAGTGCAGCGCTGCTGGTACCCACAAGGATCAGCACGACTTTTCTTATTGTTCTATTTCTTTCATTATCTTCCTGAGTCTTATGGACGATATCCGAAACAACCGTATCCCCTGCTTTTTCTTGGACAAAGGCTTCGTGTCTTTTTTCGTCCGTTCGTTCGTGCTTCTCAAAAACAACATTGAACATAGAAAGCCCTAAACAAATGGCGGCGATAATTAAGCACACGACTGAAATCATTTTTCTCATGAAGCACCGCCTTTTTTTACAGAAAAGAGTTGGACAAATTCCTCAGAGACCATCGCAACTTGCGGCTTGATAGTTTCAAAAGAACGATCGATGTCAATAAACTGGTTGTTTTCATCGAACATTTCTTTGGTGATCGTCAACGGAGGATTGACTGACATATTGTACATATTTAAGCCCTGAGTCACTAATTTCATGGAAATCAATCCTTGGAATCCGCCGTGCCCGCCATAGACCATAATGCTCACCGGTTTGTGGCTCCACTCAGTATAAAGATAATCCAACGCATTTTTTATTACCGCCGGATAGCCCCAATTATATTGCGGAAACAGTAAAACGAAACCGTCATACTGCTGAATCTCTTCGCTCCAGGCCTTCGTATGCTCGTTCTGATAATTTCTCATAGCTGGAATAGTTGGTTCATCTAAAAATGGAAGGTTCACTTCTGCTAAATCAATAATATCAATCTCCAAGTCAGCGTGTTCCATCGCCTTTTTGACCCAGTTCGCTACATCTCCGCCAATTCTATTCGGTCGATTGCTGCCTAAAATAATTCCAATTTTATTTTTCATTTGTATCATCTTTCCTAAATCTAGATAAATGTGCAACTTGCACACGTTTATTATAAACAGATTATGCTATAATTACCAGCATGGAGAATGAAATTTTTAAATCCCTTTTTCAAATAGTCACTTTTTTCAACGACCCCAAACACGATATGGACCTATTACGAAAGGCAGGAATAAAAGGAGATCAAAATTTATTACCGATCATTGTTCGTGTGGGTATCGCTAAGACTATAAATATCGGGGATCTAGCGAAGCAAGTGGGGAAAAACCACTCTTCGACAAGCAGACAAATTGATAAATTTGAAAAACAAGGGCTCTTAACGACCACTTATAATAGTGCCGATCGACGAATCCGTGAAATATCACTTACGGACAAAGGGCGTGCCCTATTCCAGCAGATAAATGACGCACGGTATGAGCTATTTAAAAAAATACTAGACGAAACTGATCCTTCTGACGCTTCAAAAATAGACGAAGGACTTTCGCTGCTTGCGGAGATTTTACAAAAAATAGAGGTGGATTGACCCAATTAACAAAAAGAACAACCTCTTCCTGACCCTGGGTTTCTTCGGCTTATGGTCTAATTGGTCCTTTCTAAAAAGAACCCGTCCCTCGTAAAAGGACTGGTTCTTTTTGTTGCTCCCAAACGACGTTAGTTGAGACTGGAAGATCCTTGTTTCTTGATACCGGGACTTTTTCAAAAAATAGAGCGATCGTTTTCGATGTAACCGACGCCCTACCTGAAGATATGCTCCGTATTTGCATTTCCCGATAAAGCAGCTTTCTATTTTTCGTGATCGTATTGATAGGAATATCCGCGGTTGCTTGACTATCTTGATACGTTTTTTACATTTCCTTAACGGTTCATTAACATTCATTTAGTATTATAAAAATAGAAAGAAGGTGAAAAGATGAACAGTATCAAAACAGATAATCGTCGCCTCTGTGTAGTGTTAAATACTAAACTGAATAGATTCCTTGCTTACGATAAAAATACCCCTCAAAAGTTTGCGATTGGCGTCACCATCGAACAAGCGATTAAAAAACTGAACATTGCTTCTTAGTATAACTACTGATTTCAGTAGCTTTTTTTTTTGCTTTTTTTCTATTATTCCTCCCTTTAACAGCTATCACGATCCTAACTATGCTGCTAAAATACTTTTGATTCTCAGAAGTCTTCTTCAGCTTCTCGTTGATAGATTATTCCGACATCGCATTTGGATAACTTTTAAACCTAGCTTCCATTAAAAAACTAATTCCTCGGTAACTTCATTTCCAATCTAGTAATTTTCAATTAGCCAATATATACTTTAGCTACTAGCTACTAAGCAAGCGAAAGGATGTCTCGTTATGAAAAACAAAACCTCCCTTTTAAAAAAAACGTACTATGGATCGCCTGTCTGATCATAGGGTATCTAGCAGCAATAGTTATATCTACCGTGCTTCCATAGATGATTGGTGCTCATCTTCCATTAATTATCTCGTGCGCTTATGGGGTGATTTTTATTATTCAAAAGTCATTGATGCTTAAAAATAGCACCTTCTCGGATGCTGTTTCTTCCAGTAACTGACTTTTTTAAAATTATGAATAGGATAAAATTTTGTAGAAGTGATTGTTTGAAGTTAAATAATAAAGTTCAGTCAAAGGGGCTTTTTGGGATCACTACAGAGCTATCACTTTTGATGGCACTTTTATTTACTTAATGCCTCCAAACACCACGCTTTTCTGACGCTAGTTTCTCCACTTACAGAATTATTTAAAAATCCACATTGCTCTTTTTCTTCATATACATTAAAATTTATTTTATATTTTGAACAAGAAAGAGGTGAGCTACATGCAGTTTGATCATATTGTTCTTTATTCCCTTAAAGAGTTTAACAGCAATAAAGAAAAAGAAGGGTACTTTCCAAAAGACGGGCACGTGATTAATGTTTTTCTTAGTTCTAACACAGGTACAAATCGTGTTGCTGTAGGTTTTAAAAAATAGGATTTGGGAACTGAATAATAAGTGAGCAGGCAATTTTTGACTGTTTACTTATTATTCAAAACTCTGCTATAGCCCCAAATACCGCACCTTCCCTGGCACTAGTTTCTCCGGTTACTAACTAACGTGATTATTGTTACTTTTTCACTCTCTAATTCCATTGCTTAAGCCTTATTTCATTTGATATACTAAAAAGAAAAGGAGTTGTTGATTTGATTAAAAACTATCACGCTTTTTTTAAATTTTCTATTGCTCTAACAGTGCTGTGCTTTTTTCTAGGCAACATTCAGGACAACTCATTTCTAGAATTTGCAAAAGGCTTTTCTACATCTTTATTAATTGTGAGCGCTATATTTAAAATTAAGAAAGATCGTTCACCTGAAACGAGCTAGTTTATCTAGTTCATTTTTTTACTTGATACCCCCAAATACCGCACCTTCCCTGATACTGTTTCCTTCAAATATATGATTCCCTTAAAAAGAAAGGTCGAACAAATGACTCTTTATAAATTTTTCAGTGAATATATCAGCTTGGTAGCACTAACCTTTCTCTTTTTTGTGAGCGTTCAACGGATTACCACTCATTCGTTCCAATTGCTTTGATCGAACTACCGATTCCGTTAGCCGTTTTCCTTTTCAGAAAGATCAAACGAAATATTCAGTGACTTTTTTCTCTACAGTTCTCTCCATCACACACTTCCTACTTCCCAATTATTCTGTCTCAAAGGCTTAATCCCCCTTGTCCATCCCCGCTTAATACGGCATACTGAAATGAGGGGTGATGAACTTGAAAATACGGCGTGTATTGCCTATTGTAGCCATTTGGTGGATTGCGATGGCTGCTTGTGGAATGATTACAGGAATCACCATTTCCAACAACTTGAAAGATAGAGACCAGCTTCGGAAAGACTCCTGATTGTGAGTCTTTTTCTGCACCTCATGTACTACCGACTATTACCGCCTCGATAACCGTTGATTTTCGCCATTCTCACAAAAAAGGAGCGCTCTCATGCAAACGACCACTATTTCAATCACTTTGGATCACTCACGGATCATTCTCTTTTCTTACCTGATCCCGTTTTTAATCAGCTATTATTTACTGAAAAAAACAACGCGAAAGCACCCTCTTCTCTATGCGTTGCTCCTTGCGGCAATAACAGGAACGCTCTTGGCCTTCGCCACCATTCGACTCTCCTCTGCCTTCATGCGGGAGTTCACGTTTTAGATTCATGGACCAGAGAAGTTTAAAAAAGCTCAAACGGCAGGACCGTTTGAGCCTTTTTGTGTATTCTTGATTTTTACTTAAACGCCATCGGCAACAAGCTGATCATGTCGTAAAGAAAATGACAGATCCAAGATACCCACACGGAGCTGGACCGTTTCCATAAAAAGTTCAGGACCAGACGAAGCGGCGCCAGTGTCAGCAGTAATTGCAGCGGATGGAAGCCATAGGCCGTGACGTGCCAGAAGGCAAACAGCAGTGCGACGAGTACTGACGAAACAGCAAATGACAGGCCCTTCTTTTCAAACGCGATCAGCAAGTTCGTCGAGATCAGCTCTTCCCCCATCAGCATGAATGGAATCTGCGTCAAAATGAAGACGAGGGAGATTGATGAATCGATACTATTGGTCGTTGGTTTTCCTGCGATCGTATGGAAAAGCAGTCCGAACGCAATGCCTGTAAGGATCGTCAGCGGAATGCCGTATAAGAGCGTCTTGAATTTGAAGTGCTTAAATTGCTGAATAAAATCATCCTTTAAAAAGAAATAACCAATAAGTCCTGCGAAAAGTGCATTGAATAAAAAGCCGATAGCCTTCATAACACTTGCAAGCGGCGTCATGGGCAACACTAGAAATAATACCGCAACAAGGATCGTTAACCCGATGGCTGCGTTGGCTCGTTTTTGAATCGTCATATTTTCCTCCTTTTGATGAAGAAGAGGGTGACAAGAGCCGCCAATATCCCCCGATGATCCCTTCCTTAATGGTAAGGAATTCTCTGAGGCACAGCCCTTTTTCGTTCTTCAACATCCGTTCGTGTGATGCCCACTAATAATAGCAAAAAACACAAAATGAAGGAAATAAAACACTGTTGGAAAGCGATTGCTTTTCTAGTGACTCCTATGGGACAAAAAGTTCCTGGGCGTTATGGGGAATCACTCTTTTCCAGTGATTTTGCAGGGTCTAAACGTTTCATGCGTCGCTTCATACTCTTCTATTTCTTGGATAGTGTTTCCATCAAACCGAATCATTGATACGCCATCAAAGGAATAAAGTTGTTCCTCTCTTGCCTCAAAATACCATCTTACAAAGAAGCGGTCTTCACTTACTTGAAAAATATCCTTTATCTCCCACTTTAAAACAACCTGCTTCTGTACCATTTCATTGATCCATAGATGGATTTCTTCTATACCCGCATAGACTGCTCCATAACATTCACGGTAAATGATATCCTTAGAAAAATACGAATCTAGAGATGTAAAATCTCTCGTGACCCACATAGAGAAATAGTGCCTAATCCTTTCTTCCTTCATGAGTGAGTCCTCCTTTCTTGCTATCTTTTTCTTCTATTATAACAAGGGAACAACAAGAAATATCCTCGCGTCCATCTTTCCGAACCTAAGTCAGTATCATTCTTACCTAATACATGTGAAAAACTATAGTCATTCTTTCAAAAAATTTATATACTATTAGTGTAGATAAATTTTCGGATGCTTGAATTCACAAAAAATTAAAAAAATGGTTAGGACAATGGCTATGGAAGTGAACGATAACTTTTTAAAACTTCAAATCACTACACTGGATATGTTTAAAATGTTGCTATTTGGCTCATCCATAATGGGTGGCATTATCGCTGGTGTCAGTTACGGCATTTATTTACTTTATGGCCTATTCAAGAAGGATACTTTAGCAAGTATTCTCTTGATTTTTAATACAATAACCCTTTGGAATTTTATACCGATTTTACTATTAATAGTTGTGGCATTCCGAATTTCCAGTATTTTTTTCTTTCAAGGTCTTAGCGACTTACTTTTTTTAATGAAACATCAAGGAATTATTTTCTATATGGATATTAAAGGAATGCAATTTTATAATTTTAATACGAAAGAATTTAAAACAAAAACCTGGGCTGAATTTGAAGACGTGGGCTGCTATAAACAAGAATCCGAAAAATTATCCTATAAAAATCAAATTAAGTTTACTGATGGAGATGTTTACAACTTTGATTTACGAGGAACCATTTCTACAAAAGAATTTCAAGAAAAAATCGAAGACTTTTATCTAAAGTATTGTGATTAGTACTTGTCCAGCAAATTTTATAAACAAAAACAACAAAACTGAAAATTTAGAATTATTAGCTGCATTATTTCGTTGGCTTACAGAACAAATCAGACTTCTTTTTGTTCACTTTCTCCAAGAGAATACTCGATGTTCTGTAGCGCGCTGTGGTTTTTAGTTTCTTCTTTCCCTTCGCAGATTTCCCCACACTCTTCTACCCTTTTATTCCGATAAAACCTTAGATCAATTTCCGTTATTTATTCGTTCGTTGCAAGCTGTTGCAGTATAATAATTATAAAGTTTTTTTAGGGTGGGGTTAATTATGCAAAGAAATCAAAATCAAATGATAAAGAAAAACACACGATTAAAATGGACGGTCCTGCTATTGAGTTTAATAATCCTAATGTTAGTCGGTGCTTTTTTTCTTAGCATTCTGGGAAATGCTCCTTCTTCTTCCGGCCAAAACGGGGGTGTGAACACTTCTAGTACAGATCGGTCTAGTGATAGTTCCATAGATACTACGGACTCATCAACTTCTGTTAAGAACGAACAACAAACTAATGAGACGTCCTATAGCGTTACTTTTAATGGGTATCCTGAAGCTAGCGGCACTTACGGAACTATAAAATTTCATCTGGTTACAGGTAAATCAAATGATGGCATTGAACTAACTTATAATTCTCCAAACTTTCAGCAAACACAATCTGCGTTACTTGTTCCCATTACGATACCTACCAAATCATTGAAAGTAAACGAACATTCTTCTGTGAAAATCGTTAAAGTGAATACTGAACTAAAACTGGATACTGTCGCTGATGCGGCAACTAAAGAATTTTTTTATCCTTTTAATGAAAACGATACAAGAGTATACGCGTATTACATGAACAACGGGCATATAGCACTTGCATTTCAGCCTCATTCAAACGTAGACCAATATCAAGTAATCGAATTTGATCCATCACTCACTTCAAATACTACTGACGCTCCAACCTATGAAGAAGCTAAGAAAATTATGCAAGAAAAATACCAAACGGATGATAGTGTATATGCTGATCTTGGATCTTCATCCGATAGAAATGGTGCGTATAGAAAAATCAAAGCCACTAGCGTTAGCATGAAGGAAGATGGTGGTTCTGGCACTCTCGGGTTTTTGAAAGTTTATTCTGACGGTATTGTGGTGGAAACAAGCGATGGAAACTTTGAGCATTCAAACGAAAATCACTACAATGTAAATTGAGAATACGCTCTTATACTCTTTTGCTACACCATGTCGTTTATAGACTACACGATTCCTGTAGTTTCTTCTTTCAAAACAGACCTCAAATACCCTTTACAACTCCCCCTGCTTCGCTTACGATCATTGAAAGGAGTTGGGGAAATGAACGTTCTCATGATTGCTATCTTTTTACTTTTTATCATACTTTGTAGTTATGGCTTTTCTTTGAATCAATACCACACGTCAAAAATAAAAAATAGACTCCTCCGAGCTTTCATTTCGGGATTTCTAGGCGTATTGGAATTAATTACTACTGCATTTATCTGACGAAATAAACAGCCGGTCACTCATAAAAGTGTCCGGCTGTTTTTAATTTCTTCTACGATATTCCGATAGGTTGCATTAACCGAATAATTCGATAGGTTGCTAGACTCTGACGTTCATATTGATAAAAAAGAGAAAATTTGATTTTTACTCATATTATCTAATTAATACTTATTATAATGACCGTTATCGCGATAAAATCTGATAAACTTAACCTATGGGATATGTACGATTCGTTTCATAAGCTGCATGGTTTTAATTAAATCAACGTAATGGAGGTAGAGTATGAAAAAGTATAAAACGTTTTTATTGGGTATTTCACTTTTAGGTTCACTCACTTTAGGGGTTCTTTATGGCACTGATGTAGCCGATGCTTCCGCTTGGCAACCACGTTCAGTTGAACAAATCAAAAATGATATTGACGATTCTGGTCAATACACGGTTCAGTCAGGAGACACATTGTCCGCCATCGCTGAAGCCTTGAATCTAGACCTCACAGTATTCGCTTCGGCAAATAACATTAATCACATCGACCAGATCAACGTGGGAGATATTTTGATTACTAAGATCAGCACCTCGATAACTCAAGCGCCAACTTTAATTCCACCGAGTGCAAGTATTCCAACAGAGAGCGCCTATCAAGAGTTTTATTACGAGGAGCCACAGGCTGACACTACCACGTATTTTGAAACTCCTGCTGTCGAAGGTTCTGGGGAAACTTCAGATGAAGAAATCGTGCCTCCTTCTGATTTCGAGCCGGTTCCACTACTAGAGCCGCAAGTAGAAGATGATGAAGACGACGAGTCGTTGGAAAATCCACACGATTCTGTGGAGCCTGAATTGCCAGCAGTAGATAATACAGAACAATAACACCTATTACTCTGATTAGTGCCTATTTTTCGATAGGTACTTTTTTTATTCTAAGATTGTCAAATCGAGTGTAATACTTTATCAAAGAAGACTTTATAAGGTGTCCTCAAATCTATACAGTTTCTAGATCTGCTATTCAGTTTTTCAAGCAAAAGCTCGATCAATGGGCGTGATCCATGACGAGACGCCAATGATCCCCCTGCGTATACGCAGGGGGATTCTCGTGCTGGGATGATTTCAAGGGCTGTCCGCCTGTGACTTTCCTTGGCGGCTGGATTTTCGTTGCCTGAGTGATCTGAGCGGGGTACTGAGTCGGAAACTAGAGAATTCCTATGAAAATCGCCTGTTCCCCAGTGGGTGCGTAGGCTTCATAATCGAACCCATATGCGCGGTGGAGTGTCTGGGCGTCTTCTTCTGCCCATATTTGCTTCCATGTATTTAGGATGCCAAATTCGTCCGAGGCATCCACGGCATATTCCTTCCAGCGATAGTTCGATGTATCGAAAACAGGCGCTGTCTCCGTCTCTGTGCCGATCGAGACAGAATAATCGCCCTTATAATCACTTTCGTACTCATGGTACACCGCCACGATTGTTTTGCCTTGTTCCTTCGCCTGAGCAATAGCAGACGCATTTCGCTGCCAAAGACCGATAATTTTTTCCTGAATCGCTGCATCCTTGAAATTGTTCGTGCGTACCGTATCAAAAATCGAAAACTTCATGTCAATTCCTCCTCACGACTATGGTTAAATAGTACTATAGATACTATGACACCTTTTGTCATCATTTAGCGAAAACTTTTGGAGGAGAATCGGAAATGACGAACGAGCGCCTATTTGGAATTATTTATCACCTTTTAAATACAAAACGAACGACCTCAAAAGAGCTGGCGGCTCTGTTTGAAGTGTCGACGCGGACTATTTTTAGAGACATCGATACCCTCAGCGCTCTCGGCATCCCCATCTGTGCAGATACTGGCAGAAATGGCGGGATTTACCTGATGGATCACTTTGTATTGGACAATGTGTTACTGTCAAAAAAGGAACAGGAGCATTTGCTGCTGGCACTGACAAGCATAAAAACGATTGTCCCAGAGGAAAGCGACAGCTCCTATTTAAAATTGCAGTCCCTGTTCAATCTCTCCTATGAGAGTTGGTTAGACATCGACTTTTCCCCGTGGTATCAAGAGAAAAAGGAAGACACCTTCGACAGTCTCAAATCAAGTATCTTAAATAGAAGGAAAATCACCTTCGATTATCTAAATTCCTACAATCAACACACGAAAAGAGTCTGCAAGCCCTTAAAATTGCTCTTCAAATCACAAACCTGGTACTTGCAAGCCTTTTGCCTGAACAAAAATGAATTTCGGATGTTCAAAATCAGCCGCATGCACTCATTGCAGCTTCTCGATGAGACCTTCGACCCGATGGTGCCGCCTGAAATCCCTGCCCTCAGTCGGAAAGAAGAGACTATTTCTTTGACCCTGTTGTTTTCTAAAGACATCTTGTATCGCGTGTTCGATGAATTTGATCATGCAGACATCGCCTTGCAAAAAGAGGGCACGGCGGTCGTCTCCACCCAACTACCCGACCAAGAATGGCTGATCAGATACCTGCTGTCCTTTGGCAAGCACCTGAAAATCATCCAGCCCATCCGCATCCAAGACCTCGTCCGAAAAGAACTGACAGACACGCTCTCACAGTACCTTTCTTTGGAGAAATAGCGACTCTGAAGGGCTGTTAGAATGTGTTTTTTCCGCATTTTCATGGAATAAAATCACTGAAATTAAGGAGCTCGATGATTCCATCCTCTGTTCGGTAACTGTCTCAAAATGACCTACAATTCTTTTTACAAATTTCCTCGTAATGTTTGTACTGAATGTCATACTTTCGTGAAATTGCCAGTATGTTTATACTCAATGTCAAACTTTCGTGATATTGCCAGTATGTTTGTACTCAATGTCAAACTTCCGTGAAATCACTAGAATGTTTGCACTCAATGTCAAACTTCCGTGAAATCACTAGAATGTTTGCACTCAATGTCAAACTTCCGTGAAATCACTAGAATGTTTGCACTCAATGTCAAACATATGCTTAAAATGCATAACTGATTTCGATGCTCTGGGTGGGCTGACAAGTGAGACTCCAAGGGCATTTGACAGCTTATTCGTCTATCCATGATTTGGCGTTTATACTATACTGAAACTAAAGGATACTTTACGGCGAAGGGAGCTTTTTATGGGCACGTATAGAAAGAAACGTTTAATAGGATTATTTCTGTTGGTTTTGATCGCCCTCTTGCTGCTCCCGCCACAAAAAGAATCAGCCGATAAAACGACAACAGAAACGATCCTTTCGAGTGTCGCTTCCTCTGTCATCCCTCCAGAAGATCCCGGTGATCCCACCGTATTTTTGGCACAATTTTCAGGAAAATGGCGGTCAGAAGAGATCGCTCAAACCATTGAATTCAAGCAGATCGAGGGCGTCCCTGTGGTTGTGAAAACAAACGAGAAGGCCCCCAACGAGGATGGAACCGTTGAACTGAAAGGGGCAGACTATGTCTCCTCACACGATCATTGGATACTAACCCCTCTAAAAATCGCTGATTTCCGCTATAATCTCAAGCAGTTGTCTCAGAATGAGATACAGTTCTATTCCTTTACGACGAAGGAAAACTCAGAAGGTGTTTCAAAACCGTTGATTTATTCTAAGGTGGATTAGAGAGTCAGCGAGTGTGTTCTTTGCTGTTCCCCCTTATCAAGAGATATTTTAAAGCTAAAATGTTTTTCTGAACATCAAAATCTGCTGAAAAAATGGACAGCTCCCACATGAATAGGGCGCTGTCCATTTTTATTTTCCTTAAACCCTGAGCAAAACCTCGTCAAACGCTCGACTCCCTGCTCTGATTAAAGGCTTCTTGTTTTGTCAAAATAACTTCCTAGAACGTAAAACAATGCGGATAAAATAACGCACGGGATGGCACTGGTGAGCGTGCTGAACCACAGCGGCTCACTGTGGACGAAAAGGTTCGTCAGAAATCCTACCACGATCCCGAGTAAGAAAAAGAGCGAGAAGGAATAGTAAAGAGACCATTTCATTCTCTTTTGAATAAAAACCACACTCCAAATCAGCACCAGCCAAAGAAGGCTTACGGGAAATGCTATCCCCACGAAAAAGGACCCTTGGATATAGTCGGATTGCTGCAACGTGACATCTAGCAAGCCTAAAAAAGCGAGCAGTAGCAGACTACCGCCGCCCATCAATAGATAAGGATGCCAACGGTTCCTCTTGGCAAAAAAATACACCAAGGCATCTGCGGTCACTAATGAAAGTACGACGATCAACGACCACGTAAGCGCGCGATTCAAAAGCACATTCACCAGCACACAAATCCCCATGCTCAGTAGCGTCACTAAATAAAAGGCCATGCCCAAAAATTTTCTATTCATTGTTTTCTTGACTCCCTTCACCACGTGTTGATCTTCTTTTAACAAAATATCTAAAGAAATCTGGTAAAGCTCGCTGATCGCGACGATCGTCTCCAAGTCTGGGTAATTCTTCCCCAGCTCCCAATTCGATACCGCCTGCCGTGACACATACAGTTTTTCAGCCACTTCCCCCTGTGTTAAATCGAGTTCCTTCCGTTTACTTTGAAGCTTTTCCCCGATGGTCATTTACTTGCCTCCTTGAATTTACCCTATCAAATTCCTGTAAAAAAGCCTATCAAGCATCTCTTGCATCCTTGATATAAAGGGATTTACAACTATTATATCGTTTCATTAAGGGGTTGTGATTACTTTTCTTTTTTAGGGAAATTTGTTACTCGTAATTTCCGAAGCTTTCGAATGCTAGAAACACGAAAGCCCCACTCGGTGAAGAGTAGGGCTTCTTTTCGCTCCATGGCGAGGTTCTTAAAGAGTGCTGCGGCAATTTAATGACTTTAATTTACATAGCCGCTGGATAACGACCGGTCAGCGTGACGATTGCAGCGATCAAAACGAGGACCAAAAATAGAGAGACAGCAATGTTCATCTTCATTGGTTTGATAGTCAACACCGCCTCTTTGCTTGAAAACAAAGGGACAACTACCAAACTGATTGGGATAAAGTATCTTCCTTGCAGGCCTTCAATTGAGGCTGTTCTTCCCACTTTGTTCCAAATTTGATACAAGGCGAAGAATGTGAGCAGCGTGTAAAGAGCCATCAGCACACATAAAAGGACTCGCTGGTAAACGATCAAGGATTGCCCGTCTTTCTCTTGGACTAAAGAACCTAAAATGAGGCTTGAAAAATACAGTACGATCCAATGCAGCCCCATCGGCGCATCTAATAGTCCAAATTTCCCAACAAAGGAATAGACAATACTGTCTCCCTTCACCCCAAATAAATAGTTTTTTCGTACGTTCTCAAAGAAAATCGATGGGTCTTTTAGAAATTGCGCCAATTGCTTGTCTGGATTCCCGAAATCTCGGTAAAGAAGCTGTTGATCGATCATCATTTTATTCCAGATAACATAACACAAAATACACGCTGCAAAAATGATGATTCCCCACACGGCCTTCCTTTTAATACTGAAGGACCTATTGGGAATCAAAAAGAAAAGCATTCCTAAGACAATCAACGTAGGCTTCAGCAGAACGAGCGTGATCATTAATAACGCGCTGATCAAAAGCTGCATATTCGATAGTCGTTCTTTTCCGATCAGACCCGTCAGCCAAGAGATGAACAGGAAGCTCATTGAAATGATCATCGCATCTCCTGATGTTGACGATGCTAGAAAAAGCGCCATTGGGTTTAACGCCAGGACGGCAGCCCCCAGCTTAGAAAAGCGAAATTTCCAGATGACAAAAAACATAATCAAGATATAGCCGAATAAATTTGCGTACCGTGCGGGGCATAGTATTGCCAAATCATCGGCTTGTCTAACGCTTTTCCGACGGCTATTCCCATTATTTGAGGAATATAATTGACGAAATAGTAATTTGGGATCCCGCCAGTCCCAATAAAGGCTTTCTCACCCTTTTCAATCTTGTCCTTGTCCACACCTTCGTAAAAATAGGGGAATTTTTCTTTTTTCCCATTCATATCTACTGCATAGGAGTTCATACTTTTTATTGTGTAAGGCACTTCGAAACCAAAATTCCCCCACGTACTCTCCTCTTTTCCCAGCTTCTCCTTGAAGGCTTCTGGACGTACCTTGAATTCTGAAAATGAATACGCCTTAATGAAATGCCCCACCTCATCCGGTGCCTGTAACGGCGGAACGATGTTTACCATCATCAGCCCAAAAATCAATGACAGCAAGAAAAACAATCGGTTGGGAAAGGGCACCTTCTTCAATGACTCTAGTATACCCAAAACAACATCCGCTACCTTCTCGATTAAAATCACCCCTACTTTATAAAAATCCCCTCTAATTATACCTAGTATATATTAGAAATAATAGCGGATTTTAAAAGGAAAGTAGATTGATTGGTCATATATTCATCAATTGCCTATTGAAAATAAGAAAATTATCAACGCGAGAGCGCATAATGAGGAAATGATGCCATGAAGCGGACTTTTCCTATAGTTGTAATAAAATTCAAGACATTCCTCTTCCCTTGATCAATTGCTAGAAGAAAAATTCTTCGAATAGAATATTTTTTATATTGCTAAAAGATTTCTCAAATGTTACAATTGCGTTACGAATTCGTAACAAAACTTTGTGAAGGAAGTTTTTTAATGATCAAGGAGAAAATGAACGTCCTCAGTACGCTTTTCAAAAAGAGGCGTCGCTTAAAGAAACCGGTAAAAGTCATTTTGATCCTCTTTTTACTGAATGTCTTTCTTTTTTCTTTAGCACTCATGGAGCATCAAAAGAAGAACACTCTTGAAGCCCATGCACGTAGCGCGAAGAAGGAAAATGCCCTTCTTAAAAAGGATTTAGCTGAAAAAGACGAGCTGATGTTGCAGCCTCAACGGGCCTATTCCTTAAAGGTCAGAGAGCTGTTAAAAAAAGAAAAATTGACGCACTGGCTTTTGCTGCAAACGGATGAGCGCTGGGCGAATGTATCTTATGGCTGGGGAGACGAAGCCCCGACCGTTGCGATGAACGGCTGCACGCTTGACGCGTTGGCCATCATTGATTCGCGGATAAAGAACAAGGAAATTTCTCCTGAGACCATTCTAAACTGGAGTAAAAATAACTACTTCACGGATCAAGGCACCTCATGGTCGATCTATAAGGATTTTGCGGAAAAAAATAAGTATACCTATAAGGATTTGGGCACAGATATTCAAAACGCGCGCCCGTATTTAGAGAAGGACATCCCGGTTCTTGCTGCAGCGAAGCCCGGCATGTTCACAACGATTGGTCATACCCTCGTCTTGACCCATGTCAGTGATCGCGGCTTTCGACTGCTAGATCCCAGTGATAATTCCCTGAAGAACCATTCGTTGACCACCTATTCCGAGGAGCAATTATCCCCCGAACTCGTTCATTATTGGGTGATTTATGACTGAGTGTCTATCCTCCAGAAAAGGCATAAAGAATCCACTACACCCTCTGTAAATAGCCAAACTATTTGTCAGAAACTCGCTGTTTCTGTCATTAGTTCATCTAAAAACGTCTGGTTGCTTCTATTAATAGAGCAATCAGACGTTTATTTATACTTTTAAAAAAAAAATCGTTAGTTTTCTTTGACTTCCAAGTGAAAGATATCAGGACGTGAATAGTGCCCCGTCGAATCGAAGTCCATTCTGCTAAGTGGAACTTGTTCCATATCCAATTCTTGGTAGAGAATGGTTTCTTGAGACCACACAGGGTCCACGAGATACTTCCCAAAAGGACTGACAATACAACTTCCTCCAGGACACAAATCTTCAGGCAAATGGTCTAATTCACTCCGATAATGCAGGCCTTCTGGGTAATGAGATTTTGTGACATACTGATTACACCCAATCACGAAACAACGCCCCTCCATTGCGATGTGCTGCATCGTATGCTGCCATTCTTCTCGATTGTCTGCCGTAGGTGCCAAGTAGATCGATACCCCTTTTTGATACAACGCAGCTCTAGCCAATGGCATATAGTTTTCCCAGCAAATCAGCCCGCCAATCGTTCCAAAGTCTGTATCGACAGTGGAAATAGCGCCCTCATTGCCATCTCCCCAAATGCAACGCTCCGTGCCAGTAGGTTTCATTTTTCGATGCTTAGAAACGATTTTCCCTTCTGGGCTAAAGATAAGAAAGCTACAATACAGCGTACAATTTTTAGGGTCTTTCTCATTGATGCCAATCGCAACATACGCATTGGCCTCCTTCGCGGCCTCGCCGATTCTTTCAGTATCTGCACTAGGAACGACTACAGAATGATCGTATAGGAGTTTCCAGTCCTCTCTGCCTTCCATCGTTCTGCTTCCGACAACGAACCCATACGAAAATCCTCTAGGATAACACGGAATAAATGCTTCAGGAAACACAATTAGATCTGCCTCTTTTTTCCCCGCTTCTTGTATCAATTGGATTGTTTTATCAATCGTTTTTTCTTTATCAAATAGCACTGGGGCAGCTTGTACCACCGCTACCTTGCATTTGCTTTTGGTGAACGCAATCATAATTTGACCTCCTAACAGAATAAGTGAATCAATTATAACAT
Organism: Enterococcus sp. 12F9_DIV0723; assembly: GCF_002174375.1. NCBI lineage: Bacteria > Bacillati > Bacillota > Bacilli > Lactobacillales > Enterococcaceae > Enterococcus > Enterococcus sp. 12F9_DIV0723. Next base: position 269,260 of record NZ_NIBK01000002.1, on the reverse strand, counting down.
CTTTATCTTTTATTTTTAATCTTTTTTTCATTATATATACGACCGTACAGGTTAATTGCATTCGTTCGTTTCGTACATTTATCACTTCTGCTGTAAGAATCTTCTATAAACTCTACTTAATTCACGAAGCTCATACCCAGACTATATGATCGGTTGGCTATGCGTGTATTAGGTTCAGAATAACCCATCCAGCCGTGAGAATGGGTGAATTTTTAACACCTCTAGAAGAGGTCCTCGCTCACGTACTCCATAAATGGAGCTTTCTAAGAGACCGCCAACCGCTCAACTCTCGCTACTTTATTTCTTTTTCTTATCCTTGAATGGATCGACGTATTCTCTTTTGCTTTTACTATCTCGAATACGATCATCTGATTCTTGCTCTCTTATATATTTTGCGATTGTTTTTTGATTTAAACCCACTGTACTTACGTAATACCCTTTTGACCAAAAACTTTTATTTCCATATTTATAGACCAAGTTTCCATGCTGTTCATGAATCAGCGTTGCACTTCTTCCTTTTAAAAATCCCATGAAGTAGGAAATGCTTATTTTAGGTGGAATTCTTACTAACATGTAGATATGATCTGGCATTACGTGCGCTTCGATGATTTCTACTTCTTTCATCTCACAAAGCTTGCGTAAAATCCTTCCGATATCTTTTCTCAGTTCTCCATAAATTACTTTCCTTCTATATTTTGGAGTGAACACGATGTGGTACTTACAATTCCATCTTGTGTGTGATAAACTTTTGTCGTCATTTGATGGCATAGAAAAAAGTCGTATCTCGGAGATTTTGAGATACGACTTTTAAACCAAACGAAGCTCCTTCTATGACTTACATAATGGTCAAACGGCCTTCTTCTATGGCGGAATAGATTGTTTCGTCTAAATAATAGCCTTTCCGCCAAATGGTTCGGACGGCTTTTTCGTCTTCCAACGGATAGATTTGCTCAAATTTGTTATTTATACTATGGACACAATTTGACAGGCTGGACAATCTCGATTTTGTGGTCTCCTCGTCTCCCCAAAGCTGCAAAATCAAATACTCACGTGTGACCGTTTCAGGAAAGGTATCGTACAATTGACGGACAATTTTCTTTTCCAAAGTACTCAAAGATATTCTTGCCCCCTTGGCTTCATAATTCTGCTGCGAACGAGCTACGTACATTGTATCCAAGGTATCGCGCAGCTCTTCCAAACCAACCGAAACGGGAAGCTGATACACCCGTTCGTCGCTTGTTCTTTTTGGTACGTCTGACACATTATTTGTTATTCTAACGATAAACTGCGGGGCATCTCCCAGCAGCTTTATGACTTGCTCGACTTCACTTTCAAAAATTGTCTCGCTGAGAAAGAGAATGGGAAAAAAGTGGAGTATGTCTGTCTCTTTTTTTCTATTTAGTAGTGCACTCAATAAATGAGCCGAACAAAAGACATCATAGCCTAGCGTCTCCAATAGCGACTTGAGGGTCTCTTCCTTGTTTACATTTCTGGTTAACATTAAAATCATTTCTTTTCTCTCCTTAAAAAAGTCCCATTCATCAGTAATCTGTTGAATGGGACAGGGACCGACTTTGTTTTTTTAAAAGGATCATTCCTAGCTTTCACAACGCTTATATACGTTCTTGACCTCAATTTTTATTCTTAAAAAGAAACGTAGGATTAACTCTTTTTAGCTCGTATCCGGTAACGAAATATCCCTGCTGCTACAACGAGCACCAGACCCAGGATTAGAAGAGTACGCGATCCCTTTTCTCCTGTTCTAGGAAGACTTGTTTTATAGTTGGTTGCACTGTTGTCTCCTTTAAATGAATGGCCGCCTCCCCCGTGATTTTTAGGTGAGGAAGGAGCAGGAGGCACATGTGTATTTGTTAAAACATAGCCTTGATCCTGATTTCCAGTGATTGTTGCTTTATAGCTCTTGATGGAAACTTCTTTAATCGTATAGTGAATTGTTTTTCCCTGACTGCTTAACGGCAGGTCTGAAAAATCTCCCTGCCAGTTTGTCGCTTTGGTCAAAACCAATTCCTTGTCCATTTGTTTTCCGTCAGCGAACAATTGAACACGGATGCGCTCTGGTCGAAGCCCCTCCTGATCTCCAAAATCGTCCCACACTTTCAAAACATTGATACTTGTTCTTTTAGGTGTATAGCTATTTATTAGATCGAAGCCGTTGACCGTCGTGCTGTAATGAGAAACGCGATCTTCCTGAATGGCGTAGCTTATTTTCTTGCCATCCTGATACTTCGGAAGATCTGTAAATTGGTATGTCCAGCCCGTTTCAGCGCGAACCTCTTTTTCGGCAACTTCTTTTCCATCGGCTAATAATCGAATATGAATCGACGCAGGTCGAAGCCCGTCCTGATTGTTCTTATCTTTCCAAGTTTTTGTTCCAGTAACTTGTGTTGTTTCAGGAGTATGGGAATTGGTGAGGGCGAAAGTCCCTTTTGCTATTTCCTCTACGGTTCCTTTATACCCGTTGATCGTTCCAACTTCACCAACGGTATACTGAATTTCTTTGCCCTTCGATTTTACGGGTAAATCGTTCCAGGTAGTTGACCAGTCATTCTCTTGGCTCAGCGCCACTTCTTTCCCGACTTTCAATCCATCTCCATACAATTGGAGGTGAATTTTTTCTGGGCGCAGTCCATCTTGATTATCGGAATCGTCCCAGTGTTTGGTTGCAGAGACACTGGTTTTTCCTGGTACATACTTATTCGTAATCGTGAAATCCGTAATTGTCGTCGTATAATCTGTCACAGAGCTTTCCTTCACGCTATAATTGATTTCTTTGCCATCCTTGAATTTAGGCAAATTGATAAATTCATATGCCCAGTTGGTTTTTTCGGATACGTCCTTAGACTGTTCAAACTTACCATCTGCAAAAAGATTTACCGTGATTTTTTCTGGCCGCTTACCATCTTGGTTATCGGCATCGTCCCATACTTTTTTTCCTTGAACTGAGATTACTTCAGCTTTATGGGAATTGGTGACCTCAAACCCACCCTTTCCATCGGGAGAGATGCTGGTTAGTTCATAGTCTGGAACGTCCGATTCCTTGACCGAATATAGTATTTCTTTTTTTGCCTCATCGTACTTTTCTAAGTTTTCAAACGCTCCTGACCAGTTGGCGGAAGCAGTGACTGTCAGTGTTTTTTTGGTTGGCTTTCCATTGGCTACCAGCGTAACTGCAATCTTTTCTGGTCGTTTACCATCTTGGTTATTGGCATCATCCCAAATCTTTTTGATCGGCACATTGACGTACTGCGTTTTTTCATTGGCGATATCTTGAATGGGCTGCGTTAATTTTATGACCCCTTGATCGTTAATAAGTTCAAAAGACTGTTCCTGCGTCACTCGATCGTAGCCATGAGGTGCGGAAATTTCCTTTATTGAATAGGTTCCTTCCTTTAGGCCTGTAACGGTCACCGTTCCTGTTGCGTCAGAAGTTAGTGACTTCGCCACTTCTTCGGAGATCTTGTCTTCACTGCTGACCCATTGGACTTTGTTAGCGGCAGTGACTCCATTGTAATAGTCGCCCTTCGCATTCTTGATCGCGAAGACGGCTCCCGACAACCCCTTCTTAGTCTCTCCATCGACCTTCTTAAACGAAATTCTCGGAAGATCGTTTTCAACGAACATTTCCGCAAATTGTGCCGTCTCGGTGTCTGGATTAAATCTCACGACTTTTCCATCCCGCAGCTCTTGGCTGACTGTAAAACCATCTGGTGCCTGCGTCTCAATCAGCAAATAATCGTAGTTTGCACGCAAGTTTCCAAATTTCAGCTCTCCTTTTTCATCCGTGGTTCCTGAACGAACGAGTTGTGCCTTGTTTCCTTTCTCATCTCGGGTCCATAGTTCCAGTTTTGCTCCAGCTAGAGGTGCATTTTCGCCTTTGTTCTTGTCGATTTTGACGAGTGTAACAGAAGCCGCTGAGCCCTGTGCACTTCCACCAGAAACAATCACTTTTTGTTTAGTAGTCGTTTCCTGTTGAATCGTTTTTTCATTCATTCCCTTGATCGAAATCTTATTCGTGACTTCATCCGTCAAGAGACTTGAATTGATTAATGACCGGTATTCTAGCATATACGCCGTGTTGATCGTTTTCAGCAGTTTGATCGTCGCTACTTGTTTGCCGGTTTCATTGTCCGTCTGTACATCGACAGAATAGTCTTTTCCTTGTTCTAACGTTTTATTCGTATTTTTTGAAATATTGCCTGCCGCATCTATGACGGTTTCAAAAATCTTTATAGATGCTTGGTCGATCACTTGATTTACTGAAGGCTCATCCGTGATGACCACATCATCCAGGGTGGATTGCGAAGGGTTGATCACGACTGACCAGTTCACATAATTCATATTTCCGCTGTCTTGTTCCCCTGATTTTACAGCGTAGCTTCCCCCATTTGATGCCTTGACAGAGGCTTCCACTGTCTTGCTTTTGCCATCATTTTGAAAAGTTGCCTTATTCAAATATGGCTTGTCTGTGATCAATGACCCTTCAAGACTTGTCTCGAAGACCAGCGCATACGCTTTGGTTGAGCCATCTGGCAGATTCGCAGAGACGGTCTTCGCCGATTCCGCGGCTGCGTTTGCCACTTCTGTTCCAAGTTTTATGGAGCCATCAGGATTGATGGTAACTTCATATAATTTGGCGCTGTTCGGTACATAGGTTTGCTCTCCGAGGATCGGGTCGCTGATAGTCGCGTTTTTTAGCGTTTGTTGATTGTAATTAACGATCGTTGTCCACTTGATCCGCTTCGTTTGCGCATTGTATTCCCCGCCTTTTGAAGCGTCCACCACGTAATTTTTCGTAACTGTTTGATCTTTTTTCCCGGTATTTTGATGATCCTTGCCATCCGCATCCTTCCACTTTGAAACAGCCGTGTTGGTAAATTTCTCTTGTTCTCTGGCAAAATCGGTCGCGTAGCTGATCACATAGGTTTTATTGGTCCCGGGGTCAGCCAAAGCCCCGATGAATTGAACATTGAATTTTTTATCTGTGGGTTCTCCAACAAATTCATAATCAACGCCAAGGTGCAAGGGTGTCTTTGAGCCTTGTTCGAAAATCTTGAAGCTCTCTTTATTGAAGACCAGCCCCTCAGACATCGTGTCTTCTAACTTCCAGTTAAGCATGTCATAGTTGAAGCGATTGACCGTGATCTTCCAATTGATTTTTCGATTTTGATAATCCACAGAAGCGTCCTTAACGACACCATTTTTTTCAATCGTTCCACTACCAGATCCTTTATATCCGCCATCTGTGATGACCTCGTTTTTTAACGTGCTTCCATCAAAATTATCGTCAACGATAACGGTCAGTTTTGTTTTGTAGTCAATGGTGATGGCTGTAGAGACTTCTTTTAAGAAGGTGACTGTCATTGATTTTCCATCAAAAACAAGGGAATAATCGGTTCCTTCGACTAAAGTTGTCCCACTTACTGTTTTTACAACAACAGACCCTTTGACAAACTCTGCATAATCTCCTACAAGGGTGTCCTTCACATACGACCCCGCGGGAAGCTTTTTATATCCTTGATTGTACGCGATTTTCCATTTGTAAACCTGTCCGTTTTCGGTGGTATCTCTTACGCCATTCGATTTAGAAATGAGCTTTCCAAATTGGAGCTTCACTTGCGCATCTGCCGATTTTACATCTGTTCCGTTGGTTACTGTTGCTGTATTTTTGAAGGAAAGCTCCCCGCCTTCGTAGGGGATTTTATTCTCATCGACTGTCGTTTGATAGACCAGCTTGAAAGATTTTGCTGTCTCCGCATAGTTGCCGATGAACGTGACGACATTTCCTTCACGTGTGTAGTCGGTTCCTTCAACTAAAGGAGTGGTCCCTACATTTACGACCTCTCCCTTTAGATTTATTTCTTGAGGATAGATTTTTAAATCTGCTAAGTTCAACCCTTCCGGCAGAGGGTCCGTCACCGTGGCATTTTTTAATACATTCAAATTCGTATTAATGGAGACATCCCAGCGAATTGAGCGATTGTCTGACCCTTTGGTGCCTAATTTGCTTATTGAGTTGCCGCCATTTGGCCGAACGGTGACTTTGATCTCTTTAGTCCCTTCATCGAGAGGAACTTTGATCGTTGTTTCTCCCGCATTGTTTTCCTCTTTTAATTGTTCCGCATAAAACAGTGTTCCTGAGATGTCATTTTCCTGCTCGACTTTTTGGTTAAATGTCCAGCGCACCTTGCCGTCTGCACTAATGGTGTAATTCCCATAAACAACCCCGGAGCTGTTTTTTAATTCTCCGCTTTGAGCTCTCACCTTTAGATTATCTGGCAGCTTCGTCTCGTAATAATCCCCGCCTTTGATCAGCTTATCGTCGATCAGACGTTGCGGGATTTCCCAATTGTAAGAGAGTTTTATGGTGGCGTCAGAGGGAACGGTTTCGTGCTCGTAATCGATCGGAACATTGCCATTGAAAACCTCGATTTTTACATCAGACAAAAATTTTTCATCTGCTTCAAACAACGTTTTGATATCTACCGGTTCTCTTTCAGCTAACGTTGCTGCCTTCTTGCTAGCAACAGATTTCTCTTTCTCCTTGCTGCTCTCTTGAGTCGTGATGCTGGTCGTAGTTGTTTGTTCACTTGTGCTTGCGGACGTTACGGTCGTTGACTCTGACGATTCTTTCGTTGGTTCTTTTGAAGAGGACGTACTTTGAGCGCTCGTCAGTGGTGGAATCGTCACCTCTTGCTCTTGATCCGCAGAATGAACCTTAAATGAACGTTCGTTTTCCCCTTTGTTCACGCGAAGACGGATATTTCCTCCCACCGTCGTTTTCGGTTGTGCGTGAATCGTCACCTGTTTCTTATCCTCAGATAAGAGCGTTGAAAATTCTTTTTGAGCGTCGTTGATCAATTCAACCGGCTCGCTCAACGACAGGACGAAAGTTTTCTCTTGATCCGTCGGGTTATCGACAGCTGCTCCCACTTGAACCTCTGCGTACTGTTCCCCATCTGTTGCTGGGCTTATTTCTAATTTACGTATAGTTAATTTCTCTATCGGTTGTGCGGAAGATGTTTCTGCAATCGCAACGATAGGACCAACAAACGTATTTAAAAGTAAAACGATTAACAAAATAACAGACTTCTTTATCTTCACTTCCCTATCCACTATAACCACTCCTTCTAAAAATAATATTAATAAAATCCATATATTAAAAATATATATTAATATTATTTTATAATTTAAAGAAT
>NZ_NIBK01000002.1:0-261943 GCF_002174375.1 Enterococcus sp. 12F9_DIV0723 | reverse complement strand
AGAATGGTTATCATACAACTATTTATAGTCTTATTTCTAACTAATAAAGTATCAAATATGACTTATAGTATTTGCTATATTAATTTAACAATGGAATTCTTGTATGCTAGTATCTCACTATGCGGAGTTCCATTAGAAGCTATCAGGGAGTGTCTCTATATGTTTGGGTTAAGTTCCTCTACGCGTTTAAAGCAAGAAATTATTTGTATCTTATATGAACAAAAAGACTATGTATCAAGTGAGAAAATTGTTGAACTGCTTGGTTACTCAAATAGCCAAATGGTCAAGAAAAACTGTCAGGAGTTAAGAGAAATAGCCAATCATTGTTATTTAAACGGCGAAGTTGAACTAAGTATGGTAAGAAATAAAGGAATCAAGTTAACGTGCTCCACAAATAATGATCTGCAAAAAATAACTGAATATATCTTTTTAGAAGATTTAGCCTACAATATTTATTCCGATATTCTCTTTGAAAGATTTATCATCACGACGGTCTTTTGCAAAAAGAATTTCGTCAGCGAATCCACGCTGCAAAGAAAAGTCCGGCATTTGAACAATTATCTGCACAAATACAAGCTGCATATTTCTTTCTCCAGCGTGTTAAAAATCAATGGCAGCGAAGTAGCCATCAGAAATTTTACTTTTTTATTTCTATTTTCTATCCATCGCAGGCTTTCAGGGATTCCTCGATTATCTTCTGAACAAAAAACAAGCTGTTACGAGCGAACAAAGGACATCGAAGAAGCTTTACAGTTTGATTTGATCCCTACACAGAGGGAAATATTGGCCGTGCTACTATTCGTGAATTGCACTGCAGCGGCAAAAAATAAACACATCCTATTTACAGAACAGCAAACTCAAATGATTCATCTCTTAAGCGTAACGAATAAGCCATCATTTTTGATGGATTGGACACAAAGAGATTGGATTTTTTTTTTACTATCTGCTTATTGTTACGATTTCAACAACATTCGCTTGGAATTGCATTCAAATTATGACGCATTGCCGTTATTTGTCAAAGAGGCAGAGCTGTGGCTGACCCTCTTTCAATATTCCTTTGTGCCGCTTTCTCATCAGAACAAGCAATTTGTCAAAGAAAAGTTATTTAAGCAATACCTCATGCAGCATCTGTTTTACATCGATGAAAACTTAATAAAAAAATCTCTCAACATTGATTTAGATAAAATCGCGTGCAATCAACCCTTCTACATGCAGAAATTTTACGAATTTTGGACGTCATTCAAAATGAACAGTCGTTTTTTCGATACGTCTCAGTTTAAAATAAGCAGTTTATTGTTATGTATGTATGTCATACCTATCAAGGATTTTTTACCGAAAATAAGCATTTATTTTTACTCTGATCTTTCACAGCTCCACCATAATTATTTGATGAATAGTGTTATATTTAATTTTTCAAATCAGTACACCATCGACTATGTATCCGACATACAGGACGCTGATTTAGCGATAAGTACCACCAGCTATTTGGAATCTCAGCTCTCGGCGGAACAAGATTTTGTAGTGATAAGATCTGATTTGCCAAAAATTGATCTGAAAAAGCTCGAAGACGTGTTCAAAAAAATCGTGCAAAAGTGGTTATAATAGACATAAAAAGCGAGGATCAAGAAAATTTTCTTGATCCTCGCTTTGCCTGTATGAAGCAGTCTATTTTTAACAATTACCGAAATCGTTTACGCATCCAGCAAACTCCTGCGAAATTCTTCCCTCAAAGCCAGCAAATGCCCCTCCGAAAAATTCTGTGACAGGCGGTACCCGACAAAATACGGGGAAACGATGAAACGCGGCGTTAATTTGATCCTGTATTGATTTTTTTCTTCAAAAATAAACAAATTATAACTGTCGCACCGCCCGTGATGATAGGTATTCAGTACATAACTGACAGTCTTCTGCACATAATCTGCCAGTAAATCAATGGCTTCCGGTGCTTCCGCGTTCACTAAAAGGTTGATCTCAAGGAACCCCATGATCGGCTTTGTAGAGAAATTGATGGCGATATTTTTTTCGGAAAATACATCGATACCTGTAAAGTTTTCGTCATGGATCTGCCCCTCCCCGTCAAGCACATCTAATCCAACGATCTGCATATGGGGATGCTTCAAGCTGCCACCCGAAAAAGGACCATGATTTTTGTAAAAAAGCACCGATTCAAATCGCGGATCACGGGTCGTTTCAGCCCAGCACTCGAAGGCAAAATGGAACAAGGCGCGATTTTCTTCTTTTGTATAGGTGGAAATATCTTTATTGTGATCCGGATTCTCGATGATCAGAGTTTGGACCGTGTCCTGTAACGTTTGAAATTTATTGCGAATCCAAAACATCTGTTGTTCCGCTCTCAGGATATTTTCCTCTTCCGCATAGTCGCAAAAAGGACAGCCCGCCTTCTCCGATCCTAAATGCTGCGGTTTGCCAGTTGCCGCCTGCGGCAAAAAAATAAGCGATCCTTCTTCGTTTCCTTTTTCCATGAATCTGCAACTCCTATCTGAACGCCGCCAACCAAAAACGGCTGGCGACCAACTATCGTCTTTTATTCCTTCATGATAGCATTTTTCAGACGTATCTCCTACTTGGTCATTTACGAATAATAAAAAAAGCATCTATCCCGAAGCTGCCACTAAAAAAATGACTGTTTCGTATAGATGCCTTACTCGTTTCTATTTTCTATTTAAATTGCTTCGTCTCCTACAGCTGCGTCAATGTCTTCTTGCGTAATGGTGATATTCCCGATCTCTGTTTGATCCGGTGCTAAATAAATGACTTGGATCTTGGCATCTGGAAACATTCCCTTAACAGATTCCATTACGGGCTTCATTCCTTTTATCAGAACCGGTTTGAGCGCCTCCATATCCATGTCATATCCTAGATGTTCTCTAGACGTGTAGGTGTAGACGATGGTGTGGTTCTCCCCCGCTGTGATGGTGATGTCCGAATACATCTCTCCCATTTGCTCTTGTAAAGCAGGGAGCTGAGATTGCGCCGCCTCGATCATCAAATCAAAATAAAAGGAATCATCCTGCTTCGTTGCTGATTTTGTCGAATCTGCCGTTTTCGGTAATTCACTGGATTGTTTGACCTCTGAGGAAGCGGAAGATTCCTTTTCTTTCTTCACCTTCGAGGGCGTTGCCGTCGCCCCCGGCTCAGGTGCAGACGCCGAATCGTCCCCTTTACAGGCGGCCAAACTCATACTAATTATCATACCAAACACAATTAACCCAAGTTTCTTTTTCATATAAACCCCTCCTATACTTAAATTTTACTATTTTAATACCTTTTAAGCGATACTTTCTATTAATTACAATCAAAATATTTTTTTAAAAAAAGGTTCCTATCGTTTTTAAACAGGTGCGGCTTTTTTCTTCTTCGTTTGTGCTTATTTAAGAGTAAAAAACTGCCGCTTCTCAGCGGCAGTCGGGAATGACTCTTAAAACATCCGTTGCTTCATTGGATGGTCGTCGGAAAATTGAATCAAGTCCCACAGATTCCCGTACAAATCCTCAAATACCGCCACCGTGCCATACGCCGCATCTTTCGGATCTCTGACGAATACGATCCCTTTTTCCAGCATTTTGTGGTAATCCCGTTGAAAATCATCGGTACCGAGGAATAAAAAGACCCTTCCCCCCGCTTGATCGCCAACGAATTTTTCTTGGATGGGTTTTGATGCTTTTGCCAATAAAATCGTCGTCCCCTGTGATCCTTTAGGAGACACTACGACCCAGCGTTTGTCCTGTTCAAGCTGATACGTATCTTCAATGAGTTCAAAATCGAGCATTTGCGTATAAAACGCTATCGCCTCGTCGTAATCATCTACCACCAGCGCCAGGTGTACAATACTTTGTTTCATCTTTTCTCCTCCTCTTCTCAACATTACCTTAGCAAATGCAGCAAATGAAGTCTACATGCAGAAAAATCTGCGCGTTCCATATCTGGTGCTTGCCCAAAGGCAGCTTTAACTACCTCAGCCAAAACTTGCTATTGTTTCTCTGGATTATTTCACAGATAATAGAATAAACTGGCATTTAAAAAAGGAGTGATCCTATGTTTCATGTCGTGTTAGTCCTCTTGCCACTTGTTCTGATTTTTATTCTTCTGCCGATTCTTTTATTTGGTGTATCTTCTGTTCTAATCAGCCTCTTTGGCGGGACGGCGGCGGTCCTCTTGATCAAAAACAAGAAGGCACGGGCGATGCTGCTGCTTGCCTTTGTCGTTCTGTCGCTGATCGGCGCATTTTGCCTCTTTCCCTTTGTCGCCGCTTATGCCGCGTTGCCTTTTCAGTATTACCCTTATGTATCCAAGGGACTTCTATTCTTGATCGGGTTTTTTTCTCTCTTGGAAATTCTCAAGGCACGCTCTTTAGAAAACAAATTTCTCAAAAATATGGTTATCGTCTTTTTTGTATTCGTGATGATTGTCACGGGATTATTGTTGCTTATGCAGTTCCTTAATTAAGGATATAAAAAAACGTTGAGAAGGGATTTCTCAACGTTTTTTGACTATCCAAGATCATAAAGGTTGTGGTATTTCTGATAATTGATCATTCCTAGCGAGGTCGCGAATAACCGAGATTTCGCCTCGAATTCGATCCGTAGTTTTTCCAGATCCTTGATGGCATGCTTCTTTTCCGTTTGTTTCATTCTTTTTGGGTCAAATAACTCCTTCATAGTAAATTCCTCCTTTTTCTGGGGGCACAGGGACATCTTTATTGCTGCGAAAATGCAGGGACTTCTTCAGGGGACAACGCTTTGGTCATCCAAATAAATGAGAGGTCGTGTTTCGTAAAGGGAACGAGGATCGGGCGGTATGCCCGTTTCATGTAAAAAAGCTGTGCGCTTTTCCGACCCGTCAAAAAGAGGCGAAAATGGCCTTCCTCTAGGGCAAAATCCTCTAAACGGCTCATCAGCTGATCCCCGATTCCGTGTCCTTGATGATCTGGAGAAACGGCGACCTGACGGACGCGGGCGATCCCAAAAGGATACAATTGGATCGATGCTGTTCCGATCACTTCCTCGTTCTCGATGGCGACAAAGACGTGGAGACGCTTCTCTTTCTCCCAATCGATCTTTCCGCCTAACACCTGCTTGCGTAATTTGACTGCACCGGTGTGTGCTTTGCTAAATAATTCAGCCTTTTCAATTCTCATTGACAACGACCTCCTTCTTACCAGTTTTCCCAATCACTATCGTGTGGCTGTTCGTGGGGACGGTTCTTTCCTGGTCCGCCGTTTGGACCCATAGGACCGCGGCCTGGACCAAAGGAACTTGGGCCAAAGCCTTCTCTGCCGAATTGCTGGCGCATTTGCTCTTTCCATGCGCGCTTTAATTTGCGGCGATCGGCTGGCGACATCCGCCCAAACTCTTCCATGTGGGGATCGAATTGCAGCTTCATCGCCTTCAATGCTTCGATCGCTGCAAAGGGATCATTCGGAAATTCTGGCCGTCCGCCGAAATCTTCTGTCCAGCCATCAATGACCTTATTCAATAATTGATCCAGCGTTTGCTGCTCGTCTTCAGTCAAGCCGGCGAAAAATTCTTCCGAACGCTCCTTCGGCTTGTTGAGGCTCGCTTTTTTACGTCCAACCTCCGTGATATAGATCCGTTTGATCCGTTTGTCATTCTCATCTTCCTGGCGCTTGATCTCGCCGCGACTTTCCAATTTGTTCAAAATTTCTGTTACTGAACTTGGCCGCATATCCAAGATCTCCGCCAAGACGCCAGAGGTCACGCCGTCTTCTTCTGCTAAAATATCCAAAACCAATTGTTGGGTCGGTGCACTTTTCTGACAATTGCCTGTATCCATCAAACGACGACTCGCAGATCCGACATACGATAACCGCTTCAATAATTCTTTTGTGTATTCACTCATCGTTCTCATTCTCCTTTTTTATTTCGGTGCCTATATTTTAGGTACCTAACCTTTATTTGATTTTAGTATACTTCGGTACCTAATCATTGTCAATGGATAACTCCAAAAAAATTTTTGCAGGTCTGATTCGCAAGATACAATCGTCTGATGATTGCTGTTATCTGTTTGATTCTATGTCACTGAAAGTACATTTAAGATTTCATCTAATTAGAAGAATCTCCTGTTCATACCTCCAATCCTCCTCGCTGCTTTTACGAATAGCGCGAGATTTTGATACTAACGTCCGAATCAAATAAAAAAACACCAAGTAAGCCTTCATCACATAAAAAAGCTTACTCAGTTTTTTTTATTCATAACGCTTTGAAAGGATTTTATGGCAGTCCTGCTGACTGATCCGTCGTTCGATCTCGTGGAGGACCGCCTTCTGGTATTTTCGTTTGACATGGATCTTCCGCCATTTTACAAAATAGATAGGCTTCTCCCTCTGCGCCTCCGCAAGCGCGTCGATATCCAACTCAAGCAAAGACAATCCTTCGCGAATCGCGCCGTTGAAATAATGCCTGCGACGAAACGGCGCACCTATTACTATCGCTGGAACAATATCGAAGGATCGATAAAATAATCTCGAGCATTCGTGGCTAGACGGATGAAAATGATACGTGAAGCCCATGAAAAATAAAAAGAAGAGCCCGCTAATAAAGATTGCCGCCAGCATGATTTCTAAAATATATCGAATAAATTTTTTGTTCAACGCGTGATACATCTTGCCTGTCACCTGCATTTCAGTTCATTTGAACTTAGTATAATAATAACAAGAAGAACTACCTATAAATATGAGAAAACTTTATTTTATCCTTCACTAAATTCCATTTAATAGCTTTTTTCTTTTATTTGTGCGTGCTATACTTTTTTTAAAAGAAACGAAAGGACAAACGATGCGAAAATTTATACTTGGATGGCTGCTGACAGGAAGTCTACTGTTTTCCGGCTGTGCACAAGCAACACCACACCAGACTTCCTCGGAAACGATGGCAGCGAAAAAGGAGAGCGCCAGCACGACAGAAACTTCACAGGCACCCTTTACGACTGGCGACTATTACAAGGAACACAAAGAATGGATCGACCCTGCGACGGATTTGACCCATTTGCTGCGGTCTTTCTCATGGTACAATGGGTCCTTTATTTTGACCTTCAATGATGATGGAACCATCGATGCCTACGACTATCCCGGAAGCAAAGAAAACTTGTACAAGATGGGCTACGGGTCTTATTTTATGAATGGAAAAAACATCCTGCATCTTTCATCGTTGGATCACCCAAAAGATGGCACGGATTTTGTTGCGACGATCGAGGAGCGGAAGATCCTGCTTAGCCAAATTGATGCCAATGAGACAGGTATGAATCTGTGGGCGATGGAAAAATTCACAGAGATTCCCACAGAGGACAAGTAAAGAAAGGTCTTCCTACATCCCATTACGCACACCAAAGAGCCTGCAACCAACCGGATGCAGGCTTTCTTTCAGTAATTTGGCCTTAATCGCCTGTCCCTTCATCGGACCATGGCAGATCCGTGGACAACAGGGCGGCAAAATTTTGGTACTCGGTGCGTTCCTTCAAGCGATGGTTTCGCCGTTTCTCGTAGCCACCGCAGACCATTTTTTCCTCTTCCGTCTCGGGGACGACATGGGGAACGGTGAATTGTTTTTCTTCATTCATATGAGACGGAACAGCGACGAAGGTGGTAAAGCAGGTCGCCGCCAAATAGCGTTCTCCTGTAGCGAGGTCTTCACCGATCACCTTCACAAAGACTTCCATCGATTTATTGTGGCTGCCGGAAACATAGCACTTCACACAGACAGAATGATTGGCGTGCAGAGGTTTCAAGAAATTCAAGTTGTCCAGCGATGCGGTCACGGCGCCTATGCGGCAATGGCGAGAAATGGCTATGGACGCCGCATCATCAATCAGGGTCATCAACTTCCCGCCGAATAGATACCCAAATGGATTTAAGTCAAACGGGAAAATACGGTGGGTTTGGATGACGCGGGATTCGCGGCATGTTCGTGCTTCAGTCAAAAAATCACTCTTTCTAGTTTTCAAATTTTATTCTTTCCATTTGAATTATCCCATCTTCGACGCTTTTTTTCAAAAATTCGGAAAAGTATACAGCAGAAAGCACATTCGGTATACTTATCCTATACAGAATTTCCGTTCCATTCTTCACAGACAACTCCATGAAGGCGCGGCGGGGATTCCATTTTATTCTATCTTATAAGGAGCGTCATACTATGGAAAAAGAAAAACCTTCAAAACTCGTTCAGTTTTTTGGCGGTAAAACTTCCTATTACATGATTGGGCTGGTCATACTAAGTGCGTTAGCCATTTATTTGTTAAATACAGTATCCTTTATTTTCCGGCCGATCCTTGTGATCATTACCACTGTTTTGCCCCCGATGATTTTTGCGTTACTGCTTTATTACCTGCTTAATCCGATCGTAAACTTTCTTAACAAAAAGGGTGTGTCCCGTACGATCGGCATCGTCTTGACGTATGTGGTCATTTTGGGATTCCTCTTTTTCGGAGGCGCTCGTCTGGTGCCCGTCATCCAAGAGCAGACACAGGATCTGATCAAAGAATTCCCTAAATATATGGATGATTTTCAACAAGCCATCAGAAATATTTTAGATGCGACACCTTTTGCTGCCTCCTCGGATCAAGCATTGAATTCCTTGGACAAGCTGACCAAAGAAGGACTGAATTATTTAGTCAATAACTGGCAAGACGGCGCCAAAGGCTTAGGCACGATCTTTTCAGCCGTTTCCAGTACCGCGATCACCTTGTTTACCGGACCGATCATCGCCTTCTTTTTGATCCAGAGTCCCCACAAGCTGTACAATGCGGTCATCGAAATGATCCCACCGCGCTTTAGAAAAGATTCTAGCACCTTGATCAACATCGCCAATCAGCAGTTAGGCGCGTTCTTAAAAGGACAAGTAATCGCTTCTTTGTTACTAGGTGTGATTTATTGGGTCGTGTTCCTATTATTAGGATTGCAGTTCGCTACCGTCATCGCCTTCGCTGCGGGAATATTGAGCATCATCCCTTACATCGGGTCATTTTTAGCCTTCTTACCCGGGTTATTTATTGCCTTTCAGGACTCGTCCTTTATGGTGGTGAAATTCGTGATCGCCTGGTTCGTGGTCCAATTGCTCCACGGTGATTTAGTCGTCCCCCGTGTTATGGGCGACCGCCTAAAGATCCATCCGATCACGATCTTGGTCGTTTTGCTGGTCATGGGAGATTTGCTGGGACTCGTCGGCGTGATCTTCGGAATACCGATCTACTCTATGATCAAGCTGCTCGTCGTCTTCACCTTCCGCAAATTCAAACAGCGGTACAACAAGTACTTTTCTGATGAAGGCGCCTATCGCAACACCGGTTTTTCAGAAGACGATTATTAACAAAAAAAGTGAGACAGTTGCCTTGTTTTTGACAAGCCGCAACTGTCTCATTTTTTTCAATAAGATTATTTGTTATTCATAGCCGCCAGTTTTTCAATTGTAGAAAGACTTAGGCCGGTCACCGTTGATATCTTATCTAAAGAAAGACCCATTTTAAGTAAACTTACTGCTGTTTCTTTCTTTTCTTCCATTCTTCCTTCCTCCCTCGCCACTCTCGCGGCCGTACTGATTTCGAGGGCTTTTATTTCGCGATTTTTTTCTCTATTCATAGAACTCCTTTCACTCAAGCATTGCCACTTCACTAAACACTATCAGTTTTTTCGTCCTTTAATTTTTCAATTGCAGAAAGAGTTAAGCCTGTATACTTTAATATTGTTTGAGGATTGATACCATCTTTTATCATTTCCATTGCTACTTTACTCTTTTCTTCCATTCTCCCTTTTCTTTCACCTTTTCTCTCACCTTCCTCCCTCGCCACTCTCGCGGCTGTACTGATTTCAAGGGCTTGTATTTCGCGATTTTTTTCTGCTCGCATGATCATTTCTTTTTCCTCGCTTTCTAGTGATAGGTAATCGATTTTGGCTTTGGCGTCTTTTATGTACTCTGGGGCATCCTCTGCGGCGTCGCCTGTGGTAAAAAAATATTGCCAATGATACAGCGCGGTGTTTCGGTCGCGTACGTGATTTTTTAGGCTGAAAAAGCACAGGAGAAGGAGTTCTTTGTCTGCACGATTTACGAATACTTGCTGGGTCTTGGCATTTAGTAGCTGAAACAATTGCAGTGCGTGCTCTTTTTCATTAAACAGGTCATACCCCATAATATTGATGCCGTAAACAGGGCGCAGGCTGGCGTAGCTGCTTGGCTTGCCCTCGCTCTGTTTCTTGATGTCTCCATAGGGCGAGCGGTAGGCTTCAGCGAGATAAAACAGCGCACGCTCATGGAAATAGTCGTGGGCGTGTATTTGGCACTCGATGGTGGCTTGGCTGCCGTCCTCGGCAGTGGCGAGGATGTCGACTTCTGTGCGGCAGATTTCTTCCCCGTTTTCTTTTTGAAGCGTACGCTTGTAGGTGTCGATGTGGTACGTTTCTCGTGGACGCAGGGTCTTGAAATTGGTCCCCAGCAGGTCATTCACAAAGGCCTTCAGGATATACAGGGAATCTTCGGAGGTCATGATTTTCTTAAACAGCAGATCGTTCGTCGGTAAATAATTTGGCATGGATTTCCCACCTTTCAGACAGCGCGCTCCGCTCTATGAAAGGCTTTTCTCGCCCTCATTATAGCATGGAAATTGCGGCACTATCAAAGTTCTTCTATGGGTAAATTACGCAAAAAGAGGACGGATTCGCTTGAAGAATCCAGACAAAAAACCCGCAGCCGATCAATTCGGTCGCGGGTGTTGCCTGACTAATTTTTAAGGTTATGGTCACAAAAAAGATCACGAGCGATTCCTAGGTGCTGCCTAAAGCTACGACTTTTTCTATAGAGTCTTTTTTTATTCAGAAATCGTTGGATTGTTCTCTGCCTGTAACTGTTTGTCGTAATTTTTTGCTGGAACAATGAGCCAATTTAGAATGGCACACAGGATAATACCGAGTCCTGCAATGACAAATAGTTTTTCTACCCCGATGCGATCTGCTATTGGGCCTGCGAAAATCAAACCTAATGTCGCTAGTAAACTCAATAATGCCATTACGACACCCATGATTCGTCCGAGCTGATCGACTGGAAAGGTCTGCTGGATCATCGCCATTAATAAGGTATCAAAAAATGGCGCAGCGACCCCTGTAAAAGCACTTAAGACAATAAACCAAACCAAGCCTGCGCTATTTGCTGGTAAAAGTCCACTAGCAGCTAACGTTGCACCGATCACTAGATACGATAATAGGAGCGGCTTCATTCGATCCTTCCAGTTTCCAAACACACCGATAATTGAGCCCCCTACCAACATTCCAATAGAATAAATAATTTGCACAAATCCTGCGTTGCTGACCGTGCCATCGAAATAACCCATCGTCATTAACGGATACATGCTGGCGGCTGGCATAATAAAAATTCACGACAGCGCGCCAATCAGCACAATGATCCATAAGCCGTTTTTACTTCGCAGATCTTTGATCCCTTGTTTCGTATCTTCTAATGCGAGCATATTCCCAGAATGTTCCGAAGTATTCGGTATTTTTACAAAAATTAACAACACTAGCCCCAATAATGCACCTAAAACGTCCAAAAGTAACAATAGATGCAAGGGCATCAGCGAAAAAAGAAACGCGCCAATGCCTGGAGCAATGATTCGATTGGCGGACTGGACCATGCCTAATTGCCCATTCACCTTTGTCAATTCTTCTCTCGGAGCAATGGTCGGTAGAATGGCTAGAATCGTCGGCGTTTGAAACGTCTGAGTCACCGCTCGCATGAATAGAGAGACAAAAATCAGCCAGAATGGAAAAGTGCCGGTCACGATTCCCGTCACAGATAGAAGAATCGCGAATGAAGCCGCAATCAAATCTGGAACGATCAACAGCCCCTTTTTATTCAAGCGATCCACATAGGGACCCACGAAAGGACTCAATACAACCATAGGCAGCATACCTAATAATGTCGCAAAACTTAGGATCGTTGCAGACTTCGTTTGTTCCGTGAGGTACCAGATAATCGCATATTGGACGGTCATACTCGTGATACCGGTTAAAAATTGACTCATTAAAAATAATTGAACATTCATGCGCCATTGACGCTTTTTATTCTTTTTCAAAGTGAAAACCTCCTATAAAATAAAATCGGATGAGCCTTCACGCAATGTTCACCAACGAGTTGATCGATGGTGTGTTTTTTTGTCTATGTCTAAGTGAGAATCGTCAAATAAGGCACGCAAAAAGCTAGGATTTCTCCTAGCTCTCAATAGTCGTATTCAACGGACACTCGATATAAGCAAGTTCATATGAATGATGATTGAGAATGTAAGAATATCTATAGACACGCCAAATAAACAATTGCTTATCGGCTATTAAATTCATCTAAATAGACATTGTTACGCTCAAAAATACAACCCCGTTCATGACATAAACTTTGCTTAACTCTTAAATTCTTCTCAGTAACTATACTATGCATTCTTTCGTCCTGTCAATGTGGGCACTCAAGACTGTTCATTTTCTATCTGTCTGTGCTGTTGAACTTGTTCTACGCGATCAAAAAAAGAGCAATGGATTCCTGTTGGCATTTGCCACTCCATTGCTCGTCGTTTTTATGCTGAAATTTTGTATTGGTCTATCGTTGAGGGTGGGTACTCATAGGCCTTTGCTTCTATTAAAGCCACTTCATTTCTTGGGCTTTGATAAATCTTATAGACCGTTAATGTTTCTCCACGATTATCTGGCAGTTCTACCTCGCAAAGAATCCAATAATACATGCCTACCACCGGTTGGGTACCTAGTAAAGCGATGGGCGTTGCTTTTTGTTTGTCCAATAACGTCTGTCTCGCGCGCACGACCAATTCTCTGTGTGCATCAGTGATCCTTGCTGCTTCTGGAACCTTGATAGTTGCAGTCATTTTCATAATAAATTTGCTCTCCCTTAATTTTTGATTGCATTTAGATTAGAATATCTATAATAAGACTATAATAATCATTCTGAAACATCAATTAGAACGCTAGTTATTAAAAAATGTTTTTTTATCAAAAAGAAATAATTCACATGATTTTCTAGAAACAAGCCTGACCTTCTGCTGCTTCGCCGCAAGTATAGATGTTCTTATACCTCACTAATAGTTTGTTCTGACGTTCGATCACAGCAGCTCGGTCGCTTTGATGGCAACGAAGCACATTGATCATTACTGTATTTCCATAAAGCTGTTCCACCACGCCAACAACAATGTTCTTGATCCCGACCGCATGACATTCGTAAGTAAACCCAACCTCAACTGAATCTGATACTCTCACCGTAGTCCCCCTTAAGTTTGCGCCACAATAGTAACACGATCCACCGCTCCAGAAAACACTTAATTTTCTTGTTTTCTTTTACGGTACGAAGGAAGCGATAATTGTCAGAAAATTCAAAAGAACACGTATAAATCACATCTGTTCTATTTATCGATCTAGATATTTCTCAATAAAAATACGATTGTAACGCCTAATCTCACGAAAATCATCTATACAATCGATAACATTTTTCTAGTGTCATTGGAGACGGATCATTGAGTGAAGAAGGTCTCTTTTTTAATATCTTAGTGTAAGAAACCAATTATTTGATCAGTCATTAAGAAAATGGCAAAAAAGTTATTGACTTTAATGGCGATCCAAGCGATCTTTTTGGTAAAGTCAGTAATCCCGAACGAATCCATGTCTTAGCTGCCGACGAAGCCTTTGTCTTAGGGTAATGACCGAAAAGACGTAGACGGTAGAAATGAACGTCATATTCTATCGCCTCCTTTTTAATTAGACCAAATTTTGAATCATCATCCCTGGCTGCTGCGGTAGTTTTCAAAGTTTAAAAAAGGAATCTCCCCTTCTGATGCCTAGTTGATGCTGCTCAGAAGGAGGGATTCCTTATCTATTTTTTAAAGCGATCGGTCTTCTTTTACCAACCAGAACTGGCTCCGCCACCACCGGATGAGCCGCCGCCAAACGAACCCCCGCCTGAAGAACCTGAGCCGCCGCTGCCGCCGGAACTTCCACCGCCCCAGAAACCTCCGCTGCTGTCAGATGAACGAGTTTCCCACAAACGCTGATGATGATAATAGATCGAATATTCTTCCATCGTTTCTCGATCATTATGGATAAGATCACCCAAAGTCAACTCGCCAAAGGCAAAGGTAAAATCATAAAAACTAGGTTTTTGTGGTCTAAGGTAAAATTGATATTGTTGTTGCAACTCTTTTTTCGCTTCTACTACTTCCGGTGCTTGACTATTGATCAAAGGCTGGTTGAAGGGACTTTTATACCGATAATTGTTGCTTAATAAGACACTGCGTAATTCTTTCCCATAGTCTCTTTTGGTTTTCCAATAGATAAAGATTTTTTGCACGGTTTTACCAAAAAAACTATTTAGCACAAGCACTAGAATCAAGAGCTTAAATGCATTATTTACAATAAATGTTCGAATACTTTCCAGCGAAAAACTCGATTTGGATGCGTCTGGAAAGTCGGCAATTGCTTTTTGTTTTCTCAAGACCTGATCAATATTCGATGCAACAAGTCGGACCCCTGCATCATAGTTTTCCGCTCGAAAATCTTCTTTAGACTCTTCTGTCATCAGATTGGCCGCCAATGCATCTGGAATATCGCCTTCTAAGCCGTAGCCTACTTCAATCCGTTGCTGATGGTCTTCTATCGCGATCATATACATGATTCCCGAGTCGTGTTCTTTATGCCCAACACCAAGTTCTCGAAATTTCTGATTGGCATAACTTTCAATCGTTTCGCCTTCAGGCAGTTTCTTTACTGTCACTACCGCCAACTGCGGCTGAATTTCTAGTTGCCTATACGCTTGATTGTACTGGTATATTTCTCCTTTGGTCTGTTCTGATAAGACATTTGCGTGGTCTTCAACATAAATGTTCTCTGCATGGACCTTGCCGCCAATCATCAAGGCCATCATAAGAAAGCTGAAAAAGAGAAGAAGTCGTTTCATTTTACTACCTGCTTTTCATCGTTTCCCTTATTATGAGTAATTGTTACCTCTTGCGCAATAGGGTTTTGCTTTTATTCAGATGATAAACAAGTTAAAACAGTATGTTCGTTATTTTATGAAGAGTGGACAAGCATTTATGCTTCTTTTAGAAAAAATTATTTTCCAGTACGTTCTTTTCCTGAAGCAGGATAGCGGTTACCAACGGAGGTCCTTTGTATTGCTATTGCCTGCGTAATTTCTCCTTTCGATAAGTCAGTGGGGTCATTCCCGAAATTTTTTTGAAGGTGCGGACAAAATAACTAGGTTCCACAAAACCCAAGGCATCACTGATTTCCGTGATCGACCAGTCAGTGGTTTCGAGCAGTTGTTGTGCCCAATGTACTTTGAGCTTCCCATAGATTTTACTGAATGGTTCCCCGAATTCCTCTTTCAATAAACGACTCAGATAGCTTGGCGAAATATTTGTTATCGCAGCTAAAGTGTTGAGATCAACATGCTGTTCTTTATTTTCGAATACAAGATCAATCGCAGGCTGCAAGATTTGGTTTCTCGCTAAATAAATGCCGTTCTCCTCTTGCAATCGATTTTCCAGTTTTGAGTGCTGGATATCTTTTTGAATGAATTCTAGGTCTAACAATTCCTCGTTTAGCGGCTCTTTCCGCTTGGAAATACGCAAGGTTTGCTTGTACGCTTTGATCAAGTAATCCTTTTTGATTGCTTCAGTGACGATGTATTCACTGATTTTTTCTAGCATTTCCGCCGATTTTTTCAAATCCTCTTTACTAAAGCGTGGGTACTGACTAATTAACGCTTGATGTTCATTTTTAAACGCTTTCAAAAATGCTTGATCTTCCAGTTGCAACACTTGTTCTAAGTCTTCTTGGCCTTCTTCCAGCAAAATCTCTCCTGCCATAATCGCTCCCACGTAACGGTTGTCGATCATGATTGGAATCGCCATATCAACAATATCGAAATGACAGCGATAAATAAATGGCTGACCGGTTCGAACTGCCTCTAGTCCGCCGCGCGAGTCGCATTTTTCGCAGTACGATGAAAGCGCTGGATGCTGGCGAACGAACTGGCAAAACGGCTGGACCTGACTATGCTTAGTAATGGGTTTTCCGCGATAATCAACTAAAATAATCGCTAAATGTGTCGCTGATGCAATGCTTTCCTGGACGACTTCCCATTTATCCAAATCTAAAACTTCTTCAATATCAAACTGTGTCTTTCCCACAGGATCACCCCTCGAATGCATTATAAAGCTTTTTCAATTAAATACAAAATAGTCCTATTTCATAAAATAATTCAATCTTATTATGAAAGAAAGCGGTAACAAAGTTCAATGATTATTTGATGATAACGCTTTATGATAATCATGTAAATAAAAACAAGGAGGCACCACACATGAGAAAAGCACTAATTTTACCAACGAAGTATGTTCAAGGAGAAGATGAATTACTAAACTTAGGGTATTTTGTTACCACCTTTGGCAAGTCCGCCTTATTAATCGCCAATCCTGACGATGTAGATCGGATTCGCCCACAGCTTGAGGCGACAGCAGAAAAATTTGGGATCTCATTTATTGAAGGCGGATTCAGCGGTGAGGTTACCCGTGAAGAAACCAAACGCCTGCAAGCGGTCGCTGAAGAAAAACAAACCGACTGCATTATCGGTCTAGGCGGCGGAAAAGCGATCGACGCATCAAAGGTTGTCGCTGAAGGTGAACACTTGATCATCGTCCCTACAATCGCAGCGCAAGACGCACCAACTTCCCATTCGGCTGTTCTTTATTATGCAGATGGCTCTTTTGATGATTATGCCTATTTCAAACAAAGTCCTAGCGTCGTCTTAGTTGATACGAAAGTCATCGCACAGGCCCCTACTCGTTTCCTTGTGGCAGGGATGGGCGACGCCTTATCCACTTATTTTGAAGCACGTGCGACCCATAATTCTTATTCCCAAGTAAATGCCAGCTTACCAATGGGTTCACGCGAAGGCTTGACTCCATCCGCCAGTGGAACATATGCCGCACTTGCTATGGCAAAACTTTGCTGGGAACATCTGCAAGAAGATGGCCTAAATGCCAAAATCGCTTGTGACGCAAATCTCGTAACAGAATCATTGAACAAGATCGTGGAAACGAATATTTTACTTTCTGGTTTAGGGTTTGAAAGTGGTGGTCTTGCCGCAGCCCATGCCATTCATAATGGGATGACTGTCCTTGCTGGAACGCATCATTACCTTCACGGAGAAAAAGTTGCCTTTGCGACATTGGCTCAATTGGTCTTGGAAAATGCTGAGACATCTGAAGTCAACGCCGTAATGGACTTCATGAGCGCGGTTGGCTTGCCGCTGACTTTGGCGGATCTTGGGGTAGAATCAATCACCTTTGAAGAAGCTTTAAAAATCGCAAAAATTGCTTCGATCCCTGAAGAATCGATTCATTCTATGCCATTCCCGATCGTGGAAGAAGAAGTTGCTAATTCGATCATTGTGGCTGATCGGATTGGTCAAGCGTACAAGGATCTTCATCAATAACCACCAGAAACGCCCCTTACTTTTCATGATGGTGGTTTTGCTTTTTAGTGAAACCACCATCATGTATATGGAGGATTTTATGTATAAAGGAGTAGTTTTATGAAAAAAGCAATTCTATTGGTTTCTCATAGCCTAAAAATCACGGACGGAATTAAGGAAATGATCGAACAAATGGCTCAAAGCGAATCCCTTCAAATCTTCTCTTTAGGCGGAACCTCGGAAGGTGAGCTGGGCAGTGATCCAACTAAGATCGTTGATACTGTCAATGAAGCGGCTGAAGTGGATACCTTTTTCGTTTTTGCTGATCTGGGCAGTGCTGTTTTAAGTGCGGAATTGGCCTTCGATATGTTAGAAGACGAGCAACAGTCAAAATATATCCTCGTCGATGCACCTTTAGTCGAAGGTGCCTTCGCCGCCGGGATCACTGCAAGCGTCTCTGACGACATCGAGCATATTTTAATAGAAGCAAAAAATGCCCCTGGGAAAGGTTGGGAATAATATGAAAAAAATCATCAATGAGCCAAAAGAGATTATCGAAGAAATGTTGATCGGCATCGTCAATAGCTACCCTAGTCTGGTTCACCGCGTGGAGGATTCTCGTGTCGTAGCGAAAAATGCGCCCGCTAAACAAGTCGGTCTCGTCTCTGGCGGTGGAAGCGGCCATGAACCCGCTCATGCAGGATTCGTTGGCGATGGCATGTTGAGTGCGGCTGTTTTAGGGGATGTCTTCACTTCTCCTACCCCCGATCAGATTGAGATTGCGATTAAAGAAGCAGACCAAGGGCAAGGTGTCCTATTGATCGTCAAAAATTACACTGGCGATATTTTGAACTTTGAAATGGCAAAAGATTTAGCCGAAATGAGCGATATTCCTACCGAGATCGTCGTCGTTGATGATGACATCGCAGTCGAAGATAGTACCTATACGGCTGGTAAACGTGGCGTTGCCGGCACCATTTTAGTGCATAAAATACTCGGTAACGCCGCAAAAAACGGTGCCAGTTTGACGGAATTGAAAGAAATGGGCGATCGCATCGTTGCCGCGACGAAGACGATTGGTGTTGCATTAAAAGCAGCAACAGTACCTGAAGTTGGCAAACCAGGGTTTTCATTAGAGGATGACGAGATCGAATTTGGTGTCGGCATTCATGGTGAACCCGGTTACCGTCGCGAAAAACTCCAACCCTCAAAGGAACTTGCGAAAGAACTTGTCAGCAAATTGCTCGCTGCCTACGATCAACGCCCAAAGAAACTTGGTATTTTGGTCAATGGTATGGGCGGAACACCCTTGATGGAACAATTCGTCTTCATCCATGATGTCTTGAATCTGCTGAACGCAGAAAAAATTAACGTTGCTTTCCGCAAGGTCGGAAACTACATGACCTCGATTGACATGCAAGGAATATCGTTGACGTTCATCGACTTGGCTGATGAAAACTGGCAAAAGGCTTTGAACAGCTCCGTCACAACAATCTCTTGGTAAAAAAAATACAGCTAAAGGAGTAAGCAAAATGTTAGTAACAGTAAAAGAAATTCAAGCATGGTTGTCAGATTATACTGAAGCCATCGAGAAAAACAAAGATTACCTTAGCGAATTGGACACACCGATCGGCGATGGCGACCACGGAAACAATATGAATCGCGGGATGAGCGAATATCAAAAGGCCTTTGAAGCAAAACAACCACAAACGATCACCGAGACCTTCAAGGTGCTTTCGATGGCGCTGATCTCAAAAGTCGGCGGTGCTTCTGGCCCACTATATGGCTCCGCTTTTATGAACCTAACCAAAGCCTCAAAAGATCTCACAGAAATTACTAGCGAAAAGCAATTAGGAGACCTTTTTGAGACTGGACTATCAGGGATTCAAGCACGCGGCAAAGCAGTGGCTGGCGATAAGACGATGGTAGATGTTTGGCAGCCTGTCGTAGAACAGTTAAAACATTCTGATCTGTCCAAAAACAATATCGAAGCCGCCAAGGAACAAACCAAAGATATGCAGGCAAAAAAAGGCCGGGCTTCTTACTTGGGCGAACGTTCAATTGGACACATTGATCCAGGTGCCACCTCTAGCGCCCTGCTCTTTCAAAGCTTATTACCCTACCTAAACTGAACAAATAATGAGCTTCTTCGTAAAATTGAAAATAAGAATAACATCCGAAAAATCCAAATGGTTTTTAGAAAAACAAGGTAGAGAAATCTTGATCAATGATCAGATTTCCCTGCCTATGTTTTTTGTTTATACCAAAAGAAAAAGCTCACTTTTTTTGATAAACGTACCGCACTTCGGAAGGTAGATTTTTTTCACTACCTATGATCTGAAATTTTAGTCTACTGTCGTCTTATCTCTACCTTTCATTAGAAAAAAAAGTAGCCGTCCGAGATTATTTTCAGTGCAAGCGTCAGACCAATGGTACAGTTTGCGACGGCAAATGCATACTTTGGCAATTTGGCTTGCGACTTCATAATCGTCTGAGGATCTTCGGGAGCTGGATCGATTTTTAATGGATTTTCTGGATTTTTTTCTAAATAATCCTTCCAGAAAACGGCTTGTTCCGTGTAACTTGGATAACACTTATAACAAAGCGCTGCTGAATAGAACACAAATGCGTACAGCACACCAAAAATGTAGCCCTCCATCATAAACAAAAAGACAAACGCAACTATCAAAAATACAATCGCCCCAATCGCTGCACTCAGCCAAATATATCTTTTGAAGCCTTTCATTAGGTAGTGAGATAAATAACTACTGATCTCAGAACGACGAGCTTTTAAGTCACTCTCCGTCATTTCTGGGTACTTCTCTCTCAATCTCAGTTCTTGCTCTGAGTTCAAGCTGCGAATCTTTCCTTGAAGAATAATTAATTTAAAAAAATACACGAGTAATAGAACACCGAAAAAATAAGGAGTTAAGCGAATGAAAAAAAGTAACATAAGAGCAACCTTCCATGATTAGTATTTTGTTATCATATGATAGCAAAAACACATGATACAAAGCATTAACGGTTGGTTAGTGTCATATTTAAAATCATTGAAATTACACTGTCGCTCGACGGACTGGTTGGTTCATCTGAACAAAATAAAGTGATGAGCCTTCGGTTATATTCTACGCATCATGCTCAATATCTTTTAGCTAGTTTGCTCATTTTTACAGCAAGAAGTACGCAGACTCTCCCTTCAGTGATAATACAAATTTGCGAAACATCAAGAGCTTAAATAAACTACGCCCTGCACTGCTCTTGTATTGGAATAAAAACGTTTATGGCTAAAAACCTCCAGCAAATAGCAGCTCTTCTATTGACTCTGATTCCGTATACTTGTTATCATCTTTTCAATATACTGTCATTGCAGCTGCAAATGACCCCTGCTTCAAATGAATAAAAATAAACGGAGAAAAGGCAACTATTATAGGATGCTTTTTTCATTAAGGAGAAAAAATGAACGTAATTGATATGCATTGTGATACGATCATGAAAATATACCAATCCTCAGGCGCTAAACTAAGAGAAAATAACTTTCAAATTGATCTGCTCCGTATGAAGGAAAGTCCAACGAAATTGCAGAACTTTGCGATGTTTGTTCCTTTAGATGAAGTAGACGATTCTTATCGCGTGTGTCGAGAGATGATTGCTTGTTATTACACCGAAATGAAAAGAAATACCGATTTGATTCAACCGATTTCTACTATTGAAGACTATGAAGAAAATCTCGCTGCGAAGCGTTTAAGCGCTCTTTTGACTATGGAAGAGGGAGCGCCACTTGCTGGTCGATTAGATCGACTACAGGAATTCTATGATTTGGGCGTACGAATGTTAACTCTCACTTGGAATTTTAAGAATGAGATTGGCTTCCCTAATTCGATTTATTGGGACAATGAACAACAAAAACTAGATTCTGAACAAAAAGGACTAACAAAACAAGGGATCGCCATTGTACAACGCATGGAGGAACTTGGAATGATCATCGATGTCTCCCACGGATCAGACCAATTAGTTCGGGATGTTCTGACATACACCAAGAAACCTTTTGTAGCCAGTCATTCGAATGCACGGTCGATACACAATCATCCGCGTAATTTACCAGATGAATTGATCGCTGGCATCGCTCTTCGGGGTGGTGTTATTGGCATAAACTTTTTTGAATCCTTTATTCAATCACCAGATAACCCTCAGTCTCTTGTGGAAGGAATCGTTCATCATATCGAACATTTTATCAAAGTTGGCGGCATTGAATGCGTAGGAATAGGGACCGATTTTGATGGTATTGAAGAAAATCCTCAGTTGCCCGATGTCCGATCGATTGAAAAACTTGATGATGGGTTACGTGCAGCAGGCGTTTCTTCTAGTGCGCGTGAACAGATTTTCCATAAGAATGTTGAACGCGTATATCGTGAAATTTTATAGCAACCTGAGTCGTCATTGGATCAGAATGAAAAACCGAAAAGAGCGAATGTATAACACATCCGCTTTTTTTAATTTATGCTGGAATCGACAACCGGGGCAGCTGCGCCAGTACTTCCGACAAAGTCGTTACGTCCGTTAAGTGATAATGCCCATTGGGTAAGGTTCCTTGGAGGAGTTTATTCGCCGCAAATACCGCGATTTCTGCCGTCATTTTTGCTTCTTCTTCCCCTAAAAGAACGATTTTTTTAGGATCTTCAACGTGCCCGTTGGATACTTTTACAACGAATGAACGATCCCCGACCATTCCCCGCTGCATAAACCATACGAGACTCTTTAATACCCTTGGATTTTTAAAAAGCTTTGCTAGTCCCGCTTTTTTTATTATTTGTAACAATGCCGTCAACCAATTTTGATCGAAACCAAGAAAAGTTGCGTACTTGCGTGAAGGATCTGCCGCAAAAAGCATATGCTGATCGGCAAAATCAAAATTGGCACTGCGACGTGTCCCAAGCGACGGCCCGAAATCCGTCTTTCGACCATAGACAAAATTTTCAGTTGTTGGTGACCACTGAGGATGTACATACGTACGATTCAACTGCTCAAAGGTCCATTTTACTGCTGCTTCCCCATGTCGATCGCCTATTCCTAAAAGGACATCAATTACTATCGTTTGAGCTGCCGGTTCTCTTTGAACATACGCAGCGGCGGCCAGATTAGTAATGCCGGGTGCCAAACCTACCCCAATGACTCGCTTGCTTTTTTTAGGAGTAGGCAGTGAATCAACTTTCT
This sequence comes from Enterococcus sp. 12F9_DIV0723, assembly GCF_002174375.1. Taxonomy (NCBI): domain Bacteria; kingdom Bacillati; phylum Bacillota; class Bacilli; order Lactobacillales; family Enterococcaceae; genus Enterococcus; species Enterococcus sp. 12F9_DIV0723. The sequence goes on along the minus strand of NZ_NIBK01000002.1, from coordinate 239,246 downwards.
TCAAAAAATCACTATTTGCACTGATATCTAAATAATCAATGCCTGATTGTTGGCACTGTTCGATAAATCGCGTGTCTGTTTGATCCAAACAAACAATTACCATATCAAGATCTGCTAGTGTTTCAGGACTGACCGCTTTGGTCAGGTCTACTTCACGCTGCTCTAAAACAGGTGAAAAAAGTCCTGCGAATGCCTCCATCTTCTGTACATTTCTTCCCATCAAAACAACAGAATGTCCTTGACTCGTTAATTCCCTGACGATTCCTTGCCCGACCTGGCCGTGACCTCCGACCACTGCTATTTTTACCATCTATTTTCTCCCTTATCCGTCTAGTTATTTTTTTCGTTTACAACTGTAATCTGTTTCATTTAATTTATAATTAACGTTTACACTTGTCAACGTTAACGCTCATTTTACGTAGAACTATCAACAGGAAAGCTAGTGGTGAAAAATCAATTCAGTTAATTTTGTGCGAAATTAGAAAACAAAAAAATCAGATCCCACTCTCTTATATTGAGCATGGACTCTGATTTGCAGCTACTCTTCTTTAAGTTGAAACGAAAGCTAAAAATAATAAAACATCCATTCCTTAGAGGTCATACAAAGTGTCAATTATGTAAAATTGGTTATCCCAAGTCTCCTATCATGGCTGACACAATTGGGCATCTGCTTTTAGAGTGTTTCCTCAAAGACTGAATTTATCTCTTAAACTATTCGCATGAGTTATCTTATAAGTAATAACTATTTTTGAAAAGCCTTCTATACTATGTCCACTCCCTTTGATAGTTACTAAAGTTCCTTTTCGTAGTCAATTGTTCTTAATAATCCCTTCTAAAGATTTTCAAGCTGTAGTCGAAAATGAGGACTAAGACAATTGTCAGGCTAACCCCTATAATTAAGCTGATAAAACGATAATAAACAAAATTATATTTGTCTGTCGTTGATACTAAACTGACTAAAAGAAGGACTTGCGGATTAATGAATACATTGGCAACAGCGTAATTACGCGACATGAAGTACTCAACACCAATGTTTAAAGGAATCAACAATATAAGATTGACAAAGTTTGGAAAATCAAGAGCAATCAATAAAAACCCGACCATTAGCCCAAGGATTGTCCCAATAATTCGGTGGAGTGAGCGTTCCTTTATTTTCTGTGTATATTCTCCAGCAAGTACGGAAGAGGCAGATATTAGTATCCATTGACCACTATAATCTCTTAATAAATATGAAATATAGGCCGTTAAAAAAAGAATCGTCGAAAAATTGATGGCTTTAATAAACAAATCTGGAAACTCATAAATAGTCACATAATATTTATCTTTGAAACTCAGTCTCTCGTGGGGGTTAACACTCGTCTTTAACGGTAGCCTCTCGATGAAAGAAACCAAAAGACCAGAGATAATGGCTCCAACAATTCCAAAAAGTAAATAATAGCTGGTTTGCACTACATGATGTGTCTCAGGTAACGTAATTCCTGTAGCAAATAGCATAATGATGAAAGAATAACTGGGTTTAGGGATTTGATACATTTTCGTTAGTATAAATGCTGTAAAAGAAATAGCACTGATAATGAGAGGAATTGCCCAAGAAATAGAGGCGGCATACAGCCCTAATGAAAAAGAAAGAAATAGTAGAATTCCATGCACACAAATTGCTTGAACATTATATAAAACGGATCTCCTTTGAAAGGACAAATACGCAAATGACCCCATTACACCTAATGAAGCAACTTGAATGTCCTTTAGAAAAAAGGAAAGCAGTATCGGAATGGCAATTGACAATCCCGAGCCTAACGGGCGAAAAAAAGTATCATTACTTTTGTTAAACAAAAATAAACTCTGAAAATGACTCATTTATAATTTCTCCTAATTTTTATTCCTGATGATTTGCTGGTGGGAAAGCAACGTACTGTATATACTCTTCCCTAGGTCAAATCTTTCTCAAAATCACTAAATGAGACAATTATTATGAGCGATTTTTCCCCCTCATAATAATTGTCTCAGCTATTTTTCTACATTTCGTTATTAAAAATACTAATATTTTTTTTAGTAACTACTTTTGACAATTTTATCTCCCGGCTGACATCATCGCTTAATCTAAGTTTTCACCGTTGGAAGCGATGACTTGCTTGTACCACTCGAAAGATTTTTTACGACTACGTTTCAACGTGCCCTTGCCTTCATTATCCCGATCAACATAAATGAAACCATAGCGTTTTTTCATTTCGCCTGTGCCTGCTGATACTAAATCGATACAGCCCCAAGAAGTGTAACCCATCAGGTCGACACCATCTTCTTCAACAGCATTTTTCATTGCCTGAAGATGAGCTTTCAGATAAGAGATTCGATAATCATCGTTAATGGTGCCATCATCCATCACTTCATCGACAGCACCTAACCCATTCTCCACGATAAATAATGGCTTTTGATAGCGATCAAACAAGTCATTCATTGTAATTCGTAAACCTAGAGGATCAATTTGCCAGCCCCACTCTGACGTTTCCAAATATGGATTTTTAATAGTTGGAAAAAGATTCCCTGCTGTTTTTTCAACCCCAGAATTCTCATCCGCAGCTACTCGAGAAGCATAATAAGAAAAAGAAATAAAATCCACTGTATTGTCTTTCAATATATCTGAATCACCGGCTTCCATTTCGATGACTACACCCTTATGTTCTAATTCTTTTAGGGCATATGGCGGGTAAGCACCCCTCGACTGCACATCGATCAAGAAGTAATTGCCGCGATTTCCTTTCACTGATTCCCAGACATCTTTAGGGTTGCAACTATACGGATAGTAACTACCAGCAGCTAACATACAGCCTACTTGATTTTCTGGATCCACTTCATGGGCAATTTTCGTAGCTAGTGCACTGGCTACTAACTCATGGTGGGCTGCTTGATACTTTACTTGCTCTTGATTTTCGCCTTCTTCAAAAACTAAACCGGCTCCTAAGAACGGTGCATGTAAAATCATATTGATTTCATTGAAAGTCAACCAATATTTTACTAACCCCTTATAACGATCAAATAATACTCGTACCAATTTTTCATAAAAATCAATCATTTTACGATTTCGCCAGCCACCGTACTCCTTGATCAAGTGAATAGGACAATCAAAATGAGTGATCGTTACTAGTGGCTCGATCCCATATTTATGACACTCTTTAAATAAGTCTTCATAAAATTTAAGCCCCTCTTCATTTGGCTGTTCTTCATCACCGTTAGGAAAAATCCGCGTCCAACCAATCGATAAACGATAGGTTTTAAAACCCATTTCGCCAAATAACGCAATGTCTTCTTTATAGTGATGGTACATGTCGATGGCCTCTTTTGCTGGATAAAAATAGCCATCTTCAAAGGCTAACATTTTTCTTTGACCGGTGATCACCTTGCGACGATCAGCTCCAGTAGGGATCACATCGACATTCGCTAAGCCTCGCTGCCCCTCATTGTAACCACCCTCACATTGATTGGCTGCGGTAGCGCCACCCCATAAAAAATCTTTTCTAAAACTCATGAACTTCCTCCTAGTTTTCTTCGTCTAATTTTTAGCTCATAATTCGAATGACTTGTGCACCAAAATCAATGGCACCTTCATTAGCTGTAAGAATGTCGCCAACTTCTTGAGAATTCGTAATAACAACTGGTGTAATGACTTTATAGCCCTTTTCTTGAATTCCATCCAAATCAAACGTGATCAATTCATCGCCAACGGTAATTTTTTGACCCTTTTCAACATGATATTCATAGCCTTCGCCGTTTAATTGAACCGTATCAATCCCAACATGAATCAAGATTTCTAACCCATCATCACTAGTGATACCAATGGCGTGCTTTGAATCAAACAAAGCAGACACTACTCCATCAACTGGCGAAACGACTTTTCCTTCTTCTGGTTGAATCGCTACCCCTTGACCTAAAATTTCTTCAGAAAACATGCCATCATCAACCATTTTCAATGACTTTAATTGCCCTTTAATTGGTGCCACAATTTGTGCGCCATTGATATTAACTGTTTTATCTTTAGCCAATTCTTGCTCTAATTCTTTTGTTTCTTCTTCCACTTCTACGGTGTCCCGATACAAAATCAAAGTGGCAATAAATGTAATGACAATACTAATCCCAGCACCAATACAAGCACTAATAAAATAGCGCAAAGTATTGTCACCGATATAACTTGGTAAAGTTAATAAACCTGGCGAACCACCTGAAAAGTTGCGAACTCGCATGATTCCCATGAATAGACCGCCGCCGCCGCCGCCAATCATAGCCGCATACAAAGGTGTTTTGAATCTCAAATTGACCCCATATAAAGCCGGTTCAGTAATTCCAAAAAGTCCGGTTAAACCAGCTGAAAATGCTAACTGTTTGATGGCAGAATCTTTTGATTTCACACCCACGCCAATTGCTGCTGCCCCTTGGCTGACGTTTGATGCCAACATTCCTGGATAAATAACCGTGTCAAAACCTGTAGTCATTCGATTATTAATTCCAATCGGAACTAAACCATAATGAGTTCCTGTAGCAACAAACAGTGGTGTCAAAGTCCCAATTAGCAATGGTACAATCCAAGGACTCACGGATTCTAATGCAGTGATTGCTGCAGAAATCCCTGAAGAAATCAAATAACCTAAAGGACCTAAGGCAACTAATGTGACGATTCCTACTACGAAAATAGTAATCAAAGGTTTACTGAAAAATTTAATTACTTTTGGTGATACACGATCAGCAATGGGTTCCACATAAGACATAAACCAAACTGCTAAAATAATCGGGATAACGGATGATGAATAACTCACTGCCGTAATTGGCAGGCCAAACAAACTAATTGAGCCACCCGTTTCCGTTGCAGTAGTCACCATGTTGACAAAATTTGGGTGTAATAAAATCCCCCCGACCATGATTGCTAAATACATATTGGTTTTAAATTTAATGGCTGAAGAAGCCGCCAATAAAACAGGCAAGAAATAAAAGGCTGCATCTGCCATAAAGTTTAAAATCTGATAACTTTGTCCTTCTATTGACAATACATTAAAGACTACAAGAAGCGATAAGACTGCTTTTAACATCCCAGCTGCCGTAATTGCTGGCAGAATCGGTGTAAAAATACCTGTGATAGTATCGATCACTTTTGCAATTTTACTGCGATCATCTTTTTCTTCTGTCTCACTTGAATCTTCAGACAAATGAAACGCTTGATTAATTTCCTTGTAGACATTTCCCACATCACTGCCAATAATTACTTGGTACTGTCCACCTTTATTGACAACTCCCATAATTCCAGTCGTATTTTTTAAAACTTTTTCTGAAGGCTTTTTATCATCTTTCAACACAAAACGCAGACGAGTTGCGCAATGGGTAAGTGATTTGATATTTTCTTTTCCTCCGATATTTTCGACGATTATTGTAGCTAAGTCTTGGTAATTCATGGTTTTCCTCCTATTTTTTAAACTACGTATCTGCAATATTTCAATTTGAGCATAAAAAAATACCTAAATGTCCCTTTTCAGAACATTCAGGTATAGCCTGCATTATCAGTAACAATCCTATTCGGTAGTTATTCTTTTTATGTGGATAGTTAAATAAATCAATTCATCTTCTTCCAATGGTCGGCCGAATTCTTTACTCACATATTCACTAATTTTTAGCGAACAAGCATATTCCTTGGGAAAGCGTTCCTTCAAGCCAAACATGAAACTTGCTGTACCACTGTCATCCAACTTCGTGCCATTGAACAAGCGCTGTACAAAAAATTTTAAGTGCGTAATAAAACGCTCATAATTCAGCGAATATTCATCTAAGTCTATTTTGAAGTGATACTTAATGATATTCAAGACATTTTGAATGATTTTGGTCATCTCAGAAACTTGGTTCATCTGATTCATATCTAATTCAGCATTAACGATATGAAAAGCAATAAAACCAGCTTCATCTTCAGAAAATTTGATCCCTAAGCGTTGTTGAATAATATTAAGCGCTTCTTTTCCAATCAAAAATTCATGATTATAAAAACGTTTGATTTCCCAAAGCAGGCCATTTTTAGTTTCCATGCCTTGTTCGTAACGTTCAATTGCAAAATTAATATGATCGGTCAAAGTTAGGTTTAGATTATCACTCAACCGTTTGCCTAATGATGCTCTCGCGAAGCTGATGATTTCATTTGCCACTTGAATATACTCGATTGGGATAGAAGCAAGTAACTGGGTTAATTTATTGACGTTCCACTCTTTAGTGCTGAGATAGACTTTTTCTATCTTCGCTTCATCAATAATGTCACCAGCCTTCTTCTTAAAACCTAGGCCTTTTCCCATCACAACAATTTCTTGTTGATCAGCATTTTCAGAAATGACAATATTATTGTTGATTACTTTTGCAATGTACATATGGTTACCCTTCAAGATAAAGTTTAGGTCTAGCCCACGTAAAGCGGTAACAATCCATAAGCACATAATAGCATGATAAAAAATATTTTGTCAATTTCTGTATGAATTCTTACTTTCTTGAGTTTTTTTGATTAAATATCAGATTCGTTACTTTTCAATCATTAGCCGCATTTTTTATATAAAGGTTCTTAAAACAATTGAACCCTTTTTAACTTCTCCACTAGATTACCATAAACTGTCGTACTTAAAACTTTACCTAGCGACACCTATCTTACGGCGGAGTTCTCAAAAAATTAATTACATGGTCATAAGCTGATTGACTAGATACAAAATGTTCGGTCGAAAAGTAACACCCTCCTCTTAAAGAGAAAAAATAGAAAATCGAGGAATTCGCCAAAATTACATTTGGGGCTCAAATTTGCAGGGTTTTGGGCGGTCTTTTTTTCAAGAAGGTTGATATCTCAGCTTTTCGTAAAAATCGAAGACGGTTTTTCGTGCAAATTTGAAGGCGATATGCAAAATTGGCGGTTTTGACGTTTTTCTGATTTGTGGCGTATGGTTGATATGAAACCAAAGGAGACGATACGATGGCTGAGACACTTTTGACACACCTCCAGCTTTTTTCCATGACGCCGAAGAATCTTGAGAAGCGAATCTCGGAGCACTATTACAAAACGCAAAACAGCAGTTTGACGATCCAGTACGCATTAGCGCTGCGTGTTCGCTGCACGTTGGGCGCACAGGAATTCAAGCATATTCTGCGGGATCTTATTCGTGAGCTTTTTTTGACAACGAAAGCGACGCGAACGATGAAACGATTCTTCTATTATTTCCAGGACTATTTTATGACGCCTGAATGGCGGAGCTTGAAGCTGCGGGTATTCCCGCTGCGGAATTTTGGTGAGAAGGCAGTGACGTTAGTTCGTTCCCTTATCTCGACTGTCCGCCCTGATGAAACGAACGAACCTTGATGAACGTATATACTGCCCCCCTACCCCGACCTAATAAAGAAAGGAAGCAAAAAAATGAACCACAAATTAGTCGCAACATTTACCAACGAACACGGCAAACAGCACAAATGGACCTATAAGGACATTGACACCGACTTGCCCGCGGAAACCATCAAAGAAGCCTGTGATTTATTGACCAGCCTAGATATTTTTGAACAGGACGGCGTGAAGCTTTTTGATACTGTCGTTACTGCGAAGATCGTGACGACGATCGAACATGAGATTTTTAACCGAAGCGCGGATTCTTCTGAGGAAGCGGAGGAACCGACAGAAACGGCGTGCTGTGCTGCGAGTAAACGCGTGGAGGCTGTGGAACTGCCTGCGTTTGCGAAGAATCACGAGAATCAGCCCGACTTTCCGACTGTTACGCTGCCGAATGTTCCTTTGCCTCAGCAATCATCCAATGAAACTTTGTCCGCATCACCTGCGGAATCCATTAAAACTAGCCCGACAGAAGCGACGAGAGAGGCGATTTCAGCCTATCCAACGAAGGATTCCCCGCCAAAATCGCGGAAACGGCTCCTCTCCAGTCTGTTACGGCGAGAAAAACGGCATCCTAAATAGCTCGTATCATTTAATGCCTTCTTTCAAGAACCAATCAGCTAAATTTAAATTTGGTCCAAGGTTTCAAGTAGTTAAGGAGTGCCAGTTCCTTCTCTGCAATCCGCCCAATTTTATTTTTGCGGTCATCTTTATGCGGGTTCAGAACAACCTGTAGTTCATTTTTATAGATACCAAAACGATCATTGCCGATCACGACATCTCCAAATTGAAATTCTCCATCGGCGTCGTGAGGAGGATTCGCCTCTCCCTTATAAATAACACGTGATTGCGTAGACCGGGCGACCAAAGCGTTGGTGTCCCCACGACGGAAATGCTGCATCTCACAAGCGATTTTCCATTCTAGCTCAGTCGTAGTTTCTAAAAAATCCACCTTCAGTTGAAGTTGATAACGGTCGACATCTGCCAAGGCTTTCAATTCCTCTTCCGTTGCGTATGCATTTCCGATAATGACATCATCGATCAAGCCGGTCGCAAATATTTTTTTTGCTTGTACGTCGATGGGCAGATGGCGGTCACTTTCTAAGGTAGGCAAGCCATCATTGACATTCCAAGGCCCCTGCTCCCCATGCTGACTTGCGACGAAAGCGGCCGTATGAATCCCATTCTTTTTAAAGCGTTCGCTGCATTCCAAGAAAAATTCCTCAGTTAATCCAGTGCCCACTTGCGGGTAAAAATTGTGACAACCGAATAAATAAGGTTTATTGGCTTGATAACTCAAAATATTCTCAAGATACGCCACATCATTACTCATATTCAATTCAATGATCAGCCCATAAGGATTGTAACTGATCAGTGCTTCGGTATTGCCATCAAATCCTTGATCCAAGCGAATCCCATCGACACCTAATTCTGCAAAAAAGCGTAGATTCTGATAACTGATTTTCAATTTTTCAAAAATACGGGGCGAAATATCGATGATCGTCAGATAGCCTAAATCTTTTGCAACGGCAACGATTTTAGTGAATTTCTCTTTAGTTGCAGGAATATCCTCAGCCTCGAGCATACTCATAAAGAGACGGGAATAGCCGTATTTTTTTCCAAGCTCTAAGTACTGCTTGTCCTTTGTAAAATCGCTATGGTCGGGATAAATCGAGAGTCCTAATTGTCTGAATGTCATGATTGCTCTACTCCTTCATAATAAAGTACCCCTGAAGCATTACTTCCTGTTAAAGGAATAATGGTTACTTCAGGATAGTGTTGTTTAATTGTTTGTTCAAAACTTTTTTGAACAACTAGATTGTGTGTCAAAACTGAACCACTGATAGCGATCTTGCTTTGACTTCCTAATGACCCCGCCCGATCTAATATATCTAAAGCTTGTTCTGCTAACTGCTCTCCAGATTTTTTCATGATTGCTTGGAATGCTTCGTTTTGATCACCGTGTTCGGCAAACTCTTTTCCATAAGCAGCCAGTTCGTTGCGGGAAAGACGATTGAACAAATGCACAGCTTCAAAAATATCCTTCACACCGATAATCGGTAAAATCAATGCCGTTAATTCCCCCACTTGTCCTCGGTCTGATTCTTTCAGCATCCCTTTAAACGCCTGCCGTACCATATCATAGGCACTTCCTTGATCCCCTAATAACTGTCCCCAGCCGCCCGCTCGATAAGGTGTCTGATTAAAGCGGCCCAAAACGATCGAGCCTATCCCCGCGATAACCAATAGTCCATTAGACCCTTGCAGACCTTTCAACAGTGCGAGTTCAGCATCGGAAAGCACGATAGTTGGTCGCTGTACTTTTTTTTCAATATATTCAGCAAGTTCTTTCTGATTTCCAGCGCTTTGACTACCCGCAACACCAGCTAAGATCAATTCGCACTTGTTAACTGGTAATTCTTCAAAGAGTTTATCTAAAGCAGCCAAAATATTTCTCTTTGTCTGATTAGTATCAACGAAGCTGTTTCCAGGTCCGGCTGTTGTCTCGGCGATCAATTCCTTATTTGATGTATATGCTTGAGCGGTAATGTGTGTTCCGCCACTATCAATTCCAATTTTATACTGCATAAATTTTTCCTCCAAAAAACTTGACATGGAATAAGAATACGTTTACATTATATCTGAAATGAAATTTTATTTCAATAACATTGAAGAAATGAAATCGAATTTCTAAAAAGGGGAATGAGAAGAAAGATGAAGAGAAGGAGGTCAATAGATTACGGTAAGAGAGCATGGGAGGAACAAGAATGCCGATTTTTGCTAAAATTCAAGAACAAAAAGATGCTTTTTCAAAATCCGAGTTAAAAATCGCGCAATTCATTCTGGATCAACCAGAAGAAGTGTTGAAAATGACCGCGCAACAAGTAGCGACAGCGGCCAATTCAAGCAGTGCGGCAGTCATTCGTTTGTGTAAACGGTTGAAGGTATATGGATTCCCGCAACTTAAAATTGAATTATCCGCGGATTTAAGCAGCGGTGAATTAAGCCAAAAAATACAACCAGAAGTGCGAAAAAATGAGGCAATCCATTCAATCAAAGAGCGATTATTACTAAACGTTCAAAGTTCATTAGCTGAAACCGTAGAAGAACTGGAAGATGCGCAAATCAGTCAACTAAGCCAATTAGTTGCTCGGACGACGCGTTTATTGGTTTTTGGCGTAGGCGCATCGAATTTAGTCGCTCAAGATATCGCCCAAAAGTGGGGAAGCATTGGAACGATCGTCAGCACGTTTAATAATCTAAACGACATCCTTCCAATAGTGGCAAATGCAAGCAAGGACGATCTCTTGTGGGTCATATCGAATTCAGGCGAAACGCCAGAAGCGGTGCATGCGCTGAAGATTGCGAAAGAACAGAATGTTGCGACCATTACGATGACCAAAAAAGGCAGCAGCACAATCTCTGAACTCGGGGACATTGACATTCACACGAGTCAACCGATCGAGTTACCAGGGAAGATCGCTGCAACAGATTCGCTGATGTTACAGTTTATGGCTATTGATATTATTTTTTACGATTATGTCAGTCGATATTATGAAACCAGTATTTCCAAATTAGAGCAATCGTCAAAACTAGTGAAAAACTATAAGAAAAATTTCTATAAAAAATAAAGAATACAGAGTTGCAAAAAAGGATGCCAGTCCAACTTTTAACAGTTTATCAGTTAGAACGATCCCAATCTTTTTCAAGCAGACAAACAGGAACCCTCCTAGTTGGATGGTATACGGCTTGAAAAGCAAACTTATTTTTCTGACAGGAAAAATAAATACATTAAAATGAAAAAGGAGACTTACCATGGATAGATTCATGAAGATCATTGAAGAAAAACTTGTGCCGCCAATGTCTAAATTAGGGACACAACGACACCTATTAGCAATACGTAATGGGGTCGTGTCGACGTTGTCTCTCATTTTGATCGGCAGCTTCTTTCTAATTTTTGTAAATATTCCTTATAAACCAATCGCAGATTTATTGGCCCCTTATAGTGAAACCATCGCTCTGCCCTTCCGCATGACGATGGGATTAATGGCTATCTACGCGACCTTTATCATGGGATCTGACCTTGCGAAATCCTACAAGCTTGACCCGACAACCGGTGGAGTGTTGTCCTTGGGTGCCTTCTTCATGTTACAGATGCCTGTGAATGTGACCACGCCAGCAGATGCACCGTTAGGATTCGTTTTGCCAATGGCATCATTAGGTGCTTCCGGCATGTTCTCTGGTATTTTAGCAATGATTTTCTCTGTTGAAGTGTACCGTTTCTTCACCAATAAAAAAATCACGATCAAGATGCCTGAACAAGTACCACCGGCAGTCGCACGTTCTTTTGAAGCGTTGATCCCCGGAGCCGTTGTGCTGATCACGTTATGGATCATTCGCGATATCATCGGATTCGATGTGAATTCTGCACTGATGGCCATGTTCAAACCAATCACTGGTTTGCTAGGAAATAACCTGTTCGGTGCTTTACTGCCAATGTTCTTCATCCATTTATTGTGGTCATTCGGGATACACGGGATGAGTATTGTCGGGTCGGTCATCCGTCCAATTTGGCTAGTAATGCTAGATGATAATGCAAAAGCTCTTGCCTCAGGAACACCTGCGACAGAGCTGCCTTATATAGCACCGGAACAATTTTACCAATGGACAGTGACCATTGGCGGAGCAGGTGCAACGATCGTAGTTGCTGTGTTGTTCCTGTTCATTTGTCGGTCAAAATTTTTAAAAGAAGTCGGACGCTTCACCTTGATTCCCGGGATTTTTAATATCAATGAGCCGATGATGTTCGGTGCACCAATGATTCTGAATCCGTACATGTTCATCCCCTTCAATCTAGTACCGTTAGTATTAACGACGATCTCCTATTCCGCCATAAAATTCGGTCTTGTCAACGGGTTTAGCACCTATCAAGCGTGGACGCTGCCCGCTCCGATCGGTGGCTTTCTGAGTGCCGGAAATGATTGGCGCGTCGTGGTACTGATCCTTGTGAACTTACTCGTTGCGGGAATCATTTACTATCCATTTGTAAAGGCATATGACAAAAAGATGGTTCAAGACGAAATGGCGCAAGTTGAAACAAGTGCTGCTGAATAACTCGTTTTTCGAAGAAAGGATGGCGAAACTATGTATTGGTTTATCGTATTTGCATTTTTCTTAGTGGTATTGACGATCAGTCAGTTCTCATTAAACAAGTTGGAAAAAAAAGGAGTTCGAGTTCATCGTTGGATCTGGGCATTTGCTTCGTTTCTAATCATGATCATTCCAAACATTTTGCTGCCTCATTTATCTGAACAAGTCAACATCTTCCTATACGCATTGTGTGCGGTTTTCGCGGTCAATTTCATGATCGAACAAAGAAAATATGTAGAAGCGATGAACCAGCGTTTCCCCACACAATCGAAATGAAGGAATCAAATGAACCAGATGCACTGTAGACGGTCGGTAATTTGATCTTCCCTGTGATGTAACCGGTGTTTAGTGAGGGTAAGCTCTTACTATTTTAAGAATAAAAATCTGTTAGTTGACCTTGAAGTCTACTAACAGATTTTTTTATTTTCCTTAATTCATCCAAGCCTTTTTTGTCTGAGATTTCCTGTGTACAGTCCATCTACACAAGTTCCTACATGACGGTAACCTAACTCTGAATAATAAGTATTCAAAAACGAATTATCTTTTGCACAATCTAAGCGAACAGTCCTATGGTCTTTTTCCGCCTTCATTTCAATAAATTTTAATAGCAATTTCCCTAAACCCGGTTTATTTAATGCCGTTGCAAGATGATGCACATAATAGGATGGTTCTTTGCTGACCTTCTCCCATCTTGGGTCCTCTGTAAACAGCGCCGCAACTCCTACTATTGTCCCTTTTGATCTTGATCTGAGTACAAATAGTTCCCCTTGTTTTACAAGTTTACAGAAGTAGGATTGAGGGTATACGTCGAAGTATTTGGTTTCGTTCCACTGATGGATCTCTTCCTTGTTCATCCACTCAATTCTGTCTTCAATTATTTGAACTATGTCAGAAACATCTATTTCTAAGGCCTTCTCAAAATAATAATCCATGATATCATCCTCTGTTCTAAAATATTCGGCAATTATAGCCTCATTTTTTACATTCAAACGCTCTTCGTTTCTTGCTATTTCGGTAGTTATCATTCCATAATAGCACTATTTTAAAGAAAACAATTAGGTTTTTGAGGGGGAAATCAATCGAATTTTTTATGAATGCTACTCATAAGTATTGACGAGGGATTTCGCTACAGGTTTAGTGTAACTAATAGGTTCAAATTACGAGAGCACTCGCCAAACACTCGATAGCATCAACAAGGACCACATTTCTATTGACTCGAAATGTGGTCCTTTTGCCTTTGAGAGATTTGGGTTACTGCGTTAACTGAATATAGCGATTTCCTGGTGAATAGGCGTTCAGGTTTAAGAAGAGATTGCTGTAGTTTTCTCTTGCTAAAATATAGCCAACAGTAACGGTGGCTGTTTCGCCGGGAGCAATGGGTTGTTCCTCTGGGTCTGCTTCGACGACAAGATCATCAACGATTTTTCCAACCGTTGTCGGTAATGGACTTACGGAGCCGGCTATATAGCGGTAAGAATCTGATGAATCCTTTTGAACCAGAGTCGTCTCTTTCGGTAAATCCGTAATGGTCGTTCCTTCTTTGGCTAACTGTTCTATCTGCGGAAGTATAAGTCCACCATCAATCGTTTCTTCCTGTATATTCTTGACTTGAGTTCGATTTCTAGGTATTTAGGTTGTATGTCCACTTCTCTGATTTTTTTATTCGTGGTATTTTTTCCATCACCATAGCTGTATTCTGTCGCTGTGATCGGTTGAAGCGTGCCTTTTTTGTCCCATTTTTCGCCAAATTCCTGTTCAGTATACGTTCCTGCTTTCACTTGCTTCTTTAAGATCGACAAGTATTTCGGAGCGATCGTATCGCTAAGTGTTACCTTGGTTGCAGTGATTTCTTGCACGGGCGTACCGTAGATATCCATCGTTTGGATCGCTTCATTGAGCTGGACGACTTCCTTTTTGTTGTTGCTGTCTAAGATCATTGGGTCAACAGTTCCCATCCGTTCTGCTTCATCCTCGGGAGTCAGGTATTCGATCGTTTCCGTCGCTTCTTCCTCGGTTGCCACATTGACAAGGGAAAGCTGATCAAGGACCTTCGTGATTTCTTTTTCCGAAATATCGCCATAGCATTTCAGCTCAACAAACTTATTTTGCTGTTCAAAGAATTTTCTCGCTACTCTCTACTCTCGCCTCTAACTCCTCAAAAGGGTCTAATTGTTCAAAGAGATACGCGGAACCCTTGGAAAGCTTGATTTCCTTATAATTTCTAACGTAATCATCACTAACGGTATCTTTTTGGTTTAGCTCATACAGTGTAAAGGTGATACCTCGTGCATTATACAACGCTTCTAAATAGTCATCACTATCTGAGGACACGGGCTATGATACACTTTTCTTGACTACCAGTTACGTTACCGGAAGGAATGAACTCTATTGAGAAAAACATATGATCGTGAATTTAAACTAAAGATTTCACAGGATCTCCTTGAGAAAAAAGTAACTACCAAGGGAATCGCTGAAGAATACAATATCTCTCGTCCAACCATTTCCCGATGGGTTTCAGAATATCGTCGATACGGGAAAAATGCTTTTGCTGGAAAAGGAAAAAGATTACCTGATAAAGCAGATTTCTACATTCTTGAACAAAAAAATAAACGGCTAACAGAGGAAAATGAAATTCTAAAAAAGTTCGACACGTTTGTGAAGCAAAAAAAGTAGTTCGTTTTGAGTTTGTTCACAAACATCATCAACAATATTCAATTCAAACTTTGTGCAGGATTTTAAATGTAAGTAGGCAAGGATATTATTTATGGCGGAATCGTCGCCCCAATAGGACTCAACTCCGCCATGATTTTTTAAAACAGAATATTAAGCGAGTGTTCTACGAACACAAAGGTCGATACGGATCTCCAAGAATCGCTCAACAACTTTACGATGAAGGAATAGAGACTAATAAACGTGTTGTGGCGGTCCTTATGCGTGGAATGAATTTATGTGCAAAAGGATTTCATCGACGCCAACCTTCTTATGGCAGAGGAAAAGCAATCGAAGAAATAGTAAAAGAAAATTTATTGAATCGACAATTTGAACAGAGCCAAATTGATGCTGTTTGGGTGACAGATATTACTTACATTCCTTGTAATGACGGTCGCCTCTATTTGTCCACCTACATTGACTTAGCAACTCGTATTCCACGTTGCTATATGCTGGATTCAAACATGAAAAAAGAAATTGTCATCCATCCATTAAAAATTTATAAAGGAGAATTGCCTGCGGTAATTCATTCCGATAGAGGTAGCCAATATCGGTCTCTTAGCTATCAAGAGCTGTTGACCGACCACCACATCATACATTCAATGAGCCAACCTGGGACACCTGTTGACAATGCGGTAATCGAATCGTTTCATCGATCGATCAAACGAGAATTAATCGAACCCAATAAGCATAAAAGTAAACTAGAGATGAAGGTGTTGATTCAAGATTATTTAGAGGACTATTATCCAAATAAAAGAATCCATACAAAATTTATGATGACTCCTCGACAATTTGAGGCGAAGAAAATAAGTAATCTAACCGAATGTTAACTAAAATGTTGCAGGCCCCAAATTAACTTATCTTTTTGTTCATAAAAGTCTTGCCATTCCAACAAAATCCCTTAACTTAATGTCCAGTTTTTCTTGACATTTCCACCCCTTAAGTTAGATTTTCTGGTCTAACTCAAGGGGCGCACTTCATCACTTCTCCGTAGCTTTTTCTTAGTAATCCACTTTGATATATCCAACGCACCGACACAGATTATTTCCCTTTTTCAGGTAAAACTACACCGAGATCAAACGCAATCTTTGTAATTCTATCCCTGGTTTCTTCGTATTTGTAATTTAGATTGATCACTCTGTAATAGGTTCTGCGTGTAATTGCTAACTTGCTTATTGCTTCAGTTATCGGAACACGTTCCTTTTCTTTATAGATAAGCAATAACCGTTCAATTTGCTTATCGGTCAATTGACAGCCACCACGCCTCTTACTATCAAGGGTATTTTTTTTATCTTCTGGATTCAGCCCTTCCCCCGTTCTTTTCTTTTGGTGAAAAAATGGTTTTATAGTTTCTAACTCCCTAATCTTCTTCTTTTGAACGAGTATCTCACTTTTTAAATTACTAATCTTTTTATTATACACTTGAGCAGAGTTCGCAATTTTTTGATCACTATCATATTCTTTTAAATCGAGAATTTTCTTTTTTCTATTTAGCTGATCCTCTAAATCTAACGCTCTATTATAAAACGCTATTTCCTCTTCACTTCTTTTTTTCAATTTTCCTTTCACTCTTTCGAGTTCATTTTCTAGTCTATCTGCTCTCTCTTTTTCTTCATTACATTCCCTCTCGAGTTTTTCAATTCTTTCTTTATATGTTTTTTTATTTTGGAGGTGAATCTTTCTTAACTTCCTATTTTCTTTTTTCAAGCCTTCTGCCACGTCTATCCATGAAAATAAAAGACTATGAATCTCCTCATCACTTCCAGCATATATCATAAATCCTGGTCCATTTTTTTTAGTTAATTTCAGCAACAAGTCATAAGTATTTTCCTTCTTCTTGTCTGCGTCATCATTCCTCATACCATTCACCCTCTTATGTATCTTTTATATTAATATAAAAGATACACATAAATGCAAAAACAATCAATGCTTCTATTGATTTACAGCTTCCTTTCAGTACATAATATCCTCTTTTATGAAGGATGATTCATCTACCCTTAGACACTATTTTTTTCACAAAATTCTGAGAACATGACAATTAATTTGCTGATCTATTTAAACTCAATTCTTGATAGGGTAGAACAAACCATCATTAATTACATCAAATTTATCCACTATCCTCGGTTTTTTATTGTTTTTTTATTCAATCAAATTGAAGAAAATGATCGTAAGAATAAGGCAGTAGAAATAAGCAATCTTAACTAATCCTATTCTCTTAGTAATACTTTGAAAAACCAATAAAAATAATTTTTCTCTATTTATTTAGGTAGTTCATTTAGTTCACATTAAGAAATAAATTCTTTTCTACTGATTAGATCTTTCATAAATCAACTAGAGAAAAACTGTGGGTACCATTCAAAAACTGAATGGCATCCACAGTCTAAACTATCTATTTTTTTAATATAGTATTTCTTATGAACAGTTAATGAGCGCGTCTACTCCCAGGACATTACGCCATAACTTCCTGTAATTCCTTGCATCAATAAATTGTCTGCGTACCCTTCAATAAAGGTAGTTGCTTCTGCTTCTGATGAAAACAAATGCGCTCCCTTTTCAATATTTGTTGATTGGTCATCCCCTTCGGAGACGTAATACCACACGGTATATTGAACTTGCGGCTCTGGTTTTGGTGTTGGTATCGGAGCAGGCGTTGGGTCTGGTGTTGGAGTGACATTTATTCCCTCTCCATCATTAGGGGTTCCATTAGACGAATTTTCATTGTTTGTTGATCCATTCCCCTTACTATCTTCAGTACCAGATGGTTTAGATGCACCAGTATCAGTCGATTCAACAGTAGATGGATTCTGTGTACCCGAAGCAGCATCTGTAACCTGTGAAGGCTGACTGACAGATTCACCAATTGGTTGATTAGGTACTACCTTATCCGCTTCAGTAATAGATTGTTGATCCGTTATGACACCATTTTGATTTTGAACAGTCACTACGTTACCTTCAAACACCAACTTGTTTCCTGCATAAATCAAATTGTAATTTCCAATGCCATTCAACGAAGCTAATTTGTCCATGGCAATGTTCGTTGCCAATGAAATACCGCTTAACGTGTCTCCCCAGACAATAGTATATTCTTTTTTCCCTTCAACATCTTTTTTGATTTGATCAATTGATCGTGCTTCCCATTTACCATCAGCTGCGGATGCCTTAGTGGACTGTATCCCAGCTAATAGAATCCCACTCAGTACTACTGGACTAATAAGTAAGCTCATTTTCATTTTTTTGTTTAAAAATCGTTTTTTCTCCATATTCTTCTTTTTCATTACATTCTTTCGTCTTTCCATAATTTCCTCCTTGAAATCCTATTAGTACAATCTATTCAGTAATCCAAAAGAATACCTGGATTTGAATATTCTTTACTCTGTTATTGCTTCATTTCATCACTAAATAAAGATGGTTTTCTCCCATTTTTTCTTAATTGTTTACACAATTTCTCTGATCTCATTTTGTATTGCTCAAGACCCATTTTATAGTGCTCTGATTTGACTTTTTGAACAGTCAACTCATTTCTCATAAAGTAGTTCATCCGTTCTAAATCATGAATCTTTTGTAAAAGTATTCTTTTCTCTATTCCCGCTAAGCTTTCACAACTGTCTTGACAGTCTTCACAAATTGTATATGTTTCATTATCAACCATAGTCTGTGCTACTGAATAACTACCACACCATTCACAAGTCATTTCACTTGCGAGTTCAGCTTTGTACAAAATTTGTTGAACTTCAGATGACATATCCTCTGATTTTCTTTCAATTGAAATTATTAGTGCACCATCCACTCGCTTTACATTTCTAATTGAATGTCCTAAGTCAGATAATTCTTTTTCAGCGGTAATTAAAATTGCGTACCATCCTCGACCAATTTTGTAACCGAAGCGAATATACGAAAGATGCTTCAACGTTTCATAGTTGATTGCGTGTTGATTCATAAGTCTCACTTCCTTCTAGATCTATTCTTAATATATCTATAGTATACCAATCTAAAACCAGAAGTCAACATATAGTGTTTTTTATAAAGCAAAAAACAACACTATAGTTAATACAAGTGATAATTTAATTGCTATAGAATTAGAAGAAACAGATGGAACTGGTGGAGTATGGAAGAATTAGATGCAGCAAAAATTGGTAAAAGAATTAGAGAGTTACGGAAAATAAAAAAATTGACTCAAGAAAAGTTAGCTGAAATATCAGGAGTAAGCGTTGTATTAATTGGAACACTTGAAACTAAAGGAAGAAATATCTCTATTGAAACATTAGTTAAATTACTTGATGGACTAAATGTTAGCTTTATTGAATTTTTTTCTGCTTTCGAGTCAACTGAAAATGACACAGCAAACTTGATTGAATTACTTTCACGATCAAACAATAAAAAGGACTATATAGATGTATTTACCAAAATATTGAAAATGGAATCTAGTGATATTTGAATTGCTTTACTTATAAGTTCTTAATACGCAACTAATAACTACCGTTTTTTTATCCATTCAACCTTCAAACAGCTTGCTCGAGTGTACTGAGAGAGCTGTTTTTTTACTCTTCAGCTTTTGCCCCGTCTATTATTCTTGAAAGATCTTCGAGTTGAATATCCTCTCCTTCAGTTTCAACAAATTGTAGCGTGACTTCGACATCATAGGGAGGCTCAACCTCTGAGAGGTCAAAAGATTCCCTGTCGCTATCGAATAATACCGTCTCTTCTTCTTCATCCAAGATGTCTTCTGAGACTGTTTCTTTGGATATAGGATAGAAGTTGAGACAGATTTTGAGAGAAGGTAAACTAATCTCAAAGTAAGGTGTCTCGTTATGCCAAAACGCTACACAAAAGAATTTAAAGAAACGATTTTAGAGTTGCACAAACAAGGAAAATCAGTACGACAATTATTCTTAGAATATGAAGTTGGATATTTTACTATTACTAAAGTGGGTTCAAGGTACAACCAGAATAAGTCCTGCCGGACTTACTCCCGACGAAGCTAAAGCTTTAAAAAAACAATTAAAAGAAAAAGACGAGGAACTCCTTATCTTAAAAAAGGCACTCGGCCTGTTGGCAAAGAAATAGAAATCATTGAATTCATAAGTCAAGAATGCAAAGCAGACCATCACAGTGTGTCAAAAATGTGTCGTCTGCTGGGCATATCTAGAGCTGTGTACTATCGTAAAATTAATCCGACCCTCTCCAAAAGAGCTAACGAACAAGCTTTGTTGGATCGTCGAGTCCTCCGTGTCTACCACGAAAGTGGTCGTGTCTGCGGTGCTGGGAAAATTCATTGAATACTCGCACAAAACTATTCAGACTATCGAAAAATCAGCACGAAATGTATTCAGAGATCAACGAGGCGTCAAAAGATCCAATCTATTGTCATTAAGAAATTCAAAGTAGGTAAGCCTGCCAAGATACTCTTGAAAAACTATCAAAATTTATTGAAACAAGATTTTTCCACTACTAGGTTGAATCAGAAATGGGTAGCTGATATCACATACATCCATACGTTAGACGATGGATGGTGCTATCTTTCAACTATCAAGGACCTTCATTCAAGAAAAATTATCGGTTATCACTTTGATCGTAATATGACGACTGTTATTGTAGGAAAAGCCCTTGAGGACGCTGTTTCAAATAGAAATGTTGAAAATGGGCTGATTTTGCATACCGATTTAGGGTCGCAGTATACAAGTAATGAATATAAAGAACGGCTGAAAGAATTAACTATCACCCATTCCTACAGCCTTAAAGGCTGTCCCTACGATAACGCAGGAATTGAATCATTCCATGCATTATTGAAGAAAGAATATGTGTACCAACGACCAACATATCAAACTTTTGAAGAAGCAAGGCGACAAATTTTCAGTTACGTTCAAGGATTTCATAACAACCGCAGAATTCACAGTGCTTTAGCCTATCTGTCTCCGGTTGAATTTGAGAAAAAGATACTGGCTGCTTAACATAAAAAATCTCTCGTAAAAAGTGTCTTAGCTATTGACTCTAATCCAGCTACCGAGGGCACAGACGTCGTGGACACGTCTGAAGAGCAAGCGGCTTCTGAGACATCTGCTGCGAAAGGACCTGTATTTTCGACAATCCCGGGAGCTAATTCGCCAATTCGCCAAACGTCATTAATAGTACCTGCACCACCCATCGGAAATGAACACCTCGCATCTGGTACGAGCCAGATGCCCCCTCCCGTGGCTGTGGAACAGGCCCCTTCGATACAGCAATCAGAACCGCCGCCTTCACCCTCACGCAGTCGAAGAGGCTTGCTTTCTCGACTGCTCCGCAAGAAACAGTGGGAATAACTCGCCGTATAAATAGGCGCGTCTCTTTGAACGGACATCTTTTTACGCAGGGCTCATCGCTCTTGGCAGCACCCCCACTGTGAAAGGAGGTAATCTGCTTGAGCGAACTGACCCGCTATCTACTCGCCCCGATCGTCATGGGCGTGATCGTTGCCCTCTTCAACCATTGGCTGAGGGGCCGCGATCCATAACGAAGCTGCCTGCGTTTTTTTATCTTATTGCCGCAGGTATTCTTCATAAAAAAAATGATGATCCCTTTGACAGGAATCATCATTTTTTGGCTGCCTTTTTTTAAATAGAAGGCGGCTATTTTCTTATAGATAGATCGAGAAGAACATCAGCATCGCACCCAGCATCACGAATAAGTGCCAGACCACGTGCATATACCGGCGGTTTTTCATGCTGTAGAAAAGCGACCCTACGGTATAGGCGACACCGCCTGCGACTAGCAGCAATAACCCCTTCAGCCCGACACTGTGGTACAGGCTTGGCAGAGCGATCACGACGGCCCACCCCATCACGTTATATATAATAGTAGAAAGCTTCGACACCGATTTGACTTTGCTTAGCGTCAGGCTTTTGCAGACAATGCCTACGATCGCCGCCAGCCAGATCACACTCAGCAGCACGATCCCGATCGTCCCTTTGATATAGAGCAGGCAGTAAGGCGTGTAGGTCCCTGCGATCAATAAATAGATGGAGCAATGATCGAAGACTTGAAAGACTTTCTTGGCTTTCGTAAAGATCAAACTGTGGTACAACGTCGATGCTAAGAACAGCAGCAGCAGCGAGACCCCGTAAATAATGAAGGACACATAATGCAGCTCGCTAGTGGCCTTCCCCAACAAAAAAACAAACCCAATAATGCTCAAAACGACGCCCACTCCATGCGTCACGGCATTTAATACTTCATTTGTGATTAAATATTTTCGGTTGTACTGTGTCTCCATTTCGTTATCACCTCAGTTGATTTATTAAAGATACTATATCATGGTTAACAAGATAATTCAATCTAGTTTTTAAAACTAGATGTTAAATTTACCCTAAGATAATGCCGTTATCTGCTAACTTGTACCCAAAAACCAACAAGTCTCCTGCATAAATCTCTGCTTCCTTTGCCTCATTCAATACCTTGATCAACCCTGCGACGGTCAATAGTTCCTTTGGCTGCTTCGTCAAAAGGATCTTTCCTTCTTCCACCTTCACCTCGATCCGATTCGTCAGCTTTTTCCCATCGGCAATAAAAACATAGGTATACGAAGACAACTGCTTCAATTCGCCTTCCGCATCTACTTGAATGGCCGTCAATAAATCTTTGGCTTTCATGACATCCCCTCCTCTTTTATTATAACGTAAAACAAAACGATCGCGGGTTTTGTTATAATCGAGGGACTAAAGGATTCGGGAGTCTCCCACTCCTTAGAAAACTATGTAAGGAGAGAGAAGATGTCTAAACAGATTACGCGCTTTTTCAGCTACTATCGTCCCTATAAGAAATTATTCCTATTAGATTTTACCTGCGCAGTTTTTGCGGGCTTATTGGAGCTGGCCTTTCCTGTCGCGGTCAATCAGGTGATCGACAAAATCATGCCTAAAGGGGAGTTCCGCACGATTTTGCTGGCTTGCTTTGCCCTTTTGCTGTTTTATGTACTGAATACGGTGCTGCAATACATCGTGGTCTTTTTTGGTCACAAGCTGGGGGTCAATATCGAGACGGATATGCGGCGGGAATTGTTTGCCCACCTTCAGACGCAGCCCTATGAATATTACGACAATCAAAAAACGGGGAAGCTCATCAGCCGCTTGACGACGGATCTTTTTGAGATTTCCGAGGTGGCGCATCATGGGCCGGAGGACGTGTTCATCACCATCATGACCTTGCTGGGGGCATTTTTATTGATGCTTCAGAGCCATGTGAAGCTGGCGTTGGCGACCTTTGCGTTATTGCCGCTGATCACGCTGGCACTCGTGTTCTTCAATAAGAAGATGACCTCGGTCAATAACCGGATCTATGAGGACATCGGGGAGTTTAATGCGGGGGTGGAGGCGTCGGTGAGCGGGATTCGCGTGACGCAGTCCTTTGCCAATGAGGAGCATGAATTTCATCGCTTCGGCGGGTTAAGTGACGCGTACCGTAAATCAAAGATCGTCTTTTATCGTTTGATGGCGGTCAGTTCTTCCTATAATTACTTTTTGATTCGCTTGATCAATCTCTTCACGCTGATCTTTGGTTCGTATTACGTGATTCAGGGAGAATTGACGAATGGGCAGTTTGTCGGGTTCATCCTGCTGGCCAATGTCTTTGTCCGACCGATCGAAAAGGTCAATACCATGATCGAGAGCTACCCAAAAGGGATCGCGGGGTTCACCCGTTTGACCGAGGAGCTGGACAAGCAGCCGGCCATCGCGGATCGTCCGACGGCGCAGGCAGTCACTGAGCTGTCTGGGGACATTCGGTATGACGACGTGTCCTTTTCTTATGCGGACGGCAAAAAGGTGCTCCACCACATCGACCTCCACATCCAGCCGGGAGAAACGGTGGCGTTTGTCGGGCAGAGCGGCTCTGGGAAGACGACGCTTTGCAACCTGCTGCCGCGTTTTTACGAGGTCACCGAGGGGCGGATCACGATTGACGGGATGGATATTCGCGATATGACGCTGGCTTCTTTGCGGAGTCAGATCGGGATCGTCCAGCAGGATGTCTTTCTGTTTCCCGGCAGTATTCGGGAAAATATCGCCTATGGCCGTTTGGAAGCCACGGAGGAAGAGATTCTGGCTGCCGCTTCGATGGCTCATTTGGATGGCGTTTTCGCCCAGATGCCGGAGGGAATCGACACCCAGATCGGGGAACGAGGCGTCAAGCTGTCTGGCGGACAAAAGCAGCGGGTCGCCATTGCTCGGATGTTTCTAAAAAATCCGCCGATCTTGATTTTGGATGAAGCGACCTCTGCGTTGGATACGGAAACGGAGCAGGTGATCCAAAAATCGCTGAATACCTTGGCAAAGGGACGGACGACCATGATCATCGCCCACCGCCTCGCGTCAATCAAGCATGCCACACGCATCGTCGTGGTGAGCGCAGATGGGATCGTCGAACAAGGCACCCACGAAGCCTTGATGGCAAAGGGCGGCGCCTATCTCGCTCTGTACGACGCACAATTCAGAAGCTAAAAAAGTCTGTCTACCACCCCATAAGCGGTGTGTAGACAGACTTTTTTTGCGTTCTCGTTAACTGCGGTCCAAGCTTTTCGCCACGGTATTGCCTAAGGACTGTACGATCTGGACCAAGACGATCAAGAGGATGATCGTCGTGTACATCACCGCCGGCTCGTTTCTTAAAAAGCCGTATTGGTAGGCGATGTTGCCTAGTCCGCCGGCGCCGACCAAGCCCGCCATCGCGGTAGCGCCGATCAGCCCGATCATGGCGATCGTCAAGCCGCGAATGATCCCGCCTCGTGCTTCTCTCAGCAGCACATCGCGATAGCGCGATAGATTTTGTGACGGGTTTATTGACACGAAAATGACCAAGATTTTAAAAAATGAGTCACTAAAAATAGTGTACAGAAACGGACCATTTTCTGTACACCTGAATACCATTTTTTAGATTACAAAAGTTCATCATGGCTTCCTGTTCTTGTCATAGTTAAGATAATATTTTTGTCATCAATCTTATAAATCAATAACCAGTCTTTATCTAAATGCAGCTCTCTATAGCCTTTCCAGTTTCCTTTTAGAGCGTGATCTCTATATTTTCTTCTTAATTGTTCTTGATTATTTGTGACGAGCAACTTAACTACTTTTTCCAACTTTCTCATATCGTAGTGTTTTTTCATCATTCTTTTGAAATCTTTTTTGAATATGGACGTGTACTCAATCTTCAGCATCCAGCTTCTCCATCAATTCTTCTACTGAATCAACCTTTGTTGTCAATCCGTTTTCAACCTCATAGCGAGCGATAACGTTCTCAATCGGTTCTCTACTTGGTTGGAAAGGTAAACGTTGTTCTCGCACACTTTGCTTTAAAAAGATTGTAACAGCTGTAGTTAAATCCATTCCCATATCGTTGTAAACTTCTTTTGCTTGCTCTTTCAGATCGCCATCAATCCGAATATTCAGTCGTGACATAGTCATGAAATCACTTCCTTCCTTTAGAGAAAGTATACCATTTTTGTGATTACGTTGGCAACACATTGGGATATGCGATGTTCTATTCTTAGTTCTATCTTATCGTTGGAAGTTGCTGCCTTAGCAAGCAACAATAACAATCCTTCACTTGCGGTAGTAACGTACTTATGATTTTATTGATTGTTCATTTGATAGTCGTTTTGTTCAGTTGCAGCAGGCGGCCAGTTCTATTTTTGAGTATCACGTTTTTTTCGATACCATCTGCGATCATTAATAGACCGTTCACTCCCCATTCTATCCTTTTCAACCAACAGATTCGAGTTAATTACGACGCACAATTCAGAAGCTAACAAAAAGTCTGTCTACCACCTCATAAGCGGTGTGTAGACAGGCTTTTTTTGCGTTCTCGTTAACTGCGGTCCAAGCTTTTCGCCACGGTATTGCCTAAGGACTGTACGATCTGGACCAAGACGATCAAGAGGATGATCGTCGTGTACATCACCGCCGGCTCGTTTCTTAAAAAGCCGTATTGGTAGGCGATGTTGCCTAGTCCGCCGGCGCCGACCAAGCCCGCCATCGCGGTAGCGCCGATCAGCCCGATCATGGCGATCGTCAAGCCGCGAATGATCCCGCCTCGTGCTTCTCTCAGCAGCACATCGCGATAGCGCGATAGATTTTGTGACGGGTTTATTGACACGAAAATGACCAAGATTTTAAAAAATGAGTCACTAAAAATAGTGTACAGAAACGGACCATTTTCTGTACACCTGAATACCATTTTTTAGATTACAAAAGTTCATCATGGCTTCCTGTTCTTGTCATAGTTAAGATAATATTTTTGTCATCAATCTTATAAATCAATAACCAGTCTTTATCTAAATGCAGCTCTCTATAGCCTTTCCAGTTTCCTTTTAGAGCGTGATCTCTATATTTTCTTCTTAATTGTTCTTGATTATTTGTGACGAGCAACTTAACTACTTTTTCCAACTTTCTCATATCGTAGTGTTTTTTCATCATTCTTTTGAAATCTTTTTTGAATATGGACGTGTACTCAATCTTCAGCATCCAGCTTCTCCATCAATTCTTCTACTGAATCAACCTTTGTTGTCAATCCGTTTTCAACCTCATAGCGAGCGATAACGTTCTCAATCGGTTCTCTACTTGGTTGGAAAGGTAAACGTTGTTCTCGCACACTTTGCTTTAAAAAGATTGTAACAGCTGTAGTTAAATCCATTCCCATATCGTTGTAAACTTCTTTTGCTTGCTCTTTCAGATCGCCATCAATCCGAATATTCAGTCGTGACATAGTCATGAAATCACTTCCTTCCTTTAGAGAAAGTATACCATTTTTGTGATTACGTTGGCAACACATTGGGATATGCGATGTTCTATTCTTAGTTCTATCTTATCGTTGGAAGTTGCTGCCTTAGCAAGCAACAATAACAATCCTTCACTTGCGGTAGTAACGTACTTATGATTTTATTGATTGTTCATTTGATAGTCGTTTTGTTCAGTTGCAGCAGGCGGCCAGTTCTATTTTTGAGTATCACGTTTTTTTCGATACCATCTGCGATCATTAATAGACCGTTCACTCCCCATTCTATCCTTTTCAACCAACAGATTCGAGTTAATTACGACGCACAATTCAGAAGCTAACAAAAAGTCTGTCTACCACCTCATAAGCGGTGTGTAGACAGGCTTTTTTTGCGTTCTCGTTAACTGCGGTCCAAGCTTTTCGCCACGGTATTGCCTAAGGACTGTACGATCTGGACCAAGACGATCAAGAGGATGATCGTCGTGTACATTACCGCCGGCTCGTTTCTTAAAAAGCCGTATTGGTAGGCGATGCTCCCTAGTCCGCCGGCGCCGACCAAGCCCGCCATCGCAGTAGCGCCGATCAGACCGATCATGGCGATCGTCAAGCCGCGAATGATCCCGCCTCGTGCTTCTCTCAGCAGCACGCCGCGGATGATATGGAAATGACTGATCCCCATGGCTTGATACGCCTCGATCACGCCGCCGTCCACCTCTAGTAAGGACGTTTCCACCAAACGGGCCAAATACGGCGCCGTATAGATGATCAGCGGCAGCAAGACACCCTGCACTCCGATCGTGGTCCCTACCAGAAATTTCGTCAACGGCAAAATCAGAAACAATAGAATAATAAAGGGCAACGAACGCAGCACATTGATGACGCTGTTTAAGATTGAATAGAGGGGAAGATTGCTGTTTAGTCCTCCAGGGCGCGCGATGACCAGCAGGACTCCTAGTGGGATGCCGATCAAAATAGACAACCCCAGCGCGACACACACCATGACGAGGGTCTGCCCCAACCCTTCAAGGACGACCTGCCCCCATTGACTCCAAAATGCACTCATTAGATAACCTCCTCGATTAGTACCCCTTGGCTTTTGATGTAGGTTTTGGCGGACTGAAAATCAGCTTCTGTCCCGCCGTCAAACTGCACCAGCAACTGTCCATGACGTTTTTCTTTTAAATACCCGATGTTGCCGCTAAGGATGTTCGGGCTCAATTGGAAGTCTTTCGCTACTCGAGCCAACACAGGCTCCGTGGCTTCCTCTCCGATAAATTGCAGCTGAACGAGCCGCCCGCTGCCCTTATAGGCCGCTAAGACCTCCGCTGGGACGTTGTAGCCGTCGTTTGCACCAATGAATCGCTTCGTCGTCTCTTCTTGCGGACGGGTGAAGAGATCGATCACTGGACCGGCCTCCACGATTCGGCCATCCTCCATCACCGCCACACGGTCACAGATTCGCTGCACCACATCGATCTCGTGGGTGATCAGAAAGATCGTGATCCCCAGCTCCTGATTGATCTTCGTCAATAGCGTCAGGATCGACTCAGTCGTTTCCGGGTCCAACGCACTGGTGGCTTCGTCAGACAGAAGGATCTCCGGTTCATGGGCCAGGGCGCGGGCGATCGCCACCCGCTGCCGCTGCCCGCCAGATAATTGCGCCGGGTAATTCTCCTTGCGATCCGTCAAGCCGACAAGGTCCAAGTATTTCTCCACCCGTTTGGCGATGACATCCTTTGGCACCCCTTCTAATTTCAGCGGCTTGGCGATATTTTCGTAGACGGTCGCCGTTGACAAGAGATTGTAGCCTTGAAAAATCATCCCGATCTTTCGTCTAGTTAACAATAATTCTTTTTTGTTAAGCTCTCGTAAATTTTGACCATTGATCAAAATGTCTCCAGTGGTGGGCGGCTCTAAAAAATTGATCATACGGATCAGGGTGGATTTCCCTGCCCCTGAATAGCCGACAACGCCGAAGATCTCCCCTTTTTCAATCGTCAAATCCACGTCCTTCACCGCTTCGATCAGGCGTTTTTTCTGCTGAAAGACCTTGGATACCTTTTTCAGTTCAATCATGCGACCTCTCCTCCTGTTTAAAACGCTGGTACAACCGAACCTTTAAACTTCTCTTCGATAAATTTCTTCGTTTCGTCTGAATAATAGTATTTCTTTATTTCTTTGATGATCTTGTCGTCTTTGTTCTCTGTCCGTACCGCAAACACGTTGTAATTCGGGTTGTCCTTCAAGGGTTCATGGTAGATGGCGTCGTCGTTGATCGTCAGCCCCGCACCAAAAGCGAAGTTCGTGTTGATGGCTGCGGCGGTCAGTTCTCCTAATTGTGACGGGATCTGAGACGCTTCTAATTCGACGATCTCAATGTCTTTCGGATTCTCCGCAACGTCGTTCTTCGTTGCTTTGACCTCTACCCCGTCCTTCAGCTTCAAGACGCCGGCTTTTTCAAGCAATTTCAACGCCCGATACTCGTTGGTCGGGTCATTGGGGACACCGATCTTGTCCCCCTTTTGAAGTTTACTTAAATCAGAAATCTTTTTAGAGTAAACCCCTAATGGGAAGGCAACTGTTTTAAAGGCCTGCTCGATCTTGTAATCCTTGTCCTTCACCTGCTGCTCTAAAAACGAAAGTGTCTGGTAGCTGTTGCCGTCCAGATCCCCGTCATTCAAGGCTGTATTCGGCGTATTATAATCATCAAAGCTCTTGATATCAATCTCGATGCCGTCCTTTTTCGCTTGCTTGGCGACCTCTTCTAAAATCTCCTGATGGGGCCCCGAAGTCACGCCGATCGTGACCTTTTTCTCATCTAAAGGTTTCGCTTCCCCTTTTGATCCGCAGCCTGCCAATACCCCGCTCACGGTCAATGCCGCAACACCTAATAAAATTGCTTTTCCTAGTTTTTTCATCATCATTTCCTCCTGAGTTGTTTGTTTCGGATGCTCCCGCAACGAGTCGCACCTACACACGCCTTTAGACGCTCCTGTTTAGCTGTCTAATGCTTGCCTATCCTGCGAATCGCTGCTAGGCCATCCTGCATTTTGCCAAAGAAAAAAAGCCCGCCCTCTCCCCACACTATGTGCGGGAAAAGGACGAGCTTGCTCGCGATACCACCTTCATTTGCAACAGTCTCACAACTATTGCCTCAACAAGTACGATCATACTTGAGCGTTGTTAACGAGCGCTGCCCCGTCAGTACCTACGTATCGGCACTGCCATTCAGAGACCATTTTCTAAATCTGCCCACATATCCGCTCTCACCTGCCCGGACTCTCTTTGATGCGTTTCGATCTATACTTTTCTCTTCATCACGTTTCTTTGTTTCGCAAATTGATAAATCGTATCTTACAGGTCAAAAAGAAAACTGTCAACACTTTTTTATCATCAAAAGCACATTTGACTTTCATTTTCACAAAGCATAAACTAGTTGAAATCTCACTTTTACCAAATTTTTGAGCAAGTGAGGAAAAAATCGTACGTTCATCCATTCAGGAGACCATGTTTCCTATGTTCAAAAAAGGAGTTGATTCAATGGATATCACCACGGAAGTGCGCCCTGGCGCCAATCGCTACGTTAGCGGCGAAGGCATTCTTCAAGACCTTCCCAGCTATTTCGTCGGATTTAAAAAGATCTCTATTATCACAGGGGAAAAATCCTCTGAAGCATTCAGAAAGTATTACCGCCAAGAATTGCACTATCCTACCTATCGCTATGACGGGACCTCTAGCCATGAAAATGCGGTCGCCCTCGCAGAAGAGATCGAGCAGGCAGAATTGATCGTCGCCATTGGGGCGGGGCGTGTGATCGACACTGCCAAAATGGTGGCAGAAGAGCTCAACGCCGAGCTTTTAGTGATCCCGACGCTCATTTCAAACTGTGCACCCTTTACACCTATCGTTGCGGTTTACCGTCCCGATCGGACCTTCAAGGCGATGGGCTTCATGACGCGCGCGCCCTTCCTGACCATCGTGGATTCAAAATTCTTACTTGCGACGCCGAAGGATTATTTTGTGGCAGGTGTCGGCGATACCTTGGCGAAATGGTACGAGATCGAAGGCATCACACGACGACTGCCAGAAGACGAAAAGTCGGCTTATGTCAGTCTTGGAATCGCCTGTGCCAAAGCCATTCAGGAGCTGCTTTTAAGAGACGCGATCCCCGCGATCCAAGACCTTCAAAACCGCAAAGCCTCCCCTGCCTTTAGTCGTGTTACCGATGCGATCATTGGTCTGGCAGGCGAAACCGGCGGATTTGCTGCATCCTTTGGACGATCCGCGGGCGCCCACGCGATCCATGACGGCCTCTCCTATTTAGAGAGTACCCACGAGCAGCTTCATGGGAAGAAAGTCGCTTACGGTATTTTGGTGCAATTAGCCCATACGAAGGACATTGAAGAGATTCTTACTCTGAGACCCTTCTATGAAGCCGCCGGTTTGCCGATGAAACTAAAGGAATTGAACGTGCTAGATACCTCTAAAGAAGCACTGACTCCTGTCATCGATCATGCCGCTTCTGCCAATGAAACCTTCAATATGGTCGATCCTGCAATCACCTTTGACGACATTTATCAAGCGATCCAAACCGTCGAATCCTTATAAAGTTTACTTTAAAAGTCTAGAGAAATTTTTCTAGGCTTTTTTTGCGGTTTACTTTTATATTTTGAAGTTTACTTTTAATTTATATAATATGAAAAGTTTACCTTAAATGATTCCCTTTATGAAGGTGATAATTGAGGTTAACTGTTAATCTTAGTATGAATAATCATTGCTAATTAGTTTACTTTATTTATCATCATTTAGGTTTACCTTTTATATTGAAGTTTACTGTATTAGATGTGTTTTGCTGCTGTAAAATTCAGTTTACTTTAATTGATTTATAAAAGGTTTACTGTAAATTTTTCTCTCTTAATTGCTTTAGTTGCAGTCCATGTTTTGAAGTATACCTTATTTAATTAAGTTGCAATAGACAGTTTACCTTAAATATTTTGTTTTAAGTAAACTGTATTTACGTATAACAAAAGGTTTACTTTAATCATTAAAGGTTTACCTAAACAAGTTGTATTTGAGTTTACTACAATAAAATACGTTTAAGTTTACTTTTTAGGTTTAATGTTTACTTTAATTTAACCTCGAAAAGTTTACCTTATTGTTTGCAATAGAGTTTACTTTATTTACGTTCTATTTGAAGTACACTTTATTTTTGCATTACCTATTAAGGTTTACCTTTGAATACTAAGTTTACTTTAATAAAATGATATACAGTAAACCTTATCTTATAGAGTATACTTTAAATTAGGGTAAATTCTAAATGACGTTTACTTAAATATAATATCAGGTAAACTTCAATAGAGTTAAAGTATACTTTATTTAGATTTAATCACTGTTATAACAACAATCTTCTATTCTAAAGGTTTACCTTTATCTATATAGAGTAAACTTTGATTGCAGTAAACGTTTACTCTATTATTTTAATAAGGTAAACTTCCATATATTAAAGTAAACTTTGAATCGATAAACTAAGTTTACTTTTATTCCGTATAAGAAGTTTACCTTTATTATTTATTGCAGTTTACTCTAATAGCAATCAATACGGTTTACTTTAGTTCGATCCTTATTTATAGTTTACCTCATTTTAACTATTTGTAGTAAACCGTATTGCTATTTAGATTTTTATATAGTAAACTTTAATTGAGAAATTAGGATTGGAGAATGTGTATGGCTAAAAAAGCTGAGACCTATGTTGTAGGAAATTTTAAGGGGGGCGTTGGTAAATCGACGACCGTTCAAATGCTGTCATTTGAGAGTGCCTTCCGAAAAGATCGAAAAACACTCGTGATCGATTTAGACCCTCAGGGGAATACCAGTGACGTGTTGTCCTTAACAGCAGAAAATTTTGGAAACAAAGAATTGCCCGATGAATTTGATGCAACGATTTGGGAAGCGGTTCGTTCAGGGGACATTCAATCGTCTATCTATAATATTATGCCGAATTTAGATTTGATCCCAGCGAATATCTCATTTTCTGATTTTCCAGATTATATGATCGAACGCTACCCAGGAGACAAGCTCTCTCAATTCAAATACATGGAAGAATTGATCGAACCGCTGAAGCGCATTTACGACGTGATCTATATCGATGTGCCTCCGACGATCAGCACGTATTCAAATGCGGCGATGTATGTGGCGGAATACGTTATCGTCATTCTGCAAACACAAGTAAAATCCTTAAAAGGGGCCCAAAACTACATTGATTACATGAATTTCTTCATTGATCAATACGACACAGACCTTGAAGTTGTAGGGATCGTGCCCTTCATGATGCAGAAACGGGATTCTGTTGACCAAGAAATCTATACCGCAGCAAGAGACATCTATGGTGCCCATCTGTTGGACACAGTCGTGCTAAATCAAAGCCGTTTGAAACGCTATGATGGGTCTGGAATTACCTATGATATCAACAAAAATGGCAAAGTTGAGCAGTGGGACAAGCGTGCACACGAGGTTTTCGTCAATATTTTGGATGAAATTGATGAACACCGCCTCATATTGAGCGGTGAAGAGTAGGGGAGACGTTGAATGGCGAAAAAAATGAAGCTAGATTCGCTTTTAACGGCGAACAAAAAAAATAAGGGCATTGAAAAAATGTCTGAATACTCCAATCAAGACAAAGAGGAGAAGAAGCCCAGCTCTCAAGACCTCTTAGCAAACCGAACGCTGAGTCCAGAAACGGACTTTCGGCGCTCCGCACTCCATGACGAATCGCGACACTTAAATGAACGAACACCTATAATAGAAGAACATCCGTCGCAGGCACATGATACCGAGGCAGGGAAGAGGGGACGGAAGCGTCAATACTACGATCCTCGTCTGAAAGCCTTGGAAATGCAAAAAATCTCGGCCCGAACCAAGATTCGGATGCAAAATTTGATCAATGCGAAGTTTGACGGCTACACGCCAGACAAGATGATCGACTTTTTATACGACTATTATCTTGAAAAAGGGCTCTCCAGAGACGACCGAAACTTCCTGAATCAGCTTGAAGAAGCCTCTATGGAGGAGTATAAAGAGAAGCCGAAGTATCAGAAATTATTCAAAGAATTAGAAAACAATGAGAATTAAATACAAAAAAAGTAAACCGTAATGCTCTTTATCTCCTGCATTATGGTTTACTTTTTTTAAAGTTATTCAGTATTTCAGTTTACCTTTATTATCATAAGTTTTCTTTAAAAGTTTACTTTTGAAAAACGGATCGCTTCTTTCCGCGAGCTGTGGATAACTATTAAACGCCTTATCCACATTACTTTTTATCCACATTCTTGTTTTGAACAAGGGAGTCGATTGCCTTATTTAGAGTTTACCAAAACTACTTTTATATCCTTTAATAAAGTAAACCTTAATAGTTTTTATTCTTGTATTATAGTAAACCTTAAAATTCTTTATAAACATATTAAAAGTTTACTCTAAAAAATGTTGTTTGGAAATCGCTTTACAATAGGGTTTCAATCCATTATTCTAGACATGTAGAAAAAAACGAAAAAAAGAGTCTAAAGATTTGGCGATCTTTAAACTCAAAGGTTTGAGCTAATTTTGGCGAATTAGCCTGTCACATTTTAGATAAACGTTTAAGGGTTAGAAAAATTGGTGTTTGCCTAACCTCTATTAAGTATACCATATTTTGGTAACTTTCTCAATCCTCTATCTGGTGACAGTATCCATTCCTTTAAAACTTTCGCTACGCATTTGAAAGTATCTATAGGAGGTTCTTTGTCATGTCCACAAACTTAGACAATACCATGACCGCAACCAATTTGCCCAACGGCAATTATATCCCCATCGATTTGAATTTAATCAATAATCCACAGTATAAAACGCTCTCTATTGAAGCGATGATGCTTCATGCCTTGTACACGATGCGCATGACGTGCAGTATCTATAATGGACAAAAAGACGGAAGTTGGCTTGATGAAGCTGGTCTTCCTTACATCTATTTTTCCAATGAAGAGGCTGCGGCCTTGTTGCGGGTATCGGAACGCAAGATCACTAATTTGAAAACAGACTTGGCAAAGGCTGGCTTGATCCAGGTTCTTCGTCATGGACTGAAAAATTATCGGATCTATGTTTCCAATCCCAAAGCACCTGAAAAAAATGTCGTCGTTCAATTGTCCTTCAAGAATTATACCCGCAGCAAAACGATCGTACCTGTGGAAAACGATACACCGAAAAAAGCAGCGGAGTTATCCACTGTGGATAGAGAAGCAGAATCTGCGTCTCCGAGCTCGCAAGATTTGCTTACAAGTACACAAAAACAATTAGCAAAACAAACCACAAGAGCAACAAATGTAACAGGCACGTTGCCCAAAAATGACGTTGTTTCGTTGGATCAAAATCTGATCGACGGCTTGGCGGCTCGCTATGCCCATGTCTTGCCACAACAGGCGTTCCAACGGTTTCTCCCTTTCTGTAACGGGGATTACCGCAAGGCACGCTGGTTTGTCGACACGATCTTCAAGGCGAAGTATGCCAGCACGCAACAGTATATTCAGGCAGGCTTGCCGGCAGAGGCAGAGGTTCTGACCTTTGAACACAACACGTATTTCAAAACAGACATCGGTGACGCGATCGCAAAAGCCATCGAGCAAATGTACCGCTACAAGACCGTCCGAAACCCAGAAGGCTTCTTCTTTGCCTTCATGAAGGGCTTCTTTACGGAAAAGACACGTCAATACCTGGTCGATCATTATGAGCTGACGCCAGACTTGAATCGGACCCTGTCCTCTGTTCAACAGACGCTGCAGAAGAAAAATGCGTCTTCTTTGCTGCAAAAATCAGAAAAAGTAGTGAAAAAGGTCTCCTAAGAGCCACAACCTTTGTTATAATGTAGCGGAGTCTATCAGAGAAAGGTTAATGTTATGAATAAGTTTAAACTCGCACTTTTTGGCTACAGTGGGCTCTTAGGCCTCGCGGTGGGGGTCATTGTAGCTTTGTTTATGGGATTTGCGGAGATCGGGCATCAGCTTTTATGGCAAAAGCTGCCTGCGTTGATCGGGAATCCGCGCTTTTATCCTTTGATCCTTTGTACCATCGGGGGTGTGGCGATCGGCTTTTTTGTGAAAGCATTTGGGCGATACCCGCGAACCCTGCAGGAATCCTTTACGGAATACCACGAAACACAACGAATTGATTATCATGATGGAAAAATCGTCCGAAATTTATTGGGTTCCCTGATCGTCTTGCTTTTTGGCGCAAGCTTGGGACCTGAGGCGGCGTTGATCGCGATTATCGGCGGCTTGGTGACATATGTTGCAGACAGGCGAAAGATCGCGGGGAGTCAGCGCACAGATCTGATCGAGTTTGGGATCGGCACCTCTTTAGGGGTGATCTTTATGACGCCGCTCTTTGGGGTCGGACGTTCGGTGGAGCGTGACGATTGGCAGGTCGTGACAGAAAGCAAGCTGAAGAAATATGTCTTGTATATTTTTACGACGTTTACTGGATTTATCGGGTACCTTTTGGCGTATGGTCTGTTTCCGAATCAGGAGCAGGTCTTCGCGATCCGCAGGCTGGAGGGAAGCTTTACGTGGCAAGGTCTCTTGCTCGTCATTCCCATGATCATATTGGGCGCGTTGTTCGGAAAGTTCTTCCTAGTGCTTCAGGACAAAAGCGACCAGTTGAACCAACGGATTCGCAATCCGATTCCTTTAGCCATCTTTGCGGGGATCGTATTGGGTGTTTTAGGAATGATCTCTCCTTATTTCTTGTTTTCCGGGGAGCATAATTTATTGTCCTTTACTCGTCAGGCGGAAACGATGAGCTTTCTCATCTTGCTGCTGATCGGTTTTGGAAAAGTCGGGATCACGATGTTCTGCTTGGCCTGCAACTGGCGCGGCGGAACGATCTTTCCCATGATTTTTGCCAGTATTGCAGTAGGCTTGGCTTTTGCCAATCTTTTTCCTTATTCGCCGGGCTTATTGGTGGCTGTCTTTACCGCTAGCGCCTGTGCCGTGATTTTGAAGCAACCGTTGGCGACGGCCTGCTTGTTCCTATTGCTGTTTCCTGTGGAGCTGTTCCTATGGATCTGGTTGGCAGGGTATCTGGGCAATCTGTTTTTACAGCGGCTGCCTTTTTTCCACGAAGAACAAACCATCAATACCTTCAAGCTGCCTGAGCTTCCAAAGCGGACAAAGGCACCTAAAAAGAAAAAAGAAGAGACCTCTGTGGCAAAAAGAGACGTTTCAGAATTAAGAAAAGCGGCGGCACGTAAACAGGCTGCGGCAACAGAAACGCAACCAAAAGTAGCGGAGCCGAAAAAAGAACTCTTGGTACGCAAAGACGTTCAAAAGGACGAACGGAAGTCCCGTGAGACCCCGAGAACTCAAGCTTCGCCGCGTACAAGAGAGCTTACGGACGCACCGCGAACACGTTCGAGTCGTCACAAAAGAAAATAACGAAAAGGGGAGACCGTCGAAGGGGCGATCTGCCCTTTTCTTTTTTGTCCTTTTTTTGAAAGCGTTGACCAACGTTACATTGACTGCTACTCTATGTTATAGAAGAGGAGAACCTCAAAATAGAAAGGAACGTGTGACAATGTTAAACGAAACAAAGATCCGTGCGTATTTGGAAAAAGAGAAATTGGATGCTTTTTTTATTGCCAAAAGAGTGAATGTTCGTTTTACTAGCGGTTGGACAGGAGACGATTCATTCATCCTGCTCACACAAGAAGGCCAGTATTTCTTGACCGATCCACGCTATACCGAACAAGCGGCGATCGAAGTACCGGACTATGAGATCATCAATTGGCGTTTGCCCGGAAAGACTGTGGGGGACACCGTGGCGCGCTTAGCCAATGAGAAAAAGATAAAAACGATCGCTTTTGAAGCGGATTATTTAACCTACGATATGTATGCGGATTTTTCAGCGAAAACACCTGCGGAATTTGTTCAGGCAGGGGGCGTGATCGACCGTATGCGTGCGATCAAATCACCAAAGGAAATTCAATACATGCGCAATGCCTGCGAGATTTCTTGCCGCGCATTGGAACGACTATTGCCTGAGATTCGTGTGGGCGTGACAGAAAAAGAGTTGGCGGCCAAGCTTTCCTTGTACATGGTGCAAGAAGGCGCGGACACCCAGCCCTACGGCAATATCCTGATTTCTGGCGCCAACACGTCGCTGCTCCATGGTATCCCATCGAAAAAAGCGATCGAATACGGCGATTTCGTCCTTATGGATTTTGGCTGTCAATACGAAGGCTATATGTCTGATATGACTCGAACAGTGGTCGTCGGTCAAGCGTCTGACAAGCAGCGGGAAGTCTATGAGCTGGAGAAACAAAGCCTCGAAGCAGCAGAAGCAGTGATGAAAAACGGCGCGGCGGTGAAGGACATCTATCAAGCCTCTTTGAAACCTTTGGAGGGAACGGATTATACGCAATACACGTATCGAAATATTGGTCACAGTATCGGCCTGTTTGTTCATGAATTGCCTTACATCGATGAACAATATGACGATGTTTTGGAGACCGGCATGGTGATGACTATCGAACCGGGAATCTACATTCCAGATTGGGGCGGCGTGCGGATCGAGGATCAAGTGCTGATCACCGAAGACGGCTATGAAAATATGATTCGTCTTTCCCATGATTTGATTGAATTATAAGCATCAGATAAGCTATACTAAGACGACGACGGCAGCGGCTGTCGTCGTTTTTTACCGTAAAAAAATAAAAACGTTTCGCTAATCCCATAGTTATAGGATTCGTGGAAACATTCAAGCAAACCAATCACGACGCATCAGAAAAAGGGGGAGACCGATGGATGAACGGGAAGCATTTGATCTTGTCTACGATATTGGCGAAACACTGCTGAAAAACGGGGCGGAGATCAAACGGATTGAAACGACCATTCACCATATTGCAAAAGCATTGGAACTGCAAGAGTTTGACAGCTTTGTTTTGATCAACGGAATATTTATGACTGCGCGTTTGAAGGATCAAACGGTCCAGGCCCGTGTGCGGGACGTGCCGATCTCGCCTATCAACTTAGGCCGCATCGAGCAGATCAATACACTGTCGCGCCGACTCGCGGAAAAGCGGCTAAGTCCAGAGGAAGCCAACCAATGGCTGCAGGAGATCAAGCAGCAGACCTTTTCCTCTAATCCGTTAAAAATTTTCGCCTATGCCTTCGGGAGTGCCAGCTTCTGCTTTATTTTTGGCGGAAGTATCTGGGACACGATGGGGGCGCTGCTTTTAGGCGTGATACTCGCCTGCTTTACGATGTATTTGCTGCCGAAGTTCAACATGTCAGACATTATCTTGACCATCACCAGCAGCGGCTTCGTGAGCATTCTGGCCTGCCTCTTCGTTCATTTCGTGCCGATCCTGCAATTGACCAGCTTGATCACCGGCGGCATCATCTCGCTTTTGCCGGGGGTAGCCATCGTGAACGGCATCCGCTATTTATTTGACGGCGACTACAGCTCCGGCTGGGGCCAAATGATCAATGCGCTCATCACGGCTTTGTGTGTGTCCGTCGGCGTGGGGCTGGTTCTAAGAGTTTTCAGCATGTTGTAAACGATAAAATGATTTTTTTCTGGAGAAAGGAGCGCCTTATGATCACTATTTTGTTCCAAATTTTAGCAGGCTTTTTAGGAACGATCTCTTTTGCGATCCTGTTTGAAGTGCCGCGACGCTACTATGTCTATTGCGGCATGATCGGTGCGTGCGGGTGGTTCATCTATTTGCTGATCATGCAATTTTGGGTGGCACCAGTTACGGCAACCTTTATTGCCTCTCTTGTGTTGATCTATCTTTCACGAGAAGCCTCGTTTGCCCTGAAGGCACCAGTCACGATCTTCTTGATTTGTGGTATTTTTTGCCTCGTTCCTGGGATGGGAATTTACAATTTTACGTATAATTTCTTTATTGGCGACTCGATCAAGGCTGCACAGATAGGCGTACAGGTATTGAAAATTGCGATCGCGATCGCTGTCGGGATCACCGCGGGGTACGAATTATCACCGAAATTTTTCTATTCTTATCATAAAATGCAAAAGAATAAAAATTCATTCTGATGAATATGATAGAAAGTCGTTTTGTTATAATACAGAACGGCTTTTTTGTTTGTTTTTGATTGGATAATTCAACTTTTTTTGTCGACAAACGTTATTGAAAAACCCATTATTTTAATGGGAATCCAAATTTTTGGTAGAGGTGAACAAAATAAAAATACCAGAGATATAATAGAATTTTGCGGATTTTTTTTCGAATTATTCCAAATAGAAACCGCTTTTCAAAAAAATGTTTAAAGAAATGTTTAAATTGGGTAAAAGATATAGTAAACTAGTGGAAGCGGATACGCTGTGACACATTCGATTTTCTTTGTCGAAAGCTTGAAAACTAAATAGTTTTATGGTTATTTTAAAACTAGTGACAGGTGAATCGTTACACAAATTAGTATCCTTGTGCTCAAACTGTTGCATAGCAGTTGAGGTCCTCGAAATCAATTATTAACAGCTACGTGAGAACAGAGCTGTTTTTAATAATGCCGTCAGGCAAACAATATCAATAAAAGGAGTGGAACATTTTGAAAGAACGTCGCGTTGAAAGAGTCATCGAAAAAATGAATGAGCAAGACTATGGCCAATTGTTAGTTTCAGATCCAACAACTATTTTCTATCTAACTGGTCGCTGGATTCATCCTGGTGAACGTCTATTAGTATTAGTGATTACTCCAGAGAACAAGAATACTTTGATTGTCAACAAGTTATTCCCGATCGAAGAAGATCTAGGTGTCGAAAAAGTATTTATTGATGATACAGACGATGCTGTGAAGAAAGTGCTTGAATATGTGGATACGGACAAAAAAATCGGTATCGACAAGAATTGGCCTGCCCATTTCTTATTGCACTTGTTAGAGCTTGTTCCAAATGCCAAGTTAGGAAATGGCTCTGAAGTAACGGATGCCGTTCGCGCAATCAAAGACGAAGAAGAAAAACAATTGATGCGTGACGCACAAGCGGACAACGAGCTTGCGATCGATCGCCTGAAGAATTTGTTGCCGGAAGAGCTTACTGAAGCTGAAATGGCGGACAAATTGGGTGAGATCTACAAAGAATTAGGCAATACAGGGTTCTCTTTTGATCCAATCGTAGGATATGGAGCGAATGCAGCCGATCCTCACCACGAAACGGATGATTCAAAAGTGAAGCCAGGGGATTCAGTGATCTTGGACATCGGCGGGATCAAGAATTCTTATGCTTCTGATATGACCCGTACGTTCTTCTACAAAGAAGTTTCTGACAAAGGGCGCGAAGTCTATGAAACAGTCAAAGAAGCGAACCAACGTGCGATCGATCTAGTAAAACCAGGCGTAAAATTATCAGATATCGACGCGGCAGCCCGCGATTACATTACTGAAAAAGGCTATGGCGAATACTTTACGCACCGTTTAGGCCACTTCATTGGAATCGATTGCCATGAAACTGGAGATGTTTCAGGCGCAAACGACAACGTGGCAGAAGTCGGAAATGTCTTCTCAATTGAACCAGGAATCTATATTCCAGGCGAAGTAGGCGTGCGGATCGAAGATTTAGTAATCGTGACCGAAGACGGATGCGAAAACTTGAATCATTATTCGAAAGACTTAGAAGTCATCGGTTAGGAGGCCAGACGTCGTATGAAAATCGAAGAAGGATACATGCCTTATTTAGGGCATCAGACTTACTACCGCATCGTTGGTGAACAAAGCGGTAATAAGAAACCATTGATTGTCATGCATGGCGGCCCCGGATCAACCCATAACTATTTTGAAGTCCTTGATGAAATGGCGGTCGATGGCCGCCAGATCATCATGTATGATCAATTAGGTTGCGGGAAATCTGCGGTGCCATCTCAGCCAGAGCTTTGGACGGCTGAAACATGGGTCAATGAATTAATCGCATTAAGAGAACATCTAGGATTGGATGAAGTCCATCTATTAGGTCAATCTTGGGGCGGCATGCTGGAGATTATTTATGTGTGTGACTATGCACCTAAAGGCATCAAGAGCATGGTCCTTTCAAGCACCTTGCCTTCAGCCAAGCTTTGGGCACAAGAACAACATCGGATGATCAAATTCATGTCCGAAGAGGATCAGGCAGCGATCGCAAAAGCAGAAGAAACAGAGGTCTATGATGATCCGGCGTATCTTGCAGCCAATGATCGTTACATGGTTCGCCATGCTGCG
The DNA here is from genome assembly GCF_002174375.1 of Enterococcus sp. 12F9_DIV0723. Taxonomy (NCBI): domain Bacteria; kingdom Bacillati; phylum Bacillota; class Bacilli; order Lactobacillales; family Enterococcaceae; genus Enterococcus; species Enterococcus sp. 12F9_DIV0723. Next base: position 197,036 of record NZ_NIBK01000002.1, on the reverse strand, counting down.
CCTGTATTCACTGAAAACGATCCAGAACCTTTACGACGGAAAAAAGTCGCAGGGACAGAAAGCTACGTTACAGCTTGGGGACCGAATGAGTATTCTCCAGAAGGAACACTCCACGGGTACGATTATACCGACAAGCTGACGGACATCACTGTTCCAACACTTGTTACGAGCGGCACAAACGATTTGTGTACACCGCTAGTAGCAAAAACGATGTACGACGCGATTCCAGGAGCAAAATGGGAGCTGTTTGCCTTCAGCAGACACATGCCTTTTGTGGAAGAACGTGAAAAGTATATGAAACTTTTAGCGCAATGGTTAGACGCGAACGATTAATTTTTTAAGAGAAAGAAGGAATGATAGTGGAAACAACTCCAGTAAAAAATAAGAAGCCTTTTGGGTTTTATGTCTGCGCACTTGGCTTTACCTTTGAGCGGTGTGCGTTTTATACCGCGAAATACATGTTGGCGATTTGGATCGCAACAACGGCTGCTTCTGGCGGCTTAGGTATGACCAGTGCACAAGGTGTGCAAATATCTGCTTGGTTCGTTGCAGCGACGTACATCACACCAACCTTTGGCGGATACATCGCCGATTATTGGCTAAGTCCTCGCTTATGTGTGGCAGCCGGAATGGTTATGATGGGTGCAGGCTACATGTTGGCTTGGCAAGCAAGTTCAATGGGCATGGTATGGTTGATGATTATTTTGGTAGCACTGGGTACCGGATTATTCAAAGGGAACCTATCGGGTGTAAATGCCTTGCTTTTCAGTGATGAAAAAGAATTGAACGAAGCCTTCTCGATCCAATACTCATTTGTAAATATTGGGTCATTTATCGGAACAACATTCTTAGTATTATTAATTAAAAATTACGGCTTTAACTTTGTATTTATGATTTGCGGTGTGTTACTGCTAATTGATGCTTTGTGGTTTATTTTGAACAGCCGCTCATTAGGCGAAGCTGGTAAAAAACCATTTAAAGTGGATCAACGCCAATTCGATTCTGCTGGTAAAAAAGCAGAGGGTGCCGTAGATACAAAATTAACATCTGGAGACAAAAAACGTATTGTCGCAATTATTTTAGTAACATTGTTCTCAGTTGCGTTTTGGACCGTTTGGTATTTAGCATATATGCCAGCATACTTCTACTTCGGATACGGTGATGGTGCCGGATTTATCGAGCGTGCCAACTGGGTCATTGGAAGCTTCAAGATTCCTACGTCTTACTTTGACTCAATGAACGCACTGACGTGTATCGTATTAGGCCCACTCTTAGGTCGTTTATGGACGAAGCTTGCTGCACGTCCGCAAGGCGATATGAGTATGTTTAAGAAAACAGCTCTTGGTATGATCTTAGTTGGAATCTCTTATGTCGTAATGGTACTTGCAGATATGATCGGAAATGGTCATACAGGCATTTTATGGTTGGCATTAGTTAGTTTATTGATGTCCGTCGGCGAAATGGTCTTCTCTCCACTTGGAAATTCATTTATTGCCAAATTAGCTCCTGCTAAATTAATGGGACTGTTATTAGGTGTTTGGACCATCGCGGTGTTCTTCTCACAAATGATTTATCCTGTGATTTATGCAATTTTGGAAACCGCTGATCCAGCGAAATTCCAAATGGGTTATGGGGTCTTAGCCGCAGTAGTTATTGTGCTGGGAATCATCCTATGGTTTGGTAGTAAATCATTAGACAAATTAGAAAGCGCAGAATAAAACGCGTGATGTGATTAAACGCTCATCCCTTGAATAGGGGTGAGCGTTTTTGTGTGTTTTATGTGAAGTCCTATACATATAAATGTATCGAATGAAAGCAAGGTTGATCAATAAAAAATGTCTATATAATGGAAATAAGTGATTCAAACGTCTTATATTAAATAACGATTTAATAAAACACTTAGTTTTGTGAAATAACTGAGTATAAATGGTAATTTTTTAGTCTATTTGTTGATTGTCGACTGTCTACAAGTACTGATAAAAGTTGTGAAATCAATAATTGTGAACGTTTTTAGTCAATCACCTCGGATTAATGAAAATTCAATTAGAGAAACCAAAAAAATGAACAATCCATAAAGATATTTGTCAGAAAATATCAAAATAAACAGGAAACGACCTTTAATAAGCTAGATGATTGTGCTATCATTTACATGAACTACGGGTGGCTGATTTGCTCAAGTTCGAACAAACGAAAAAGCGAGGAGGTGAAACAATTTGACACAAATTCTTATACCATTAAAACAACATGTCGGCGCTCCTTGTAAAGGAATCGTGAAGGCAGGCGACCATGTCCAACGCGGACAACTGATCGCTGAGCCGAACGGGTTAGGCGCAAATATCCATGCGAGCTTTTCTGGAAAAGTAGTTGATGTAGACGGTGACAACATTGTTCTCATGATCGATGAAGAGCAGGATTTCTCGAAATATCTGCCTATTCCTAAGACAGAGAGCAACGCGAAAGCTGTCGAGGCTGCGGGGATCGTTGGTGCTGGGGGAGCAGGTTTCCCTACATTCTTAAAACTGGCGTGTGATATTCCAGAAGGAACCTTTATCGCAAACGGTGCGGAATGTGAAGCATTGCTGGCTCATAATGTGAAACAAATGAGCGAGCACATCGATCAATTGATCCGCGGGATGAAGTATTCCATGGAAATGATCCATGCCCCTAAAGGTGTGATCGCTGTAAAAGGCAAGCATCGGATGCTAGTGACACGCTTATTGAAGGCCGTGGACAGCGAGCCAACGATTGACGTGTATCAATTGCCGGATATCTATCCAGCAGGAGATGAGCGAATGATCGTTCGTGAAGTAATGGACATTGTGCTGGAACCAGGCCAGCTTCCAACAGAAGTTGGTGCAGTGATCGATAATGTGGAAACGATCAAACGAATCGCGGAAGCTATTGAAGATCGCAAGCCGTTCATTGACAAAGATGTGACCGTCTCTGGTCGCGTAAAACAAAAAGAAACAGTCTTCGTGGATGTACCGATCGGAACACCAGTCAAGACATTGATCAACAATGTCGGCGGTTACGTCGAACCACATGGCGAGATCGTTGTCGGCGGACCTATGACGGGACGAAGCGGCGATGAAATGACACCGATCACGAAAACAAGTGGCGGTGTGTTAGTCGCAATGCCATTTCCACAAGAAAGCCGGAAAGTCGGTTTGCTGATCTGTGAATGCGGCGGTTCTGCCGAACGCATGACCGAGATTGCTAACAACATGGGCGCGGAAGTTGTCGCTGCTGAAAGATGCAAGCGGATGGTAGAAGTAAATGGAAGATATAGATGTGCCCTGCCAGGTATTTGTCCAGGCCAAGCTGCAACTGTCATGTCCTTGAAGAAACAAGGGGCAGAAGTAGTATTGACTGGCTCCTGTTCCGATTGAACGAACACCGTTATGGGTGTAGCTCCTAGGTTAGGAGTTCCGGTTTATCATCATACAGATCATGTGCTGCGGGCAGATGGGCATAGACTATATCGTAGATTACCTACAAATTAATTTTAAAAATTAGGAGGATTTAACGAATGTCTATTACAGCAGAAACTGCTAAGGAACATGCCAAAGACCCTGCCGTATTATGTTGCCGCGCGGAAGCGGGCAAAGTAATCGCACCAGATGATTTAGAAGATCCAGCGATCTTCCCAGATTTAGAGGATTCAGGCTTATTAGAATTACCTGATACGACTCTAACAATCGAACAAGTACTTGGTACGACATTGAAAGAAACAACGGATGCGTTGGTTCCATTGACAAAAGAATTATTAGATGGTGTTTCTGAAGTCACGGAAGAAGCAGCCGAAGAGGAAGCTCCTGCAGAAGAAGCAGCAGCGCCAGCTCCGGTGGCTCCTATCGCTCCAGTCGCACCTGTTACGCCAATGGGCGGACAAACAATCAAAATCCATATTGCAGAAGGACGCGGGATCGATCTAGAAGTACCGATGTCTATCGCCGGTCAAATGGGTGTTGCACCAGTCGCACCAGCGGCTCCAGGTGAAGCAGCAGCGCCAGCACCAGCGGCAGCAGCACCAGCTCCTGAAGCAAAAGTAGAAGAAAAAGTGGTTCGTTCCGTTCGTCGTGATCACATGAAGATTGAAAAAGTGGTCTTCGGTGAGGAAACAAAGATCGAAGGAACAACTTTGGTTCTGCGCAAAATGGAAGACATGTGCGAAGAAGCAGCGGAACTAGAAGAACTAGTTGAGAGTGTGACTTTTGAAATCATTACACCAGATAAATATAACGAATATAGTGAAACGATCATGGACGTACAACCTATCGCTGCTAAAGTAGATGGCGCAGATATCGGCCATGGCGTTACTCGTGTGTTAGATGGCGTAGTCATGGTTCTTACAGGTACAGACGCAAATGGTGTACAAATCGGTGAATTCGGTTCTTCTGAAGGCGAATTGGACCGCAACATCATGTGGGGACGTCCTGGTGCACCAGATAAAGGCGAAATCTTCATTAAAACACAAGTAACGATCAAAGAAGGCGCGAATATGGAACGTCCAGGACCATTAGCCGCTCATAAAGCATCAGACTATATCACACAAGAAATTCGCGAAGCCGTGAAAAAAGCGGACGAATCTCTAGTGGTAGAACAGGATGAAATCGTACAAAAACGTCGATTTGGTAATAAACGAGTGATCATCATCAAAGAGATCATGGGTCAAGGTGCGATGCACGATAACTTGATCATGCCAATCGAACCAGTTGGAACATTGGGCGCAAAACCCAACGTTGACTTAGGAAACTTACCAATTATTTTGGCGCCAACTGAAGTATTAGATGGTGGTATCCATGCATTGACGTGTATTGGACCTGCATCAAAAGAAACGTCTCGCCACTATTGGAGAGAACCATTAGTGCGTGAAGCGATGGAAGACGAAGAAATTGATTTAGTCGGTGTAATGTTTGTAGGTTCTCCGCAAGCAAATACTGAAAAATATTATGTTTCTAAACGTTTAGGTATGACGGTCGAAGCGATGGACGTTGATGGCGCGATCGTTACGACTGAAGGATTTGGTAACAATCATATCGATTTTGCTTCGCATATTGAAGAAATCGGCAAACGCGGCATTAAAGTTGTCGGAGATTCTTACTCAGCAGTACAAGGTGCGTTGGTTGTTGGGAACCCAGAAATGGTCGCGATGGTCGACAACAACAAATCAATGCAAGGGATCGAAAACGAAATCTTGTCGAACAACACACTATGTAAGGAAGACGCGATTCGTGATTTAGCAATGTTGAAAACATTGATGGGCGGCGGCACGATCAAAGCAGCCGAACGTAAATGGAACCCGAATGTAAAAGCAAACAACATTGAGATCATCGAAAAAACTACAGGCAAGAAGATTGACCTTGTAGAAAATGAGCAAGTCTTGCCTAAGAGTAAAAAACGCCAAGAAATTTACGAAGTAGAATAAGGTGAAATAATGGATGGAATGAATAAACTCAAATATATTTCGACGGAACAAATGTTTGAAGGGATCATCGTTGAACTTCATGATGCCAGTGTGACGATCGACTTAAAAGGTCGATTAGGTCAGCTTAAAATACCTCGTCGAATGATCATTTCTGAATACAATTTAGAGATCGGTCAAGAAGTTGGGTTTTTAATGACTTATCCAGAAGTTTTGGCAGAAGAACCGGATGAACATTATAAAACTGCTATTTATGAGCATGAGCGTCGCCGGGCCGAAGCCAGAAAAAAACGTGAAGAAGCAAGAGAGGAGAATTAACACATGGGCTTAACAGTCTTTGAAGGGTTACAGTCAGAAATTTTTGTGCCGATTACGCCAAAATCTGTCTTTACCCCTGTGAAAAAAGAGCTTAAAGAAATGCGTGTGGCATTAGCAACTGCTGCCGGCGTACATTTGAAAACAGATAAACGATTCAACTTAGCGGGTGATACCACGTACCGCGAAGTACCAGATACAGCTAAAGTAGAGGAATTGATGGTTTCTCACGGCGGGTACGACAATGCCGATGCAAACCGTGACATCAATGCGATGTTCCCATTAGATCGTTTACATGAACTAGCGGCAGAAGGATTCATCAAAGAATCTGCACCTGTCCACTATGCTTTCATGGGCGGCGGCGGAGACCAGGACGCATTCCACGATGTAACTGGACCAGAAATCGCACAAAAATTAGTAGAAGAAGACGTCGATGCTGTCGTCTTGACCGCTGGCTGAGGAACCTGTCATAGAACTGCCGTGATCGTGCAGAGAGCTATTGAGGAAGCGGGAATTCCTACTATTTTAATCGCCGCGTTGCCACCAGTTGTACGCCAAAACGGGACACCACGTGCCGTTGCTCCGCGTGTACCAATGGGTGCGAATGCCGGTGAACCACATAACATTGAAATGCAGACAGGTATCATGAAAGATACTCTGGAAGCACTTGTAGCAATCGAAACGCCAGGGAAAATTGTTCCTTTACCTTATGAATACATTGCCCACGTCTAGAACATGAGGCGGATGGAATAAGTATTCAGCGTCGAGAAATAAGACGAAAAGCCTAAAAATTGGTTTTCCTATTTTTGCGGCTGTTCGCTTATTTCTAAGACGCTGCTTATTCAATCGCCGTTTATATTGGAAGTAGGTGTGAATAATGCGAGGCGAAACGCTAAAAATCAAAGTGTTTCATATGGAAGACGTCACCAGTGGCGACACCTTCCGTCTTGAACCCACTCGTTTGCAGATCAAGCAAAACTTTGACTGCGGAGACGCCGCTATTCAGAAGCTGACGATTCGATTGCTCCCACCGCATCAGCATAATGTTGAGACCAACACCATCATGGATATCCTTCCGATCTCCACGAAGGTGCTGGGCGCGCTGGGGTCTGGGATCACGCATACACTTACCGGTGTTTCAGTCGTCATGACTGGGGCTATTGAGGATGGAGAACAAATGCATGAATTTGGCTCTTCTGAGGGTGTATTGCGTGATCATTTAGTATTGAATCGAGCAGGGACGCCTAACGCAGAGGATTACATTCTTTTGATTGATCTTCTAGCGAAAAAGGGGACTCCTTTTAATCGTGAGCTCTGTCTTAAAATGTTTGCGATCGTAGACGACTATATCCAAGAAATTCGCGAAAAGCTGAAGATGCTGGAAGGAAAAGAAGCCTGTGAGACCCATGTCTACGAAGACAAGACCAATCCAGGCAAGCCGAAAGTGGCTTTGGTGAAGCAGGTGGCGGGGCAAGGAGCGATGTACGATATGCTTCTTTATCCGAATGAACCTAGCGGCTTCAAAGGCGGCTGTTCCATCATCGACATGAACAATATGCCCGTCTTCTTGTCAGCGAATGAGTATCGCGATGGGGCGATTCGTTCGATGGTTTAACGTAACTAATGGATAGGTGGTGGTGGTATGGGGATTGGCCCATCAACCAAAGAAACATCTTTGCATCATTTTCAAGACCCACTGGTGGATCTGTTAAGCAACGATCCTGATATCGATTTTCAAGGAGTGGTTGTCGTTGGGACGCCGCAAAGCAACGCCATGAAATACCTCGTTGGTCAGCGTACGGCTGCATGGCTGGAAGGGATGCGCACGAATGGTGTGATCGCTTCGACCGATGGCTGGGGGAATTCAGATGTTGATTTTGCGAACACTTTGGAAGAGATCGGCCGCCGAGAGATTAGCGTGATTGGACTCAAGTTCATTGGTACACAAGCGAAGTTTGTTGTAGAAAATGACTTTACCACGCACGTTTTGGATTTCAATAAATCAGAAGCGGGGATCGAAACAGAGGTCGTTGGTGAAAATACGATCAATCAACGAGATGCTGTTAAAGCGCTTGCGTCGATCAAATTGAAAATGCGAAAAGACAATCAAGAAATACGATAACTGTTTGAAAAAATAGAAATAGTGGATGAAAAAATCATTCACTAGTACGAACAAGGGAGGATAATCATGAAAGTATCAAAAATGATCTCAGCAATCGACACACATACAGCAGGTGAAGCTGCCCGTCTGATCATCGGTGGAATCCCAAAATTCCCTGGTGAAACAATGGCTGATAAGAGAGCCTATTTGGAAAACGAAGCAGATGACCTTCGTAGAATGTTGATGCTGGAACCACGAGGACACCGTGATATGTTCGGCGCCTTCATTACAGAGCCTGTTCACAAAGAAGCAGACTACGGTATCATTTTTATGGATTCAGGCGGTTATTTGAACATGTGCGGCCACAACACGATCGCAGCGATGACTTCAGCAGTAGAACAAGGCTGGGTAGAGGTCAAAGAAGGCGAACGTGAAGTCAAAGTGGTTCAAGATACGCCAGCCGGAATCGTTCACGGAACGGTTCATCTGGATGAAGATTATTCAGCAGAATCTGTGTCATTTGAAAACGTGGAATCATTCCTTTATAAAGAAAACGTCACAGTTAATGTTCCGGATATCGGAGAATTGTCGATGGATATCTCCTTCGGCGGCAGCTTCTTTGCGATCTTGCCAGCCGCATCTGTTGGTCTGGAGATCAAACCAGAGAACGCATCGAAATTCAATGATCTTGGGATGATCATTCGTGATGCAGTGAACGAACAAATCGACATTCAACATCCAACATTGGAGCATATCAAAACTGTAGACCTTGTGGAATTTTATGGTCCAGCAACGAGCCCTGATGCGACGTATCAAAATGTGGTGGTCTTTGGTGATGGACAGGTAGACCGCTCGCCATGCGGAACGGGAACCAGTGCCAAGCTTGCGACATTATACGGCAAGGGCGAAATGAAAGTCGGCGACACCTTCGTGTATGAAAGTATTCTTTGCACGAAGTTTAAAGGGGAGATTGTGGAAGAAGCTGAAGTTGGTGGATACAAAGCAATTATTCCTCGCGTAAGCGGTTCAGCGTATGTCACAGGATACAACTCATTCTTGGTTGATCCGAAAGATTCCTTGAAGGATGGATTCCTTTTAGGATAAAGATGAAGGAGGGGTAATATGGTAACGATTTTAGTAACATTATTTGCGGTGGTTCTAGCGGCACAAGCGGCTGGGATGGTCATTGATTTCTTGAGACACAAAGGCGACGACGGTGGCGGCTCATGGGGCGGCGGACTTGGGATTGGTTTTGTAACGAACTTTTTGGATACATTGGGAATTGGTAGTTTTGCCCCAACGACATTGCTTTTTGATGTCACCAAACAATTGAAAAACCCTCGTCATTTACCAGGAACATTGAACGTGGGACATGCGATCCCCGTATTGACACAAGCGATTTTATTCACGACGACAGTTGCCGTCCAACCATTGACGTTGGTTGCATTGATTGGCTCAGCGACGGTTGGTTCGTATATCGGTTCAAACTTTGTAACAAAATTACCAGCTAAAAAAGTCCAATTGTATATGGGTGTTGCGTTGATCGCAACGGCGATCTTGATGGCCTTGAGACAATTAGGGATGATCGACATCTTGGGTGCCGATAATACAGCGACTGGGTTGAGCGGTATCCGTTTGATCATCGGTGTTGTCGGAAACTTCATCTTCGGTGCGTTGATGACTGTTGGCTGCGGCTTGTACGCACCATGTATGGCTATGGTTTATATGCTTGGGATGAGCCCGTTGGTTGCTTTCCCGATCATGATGGGATCTTGTGCAGGCTTGATGCCCGCAGCAAGTATCAACTTTATCCGTACAGGCGACTATGCCCGTAAATTGAGCTTAGGCTTAGGGATCGGCGGCGTTGTCGGTGTATTCATCGCCTTTACCTTTGTGAAGAGCTTGAACCTGGATATTCTAGTATTCTTGATCGTATTAGTTGTTCTTTATACAGGCGCAACGTATATCAAAAAAGGCTTGTCAAAAGAACCTGAACAAAAAACAGCGTAATTGCTATCAAAACTACCTGCTTCTTTCGAGCAGGTAGTTTTTTTTATGCTGGTTTAGAAAGATAAAAACGGCGGGCCGCTTTTTATTTCCCGCGCGTCAGGGGCCAGCGATGTTGAGTCTCAGAATTTCTTGACGATCGGAGAGGTCATTGGAACGAAAAAAAAACGTCTGAAATGCAAAAAAGTCTCCAAAAAAGAGTTCGTATAAAAAACACGTGACAAGAATCACGAGAATAAAAGAAAAATCTTTATGCAATCGCTTAACACAAGAGAAAAAGGCGTATCTTATTCTTAACAAAGAGAGACGAAAATTTACATAGAGAAACAAAAAACAAACTGTTATAATAGAACACGTGAAGGATGGTGAAGAGGATGGAAACAGTCCAACAATTAATCGTCTGCGGCGGCTGTAATGCAAAAATTGGACCAGGAAATCTAGGGGAGCTCTTGGCAGATTTGCCGAAAGCGACTAGTGAAAAACTACTGGTGGGATTTGATTCAACTGACGATGCTGCTGTTATTAAATTACGAGAAGATCTGGCGATTATCCAGACATTAGATTTTTTCCCAACGATGGTCACTGACCCGTACCTTTTCGGAAAGATCGCGGCGGCCAATGCGCTGAGCGATGTGTATGCGATGGGAGGCGAGGTACTTTCAGCATTAAATATCGTCGCTTTTCCAGAAGAAAAGGATTTAGGGATTCTAAAAGAAATTTTGCGGGGCGGTGCGGAGAAGGTGCAAGAAGCAGGGGCGATCTTAGCCGGCGGGCACTCGATCCATGATTCGTCTGTCAAATATGGTCTTTCTGTCACAGGAACGATCGATCCAACGAAGATCTACCAGAACAATACGTGTCAGCTAGGCGATCATTTGATTTTAACGAAGCCTTTGGGCGTGAGCATCATTACGGTGGGCTATAGCGCAGAGGAAATCAGTGAAGAGGCATTTGTGAAAGCGACCACGAGCATGGAGACCTTGAATAAATATGCGATGGCGATCATCCGCAACTACGAGATCAATAGCTGTACGGATGTCACCGGCTTTGGATTGGCGGGGCATCTCCATGAAATGGTGAATGGTCAGTACAGTGCGGAGATCGATTCGGCACGTCTGCCATATTTTGAGGAAGCTTACCAAGGGGCGAAGGAATTTATCTTGACGGCTGGCGGCCAGCGCAATCGGAATTATATGGAAGACAAGATCGATTTCCAATTGAATGATTTTGGGATCGAGGAATTGCTCTTTGATCCGCAAACCTCTGGTGGATTGCTGGTCAGCGTACCAGCCGATGAAGCGGCAGCGCTAGTGGCGGAATTACAAGCAGCCGGGATTCCCGCACAGGATTTTGGTACGATCATTGAAAAACAAGACAAGGAATTGATTGTTTATTAATCTCTGCTTGCAGCAGATAATAACGATAAAAAAGAACGGAGTGAACCAAATGTTCAAAATCGATGCATTAGGAAAAGCGTGTCCGTTACCGGTGATTGAAACAAAGAAAGCTTTGAGAGAACACGATGTCGTGGAAACCTTAGTGGACAATGAGATCGCGACACAAAACCTAAGAAAAATGGCGGAGCAGCTTGGCTATATTTATCAGATGGATCAGGATGCGCCGAATCACTACAAAGTGGTCATTTCAAAAGGAAACGCGGACCTGATCGATGACGAGGAGCCGCAGGTCGCTGAGGCGATCGCAACCGTTGACGATTACATCGTCGTGGTGGACACCAATGTCATGGGGCGTGGTTCCGATGAATTAGGGAAAAACCTGTTGAAGGGGTTCATTTATTCTTTGACGGAACAAGATGTACTACCTGAAAAAGTCATCTTCTATAATGGCGGCGTGCAATCCGTCGTTGAAGGGTCTGATTCGCTGGAGGATATTCGCGGGTTGGCGGAGCAGGGCGTGGAGATCTACGCTTGCGGCGCGTGCCTGAACTTCTATGAGTTGACCGCGGCTGTCGGTGAGGTCACAAATATGTACCGAATCGTAGAAATGATGCGCCAAGCACCAAAAATCGTGAAACCATAAGCAAAATAAATGCATTACCAAATAGTAAAAACGTACAAGTTGAAACGAAAGAGCATTTTTCAAAGAAAGAATGACTAGTTGATCATGAAGGAGCAGTTTTTATGCAAACATACGGAGTTGCGTTGTTTTATTCGACCCGTGAGGCCATGAAAGCTGAGGAAATCGCGAAGAAAGCCCAACTCGCTGTTCGAATCATTCCCACACCGGAAAAGATTCATGCCAGTTGCGGCTTTTCTTTGAAATATCCGCTGGCTGAAGAGGTGTCCCTGACCCTTTTGCTGACAGAAGCGGAGATCGTTTCGGAAGGCTTTTATCATGCGTCTCAAGAGGGCTTAAAAACGGACTATGAATTGATTCAGAAAGGATGACGGAATGGCAAATATAGTGATTGGAACGGCAGGGCATATCGATCATGGCAAGACGACCCTGATCAAAGCACTGACCGGCATTGAGACGGACACCACCAGTGAGGAAAAGAAACGCGGGATGTCGATCAATTTAGGTTTTGCTTATTTGGACCTGCCAAATAACAAACGCGTCGGGATCGTGGATGTGCCTGGGCACGAGAAATTCATCAAGAACATGGTGGCTGGCTTGCCGGGCATCAATTTGGTTTTATTGGTGATCGATGCGGCAGAAGGGATCATGCCGCAAACAAAAGAACACATCGATATTTTGACCTTGTTGGGCATTCGTGAGTTCTTGTTGGTTTTGACCAAAGTGGATACGGTCGATCCCGAATTAAAGGAGCTGGTGGTCGAGGATATTCGCGACCAGTTGGCAGATACGCCTTTAGCTGACGCGGAGCTGATCGAGACCGATGCGGTGACCGGAACGGGAATCAAGGAGCTGTTGGCAACGATCCAAGCTCATTCGGAAGAGGTTCAGGAGCGTTCAGGCAGCGGGTCCGCACGGCTGAACGTGGACCGCGTGTTTAGTGTCAAAGGATTCGGGACAGTCGTGACCGGCACCTTATTGGATGGGTCAGTGAACGCGGGGGATGACCTGTATCTTTATCCAAGTCAAAAAAAGACGCGGATACGAAACATCCAAGTCCATGAGACGGATGTAAAAAGCGCTCAAGCCGGGCAGCGGACGGCCTTAAATTTAGCCAACATCGCCACCGACGAGATTCAACGGGGGGATGTTTTGTCGGTATCAGAGAAATTGGAAGACACGTGGATGCTAGATGTCAAAGTCACCTGTTTGCCAGAAGTGGAAACCGGCATCGGTCTTTGGGATCGAGTTCGATTGTTAGTCGGCACCCGTGAGGTGATGGCGCGGACCGTTCCGTTAGGCGTTGATTGGATCGGACCAGGGGAAGACGGCTTCTTGCAGCTTCGCTTGGAAGAGCAGGTAGCTGTCAAAGAGCGCGATCGGTTCATTCTGCGGTCGTATTCGCCGATGCATACCATCGCTGGCGGGGAGGTTCTCGATGCGGCGCCTCATAAACATCGCCGCTTCAAAGTAGAGATTCTTGAAAGCCTGAAGGCCAAAGAAGACGGCAGCTTGGATGAATTGATCGCTGATTTTATGGTCAATAAAAAGCAGCCATTTACAAAGGAAAAAGAGCTGCAAGAATATTTAGGCGTTGGAAAAGAAGAAATTCAGCCCATCTTAGCAGAAATGGTCGCAGACGGTCGGGTGATGGAGACGAAGGTCGGCTATCTGGCACAAGCGAGTTATCAAAAGCTTGCAGAGCAGGCAACGGAGATTTTGTCGTCGTATCATAAGCAATACCGGCTGCGGTTTGGGATGCCGATCGAAGAATTCCGTTCCCGGATGCGAGGGGTTCTTGCTGAGAAGGAAATCTCTACCTTGATCGCCTTATTAAAAGCAGACCTTGTCAAAGAAGCAAACGACCGACTTGCTTTGCAGACCTTCGATGTTGTCTTTAACAGCTACCAGCAAGCGGCGAAAGAAAAAATCGAACAAACGCTTGCGAAAAATGGCTTCACTCCGGTGAAAAAAGAAGACTTGTTTAGCTTAGACAAAAATGCGGAGGAAGTCTTGGAGGCGTTGAACGGAGATACGGTCGTCTTTTTGACTCATGAATATGTGCTATTAGGCACGGTATTCGACCAAGCGGTGAAGGTGATCCAAGACACGATCACGGCTCATGGACAAATGACGCTGGGAGATTTTCGCGATTTGACGAACTCCAGCCGGAAAGCCTCGATGCTGATCCTAGAGTACATGGATAAACAAGGGATCACCAAACGAGTGGAAAATTACCGCGTATTAGGCTAGGACACGAGTCAGAGAGCGAAAGAAAGAAGGGTAGAGGAATGGGTATTTATTTGGACAATGCGGCCACGACGGCGCAAAAACCGCCTGTTGTGGCAGAGGCGATGACAGCGACCCTTACAGGTGACTATGGGAATCCTTCCCGCGGTGCCCACGGGTATTCCTTAGCAGGGTACCGTATGGCAGAGAAGGCACGCAATCAAATCAAAGCGCTGTTTCACGCCGATCAGCGGTATGAGGTCGCCTTTACCAATAATGCGACGGTGGCTCTGAATGAAGTCCTAAAGGGCTTGATTCAACCAGGCGATCATGTACTCACGACTTCTTGGGAGCACAATTCGGTCTTGCGTCCGCTGTACCAATTGGAGGCGCAGGGCGGACATTTTGATGTAGTCTCCAGCGAAGCCGTGACCGGACGTCTACGTTACGACGAGTTTGTTACAAAGGTCCGCCCTGAAACGAAGGCGGTGGTCTGCAATCAAGCCAGTAATGTCACGGGCAATCTGCTGGATCTCGAATGGGTCAAGACCTTTTGTGAAGAGCAAGGACTCTATCTGATTCTCGATGCGTCGCAAACTGCTGGGGTCGTTCCCATTGATCTGACTGATGGAAAAGTCGCGGCAGTGTGCTTCACAGGGCACAAATCCTTGTACGGGCCACAAGGGACTGGCGGGGTTTGCCTGTTGAAAAATCTTCCGCTGGAACCGGTTCTCACAGGCGGTGACGGTATGCAGTCCTTTTCAAAGGTTCAGCCGAAGGAATTACCGACGTTGCTGGAGGCTGGCACGTTAAATATTCCCGGTTTGGCAGGACTGGCGGCGAGTGTCGAGTGGCTTCAAACCAACGAGAGTGACGGAGCGTTAGGGGATTATTTTTCCAAAGGATTACAGAACATCGAGGGTGTGACGGTGTATGGTGCGTTATCTGATCCGCGAGTGGCTGTTTTTTCCATCAACATCAAGGATGCAGAATCAGCATTGGTTAGTGATATTTTATGGGAAGAGTACGGCATCGCGACACGACCGGGGTATCACTGTGCGCCCTTGATGCATGACGCGTTGGGAACGGCGGATCGTGGAACCGTTCGCTTGTCGCTGTCTCACTTTACGACGCAGACTGAGATCGACACCGTCTTAGAAGCGATTCAAAATTTGGCGTTACGCTAGGAAAGCAGGTGACCTATGTCAAAAGAAATTCAAACTATTTTAGCCAGTCTGCCTTCAGTGGATGTCTTACTGAAGCAGATCGATCCCGTCTATCCTCATGGGAAAGCGAAGGAGGCGACCCAAGAAGTCGTTGCCCTTCTGCGGGAATCCGTGGTGGAGGGCACACGGAAAACCGTGATTGACCGAGAAGAGGTACTGGCGATGATCCACAAGCAGCTAGAGGAAAAACAATTTTCACTGCGGCGGGTGATCAACGGGACAGGAACCGTGATCCATACGAATCTAGGACGTTCTTCCTTGAGTAAAACGATCCAAGAACAACTGCTAGCGACCAGTTTTAATTATTCAAATCTGGAGCTGGATCTTGCGAGCGGCAAGCGTGGCTCGCGGTACAGCCATTTGGTCTCTATCGTGAAGAAACTCACAGGCGCAGAAGATGTCTTGGTCGTGAACAACAACGCCGCGGCAGTCCTGCTAGTTCTGAGTACATTGACGCAGGATAAGGAAGTGTTGGTCTCACGAGGTGAATTAGTAGAGATCGGCGGGGCCTTCCGAATCCCTGACGTAGTGACCTCCAGCGGCGGAACGATCGTGGAAGTCGGCACCACCAACAAGACCCATTTGCGTGACTATGAACACGCGCTGACAGAAGAGACCGGTGCCGTCTTGAAAGTCCACACGAGCAATTATCGAATCGTCGGATTTACGGAAACGCCGAAGCTGACGGATTTAGCAACGCTTGCTCATGCCAACGGCTTGCCGCTGATCAATGATTTAGGCAGCGGGCTGTTGATGGATATGCGGCCATTCGGCTTGCCTTATGAACCGACGGTGAAAGAAGTGATGGATCAAGGCTGCGACATCGTGACCTTCAGCGGTGACAAGCTGTTGGGCGGACCGCAGGCAGGGATCATCGTTGGGAAAAAAGAATACATCGAAAAGATGAAGAAAAACCAACTGCTGCGCGCTTTGCGAATCGACAAGATGACGCTGGCTGCACTAGAAGCCACTTTGGCGCTGTATTTAGATGAAAAAGAAGCCTTAAAAACAGTTCCAACGCTGCAAATGATCAGTTTGAGTGAAGAAGACTGCTTAGGAAAAGCCGCGGAGCTTGCGGCGATGCTCCAGCCAATCACTGAATTGAGTATAAAAATCGAAAAAGACAGCAGCACGATCGGCGGCGGTTCGTATCCAGAACACTTATTGCCGACGTATGCAGTGGTCTTGAGCTGTGAGAAATTCTCTCCAGACGACCTGCAAGAAAGATTAAGATTTGCTGTCACCCCGATCATCAGCCGCATCAAGGACAACTGCAATTTCTTAGATATGCGAACCATCGCTGTCGAAGAATTCCCGATGATCCAAGAATGCTTGCAGGAAATCTTCGGATAGTGTATCGGGTTAGCATAAAGGAGTAAACATGAGTCAACCACAAAAACAATTGGTCGCCGTGTCGCATTGTGTTTTGAACCAAAATGCCGTGATCCATGGGTGGGAACGGGCACGAGGCGCCTTTCCCTTCGCGATCGAACTCTTGCGTCGCGGCATCGCGCTCATTCAATTGCCGTGTCCAGAATTCATCGTCTTAGGCGGCGACCGTCCACCGATGACCTACGAGGAATACCACGAGCTGCCGGATTTTCGCCAGACGTGTCAGGAGCTGCTGGCCCCGTGCATCCAGCAGATTCAAGCCTATCAAGCAGAAGGCTATGAATATCTAGGGGTGATCGGTATCAACGAAAGCCCTAATTGCGCCATCAGCGGGCAACGCGGCGTATTAATGGAAGAATTTTTTAAAGAATGTCAAAAAAGACAGATTGCGAACAATTATTTAGAAGTGCCCACGTGGTACGAAGAAGAGGAACAACGAGAATTTAATGACTCGTTGCAGGTATTTTTAGAAAGAGGAGTGAAGAAATGAATAGTAAGGCAAAAGTGATCGCCATGTGTGCCATTGCGGTCGGATTGAATGTTGTGTTGGGTGAAGCTGTCTCCATGATGAAGATTCCGCTATTATTTTTAGATACAATGGGAACGATTTATATTGCGGCGAATTTTGGGATGGGCTACGGGATTTTGACCGGAGTAACGACGAATTTGCTGATGGGACTGTTTAGCGGTCCGATGGCGATCCCCTTCGCTTTAGTGAATGTTGCGGTCGCTATCGTCGTAGCGTTATTGGCAAAAAAAGAATTTAGCTATAAGGAAGCATTGATCGCAGGGATATTGCTGGCCGTTATTTGCCCGATGATCGGTGCACCGATCCGATTGGCGTTGTTCGGCGGCTTTACCGGCTCAGGCACGGACGTGGTCATTATGGCGCTCAGGGCGTCTGGCAAAGAAATGATCAGTGCGACCTATTGGGGCGCGGTCATGGGAAATATCGTCGACAAGATCGTTTCCTGTTTACTGGTCGCATGGTTTATCAAATTGCCGCAGATGAAGCGTTTTGCTGTCAAATGAGCGTGAATACCTTCTACGGCTGAGGGACTTAGCCTAGAACATTTAAAATGAGTGGGTTTCGACGGAATTGGTTGAAGCTTGCTCATTTTTTGTTGGTCAGAAAAGAATTCTTTGCTGCCGGTTTCAGGTATGGTATTCTTTAATGGACGAAACACACGAAAGGAGGGAATTTATCAATGGTCTGTGTGTCAAAAATAACGTTGAATGAAGATCGCTTACGTTTTCATATCAGCTTTTGTCATGCAATTGCTTTTAAATCAGTGGTCAAGGGAGAAGTATGCTCAAAAACACTGACAATAAAAGAAAATACATGACCATGTGGTAAAATCCTGAATTTTTAGATGTTTAAATAATAACAGGGTCATGTTTGGAATGTCCAAACATGATTTTTTATTTTTCCCATGGTCTCGACTAAGGGAGAGAAACACGATGTTGATTCAAGCAAACATGATCACAAAAAAATTTAGTACGACCCCTGTTTTTGAAGGGTTGACGTTCGCGATTTATCCAGGCGATAAAATAGGCTTAGTAGGAATGAATGGCTGTGGCAAGAGCACGCTGCTGCGCATATTGACAGGCGAAGAAGGGATCGAAGCTGGAACTGTCGCGAGGCGAAAAGGAGTGTCGATCGGGTATGTTCCTCAAACATTGGCCTACAGCGAGACGAGTGTAAAAGACTACTTGTTCAACAGCTTTGAAAAAGTTGCCGCTTTACGCCAACGCTTGCGAAAAATCGAGGAAGCCATGACCGATCCGCAGGCAAATTTCGAGGTGCTGCTGCAAAAATATGGGCAGTTGCAAGAGCGCTATGAAGAAGCTGGCGGGTATACATTAGAGGATCGGATCGCTGCTACGATGAAGGGCTTAGGCATTGAGGAAAAACTTGAGGCATCCCTTTCCTCATTGAGCGGAGGGCAGCGTATCCGCGTTGAATTGGCCAGAGTATTGACAGAACCAGCAGACGTTTTGCTGCTGGATGAACCGACCAATCATTTAGACATTGACGGCATTCATTGGTTAGAAAATTATTTAAGCCACAGCAAACAGGCGTATCTGGTGATCTCCCACGATCGGGTATTTCTGGATACGGTCGTGACGCGTATTGTGGAGATTGAAGGGGAGCAAGCCGTCAGCTATCCGGGAAATTATAGCAACTATGCACAACTCAAACGCGAAAGAATCGTGTTGCTGCAAAAGAATTTTGACCTGCAACAAAAGGAAATCCAACGGCTGCAGCGGATGAGTCGCCGGTATCGCCAATGGGGTCAGGAAAGCGATAATGAAGATTTTTTCCGTAAAGCGAAAGAAATCGAAAGACGAATAGAAAAATTAAAACACGCGTTGATCAAACCGCCAGAACCTGGCAAGAATCGGTTGCAGCAGGTCACGCAAGCCAATCGCTCAGGAAAAGAAGTTCTTGTGGCTGAGGAAATCGGCAAGTTTGTCGGCGACCGCTTGTTGTTCTCAGATTCAACCTTCATGATCTATCGGCAAGAAAGGTTGGCGTTGACAGGTGCGAATGGCAGCGGCAAATCCACGTTGATCCGCTGTCTATTGGGAGAAACTTCGTTGGATGAGGGCACGATTCGATTGGGTGCGAATGTGAAGATTGGCTACCTTCCCCAAAAACTATTTTTTGCCAACCCCAAGCAACGTCTGCTGGCCTATGTGCAAGACGTGCTGCCAGAAGAACAAAAAGCGCGCCGAACACTGGCGCAATTCGGTTTCTTTGCGGAAGATGTGACGAAACGAATCCAAGACCTTTCTGGCGGCGAACAAATGCGGATCTATCTATTGAAGCTTTTGCAACAGAAAATCAACTTTTTGATTTTAGATGAACCGACGAATCATTTAGACATTGCCGGCAAAGAAGAACTCGAAACAATCTTAGCCGCTTATGAAGAAACGATTTTAGTAGTCTCCCACGATCGGTATTTTTTGCGGAAGGTCACGGATGGGCAGTTGGCAATCACGGCTGGAAGCATTCGCAAGCACGCGTTGCCAGTTATACAATAGCGTTGAACCAGCAGTCATGGAGCGTGGCTGCTGGTTTTTTTGCGGGAAATGACTGAAATGACAAAACTGTTAGGTGTTTTTAGGCTCTATCAATGGTTGATTTTGCAGGAAGTTTGTATAGTAGGCGTAGAAAGAAAAAAGGAGCAATCAGTGATGAAAAAATTTTTGATTGGTTTGATTAGTTTAATCGTTCTCGCCTATGTAGGCTTACAAATAGCAGATAAAGTTGTGAAAAGCGGGGATGATTACTACGTTCAGATCACCACAGACGGGAAACGTCTCAACGAGAAAGACGATAGCGGCAATGATTTCGTTGATTATAAATATGAATTGCCTGGCTATGACAAGGAAGGCAAGAAAAAGGACTTGGATTTCAACGCCAACAAAGATCGTCCATTGCGACGCGAGGCCTTTCTTAAAGTAACGTGGAACAAGAGCAAAGGGGTCACTTCCTATGAAGAGGTCCAACAAAAGGAACTGCCCAAAAAAGCAGCAGAAAAACTAGGTGTTTAATATTCTGCCAGAAAACAGGTATAAACTTTCAGCATTTCGGTGCTGAAAGTTATTTTTTAAATGAATGTAGGAGTGATAGCATGGAAAAAATCGTAACCGTCGATGCCGTAAAGAAAACCTACGGCAAAGGCAATCAGAAAAAAACGGAAGCCTTAAAGGGCATTTCATTTGAAGTAGAAAAAGGAGAATTCGTCGGGATCATGGGCGCATCAGGCTCAGGAAAATCCACGCTGTTGAATTTATTAGCGACTTTAGACAAGCCGACAGAAGGACAAATCAGCATCAACCAAGACGATGTCACTAAATTGTCTGGCAATCAATTGGCAGATTTTCGGAGCCGCGAGATCGGCTTCATCTTCCAAGACTTTAATTTATTAGAAAATCTAACGGCGGCGGAAAATATCGCTGTGCCCTTGTCCTTGCAGGGCGTGAAGGCTAAAGAGATCCATCGACGGGTCTCAGAAGTCGCGCAGCGTTTGTCGATTGACGGGATCTTAAACAGCTATCCTGCACAAATCTCTGGCGGGCAAAAGCAACGTGTGGCGGCAGCGCGTGCCTTGATCACACAGCCGACGATCTTACTTGGGGATGAACCAACAGGGGCATTGGATTCAAACAGCGCCCGGGATCTGTTGGACACGATGGAGGAATTGAACCAAAAGGACCAAGTATCGATTCTTTTAGTGACCCACGATCCTTTCTCAGCCAGCTATTGTCAACGAATTCTCTTCATTAAAGATGGCGTGATCTATCAAGAGGTGAAACGAGAAAATCAAACGCGGGAAGCTTTTTATCGTCAGATTTTAAGTATTCTCGGGAACTTGGAACAGTAGGGGGTGCCGTTCGATGCTTTTAAAATTATCACTTACTGGGATCAAAGGACGTCTGCGTGATTACATCGTTTTGTTCTCCGGCTTAGTCGTCGCTTCAGGAATTTTTTATATGTTTGAAGGTTTGGCTACAAATACGGCCTTCTTAGAAAGCAACTCCATGGTCAAATCGATCGTGTTCATTTTTCATTTAGGAACGGTCTTGCTGTCGATCATTACCTTTGTCTACATTCTGTATGCTAATTCCTTCTTGATGACGATGCGCCAGAAGGACTATGCGATGTTCATGATGCTGGGGGCAAAAGGACGCAAGATCGCTCAATTGATCTTTATTGAGACGTTTGTGGTTGGCGTCAGTGCCACCATCGTTGGAACCCTGCTGGGCATTGGATTGAGCAGTATCGTCCAGCAATTATTGGTCAAACAGTTGGCGATCAAGATTACCCACTTTACGGCCGTCAGTTCGTCGGCAGCGCTGTTTACATTGATTTTTTTCACCGTCATTTTTCTGTTGGCAGCCTTTGTCAACGCCATGACGATCGTGAAAAAACCGATCCTGACATTGCTGCGAGCAGGCGAGACACCGATGCCGGCAAATCGCAAACCATTTACGCTGCTGTTAGAGGTAATTTCGGGCATCGCGTTTCTGGCTATCGGCTATTTCATGATGTCACAAGTCATGACCTTGGCATTTTTCGCCTTGATCACTGCCCTGATCACGATTGTTTTAGGAACGTATTTTGTTTTCCATTCGATCCTGATCTTCGTTTTAGACCTGTTGAAACGTCGGGACAGTATCGCGTTGAAAAAATTGAACAATTTCACGCTCTCGCAACTAAGCTTCCGTATCCAGGATTACACGAGGATTTTATCCATGGTGGCGATGCTCTTTGCTCTTGCATTAGGAGCGATCACCGTTGGGTTGGGCTTCCATAATGAGATCATGAAAATGACGGACGCCACTTCAACCTATGATCTTGTGCTGAACAATGGGCAAGAATTCACCGCGTCTGATTTAAAAGGTCTATCGACTTCTTCCGATGTGGCGTATCAACAAAAAGAAGACAAGGATACCGTTTATTACGATCGGGAACAATTCAATCAAACACCTTTCAAAACCAAAGTATTTACCTCAAACCGTCAAACAAAGACAGTTGGCTTTGATGGGGAGAAATTAGCCAGCGATGTCACTGCGTCAGACCAGCTCCGAACCTTGGAATTGCCTGAACAAAGTGCCAAGAAGCATCAATTTGTCTCCAATCAAGAATTTGCGGCGTTGCCGGGAAAAACAACGGAATTACGTCTAATCACGGTGAAGGACTTCGAGAAAGACCGAGACGCCTTGACAAAATTAGCCAATGAGAACTTCCAAAAAAATCCGACATTAGACAAGGATATGGGAGGGATGAGCCAGAAAGCTTTGGTCTATGAGCTATACAACGCCTTGTTCTCAGGCTTTGAATTTATGGGCTTCTTCTTAGGGATCGCCTTTTTGACGATGCTGGCAAGCTGCCTGATGTTCAAGATCTTGTCAGGAGCCAAAAGCGATATCCAACGATACAGCATGCTGGAAAAAATCGGCGCACGCCAAAAGCTCTTGAAGCAATCTATTCGCAAAGAGATCGGCATTCTTTTCCTAGTCCCAGGACTGTTAGGGGTGACCCACGTGCTCTTTGGACTGCAAATGTTCAACACGCTCCTAAGTGATCCCTACAGCAATCTCTGGCTGCCATTCCTGATTTTCTTCGTGCTATACTTTGTCTATTATTTATTGACAGTGTGGATCTATACAGGAATCGTGATGAAACGCGAGGGGTAAAAAGAAAGCTTCCAGCAGATTAGGTGCTGGAAGCTTTCTTAGTCTTCTTCATCTATATAGGCTAAGATATCGCCCGGTTGGCATTCCAGCACTTTACAGATTTCATTCAGTGTGGAAAAACGAACGGCTTTGGCTTTCCCCGTTTTTAGAACGGAAATATTCGCATTCGTCATCCCGACCCTTCTTGCCAGCTCACCAGAAGACATTTTTCGTTTTGCTAGCATCACATCTAGGTTTACTTGGATCATTAGATTTCCAGTCTCCTTTTCATACGGTTCAATTAGATAGTTAATTCATTTTCTTCAGCGATCACATTAGCCTTTTCTAAAATTTTGGCTAGTGCCCAAACGATGATTGCACCAACGATATAAGTGAGGTCGAGTAAAGAATAATCCATTGCCATTCCGTGCATAGAAGCATAGACATCGGGAAGACAAGTGGTTACGGATAAAAGCACTAGCACAACAGAAATCTTTTTCGCAGTAAGCACATTTGTTTTAACAAAAATCTGTTCCATTTCTAAATTTTTAAAAAAACTGCGTACAAAGTAGAAGAGCAGCCCGTACAAGATAACATTGGTAATCAACAGCAATAGGAAAAGCGGAGATGAAAAAATTGCTAAGGTAAATTTTCCTAAAGGCAAACTATCCATATCCATGCTCGCCATCGTAATTTCTCGTGTTACCGACGGAAAATTAAAGATCACCGCTAAAATTCCTAAACCAACAATAGCAATACCCATTGCCCCAACAAAGAAACTAAACAACCATTTCAACCCTTTAAAAACAGCTTTTTCTGAATTCATTTTTAAAACACTCCTTTTTTTGTTTGAATCTCTTGATGTGTTCACTATAAAGCAGGTTTTAAACAAAGTCAATATATTTTTATCGAAAAACGATAAAAATATATTGAATAAGAAGATTTCAAAATTAGGAGTGTTTTGGAAATCACTGACGCTAATAAATAAAAAAAATAGATGTTTCCAGTGTCTTCGTGTTATTTTATCCCAGTTTATTAAGAATGTGAATTTTTTATGTCTTGGAAAGTGGGTAAGAGACGCTACAAAAAGCAAGTATATCGGGATTTTTCTTTGCATTTTGAACGTAAAAAAACGATTTACGTTCAAAATGTAAAATTGAGCGATGAAGCTTAATTTAAAATGCATTTTTTTAAAATCTGCTCTATAGTAGATACGGACAATTTAATAGAGAAAGAAGTGTTCCGGATGAACCGGGTAAAAAAAGCTTTTAGCAACCGCTGGGTGATTTTACTGACAGCGAGTGTGCTCTTTTGGGCGAAAACGATTTTAGCCTATTACGTAGATTTTTCATTAGGTGTAGAGGGGTCCGTTCAAACCTTCATTTTGTGGATCAATCCAATCGCTACAACCTTGTTGATGTTTGGCGTGTTTTTGTACGTCAAAAAGTTCAAGCCGGCTCTGGTGGTCTTGTTCTTGATGGATCTGTTGAACACCGTGATCCTCTATTTGAACGTGATCTTCTATCGTGAATTCACCGATTTTGTGACGATCAAATCGATTTTAGGCTTTTCTAAAGTATCACAAGGCATTTCCGGCAGCTCCTTTGCCTTGATGAAGCCCCATGATGTGTTGTACTGGATTGATTTGGCAGTATTTTTAGGGATTCTGATTTACCTCTTTGCCGAACGCAAAGAAATCGTCAGCAAGCCTGCCAAAAAAACTGTTGCCATCGCTGTGAGCTGTTTGGCCGCGTTGACCTTCTCGATCAACCTATCCATGAGTGAAGCCGATCGGCCGCAATTATTGCAACGGACCTTTGACCGTTCCTATATTGTAAAATATTTGGGATTGGACGCCTTTACCGTGTATGACGGCATCAAGACGGAGCAAACGAACAGTGTGCGTGCCCACGCCTCAAGCAACGGACTAACGGATATTTTGAAATATACCAAGTCCCACTATGCGGCACCTGATCCAAGCAAGTACGGGATCGCGAAGGGAAAAAATATCATCGTGATCCATTTGGAAAGCTTCCAGCAATTTTTGATCAATATGAAAGTGGATGGACAAGAAGTAACGCCATTCTTAAACAGCTTAGAAAACGACAATAAACAAACGCTGGCCTTTGATAATTTCTTCCATGAAGTCGGCCAAGGGAAAACCAGTGACGCGGAAAATATGCTGGAAACAGGCACGTTTGGGTTGCCGCAAGGTTCGCTGTTTACACAACTAGGCTCGGACAATACGTTCCAGGCCGCTCCAGCGATCTTACAGCAGCAAGCAGGTTACACTAGCGCCGTGTTCCACGGAAATGTCGGCAGCTTCTGGAATCGCGACCATGTCTATAAAAATCTCGGTTATCAAAATTTCTTCGACCGCTCCTACTTCAATCAGTCGGATGAAAATCTAGGCTACGGGATCTTGGACAAGGATATGCTGAAGGAAACGGTAGGGCATCTAGAACACCTGCAACAACCGTTTTACTCAAAATTCTTGACCGTTACCAACCACACGCCTTATTTGACGGATGGAAAGAACTTTAATTTCCCTGCATTGAAGACGGGCAACAGCACTGTCGATGATTATGTTCGGACAGCGCATTACTTGGATGAATCGCTGCGCCAATTCTTTGACTATTTAAAAGCGTCAGGCATTTATCAAAACTCGATCTTTATGATTTACGGCGACCACTTTGGGATCTCTGACAGCAACAATAAAGACCTCGCAAAGGCAATCGGAAAAGATCCTACGACTTGGGATAAATTTGACGATTCTCAAATGCAGCGGGTGCCATTGATGTTCCATATCCCAGGCTATACAAATGGCGGTATCCAACATCAGTATGGCGGGGAGATCGACGTTTTGCCCACTCTCTTGCATTTGATGGGAATCGACAATCAAAAATACATTCAATTCGGAACCGATCTGTTTTCTCCAAAACACGATCAAACCGTGGCTTTCCGTAATGGTGATTTTGTTTCACCAGCGTGTACGGAATTAGGCGGCGACACCTACGATACGAAGACGGGTGAAAAGGTCGATCCTCAAGTACTGGGTATCCAACCTCAGATCGACAAGGAACAAAAGCAAGTCAAGCAAGCGCTGAGCCTGTCCGACAAGCTGAACCAAGAAAATCTGCTGCGCTTCTATACACCAGAAGGGTTCACGCCTGTTGATCCGAAGAAATACGACTATCACGATCTGGATAAAAAGAACGCGGAGATCGAAAAAGAGAAGGGCGGCCAATCAACTAGCCTTTACTCGAAGAACGGCAATAAAACGACCACAGCCCTTTATCCGCCGATCCAATAATTTCCAACTGTAAAGAAAAATCAAAAAATACTTTACAAATATAAAGCCAAACGCTGAAAAACTTTCCAAAAAGAAAGTGCCGCAGGGTTTGGCTTTTTTCTTGTCTCATTAAAGAAGAGGGAGTCTAATCCCCGCAAGGCTATCATTAGGTAAGTTAGGGAGGCCTTTGGTAAACTAGAGAGGAACAAAAAAAGAAAGGTGAGGCAACTATGGCAACCTTGGAAAAGTTGATTCCAATTATTTTTCATCCAATCGTGCTGTTATTGGATATTTTATCGATCTGCATTATTTTGTACGGGGCGTTTTTTTCATTTATGAAGCTGCTGCAGCGAGGAAAAGAATCCAGCCAGTTATCTGCGCTGCACAAGATCAAATACATTAAAGCCTATCTGGGCAGCTATATACTATTAAGCTTAGAATTTCTTATCGTCGCCGATATTATTGAAACAATCATTAATCCGACATTCCAAGACATTCTCAAGTTAGGATTGATCGTCTTGATTCGGACCACGATCTCCTACTTCCTAAACAAAGAAATCAACGAATTCTCCGAGCAGCAGCAGTAGAAGCGGTAAAGGTTTAAACCAATTAGTTAGTCATTTTTTAAAAGAAAGAAGTTTCTCAGAGAGGGAAAATTCTTTCTTTTTTTCTTATGAAATTGTTATTGATTCCTCTTTAAATGAATGGTATGATTGTTTTGTTTCGGGAGTGGATGGGTTCTGGTGTTCCCTCTGGTCTTCAAAACCAGTATGAGGAGTTAAGAGCTTCTTGGGTGGGTTCGATTCCCACACATTCCCGCCAATATAATTATTATGTCCGATAAACATTGATACAGAGCGCTTTCTGTTAAATGCTTGTCGGATTTTTTTGATTTCCGCTGCATTTAGTTTAATTCTCAAGATAGTGCATCATTTTTTCGACTGATTCATGTTTGCGCTTTTCGATGATGTGTAAATAGTATTTGCTAGTAATTTCAATAGAGGAATGCCCTAAATGATCCTTAACATCTTGTAAAGCTAGTACACTTTCTAAAAGCATTGGAGAGCGTGTCAAAAAGGATATAAGCGAGAAAATTATCAATTCTGTTTTAGGGATAAGTTTTTTCGGCAGCATTTTAGCCTGTTTCAAATATGGGATAGATTTGTTTGTAGTTAAAGATACACAAAATGTTGGAAAAAATGTACTTATGCATTGTGGAGTCTATGCGTGTGTGTCGGTCGAACTACATTGTAAAGAGTCAAAGCGTAATGATATAATATTTTAATAGTTGATATATAAAGGAGTCATAGCGAGTGGTGGAAAAAGGGAAGAGTACTGATGGGTTAATGAGACATATTAGAAATACTCATGGAGTAGCTATTAATGGCAGTACTGAGAAGCAGGCTCTTTTAAATATGGGATATTATCATGGTTACAAAGCGAGTAGGTATATAAAAAAGAGCACTAATTTACAAAATTATGACAATTTTCAGGAAGTAAAAGCTATTTATGATTTTGATATAGAAGTAAAAACAATATTCTATCCATTGCTAGTACGAATTGAAACATCATTAAAAAATCGTTTAATTGATTATTTGGTAAAGGATAATGATTCAGATTTGGAAAGTATTTACCAAAATAAATTAAATGATTATGAGGCCAAACCTGTAGGAAATAAAGATTATAAAAAATATTTAAATAAAAAACTGGAGTTGAGGAACAAGATAGACAGTACTATTGCGTACAACTATTCTAAAGGACATCCATGTATTCAGCATTTTTTTCATAGCAGTAAGCCACTTCCTTTGTGGGCATACTTTGAAGTAACAACTATGGGGGAATTTGGAAATTTTATCTCTTGTATGGATGTTTCATATAGAATTGAATTTACTCAAAATATGAATATGCATCATACTGGTTTTAATCAAAATGGTAGAATGTTAGAAAATATTATTTTCTGTTTAACAGGTATTAGAAATGCAACAATGCATAATTCCATGATTTTTGATTGCAGATTTAATAACAGTAATTTTTCTTCTCAACTTATAAGTTATTTAGAAAATACTACAGGGATAAAAAACATTGATTTTGAAAGCATAGTAGACTTTTTAATACTGCTCATATTTTTAATGAAAAAGCAGCATACGACAAAAACGGAACTGAACCGCGTAGTATCACAGTTTGATAAAAAAAGAGAGCTACTATATTCATCTATTCCGATGAAAGCATATAGTGAAATATTAGGAACAGATGCTAGGAAGAAAATAAATGGGTTAAAAGAGTATATTTCAAACGGTAGAATTTTTTACTTTACTCTATAAATAGCTCATGGTACCATTAATATACCAAATAGCGGTGTATTACTTCGGTTTGCACCTAAAAAAGTCGGATGCGTCCGGCTTTTTTTCTTTGTTTTATCATACTGAATGTTTGGAGTTTATTGAAATACGCCTCACAATTAAGTGAAATTGAATAAGAATTGTTGATTTTTAAAGCCATGATAAATCCGGTTAAACTCTACATTTAAACCCACACATGCCCGCCAATATAAACGCTACATCCGATGAACGCTATTGCAGAGAAGATCTGTCGAGTGGGCGTCGGATTTTTTTATTTTCCTTCCTCAATTAATCGTTCGTGTTTACGGTAAAAGGACTAAAAACAGAGAGAAACGTCAACGGTTTTTTTCGTTTGAGTGAGGAAAGGTACGTTGTCGTGTTTGGAAACAGTTCTTAAGAAAAAGAAGCAAAACTTAATGTTTGAAACAGTTAATTCAGGAAATGTTCATGTTTTTTTGCTTTTACTATCTATCCGTGATATAGTAACTAAGTAATACTTTGATATGTGACTAGTTGTTTATCTAGCTTTTCTAAGATACTTTTTTTTACACGTCATTCTTTATTACAAATAAACACACTTGATGTGTAATTGGAGGTACTTTATTATGAATAAAGGTACAGTAAAATGGTTTAACGCAGACAAAGGTTTTGGTTTTATTACAGGTGAAGATGGCAATGACGTATTTGCTCATTTCTCAGCTATCCAAGGCGACGGATTCAAAACTTTGGACGAAGGCCAAGCAGTTTCTTATGATGTAGAAGAAGGCCAACGCGGCTTACAAGCTACAAACATCACAAAAGACTAATTTGTTTAATCGACAGATAACTAAGAAGATCGGAAACGGTCTTCTTTTTTTCTATAATTATTTGAAGGAGGATATTCACATATGGCAAGCACCTATGGATTCAAATCTCCACAACCCTCATCGTTAGGGGAACGCTTCTCGATCGGTCAAGAAGTATTTTTCGAATATAACCAGGAAACGCAACTAGGGATTGTAAAGAACAAGCTGAACAATTCTGCGATCGTAAAAATAATTAAAAGTGAAACCGAAGATTTAATTGATTTCACAACGGTCATTAGTTACGGTGATCTCGTCGAACCTATTATGTAAATAAACACCGACCTTCGCAAACGTGGAGGTCGGTGTTTTTCTTTTCTATTCAAAAAATTCAAAGACGCCTATCGTGCCATCTGCGCGAAAAAGGATGCGGTAATTTTTATAGGACAAGCCTTCTTCATACATTCTTGCGTAGACTCTGACAGCATGCTCGAAGGCTCTTTTCGTGATCCCTAAATAATCGGCGCATTCCCAGACCGCCGAAAAATGTTCCTTATGGCAGTCAATAATATCCTGTGGCGTGACGACCAATGTGGCACCGACGTCGCGGGCCTTCTGCTCTTGCTTTCGTTTTTCATTCGTATCTTGACTGGTGATATCACCAGCGCTCGTCAAATAGTGGGCAATTTCTTCTGCGACTGTCTCTGTCAATTCTTCGGTCGACTGTCGCGGGTTCAAATAAACCTGATCATCAATGCATAGGCCCTTCAATCCGTCTGGCATAGCAGGCTCAAAAGTATAATCGATCCCTTGAAAGTCAGCCATCAATTTCTCTGCTTTATCCATCTCATCAATCCTTCTTTGCATGCTTCAGCTTAATAAAATCAATGTAATTTAAGATATCTTCCATTTGTTCTTCTGTGACCTCGTCATCGATATGCGCAGCAACGGTCAGTTGTTTAGAAGAAAAAGCCGTATTTTTTTCGCGGCCATGCAAA
Organism: Enterococcus sp. 12F9_DIV0723; assembly: GCF_002174375.1. Lineage (NCBI taxonomy): Bacteria > Bacillati > Bacillota > Bacilli > Lactobacillales > Enterococcaceae > Enterococcus > Enterococcus sp. 12F9_DIV0723. Next base: position 166,704 of record NZ_NIBK01000002.1, on the reverse strand, counting down.
TAATCCAAAGAAACATGAAAAAAATCGGCGAGCTTATTTTGCGTCTCAATATCTGGTGTTCGTTTTCCCTGTTCATAGGAGGCGTAGGTGGTTTTGGCGATCCCGAGCTCTTTTGCCATGTCCATCTGGGTGAGTCGCGGTGTTCTTTTTCTCAAGGCTTTCAGCTGTTGAGCAAACATAGGTGGTCACTCCCTTCAAAGACAGCATACCATAACTATGCCTATATTTCGTATAAAAAGAGACGAAATGTGGACAAAAGAATTTACAGTGTACGCGAAATGTATTACCATTGACTTATAAAAAGAAATTCAACCTACTTTTAAAAAAAGGCAGGTGTTCATTCATTTAGAAGATGCCTATCTTCTAAGTGTATTCGAGTTATTTTAAGGAGGGCTTGCGATGGAAAAATGGAAGAAAGACTATTTGAAAGGAATCTTGCAGGACTACCCGAACATGCAGGATTATTATTTAGAGCGAAGGGGAAAGCTGCTATTACATCCCACTGAAGCAACAAAGGTGGAAAATACTGACCCAGAAAGCAAGGATCTGTTGATCTCCATTTCATTGGATCGGCAGTTGATCAATCTCGAACGAAACCAGAAGATCATTTCTTATTGTTTGGAACAGGCAACCGGTGAGACGAGAGCGATCATTGAGGGTCTGTACATGTCAAAACAGCCAAAAAGAAATTTGGACCGTATGGCAGAGGATGTTTTTCTAAGTAAGCGGCAGGTGATTCGTTTGCGAGACCAATTTTTTGAAGTGTTAGCCGAGCATTTAGGAATCTAATGTCTTTTTTTTGGCAACAAAACGAACATAAGTTCGTATATACTAAAGGTAGATTTAAGAGAAAGGAAGGGTTCTTATGAGAGAGGGAACACGTGAGCGTTGTCAAAAGAGGGAATCTGGGAGCCGCCGATGCGCGGGGCTTCTGTTCAGAAAGTGGGTGAAGCAGCATGGATGCACTTCTTTCTTCACTGCTTGAGAATCCAGAGAGCATCGGTTTCCCGATCCTTTTTGTTGGGTTATTGGTGTGGGTAATGAAACAAAACAACGAACGAGAAGACCGTTACCTGAACACCATTGACGAGCTGACCGGTTCATTGAAGCAGATCGAGAGGCTAGAACGGACGATTCGACAAATTTGTGAAACAATGGAACGAATAAACTAGCAAAAAAAACCAGAAGCTTTGAAGCGACCGCCAAAGATTTCCCTTTTGGCGGTCGCTTCCTGTGATTCAAACTTCTGGGCGTATTAAGATTGTTTTTCTGCTTTTATAATCAACATCATTGGTCGGCGCATTTCGTCCTTCATACCAGGAACCGCCATCATCGTTTCAGGCGGAATAGGTTCAACGATTCGTTGGATCTGGAACCCATTCGTCAACAAGCTGTCTAGATAGGTCGTCATTGTTCGGTGGTATTTCGTCACATCACTGCCGAGAAAATGGGCCGTGCGCTGTCCTTCGTAAAAATAATTGTCTACTGGAAAGTGCGCGATCTGTCCCTTTTCATCGTAGGTCCAATCCTGTGCCCCTTCCGCAGTAAAGATCGGATGCTCCACGGAAAAGACAAGCTGACCCTCTGGAACCAACCAGGTGCCGATGTGTTTGGCTAGCGTTTCAAAGTCTTCAATATAATGGATCGCCAGTGAGCTGATCACGATGTCGAAGCTGTTTGGCTCGAAAACAACCGTATCAAAGCTGTCTTTTATAAAGGTGACCGTGGAAAAGGTGTTTTTCTCGCGGGCAACCGCCAGCATTTTTTCTGATAGATCGACGCCAACGACGGATGTGGCACCATGCTCTGCGGCATAAAAACAATGCCAGCCGTAACCGCAGCCGAGATCAAGGACGCGTTTTCCTTCAAAGTCCGGCAATAATCCTTTTAACGTTTGCCATTCGCCTGCACCATCCAAGCCCTGCTTACTGCGGGCCATTTGACTATAGCTGTCAAAAAATTCTTCGTTATCATAAATGTTTGTCATTATAAATTCCTCCATGTAATTGTATTTGTCTTAAACTACATGGAGTACATCTCTTTTGTGTGCAATCATTTGTATATCCTCGCTTTCGTTAAATTTCGTTCATCCAATAGGTACGGTCGATCGGTTCAACAAAGATCTCGAACTCCGTGGACTCGCTTTCAATCATGTGCGTGACGCCATGAACCAATAAAAATTTATCGGGTTGTCTCAATTGCAAGGTGTCACCAACATGAGGAATCATAGAAAGGTCGATCGAACATTCTTCTTTTCGGGTGAGGATGTTTTTTAAGTTGGCTTTATACATATCCTTTCCTCCAATTACGCTGTCTCAACGTACCTAGTTTAACATATAAACAGGTAATGAACAGGGGGGATTTTGTTTTCGGACAAATTCCATTTTCGGAGCAGGAAGGGACGTTGATAGGAGTTGGAAAATAAAAAAGCGTTCGTTTCCCAGCACGCAAAAAAAGACCGGCCTAGTAGGCAACGGTCCGCAAGTGAAAAAACAAATTCTATAAAGGATGGGTGTATACCCACAGTTAACTATAAATAGAAAAGGCTTTCTAGGCAACTTTTTTGCTCATAGAAAAAGCCGTCGCAGGGCAACGACGGCTGGAGTCCTGGGAAGGAACTCGGATAAACAAATGAACTACTGTTACCTTAACGGATAGCACAAAGAGATACAAGAAAAATGCTCAGAGAGGTGCAGATTATTCTTGAAAATTGAATAACACCCTTTTTTTAATTTTAAGCGTTAGAGGTGTGGAGAGAAACATACCGAAAATTTTCAAATTTGTAAAAAAATTGCCTTATCCCCAAAAAGAAAATCGATTATTTATTTTAGTCCAAAAGACTGCTGCGAATAAGCCATCCACTTTTCACTGCGATAACTTTTGTTATCAACGACAAAGTTTCTTTCGTTTCACAGATCGTCGCTTTTCCTTTATAATTTAAGAAAGGAGGCGGTTACAATGATCAGCCACTACAAGAATATATTGGTCGCGATCGACGGGTCGAATCACTCTGAACACGCGTTTGATGAAGCGGTGGAAGCGGCAAAACGCCACGGAGCCAAGTTGAGTGTTATTTCAATCATCAATGACAATGAACTCTCCACCAGCGCCTTTTCCTTTAGTAAAATCTACGCGGCATAAAAAGAACAGGTTGAAAAAGAGCTGTTGAAAAAAGTGCACGACGCATCCCTTAAGGACCTTGAAAACGTGGAGCCTTTTGTCGAGTTGGGCAATCCAAAAGAAAAAATCGTTGAATTTGCGAAGGAAAATGAGAGTGACATGATTTACTTGGGTGCGACGGGAAAAGGGGAGATTCGTCTCTCGCGCATCGGCTCGACCGCAGCTTATGTCGTCAATCATGCCCCCTGTAGTGTAACCGTCATTCGGTAGAGAACCTATCTTTTATGAAGGAACGATCCAATACAAAAGTCAATAGAATATGAACAGCGGAGGAGTAGGTAGTATGATCAGCAGATATAAGAATATTATGGTTGCCGTGGATGGTTCCGACCAGTCGGAAGGCGCGTTTTTTGAAGCGATCGGTGCTGCGCGACGGAACGATGCGAGGCTGTATGTGGTTCAGGTCATTGATGATTCCAGTATTTTGATGAGCAGTGCGCAGCCGATGGATGATATTTTAGCAGAAGAGTCTCAGCAGGCCAAAAAGTACCTTGAAAAGTTGCAGGAACGAGGCCGCTACCAAAATATGGAGATCGTGCAATATATTGGGAATCCGAAAAAGGCGTTAACAGAAGAATTGCCTAAGCAGTATGCGATCGACTTGATATATGTCGGCGCCACGGGGAAGGGCCGTTTCCAACGGCTATTGGTAGGTTCCACCAGCGGGTATATCGTGAATCATGCCCCCTGCAATGTGATGGTCGTAAGATAACAACAGGTTTTGGCGAATGCGTATTCGTCAAGACCTTTTTTTATGAACAAAAAAAGGCACCTACCGTGGATTCACAGCAGGTGCTTTTAATGCAATTTCGTGTCTTTCACTGAGATGTCACTCCTCATTCGTTTTAAGGAAATCATTTTACCGTTGCATCAGACGAGGCTAATGCGTTAGTTAAGTGATCATTTTTCCAAAACCACGAAAAATGAATCGGATCACCGTTGCATAGAGGTTGTTTCTACCAAACGGTTCTCTTAGTTCTTTTGCAATTCTTGTACCGCTTTTTCAATCGTTACACCCGTTGCTACATGGTTTTTGTCGTTCTTATCGAAAACGATAAAAAGGTTCAACTCTGTATCCAACGTGACACGGTATTGCACATTTTTGTTATCGAATGTCATAATCATTCTCCTTTCTTCTTGTCACGAAAGGCAACTATTACGCTGATAACGAAATTCCACTTATAAATATAACACGAATCGAGGCGAATTACTAACAAAAAGTTTGTAAACGCCATCAAAAAAATTAAACTTATTAAATCCTTAACTTTCATTTTAGAAAGCCTTCACAACATTTAAAATAACTTAATAATCATCTGATTTAAGGGGTTATCGTTGGTATATACCTTATTTATCCGTATAATTCCAAGTGGACTCTAATGATAGGTGATGACATGAAGAAAAGAAGAATAACTGTAGTGCTGATTCTGCTTGTAGTAATCAGCGGCGGTATTTATATCGCTAAAGGAAAGAATGATTGGACCGAGCTGATCGACCAAACAGAACAGGAAAAGAAGCTCGTTTTAGACGTGCCGTTAGAAAATCAATTTGACGGGGATGCCCTGGAAAATGGGTGTGAAGTGACGGCGTTATCCATGCTGCTGCGTTATTATGGCTTTGATACAACGAAAAATGAGCTGGCAGACGAACTGGATTATCAACCGCTGTACACAGAATCTGGCAATTACGGCGATCCTCATTTAGGATTTGTCGGAGACATTACTGGAGGCGATGAGGCGATGGGGGTCGCGGTCGAGCCGATCGCAAAATTAGCCAAGTCGGTCGTAGGGGATGACTACCGCGTCGTGAGCTCCAGCAAAACCTCCTTTGATAAGATCATTGACGTTGTTGGCAGTGGAAAACCGGTGTGGATCGTCGCAACGGTGGAGTTTCAAGTGCCGACCGATAACGACTTTATGCTTTGGGAGACCGATCAAGGCAGCATGTATGTGACGCCTTTGATTCACTCCGCAGTCATTACAGGCTTCGATCGAGAGAAGGAAGTCGTGTATGTGAACGATCCATACGGGTACCAAAACCGTGAAGTTCCCTGGGACGACCTGAAAGAAATCTATGATCAAACCGACAAGCAATCCCTTTATCTGGAAAAAATCTAACGCGAAACCACTTCTTTTTCAGGGAAGTGGTTTTTGTCTTCTCTAGGAGAAAAATGCGTACAAAACAGTCACACCTTGCTATACTAGAAGAAAAGGGGGAAGGCATCATGAAAGAACGTTACGGCAACATTTTAGCAGCAGTAGACGGCTCTCCGCAAGCGCACCAAGCATTGATGGAGGCGGTCGAGGCCGCACGAAGAAACAATGCACGTTTGTACATCGCACGAGTCATCAATAACAGCGGCATCTTGCTCAATAGTGCGACGCCTGTGTCCCAGATCCTTGAAGAAGAGAAGCAGTATGCCCTTAACGAATTGGAAGAAGAGGCGGCGAAGATTGATTACTACAACAAGCAGTTGATCACGTGTGTCGGCAGTCCTAAAAAAGCCCTGTGCTTCGATTTACCTGAAACCTATCACATCGACCTGATTTATATAGGCGCCACGGGGAAAGGCGCGGTCGAACGAGTGCTGGTGGGATCAACCACAGACTATGTCATTAACAACGCGCCATGCAATGTGATGGTGGTGAAATAATAGGAAAAACCACAGCCAGCAAACTAATGCTGGCTTTTCCTTGACCTTGCCGTAACGTTAAGGTGTAGGATTGGTTTTGTCAGGAAGAAGTTATCACATTCACGAAGGGGAGAAGGGATCAAATGAGTTACACCATCAAACAAATCGCAGAACTTTCAGGTGTCAGTGCACGGACCTTGAGATTCTACGACGAACGCGGATTATTGAGACCCGCCTTTCTAACCGAGGCTGGGTATCGGATGTATACGGACAAAGAAATTGATCGGCTGCAGCAGATTTTATTGTACCGATCCATTGGGATTCCTTTAAAAACAATCAAAGAATTGATCGACCAACCTGACGAAAAAATCCAAGATACCTTAATTCAGCAAAGAGACGAACTGATCCGCAAACGCGGAGAATTGGATCGTCTGCTGCAGGTCCTTGAGGACACCTTGGGGTATTACAAGGGAGAGATTCGAATGACAAATAAAGAAAAATTTGACGCCTTCAAGCAGCAACGACTGCTGGAAAATGAAGAGAATTACGGCACAGAGGTCCGCGAAAAATACGGAGAAGACGCCGTAGCCCATGCCAACCAAAAATGGCAGAACATGAGCGAGAAAGAGTACGGCGAGTTGACCGCGATTGAAGGAGAGCTGACGCAGAAATTGTCTTCTTTTTTAGAGGAACAGACACTGCCAAGCCCGCTAGCGAAAGAAGTGTTTGAGCTGCACAAATCTTGGCTGCAATTTAGCTGGAAGAAGTATTCTGGCGAAGCGCACAAGGGAGTAGCCGAAATGTATCTTGCAGATGAACGGTTTACCCGTTATTACGATGACAAAAGCGGTGTCGGCGCCGCGGAGGCATTGTATCAAATCATTCAGTATTACGCATAGAAAAAAAGGATTGCGCTTCGGCTCAATCCTTTTTTGCGTCCAACAGGCGTAATGAGCGCTGTGCTTCTGCCAAGAATACCGTTTCTTGCAGCAGCACAGCCTTACTTTGGGGAAAAGCGGAAAAACAAATAAGCATTTTCCATGGAATCAACGCATCTTTTCGATGGGTATGTTTTAACGATAAAAGCCGCTGGTAATGGGCGTCAGTTGCTACCGAGGGATGATAAAAGGCTATGAACCCAAGAGCATCGATCAGCTCTCTCAAGGGAAACGGCGACAGTTGCTCAGCAGAATCAAGCAGCAGCGGGAAAATATCAGGCGACATCCGACCCAACGAACGAGCGATCAAATCCCGTGGCAAAGGATAGGATTTCTTCTTTGAAGGGGCGATCGGCGTTCGATGCTGATTGTGACCGATGTTATTCAGCAACGGAATCATCTGTCGTGCAGTCGCTTCGCCGCCGCTCTCCAGCTTTGCGGTGATCGCTAATCGGGTATACAAAGCAGGCTCATGAATAAGCGCCTCTAATAAAATGTGTGTCGTGTCACAATCTAATGGCAATAGTCGTGCGGCAACCGTACGTTCGCAAGCATCTGTTGAGGCAAGCAACGCAATCAGGTCACTACGCGACAACCCTCGATACGGGGGTAAATCGGCTTCTTCTACCCATCCTCGGCCTCTTCGTTGAAGCTCCTTGTTCATATCAGCAACTCCTTTTAAAGAAGTATACCAGAAAAATACCGTTGAAAATTTGTGTTTTATTTCACAAAATGATTGATTTTAAGAATCGGATATGCTATTATCAAAAAAAAAGAAGAGGTGATGGGAATGACAAAAGTAGTTGCGAATCCTATGGAATTAAGAGATGCTATTCGTTGTGAGAAACAATCGATTTCAATCACAGGCGGCTTCGCCAAAATGATGCAGCCGATAGTGAGCCAGAAAGAAGTGGATGTAAACAGATTGGATCTGCCGACATTCGTAAAATTGGCGCTCGATCCTAGAACACTGGAAACATTAGCGACTGCGTACCAAGTAGCTAAGAAAAACGATACAAAAAATGTTGAATTAGAATATGTAAAAGGCTAATTTTTTTACCTGTATTTGTGAAAAATATATCAAAGTGTAAAAAGTGTCTCTTTAGAAAGCAAAGACACCAGAGGGAAGCACCCCTTTGAAAATGGTAGAATATCGATAAAATAATAGCTTTAATAATTTTTTTTGACAGTATTTAAATAGAATGAATACTTTTTCGAAATAAAAATATTTAGTAACATTCAGAATAAATTTGAAAATGTTAAAAAAACAATTCGTAAAATCGCCAAAAGAAGAAAGAAATCTGTTAAAATGTGAATATGAGGAAGACCTCTCTCAATCTTTCTTAGCTAGTAGTATTTGACTAGCATCCCCTTTAAGCACCTTGACGTTCAAGGTGCTTTTTTCTTTTCTCTAAAAAATGAGCCGTTCCAAAAAAAAGAAAGCGCTTCATAAACGCTGTACAAAAGGACCCCCCATTCGATACAATAGAAGAAAGGGGGGATTTACCATGAAAGAATCGTACAAAAGAATTCTTGTCGCAGTCGATTCATCTGAACAGGCACGACGCGCGTTTCAAGAAGCCATCGAAGTCACTCGCAGGAATGATGCCCACTTATATATTTTGATTGTCTCTGACACCAACCATTTAGGTGCCGAGCCCTATGCGGTGGACCAAGTCGTCAAGCAAGCGCATAAAGCAGCCGGAGCAGTCGTAGAGTCCTTGGAAGAATTGATCCCAGAAGATATTGCACACACGACGATCGTTGATGATGGCAATCCAAAAGCAAAAATCGTTGCCTACGCAGAAGAGGAAAAAATCGATTTGATTTTAATGGGCGCCACAGGTACCGGAACCTTTTCACGTCTGTTACTCGGTTCAACCACTGCATTTGTCGTGAACAATGCCCCGTGCAACGTCATGGTCGTTCGCTAACATAGAAGAAGCCAGCACATTTTTGTGCTGGCTTTTAGCTTGCGGTTTGATAGGCTTGAATATCCGTCATAAGTTTGGTTTTTCCTATCACTGCATATTTTGCGATGATCAGTTGGTCCCGCGCATTTCTTCTCCCCGACACCACGATCGTCAGCCCATTTTCCACATCCGCGAGAAAATTCAACGAGTGGGCCGCAATCAAACAGTTGGTACCAGCAAGCTGAAAATAAACCAGCGGCTGTTGCGAAAATTGGATAATCTTCAACTTCTCTACTGTTCCCTTAAGCGATTCCATCAGCCTTCCTCCTCGTATGGATGCCTTTAAAAACAAGCTCATTATTTTTACGTTCAAATTGGAAATAAATATCCTTCTTCCGCCCAGTCTTAACAGCAGGAATAACAAAATAATCGCGATCTTCCGCATCCATCTTCGCTGTGATCTGATTCAAACATAAGGCCAGCGGCAAAGAGTCCTTCACTAAGGAATCATACGTGCGGTAAAAAAGTTCAACAGAATCTGGACTAATCATAGACATGGTCATCACCTCATACATAGTATACGAACGTTTGTTCGATAAGTAAAGAAAAAAGAGAGCCTTTTTTATAAAATTACGCAAAAAAAAGAAACCTCCATGTAGTAATGGAAGGTTTCTTAAAAAAATACCTGTTTTACTAAAACAAAGACGATCACCCAAAAAAGCAGGCAAAAGAGATAAAGAAAAAAGGTCAACTATCGTTCGTGATAGTTGGCCTTAAACCTGTATCCTAGCACTCTTTCTTATGCACGCATAAGCGTAGAGCGGCAGCATGACCTGCACTTTCTTCATCTAAAATAGTATCGATTTCTCTACAAAAAGTCAACCAGTTTGTATAAAATGGCGAACATATCTCGCAGTTTAAAATTGTTTTTATACCATTCTTTATTTCTTAAAGCTCTTTTTATTAATCGAATTCCTTCCTTTTTTCTTAAATATCTTATGTGTCCAGAAACATAGGTATTGAACAATGCGAATAAACAGACTGCATCATGTATCTTTTTAAACTGTGCCTGATAAGGATCAATTTTCATTTGCTTAGCCATAGAAGTGACGACTGCCTGTGGGTTACCATTAATCTTGTTTTCCTTACCGAAAACGTTAATTGAAAGAATATTACTGTGCGCGGCAGAGTTCCGTAGATATTTAGCATATACCATTAATTTACTTGCCTTCTCAAGTTGAACGTTATGGTATTTGTCGTAATACATCTTAACGAAGCTGCATAAACTACCAAAATCCATTAATTCTACTAGTGTCCAAACGGGAACAGCATTTTTCCTTTTTCTGTACATATCATTTAGGTAGCGGCTGCGTTTGAACGTTTTCAGTGTTTTATTATAGGAATACGCATCGAATGTCTTGAATGCACGAACGATGGTAAAACCATCTTCCCGATCATTCGTAGTGATAAGACGTAAAAGGATGGTCTTAATACTATGTTCAATATCTAGTGACATCGCCATTATCAAGTATCTAAATTGCCTGTCAATCGAAGCGAGATCAACCATATATGAAAAATCTAAATCTACATATTTTTCGCATTTCTTAGGAAAATTCTTTCTAAATGCTGTCACTTTATAATAGTAACTTTTGCTTTCTAGTGTGCCGATAACATCTGACTTGCCTAAATAGTTGAAAGTGATCCCCTTAGATGCCATGTGCGCGTACATTTCTTGAAAAGTTAGCTTCTTTTGCTGACGTATCATACGTTCTCCTTTCCTTGAAGTGATCCTCCTAGTATTAAACATGGTGCAACAAGTAAACTCCTCCAAAACCAATCATAAAACGAGTTCTTTTCTAAAAAACTACGCAAAAAAAAGAAACCTCCATGTAGTCATGGAAAGTTTCTTAAAAAAATACCTGTTTTACTAAAACAAAGACGATCACCCAAAAAAGCAGGCAAAAGAGCAGGGCGATTCGGTATATGATGTGTTTGGGCTGGCGGTAGAGCCAGTGGGACAATTTTTTCATAGCTAAATTCCTTTTTTATTCGTTGTGGATCTTCGATTGATTGACATGAAAATCTTTCTATTAAAGAGAGAAAAACGCACACCAGCAATTTCTGCAGGCGTGCGTTTGAAAAGCGTGGACGGTTGGAATCGAACCAACACCTCTGTCTTAAATGCGGACTACATCATTGAACGAGTAAAACACCAAGTTCATCCACGCTTATCAGTATAGCGAAACGTTCGATAGATTCAAAGAACACGCGCGCTTAATTAAAAAATTATTATACTTTGACCTTTTTCAAGGACTCTTCGGAAAATTCTTTGGCAATCATCCACCCATAGCTTTCAGTAATCGCCGCAGCGGTGGAGCCATTGACGATATTACCGGCAACGGGAAGCTTGCCTGCTAAGAAGCGAGCCGTCATTTGCCCAGCCTTTTGCGCTAAAAATTGTGTCGCCAGCGCCTTTGCTGCGCCTTGCTCCAGCTTGACGTGGAACACTTTTCCTAAGGCGATCACCATCGCTGTCTGGATCGGCAATAAAACCGTGGCATCAGGGAAAGGCAATTGCGCCATCCCCGCACCGACACCGGCCGCGGCTGTGGAGGCACTATGAATGATGAGATGGGCTTTTCTTCGTTGTGTTTTATTCATCTCTGATTCTCCTTATTCGTTCTGTGAAGAAAGTGTAGCACCTTGATCAGAAAAGGACAATTTATACAACTTGCCTTAAAGCAGTTTTAAAGAATCATGTACTCACAGGCGTCCCTTGCGAAAGATTCCTGTGTTTTTTTGCGTAGGTTGTTGTAGAAGAAAATCGAGAGCACATGCTATAATGGGGGCGAGAAAAGCCTTCCTTGCTTGCACGTGTGCTGTCTGGAAGGTCGTGAAACGATGAAAAACTATCTGCCAACAAATGATTTACTCTTTAATAAAATGCTCACCTCTGAAGATTCCGCGTCAATCCTTAAAAATTTTGTCAAAGATCTGCTCGGCTTGGAATTCAAGTCCCTGACCCCCAAGGAAACATACCACATCGATAGTTATAAAAAAGCCTTTGAAAATGTAGAAATCGGGTTGACCGAGGTCGATATCTTGGCTATCACGGAAGACGGCAGCCATGCGACGATCGAATGCCAAATTCAACCGCATCAATATTTCCAAGAACGAACTCTGTTCTATCTCGTCGAAGCCTTCCGCGCTGCTTATGGCAACAGCGATGCCGAGACATTCATAAAAAAGAACAACTTTTCAACATTGCGACCCGCCTACGGAATCAATATCATTGATTTTCATTTATGCGATAAAGAACAAGACGCCCTGCAAATCTACCGTCTGCTGAACGAGAAAACCCATCAGCCATTTTTAGGCACCAAAAAAAGAGAACTATTTGTCCTTTGTTTCCTAAGTTTAAAAAATAAACACGTCGCGCCAAACAGCGCCTCTCAACACTGGCAATATTTCCTAAAAACTGGAGAAGTCCTACAAGACGCCCCATCCTACATTAAAGCAGCAAAGAAGAAGATCAGTTATTACCAACTGAACAAGGAGGAAAGAACCATGATCATGAGAATCAATAAAGCCAAAGCCATCGATGATGCCGTGCGATCAACACAATTGATGGAGGCACGAGAAGAGGCAAGAGAAGAAGAGCGTGCGAAGAGAGACCGAGAGATCGCCCTCAACTTATTAAAAACGGACCTTTCACTCATCCAGATTTCAGAAGCAACAGGAATGCCCATCGAAGACATCAAAAAGCTGAAAAACCGCGAACGCCATACTACTGAAAGCGAATAGAATTGGTTGTACAAAGGTACTGATTGTTAAGAACGGGAATTGAGGAGGGAAAGTGAGAATCTCCCCGACTTTTTTAACGCTTGATCGCGGGGCTTATTTGGAGTGTCCTCAAAAAATAAAAAAACAAAGAGAAAGAAGTAGTTTTCTTTTTAGAATAGAGAGCAGAATGATAAACTAAAGGGGAAAGAGGTGGCAAAAATGGTGGATGAATATAAGAATATTTTAGTTGCTGTGGATGGCTCGGAGCAGTCTAAAAAGGCCTTTGATGAGGCGATCAATATCGCAAAAAGGAACAAGGGGAAATTGACCTTGGCGACCGTGATCGACACGGCTAGTTTCAGTGGAACGACTGGGGGAAACTCGATTCCTTTGATGCAGGAAGTCCATGAGAAGGCGCAGAAAATCATCACGGATCTGGAGCATCATCGCGTGGCGGAGGAGCAAGAGGTTCATTTGACTTCGCAAATCATTGCTGGCAATCCGAAACGGGAAATCGTGGAGCTGGCTGAAAAGCTGGAAACAGATTTGATCGTGATGGGGGCGACTGGATTAGGGGCGTTATCGCTGATTTTTGTCGGTTCAACCACCGCGTACGTCGTCAATCAAGCACCCTGCAATGTGATGGTCGTAAAATAACAAAAACGTTTGGCCGTAGTGGTCAAACGTTTTTTTCGTCTAGCGTCATGAGCAGCTCTTCGCCAGTATCATAGACATACATTACTTTTGGAAATTCGATGTCGTCGTAGGCTTCGACATACGGGGCGGTGATGCCATCTGAGAAATAAGGCTCACTTTGGGAATAGACGACACTGAGTGTACGGGCCATTTTGTTTTTAAAAAAGTGAAAACGTTGCGGCGAAGTCAGCGGCAATCCCTTTAGCGGCCGCATGAAGATCATGTGCCAAATTTCCTGCTGCATATGCTCAGGAATCGCAGTGAAGGGGACGTCGCTTCTTCGTGGTTTTTTCGGTTCAAACAATTTCTTCACCCTCTCTTTGCTTTATCATAGCAGTTTTTTAATAGAAAAAAAGTGAAAATGCTCAAATTCCCATGATTTAGGTCGTTAAAACAGTTTTTTTGCCTTAAAAATGATAAGGTAAAAGGGAGTAGTTTTAGTTATTTAGCGCGAAAAGAAACGTGAAAACAGCAAATGAATGAGGGTGAAAGAACATGCGCTATGGAATTTTTTTTAATCCGAATGCAGGAGACGGAGATGCGGAAGAATCAGCAAAAAAAATGCGGGAGAAGTTTGAAAAAGCGGGGCACTCGGCAGACTTTTTAACGGCACCTGATGCGGAGAAAGCAATCAAGAAAGTGAAAGAGGCGATCGACGATTACGATGGTCTTGTCGCGATCGGCGGGGACGGTTCTTTGAACATCGTGGGGACAGCGTTTGTTCAGGCTGGAAAAGCCATCCCGTTAGGCATCATCCCTGGAGGAACCATTAATAACTTCGCGAAACGCTGGCATCTTCCAATGGACGAGGAAGAGGCGATGGACGTGATCCTCGCGGGTCATCAACGGAAGGTCGGGATCGCTGCCTGCGACGATCGGCAGAAAGCCATTATCAGCTCCTTTACCTTTGGGTCCTTTGCGGATATTTCCAACGAAGTGCGGCAAAGTGAAAAGCGGAAATTCGGGTTGATCGTGTATCCCTTAAAAGCGTTGAAGCAAGTCGGGAAGGATACTTCTTATCCCGTCGAGATCACCGCAGACAATTACCACGAGAAATTGAAGGTGTGGTTCTCTTTAGCAACGACCACCCATTCGATCGGCGGCAGACCGTATGTCGATACCGATTATGATGAGCTTCATGTCAGCATCTTGCACAATATGCGTCTCAGAAAATTGCTTCAGCTCTTACGTTTTGTGTTTACGGGACGTTTAAAGGATTCAGATGCTATGACGTATCTGGAGACGAACAAGTTGGAGATCAAGCCTTTGACAAATAAAAAAATCTATTCCCGTATTGACGGGGACAAAGGACCAGCATTGCCGTTAACCGTGGAATTTTTGGCAGATTTTGTGCCGCTTTATGTACCAGAAACACACGAATAGTACAAGCGAGGGGGGACAAAAATGGATAAGAATATGGAGAAGTTGTTGGCAAGTGCAGACACGTTCACAATGATCACAATGGACAATCGCGGATTTCCCCATGCGATCGCTATTTCACCGCCGTTGGAACGAAATGGGTTTTACTATTTCAAATTTTACATCAATGGCGACGGCCGAACCGCAGAGAATATTCGCCAAAATCGCATCGGCAGCTTGTTTTGTTTCAACAAAGAAAAGCATGAAAGTATCGCGTTAAAGGGGTACTTGTTTGTGGAAGAATTGGTCGAATACAAAAAATTGGCTGCGCAGCTCAATGAATTTCAAAAAGAGCTGGATTATGAGCATCCAGTCATCGCAGTCTTTGAGACCTTGAGCGTCAAGCATTACGAAAATATGCACGGTGAGTTTTTGGATGTGCCGGAAAAATAACAAAAAGGGTCAACTCTTGCAGGAGTTGGCCCTTTTGTATGTGGCTAGAGGAACGATCGTTAGTCGATGTTCGCTGAGACGGTACCAGAAGCTTTGGCTTTCTTGATGATAACAGCCAATACTAATGAGAAGATGATACAACCGATCCCCATCGCGATCGCATACATGAACATCATGTTGAAGCCGGTTTTTCCTGGATTATTATCCAGCCAGCCGCCGATCATGGTGTACATGAAGACATCCGGCAAATACCCAAGACACGAAACGATTCCAGAAACACGTCCGGTCATTTCCACTGGGAAGCCCGCATCATCAATGATCGCGAAGTACTGACTGCGAACTACATAGATGAAGAACAAGCCGAAGATAAAGTTCACGATGACGGCAACCAGCATCCCTGCGTTGGCTGGCAATACTAAGAAACCAGCGAAGCTGAGTGTCAGCAAGGCTGCACCACCGATGATTACCCGCAGACGTGACCCTAATTTATCTGCGATGATCCCGCCGATGATCCCGCCGGCAGCTTGAACTAAATAACGGATCGCGCCGAGCTGTGCACCGCCTGAGACAGACAAGCCATAAACATTGATGGCAAATGTATTGATGTAGCCTAAAATGCCATACATACTGTAGGCAAAGAAGACGATCGCTACTAAGACCCATGTACGAGGGATCTTCAGCGTTTTGAACATACCGATAACTACTTTAGAAAGAGGCTCTGAATGTGTTTCTGCTTCCGTGTCTTCAATAACAAACCAATTTAAAATACCAATGACGAAAACAGTGATCGCACAAACACGAATAGCCCAAGCGGTTCCTAAGACTTCATTTGAGAAGCGGACGAAAACCGCATTCATTCCAACAACCAACAACCAATTCAGCAACCCGCGTAAACCTTCTTGCCAACCAAACAAACGCCCTTGCTCCGAACTGTCGCCCAACATCCGTGTGGCTTTGATGGCCGCAGACCAATACGTGATGATCGTCGAGATCCCCATCAAAACGAAGATGAGCCGGCTGATCTGAAAGCCTGGGAATGTGGAGAACCACCAACCCAAAACGCCTGTCACTAAGAATGAAACGGTCAACAACTTCCGTGCGGAGAACTTATCCGCGACAACTCCGCCGACAAAGTACGAAAAAGTCGCCATCGTCGCATACCCTGATGAGAGCATCCCCATCTGCGCGTTGGTCAGATCCATGGCTTTTTGAATCGGTACATAAAACGTCTCCCGAATGTACGGGAGCTGGAAAATGATTCCGGCACCGGCTGACAGTAGTAACAACGTTCCCCATTTTTTAACTGCTTCTCTGTTCATATAACACCCTCCTGCTTGTGAATTGTTCTACAAAAAAACAAAAAAGAAGCAACGCTTAAAAAAGCGTTACTTCTCTCTGGTCTCCAGTAACACCCAAAGTATAGAATTATATGAAAGCGATGTCAACGTTTTTTTTGAACCTATAGTCAAATAAAGTGTCTTTTTTTTGAATGTTATGAAAGAGAAATAGTCAAAAAACGTTGCTATTTCAATAAAAGATAAGGGGTTTATTAGCCTAAGAGCGATTGACGAACTTCGTATTTTCCCGTAGACTATAAAAATAATCACTTTCAGAGATGAACAGTGAATGGACGTTTTTTCTTCTCGCTGTAGCTGCTCACGGCGAATTTCTCATGAAAGAGTTTGTGAGGTATGGTAGAATGAAAGCGTATTAAATTACTTGGTAGGGACAGTAGACAGATGAAAAATAAAATTATACAAATGATGGAAGACAATCCATTGATTGCAGCGATCAATAGTAAACGCAGTTTTGAGAAAGCGTTGACCTGCGAAAGTGACATTATCTTCGTTCTTTATGGCGATGTTTGCAGCATCGTGGATATTGTCGACCAATTAAAAGAAGCTGGAAAAATCGTGATGGTCGATGTGGATCTGATCGATGGACTGGCGACCAAAGAGACGGCGGTTGATTATTTGAAGCGAGCCACAAAAGCAGATGGCATCATCAGCTCAAAGTCGATCTTGCTGCGGGCGGCGAATGCGCGGGGACTTTTTACAGTCCATCGGTTCTTTTTGATCGATTCAAAATCGTTTCACAATTTGCCTAAGCAGTTAGGAACGTCAAAGGCCGATGTCGTGGAGGTGCTGCCGGGAGCGATGCCCAAAGTACTTTCTTGGGTGCAGGAGGTCGTGGATGTTCCGATCATCGCCAGCGGGTTGGTTTGCGACAAGGAGCTCGTCATGACTGCCCTGCAGGCAGGAGCAGTAGCCATTTCAACCACAAACATGGATGTTTGGGAAATATAAAAAATAGAAAACGGTCGTTGATGCTAAGAGGAGAGAGAAAAGCGGACACCAGCTTATTTGGTGTCCGCTTTTTTGTCTGCATACGGACCGATGGGGGGACATAAATGGAAATAACAGAATTCAGCATGGATCTTTTCTCGCTGAGGGGGAAATCAGCCATCGTCACAGGAGGCAACACCGGCATCGGGCGTGCCTTCTCGTTGGCGCTCGCGCAAAGTGGTGCGAATATCCTTGTTCCGAGCTTGATCGATGACGATGGGACGACGCAGAAGATTATTGAAGAGACGGGTTCCTGCTATGTTTTCATGGAAGTGGATTTGACAGATGAAGGGGTCCCTCAGCAGGTGGTGGAGCATTGTGTCGAGGTCTTCGGAACGGTAGACATACTGGTGAATTGTGCGGGAATGTATCTTTCTGAGGAGGTTCGTCACTTCGACCGTGCCAAGTGGGACCCGATGATCCAATTGAATTTGACGGCAGCATTTGAGATGTCTCATGAGGCAGCCAAAAAAATGATTCCGCAAAAAAGCGGCAAGATCATCAACATTTGTTCGCTCTTTGCCTTCTTAGGTGGACAGTCGTCCCCAGCAAATGCGGCGGCGAAGCATGGATTGGTCGGGCTGACTAAAGCCTACTGCGACGAATTGGCGGGACATAATATTCAAGTAAATGGCTTGGCGCCGGGGTATCTGGCTACGGATATGACGAAGCGGGATCGCGACGACCCTGTGACCAATCAAAAAGTTTTGGCGCATGTGCCCGCCAATTATTGGGGAGAGCCGGCGGATTTGATGGGGGCGCTGATTTTCTTAGCTAGTTCGGCCTCGAATTTTGTGAATGGCCATATTTTACCCGTTGATGGCGGGTATTTGGTTCGATAATCTCTAGCCGCCCAGATTCACTGGCGGCCTAGTACATAATGGATGGAGGAAACAATGTATGATCGAGTTTGAACAGGTTGAAAAAAGATATGGAGAAAAAGCAATCGCCGTCCACCCGTTTGATTTAACGATTGAGGATAATCAGTTTATTTGTGTCATTGGTACGAGCGGAAGCGGAAAAACCACCTTGGTGCGGATGATCAATCGCATGATCGAGCCGTCTAAGGGCAGTATCAAGATCAATGGAGAAGACGTTACGCAGCTAAATGAAGATGAATTACGCAGAAAAATCGGGTATGTGATCCAAAACATCGGGTTATTTCCCCATATGACGATCAAGGAAAACATCATGATCGTTCCAAAGCTGTTGAAATGGAGCGAAGAGAAAAAGGCGGGGATCGCGGAACGCTTGATTCAGCGGGTGGATCTGCCGTTGGACTATTTAGAGCGCAAGCCGAAAAATCTTTCTGGCGGGCAACAGCAGCGGATCGGCGTGATTCGTGCATTGGCAGCGAGTCAGGACATCATTTTGATGGACGAGCCGTTCGGTGCCTTGGACCCGATCACCCGAGACGCGCTGCAGGAGATGATCAAAGGCTTGCAGCAGGAGATGAAAAAGACGATCGTTTTTGTCACCCATGATATGGATGAGGCGATCAAGCTGGCGGACAAGATCATTATCATGGACCACGGCGAGATCGTTCAATACGACACGGTGGAAACGATCTTGGAACATCCTGCCAATGATTTCGTAGAGGAACTGATCGGAAAACGCAAGCGAAACAGCTACTACAACAATGAAATGACCGTGGCAGACTTGATGGTGCCCCGGGTCGAAGCCATTTCCATCAGTAAATCGATCACGGATGCGATTCGCCAAATGTCGGAAAAGAAGGTCGATACGTTATTGGTCGTGGACGATCAGCGATGCTTAAAAGGATTTGTCGACATCAATTTTGTGGAGCGGAACATCTCGAAGCTGAAGCCCAATACGTCTGTTTTTGAAGTGATGGGAAAAGACACGGCCAGTGTGAATCAAAACGACCGGGTCGCAAATGTGATCGAGCCATTGATCAATCACACCTACAAATACCTGCCCGTGGTGGATGACGAGGAACATCTGGTTGGGATCGTGACCCGTTCGTCCTTGGTTTCACTCGTACAAGAACAGTTGCAATAGGAGGTGATGGTATGAATTTTTGGTCTGAATATGGCAATGAGATTTTATTGAAATTTTGGGAACATTTTTATTTATCCTTTTTCGCGATTTTTTTAGGGATTCTTGTGGCGGTGCCATTGGGGGCGTTATTGACGCGGTTGTCTAGAGGATCAGAAACCGTGATCAAGGTCGTGGGCGTTTTTCAAACGATCCCGTCATTGGCGCTGCTGTCCATCATGATCCCGCTTTTTGGGATCGGAAAAATTCCGGCGGTCATCGCGCTGTTTTTGTATTCGTTGCTGCCGATCTTGCGAAATACGTATGTGGGCATCAAGTCTGTCGATGCGACTTATCTGGATGCTGCTAAGGGCATGGGCATGTCGCAAATGCAGCGGCTGCTGCAAATCGAGCTGCCGTTAGCGATGGGGGTGATCATGGCTGGGATTCGCGTGTCGACGGTCTATGTCATTTCATGGACGACGCTGGCTGCTTATATTGGTGCAGGCGGTCTGGGGGATTATATTTTCAACGGCTTGAATTTGTACCGGATGGACCTAGTTATGATGGGGACGATCCCTATCACGCTATTGGCGTTGGTCTCTGACGCGCTGTTGAAACGTTCTGAACAAAAATTAACGATGGATCGAGGGTGAGCCGATGAAAAAGCGAAACGTACTTTTAGTGGCGATGATCCTTCTTTTTGGAAGTTTTATCATGCGCAATTTTTCTACCAAAGACGACACGATCACGGTGGCTGGAGGGGTGACCTCTGAATCACAGATCTTAGGCAATATCGTCGTGGAGCTTCTCCAGCATTCAACGAATAAAAATATTGTCTATCTGAACAATTTAGGCTCCGCCAATTTGATGCACGAGGCGATGCTGCGGGGCGATCTCGATATCGCACCGACGCGTTATACGGGGACGGATCTGATCGGGACCTTGGGATTGCCGACAGAAAAAGAGCCGGACAAAGCATTAAAGATCGTGCAGCGGGAGTTTGACAAACGCTTCGGCTTTGATTGGTTCCCAAGCTATGGGTTTTCCAATCAGTTTACCTTTATGGTGACGCAGGAAACCGCAAAAAAATATGGGTTGAAAAAAGTCAGCGACCTGCAAAAAGTCGCTGGGAAAATGCGGCTAGGCTCTGACCAAACCTGGTACAAGCGGGAAGGCGACGGCTATAAAGGGTACACCGAGGAATACAATACGACCTTTCAACGGGTCTATCCAATGCAGGTGGGGCTGCTTTACGATGCGCTGGTGTCAAATGAATTGGACGTGATCTTGGGGTATTCGACCGATGGACGTGTGGGAAGCTATGATCTGGTGATGCTGGAGGATGATTTGAAATTCTTCCCGCCGTATACAGCGAGTGTCGTGGTTTCTGGCGAGACCTTGAAGGCATATCCTGAACTCAAGCCGATTTTATTGAAATTGCAAAACACGATCGACACGGAAACGATGCAGCGTCTGAATTATGAATCGGACAACGAGCTGCTGGAGCCGAAGATCATCGCGCGGCGCTTTTTGGAACAGCACAATTATTTTGAGGAGGGAAGCTGATGCTGGATAATTTGATGCAATACTTGAGTGAGAATTCCTCCTACTTGATCGAGCAATTTGGGATTCACGTCTACATTTCGGTGATTGGCGTCGTACTGACCTTTCTGATCGGCTTTCCATTAGGGATCTTGCTGTCGGAACGCCCGAAACTCTCAGATTTTGTGATCGGCATCATCAATGTGATCCAGACGGTGCCGTCGATCGCGATGCTGACTGTTTTGCTGATATTGATGGGCTTGGGACAGAATACGGTGGTCGCTACAGTGGTGCTGTATTCGTTATTGCCGATCGTCAAAAATACGTATGTCGGGTTGGTCAATGTCGATCCGATGTATATCGATAGCGCCAAAGGAATCGGGATGAATCGCTATCAAATCCTGTACATGATCAAGATCCCGTTGGCGATGCCGGTAATTTTGGCGGGCATCCGTAATGCGCTGGTGATTTCTGTCGGGATCACGACGATCGGTTCCTTCGTCGGCGCTGGCGGTGTCGGGGATGTCATTTTGCGGGGAATCGCGATCACAGATGGCGCACCCATCATCATCGTCGGGGCGGTCCTGTGTGCCTTCATCGCGATCATGATGGATTGGCTGTTTGATTGGATCATGAAATAAGCACAAAAAAAAAGCCTCCGCAATTATTCATTGCGGGGGTCTTCTTGCGTCAGCTTACGAATCACTTCTTCGATATACATCAATAAGATCGTTCGCGTCTTTTCATGTGACTTCAACTGCTCGTTCTGATGCGATTTTGTCAGAAAAATGATCTCACTGCTATCCAGGGAAAGGTCTGTATTCAATTCTTCCATCACCAGCAATGATTTTGCGTGGTGTTTTTTTGCTTCTTCAAACAAGGGATCAAAGTTGGCGAATTTTCCAGCGACGGAAAAAACCAACAGCAATGAATCCTCTGTCAACAGATCAGGAATCAAGGATGGCTGACTCACGCGAATGACATTTTTATTCAGGGTGAAATTTAGTTTGTATTCAAAGTATTCCATACAAAAATTTGTCGGGCCATAGCCGAAGAGCAATATTTTTCCAGATTGCTGAATCAGCTCTGCTAAATAGTCGACGGACGCTTCATCAAAGTTTTCCATGAACTCTTTGATGCGGGCAAACTCACTATTCAACCGTTTCTGTTTGACCAATTCTTTGCCGGTCAAGAAGCGGAAATATTCTTTATACCCGGAAAAGCCCATCTTCTTTACCATTTTTGAAATCTTCGAAGGGGAAACATCGGCGAGTTTCGCGGCTTCGGTGATGGTCAAGTTCGTCTTTTCTCGGCTTTCTTCTAACAAACGAGCATGAATGGTGCGTTCGAGCTCATTCATTCGATCCAACTGAATCTTCATCGCGGGGCCTCCTTTGTATCTTGACACAAGCATAGCACGGTCATCTTCTAAAAAGCAAATATAAAGTGGAAAATTTTCCTATAAATACAAAAAAATTGAAAATAAATAGAAAATCTAATCAAATTTTAATGAAAAAGCGGATTCTTCACTTTATACTGAACTCAGGAAAAGCGCTTTCGAAAAAAAGATGAATGGGGTTATTTGAATGAGTTCTGAGACATTAGTGAAAGAAGCAATCATTAACGACGTAAAAAACATCGTTTCTGAGGAACAGGTAGTGACGGATCATGAAACATTGTACGATGCGGCCTCTGACCGTTACCGTAAATACATGAAAGCAAAAGGTGTTTTGGACAATCCATTGCCAACGGCGGTCGTTTATCCGAACAATCCAGAAGAAGTCAAAGAATTATTGATGTACTGTAATGAAAATGATATCAATGTGATTCCACGCAGCGGCCAAACAGCGACAGAGGGCGGACTTGAAAACTGGAAAGACCTGGCATTAGTGATCGACGGTTCTCATATGAACAAAATCTTAAAAATCGATGCGTACAACATGCAGGCGACGGTTCAAGCAGGTGTGCCTTTGCAGGCTTTGGAAGATGAATTAAGAAAAATCGGCTATACGACAGGGCATTCGCCGCAATCAAAACCGATCGTACAATACGGCGGCTTGGTTGCTACCCGTTCGATCGGACAATTTTCAACTTTATACGGCGGGATCGAAGACATGGTCGTTGGGTTGGAATGTGTCTTCCCGAACGGACATATCTCACGCATCAAAAATATTTCACGTCGTGCCGGCGGACCAGACATTCGCCACATCGTTATCGGGAATGAAGGAACGCTTTGCTACATCACTGAAGTAACGGTGAAAATCTTTAAATATTACCCAGACAACAATAAATTCTACGGCTATCTAGTGAAGGATGTAGAAGACGGGGTAAAAGTTCTCCGTGAAGTAATGGTCAATGGGTACCGTCCATCGGTTGCTCGGACGTATTCACCAGAAGACGCACGTCAGCATTTCTACCATTTCTACGAAGGGCAATGTGTTTTGATCTTCATGGCAGAAGGACCTGAAGGCATCGTGGAAGCAACAGGCAAAGGCATTGAAGAAGCCGTTGAAAAATTTAAAGACGGTATCGTGAAGCAAGTGGATTCGCAATTGATCGAAAACTGGTTCAACCAATTGAACTGGACACAGCAAACGATCGACGATGAGATCCAAGGCATGATCGACAATGACAAGCACGATGGCTATACGACTGAAGTTTCTGCGGATTGGGAAACCATCACAAAAATCTACAATAACGTGATTGAACGGATTCGCAATGAATTTCCTCGTGCGGATGATTTGACTATGCTGGGCGGGCACTCTTCCCATAGCTACTTGAATGGAACGAATATGTACTTTGTGTATAACTACGACATCAATTGCGAACCAGAGGATGAAATGAAAATTTACCACCATCCGATCCAAGCGATCATTGTTGAAGAAACATTGAAATTAGGCGGTTCGATGTGTCACCATCACGGAATCGGTAAATACCGGAACGAATGGACCAAAGACGAGCATCAATCGGCTTACTATATGCTGGAAACATTGAAAGAAGCGTTTGATCCAAAAGGAATCATGAGCTTCGGGAATATCTATCCAGTCCAAGAAGGCTACAAGTACCAAAAATAAGCGTACACTTCTCGGCAAGGAGGCTTTTGCTTCCTTGTCAGAGGGTGTAAAGAGAAGGGGTTTACTGTGAAAATCATTTGCTTAGTCAAATTCGTTCCAGACACGGAGAAATTTGAATACGATTATGAGACAGATAAGATTGATCGAGACGCATCAAAGCTTATCCTGAATCCAGATGATAAGAACGCTGTGGCCTTTGCGATGCTGCAAAAAAAACAGGACCCTTCTACTTCTATTGAAATTGTCACGATGGGCCCGATGAAGCTTGAAGAGGAAATGAAAGACTTTGTGCGCTTAGGTGCGGATCATGCCGTTTTGATCAGCGATCGCCGCTTTGCCGGCAGTGATTCTTTGGTAACGAGCCGCATCCTCGCACGGTATCTTGAGACGACGTCCTTTGACCTTTTGCTTACCGGCACCCACACTCTGGATGGCGGCACTGGGCATGTAGGTCCTCAGATTGCTGAATTGATGGGGATCAATCAGTTTTCGACAATTGTTGCAATCCCAGAAGTGACGCGGGAATTTTCGATCGTTGAAGCGTTGCAGGAGGAAAAAACGTACCGCTTGAAGATCAAAAATCCAAGTGTTTTAAGTGTGACGCACCAAATGAATTTGCGGTTAGGGTTTGTTCGTTATGAAAACATCGGGAAAAATGTGGACGATCACTTTTCACTGGTGACCAACGACACGCTGCAATTTCCTCTTGATGCAATTGGCGGCAAGGGTTCACCCACGAAGGTGAGAAAAAATGTGGTCGTAAAAAGGGAACAGGTCGCCCATAAAGTGGTGAAGGTGGACGACGAAGGCATCGAGGAAGTGGTGCATTTTCTAAAGGAAAAGGGGTACGTATAATGTTCAAGGGACTCATTGTGATCGACAACGATCGGGTCGCTGATTCACTGGATCTGGTGGCTGTTGTGGAACGACTGGCAGGAGAAGAAGAATCCTTTATTTACGGCTTAGGCATCAATTTGACGGAAGACGTAAAGGGATTGGATGCTGTGATCGCGGTGGATGCGCCGACGATCCAGTCGAAGGATAGTCAGTTAGTCACGACGATCATTGAACAGGTGCACAGAGAGTATCAATTTGACAGTATCATCCTTTTAGCGACAGAATTTGGGCGAATGGTGGCCCCGAGAGCGGCGATGCGTCTTGAGGTAGGATTAGTGGCTGATATTACCGATATAGAGGTCGACAAACGCGGGAAAAAATTGATTCGCCCAGCCTTTTCAGGCAACATCATGGCGAGTATCGTCTGTGACTCCTCACCGATCATGGCGAGTGTCCATCCCAATGTTTTTCACGCAGCAGATCAGACGAAGCGTCCGCAAAAGATCCCCTTTGTTCCGGTTGAATTGAAAGCGTCATCAATCGAAGTGTTAGAGGTTGTTGAAAACGAACAAAGCGCGATAGATATTCGGGAAGCCTCTGTCCTCGTCTCAGCGGGAGGCGGCTTCAAGCGACCCATTGAGGAGCTGCAGGAGCTGGCGGAGGAGCTGTCGGGTGCCGTCTCCGCGTCGAAGCAATTAGTCGATCGCAAGAAAGCGCCGAGAGAGATCCAAGTTGGTCAATCCGGCAAAACGGTCAGCCCCGATCTGTACATTGCTTTAGGGATTTACGGATCGACGCAGCACATTGAAGGCTTAAAAAACGTCAAAGAGATTCTTTCGGTGAATACCGATCTTGGTGCACCAATGAATTATTTAGCCAGCCTCGTCGTCCATGGCGATGCGGCAGAATTCGCACGAAAACTAAGTACCAGACTCAAGGGATAACCCCCAAGCGGGTGAAAAAACAAAAATAAAGGAAAAGAAGGTAGAAAAATGGAAATCAAAGATTTTAAAATGGACATGTTTCATATCAAAGGGAAAAACGCGATCGTCACAGGCGGAAATACTGGATTAGGCCAAGCATTCTCATTGGCGTTAGCAGAAGCAGGAGCGAACATCTTCATGCCTTCGATCATGCCGGATGATCCAGAATTCAATGCGGTGTTAGAAGAACGCGGTGCGAAAACAGCGTACATGGAAGCAGACATCACGAAAGACGGCGTGTGCCAAGAGGTCGTTGAAAAATGTGTCGCTGAATTCGGCTCTGTCGATATTTTAGTAAACTGTGCGGGCATTTGCCCATGTGACGACGTCGTCAGCTACGGCCGCGACAAATGGGACCCAACCATCAACATCAATTTAACAGCCGCTTTTGACATGAGTCATGAAGCAGCGAAAGTGATGATTCCGCAAAAGAGCGGAAAAATCATCAACATCTGTTCTATGTTCTCTTTCTTAGGCGGACAATGGGCGCCTGCCTATGCTGCGTCTAAACACGGGTTGGCTGGGTTGACAAAAGCTTACTGTGACGAATTGGCACAATACAATATCCAAGTGAACGGGATCGCACCAGGCTACTTCAAAACACACGCAGCGAAAGCATCGATTGAAGATCCAGAACGCAGCAAATGGATCGTTGACCATACACCAGAAGGACGTTGGGGCGATGTGGCGGACTTGATGGGTGCCACAGCCTTCTTAGCATCTGAAGCGTCACACTTTGTGAATGGCCATATCTTAGCAGTCGACGGCGGCTTCCTCGTACGCTAAAGCCTGTTCCTTTTTAAGACTGAGAACCCTATTCTCAGTCTTATTTTGCCAGTTAAGGACGAAGAAAAAATGACTGGTCCTCAACGGATTGAAGGAAACGTTTCGTTGAAGGACATACTGCACGGGAAGCATTATATAATAGAAGAAAAAAATCAGATGGGCAAGGAGAGGCATATGGAAAAGAAATATATCGTTGGGATCGATGGCGGCAGCCAAAGTGCGAAGATCGTGATTTTTGATCTTGAAGGAAACATCGTGGGTGAAGGAAAAGAAGCAACGCGGCCTATGATTCTTGGAGAGGATGTTTTGGTTGAACATCCAGGCGACGATCTATGGGATGCGCTATGCAGCGCGTCGAATAAAGCAATGGATGAATTCGGTGTACGGAAGGAAAATATTGTTGGGATCGGGCTTGGGTTTATTCGCTGCTGCCGTGTCTTGCTAAAAAAGGACGGAAGTCTAGCGCAGCCGGTCATTAGCTGGATGGACAAACGGACCTCGACCCCTTATGTTCATGAAAATCCAGAGGTGCAATACGTCACTTCGACAAGCGGGTACATCACCCATCGTTTGACCGGCGAATTCAAGGACAATATCGGAAACAACTTTGGGCAATGGCCGGTGGATTACGAAACATGGGATTGGTCAAAAGACGAGGACGTTTTAAAGCAATACAACCTGCCAGAGGAGATGCTGTTTGAAGCGGTGAAACCTGGCGATCAGTTAGGAACGGTCACAAAAGAAGCGAGTGAAAAAACAGGTCTGCCAGAGGGCTTGCCGGTTTTTGCCACAACGAGTGACAAGGCGGTTGAAGCGTTAGGTGCCGGCTTGATCCAAGACACGAGTGCGGTGGTGTCGCTGGGAACATATATTTGCAGCATGATGATGGGCAAAACGATGCCGCCAAGCGATGCAGTGAATTACTGGGGGATATTATCTTCGATGCCCGGTCGTTACATCTATGAAGGCTATGGGATTCGCCGCGGCATGTGGACCGTTTCATGGTTCAAGGATCTTTTAGGCGAAAAAATCAGTATTCGTTCAAACTATCAAGGCATCAGCGAAGAAGAATATTTGAACGAGCAGGCAAGTAATATTCCAGCCGGCAGTGACGGGCTGATGACGAAGTTGGATTGGTTGGCGAATCCGTGGGAACCCTTCAAGCGCGGCGTGATGATCGGCTTCAATGCCCATCATGATTATCGCTACTTGTATCGTTCGATTTTAGAAGGCATTGCCTATACCATGAAAAACAATGTGACGAACATGACAGATGAAATGAACCATCCTATCGATGAAGTCATCGTGACAGGGGGCGGCTCCAATAGCGATCTTCTGATGCAGATTTTTGCGGATGTGTTCAATTTGCCAATCAAACGAAATGTCGTAAATGGCAGTGCCAGTGTTGGTGCAGCGATCAATGCGGCCGTTGGCTTGGGAATCTATGAGAGCTATGAAGAAGCCGTGGAAAAAATGGTCAAGGTAAAAGATGTCTTCACGCCGAAACCAGAAAACGTGGCGGTCTACAAACGCTTGAACGAAGAAGTGTACCAAGGATTAACGGATTACACGGACGAAGTGTTGAAGAAAACTTACAGCGTGCTGCATCCAGAAGGATAATGGCACACGAAAAAGAGCCCTTCCTTATTGCTGGAAGGGCTCTTTTTTTGAGCAATCGTTCATAGTTGATCGATCGATGCGCGAACACAGGGAGAGACATGTCTGAAGATCTATTCTTCTTTCACAAGCGAAGGCTCGTACTCATTCTCCTTGGTAAACGCTTCAAATGACCCATACAGGCGTTCCACGTGATCCAAATAGCCGAATTCTTCCTCAGACGGTAATCGTTCTTGGATCAGGACGAAGGTTTTTAGCTTGTTTACGAGCTCTTTTTTTGAGAGAGGGGCGATTTCTTCTTTATGCAGCGCCAAACCTTGGCAGTGGAGGAATTTCTCGTAGGAGCCGAAATATCTTTTTATTTGTCTTTCGCTATAGCCAAATTCCTTCGCTGTTGGGATTTGGCCGTACTCTCTTACGAAAAACGCCAGCTCTTCCAGCAAAAATTCTTCGGTGATCTTGATGCCCATCATCCCCGCGGTTCTATGTCTCTCTGTTGGGGTTGGCTGAGAACGGATGTGCATCAAGGTGTACCCGGTAGTTTTAAGAAAGCCTAAATAATTGCGGTATTCCTTTTTGATCGATCGGGTATGTGCGAACTCCTGCTGCGTCGGGGTTCGTCCTTTTGATTTGATAAATGATTTTAGCCGCTGCTCCATCTCCTCTCTAGTCAGCAGCTTCGGTTCGACGCGGTAGGGAACGAGTCCTTGACTGAGAATAAATTCCTTGTAGGAACCAAAATGTCGATTGATCGAACTGGAATTTCCAAATTCAGTCAGGCGAGGCGGCCGCCCTTTTTCCTTAACAAATGCCATTAGCTTTTCGATTAATTCTTCCTTTGTAATTGATTTAGCCAAGTATACCAGCCTCCTTTATTTTTTTATTACCATACTATTAATGTACAGAAAATAATTAGCAAAACCAATAATAGTTGCGTGATTTCATACTCTTTTTACGCGACTTTTTTGATATTTTTGAATACTTTTTTACAGCGAAGGCTTCAAGGGTGCTATAATAGAAAAAATATTTTAAAAGGGGTGCAGGAATATGAACAAAAAGACATTGAAACGTTTGATCGACGTAGCCGCAGGGCGTTTGCCAGCAGATATTGTTTTAAAAAATGCACGCGTGATCGATGTGTACCAAGCAGAAATCATGGAAGGCGACGTTGCCATCGTGGATGGACGAATCGCTGGCGTCGGGGAAGCGTATGAAGGAAAAGAAACCCTCGATCTACAGGGCAAATTTGTGGCACCAGGCTTTATTGATCCTCATATTCATGTGGAATCCTCTTATGTGACACCAGAAGAATTTGGCAGATTGCTAGTTCCCCACGGCACAACGACTGTTCTAGCTGATCCCCATGAGATCGTGAATGTTCTTGGGCTGGAGGGGCTGACCTATATGGTAGAGGCGGCGAAGGAAACCGCGCTGGACATCCGATACATGATGCCTTCTTGTGTGCCGGCGACGAACATGGAGAATGCGGGGGCCGTCATTGAAGCCGAAGATATGATCCCTTCATTTGAAGAGAATCATGTCGATGGCTTAGCGGAATTCATGAATTTTCCGGGCGTGATCCATGCAGAAGACAGCGTTTTGGACAAACTTTTAGCCGCAAAATCACGGGGCTTACGGATCGACGGGCACTCCCCAATGGTGTTCGCCAAAGACCTTAACGCCTATGCGGCAGCAGGAATTTCCAATGACCATGAATGCTCCACGGTGGAAGAGCTGAAGGACCGTATCGCGCGCGGGATGTTTGTCTTTTTACGTGAAGGCTCGGTCACACAAAACTTGCGGACGCTGCTGAAAGGCGTAACAGAAAATAATTACCAACGATGTGTGTTGTCTGCGGATGACTTGCAGGCAAAAACGATGTTGGAAAAAGGCCACTTGGATAACAGTATTCGTATTTGTATCGAAGAAGGGGTCTCACCGATTCGAGCGATCCAGATGGCAACGATCAATGCCGCGCAATGCTGCCAATTGTCCGATCGCGGCGCTGTGGCGCCAGGCCTAAGAGCCGATTTAGTCATTTTTTCTGATTTGACAAACCCGACGATCGAAGCAACATATATCGCTGGAGAATTGATCGCTGAAAAAGGCGCCTATTTGCCGACAGTGAACCGAATCTCGACAGAACAAGTTCAATCCAGCGTGCACATCAACAAATTCCAGCCGGAGCAGCTGGCACTCACGCTCACGAGCGACAACGCACGAGCAATCGAAGTCATCCCTCAAGAAGCGCTGACCAATGAAGCCATTGTTTCGGTGAAAAGAGACGAAAACAATCACTTTGTTTTTGATCCGAGTCAGGATGTTACGAAGATCGCAGTCATCGAACGGCATCATGATACAGGAAATGTTTTTGTGGGACTGCTGAAAGAGTACGGATTGAAAAAAGGCGCGATTGGACTTTCGATCGCCCACGATTCCCATAATTTGATCGTTACAGGAACAACGGATGAAGACATGGCTGCCGCTGTCCACGCTCTGAAGGAACAAGAAGGCGGCGTGGTGCTGGTTGAATCTGGAAAAGTGATCGGAAGCATGGCCTTGCCGATCGCGGGATTGATGAGCGATCTTTCCGGGGAAGCAGTCGCAAAACAAGAAGTAGAGATCAATCACTTGGCCCATCACGTGTTAGGTGTCTCAGAAAAAGTCGATCCGATCATGACGTTGGGCTTTATGTCATTGGCGGTCATTCCAAATCTAAAAATCACGGATATCGGGTTAGTCGATGTCACGAAATTTGAAATCGTGCCTGTATCTGTAGAAGCGTAAAAAAAGAGCAAGAGGAAAAGAGGGGATCTTTTCGTCTTGCTTTTTCATTTTTGATAAACAGTAAGATTGACGAAGCCTTGAAATTAGAGGAAAATATTCACAAAGAAGGCCTCTTTATTTGTAGAAGAGAACCTATGTTTTAATAAACTAGAGGAGTGAGATTATTGGTAAGAATCGCAGTTGATATGGATGAAGTGATCGCTGATTTTGTTTCCAAAGAGATCCGGCTGTTTAATGAAGCAAACGGGACAACGTACGTGAAGAATGATCTGGCGGGGAAGAAATTACGAGAATTGCACCCCGAGCAGGAAGAAAGCATTCGCGAACGCGTTAAGGATACCCGCTATTTTTCGGACCTTCCCTTGATTGACGGAGCGAAGGAAGCCTTAGAGAAATTGTCTGAAAAGCACGAAATTTTTATTACTACTGCGGCAATGGATTTTCCAACCTCCTTTAATGCAAAGTACGCATGGCTGCAGGAGCATTTCGCCTTCATTCCGAAAAGCCATTACGTTTTTTGCGGAGACAAATCGATTATTTCTGCGGATTATTTGATCGATGACCATAAGCATCACTTGGAAGATTTTCAAGGCCAAGGGATTCTTTTCGCGGCGCCCCACAACTATTATGAAGAGTACCCACTAAAAATGAATAGCTGGGATGAAATCTACGAGTATTTTGTTGAAAAATATGGATAGTCAGCTACCCCACGTTCTTTTTTGATCAATCTATCGTCTGAAAAATGAGGCTACACGCCTCTTTTTTCAGGCGTATTTTGCGTTCTTTAAGAAGTCCTGAGGAAGAGGGCAGGAGCCTCTCTCCAGCAGGCGCCAATTTTTCGCCGCACGAAATACGCCTTTGATGGCTGTCATCAAAGCGTGATCACCGTCTTTTTCGTTTGTTTAAGGCCTTTTTGATCTTTCGCTGCCGCTTTCGTTCCTCTCGAGCTTCCTGAATCTGTTCTTTGGTTTTTCCAATTTTCATATACGAGGTATCTGGTTTTTGCAGCGATTCAGGGACGTATTTTGTGGAGGAGGGGGCTTTTTCTGAAGCGCCTCGTGTTTTCGAACTGCTAGGAGGTGCAGCAGAAATGCTAGCGGTATCCAGCGAAGCTTCATCTGGGAGCGCGGTGCTTGTTTGTTCAACGTCCTCTTCGTAGAGCAGAGCTGCGTTGTTCTTCCCGGTAGAAGCCGCGACTGCTTGTTTTCGAGCCGCGGAACGCTTCGGTTTCTCAGGTGTTTTGGCAGCAGGCGTCTGCTCCTCTTTGATAGTCACTACCGGTTCGACATCTTCAGCATCGACGCGTCCCTTTACGCTTTTATATCTAACGTATTCCGCAAAACGGCGGACTCCTGCAGTTTTGAAGATCGTCAACGTGGTCAAGATTTTCAAAATGCCGCGCGTTTGCTCTGTGGATTGGACCTTTTTGATATTCTGAAGCGCCCACGTGTGTCGTTTTCCCGTTACATCTTTAAATACGGAGACCAGATTAAATTGATAATCAGAAAGGACCGGTACTTCGCGGTTCTTCTCATCTAACAGGGCTTTATAGGCACTCGCTTCCCGAGTATAGTCACGAAACGCCGCTTCACTTGCAAATAAACGCTGAATGACCGTTTTCCAGTCCTTTTCATCTGGAAAATAATCCTGAAAATAAACACAGTGCTGGCGCAACGTATCCGTAGGTTCAGAAGTTAGAAAAATGCTGCGGATCAAGTCGGACAACTCATTGATGGAATAGTCGCCGACACTCAAGGCATGACGAACCAAGACCGCAACAAAATATTCTACGACCTCCCCAGCATTATTGGTTTCCTCAAAATACGTGCTGATCCGTTTCAATAAATTATCTTTCTTGATTCCAAATAATTGTCTTTGCCCAAGGCTCGCTGCGTTCATCCTGATCATCCTCCATGTCTCTTTTGTGTAATCGGTTACAACTGATTTATACCAGCATGATAATATAAAATAACTAGCTTGTAAATAGGTTTTGAAATACCTTTTTCCTTTAAAAAAGCTAAAAAGTTTGAGTAACGAGTTCTATAACAGAAATTATTATATAAATGAACGTGTCGCCTTAACTATAAATAACAAATAATCTGTAAGTGTGTCGGGAAGAGGAGGATGCAAACCTTTTATTTGATAAATTCAAATTTATGCAGGAGATAGTGATGTGTTTTGCTTTTTATGTTGAAAAATAAAATTATAGAAGTGCTTAAATAGAAAATAGTGTTAGATGAAAGAAATGAAGGAATAAGATACGCAATATTTTTTTGAATACGAGGAGGATGTCCCATAGGCTCCTTGTTATTCACTCGGATTTTTTTACTCTCAAAGTTTCTACAACAATAATGTACCGCGTTTCTTTAATCATGCTTCCTCCATTTTGCACATCAAAAAAACTCAACCTGCCTCTCTTACTGAGAATGGCAGGTTGAGTTTTTTTAATCCAATACCTCGCTGGTATTCGTGAGTGGCGTCTCCGCTGGTTCTTCGGGGACTTCATAATGGAAGTTCGAGGTATCGTATTTGAAGTTGTATTTATTTCCTATAATGTATTTCGCGATGTGGAGGGTACGGTCGCTGGAGCGTTCTAAGTTTGAGCTGATGTCGATCAGTAGAACCCCATCTGCGGCGCGTCCTTCTCCTTTGGTCATGAGCCTGATGTATTTCTTTCGTAAAAGTTCGACTAATTGATTGATCTCTGTTTCGCGCTCCAACATTTTTTGTGCGAGGGCGATGTCATCGTTTTCTAGTACTTGAAGGGCGTCGCGGACATTTTTCAGGACCTTATCGAACAGGCGCTCCAAGTCTTCATCTTGAAGCAGGAAGGTTTGTCGTCCGTTCGTGGTGCTTGTTTTGTTGCGCTTGTCTTTTGCCCGCTGCTTTTCTTCTAAGGCGATGGATTCTTCGACATAACGCAGGATATTCATCGAGTGGTCCCCGATCCGTTCGAAGTCTTTGGTGAATTCTAAAAGCATGGCTTGTTCTTGACTTTCTAGAGGCGAAAGCTCGGCCATGGAGATTTTCACTAAGTATTCGGTCAATTCAATGTCGCATTGATTGATCGCGTCTTCGTATTGCTGGGCGTCGTCGTGCCATTCTTCTTTATTTTCATGATAATATTTTCGGGCAGCTTCTAAAGAAGAAATGACGTAATGCCCCATTTGAACGATCTCGCCTTTGGCTTGTTCGATCGCCATGACCGAAGACGTGTGGATGATCGGCTCACTCAGCGTAACTGGGCGAATATTTAAATTTTTCTCGCTGCCAGGAACGATCTTCTTCACGAGGATTTCAATTTGCGGGATGAACCAGAATTGGATCGCCAAATTTGAAAGATTGAAGAGACCGTGAGCGAAAGCCAGCTGCATGGCGGGATTCAGCCCAAGGGTATCCGCGATCATTACAACGACTCCGGTAAAGGGCGTTAACAAGATCGTAAATAGGACAGCTCCGAATAAATTGAAGATGACGTGAGATGCAGCCGTTCTTTTTGCGGCAACACTGGCGCCCAGGCAGGCGATGACAGCGGTGATGGTCGTGCCGATGTTGTCGCCAAATAAAATCGGCAGTGCCGCACCAAGAGTCACGCTTCCTTGCATGTAGAGTTGCTGTAAAATCCCGATCGTGGCACTGGAGCTTTGCAGGACCATCGTCAATAAGGTCCCGATCCCTACACCGAGAATGGGGTGATGGGAGACACTGATCATCAAGTCATTAAATTGCGGCAGTTCCTTTAGCGGGTCCATTGCGGAACCCATTAATTTCAATCCATAAAAAAGTGCGCCGAATCCAAAAAGGATCTGTCCGATCGATTGAAGCGAGGGCCGTTTTGCAAAAAAGAGCAGGATCGCCCCAACACCGATGATCGGCAGGGCATATTCACTTAAGTTGAACCCAATGATGAAAGCGGTAACAGTTGTCCCGACATTGGCACCCATGATGACACCGATCGCTTGTCGCAAAGTCATGAAGCCGGCACTGACTAGACCAACGGCTAGAACGGTCGTCCCTGAACTGCTTTGAATGACTCCAGTGACGAGCAGTCCTGCTAGTACAGCGCGAAAAGGCGTTGAGGTAAAACGATTTAGGATTTCTCTCAGCCGATTTCCGGCTGCTTTTTGAAGTCCATCTCCTAAATACTTGATCCCGAAAAGAAAAATTCCTAATCCACCTAAAAAGGTGAAAAGCATTTCTTGATAAGACATAGTGCGTCCTCCGCTAATTATTTTTTTGCATGCTACTACCAAAATAATAGATTCACAAGTAAAAAGAAAGCCTTTTATTCAAAAAAATCATAAAAATATTTAAAAAATCTAGTTTTTTTGAATGAAATCGAAAAAAGCGTGTGGACGCTGAAATAAATGAGAGGAATTCTTTTGTAATTTATAGCGCTTTCAGCTACTCTTAAGAGGAAGGAGTATTCGGGAAATGATTGGATAAATTTAGGGCATTTTTGACTAAAAAGGGGACGTGATCAGATGCTTTATGGAAAGAAAGATCGACGAGAGGCCAGTTATTTAGAACCCATTTTTGGGTCGCGAAACGAAGAGGAGACGCTGCCGTCCTATCGGCTTGGCGAACAATCGATCGAACCGCGTATCGCCTATCAAATGATCAAGGACGGATTGTTGGATGAAGGGAATTCCCGTCAGAACTTGGCAACGTTTTGTCAGACCTTTATGGAGCCGGAAGCAGTCAAGCTTATGAGCGAGACATTGGATAAGAACATGATCGATAAGTCCGAATATCCGCGTACCGCCGAAATGGAAAATCGCTGTGTCAATATCATTGCGGATTTGTGGCATGCGAAGGGGCCAGAGAAATTTGTCGGGACCTCCACGATTGGTTCTTCTGAAGCGTGCATGCTCGGGGGGATGGCGATGAAATTCGCTTGGCGCAAGCGAGCAGAGAAGCTGGGTGTGGCGGTTCAGGCGAAAAAACCGAATTTGATCATTTCTTCAGGCTATCAGGTGTGTTGGGAAAAGTTTTGTGTCTATTGGGATATTGAGCTGCGAGAGATCCCAATGTCCGAGGACCATTTGTCCCTAGATGTCGAAAAGGCGCTGGAAGCGGTGGACGACTATACGATCGGGATCGTTGGGATCTTAGGCATCACCTACACAGGACAGTACGACGACATCCAAAAGCTGGATCAATTAGTAGAAGAATACAACCAGCAAACGGATCACAAAGTCTATATCCATGTCGATGCAGCGTCAGGCGGGTTGTACGCGCCTTTTGTTGAACCCGCATTGGTATGGGATTTCCAATTGAAAAATGTGGTCTCCATCAACACGTCGGGGCATAAATATGGATTGGTCTATCCTGGGGTCGGCTGGGTCGTCTGGCGGGACGAAGCGTATCTGCCGGAGGAATTGGTGTTCAAAGTCAGCTACCTTGGCGGGGAAATGCCCACGATGGCGATCAATTTTTCCCACAGCGCGTCGCAAATGATCGGACAATATTACAATTTTGTCCGCTTTGGCTTTGACGGGTATCAGAGTATCCATCAGCGCACCCATGACGTCGCCGTCTATTTAGCCAAAGAAATCGGACGGTCACGGCATTTTGAGATCATCAACGATGGCACGCAGCTGCCGCTGGTTTGCTACAAGCTGGCGGAGGACACGAATCGCAGCTGGACATTGTATGACTTGTCGGACCGGCTGCTGATGAAGGGCTGGCAAGTGCCGACCTACCCGCTGCCTAAAAAGTTAGACAAGCAAATCATTCAACGAATCGTCGTACGAAGTGACTTTGGAATGAATATGGCCCACGATTTTGTCGAAGATCTGAAAGCGGCGATCAAGGAATTGGAACACAGTCATTTGGTTTTTCACGAAGAGACAGAACGGAAGAATTATGGCTTTACTCATTAAATCAATCAAAGGAGGCGCTAGTGATGAAAGTTGTTTTTCATGTGGATGAGTTAGGAATGATCCGAGAGGCTCGGCACAATATCGAGTATGTGCTGTTGACGGAGCCGGAGGCAGAAATCGTGTTGTTAATGAATGGTGAAGCGATCCAAGGGTATCTATTGCCGCGGGTGATCAAGTTTATGAAGGAGTATCCTCACGTGACCTACCAAGCGTGTCACCGTTCCATGCGGAATTTCCATGTGCGTTCGAAGCAAATGCATGATCAAGTGGACATTGTTGAATCCGGGGTGATCGCTCTAGTCGGGCTGCAGGAAAACGGGTATTCGTATATTAAATGTTAAAAAAGAAGTCCTTCAATTTGAAGGGCTTTTTTTGATGATTTCCGAAAAAAACATCGGTCATTTTTGACGAGTGTGCTTTAATAAGAGAGGCACAAAGCATTCAGACTTTTTTTGCACAATTAATTAGAAAAAGTTG
Organism: Enterococcus sp. 12F9_DIV0723; assembly: GCF_002174375.1. Lineage (NCBI taxonomy): Bacteria > Bacillati > Bacillota > Bacilli > Lactobacillales > Enterococcaceae > Enterococcus > Enterococcus sp. 12F9_DIV0723. The sequence goes on along the minus strand of NZ_NIBK01000002.1, from coordinate 129,419 downwards.
CCATTTTAAGTAAAGGGCTTACATTGTATAGTTTATTTGTAAGCGGGAGGTCGTTATGAGACAAGAAAAAATTGTTGAATACTTATATGCGAAGAAGCACGCGATTGCGTCTAAGGCATTAGCGGCTGAATTTCAAATATCCGAACGCACACTTGCAAACGATATCAAATGGTTGAAGGATATCGGAGCTGCGGAGGGCTTTACGATCGAACGGATTCGATCGGCGGGCTATCAATTGAACATTCTTGATTCGGGAAGGTTTCGCAGCTACTTGTCCCAGTCAAAGCAGCAGGAGCGGGTGGATAATTCCAGTCCGCAGGAGCGAATCAAAAACATCGAATTGCTGCTATTGTTCAATGAAGATTACATTACGATGCAGCAGATCGCGGAGTGGCTGGACATCAGCTTATCGACGGTGAAGGCCGATATCAAGCAGGTGGAACAGTTCTGTGAGCAGTACGAGCTGTCCCTTTTCAGCAAGGCCCATTATGGCTTGAAGATTCTTGGGACAGAGACGAGAAAACGGCGGGCGATTCTTTATTTGATCCGAAACACGATCCACACGCCGGTGTTGACGGAAAAGTACAAAGAGTTCAACTTTGTGTTCGATGAGACAGACTTGCGCCAGTTTTTACAGGAGCAGCTTCAGCGCAACCAATTGAAGATCAGCGACATCGTCTTTGAAAATATCGTTCAGCATATTCGGTTACTCAGCTTTCGGATCATGCAAAACAACACATTGAGTCATGAGGAGATCGAGGAGCCGGCGATCGTAGATGGGTATGATCGGCTGACGGAGGAATTAGTCAGCTATTTAGAAACAACGTATCACTTGGCATTTTCTAAGGAAGAAAAGAGATACCTTGAAGAACAGTTGAGGGGGAAATTTGCGGTACTAGACGATGTGGTCAGCAATCAGTCTCTACGGTCATCGATCGAGAAGGCACTGGATTTTGTCGATCGGCAGTACCATACACAGTTTCGCAACGATCAGGAGTTAGCCAACGCGCTGCTGATGCACGTGGCACCGTTATTGCAGCGGCTTTACACCGGCCACCAATTGGAAAATCCTTTAATTGAAGACATTTATACACAATATGCCAACGTGTTCAACGTGGCGATGGTTTTTATCAATGAACTGAACAAGGATCTGGATGCGGACATCAGCAAGGATGAGATCGGCTACGTCGCGATTTATTTTGCGGCGAGTTTGGAAAAGCAATCCAATCAAGTGATTGAGGATTACCAAAAGATCGCGGTGATCTGTTCGACCGGAGGCGGGGCGGCGTATCTGCTAAAAGTCAATTTGGAACGATTGTTCAGCAATGCGGAGGTCTCGACCTTTGCGCTAAACGAGAGGGATCAAATTGATTCAAGTTTTGATCTCGTGATTTCGACAGTTCCGCTGAATCAGGCGGTCTTTGAGATCCCGATTATTTACACGAAGACGATCCTTAGTCATGCAGAGATCACAAAAATCGAGAAGGATCTGAACCTTCTGCGAGAATCGCAAAACAAGCTCTTCGACGTCCACCACGTCATTCTCAGTCTATTTGATCCTGAATGGTTTCAAATCCAGGAATGCGGCAACGCGTATTTACAGCTTCTTGAAAATGAAGGCGCTCGCTTAGAGGAAGCGGGCTGGGTCGAAGCTGGGTTCAAGGAAAGTGTCCTGCGGCGGGAGAAAATGATCGACACGATCTATCAGCACGGGGTCGCTGGACCGCACCCGATGGAGCAGGCAGCGATCAAGGAAGTCATTGATGTGGTTTTACTGAAAAAACCGCTAACCTATCGAGACAAGCAGGTCCGAATCATTTTCCTGATCACTATTAAAAAGGACCATTTAAATCTTCACAAAGAAATCAGCCGCTTGATGATCAAAATGATGGACGATCCGTCATTAGAACTGCAATTGGCAAAAATAACGAATTTTCAAGACTTTGTGTCTTATATGAAAAGCTTAATGAAAGAAGGATAACCCAATGAACGAACAAGAAATGGATATTTTTAAGATTATTTCCGCGGCAGGCGACTCTCGTGGGTCCGCGTTTGAAGCACTGCGCTTGGCTCGCAAAGGCAAATTTGACGAGGCGGATGCCAAGATGAAGGAAGCCAAAGAAAAAAGCATTGACGCACATGACGTACAGACGAAATTGATCACTAGTGAGATCAATGGCGACAAAACGGAAACCAGTCTGTTGATGGTCCATGCGCAGGATCACTTGATGACCAGTATTCTGGCGCGTGATCTGATTGAAGAAATGATCGGTATGCTACGGGAACAAAGTGAAGCATAGGCTTTACATAAAGATAAAAACGTTTAGGAGGAAAAGAATATGAAGACATTATTAGTTTGTGCAGGAGGCTTTTCAACGACCATGATGATGGAATCGATGAAAAAAGTCGTCAAAGAATCAAAAAGCCTAGAGGAAAGTGATTACCCAATGGAAGCCATCGGGGTGGATAAATTGGAACGCTACATCAATGATTATGATGTGATTTTGGTTGGGCCGCAGTTGAGCCACAAATATGATTTCATCAAAGGCGAAGCAGAAAAAGCAGATAAGCCGACGGTGCTGCTGACTTCAGACATCTACGGGTCAATGGATGGCGCGACGGTCATGAAGCAGGCGTTGGTGGCGTATCGTAAAAACCAAGCAATGAAGACGCAATAGACAGGAGGAAAGAAAATGGAAAATCCAAAGAAACAGGGTGCCTTTGAAAAGGTTGAAGGGTTCATTCGGAAAACATTGGTGCCGATCGCTAATAAAGTGGATAGCAATCCCTATTTGACAGCGATCAAAAAAGGGATGGTCGTCATGACCCCGGTGCTGTTGTTAGGGTCGATCGCAGCTATTTTTCCATCGATCCCTGAGTTTATCAAGACACAGGCGGTCGCGAATTGGTTTGAGAATTATGGGTATATTTTTGGGATCATCTCCAAAGTTTCCTTAGGCTTGGTCGGCTTGTATGCCGTGTTGGCCATTTCGTATTTCTTGAGTGAACATTATAAGCTGTACACGGTGGGTTCCATGATGCTTTCTGCGATCGCCTTTCTGATCGTTGCCATGGATGTCGATGACAACGGCAATATCGTCGCTGCGTATCTCGATTCAAAAGGCTTGTTCACCGCTATTTTTGTCGCTATTATTTCGGTAAAATTGTATCAATTCTTCACGAAGCATAAATTGGTGATCAAGATGCCTGAAGGGGTGCCGGATTTTGTTTCCAGTTCCTTTGAATTGATCACCCCAACCGCAGCCATCGGGGTCTTGTTCATCGTGATCCGTGCCATCACAGACAGCTTGTCAGGCGGGGTCTTGTTGCCGCAGGTCATCATGGATGTGCTGGCACCAGCGATCGGCAGCCTAGATTCATTGTGGATCATCTATATCGTCTTAGTTCTACGTCTTGTGTTCTGGTTCTTCGGTATCCATTCTGCTGTATTGTCACCGATCCTATCACCGATCGCCGTGCAATATTTGTCTGAAAACATCGCGGCTCACGAAGCGGGACAGCCTTTGCAGCACGTGATTACAAATGGAACGTTGTCAGCATTTGCGAACTTTTCTGGCTCAGGAGTCACGATCGGGTTAGTCCTAGCGATGCTGATCAGCAAGTCCTTACGCTACAAAAAAGTCGGTGCGGTGGCGCTGTTGCCGTCGCTATTCGGAATCAACGAACCGGTCCTCTTTGGTGTACCGATCATCTTGAATCCAGTGTTAATGATCCCCTTCATCTTCGGTGGCGCACTGGTGGGAATGTTCCCGATGATCTGCATGAAATTAGGATTACTGAACTATCCGCTTTTTGACCCGCCGTATGTTCCTGTCTTTATGGAAGGCTTTTTAACAGGCTTTGACTGGCGCGCCATCGTGATCCAGGTGATCCAAGTAGCCATGTCCTTTGGCTTGTACCTGCCATTCTTTAAAGTCTTGGAAAAACAAGAATTGGAACGTGAAGCTTTATTAGAAGCGGAAAAATCAAGCTCTGTCATTTCAGATGACGACGAACAATATTTGACCGATATTGATTTCTAGCCAAAAAGGACAGTTGCGACTGTCCTTTTTATTTCAGGAGATGAAAAAATGAACATGGACGCATTACGAAAACGATTAACAGAACAAAAGCTGGACGGTCTCTTAGTGACGGACAAAATCAATCGCCGCTACTTGTGCGGCTTCACCGGATCGAATGGCCTGCTAGTGGTCACTGAAAAAGAGGCGCGGTTATTTGTGGACGGACGCTATACCAAACAAGCACAACAACAAACGACCAATGTAGAAATCTGTGAGATTCCTGTTGGGGGCGATCTCTTCTCCCTGTTGCGGCGATCTGTAACTGGTTTAACGTTGGGGTTTGAAGCGGGCACGATCTCCTATGATACCTTTACAGGCTTCCAGTCATTGATGGCAGAAGTCGGAGGGACACTCATTGCTACGAGACAGCTAGTCGAAGGCCTACGGATGATCAAGTCCGAAGCGGAGATCCGCGCATTACGAAAAGCGGCTGCCCTCGCGGATCAGACACTGGAACGCATTTTGCCTATGATTCGCGTCGGCATGACAGAACTAGAGCTGGCGAATGAGATCGACTACCATAGTAAAAAGCTTGGGAGTGACGGTCCTGCGTTTGAAACGATCGTCGCATCGGGGGAGCGGACTGCGTTGCCTCATGCCCATGCCAGCCAGAAAAAAATCGCGGCAAATGAATTGCTCATGATCGACTTTGGTGCGATCTATCAAGGCTATTACTCAGATATCACGCGGACGTTTGCTTTTGGCGAAGTGAAAAAAGAAATCGAAGACACCTACCAAAAAGTTTTAGCAGCGCAAAAACACGCGATCGAAGCCGTCGCGTTTGGAAAAACCTTGGGAGAGCTCGACCAGACCGCGCGGCACGCACTTGAACAAGACGAACTGGCAGACTATTTCAGTCACAATCTCGGTCATGGCATCGGTCTTTCTTGTCACGAATATCCAGCACTGGCACCAAAAGAAACCGTCACGATCGAAAAAAATATGACCTTCACGATCGAGCCGGGCGTTTATTTGCCGAATGCTGAGTTTGGTATTCGGATCGAAGACGACATCCTGGTGAATGACGCGGGTCACGGGGAACGCTTGACACATTTTAACAAGGAGTGGATGACAATTGACTGCAACCGATAGCTTATTAATGGCTCTATCCAATTTAGATGCGTTACCAGGACAAGAGACGCAGGTGCAGCAGGCGCTGCAAGAAATCATTGATGAACCGGCGACAAAGGACGCCTTTGGGAATCTTTATTTCGGAGAGGTAAAAACAAAAAAGAAAACAATCGCCTTATATGCCCATATGGATGAGGTGGGATTTTTCGTGCATCGCATCAGCGACGACGGGTTTGTCTCTTTTTACCCGATCGGGGGCTGGTGGGGACATGTGATTTTAGGGCAGCAAGTGCGGGCGACTTGCCGTAAAAACGGTGCTGTTTTAGAAGGAATCGTGGGAACATTGCCCAAAACAAGCCATAAAATGACAGAAGTCGTACCCATCAGCGAGATGTACATTGATTTTGGTGCCCATTCAAAAGCGGAATTAGAAGAAGCCGGCTTGCAGGTGGGGGACATGATCTTACCGAATACGACAGCCAAGAAAAGCTTTAACCAAAAGAAAATCATCGGCAAGGCACTGGATGATCGCGTGGCCTGTGCGGTGATGGCGCAAGTCAAAAACCAAATGGAGACGAAGAATATTGAGGTGATCGGTGTCGGTACAGTCCAAGAAGAAGCAGGAACACGCGGGTCAAAAGTCGCGGCCGCTCACGTGGATGCAGACATCAATATTGTCATCGATGTTGCGAATGGCAAAGATACACCCAAAGCGGCGGAGGTTCCGAACCGCATCCAAGGGAAGGGTCCGGGACTCGTTCTGGCAGATAAAACAGCACTAGGCAACATAAAATTGATCGATTACTGCAAAGAAGTGGCGGAAAAGAATCATCTTCCTTGGCAATACGATTTACTTGGCGGTGGTGGAACAGATGCCGGTTCGGTACAGCTTTTTGCAGGGAAACCAACGGTGGTTTTCTGTGTGCCGGTTCGTTATTGCCATTCATGGCAGTCGATCGTAGAGTTCGCGGATGTGGAAGCGACCATTGATTTATTGTCGGCAGTGATCCGATCCTTCGATGAAGGAGGAATCGACCTTGAGCAATTTTAACGAGCAGCGTTCGCGCTACGGCACCTATTCTACCCAATGGGATTACGTGCAGGACCGATTTGGGGAAAAAGACCTGCTGCCGTTTTCTATTTCAGACACCGATTTTATGATTCCTGATGGCACGATCAACGTTTTGGATGAAGCCGTGACAAAGGGATTTTTCGGCTACACGCGCTGGAATCATCTGGACTATAAAGAAAGCATCGATCATTGGTTCAAGCAGGAATTTGATTGCTCTATCGATCCAGAATGGTGTGTCTATTCACCAAGTGTGATCTACAGCTTGTCCGTCTGTCTTCAATTGCTCAGCCAAAAAGGGGAGAAAGTCATGACCTTCACCCCTTGCTACGATGCCTTTTTCAACTGTATCGGCGGCAATCAGCGAGAACTCCTCGCCTTCTCGCTAACCAATCAGAACGAAGAGTTTACGATCGACTTTGCAGCATTGGCACACGCCTTTGAGACGGAAAAACCGGCGATCTTCCTCCTATGCAATCCCCACAATCCAACTGGGCGGGTGTTCACAGAAGACGAATTGACCCGTTTGATTGCACTCTGCAACCAGTACGAAGTAGCGATCATCAGCGATGAGATCCACATGGATGTCCGCCGACCAGGAAAACAACATTTGCCCATCTTACTGTTTGCCGATCAAATCGAGGTTCCCGTGGTTCTGCTGTCATCCGCGTCTAAAACCTTTAATTCTCCAGGATTGGGCGGCTCCTACGGCATCTTTTCAGATGAAGGATTGCGGGAACAATTCTTAAGTGTATTAAAAGGACGCGACGGCTTGTCTTCGATCCCGTATCCAGCACTGTTAGCCACGATGGATTGCTACAGAAATCAGAAAAAATGGGTGGAGAAATTGAATCAGACAGTGGATGAAAACTTCGCCGAACTGAAAAAGATTTTGGATGGCGATCCGCGTCTTCGCTTTACGATTCCTGAAGCCACCTATCTGGGGTGGATCAATATTGAAAACGTGCCCTATTCAATGGAAGAGCTGCAAAGGGTTTTAGTGAAACAAGAGAAGGTCGCCATCATGAAAGGCGAGACCTATGGACCCGAGGGCGCGACCTATCTGCGCTTCAACCTCGGTGCTCCAAAAGAAAAAATCATTGACGGGGCAGAACGGTTGATGCGTGGGATTCGGTATTTGGATGAACAATAAAAAAACAGAGAAGCAGCCAACGTTTTTGGCTTACTTCTCTGCTTTTTCGTTCCATTTTTTAGGGCTCCAGATATTGCCTTCCAGAGCGATCTGCAAACTTTCATTGTCGTCTTCTAATTGTTCGATATATTTCACCGCTTCGTCAACGACGAATTGGTACTTTTCCTCTGAAATAGCACCTAATTGTTCCTGTAACCATGTATTTCGCATTTACTTCACCTCAGAAGCAGTGTAGCATAGAATCAAGAAGAGATTGGTGCGCGGTGCTTGGGAGGAAATGTACAATGGAGATGAATGAAAGCGTTCTTTTAGTTGTGAAAGCAGAGTTAGTTGCGGCAAAAAATGAATTGAGAAGGCTGGAGCAATTGACACTTTCCAGTGAACTGAAAACGGAGCGGATCAAGGCGTTGCAGCGGGAGATCGAACAAGCGGAAGCTGTATTGACAACGCAAGCAGATTCTTAGCCATCTTATTTTCCTGGTGGTAGAATAAATTTAGAGATAGAGTCAAATGTATTTTTCTCTAAGAAAAATAGAAGAATCATTAGGAGGGTTTATTATGGCAAACAATGATGAGCTAAAAGGTAAAGTGAACGAAGCTAAAGGAAAAGTAACCGATGATGAATCAACTGAACTAAAAGGGAAAATCCAACAAGGCTTCGATAAAGCGAAAGACAAAGCAAAAGAAACAGCAGATGATGTTGCTGGTAAAATCAACAAAAAGATCGACAAGAACAAAGAAGATTAAGTCTTAGACCTGCGATGGCGGGTCTTTTTTTCATGTCAATTTATGCTGAAAGCTTTTTTTGATTGTTCTATAATAGAAGAAGCAAATCATACGATCAAAAATTTTTTATGGGAGAGAAGGAGTGGACAATCATGCGGATCTTGATAGTCGGAGGAAATGGAACGATTGGTCAGGCGGTCGTTGAGAAATTAAAAGAAAAACACGAACTGATCCTAGCGGGGAGAACGAGCGGGGATGTGCACGTAGATTTGACTTCGGTGGAAAGTATCGAAGGTCTGTTTAAAAGAGTCGGTCATGTTGATGCGATCGTCAATGCCTCAGGAGCAGCGATCTTTCGTGGGGTAGAGGAGATGACGCCGGAGGACAATATGGTGGCGGTGCAAAGCAAATTACTGGGACAAATCAATCTGGCGTTGATTGGACAGAAGTATTTGCGCAACGATGGCAGCATTACCTTGACGACAGGGATCATGAAGGACGACCCCATTCCTGGCGGTGCTTCTGCGGCCATGGCAAATGGCGGTGTGATGGCCTTCGTAAAATCAGCGGCCATTGATTTTACCCACGGAAAAAGAATCAATTGTGTCAGCCCCAATGTGTTAGTGGAATCCTACGACGACTACCAAGACTCCTTTAAAGGCTTTGTTCCAGTGCCAGCAGAGCGGGTCGCAATGGCGTATGTAAAAAGCGTCGAAGGCAAACAAACCGGACAAGAATACCAAGTATATTAAAGACGATCACTTTCGCAGGCGCGGGAGTGATTTTTTTTGTTAATAAGCGTGCGCGCGGTCCTTTTTTTAAATAGAATAAGAGCCTATCAATTTGTAAACGAATGTTCAATTATAAAAAAATAGTTTCAAAATGACTATGAAAACGCTATAATAAGTTAATATAATATAAAAATAGTTTCGGATGTGATGCGGTGTTCGCGAAAGAGCTTTACTTAGATAGAAATCTGAAAGAACTGATGGTGTTTCCAGACGATGCGTTTCCTTTTGGTGTCTGGCAGGATGATTTTAATGATTCGGTTGGTCAGATATTGAATTACCATTGGCATGAGACGATCGAAATGAATGTGCTGATGGAGGGAACATTGGATTATCGATTGAACGATCAGCAATTTATTTTAAATGAAGGAGACAGCGTCGTGGTTTTTTCGAATAGCTTGCATGGGGCGGCTTTGCAGGGAAAAAATCGCTCCGCCAAGATGCTGACGATCGTTTTTTCTACGGATCTATTGACCGGCGGTGGTGCGGGAACGATCTACCAAAAATATTTTCAATCATTAAGGGACGAAGGCTTTCTTGGAAGACTATTCGAGAAGCGAACGGCGATAGGCGCAGAGATGTTTCAGCGATTGGTAGAACTGGCGACGATCGAAGAAGGAACGGGCTATGAGCTGCGTGTCCTTTCTAAGCTTAGTTCGATCTGGGAAACAGTATTTCTTCATTTATTCCAACAGCAGAAAAAAACGTTGACGAAACGACCAGAAAAACACGAAAAAGAAATCAAAGCAGTGATGTATTACATCCAAAAAAATTATATGAAGCACGTGACGATCCAGACCATTTGTGAAGCGACAGGCATCAGCCGCTCCGAATGCTTTCGCATCTTTGCTCGCTTCACTCAAAAAAAGCCGATGGAATACATCAATGACTACCGAATGTCCATGGCCGCGGCGCTATTGGTGAATACAAATTGGCCTATCGAGCAAGTGGCAAAGGCGTGCGGCTTCAAAAATGCCAGCTATTTCGGAAAGCTGTTTAAAGCACGATTTAATCAAACGCCGAAGTATTATCGAAAAAATCAACGAAAAGAGGACGAAGTAAGTGGATAAAATTGCCGTACTGATCCCCTGCTACAATGAAGAGCAGACGATTCAAGCAGTGATTGACGACTTCAAAGCAGAGCTGCCGGAGGGGACCATTTATGTTTACGATAATAATTCCACCGACAATACTTACGCCATCGCTAAAGCAACAGGGGTGAAGGTAAAAAAAGAAAGTCGGCAAGGAAAGGGAAATGTCGTACGGACAATGTTTCGTGAAATTGACGCACTATGTTATTTATTAGTGGATGGCGATGATATCTATCCCGCAAAAGATGCCCGCAAGATGTGCCGCGAAGTGCTTGAAAACGGTGCGGACATGGTGACGGGGGATCGCCTCTCTTCAACGTATTTCTCCGAAAACAAGCGTCCCTTTCATAATTCTGGAAATGTCATGGTGCGCCGCCTGATCAATTCTTTCTTCAATGGGAACATCAAAGATATTTTGACCGGGTATCGCGCCTTGAGTCCGCTATTTGCGAAAAGTATGCCCGTTTTGAGCAAGGGCTTTGAGATAGAAACGGAAATGAATATCCACGCGCTGGATAAAAATTTTGTGATCAAAACTGTTGAAGTCGATTACCGTGATCGTCCAACAGGCAGTGAATCAAAATTAAATACAGTCTCAGACGGAGTACGAGTGATCAAAACGATCTTTCAGTTATTTAAAGATTATCGTCCACTTCTATTTTTTAGCACATTGGCCGCTCTTTTGGCTGTAGGTGCTATTGGATTGGGCACACCTGTTTTTATCGACTATTTCCGTACAGGGTTCGTCGAGCGGATGCCGACATTGATCACGGCAGGATTCTTAATGCTGGCGGCATTGCTCAACTTGTCCTGCGGATTTATTTTAGATACAGAAAACAAAAAAGCGCGGCAAAATTTTGAATTGCAGTTAAATGTGCTGCATCAATTATTGACGAAAAAGGAGGAAACAAATGATTAAAGCAGTAGCAGTAGACATGGATGGAACCTTTCTGAACAGTTTAAACGACTATGATCGTCCTAGGTTTGAGGAACTCTATTCGAAGATGCGGGAAAATGGTGTTCGTTTCATCGTCGCCAGCGGGAATCAATATTACCAGTTACGTTCCTTTTTCAGCGGCGATCGAGGAATCACCTATGTCTCCGAGAACGGGGCACTGGTTTTTAATGATGACGGCTTGCAGCAGGAGCATCATTTTTCTAAAGAGCTGACCAAAAAAATCATGGATTCACTCATTCAAAGTGAACATGAGTTGGAATTTGTTGCCTGTGGGATCGCCTCTTCCTATATGCTAAAAAGTGCCAGTGACGATTTCAAAAAATTCGCGCGCATCTATAGCTATCGTTTGGAAGAAGTGGCGGATTTCGACACCCTGCCAGACGATCCCATCGTAAAATTTGCGTTAGATGTCGAAGTAGAGAAAACATACGCGATCGCGGCTCATCTGAATGAAACCTTTGCAGGAGAGATCACCGCCGTCACCAGTGGTCACGGCAGCATCGATATCATTATCCCGGGAGTCACAAAAGGACGCGCGATCAAGCAATTGCTGGACGAATGGGGCATCGAACCCAATGAATTGGCGGCCTTTGGCGATGCCAACAATGATTTGGAAATGCTCGCATTAACAGAACACAGTTACGCCATGAAAGAATGCAGCCCCGAGGTGTTCGCAACAGCAAAAAATCAAGCACCTTCTCATACTGATTCAGGTGTGATGCAGGTGTTGGAAAAAATATTAAAATAATAAAAAACGCGAGCCTCGAGAAATCAAGGACTCGCGTTTTTTATTCGTATTCTTTCATGTATTCCTTGTAAGACCGTGTTTTGTAGAATTCTTCAGTGGATCGCTGCCCATTTTTTGAAAAAACGCTGGTCGAAGCGTTAGCCAATTTTTTCTCAATACGATTCAGAGTTTTTACTGAGTCCTTATAGTTGAATTGGTCTGTTTTGACTGGCTCAAGCCCGCTATCATAATAAAAACGCAGCAGATCGCCATGATTGATTTGGTCAGAGATATCTAATTGTGTATCCATTTTTTGTTTGTCCGCGTTTGCTTTTTCGACCAGTTCAGGATGACTGAAGTTTAAAAAGGCACCCGTTTGGCTATCATAAAGATCTCCTTTGATGTACGCGTAATCCTTTGTAACAAAATTGCGATTCCGAAAAGCCACGAGCTGCTCATTGTTTGGTGAAAGCAGATCGTGTCCAAGCATCATCAATTCATCCGTTTTATCGTAGCCAACTAAGTTTAGCAACGTCGGCAACACATCGACCTGCCCACCGTAAGTGTGGTTGATCGTGCCCTGGTCTTGACCAGGAATGTGAATAATCAGCGGGACTTTCTGAGCTTGGAGAGTGTCAAAATCAGACCATTCTTCTTTGCCAAATAAATCTTTCGTCTGTTTGATACGAGATTCAGAAATTCCGTAATGGTCGCCATACAAAACGATCATGCTGTTTTCATAGAGTCCGCTTTGCTTTAAATAATCAAAAAATTCTTTAATCGCGGTGTCAGTGTAATTTGCTGTTGCGAAGTACCCATCAATTGTGGAATCCCCCGTAGTAACTTTTGGAAACCCGTTCTCTTCTTCCGGCAATTCGGAAAAGGGGTAATGGTTCGAAACAGCTAAAAACTTGGCATAAAAGGGTTGTTGAAGATGCTCTAAATACTTCACTGATTGCTGAAAGAAGGGCTTGTCGTGCAACCCGTATTGAAACGAATTTTGATCATTCAATTTATAATAAGTAGAATCAAAGAAATGCTGATAGCCGAATTTCTTATAGGTTTCATTTCGATTCCAGAAACTGCCTGCGTTGCCATGAAAGGCAGCGGTCGTATAACCAAATTTCTGATTGAAAATAGCTGGCGCAGCATTAAAGGTATTTTTTCCGCCTACCTGTGAGAAGAGGGAGCCTTGATTCAAACCAAACAGCGAATTTTCCAAAAGCGTTTCTGCGTCACTCGTTTTTCCAGCACTGACCTGATGGTAAAAATTATCGAAACTAAACGAGCTGTTACTGTGATAGAGGCTGTTCACAAAAGGCATCACTTCATGTTCTGTTCCTTTTTCATCCTTCAGTTTGTAATCAATCAGGAACTGGTGAGCACTTTCCAGATGGACATAGATAACATTTTTACCTTTAGCGATGCCAAAGGTTTCCAGATTTCTTTCTTTTGGCTGTTGTTTGAGTTTTTCTGCTAAAAGCGTCATATCATTCGGACTGGCTTGAGCACGTATTTGAGAAACCTGATACGTTTTTATTCCATCGTAAATAGTATAGGCATTGATCCCCAAATACTTCACTAAATAATCTCTGGAAAACGTTCGGGTCAATAACCCTGGTCGGCTGGTCTCCGCTAATAAAATATTTCCCCCAAGCAAAAGCAGAGAAGCAACAGTAATTGAAAACGCGATTTTTCGTCGAAGGGGTCGAAAGTCTAAGGGGATTTTTTTCAAAAGTAAAAGCGCTAACAACAGAAGACAATCCAAAAAGTACAAAAGATGATGGGGCTTGAATAAGCGGACAGCACTCTCGCCCAATCCGCTTGCGACTTTTCCCGTCCCTAAAATCGTATCGATGGTGAGAAAATCGGTGAATTCCTGATAATAAACGACATTGGCAAAAAGTAACACACTTAAAAGCAGGTAGATACTATAACCAACGAAATACGCAAGTTTCGTTCGTTTGATAAACAAAGAGATAGCTAAAAAAAGCAACGTGGTTGCCAGTGGATTGATTATTAAAATAAACACCTGAAGTGGGTTGTCTAACCGCAAATCAAAATCGACAAAGTAGGCAAATAAGTTTTTTCCCCATAGTAAGAGTGTCAATGCTAGAAAGAAGAATAAACGACTGTTTAATTTGGACTTGTCCATAACAAAACCTCTCTTAATAAGTTATGTAATTCATTCATTGTACCGAAGAAGAGAAGCGTATGTAAAGAAATTATTTGACATGAATACTACAATTTATAACAAATTAAATGATAAATGGATGTAGTTTAGATTTTTTATGTATGTTGAATTTTTAAATCCTCAAAAAAACCGATAGTCAATGACTATCGATTCTATGTAGACTATTCTTCTATCGTTTCTCTCCGATGTTCTTTCACATAGGCTTTGGCTTCCTTGTTGATCGTTTTCAAATCACAGCCCTGTTGTTTTGCGGCAAACACACATCCGCAGTAGCATTGACGGTAAACATCGTATTCTTTACACATTTCGATCGACCGTTGATAGCCGGAATTTTTCTTGAAATCGCTTGGCAGATAATGAGTATTGTAAATTTTTTGAATATCCATCCCGATCTGATTGATCAACTGGCTGTTCTTTTTCGGCGAGATCGTCAAGGCGCTGCCGAAATAATCGTACCCGCGGTCCAGTGCTTCTTTTGCGGCCAAATCTAGGCGCATATTGAAACAAGCCGTGCAGCGTTTGCCGCCCTCGGGCTCTTCGGTCAGTTCTTTTTTCTGCATCAATTGAATAAATTCATTCGGCTTATAATCATCAATGATCAAATCTACATGATTCCCCGTTGTCGCATTAAAGTCATTGATAAACTTTTCTTGGACCAAGACGCGACGTTGGTATTCACTTTCAGGATGGATGTTTGAATTTGAGAAAAAGATCGTCACATCTGCATGCTGGGTCAAAAACTCCAATGTATAGGTACTGCAAGGAGCGCAACAAGAATGAATCAAAATTCGGGGGCGAACGTCTTCTTTTTCCCACGATTGGATCATCTTATGGAGCACACGATCATAATTTATTTTCTGATTGCTCATTTTTTCAACGATTTCCGTTGCATCTATTGTATTCATCAAATCACCTGAAGGTATTATAAGCGAAAAAACTGTGGAAGGAAAGCGGACTTTGAGGCCGTAATGATTAAATTTAGTTACGATAAAAGTAAAAAAATCTGATAATGATTGAAATAATAGCTATTTGGATATAGTATATACTACAAGGTATATACCGATATAGAATCGAAAAACTCTAGCCAAGAATTTCAAGAATCCACTATAGTAAACTTGATATAGTAAGGAGCGGAACACTGTAGTTTAATGAAATAATTAAAATAAAAAGGAGAATGTATGGAAGAGAAGAAAACAACAAAAGCGAAGTTTGATCAAGTTTCCGCTGAGATTGAGAAGCGGATACACGAGGGCATTTATGTTAGCTCGCAAAAATTGCCCTCGGAATATGATTTAGCTAAAGAATTCGGCTGTAGTCGCTTAACGATTCGAAAAGCCATTGATGATTTGATTAGTAAAAATATTTTAGTGAAGCGCCGAGGCAAAGGCAGTTACGTTATGTCGCAGCCCAAAATACAAAGTGGACGTTCTGGATTACAAGGTTTTACAGAAGCTGCAAAAGCGTATGGAAAAACGAGTAGTACAGAAGTCATTTCATTTAAAAAAGTCAATGAACCATCAGAAGAAATTCTGAACGCTTTGCAATTAGAAGAGGGACATCCAATCTATGAATTGGTTCGCCGTAGAATTTTAGACAATGAACCGATGACGGTGGAGAAGATTTATTTGTCCGAGTATTATGTTAAAGGTTTGAAAGCAGAAGACTTCAGCGGTTCTTTATTTAAATTGCTGGAGGAAAAAACCGAGATCGCTTATTCTCATCAAGAAGTCGAGGCAATTCTGGTTAAGCCAGAATTATCGAAATTATTAAATGTTCCGATGGGCGATCCGCTGCTGCAAGTTTTTTCAGTGACCTTTTCATTGGATGCGACACCGATCTTTTATGATATCTCTTATTATCGTTCAGATCGTTATGTATTCAAAACAACACTTACTCGCTATGGCAACTAAAAGTATATTCCAGTGAATTAGGAGGTATCTTATGTCCATTGATTTTAGAACAGTCATTGAAGAAAACAAAGAACAGTTTTATCACGATCTTGACAAAGTGATGCAAATCGAAAGCGTCAAAGGTTCACCTACAGAACACGCGCCTTTCGGAAGAGGACCGAAAGAAGCATTAGAAGCAGTCATGACTATGGCAGAAGAATACGGATTTAAAACAGCAATCGTTAATGATGCGGTAGGCTACGCTCAGTGGGGGGAGGAAGAGGAATATGTAGGAGTATTCGGTCATTTGGACGTTGTTCCTGCTGGAGAAGGCTGGTCGTATCCTCCATTTAGATTAAGTAAAAAAAATCACCGTTTTTATGGACGAGGTATTTTAGATAATAAAGGTCCAATCTTTGCATGTCTGTTTGGTTTGAAACTGTTAAAAGACATGAATCTACCTATCAAAAAAACGATTCGAATTGTTTTTGGTACAGATGAAGAAAATGGTAGCGGTGATATTCCGAAGTATTTAAACGAAGAGAGAGTCCCTCAATTTGGATTTACACCTGACTGCAAATATCCAGTTGTCTATGGAGAGCGAGGCATTGTTAATTATGAAATATTGACACCGCTTCCTGAAAATGAAATGGAGTATCTTGGTGATTTTATCGGTGATCAGGCGCGTGATCATGTGCCCGATGTGTTATCCGTGACCTTAAATGGGAGGAACATCCATGTAATCGGGAAAAGAGCTCCCTCAAATGCGCCAAAGCTTGGTGAAAATGCAATCACTTTACTAGCTGAAAAAATAGTTCGTGAACAATCTGCTTCGGAAAAGTTGACTGAGTATTTTTCGTGGATTGTGGAAAGCTTAGCGAATAAACACTATGGTGAAGGTTTGGGTATCGATTTTTTTGATGCTGATAGTGGAAAATTAATGATTACCCCTTATCAATTAGTCAAAAAAGACAATCAATTATCCCTTTCTCTAGCAATTCGTTATCCGGTAACTATTACGGAAGAAGAAGTAACTGAAGCATTAGAAAAGCATCTGCCAGTTAAAAGTCAACTAACGATCACTCGCCGGATCAAAAGTAGTCATTTTTCTAAGAACGATCTCAATGTCCAAAAGTTATCTGCTGTTTATGAAGAAGTAACGGGATTAGATGGAACGCCTGTCACTACAACAGGAGCTACCTATGCGCGTTTTGTGCCGAACATCGTCGCATTTGGACCTTCTTTCCCGGGACAGAAAGGAATCGCTCATAATCACGACGAATATATGGGTGAGAATGACCTGCTAATAAATATGGAAATTTATATGCGAGGAATGCTAAGCTTAATTGAATAATGCCTTAATGAAGACGCAGCAGTAGTAGCTGGGTCTTTTTTTGCAATTTTTTAACTTAGAGAACGCTAAAAAATAAAAAAATTTTACTTTTAGTATATACAAAAAAGTATATACTATCTATAATGAATTCAGATTTTAAAAAATGTAAACGGTAACGAAAGGGGTGCGACGATGACATGGGGAGCGATTGCCACATGGCGGATGGCACATGATGGCGTAGTGGAAGCATTGCGGTTGCTAGAAAAAAAAGAAGAAGCTGGTGATGCAGTAGAAACCTTGATCAAAACGGTAGAGGATTATCCTTACTATAAATCGGTCGGTTATGGCGGATTGCCTAATGCAGAGGGTATTTTAGAAATGGATGCTGCTTTTATGCATGGCGACACATTTGAAATCGGTGCAGTGGCCGGCATCACTGATGTAAAAAATCCGATTTCCGTCGCGCGGAAACTTAGCAAAGACAAATTCAACAGTTTTCGTGTCGGTGAGGGGGCAACAAAGTATTCAATGCTAGAAGGCTTTGAAAGAAGGAGTATGCTAACTGAGCGCGCGCATAAAATATGGGAAAAGCGTCTTAAAGAAATTCACGAGAACAATTTAAACCCTTATGATGGGCACGACACAGTTGGAGCGATTGCCTTGGATCAAATGGGAACCATGACAGTAGGAACTTCTAGCTCTGGCTTGTTTATGAAAAAACCAGGACGCGTCGGAGACTCTCCCTTATCAGGCTCTGGTTTTTATGTTGATAGCGAAA
Organism: Enterococcus sp. 12F9_DIV0723; assembly: GCF_002174375.1. NCBI lineage: Bacteria > Bacillati > Bacillota > Bacilli > Lactobacillales > Enterococcaceae > Enterococcus > Enterococcus sp. 12F9_DIV0723. The sequence continues at coordinate 111,560 of NZ_NIBK01000002.1, read as the reverse complement.
TCGGGGGTGCGGCGGCTACAGGTCTGGGAGAAGATCTGATGAAAGGTTGCTTGTCGTACGAAATTGTTCGGCTGATGAGCGAAGGATTAAGGCCACAGGAAGCTTGCGACAAAGCGGTTTACACATTCCACGACAAGTTGACTGATCGTTATGGAAAAGCTGGAGCTTTTTCATTGATTGCTATGAACACACAAGGCGAGTGGGGTGTAGCAACCAATGTGGAGTTTACGTTTAGTGTCGGAAGTGATCAAGAAGAACCACAGATATTTATTGCCAACATGGGCAGCAATCACACCACCGATATCCAACCAATTACACAGGAATGGCTAGAAGCGTATGAAAAAAGAATCAAGGCACCGATTAATTAGTTATACGAAGGGGAGAACGAATTTATGAAGAAAAAAGTTTATCTATTTTGTAGTCAAGGAATGTCAACAAGTATGTTAGCACAAAAAATGCAAAATGTGGCAGATGAGCACAATTTGCCGATGGAAGTTGCGGCATACTCTCATGGACTCTTAAATCAAATCATTGCCGAAAAACAACCAGATGTTATCATGTTGGGTCCTCAAGTTAAATACTTATATGAAGATACCGTCAAAAACTTTGGTTCTTATGGTGCCCCAATCTTAATGATCAGTCCAGAAGACTATGGTGTGATGAATGGTGAAAAAGTTTTAAAGCAAGCAATTTTAGCTTTAAAAAAGAAAAAACAACAACAATAAATCAATAGAGGGGGATATCAAATGTTTGATGCACTAGAAAGAACAATGATGCCATTAGCGGAGAAATTAGGGAAGAACAAAGTTTTGGTCGCAATCAGGGATGGCTTTTTAATCACTACACCACTGATTATCGTAGGATCTTTATTCTTGTTATTCAGTAATTTTCCGATTCCGGGTTGGGAAAATTTTTGGACTGGAATTTTAGGTTCACAATGGAGTTCTTGGTTTAGTAATGTTTCAGGCGCAGTTTTTGATGTTGTTGGTTTCTTGTCATGTCTAGGTACAGCCTATGCTTATGGCAGAGAGTTGGAAGTTGATCCGATTCAATCTGCAGCGGTGGCAGTTGTTGGTTTCTTAATTTTAACACCGATGAGAATGACAGTTGAGGGAGCCGCAGATCCAGTTGGTGCGATTGATTTACAGTATTTAGGCACTAATGGTATTTTCTTAGCTTTAGTAGTTGCGATTGTTTCTGTTCTAATTTATGCTTTTGTATCAAAAAGAGGTTGGACGATCAAGATGCCTGATGGTGTGCCGCCAGCGGTAGCAATGTCTTTTGAAGCGTTGATCCCAAGCGGAATAGTTATGTTATTATTTTTCTTCATACGAATTGGATTTGAATTTACTCCATATGAAACAGTGCATAATTTTATTTTTGAAATTCTGCAGACACCGTTAAAAGGTGCTGGAAATACTTTATTTGCACAAGTTATTTATTCAATCGCTTGTACTGTTTTTTGGTTTTTCGGAATTAATGGGCCAGCTGTAGCAAATTCAGTGTTTGCACCAATCTTAAAAGTGTTGACGTTTGAAAATTTAAACGCTTTTCAAGCAGGCAAAGAGTTGCCTAATATTTTCACTGATCCTTTTTCTAATTTCTTCACTAATTATGGTGGTGGAGGTAGTACATTATCACTTGTCATCGTCATGATTCTATTCTGTAAATCTGAACGGATTAAAAAATTAGGAAAACTATCTCTTATTCCAGGTTTCTTCGGTATAAATGAACCGATCATCTTTGGATTGCCGATTGTGCTGAACCCAATCATTATTATTCCGTTTATCCTGACGCCAACAATTAATTTATTGCTTTCTACTTTAGTAACTAATCTTGGTATCATCCCTTATACTAATGGGGTAGCGTTACCTTGGACAACACCAATCGGTTTTTCGGGATATTTATCAACCGGAAGCTTCGTTGCAGCTATATGGCAATTCATATTATTGGCTTTAGGTTGTGTTATTTACTATCCATTTATTAAAACTTTAGATAAACAATATTTAAAAGAAGAAGCAGAAGCTAGTAGTAAAAAAGATGAGGAAGAAGACATTTCATTTGATGACTTATCTTTTGATGACTTATAAAGAGGTGCAGCATGAAAATTTTAATGATATTTGATCAAATTCAAGCAGGGTTTGGCGGAAAAGAGAACGGTGATCTGGAACTAGGTGGTAAAAAAATGCCGATTGGTTCGGCGAATATGTTTGAAAAATATTTATCTGATGTTGATGGGCAGATCGTTGCAACGCTATATTGTGGAGATGATTTCTATTTAAGCAATAAAGAACTGGTTACTAAAAAGTTAGTGGCAATGACAAAAAAAATAGCTCCAGATATCGTAATTTGCGGTCCAGCGTTTAATTATGAAAAATATGGTTTGCTGTGTTCCGAAGTTGGCTATGCAATTGAACAGCATACGAACATCCCAGTTGTTGCTGCCATGTCAGCAGAATGTACAGCCGCTATTGCTGCTCATAAAGAGGATGTCACAATTGTCAAGATGCCGAAAAAGGGTGGGATTGGTTTGACGGACTCATTAAAAAACATCCTAGAATTAGCATCATTAAAAGTAGAGAATCAATCAATCGTAGAGTTTGTTCAAAAAAACTGTTACTAGTTTGAGAAGAGAGGAATAGCTTATGGCTTTAGATGAAGCTTTACTTAACAAGTTGTGTGAGATTGACAGTGTTTCAGGAGATGAAAAGGACCTTTCACTTTCGCTAAAAAAGGAATATGAACAGCTAGCAGATAATGTTATCTATGATAATTTGGGATCAATTATTGCAGTGAAGAAGAGCAATCAAGAAAATGCTCCACGAGTTATGGTTGTTGGGCATATGGATGAAGCGGGGTTCATTGTTAAAAAAATCAATCAAAACGGTACAATAAAAGCTTTAGCTCTTGGAAATATTACCTCAAATAGTCTTTTGGGAGCTACAGTGAAGTTAAAAACAAGAGATGGCGAGGCGATCATTGGAACTTTGCTTGCCTATAATGAAACAGGAGATGTTTTAGATGAGTCAAAAGAAGTTTTAGTAGATTTTGGCTTTGAAAATAGAGAAGCTGCCTTAGAAAGTACCCTAACTTATGGCGACCGCATTTCTTTTGTTAGTCAAGTTAAAAAATCACCGAGCAAACAACGCATATTTGCAAAAAATTGGGATGGTCGCTATGCTCCCTTAATGGGAATTGAACTATTAAGAGCAGTCAAGGATCTTGAATTTGATTTTGATTTATATGTTGGGTGTACTGTTCAAGAACAAGTTGGTTTTAGAGGAGTACAGACTGCCACGAACCTTGTAAAGCCGGATCTAGGTATCATTTTGGATACTAATAAAGCTTTTGACTATCAATCTGATCTTAAAGAGAAAAATGGCGAACTGGGAAAAGGAGTTCTAATTAATTTTTACGATACGACTGTATTGCCTAATCGCTTGTTATTGAACACGTTAAAAAATATTTGTAAAGAAAATGACCTGCCATATCAGTATTACTATTCAATGGAAGGCTCCGATGCAGCTTGGATCAATAAATTAAGAACAGGAGCACCGACACTTTTTGTAAATGTTCCAATAAGAAACATGAATACTCCGTGCTCGATTTTGGATGTCAGAGATTATCAAGTAGCTAAAGATGCTTTGCTTCTATTTTTAGAACGTCTTAATGCTGAAAAAATCCAAGAGTTCAAAGAAGAAAATCGTTGATGGAGGAGATTGATATGACGCACTTCAAAGAAATTGATCTCGACTTGTTAAAGCGACTATCTGAGGCTGATGGTATTGGTGGGATGGAAAGAGAAGTAAGCAGAATTGTTACCTCTTATGGGAGAAAATATTGCGATGAAATTCAATACGATAATCTTGGTTCTGTTATTCTGAAAACAACTGGTGAAGCGGACGGTCCTAAAATCATGCTTTCCAGCCATATGGATGAAGTTGGTTTTATGGTTAGAAGTATAACTGATGATGGGTATGTTAATCTTTTGCCGGTCGGAGGCTGGTGGGGACACGTTATGCCCGCGCAAGAAATGACAATAACTACTGCTAATGGGGATAAAATATTTGGGGTGGTCGGTTCAAGAGCCCCCCATGGATTACCTGCTGAAATAAAAAATAAAGTCATTCAACCTATGGACCTCTATTTGGATTTAGGAGTCACTTCGATTCAAGCAGTTGAACAATTAGGCGTAGAAATTGGTGATATGATCACACCCAATGTTCTATTTAGAGAGTTGAACGATCCCAATTATCTTATGGGAAAGGCATGGGATGATCGTTGTTGTGTTGGGGTAGGCTTAGAGGTTTTAAAAAATCTAAGCAACAATAGTCACGAAGCCAATGTTTATTTTGCAGCGACTACTCAAGAAGAAGTCGGTATTAGAGGCGCGAGAACAGCAGTTCATACAATAAAGCCTGACGTTGCGATTGCTTTAGATGTAACAACGGCGACAGATACACCTTTTGATAAGAACGGAATGAATCTAGGTGGCGGTGTCGTTTTATCAGTCTTAGATTCATTAACACTCGGTAATAGTGGGTTGGTCCAAATGATGGAGGAAATCGTAAAGGACTTAGATTTAAATGTTCGTTATGATTTTATGACTGTCGGCGGCACAGATGCCTGTAATATTCATAAGATGATGGAAGGCGTAGTAAGTATGACCTTATCCATACCAACCCGATATATGCATTCACCCCGACTGATTATCCATAAAGAAGACTATATTCAAACGATTAAATTGGTTACTGAATTTTGCAGAAGAATAAACTGGGAAAAATTAAAACAATTAAAATCTTCGATAGGAATCTCAAATCATTAAGCTTTTAGAAGCTGACAAAGAAATTTCTTTGTCAGTATTTTTTATTCATAAAAGCGAGTAGGACATCTATAATCAATAGAAGATATAAAAAATTCACTGGAGGAGATTTAAACAATGACCGATCGTAACGCGTTTACGAGAAAATTATTACTTGATTCAGGGATAGAAAAGGGACTGAGAGTGCTAGATGTTGGCTGTGGCAACGGTGCGGTGAGCTTCTTGCTTCAAGAGCTCATGGAAGGAACGGGTGAAATCATCGGTATCGACAGCAACGAGGCTGCAATTGCGGCAGCAAAGAACATGGCGGATGAAAAGCAGTTGATCAATGTGCGATTCATGGCAATGAATATAGAGGATGTGGTATCAACGTTAGGGCCATTTGATAGGATCGTCGGCAGACGCATAGTGATGTACTTGCCTGATCCGTTGCAGGCGATCAAGGCATTGGCGAAGGTGTTAGACGAAGAAGGCCGCATGATTTTTCAAGAAAGTGATGCGACGGGTTCTGGATCGCAGAGCGAGACTTTTCCGCTGCATACCATGGCCCAGCAGTGGGTCTGGCAAACAGTAGTTCATGAAAAGGGCAACAGTCATATTGGCACAGAGATGTACACGTTATTTAAAAAAGCGGGCTTACAGGTGGAAAGTGTCCGTGCAGAGCCTGTGCTGCAAACGGCTGAAACAGGGAGTGATCTAGGCTGGTTGCTAGGTGTGATGCGTGAGCGGATCGTTGCGGCAGGAGTCTCTGAGTCAGAAGTGGCACGTGTGACAGAAGCGGCTCTATCGGAAGAAATGGCCAATTCTCAAGCGATCTTCATCAGAGATATGAATTTCGGAATTTGCGTTTCTAACTAAAAAAAGCGTTCGATCATCAGTGATCGAACGTTTTTTTAATAATCATTTGGGTAATGGACCACGATGAATTTAACGATATTATTGGTTTGATTGTCCCAATTGTGGTTGATGGTTGAAAAATAATGGGCAGAGTCACCTGGGTATAGCTGGTACGTCGCCTCTTCGATCACTAACGTTAGAATCCCTTCTAATACATAGACAAATTCCTCTCCATGATGTGGGTAGGTCGTTGGAAGCTCTCGTTTTTCATGAGGCATGATCTCGATCATTTTTGGTGCGATTTTTTTGTCCTGTGGCGTGCGACTCAGTTGTTTGTAGATCATGTTATTCAACTTGTGGATCACAGGCTGATCATAGCCGCGAACAATGGGTTCGACCTCCGCTTCCTCTTCAAAAAAGTAATTGATTTTTACTTTGAATAACGCCGCGATCGTTGCCAAATGTTCGACTGCGATGGTGGTGATTCCGCGTTCAAATTGGGATAGAAATCCCGTAGATAAGCCTGTAGCTTCAGAAAGTTGTTTGAGGGTCATTCCGCGCTCGTTGCGTAAATTCTTCACTTTTTCACCAATAGTCATATGTATGCTCCTATATTCTCGTTCGGTTTAAAAAACGTTCCGTCCATTCATTTTACCAAATGAATCGGGGAATCGAATAGCGAACTAAAAAATTTTTTTGAATAGTAAGAAAATTGAAGATGTATAGTAAGTATACCTAAAAAGCGCACAAGCGTCATTGAAATGAAAAATATAGAAAAAAAAGCGCCAATAATTCACTATTATGAATAAAGCGCTTGCAACTGTTGTGGTGAGACTTTATAATAAAAGGTGGGAGGGAAGCACGTGAAAAAGCCGACGATTTTTAATATTCAGAAGTTTTCGACCCATGATGGGCCGGGCATACGTACGACGATTTTTTTCAAAGGGTGTCCGATTAGATGTGAATGGTGTCACAATCCTGAAAGCCAAATGTTTGGACCAGAGATCATGGTAAACAAATATGGGAAAGAGGAGCTAATCGGGAAAGAGTATTCATTACGAGAATTAGTGAAAAAGATTCAATCTGACCAAATTTTTTATGATCAATCCGGTGGCGGTGTGACGTTTTCTGGAGGTGAGGTCATGGCCCAAGATATGGATTATGTTGTGGCTTTGGCGCAGGAGTGTCAGCGTTTGGGAATCACTGTGACGATCGATACGTGTGGGGTAGCGCCAACGGAAAATTACCGCAGGATTCTGCCGTATACGGATTTATTTTTATATGATTTAAAGTTCATAAATTCACATATTCATCAGTTGTATACAGGCGTAGGCAATCAGTTGGTTCTGGAGAACTTGCGATTTTTATCTGAACAACAAGCGGAGATCAACTTGCGACTGATCCTATTAGAGGAAATCAATGCCGATGAAGTCGATGCCAAGGAGATTATTGATTGGCTGGCAAGTGAAAAAATTCATGTGAGTGAAATCTCGCTGCTTCCGTATCATGATTTTGGCCGAGACAAGTATGAGCGATTAAAACGAGTATGCACGCAAAACTTTGTCAAACCATCGGATGATAAAGTCGCTGCACTTCAAAAGGTTTATCAAGACGCAGGGTATCAAGTGACGATTGGCGGCTAAGTTGTAACATAAAGCCTAAACGTCAGGGGAAATAGTTTTTATCAGTTATTCCTAAAAATGGGACAGGAGGAAAATTAATGGCGGAATTAACACTGGAACCAACGAGAAGAGGAAGTACGGAACGGATCAAACGATTGCGGGAAATCAGCGACAAGGAATGTACACCGAGTATTTCTATGGAACGGGCAGTCCTATTGACGGAAGCCTATAAAAAATGGGAGGGCAAAGTTTCCGCGCCTGTATTACGAGGGAAAGCCTTCAAGTACATTATGGAAAATCGGACGAATTATATTGAAAAAGGGTCTTTAGTTTTAGGAGAAAAGGGCGATAAGCCGTGGGCGGCTCCGACGTTCCCAGAACTGTGCTGTCACACCTTAGAAGATTTTGAAAACATGAACAATCGTGAGAAAGTCTTTTTCCGTGTAAGTGAAGAAGATCGACGCATTCAAGAAGAAGTCATCATTCCTTATTGGCACGATCGTGCGATGATGACTCGAATGAATCGTCTGCTGCCGGAAGAGTGGCATTTGTTGTTTGATGCAGGATTATACACTGAATTTTTAATGCAGCGTGGACCAGGACATACGGTAGCCGATGGAAAAATGTATCAAAAGGGCTTTGCGGATTTCAAAGCAGATATCCAGCAAGAAATTGACAATCTAGATTACAACAAGGACATGGAGGCGCTGAATAAACGGGAAGAGCTGGAAGGCATGAAGCTGGTCTGCGAGGGCATGATCATTTATGGAAAACGCTACGCGCAGCAATGTCGTGACCTAGCTGAGAAAGAGACTGATCCGCAGTGGAAGCAGGAATTATTGGAGCTGGCTGACGTCTGCGATGTGGTGCCGGAACACGCGCCGCAAACCTTCCGCCAAGCGATCCAGATGTATTGGTTCACCCACATTGGCGTGACGGTGGAGATGAACAACTGGGATGCTTATTCGCCAGGGAAATTGGATCAGCATTTAGAACCCTTCTATGAAAAAGATATTGAAGAAGGGCGTTTGACGCGAGAAGAAGCGCGGGAATTATTAGAGAATTTATGGATTCAATTCAATAATCAGCCGGCACCGCCAAAAGTCGGGATCACACTGAAAGAAAGCGGCACGTATACAGATTTCTGTAATTTAAATACGGGTGCGTTGCGTCCAGATGGAACCAGCGGCGTGAGTGATGTGAGTTATTTGATCTTAGAGGTTATGGATGAAATGAAGCTGCTGCAGCCAAGCTCAAATGTACAGATTTCTCGCAAATCACCGGAAAAATTCTTGCGGGAAGCCTTAAAAGTCTCTCGCAAAGGCTGGGGGCAGCCAGCGATGTATAATTCGGAAGCCATTTTAGCAGAATTAAGTTATCTAGGAAAAACGGTGGACGATGCCAGAGAAAGCGGGATCTGTTCAGGCTGTGTCGAAGTTGGGGTGGCAGGAAAGGAAGCTTATGTATTAACAGGTTATTTAAACATTCCGAAAGTCTTTGAACTGGCGATGAATCGAGGCTACGACCATTATACAGACAAGCAGGTGGGGATCGACGTAGGAGACTTCACGAAGATGACCACCTATGAGGAAGTATTTGACGCCTTCCATCAGGAGCTGCAATACGTAGTGGACGTAAAGGTGGCTGGGAATAACCTGATCGAACGGATGTATATGGAATTCATGCCCGTACCGCTGCTTTCCGTTATGTCGGATGACTGTATCAAAGTCGGCAAAGACTACAATGCAGGCGGTGCCCGGTATAACACGAGCTACATCCAGTGTGTTGGAATCGCAACGATCACTGATTCGCTGGCTGCGATGAAGCACAATGTCTTTGAAGAAAAAACGATGACGATGCAGGAATTATTGGACGCCTGTGAAGCAGATTTTGAGAATTACGAGGAAATCTACGACAGAGTGTACAATGACACACCAAAATACGGCAATGACGACGAGTACGCGGATACCTTACTGCGAGATGTCGCAGCCTCTCTGCAAGAAGTGATCGCGGGTCGTCCGACACCAAAAGGCTCTAAAACCGTGGTGGAATTTTTACCAACGACGTGTCACGTGTACTTTGGTCAAGTGATGGAAGCTTCGCCAAATGGCCGTCACAAAGGGATTCCACTACCAGACGGCATTTCTCCTGAGAAGGGCGCCGATCGCAATGGGCCGACAGCAGTCATTAAATCGGCCTCTAAAATCGATCAGACAAAAACTGGCGGCGCACTGTTGAATCAGAAGTTCACACCAAGTGTGGTAGCAGGAGAAGCAGGAATCACCAATATGGCGTCACTTGTCCGCAGTTATTTTGCCTTGGATGGGCACCATATCCAATTCAACGTGATTGATCGGGACACCTTGTTAAAAGCACAAAAGCATCCAAAAGAATACGAAAACTTGATTGTACGTGTAGCGGGTTATAGCGACTATTTCAATAATTTAGAGAAAGCACTTCAAGACGAAATCATCTCAAGAACGGAACAAGCTTTTGGGTAAATCTTACTTTTATACGTGTTAAAAGCCAGAGTAAAATCCTCTGGCTTTTTTTTATTGAAAATAAAAAAACAGTTGTGAAAGAAGATTTTCAATTTTTTTAGGTAGTTAAAAAAACAAATTGAGAGCGAACGATTATTCCTATTGAAATCTCGATTTAGGAAGATAAGAGGACTATCCAAAGAATGAGATTAAAGTGAATCGTGTAACAAATTCGAGTTTCTAAATTAAAAATAGACAATAAGACAACAAAATAAAACGTCATTTCTACCAAATAAATAACGAAAAATTTGGATTAAAAATACATTGATTAGCGCTTCCAATACTGATAGAATAGTTTTTGTACAAATAGTCGTTTGTCGACAATCGACTTTAAACAGAGAAATACATAACGATAAATCGAGCATACGTGCTGCACATAGTAAGTTTTTTATTTCACAATTATAAGGCGATGAAATTCTCTCAATAGAGAGTCTACGTTTTTTTACAAAGGAGCAGAAAAATAGTCATTTCGTAAATCACGATGATTGTTCATCGTAGGTTATAAAAAAGAATGGGGGATAGGTATGCAAGTGTATGACGTTATCATCATCGGTGCAGGACCAGCGGGCTTGTCAGCAGCTATTTATGCTGGTCGAGCAAGGCTAAAAACGTTATTGATCGAAAAAGGAAAGGATGGCGGACAGATTATTTTGACTTCCGAGATCGAGAACTACCCAGGAAGTCTCGAAGAAGAATCAGGGCGTTCGCTGATTCAGCGTATGTCTGAGCGGGTAGCCTCTTTTGGTGTTGAGAGAGCAGCAGACACGATTGTTGATGTTGAGCTTTCCGGCGAAGTAAAGGTTCTTAAAGGGAAAAAGGAAGAATACCATGGCCGTTCGGTCATTATTGCTTCAGGAGCATTTCCTCGTCCGATCGGTTGCGAGAATGAAAAGGAGTTTATGGGGAAAGGTCTTTCTTATTGTGCGACATGCGACGCTGCCTTTTTCGAAGATATGGAGGTATTTGTTATCGGTGGGGGAAATTCGGCCGTAGAAGAAGCACTTTTCTTGGCCACATTTGCTCGAAAAGTAACGATTATCCAAAACTTAGCGGAACTAACAGCAGACGCGATCGCGATCGAACAAGTGATGGCCAATGACAAGATTCACTACATTTATCATTCGATCGTGGAACGTTTAGATGGGGATGGGATCGTCGAGTCTATTACGATTCGGAATACCCAAACCAATGAGACGACTCGCTTTGACGCTGACGAAGAAGACGGGTTGATCGGTGTTTTCAGTTTTATTGGCTATTTACCCCAATCGAAACTCTTTGAAAACATGATTGACATGGAGAACGGCTATATTAAAACCGATGAAAAAATGGCAACAAATGTTCCCGGTGTATACGCAGCAGGCGATGTGCGTGTGAAGAATGTTCGCCAAGTGGTGACCGCTAGTGGTGATGGGGCCACAGCAGCCGTCGCAATTGAGAAGTATCTGCATCACTAAAATTTTTCTTGAAGGAACCATCTGAGCTGTCTTTTATCAGGAGAGACAGCTACATCATAAGGGTAAGGGGTAATGAACCAATGAAAGTTTTAGACAAAAAGAATTTTGAAACAGAAGTAGTGCAAAGTGAAGGGACGATGCTCGTGGATTTCTTTTCAGAAACCTGTGAACCCTGTCAGGCTCTGATGCCGAGTATCGAGGCGCTGGATGCGAAATACAGCGATAAGATGCCCTTCGCAAAGCTGGATACTGCGAAAGCGAGAAGGGTAGCGATCGGGCAAAAAATTCTCGGTATCCCGGCGATCGCCATATATCAGGATGGAAAAAAAGTCGAAGAACTGGTAAAAGACGATGCGACACCAGAAAGTGTAGAAGCAATGATTCAAAAGTATATTTAACGGGTCACACCGATTAAATAATATAAAAAAACAAGGAGGAATCATTATGTTGCTGAAAGACAAAAAAGTTATCATCCTCGGCGACAGAGACGGCGTTCCTGGTCAAGCCATTGAAGAATGTGTGACACCACTAGGCGCAGATGTCGTATTCTCATCTACAGAATGCTTTGTCTGAACGGCCGCGGGCGCAATGGATCTGGAAAATCAAAAGAGGGTAAAGGAATTCACAGAGGAATTCGGTGCTGAGAATATTGTTGTTGTTCTTGGTGCGGCAGAAGGTGAAGCTGCTGGATTAGCAGCCGAAACTGTAACTTTGGGAGACCCTACGTATGCCGGTCCATTAGCGGGAGTCCAGTTAGGACTTGACGTATATCATATCGTTGAACCAGAAATGAAAGAAACGATCGACTCTGAGCTGTACGAGGAACAAGTTGGCATGATGGAAATGGTACTAGATGTTGACGATATCGTTGACGAAATGGCTTCCATTCGAAGTCAAATAGGTGAATAAGTTTGATGTGCAGCTTTTTATGATACTGGACATTGACTTGTTCAGTATCATTCCAAAATTGTGAAAAGAAAGGATGTTTCTATTTGTATAGCGTATTGAAAGGGTCGAGCTATTTTCTTGCCCATACCCCAGATATGGTAGTACACAATGGTACTACTCAAACACTTCAAAGAAAAATTGATCCTGATTCAGAATACTTAAAAAACATAAGCGAACACTTGCGGGACTATGACACTTGTGTATCCTATCCACCGAATCAAGTCTACATTGGCAATATGACACCAGATGAACTCGAAGTATTCGAGACCCCTTGGTATGATAAAAAAGCTGAAAACAAACGACAAGGAAAATTCGGCGAAATCATGCCTGAAGAGGAGTTTATCGGCATGATGAAATATGTCGATGTTTTTGACTTGGTTAAGTTAGAAGATCGTTTTAGTCAATCAATAAAAAGTAAATTGGATAAGCATCCTTTATTGGATGAACAAATCTTAGAAAAGCTTTCGGAAAAAGTAACGAAGGAAGATATTGACGGGTTCATCAAGAATGAAAAGGCGGAACCAATCTATTTTAATGGAGACACCGTTGGTTGTGTAAAAGCCGCTCATAATTTAGATGATACCTTATTTGCGCATGTCATTTTTGAGAACTTAGTCTCAAAAGCCTCTTGTACGATCGCGATTTTACATTTGCTAGAACAGACGGGCGTGGATAAAAATGAGATCGAGTATGTATTGGAGTGTTCAGAAGAAGCCTGCGGAGATATGAACCAACGAGGCGGCGGGAATTTTGCAAAAGCAGCAGCGGAAATGGCAGGCCTGGAAAACGCGACAGGCAGCGATGTCCGTGGTTTTTGTGCTGGACCTACGCATGCATTGATCCAAGCAGCTTCCTTGGTTAAATCCGGTGTTTTCAAAAATGTTATCGTTGCTGCTGGCGGATCAACTGCCAAGCTTGGCATGAACGGAAAAGATCATTTGAACAAAGGTCTGCCGATTTTAGAAGATTGTGTGGCAAGCTTTGCGGTATTGATCTCTAAAAACGATGGGATCAATCCAGAATTGAATATCGACATCGTTGGGCGGCACACGGTTGGAACAGGAGCGTCACCTCAGAAGGTGATTTCGTCATTGACGAGTATCCCTTTGGAAAACGCTGGATTAAAACTAACAGATATCGATAAATACTCTGTAGAGATGCAAAATCCAGATATTACAAAACCGGCAGGGGCTGGGAACGTGCCGGAAGCAAATTATAAAATGATCGGCGCATTGGCAGTAATGAAGGGACAAATCCAAAAAGCGGAGCTGCCAGATTTCGTGAAACAGCACGGTATGGTCGGATGGGCACCAACGCAAGGACACATTCCTTCAGGGATTCCTTATTTAGGTTTTGCAAGAGAGAATATGTTAGCAGATGGTATCAATCGAGCAATGTTTGTCGGGAAAGGGAGTCTTTTCCTAGGGAGAATGACAAATTTGTTTGATGGGATCTCTTTTGTCATGCAAAAAAATAGCGGCAAACAAGAAGAAACAATTTCTGAAGATCAAATCAAGCAAATGATCGCGGGATCTTTACGAGATTTTGCCAATCATCTTGCTGGAAAGCTTGAGGAATAGTTTATGGCAGGAAAAGAAACCGATCAACTCATTGCAAAGGTGTTTCAAGAGCTTGCGAACACCTTGGAAACGGGGCGAAAAACTACTTCAACAGTCGCTTTAACTGCTCTAGGAAGCGAACACGATGAGTCTGAGCTGATTGAAGCGGCAAAAATGGCCGCAGACAAAGGGATTTCGATAAAAGTAATCGGTACGAAAACCTTAGACTATTCAGGGATTGAGACGGTTTTGGTTTCTGATGCAGAGGAAGGCCATCAGAGGCTCGAGGAGCTGTTAACAAAAGGACTTGTGGATGCAGGCGTCACGATGCATTATCCTTTCCCTATTGGAGTGTCTACTGTTGGCAGAGTCATCACGCCCGCAAAAGGCAGACAGATGTATCTTGCGACAACGACTGGAACATCTGCGTTAACACGCGTGGAAGCACTGGTGCTGAATGCGTTATATGGCATCATTACAGCCAAAGCTTGCGGTATTGCAGCGCCGACAGTCGGTCTATTGAACCTTGATGGCGCTCGTCAAGCGGAGATCGTGTTGAAACGTTTGGCAGAAAACGGCTATCCGATTCATTTTGCAGATTCCAGCCGCAGCGAAGGTGGTGCGATCATGCGAGGCAATGATGTTCTCAACGGAACCTGTGATGTTATGGTAATGGATTCATTAACCGGAAACGTCTTGCAAAAAATATTTTCTTCCTATACTACAGGCGGAAATTATGAATCGTTAGGTTTCGGCTATGGTCCGGGCGTTGGCAAAGGCATGGATAAATTGATTATGATCGTTTCAAGAGCTTCAGGTGCGCCGGTCGTTCGTGGTGCGATCGAATTTGCGGATGAATTGATTCGCGGAAATTTCAAAAAAATTCAGGAATCAGAGTTCATTAAGCTCGAACAAGCTTCTTTAAGCACGCTGTTAAAGGAAGCACAGCCGCAAAAAGAAAGTCTTCAAGAAGAAGAAGCAGTTCCTCCAGAAAAGGAGATCGTCACAGAAGAAATCCACGGCGTTGAAATTTTAGATCTAGAAGAAGCTGTACAGCATTTATGGAAGAAAAACATATACGCTGAAAGCGGGATGGGCTGTACAGGTCCAGTAGTGATGATCGCTGAAAAGAACCTTTCTGAAGCAAAAATATTTTTAGCAGAGGCAGGCTATATCGGAAAGTAAGTTCAATATCTGAAAAATCATATTCATTGCTATAAGGGTACAGGGATCGCAAATCAAATGATTTTTTCTAAAAACCGATTCCTGGAAATGAGAAAGGAGCAAGCAACATGAAATTGGATATCGCAAATTTTCATGTTAATGAGATTCAATTCGGTGAGAAAACAACCTACACGAAGGGTCTCTTGACAATAAATAAAAAAGAAGCGTTAGACGTTGTGTTTGAGGATGAACACATCACGGAGGCAGAATTGCACATCGTTAACCCGGGAGATCACGTTCGGATCGTCCCAGTAAAAGAGGCAGTTGAACCAAGGTATCGCGTCGGTGGTGGTCCTGTATTTCCCGGAGTGACAGGCAAACTGATGCAGGCAGGAGACGGTGTAACCCATGCGTTGAAGGGAATGAGCGTGCTAGCTGTCGGCAAACATTGGGGCGGCTTTCAAGACGGACTGATCGACATGAGTGGCGAGGGCGCGAAATATACGTATTACTCTCAACTCAAAAATGTCGTATTAGTAGCCGATACAGATGAAACATTTGAGCATCACGAACAGCAAAAGAAAAACCATGCTTTGCGCTGGGCAGGAATGCGTTTAGCTGAGTATATCGGTGCTTGTACGAAAGGGTTGAAATCGGATGAGGTAGAAACCTATGCCTTGGACCCAATAACGAAGCGTGATGAGGCTGTAGCTAAATTACCAAGTGTTGTCTTTGTTTTACAACCGCAGTCTCAAATGGAAGACGACGGGTACAACGACTTAAATTACGGCTGGAATTGCAACTGGATGCTCCCAACGCTCATGCATCCGAATGAAGTGCTGGATGGCGCGATGATTTCAGGATCATTTATGCCATGTTCATCGAAATGGTCGACCTATGATTTCCAAAATTTCCCGATGATCAAACGATTGTATGAAGAGCACGGACAATCGATCAACTTCCTGGGAATCATTATGTCGAATCTAAACGTTGCTTTAGAGCAAAAGGAACGCGCAGCACTTTTTGTTGCACAATTAGCGAAAAGCTTGGGCGCAGACAGTGCAATCGTTGCCGAGGAAGGTTATGGCAATCCTGATGCTGATTTTACAGCGTGCTATGTGGCATTGGAGGATGCGGGCATCAAGACTGTCGGATTGACCAATGAATGTACTGGACGCGACGGCGCGAGCCAACCGCTGGTATCAATGGATGAAAAATGCGACGCGATCGTCTCTACTGGGAACGTTTCGACATTGATCGAATTACCACCGATGGAAACTGTGTTAGGTGAATTGGAAGCTTTGGCGCGGGACGGACTTTCGGGAGGCTGGTCAAATGATGAGATTCTTGGTGCGTCTGTGAAGCCGGATGGTTCTATTATTATGGAAAATAATGCCATGTTCTGCGGCGATCAAGTAGTGGGCTGGTCAACAAAGACGATGGTGGAATTCTAACAAGAGAATAGACACGTCTAGTAGTTGAGTAAGAATTAGGAGGGAAAATATGAAAGCGATTTTATATATCAATCAATTTTTCGGACAAATCGGCGGGGAAGAATTTGCTGGTCATGAGCCGGAAATAAGAGAGGGAATCGTCGGTCCGGGCATGGCTTACGCTAAGGCGTTGAAGGACGAAGTAGAGATCACCCACACGATTATTTGCGGGGATAACTTTATGGGTTCGGAAACCGATGAAGCAATCAAACGAATATTGGAATTTCTAGAGGATAAAGAATTCGATATTTTCTTTGCGGGACCAGCCTTTCGAGCGGGGCGTTATGGTGCTGCCTGCGGGCATATTTGTTCTGCTGTTCAAAAGAAATTCGGTGTACCCGCAATCACGTCAATGAACGAGGAGAATCCGGGCGTAGAAATGTACCGTAAAGAAATGTACATCTTTCAAGGCGGTGCTAGTGCTGCGGCGATGCGTAAAGATGTAGCGAAGATAAGCGCGTTTGCTTTGCGTTTATTATATGGAGAGACACTTTATTCGGCAGAAGAGGAAGGGTATTTTGGGCGCGGTGTTCGCGACCAAATTTGGTTGGACCCGCCAGTTCCTGCGACGGATCGTGTCATGGATATGTTGCTGAAGAAGGTGAATGGGGAAGCGTATCACTCTGAATTGGTTATTCCAAAATCTGAGAGAGCCCCTATCGCTCCAGCTATTTCTGCCGAAGAATTGACAAAACTGAAAGTTGCTCTCGTTACGTCAGGCGGGATCGTTCCCGTTGGCAATCCGGATCGTATCCAATCGGCATCGGCAACAAAATGGGGGAAATACAATGTGGAATCGATGGATAGCCTGAGAAAAGGTGAATTTATGACGATCCATGCGGGATTCGATCCAGCCGCAGCCAATGATGACCCAAATGTTGTCCTGCCATTAGATGTATTGAAAGAGTACGCGGAAGAAGGCAAAATTGGCGGCGTATATCCTTATTTTTATGCGACTGTCGGCACAGGGACGACTCAAGCCGAAGCAAGTCGGATGGGACAAGAGATTGCAGATGAACTGATCGAAGATGGCGTTAAAGCTGTTATTTTAACCTCCACCTGAGGCACCTGTACTCGTTGCGGTGCAACGATGACCAGAGAAATTGAAAAAGCAGGAATCACGATCGTTCAAATGGCGAACTTGATCCCAGTTGCTCGAACCGTGGGCGTCAATCGAATTGTGCCAACGATCTCAATCCCGTACCCATTGGGAGACCCTGCGACACCAAAAGAAGTTCAACATCGCCTGCGTTACCATCGAGTAGGGGTCGCATTGGACGCTCTGTCGACAGAGATCGAAGAACCTCGACTTTTTGAAGTGAAAGTTTAATTTGTACACACGGACGAACCGCCAAACTGCGGTTCGTCTAATAAAAAAACTTTAAAGAGAAGAGGAGACCTACAGATGAAAAAAAATATCGTTTTTTATGTTTCGCTGTTGATTACTGGGATAATCGTACTGATCGGCTTGATTGCTCCAGACCCATTTGCGCAAGCGATGAATAGCACAAAAGCTTTTTTGGTGGATACATTTGGCTGGTTTTATTTGATCGCGATGTTTGTTTTTGTCATCTTCTCGTTACTTATTGCTTTTAGTCGTTTTGGGAAAATAAAGCTTGGACCAGATGATTCGGTTCCAGAATATAGCAACCGTTCGTGGTTTGCGATGTTATTTGGTGCAGGAATGGGGATTGGATTGGTTTTCTGGGGTGTTGCGGAACCGCTGAATCATTTTACGACTTTTGGCGGTACGGAAAAAGCAGCAGATATGGCGATGCAAAAATCCTTTTTACACTGGGGATTTCATCCGTGGGCAGCCTATTCGATCATTGGAATGGCACTGGCCTATTTTCAATTTAGAAAAAATACGCCTGGACTGATCAGCAGTATTTTTTTACCGATTCTAGGAGAAAAAGGCGTGAGAGGACCTATTGGTAAACTCATTGATATTTGTGCAGTTTTTGCGACCGTAGCGGGAATCGCTACATCGTTGGGACAAGGAACCTTGCAGATAAATTCAGGGCTGAACTACCTATTTGATATTCCAACGACGAGGTTGGTTCAGATAGTGATCATCGTCGCACTGACCATTGTCTATACGTGGACCGCAGTCAGCGGGATCGATAAAGGAATCAAGCTGTTATCAGATATTAATTTGTTTTTAGCGATTGCGATTTTGCTCGGCGCATTTTTGGTAGGGCCTAAAATCATGGCTTTGAATATTTTTACGAACTCATTTGGCGGCTATATCAATACGATCGTGTCAGAAAGCTTTTCAATCAATCCTTTCGGGGACAATGCGTGGCTCGGATCGTGGACAATTTTTTATTGGTCGTGGTGGATCGCCTGGGGGCCGTTTGTTGGAACGTTCATCGCTAGAATCTCAAAAGGAAGAACCATCAAAGAGTTTGTTTTGGGCGTCATCATCGCTCCTTCAATGGTGTCGTTTATTTGGTTCTCGATTTTTGGCAGTCTTGGTCTTCATTTAGACATTGGGATCATTAACAAGGCAAAAGAGGTCACAGAAACGGCTCTTTTTGTTGTTTTTGCTGAATACCCATTAGGCATGCTCTTTTCTATTATCGCGATTTGCCTATTGTGTACCTTCTTCATTACATCGGCCAATTCGGGTATTTTTGTTCTATCAATGTTCTCATCGGAGGGCGACTTGAACCCCGGAAACGATAAAAAGATTTTGTGGGGTGTCATTCAGGCGATGTTGGCCTTGGTTCTATTGATGACAGGCGGATTGGATGCGCTACAAACGTGTTCAATCGTAGCGGCGCTCCCCTTGACGGTGATTATGCTGTTATGTGCGGTTTGTTTATTTAAAGCCTTGCTGCTAGAAAAGCCTGAATCAATAGAATGATCTAACTGTTCATGTGAATACAGGCACAATTTTACTTTGCTCATTTTCCGTAAACGAGTACGGAGGTATGGTTGTAATAAAAGGCAAAAACAACCAAATCCCGAACGACAAGAGACTTAGTAAAGGCTTTCTGATATAATTAATAAGATATATCAGAAGGGATGCTGATTCATTTATGGATATTATGCCTAGATACGAAAAGCAAAGTTTAAGCGACATGGTCGTGTCGTATGTGAAAAACAGAATCTTGTCGGGCACATTAAAAGGCGGCGACCGTTTGATTGAGACAGACATTTCGAATAACTTCAATATTAGTCGTGCGCCTGTGAGAGAAGCGATGCGCATTTTAAATGAGCAAGGATTGATCACGTTTTCCCCTCGTAAGGGAAACCACGTGATTGAAATGGGACCAGCAGAGATCATGGAAGTGTTTGAGATCCGAACTTCTCTTGAAACGCAAATTTTACGTAAAATTTTGCGGAATCAAATGATCAAGGAAGCACATTTTCAGAAACTAACGGAAATTGCTTTAGAAATGAAGGATGGCGAAGAGCGTTGCCGCAATGAAGAGGACAAAGTCTTTTTGTTCAATACGCTTGATTTGTCGTTTCATAGATACATCTGGCAATTGTCAGGGAGTGTCAGGCGGGCGCAGATTTTAGAAAGTCTATACTATCAATTGCTTATCGCAATGAATGAAGACCTGTCCTCTTTAGGAATCCTTGAAAAAAAATCGGAGGAACACTTGGCTTTTGTAGAGGTTTTACGGAAAAATGAACTACCATCCGTGGTCCGCGCGTTCCACAAGCATATTCAAGATTATGTCAGAGCTACGTTGCCAAATGAAGAGAAAAATTTTTGTTTGGATTGTTAAGAGAAACCGATTTTTTGTCTCTTTCAATCTAAGGAGGAGACATGGCAAATAAAGTAAAGGTTTGGACGAAACAGCATGAAGGCATTTTGCAGGTGCTAGACCAAACAGGGCGTTTTCTGGCGCAAAAAACCTATATTCAGCAGAAAATGGAAGACCATGCCCCATTGTACCTTGGTGTGTATGAATGGTATTTTCATAGAGCTTCAAAGATTGTTCCGCCGCCCGTCGATGCAAAATACCCGATCTGGGTCTCCCTTTCGAAAGAAGAAAGGATCGCGAACAGTGAAGGGAATGTTATTTTAGAGGTCGAACTGGAGGAAGAGCAGCTGCTCATTGTTGATCTGTTGAAGTGGGGCAATATCGTCAATCATTTGTATATCCCTAAAGATTTAGCGGATCAAAAGGAACATGCCAGAATGCTGAATACGTATGGAATTGATGATGTGACTGCCTTTATGACACCGTTTTATCCCAATATCAAACGAAAAATCGAACAAAGCCATGACCGCCTTTTCGACGACACTAGTGTGTTAGGAGAGAGGAAAGTGGGGACGATATGGGAAATTCGCAAGGAATGGATTACGAAGATAATAAGGTAACACTGTACACGTCTCAAAGCCAAGAGGTTGTTGCGAACCTACTCGAATCGGGCAGGCATTTAGTTAAAAACGTGTATATAAAGGAAAAGTATGGGGAGACTTCACAAGTATTTCTCCAAGCCTATGGGTGGTATTGTCAGCACGCTGCACAGATCGTTGAGCGACCGCCAGCAGCAGAGTCTGCGATCTGGACGTTTTTAGATGCGAAATATGTCAATTATTCGCTGGATTCACAAATAATTAAATTACGTGTTCCAATTGAAAAAATCGTTTTTTTCCGTATGTCTGATTGGAATAAAATTTTGAATTTACGTTTATTGGGCACGCTTGAAGAGCAAGCGGCCTATGCTGCTCAGTTAAAAAAATATAGGATTCGTTATGAAGGCGACGTGTACACCACTGGTTTTTATCCGCATCTGAAAGCAGAATTGGTGCGCAGCTGGCAAAAGCTTTTTCAGTATGATCAAGCGATCAAAGAGATGAAATGCTTGCCATTTGAAGATATCCAAGGGGGAATCTGGGAGATTCAAGCTTGTTGGATCGATGCAATTTTTTAAATCAGAGACAAGAATAAAACGAACCGGCTGAGGAAAACTCGGCCGGTTCGTTTTATTTTTTCAGAGGTTGCTGCTGGGCGTGGATGTTTTCCAAAAATGTTTGGTCGTGTTCTACGATCAGCATCGCAGGCTTCACTTGCAATAAGAGGTCCTCCAGTTGTTTTTGATTAAAGACGTCGAGATAATTTAGTGGTTCATCCCAGATATACAGCTCTGCCTCTTGCGCAAGGGATTTGGCCAGCTCGACTTTTTTACGTTGGCCCATACTCATTTCCTCAATTCGATTTTGAAACACATTGCGTGCCATGCCTAGTTTTCGCAAGTTGTTCAAGAAGGCAGAGTAATCCAGCCGATGGGTCTCCGCAAAATCTTGCAGGGTCCCACGATTGTTTTCGTAATTCTGTCGAACATAACTGATTTTTATTTCTGGGTGAAGGCATATTCCCTTCGCTTCGCCTGAAAAAGTTCCCAACAGGTAATGAAGAACACTGGATTTTCCAATGCCATTGGGACCGGTCAAGGCAACGATCTCACCACGCCTTAGCTCAAGAGAAAGAGGTGAAAATAGCGCGTCGTGATCAGGATAGGACAAACTCAAATCTTCTAACTTTAATAGTTGCGTGTGTCGGCTGGCTTGGTAATGCATCGTTAAGCGGTCGACATCTTCTAAATCTTTTAAGAGACCTTCTTTTGCTTCGATTTGATCGTACATTCGTTGTTCGATGTTTTTTGAACGCTTCATGGTACGTGCAGCGCGTGCGCCGATAGCTCCAGTATCAAAAATGCCGCCGCTGCCTTTTTCTGTAGATTTTCCGTATTTATCTTTTTCTCGTGAACGAGACCATTCCGCTTTTTCAGCCGCCGTTTTTTTCAAGCGGCTGACTTCTTTTTTTATTTTTCTATTTTGAGCCAGTTCAAATTCATCGCGCAACGCCTTTTGTTCTTCATAGATTGCGAAATTTCCTTGATAAAGAACGAGCTGACTTTTTTCAATCGCGAGGGTATGGTCGGTCACCTGATTTAGAAATTGGCGGTCGTGGCTGACGATAATAAAGCCGTCCTTTTGTTTCAAGTATTCGGCCACATGCTGCCGTCCTTGCAGATCGAGATGATTGGTCGGCTCATCGATCAAAGGAAAGAAATTTTCCTGAGTAAAGAGCAAAGACAGTAAGACTTTTGTTTGTTCGCCGCCCGAGAGTGTCTGATAAGGCTGCCACAAGACTTGCGGGTCTAAATGGATCAAATTCATTTCCCGTTCGAGCTTCCATAATTCAAAATCGGCCGCTGCTTGCAAGGCGTAATAGGTTAACTGTTCGGCCTCTTCAATCGCGGTGGGAAAATAAATAGGGTGTAAAGGAAACTGAATCTCTCCTTGATACGGGTAGTTTCCTAATAGTAACTGCAGCAATGTTGTTTTTCCACGACCGTTGCGGCCGAATAACCCTAATTTCCAACTGCTATCGATGGTTAAATTGGCTTTGTCAAACAAGGGGTCCACTTGTTTATCAAAACCAAACGTTAACTGTGTAATTTTAATTGTAGACATAAAAAATCCTCCTCCTGTTCCACCATGGAACAAAAAAATCCTCCCCATTTTCAGGAAAGGAGTAGGAGTTTGATAGTCGTTTGCGGAAATAGTTGAGAAGCTGGCAGCTCGCTTAGGAAAGAAGAATGCTTTCTTCTAGGGTCGGAAATCAAGTTTATTTTCCTGCACCGATTCCTCTGTTAAACTGCGTAGTCACTAAATGCGCGAATTGATTGAATGCCTGCTTGCGCTCAGCAAATTGCGACCGCAAACCAACAAAAAAAGACCATCCGTTGAAAACCTAAGCCAGTCCTGAAAATCTGCCCACTGATCCCATCAACATAAGTCAATTCTAGATCGGTTTGCAGCTTCCAACAGTCGCTTAGTTTTTCAATGGCATGATCCCTCGTTTCAATAATTATTATAGTAATTAAAACAAAATTACTTGGCTTTGTCAAAAAAATACGGACGCAGCCGCTTCCCCAAACATGCTACGCCCTGGAGTGATCCTCGATAAACGAGGCGAAGAAAATTTTTTCTTCTATAATTATAGTAGCATATTTCAAGGAAAAAAATGTATTTGAACGCTCGAAAAAGGTCAAAGTGGAGTCGCTCACATTTTTTTTGGTACAATAAAAGTAGAAATGGAGGTGGAGGGATGAACGAAGCAGGAATATATCATCGTCCCGAAAGTGAATTTGCGTTTCTTTACACGAAAGAACGGATGAGGATTCGCTTGCAGACAGCTCGTAATGAGATAAAGAGCGTCGGATTGATCGGTGGGGACTTTTATCTCTTTGCCGAAGAGCAATGGTACCATCAGCAGCGGCCAATGGAGAAAAATTATACGACGGATACCCATGATTTTTGGGAGATTGAAGTCACGGCTCCCCACCATCGTTTGGCCTACGCTTTTTGTATTACGGATTATGCGGGAAAACAGGTTTTTTATACAGATCAAGGACTATTCAGCTACGACGAGGATCACCTGACACAGGATAATTTGTATTTTCGGATGCCTTATTTTCAAGAGATTGATCGTTTTAAGGTTCCAGGCTGGGTCCATCAAACGGTCTGGTATCAAATTTTTCCAGAACGTTTTTACAACGGAGATGCTTCGAACGATCCTGAAAATGCTCTTGCTTGGGGAAGTGAAAAGCCGACACGGGAAAACTTTTTTGGCGGTGATCTACAAGGAATCATCGACAAGTTGGATTACTTGGAGGAACTGGGGATAAATGGCTTGTATCTCTGTCCGATCTTCACTTCGCCGTCGAATCATAAATATGACACGGTCGATTATTATGAGATTGATCCTCATTTTGGTGATAAGCGAATTTTTCGTGAGTTGGTGGAAAAAGCCCATGAGCGCGGCATGCGTGTAATGCTAGACGCGGTCTTTAATCATCTTGGCGCGAGCGCTCACCAGTGGCAGGACGTCATCTTGCATGGGGAAGAATCCGATTACGCGAATTGGTTTCATATTGAGACTTTCCCACCACGGTACACGGCGGTCGAGAATTCTGAAAATGCGAAAAATCTAACTTACGATACGTTTAATTTCAATCCGCACATGCCGAAGCTGAATACGGCGAATCCAGAAGTGCAGCGCTATTTGCTTGATATAGCGACGTATTGGATTCGCGAATTTGACATTGATGGCTGGCGGTTAGATGTTGCCAATGAAGTCGACCATCATTTTTGGAAAAAATTTCATGAAACGGTGTTGAAGCAAAAGGAAGACGTGTATATTTTAGGAGAAATTTGGCATTCGTCACAGCCCTGGCTGCAAGGAGATGAATTCCACGCGGTCATGAACTATGCTTTTACCGACAGTATCAAAGGTTTCTTTGTGGAACGATCATTGTCGATCTCGCAAATGATTTTTGGGATGAATCGCCAGCAATTGCTTTATCGGGATCAAACCAATGAAGTCAGCTTCAATCTTTTAGATTCTCATGACACTCCACGAATCCTAACGTTATGCAACGGAAACAAGGACATGATGAAAGCAGTCTTAACGTTTATGTTCATCCAAAAAGGCACCCCTTGTCTGTATTACGGAACCGAGGTGGGGATGGAAGGAGCAATGGACCCGGATTGCCGGCGGTGTATGATCTGGGAAGAGCAAGACCACGAGCTGCACACCTTCTTTAAGCAATTAATCGCTTTGCGAAAGCAATTTTCTGAAGTATTTAGTTACGGAACGATGACGTGGCACTACGATGATGATAGACGAGCGGTTTCTCTAACGCGAACGTATAAGGAAAAAACGGTGGTTGCGACTTTTAATGAAGGCGACATGCTGGAAACGAAAAAGCACGGCCGTCATTTATTTGGCGCCAATTACCATGAAGAAGACGGGTATCAGTTACGGACCCATGGATTTATTATCGAAGAGGTGTAAGCATTTTTGTTTGGAGAATCCGAAGAAGATGACTATAGTAGAGGGATAAACGAACGCTACCGTAATGAATCGGCAGACGTCTAAGGGAGAAAACAACCATGACAGTTATCATCTTGCTAGTATCAGGAATCATCGGTCTCCTTCATTTGGTGATCATGGGATTAGAGATGTTTGCTTCATCCGAAAAACAGGCAAAAACATTTGATATGCCCTATGAATTTGTTACTCAAAAGAATGCGCAGATCGCCTTGAAAAATATGGGGATTTATAACGGCAGCTTAGGTCTGGCGATCTTAGCAAGTCTTCTCATGTTTGAAGGGGATGTACGGCTAAAAATCTTGCTACTGTTGAATCTTTTTGTGGTGATCGTAGGGATCTACGGCGGGAAAACCGTCACAAAATCCATTTACATGATTCAAGCAGCGCCCGCGATTCTTGCGGTTCTGTTGATCCTCCTGCATCTGATGTAACAAGATTCGACTAGGATTAACTTCTTAGTCGAATTTTTTTTGTGGTATAGTAAAAGGATCAGGCGAAGGTACGGAGGAAACCAATGAATAATAATGATTTGTTGTTACGATTAAGATATGCGCTGGACATTAAGGATACAGAGATTGTAAAGGCATTCCAGCTTGGCGGCATGACGATCTCCAGAGAAGAAGAAAAGTCGATGCTGACGAAAATAAACAACCAGGATGAAAACGAGAGCGACGGCTTCGACAAAAATGTCTATGAAAAAATGATCAACAATAAGACACTAGACACTTTTTTGAACGGGTTTATTCTTTTGAAGCGGGGTGAGCCGAAAAATGCAGCCGCACAACCACCGGCACCGAAAAGCTCGGAACTCAACCACATGAACAATGTGCTGATCAAAAAGGTAAAAATCGCGCTGGCCCTAACTAGCGATGATTTGCTGGATATTTTAGCAGAGGCAGGGGTGTATCCTTCAAAGGGAGAACTTGGAGCGATTTTGCGAAAAGAAGGGCATCGTAACTTCAAGCCTTGCGGCGATAACTATACACGGAACTTTCTAAAGGGATTGGGTCTGTGTTATCGAGAGTAGTATCATGAAAGAAATAAGAAATTCGACAGACGATTCTTTTTATAGAGAATCGCCTGTTTTTTTGTACGCTGCGAATGATCAGGGGAGCGATTGAAGGATGTAAGTGTCTGATTTATTGTGTGCTGCACTTTTCATACGCATATATAATCGTAATAAAATTATATAAACATCTTATTGACTTTATATAATACTCGTATTAAACTGAAAATAGATTAAATAAAACTTTTTTAAGAGGAGAAGCGCATGAATCGTTGGGTTTATTTATTTTCAGAAGGATCAAAAGAACAAAAGGATCTATTAGGCGGAAAGGGAGCCAATTTGGCAGAGATGACGAAATTAGGTCTGCCTGTACCGACCGGGTTCACCGTCACAACAGAAGCGTGTTTGTACTATTTAAATCACGGCAATCATTTGACCGATGAAATGAAGGACCAAGTGATGGCTGCTGTGGAGCAGTTATCCGTAAAAACGGGGAAACGATTTGGAGACGTAACGAACCCATTGCTGGTTTCGGTCCGAAGCGGATCAAAGTTTTCAATGCCTGGTATGATGGACACGGTGTTAAATTTAGGATTGAATGATCAAACGGTAGCGGCTCTCGCAGAAAATAGTCAAAATGAGCGCTTTGCTTACGACTGTTATCGTCGCTTGCTGCAGATGTTCGGCAATGTCGTGATGGGGATGGACAACAACGATTTTGAGCATCGCATCACCGCGTTGAAAAAAATAAATGGCTTGTCGTTTGATAATGAATTGACGGCTGACCACTGGAAACAAATTGTAAGCGAGTACAAGGAGATCTATCGGAAAAAATTGCAACGGGAATTTCCGCAAAATCCGATCGAACAGTTACAATTAGCGATCGAAGCGGTCTTCGGGAGCTGGAACAACCAGCGCGCGAAAACGTATCGTCGTCTTCATGACATCAGCGACGATCTAGGAACTGCTGTAAATATTCAGGAGATGGTTTTTGGGAACTTTGGTGAAAGTTCGGGGACAGGTGTGGTCTTCTCACGCAATCCGTCACTAGGAGACCCAGGGTTGTTCGGGGAATATTTGATCAATGCTCAAGGAGAAGATGTCGTTGCGGGCGTTCGGACACCGAAACCGATTCAGGTGCTGGCGGATGAGCTGCCAAAACAGTACAGCCAGTTAAAAGAAATTTGTGAAGACTTAGAAAAGCACTATCACGACATGCAAGATGTGGAGTTTACTATTGAGCGGGAAAAATTATTTATCCTGCAGACCCGCAGCGGAAAACGGACCTCCAAAGCGGCGCTTACCATTTTACTTGATCTCCATAAAGAGGGGATCATTGACGAAAAAGAATTAGTCCGCCGCATCGAAGCGAAGGATTTAGAGGCGGCCTTGCATCCAAACTTTGATGAGCAAGAATTGAAGAACCACGAATCTTTCTTATCTGGCTTGGCGGCTAGCCCGGGCGCTGCAACAGGAGCGGCATATTTTACTGCCGAAGCAGCGACCGAGGCCAAGGCGCGCGGCGAAAGAGTCGTGTTGGTTCGAGAAGAAACATCACCAGAAGACATTGAAGGAATCGCGGTCAGTGAGGCGGTCATTACCAGTCGTGGCGGTATGACCTCCCATGCGGCAGTTGTGGCGCGCGGAATGGGGATTTGTTCCGTCGTCGGCTGTGAGCGGTTGACCGTATTGGAAGAAAATAAAGCTGTGGTGGGGGATAAGGTCATCGAAGAAGGGGCGATCCTATCTGTCGATGGAACAAGCGGACGTGTCTATTTCGGTGAGATTCCGATGGAGGAAGTGACAAATACCGTGGCCTTGGATGAATTGCATGTCATCTGGGATCGCCACGCAGCCATCAAGGTACGAGCGAACGCGGAAACACCGAACGACATTGAGACGGGCATGGCGTTAGGCGCAGTGGGCATCGGTCTGGCTCGAACGGAGCACATGTTCTTTGAAAGAAGCCGGTTGCTGCAATTTCGGCAGTTGATCCTTGCAGACAGTCTGGAAGAACGACTGGACGTACTGAAGGATCTCAAAGAAGTTCAAAAGCAAGATTTCAAATTTATTTATGAAGCTGCCCAGGGAAAATCTACCACTATTCGTTTGCTTGATCCGCCATTGCATGAATTTTTACCAAAAGGAACCGAAGAATGTCGGGAAGTCGCGAAGGAATTGGGCAAAACATTCAATGAAGTAAAACGGAAAACGGATAATTTGGCAGAGGTCAATCCAATGCTGGGATTCCGCGGACTGCGCTTAGGCGTTGCCTATCCAGAAATCTATCAAATGCAGGCAGAAGCGATCATTGAAGCTGCCTGTGAAGTGACCTTAGAAAAGGGGTACCCGATCGCGCCGGAGATCATGATTCCCTTTACCATCGATGCCGAAGAATTTGCGCGCGTGCGTACCTCTATTGAAGGGGCGATCCAGAAGAGTCTTTCTGCCCGTAAACAGGTTTTAGAGTATCAGATCGGGACGATGATCGAGATTCCGAGAGCCTGCTTTGTAGCGGATGAAATTGCGAAGCACGCGGATTTCTTCAGTTTTGGAACCAATGATTTGACCCAGATGGCTTTAGGCTTGTCTCGCGATGATTCTCCAAGGATCATCAATCAATACATGGAGGCGGGGATCTTTGCGGATGACCCATTCCAAGTGCTTGATGTAGCGGGTGTGGGTGCGTTGATGAAGCTTGCCATTGAAAGAGGAAGACAGGTCAATCCACAATTGAAGATCGGTATTTGCGGAGAAGCAGCAGCACATCCAAAATCAATCGCCTTTTTGAACGACCTGTCGATCGATTATATTTCGTGCTCGCCTTTCAGAATTCCGCAGGCGAAAATGACGCTGGCGCAAACAGCGGTGAAGGATCAAAAGCAAGTGGGATAAAAAAACAGATATATGAGTTTTGGATTAAAAAAGTATAGGAATTTGAAAAGAGAGCGCACAATTACGTGTGCTTTCTTTTTTGTTATTGTCTGGATAATTCAAAAATTTAAACTTATTTATATCAAATGATGGTTTCTTCACAATGACTTATGAATAAAAATACGGTATAATGCTAACTTGGGAGGTGAAACAAACTGCGGAATTAGGAATCATAGAATAACATTTTAACATTCATGAGCGGTCTTTTCCGTTGATTGTTTTGACGTAGTTCATCCTCAAAAGGGACCGTGAATTCGTCCAATAAAAAATAGTTATTCTACGCTGTCAAAATTTGAGAACTTTATTTAGACATGATCTTTCTAATGAATCTAACAGGTTTCAATACTTGTTACAAAAAAAAGAAAGCAGGGATTAAACAATGACAATTGATTGGCAAAAAGAAGTAGACGCACGTAAAGACGACTTAATGAAAGACTTAGGCGATCTTATTCGCATCAACAGTATCCGCGACGTGGAACATGGAACAAAAGAAGAACCTCTTGGACCTGGACCAGCTGCCGCTTTACGCAAAGTACTAGAATTTGGTGACCGCGATGGCTTCGTTACGAAAAACATCGAAAACGTTGCTGGACACATTGAATACGGTGACGGAGAAGAAATGTTCGGTCTGTTAGGACACGTAGACGTTGTTCCTGTCGACGACAACTGGGATACAGATCCATTTGAACCAGTAGTTAAAGATGGGAAATTATACGCTCGTGGTTCTGCCGATGACAAAGGGCCTTCGATCGCTGCCTATTATGCAATGCGCATCATCAAAGATCTAGAATTACCGATCTCTAAAAAAATCCGCTTTATCTTCGGTACTGACGAAGAAAGTGAATGGGTAGGGATCCACCGTTATATGGAAGTGGAAGAAATGCCAAAAGTTGGATTTTCTCCAGACGCACAATTCCCAATCATTAATGGTGAAAAAGGAATCTTATCTTATGAAGTAACTTTCGCAAACAAAGACAACGCTGCATCTGGCGACTTTGATCTAGTAAGCTTCAAATCAGGCTTACGCACGAACATGGTACCAGGAGATGCAACAGCAGTTCTTAAAGTCAACGACGAAGCAAAAGTTGCAGATATGAAAGCAGCATTTGACGCGTTTATTGAAAAATCAGACGTGAAAGGCGAATTCGCTGAAACCAATGGCGAAATCACACTTACTGTAATTGGTAAAGGTGCCCATGCACAAGAACCAAAATTCGGTGTCAACTCTGCAACCTTCTTAGCAACTTTCTTAGTGGACTACAAGTTAGACGGCAATGGTGCGAACTTTGTTCAAACAACTGCTGAATACATGCACTTAGATTACAACGGTAAGAAATTAAATGCGTACACAAAACACGATGTAATGGGTGAAACAACTTCTTCAGCGAACTTGTTCGACTATACTTCTGAAGGCGACAAAAAGATCACGATCAATGTTCGTCATCCAGAAGGCATCGACAAAGATACGATCTTAGCGAACATGGAAGACGTTCTTAAAGATGCAGGCGTTTCGATCGCGATCATTGGTGACGTGAAAACGCCTCACTATGTTCCAGCAAGTGATCCATTAGTGAAAACATTATTGGACGTTTACGAAGAACATACAGGTCTTGAAGGCCATGAAGAATCAATCGGCGGAGGTACTTACGGTCGAATCCTAGAACGTGGTGTCGCATACGGCGCAATGTTCCCAGGAGAAGAAAATGTAATGCATCAGCCAAACGAATTTATGCCTATTGATAGCTTGTTCAAAGCAACAGCTATTTATGCTGACGCTATTTATCGCTTAGTTAAATAGTCGGTATTGAGAGGACAGGGATCCTGTTCTTACAGGATTCCTTCACTCATTGGGGAAAAGATAGTAAGGAAGGAATTTCAAAGATAATGAAAAAACTCTCAAAAGACGCTTTTGGTGGAGTAGCTGGGAAAGATTATGTCCCGTACGTAGCTGATAAACCTAAAAAATCTGGTTCACCGATCATTATGGTTTTAGGTATTTTGCTTGCTGCACTTTTTGCTGCATCGACCGCTTATTCAGGTATGAAGGCCGGATTAACTGTAGCAGCTGGTATTCCAGGCGCAATTATTGGATCAGGGCTAGTCGCTCTATTTGTAAAACCTAAAACGATTTTAGGTAAGAACTTATTGCAATTGATGTCAAGTGGTGGGGAATCTGTAGCATCTGGGATGATCTTCGTATTACCAGCCGTAATTTTAGTCGGTGGTAAAGTGAATTTCATCGAAGGTGTTGGTTTAGGAATCGGTGCTGTTTTACTAGGTGTCGGAGTCTTCTCAATCGTTCAAGATTACATGTTGGTCAGCGAACACGGTAAATTAGTTTACCCTGAAGCAATGGCTATTTCAGAAACACTCGTTGCTTCTGATACTGGTGGCGATTCGTTGAAATACATGGGTATCGGTTTTGGTATCGGTGGTGTTTTAACTGCGTTGACTGGTTCAGTTTTCGGTGTGATGAACAATGTCATCAGCTTCGTAAACGAAAGTTTCTACAAATGGAAATTTGAAACAGAAGTGAATCCGTTATTGACAGGTATTGGTTTTATCGTTGGGATGGATGTTTCTGTCTTGATGTTTGCTGGTTCGATCTTAGCGAACTTCGCGATCGCACCATTGCTTGGTTACTTCATGGAAATGGCCAACAGCAACGCACATGTTTGGGACAACGCGTCTCAACTATTAAGTGCATCAAACTTTGCTGTGATCTCAGGTTCTTATGTGAAATACATCGGAGCGGGAATGATGATCTCTGGTGGATTGATCGGCGCGATCAAGTTGATCCCAACAATCATTTCATCTATTTCTGCAACTCTGCAAGGTCGTAAAGATGGCGTTGAGCAAGAAGGCGGCGGAATGCTTCCATTGATCGCTGGCGCTGTTATCGGAATCATCATGGGCTTCATCATCACTGGAAGTGTCGCTATGGCACTTGTTGGTGGGCTGTTGTCAATCATCTTGAGCTTCCTATTCGTTATCGTTGCTGGTCGTTTGACTGGTACGATCGGTACGTCAAACTTGCCAGTATCTGGTATGACGATCGCATCAATGGTTATCTTGACATTGGTTTTTGTTATGATGGGCTGGACGTCAGCTGAAAATACACAACAATTATTAATGTTTGGTACTTTTATCGTATTAGCGATCTCAGTAGCTGGTGGTTATTCACAATCACAAAAAGTGACATTCGTAATGGGCGGAAACTTCAACGAAGGACGCCGTTACTTCTTGATCTCTAACATCGTTGGTGTGGTTATCGTAACAGGTATGATGGTGATCTTGTCACCACAATTAGCGATCACTGGTTCAAATCCTCCATTTGGTTTGCCGCAAGCAAACTTGATGGCAACATTGACTTCAGGGATCACTTCTGGTTCATTGCCATGGCACATGGTTATTGCCGGTATCGTAATGGGTATCGTGTTGCACTTCATGAAAGTGCCGATCATGACATTCGCCATTGGTTTCTACTTGCCAATCTCAACAACCTCAATCATTTTAGTTGGTGCGTTGATCCGTCAATTGATCGATGTATTGAATAAAAAAGAAAAAGAAGAAGTTGCTGAAGAACGTATCACTCTAGGTGTCAGCTTGTCATCTGGTTTGATCGCTGGTGGATCGATCGTTGGTTTGATCGGAATCATCTTGCAAGTATCTGGTGTCATTACTCCAGGAACGCCAACAGGCTTCTTAGGATCTAACTGGGCAGCATTCTTGCTACTTGCAATTTTAGTTGTTGCAGTCATCGTTCCATTGTTAAGTGTGAAGAAAGTGAAACACAATGACTAATCAACAGCAACCTGCTGTGAATCCGGAAACGGAAGAGCTGTTGACGCGAGTGTATCGACTGAGAGACGGGCTGCATTATGAGGTACGTGATGGCATCGTGTTTGTCATTACCGAACAAAATGCATGGATTCAACGCGTGTTACGCAAAATCCACTACAAAATCCCGGAAACCTCTGAGATGGAACTCGACAAATACGGCAGCTTCATTCTTCAACAGATCAATGGAAAACGGACAGTCAAAGAAATTGGTGAAAACCTTGGCGTAGCCATCGAAGAAGCCAATGATCAATTGTACGACCGTTTATTGATCTACTTGAATCATTTAGAGAAGAATGAAAAATATATTGAGTTAGTTTAACGAAAAAGGCCTTCAAGCGTTCGCTTGAAGGTCTTTTTGTTTCTATAATATTTAATACTTCCTAGTAGTCGATTTTGATAACTTTATATTGTAAAAGAAAACCGCTAAAAAACTTTTTGGCTTGAAAGACTATGACTATTTTTCTTTGTTTTTGTTAAGGGTTCTAGTGAGTGACCAGTATTTAGTTAACAAGAAAATCAAATTCCTAAACAAATACCGATACAGACAAAAACGGAAAAGTTTAAAAAGAAGGTTTTAAAGAGCGATTCCTCCTGTACAATAGAAGATAGATTGCTTCTCTTCCAGACAATCAGGAAGAGAAAAGAGAGAGGGAAGTATGAAGAAGCGTTTGTTGTTTTTGGGTTTGATTTATTTGATATTTATTAGTCTGGGTTTACCGGATTCGATTTTAGGTGTGGCTTGGCCGATCATGAGCAGCGAGTTTCATGTTGCGGCAAGTTCAGCCGGGGTGATCGCCATGGTGGTTTCAATTGGGACGATTTTGTCCAGTTTTCAAACCAATCGTTTGATCCAGAAGATCGGTGTCGGGAATTTGATCGTCTGCAGCATCTTTTTGACCGTCCTTGGTTTGTGCGGTTTTTCGTTTTCGCAAAACTTTTTCTTTTTGATCATTAGCGCAATACCGCTGGGTCTAGGAGCAGGGGCGATCGACACGGCGGTGAATGATTATGTGGCTTTGCACTATAAAGCCCATCATATGAATTGGCTGCATGGCTTTTGGGGCATTGGCGCTACGCTGGGGCCGATCATCATGGGCTTCTATTTAAAAAATCAAAATTGGCGTGGCGGGTATCTGGTTCTGGCGGCTCTGCAATTTCTTTTAGTCTTGGTGGTCTATGCTTCGCGGAAACAGTGGAAGCAGCCTCAGCTGGTTTCCCACACTAGCAAGGGTCAAGATTCACTGGCAGCTTTGGTCAAGCAGCCAGGCGTCATATTTTCTTTGATCTGTTTCATTTTTTATGTAGGGGTAGAGGCTTGTATGGGCTTGTGGGGGAGCAGTTTCCTTGTCAGAGTCAAAGGCGTCCCAGTCTCAACGGCGGCTTTTATGACATCAACATACTATGCTAGCTTAACGGTCGGACGTTTAGCAGCCGGTTTTTTCACCTTCTTTTTGTCGAGCAGGAAACTTTTGTATTTAAGTGAGCTGTTACTACTAATTGGGGTCGTTTTCTTAGCAGTTGGAAGGGAAAGTTTCGCAGCTATCGGCTTTGTCTTTACCGGATTAGGCTCCGCCGCTATTTTTCCGACAATGCTCCATGAGACACCCAAACGATTCGGAACGAAAAACTCTGCGCGGATCATGAGCTTGCAGTTGGCATTGGCGTATACGGGAACGACCTTTTTACCGCCTTTATTGGGTCTTTTGGCGGAACGCTTCACATTAGCGATTTTCCCTTATTTATTGTTCTTGTTTGGCGGGATTGTTTTCCTGGCCACAGTAATTTTAGAAAGAAACGTACGAAGCAGTCGCCGGTGAGGGATTGCTTTTTTCGTAATCAAAAAGCCGTCGTAATTTTTACGACGACTTTTTCCAACGCTTCAATTCTGGGAAGAAGTCGTTCATAAATGCTAAGGCTTCTTCCTCGGTTTTTCCCTGTTCTTCTAATATTCCTGCTTCTTTCATGTGGGTCAAGCTGATCGCGATCATCTCTTCCATTGTATGGTCATCGACAAAAGCGCCGTGCTTGTAGCAGTAAAGGCAGTACTCCTTATTTTGAGAGCCATCGTGTTCTGTCCCGTGTGTTCCGCTTGTCAGGGGCATGCCGCAACTTTGGCAGTAGGTCATTTCTTCCATTCTTCTTCCTCCTCAGATAATGATCGGTAATCGTTTTCATTGAACTTTAACGAACTTATCGAAAGTATTTGTTATAATTATTTTATCAGAAAAAAGGGAAATCGGTCTGTTTTTTTATTGTTTATTTGAGCGATTGGATAAATGGGATAAAGAAAGAGTGAGAGACCCCATCGGTGTATCTGACAATCTGACTATACGAGGAGAAATGTACATGAAAATCAATCAATTTGGTTTAAAACGAGTCTCACTTGAAGAAGCAAAGAAAGAGTTGATGGCGGCAGGCTTTCTGACGATCGACGCCTCAAAGGACGCGACGAAATTATGGTTTGCGTTTTTACGAAAGAGTTTTTTAACCGTACGGGACGAAAGCGGCTTTATCAGCAAGCTTGGCAATTTTTTAGCCGATGAAACGACGGATTTAGCTGATTTCTATCGGGCAAAACAACTGGTCACAAAAGAAGTGTTTTATATGATGGGGTTGCAGCAGCTTGATTTTGAGCCGACGATTGATTTTGATCCCGGCAAAGTTTTAGAAGAAGCAGCTAGAATGGGCATCCCGATGATCGACAGTGACTTTTCCCATAGCGATACCCTCATTGAAGCGTGGTATCTCTTATTGACGAGTCACACTAAAAATGGATTGAATTATTTGGATAAGCTTGCTTCAGAGGGGTATTACGAGAACAACGAAGTGAGCAGACCGTTCTTTTTTAATGGCAAAGCGCAGGCAGTGTTTGATACGGCGAAACTGATTCGTGAAGTCGTTTATGTGGAGGCACCTCTAGATACGGACAACGATGGGCAGCGGGATTTATTAAAATTAGAAATTTTACGGCCGATTGAAACAGAAGACGGGCTGCAAGTAGGGACCTTGTTTACAGCGAGTCCCTACAGTCAAGGTGTAAACGGACCTGCCGGCGAAGCATTGACCTACGATGTCAACGTGCCATTGGAACGAAAAGAACCGACAGAGACGACGTATGAAGAAATACAATACCAACCAACACCAGTGGAATTGCCAGCAGAACGAGAGGTCAAAGGGAAGGCGACTCATGGGACGGAGACCTTTAGCCGTGAAAACAATCATAGCTTAAATGATTTCTTCCTGGCGCGAGGGTTTGCGGTAGTCTATGGTGCCGGGATCGGAACGAGAGACTCTGACGGTATCCAAACCTGCGGCTCTGTCGAACAAACAACGGCTATGGCAGCATACATTGAATGGTTAGCGGGAAACCGTCGTGCCTTTACGAACCGTACAGACAACATTGAGATCAAGGCGTGGTGGAGCAATGGCAAAGTTGCCATGACCGGAAAATCATATCTAGGGACGCTGGCAACGGCGTGTGCGACGCGCCAGATCGAAGGCTTAGAAACGATCATATCTGAAGCCGCGATCTCTGATTGGTATCAATATTACCGCGACAACGGTTTAGTTATCGCACCGGGAGGCTTTCCTGGGGAAGACGCGGATGTACTGGCGATCGAGACCTTCAGTAAAATGCGCAATGCGGGCGATTGGCTTCATAGTAAGAAATTCTTCATGGATTATCTAAACGAGATGGCGAAGCTGCAAGACCGCAAAACAGGAAATTATTCTACTTTTTGGGATGAGCGAAATTATCTTCCCTTCATTAAAGATATCAAATGTGATGTCGTGATGGTCCACGGATTGAATGACTGGAATGTGAAGCCGCGTCAAGTTGCAGATTTGTGGGATGCCTTGAAGGAGGTTCCTGTTGCGAAGAAGTTGATCCTGCATCAAGGACAGCACATCTATATCAACAATATGCCTTCTTTGGACTTCCAAGACATGATGAACCTTTGGTTGAGCCACAAGCTTTACGGTATAGAAAACGATGCGAAGGCTCTCTTGCCAGACATCGTTTATCAAGAAAACACCGCGCCTGAAACTTGGCATACGTTGACCGACTGGGCACCGGCCAGTGAAAAAGTCTATCATTTGGGGGCACAAGCATTAACGAATGCTGCTGCGTCTGGACAGGTGACCTTCAACGACCAATTACCAAAGGAGCAATACGAAGGGTACACCAAAAACATCCCGCTCTGGGAGAAGGAACTAAAAGAAGCGGGACCGATGGATGGGCATCGCTACTTAGCGAAAACAGAGGTATTAAAGGAAGCTGTTTTCTTGAATGGACGACCAAGAGTCTCTATAAAAGTAGCTTCGAGCGTGGATTTGGGCATGCTGAGTTTTGAATTGATTGATTTCGGATCGGCGAAACGATTGAAACCTACTCCAGATGTCTTAGCGCCACATGGCTTGCCACTAGGAAGAAATTGGCGTGAAGACAATCTTGTCGAATTCAAATTAGGTGCAGAGGATGAGTACAAGCTGATCACTCGTGGTCATATCAATCTGCAAAATCGGGAAAATGCCTGGAAGAACGACGACCTGAAGGCCAATGAATTTGTCGAGATCGACGTAGTCTTGCACCCAACGATGTATCATTTACCCGCAGGACGGCAAATCGGGTTAGCGGTCTACGGGACTGATTTTGGAATGACTGTACGAGGAAATCAGGATATTGCGTACACGATTGACTTAGCAGAGTCGCAAGTGATCTTGCCACTCGGAGAATAAAAAAGGAACCAATCACAAAGCGTTTTTTGTGATTGGTTTTTTGTCTGTCTGAGAATGCTATAATGAATCAACAAGAAAAGGAATGGAAGGAGTAAAAAATGAAGTTTAAGGGTGTGTTGCTGGCGTGTTCGTCAGGGGCTTTGTGGGCCTTATCGGGTATTATGTGCCAAATTCTTTTTGAGGAGTATTTTGTTTCGCCGGAATGGCTGGTCAGCGTGCGTCTTTTGTCAGCAGGGGTGCTGTTGACTGGATTGACGCTCCTTCAAGAAAAAGGCCGACGCAAGCGGAAAAAATTCACGCCGCGAGATTTTGTCGGTCTGCTGCTGTTTTCTTTGATCGGGATGCTGGGTGTTCAGTACACCTACTTTAAGGCGATTCAATATAGCGGTGCAGCGATCGCGACGATTTTGCAGTTTACAGGGCCGATCTTTATCTTTCTATTTTTAGTGGCAAATAAGGAAAAGCGGCTTAATTTTTTTGAATTTGTATTGATGGCAGCGACCTTTATTGGTGTTTTCTTTATCGTGATGGAAGGTGGTACGGCATCGCTCAGTCTGTCGACGATGGGCTTTTTTATGGGCATCGCGTCAGCGGTCACGCTCGCCTTCTACACGATTCAGCCGCGGCTGCTGCTAATAAAATACGGGGAAATGCGGATCGCGGGATTAGGGATGCTCATCGCTGGTCTGGCTTTTCAACTGATTCATCCAGTCTGGCGTCCAGATTTCCAGATGGATCGCTATTCAGTTGGACTGGTCATCAGCATCATCATTTTTGGGACGGCACTGCCTTTTTTGTTTCAATTGTCGAGCTTACGGTTCATTGAGGCCTCTTTGGCTAGTGTGCTGACCGTAACGGAGCCGATTTTGGCAACGATCTTGAGTGTGCTGCTTTTTAATAGTCAATTTGCTGGGATGCAGGTCGTGGGATTTGGCTTGGTTCTCTTCTCCGTCATTTTTCTGACACGGTTGTCTGACAAGAATGAGCAGCCGAAAGAGGAGCGAGTAGACTAATCGTTTCATCTGCTTCCTTATCTTTATTCTTTTTTGCCTGTTTGTTATATGATAGGTCAGAAGTATGAAAAAGAGGTGGCAGAAATGAAGGAACGCGTGGTGGTTTTCGGTGATGCGATCATTGCGATCATTTTGACGATCATCGTTTTAGAATTACCGATCCAGACGGCGGCGAACGGTGCTGTCGATATGGTGTCGCTGTTGCGGGCGGTGGGGATCTATTTTATTAGTTTTTGCTTTGTCGCGAATTTGTGGTTTCAGACAGGGTACGCGTTTAACAAAATTGATCAAGTGAAGAACAAAGAATTGGTCATCTATTTATTGTTACTGTTTTTCTTATCGCTGGTCCCTTCAGCGACAAGACTGCTGATCGACGATACGACGAAGCAGACGCTATTGATCTATGGGGTGTTGACCTTGATCGTGACCTTCGTCATGCGTCGATTAATCGTCGCACTAACAGGGCAAGCATTGAAGGATGAGGAACAGCGCAAACGCCGAGTGAACGAGCTGAACAAACAAGACATGGGGGCGATCGCCTTTCGAATTGTCTGGCTGTTTCTAGGAATGTTCTTTGTGAAGCCGACCTTGATCGTTTATTTAGTCTTGCCGATCATGGCATTTTTACAAAATATCGTGGACCGCGAGGAAGACAGTTTGATTGCCTCGTTGGACGATGAGCAGCAAGCCGATTATTTCCAAGACCGCAACCAGGTGTGG
Source organism: Enterococcus sp. 12F9_DIV0723 (assembly GCF_002174375.1). Lineage (NCBI taxonomy): Bacteria > Bacillati > Bacillota > Bacilli > Lactobacillales > Enterococcaceae > Enterococcus > Enterococcus sp. 12F9_DIV0723. The sequence goes on along the minus strand of NZ_NIBK01000002.1, from coordinate 71,998 downwards.
GGGAATTCCGTTCGGCGGTATTCCACCTTGCTGCGAGACTCGATGAAAGCTAACGGTGGCGATGACCCGGATCGCTGGAAGCAGGTCATGGCTGACTGGGAAAGCCACATCAATCATGAGATCGATAAACGCCAGCAGCAATTGTCTTCCTTAGATGGGACGGACAAGCGGCGAGCGGAGAATGAAATCGCCCGCTTAGAAAAGCAAAAACAGAAACTGGCGATGCAAAAAGCCATGACGGAGCGCCGATTCAATCAGCAAAAGGGCTCAAACGATCCGCGGCTAAAACAACCGAAAAATCGTGATTAACTACTGAGGCGAAGAGAAGCTATTCTTTCGCCTTGGTATTTTTTTGTACCCATTATATAATGAAGTATAAATATCGCAAAGGAGTTAAGTGGACTATGTCTGGAACAATGATCGAACACCCAATAAAAATGTACATTCGACGAGATTTAGGCATCACAGTCGAGCAATTCGGCAAGGTCGCGGGGATTCCGCAATCAACATTGGCTACTTGGATCAAACGGGAACGACGGGTAGAAAAATTACCGATTGATTTTTATAGTGCGTTGGCAACCGTTCGCAAGCAGCCGATCGAGAGTGTTTATGGTGAATTGTTAGGCTGGCAGCAGCGCTATGATCGCTACAAGCAAGAAAGCTTACAGGCTATTGCCGAGGAGCAGCCGTTGTTTTCTTTGGCGGCTGAAGAAGGACGCAAGGTTTATCGGAAGTATCGAACCCGTCAGATGGAAAGTCAGTTGCTAGAACCTGCGAGACGTCTGCGTAAAGCGATCGATCAGTTGAACACGCAGGCGTTTATTCAAGCAATGATCGAAATCTATGGAAACATCGAGTTGGCGATGCCGACGTGGGTCGCGAAATCATTCAATAAAAATGAGTTAAAGGAAATAGGGCAAGCCTTTTACAATGAACTCTTGATGAAAGGCTAGACAGCTTTTTTCTAAGTGATGAAGAAACAAAAAAATTGTAAAGAAGCAGGTACGCTTCTTTACAATTCTTCTCGAACCGTATTCGTGATTTTTTTAAGGTCGTCTGTCATTTGTCCAGAATGTCTGATGATATCGGATACGCGTAAGAAGCTGTTTTTATACATCGCTACTTCGCGAAACTTCTTATATTTTTCTTCGATCTCATTAAAAGTCGCTGGTTTACGATCGTCTTTTTCGACGGTTTCTGACCCGTTTACGTAATACATTCCTAAAAATGAAAGCGCGTCGTTGATGCCATCTAAGAAAGCCTCGTACTCTTCTTGGCGAATCTTTCCGTCAGCTAAACGCTGCCTCTGTTTTTCAATAAATATTTCGATTACTTGTTCCATTGTCAATCCTCCTGTCTCTACACCATTTTCATATTGCTCATCTCATTTATTGTACTATGAAACCCGGTACTTGTGTTATAAAAAAAGAAAAAATTTTAGTATAGATAAAATACAAAAAATCGTTCCGGCGTATTTAGCGAATTTTCAAAATCATTTGACAGTTTTTCTTTTTTTGGGAATAATAAACGAAAGATTAAAATAATCTAACAAATGGATAAATCGAAGGAGACCTTTCTATGGAACAGAGTAAACGCAAACAATTATTGAAACTAATTGAATCCGATTGTCGGTTAAGCGTAGAAGAATACGCCGTGATGTTAGGCGAAGATGAAGTGATCGTTTCTGCAGAAATCAAACGAATGGAAGAAGAAAAAATTATTTGCGGCTATCGGGCCTTGATTGATTGGGATAAAGTAGAAGACGATTGGATCGAAGCCTTAGTGGAAGTGCAAACGATCCCTAAAGGCGAGGATGGGTATCGTGAGATCGCGGAGCGCGTACGAAAATTTCCTGAAGTCAAATCCTTCTTTTTTGTCAGCGGCGGCTTTGATTTTATTTTACTGCTGCAAGGACGCAATATTAAGGAGATCTCAAAATTCATCTCCACCAACCTCGCGTCGATCCCAGATGTTTCGGGGACGCAAACGCATTTCTTGTTAGACAAATACAAGGAGTGGGGCATCGATATGTATCAAGATGACTCTGATCCTAGAATTCAGGTGAGCCCATGAGAAATTTTTTAACGAAAAAAATCACAGATATTCAGCCTTCGGGCATTCGGAAATTTTTTGATATCGTTTCGGAGCAGCCGGATGCGATATCTCTAGGGGTGGGTGAGCCGGATTTTGATACGCCGTCCCATATGACGCAAGAAGGGGTTCGATCAATTCAGGAAGGACGAACATTTTACACGGCAAATGCCGGGATGATCGAGCTTCGAGAAAAAATCAGCGACTACCTGCTTTTCAGGAACAAAGTTCAGTATGATCCTAAAACCGAGATCATCGTAACAGTCGGCGGCAGTGAAGCCATAGACATCGCTTTACGGACCTTTGTTGATCCGGGGGATGAAGTCATTATTCCTCAGCCTAGTTTTGTCTGCTATGAACCAATCACACAAATGGTCGGCGGAACGCCAGTGACCATTGATCTTCAATCAAACAATCATTTTATGCTGACAGCGGAAGAGCTGGAGAGCGTATTGACGGAAAAAAGTAAAATTTTGATTTTGTCATTTCCTAACAATCCAACAGGGGGCACGATGGACCGCGAAGCGTTGATCAAAATCGCGGATGTTGTGAAGAAGCATGATCTATTAGTTATTTCCGACGAAATCTACGCGGAATTGGTGTATGATGAGCCTTTTACCAGTATTTCAGAATTACCGGGAATGCGTGAACGGACGATCGTTATCAATGGTTTCTCGAAGGGGTTCGCTATGACCGGCTGGCGGTTGGGCTTTATGGCCGGACCAGAAATGTTCATAGAGCAATTATTGAAGCTTCATCAATACACGATCATGGCAGCACCGACAGCAAGTCAGTACGCAGCCTTAGCTGGATTGAAAAATAATTGGCAAGAGACAGTCGAACCGATGCGCTTATCCTATGAAGAGCGGCGCAATTATTTGCACCATGCATTAGAGAAAATGGGGTTGCCGTGCTATAAAGCCAAAGGCGCTTTTTACCTTTTCCCGCAAATCAGTCAATTCGGCATGAGCAGCGAGGATTTTGCTTTGCGTCTGCTTGAAGAAGAAAAATTAGCAGTTGTACCGGGGTCGGCATTCGGTAAGAGCGGCGAAGGATTCTTACGTCTTTCATATGCTTATTCGATCTATGAATTAAAAGAAGCGATTAAACGGCTGGAACGATTTGTTCAACGGTTGAACTAACAAGCTGGAGCGGGAAATCCGCTCCTTTTTTGATGCAAAAAAACCTGCTCGAAAGCGAGCAGGTTTTAGTTTGCCGGGTATTCTTCTTGCGAAAACTCCGTATCTTCATATTCGCCTTCGTCTTTGCCGTAATAGCGGTTGTATCGCTGCTTGAACTTACGGAAAAGAAAGACACCGAAAGCTTTGAAAATCGTATAGGTCGGGATACCAAAAACGAGACCAAACAATCCGAAGAGATTTCCCATGACCAATAGGACTAAAACGATCGTAACAGGATGGACCTTTAATTGATCCCCTAAAACTTTTGGCTCAATCACATTGCCGTTTAAGATTTGCTCGACGATCCACACAAGAACCAAGCCAATCAGCATTTGGAAAGAGTGGAGCAGGGCGATCACTGCACAGGGTACAAAGGCGATGAAAGGCCCGATATAAGGAATCACGGAGGTAATTGTGACGAGAATCGCTAAGGGCAGAGCGTAAGGCATACTGATGATCAAAAAGCCGATAAAGACGATCACGCCGTTGGCTAAAGCGACAATAAATTGACCCTTCAAATAATCCCCCACTTGACTATTCAAAATTCCCCCTAGTTCTTTGGAATCCTCACGAAACTTCGGTGGCAGTAATTTCAAGAAATAGCCGTGAAAATTGTGAGCATCTTTCAATAGAAAGAAAGTGATGATGGGTGCTGTAAATAAAATAACGAAAAAGCCGCTGACCGTCGAAAAGAGATTTCCAACAAAGGTCTGGATGTCTCCAAGAGAATTGGATAAAGTGCTGATAATCTGATAAACGACATCCTCTAAAGAATCAAAGATTTCTTCGATGGGGCTCTCAAAAACCGTTCCGGCCGCGAGATCCTGTAAGGTTAAATTGAAATTTTCTACATGTTGCGGAAAATCATTGACCAAACTAGCGGTTTGGCTGTAAATTCTCGGGACTGCCCAAACGAAGAAGGCGCCTAAGAGCAATAACAAAACAACGACGATCCCTAAAATCGAATACATTCGTTTGACGCCTTTTTTTTCAAAATAGTTCACGATGGGATCTAGTAAGTAATACAAAATCAGTGACAGCAGTACAGGTGCAAAAACCGTTTTAAAAATGATCGCTAGCGGGGTAAAAATGAACCGTACATGATAGAAAACAAAAATTAGTGCCCCCAACAGGACACCGGCAATCAATGTAAAAATAAGGTTCCGGCCGCCGATAAACTTGATCCAACGGGTCGCTTTTGTCGATGGTCGTTCCATTTTTATCAAATCCTTTTTTCTTTTAATTGTAGCGGATAATGAAGACCTACACAAAAAATAGGCTTAACCAATTAAAAGAAAAACCAAAAATAATGCGTAAAATTCACAAAAATTATTTTTTATTTTTACAAAAATTGCTCTTCCTCCACCCATAAATGATAAGATGAAGCCATACCATACAAGGAAATATTTTTAGAGGAGGCGTTTATGCTGACACGTTTCAAACAGTCCAAGCTATTTTTTTGGACAGCGGAAATAGTCTTAACGATCATAGGTATTTATTTTCTTCTACTTCAAACCGGTGATTGGGATGGCTTCGGCGATCTTACTGCCGTTGGTGATTGCAGGATTTCTTTATTACATGTTTGATCCAATCGTTGTATTTTTAGAGGAGCGAGGCGGACTGCCGAGAGTGATCGGGTTTCTCCTGTCCTTTATCGTGATCGCTTTTGTGATTGCTTTAGTATTGATGAATGCAGTTCCTAAAATGATTGAACAAACCGTTCAGTTGACGCAAAATTTACCGATCTATGCGGAGGAAACGGGCCGCTGGTTAAATGAACTTGCAAATAAGGAAGAGTTTAAAAACTTCCATTTAGGGGAACAATTGGCCGCAGCGAACTTAACGATCAATAATTTGATCAAAGTGGGGATCGTCAGTGTGACCTCTAGTTTGTCACGAATCGTGGGATTTGCGATGAAGTTCTTTGTGCTGTTGTTCACAGTGCCGTTTATTTTGATTTTCATGTTTAAAGATGGACACAAATTTTTAGATGCTGTTTCGCAGTTTTTCCCGCTAACGATCCGCAAAGAACTGCGGCAAACGGTACGTGAATTGAACGAGACGCTGTCTGCGTACATCAGCAGTACGGTTTTAGATGCGTTCATCATTGGGATTCTAAGCTTTTTAGCGATGACGATCTTCAAACAGCCTTACAGTTTGTTGTTGGCTATTTTTTGCGGTGTCACGAACATCATTCCGTATGTTGGGCCATTTATCGGTGCGGTACCGGCGGTGATCGTCGGACTGTTCATTTCGCCGCTTCAGGCACTGTACATGGGACTTTCGATCCTAGTTATCCAGCAGTTGGACGGCAATTTGATCAAGCCATTGCTATTTGGGAAGTCCTTGAACGTCCATCCGCTGACCATTATTTTAGTGTTGATCGGGGCTGGGAGTGTCGCGGGCATCTTGGGCATGTTGATCTGTATTCCGGTGTATGCCGTCATAAAAACGTTGGTCATCAATATTCATAAGATTTACCAGCTCCGCCGCGAGAGCCATCTGCTGAAAGACCCTAGAGAAGAGCAATAAGAAAATACGAAAACGTCTTTTTAAAAAATCGATTTTTTGTATAGGCTCTACAGTAGGATTCATTTCATACCAATCAAAGGCATACCAAAAAGGAAGCAGTGAGCCACTGCTTCCTTTTTCATCTTCTGATAACGTGAATGAAATCAAGACTCATGAGCGATTTATAAGAGGGTTTAACGTATAGACCAATTCTATAAAAATCGTCAAAAGACAAGCGTTTTTCACAATCAGTGTGTGAAATAAATAACTGAATTTACTCCCGCTCGTCAAAATCATGCAAAATTTTGGTTGATATCGGTTTATTTCGCTCGAATTTGAAATGGTAAATTGCCAGTAGTGCGATAAACCAGATCGGTGAGAAAATCAACGCTTCCCGCGTATCTGAGGCAAGTGCCAAAACAAACAAGACAAAGGCTAAAAAGGCGAAGACCAGATAGTTTGCATAAGGGAACAGCGGCAATTTAAACGAACTTTTTGCTGCTAGCTCAGGTTTTGTTTTACGAAAACGCATATGAGTAAAGACGATCATGCCCCAGATGAAGATAAAGCAAATCGTTGCGATGGAGCTGATCATCGTAAAGATATGACTCGGAACGAAAAAGTTCAAGATCACCGCGATGAAGATCACCAGCGTAGAGAACACTAACGCATTTCCAGGGACGCGGTTTTTAGTTAATTTTTTGAAGCGACTAGGCGCGCTGCCTTCTTGTGCCAATGAACGAACCATCCGGCTCGTACTATAGATGGCGCTGTTACAGGCGGACATAGCGGAGCTTAACACGACTAAGTTGACGATCGATGCGGCCGCTGCGATACCGATCTCGGAAAAGACTTGGACGAAAGGGCTTTGATCGGCCGACAGGCTTGTCCAAGGATAGATCGACATGATCATAAATAAAGAGCCTAAATAGAAGAGAATGATCCGTACAGGGATCGTATTAATGGCCTTTGGTAAAACCGATTTCGGATCAGAGGTTTCTCCACCAATCAAGCCTACCAATTCCACACCGCAAAAAGCGAAGGTCGCCATTTGGAAGGAGAGGACGAATCCGCCCGCACCTTTCGGGAAAAACCCGCCGTGACTCCACAAATTAGTGACGGTCACGTGACCTGCACTTGTTTTGAAACTTGTGAGGATCATAAATGCGCCAGCAAGAATCAGGGCAATGATCGCCACGACTTTGATCAACGCGAACCAAAACTCCAATTCGCCAAACAATCCAACGGCAACCAGATTCAGCCCAAGCAACAAGACCAAAGCAATAATTTCAGGCAGCCATTGTGGAATATCTGGCAGCCAGTAATTCACATACATCCCTGTGGCTGTTAAATCTGCCATCGCAATCGCGATCCAGCAAAACCAATACGTCCAGCCGGTAACAAACGCAGCCTTATTGCCCAAGTAGTCCGCTATAAAATCTAAGAAAGAATGGTAATTCAAATTTGATAACATTAATTCACCTAACGCACGCATGATTAAAAAAATGATGCAGCCGGTAATTGCGTAGGATAGAAGAATCGACGGCCCCGTTAGCTGGATCGTTCTCCCTGAACCGAGAAACAATCCAGTGCCAATGGCTCCCCCAATTGAGATCAATTGGACGTGACGGCTTTTTAAACCTCTATCCAATTCTTCATGACTTTCCAATTAAATCAGTCCTTTTTTTAAGATTAGAACGAGTTTATCAGAAAAAAGACAGCGATTAAAGAAATCCATGAAAAATAAAAAAAGAGTAAAAATATTCTAATTTTTTTAAAATAACAAAACAATTAGAAAGAGTTACTAAAGTTTCACTATTATTTGTGCTTTGCAGGTATTAAAATGCTATAATATTGGCAGCTTGGCCGTTCAATCCTTTGCTGCTTAGAGATAAGCTAGACAAAGTGCTTGAATCTAAGGTCAATAAAAATAAAACGTATTTTCCACTTTCGGAGAAATAAATACCTGAATGAAGGGGGAGCCGGTTTGAATAAGAAAACAATCGGTTGGGTGGTACTCGGACTGGTTGTGTTGGGCGCCGTTGGTTTTGCCAGCTATCATATCTATCAAGAAAAAGTGATTCAATCAGAGAACGAAACCAAAAAAACACTGAATGCTCGTCTGACCAATCTTTATGAAGATCAAAAATCAGGCTATTTCAAAGCAGACATTTCAGCATCTGCATTTGACGACCTTGCCACTGAAGTAAAAAATCAGCGCGGGGAAAGCAGAACGCTGGAGGACATTGATCAAGCAAAGAAAAATTTTGATATCCAAACAGAATTAAATGCTCTTTTTGAAAAAAGTGTCCTCAATGGTTTGGATCTATCCGCACATCCTGTATTGAAAAAACCAGATGGGGAGCAGATCAGCAAAATCAAAGAGCAATTGGACCAAAGTTCCGCGAAGGAGAAAGACTGGGGGCAGGACATCAGCATGCTCCTAGGGATCGCGGAAAATCAGTCGAAGGATTTTTCAAGTGCCGAAAATGATGTCACAACGCTTGTTAATAAAGGAAGCAGCTTGTCCTTGTCGGATTATTTGGCGGGAATCAAAACGTTGGCTGTGTTGCCGGACGGAAAATTCAAGCAGCAGCTTTTAGATAAGTTGACACCGGTAAAAAATCAATTGGCAAATGAGAATGCGAGTTTTGCTTCGCAGATCCAGCAAAGTGACGCCTCGATGGCTGCAGCAGAAAAAAGCTATCAAGAACGTCAGGCTAAAGCTTTGGCAGATCGTACAAAGGAACTGAATGAGCTGAAAAAGACATTGGCAGAAAAGCAATCAACCTATGATTCTTACAAAGACATTTTGGATTCCATCAGCGACAGTCGCAAAGAAGATTCTTCGCGTAAGAAATCTGAAGAGGATTCACGTTCACGCGAATCGGATACGTCTCGTTCCTCCGGTTCATCAAGTTCCAGCTCCAGCAGTTCATCAAGCTCGTCCTCTGAACAACGTCAACCTGAAGACGATTAAAAGAGCAACGATTTCTTCTAAGAGAAATCGTTGCTCTTTTTTAGCGTCATCTTTTGATTGGCAACTTGTTGGTATTCTTCAAAAAGAGGAAAGATCTGCGTTCGTTTCTTAATGTCGAGTTTTATGAAAATGTTATGGACATGGGTCTTTACGGTTCCTAAAGAGAGGAACAGGCGGTCCGCAATTTCCTGATTCGTACAGTGGAACAGTAAAAGCTCGAAGACTTCAGATTCCCTCTGCGTGAATTGGTGAGCATGGCAAAACCGTTGAATCAAGAGTGCTTCCTCTTGTTCTTCTGAGGAGAGTTCTTCAGAATGCTGCCGTTCCTTTAGGAAATAATGGCAGAGCAGAAGACAGACGGTGATCGAAAAAATATCCTCTGAAATACTTCGATTATAAATTTTCGTCGTTAAAGAGCTGTATTGATCAATATTGAAAATCACGAAGCTGTCCTCGATGACGATCAGGACACTAAAAAGAAAACTGATAATGGACAACTTTTTCAAATACCCGATATTTAAATCGGGAAGCGGCAATCGTGTCCCTCGCCAGCAATAAAAACCGAGATAAAATAGGAAAAGCTGATTGCCCAAATAATAGAGCCAGACTTTAAATGCAGAGTTGGCCATTAAAGGAACTGTGATCATCCAGACAGCCAAAGCGATCAGCAGGCCATAGTGGGGAGCTTTGAGCTTTTCGTTTCGCAGATCGGCGATAATGGAGATCGAAAAGAAAGCATTCCCCATAAAAATGATCGTTTTGATCGCAGGACCGCTCATAAACGATTGGTCATAGCTTTGCGCAAAGGAATTGATAAATTCAGTCATATAAATAATGACGTTGTCAAAAATAAAAAAGGCCAGATAGAAACTAATCAGTAAAAACACTTTGTTTTTTTCTTTTAGATAGGAATTTATTGCGAAAGCCATAGTGATGGAATATAGAATGATCAAAAGTATATTGTAAACGAAGATAGCAATCATATTGAATCCCCTTTCATTAAAGAATTATTAGACTCCTTTTTTCTTTCTAAGTATAACACCATTTATTCCGTCTTCGCTCCTAAAATCGCTAAACTTTTTTCTAAACTTTTCTAAACCCTTGTAAAATAAAAGGTTTATACCTAAAAATAAACCGCATGAAAATGTCTGTTTTTCAAAATGTTAGCGTTTACATCCTTTAGCTTATCGTAAACTTGCTTATTTATCAGTAAATTGAAGGAGCAAAAGCAAACAAATTACTTAGGAGGCGTCAACATGGCAAAAAGAGATTTCATTACAACAGAAAATTACACGAAGGAGGAAATTCAATACATCGTCGATTTATCTTTGAAAATCAAAGCTTCTATTAAAAACGGTTATTATCCGCCATTATTAAAAAATAAAGTATTGGGCATGATCTTCCAACAATCTTCTACTAGAACACGGGTTTCATTTGAAACAGCGATGACACAATTAGGTGGACACGCAGAATACTTGGCACCAGGCCAAATCCAATTAGGTGGGCATGAAACGATTGAAGATACGAGCCGCGTATTGTCTCGCTTAGTCGATATCTTGATGGCACGGGTAGAACGTCATCACAGCGTGTACGACTTAGCAAACAATGCAACGATTCCAGTTATTAATGGGATGTCTGATTTCAACCATCCGACACAAGAATTAGGCGACTTATGTACAATGATCGAACATTTACCTGAAGGCAAGAAAATTGAAGACTGCAAAGTATCCTTCATTGGCGATGCGACACAAGTATGTTTCTCATTAGGCTTAGTAGCAACAAAAATGGGCATGGAATTTGTACAATTCGGTCCTAAAGGCTTTCAATTGAATGAAGACCACCGTGAACGATTAGATGCGATCTGTAAAGAATCAGGCGGATCATACACTGTATCTGATGAAATCGAATCTATCGAAGGCTCCGATTATGTATACACAGACGTTTGGTACGGATTGTATGAAGCAGAATTATCTGAAGAAGAACGGATGAGCACATTCTATCCGAAATACCAAGTAAACGATGAATTGATGAAACGTGCTGGCGAAAATGCGAAATTCATGCATTGCTTGCCTGCAACTCGTGGCGAAGAAGTGACAGATGAAGTAATGGACGGACCAAACTCGATCTGTTTCGATGAAGCAGAAAACCGTTTGACGTCGATCCGCGGCTTGCTGGTTTACTTGATGCACGATTATGCAGAAAAGAACCCAACTGATGAAAAGAAACAAGCAGAAGCAAAAGCAGATTTGGAAGTCTTCTTAGGCAAAGCACTATAGACCCAAAAGGTGAGGACGGAAATGATCTGCGGCATTCAGTAAATTCATCAGGATTATTTCCATTCGGGGATTGAGGAAATCCTCAATCCCCGTTTCCCTTGTACCGGAAAGGAAGAAAACAATGGGAGAAAAAAAGAAAAAATTTAGTTTGATGAGTGCAATCTTATCCGTTATCTGTGTCGTATTCGTAGCGGAGGCGGCAGCGCCAGTGGCAGCAATCGGAAATTCACAGTTTTTTTGGTGGATCTTCTTACTGATCGCGTTCCTTTTGCCATACGGGTTGATTTCGTCAGAATTAGGAACGACCTATATTGGCGACGGCGGGATCTACGATTGGGTGACGCAAGCATTTGGTCACCGCTGGGGCTCGCGCGTGTCTTGGTATTATTGGATCAATTATCCATTATGGCTGGCTTCTTTAGCGGTGGTTTGTCCAGATTTATTAACAACGATCACGGGCATTGAATTCCCGACGATCGCGGCAATTCTGATCGAGCTGGTCTTTATTTGGGTGATCGTGTGGATCAGTTTTTACCCAGTCGCGGACAGTGTGTGGATCTTAAATGGGGCAGCAGTCATTAAAATGCTCTTAGCGATTTTGATTGGTGCATTAGGACTTTATACTTTTGTGACAAAAGGCGCAGCGAATGAATTTACCTTGTCTTCAATGCTTCCAAGCTTTGACTTGAACAGTTTATCCTTTATTTCAGTAATCATCTTTAATTTACTTGGGTTTGAAGTTATTTGTACCTTTGCAGACGATATGGAAAATCCAAAGAAACAAATTCCGCAATCCATTATTGCCGGCGGTCTAGTGATCGCAGCAATCTATATTTTCTCTGCATTCGGGATCGGGGTGGCGATTCCAACAGATCAAATCAGTACCGGCAGCGGTTTGATGGACAGCTTCAAGCTATTGACAGGTTCGACTGGCGGCTGGTTCATCATCGCGATGGCTTTCTTATTCTTGCTGACGTTGTTCGGCAACATGATCTCTTGGTCATTAGGTGTCAACAATACCGCTTGCTACGCAGCAGAAAACGGCGACATGCCGAAAATTTTTGCAAAACGCGGCGGAAAAGACGAAATGCCGATCGGCGCAGCTATCATGAACGGGATCGTTGCAACCGTGGTGGTCGTTATTGCACCGATCTTGCCAAATCAAGACCTATTCTGGGCGTTCTTCTCATTAAACCTTGTAATGTTCTTGATGTCTTATGTTCCAGTATTCCCAGCATTCTACAAATTACGCCAAATCGATCCAGACACACCGCGACCATTCAGAGTCGGCGGCAGCGACGGCGTATTGAAGCTTTTAGTGGCATTGCCAATGATCATGATCGTGATTTCGTTGATCTTTACTGCCTTGCCATTGCAATTTGATCCAGAAACATTGAGCCAACAACTTCCGATCACGATCGGAGCAATCGCCTTTACCATTTTCGGTGAAGCGATCATATGGGTGAAAAAAATCAAAAAAGAAGGAGTAATTTATCATGGCGAAGAGAATCGAAAAGACAACACCGAAGCAAGACGGGTTTAGAATGCCCGGCGAGTACGAACCACAGGAAAAGGTTTGGATGATTTGGCCAGAACGTCCAGATAACTGGCGCGACGGAGGAAAACCGGCTCAAGAAGCCTTCACTGAAGTAGCGAAAGCAGTCAGCAAATTTACACCAATGAACGTGGTCGTTTCGCAGCAGCAATTCCAGAACTGCCGTCGTCAATTACCAGAGGACATCACGGTTTACGAAATGTCTAACAACGATGCATGGATTCGTGACTGCGGGCCGAGCTTCGTGATCAACGGCAAAGGCGAACTGCGCGGGAATGACTGGGGCTTCAATGCTTGGGGTGGACTTGTCGACGGGTTGTACTTCCCATGGGACCAAGACGATTTGATCGCACAAAAAATCTGCGAGATCGAACACGTTGATTCCTACCGCACAGATGAGTTCATTTTAGAAGGTGGTTCTTTCCACGTGGATGGCGAAGGGACTGTCTTGACGACTGAAATGTGTTTGTTAAGTGAAGGGCGCAATCCTCACATGACGAAAGAGGAAATCGAAGAAAAATTATGCGACTACTTGAACTGTGAAAAAGTTCTTTGGTTAGGCGACGGGATCGATCCAGAAGAAACCAATGGACACGTGGATGACGTGGCGTGCTTCGTTCGTCCTGGAGAAGTGGCTTGTATCTATACCGAAGACGAAAACAGCCCATTCTATGAAGCTGCTCAAGATGCATACAAACGTCTGAATGAAATGACAGACGCAAAAGGCCGCAAACTAAAAGTGCATAAGATCTGCTGCCCAATCGAAAATGTGACGATCGATGGCAATTTCAAGATCGATTACGTGGAAGGAACGATGCCGCGTGAAGACGGCGATATCTGTATCGCGTCATACATGAACTTCTTGATTACCAATAACGGCGTGATCGTGCCGCAATACGGTGACAAGAACGATGCGTTAGCTTTAGAACAATTAGAAATGATTTTCCCAGATAAAGAAATTGTGGGCGTTAATACAGTAGAAATCGTGTACGGCGGCGGAAACATCCACTGCATCACGCAACAACAACCACAAAGATAGGAGACCCTAATGTCAAAAATCGTGATCGCTTTAGGCGGGAATGCGCTAGGCAACTCCGCCAATGAGCAATTAACCAAAGCAGAATTAGCAGCGAAATCCATCGCGGATCTGATCACCGCCGGACACCATGTCGTGATCGCTCACGGCAATGGCCCGCAAGTCGGAAAAATCCGTTTGGCCTTCGAAGAAACCAGCAAGACGGCGGAAGATACGATGCCGTTCCCAGAATGTACAGCGATGAGCCAAGGCTACATCGGCTATCATTTGCAGCAAGCCATTGATGAAGAATTGGTTTCCCGCGGAATGGAAGACATTCCAGTCGTTTCGATGCTGACACAAGTCGTTGTTGATCCGAAAGATCCAGCCTTCTCAAATCCGACGAAGCCGATCGGCGGGTATTACACGGAAGAAGAAGCCAAAAAACTGATGGATGAAACAGACGACGTGTATGTGGAAGACGCAGGTCGCGGCTGGCGGCGGGTCGTTCCATCACCAAAACCAGTAGATATTTACGAAAAAATCAGTTTAAAAACCTTAGTCGATGCGGGGCAAGTCGTCATCGCCTGTGGTGGAGGAGGTATTCCGGTAATCTATGAAGGCTCACGCTACAAAGGCGTCGATGCCGTCATCGATAAAGATTTTGCCGCAGCTAAAATGGCTGCGCTGATCGACGCAGATGTCTTCATTATATTAACAGCTGTCGACCATGTCTTCGTCAACTTCGGCAAACCTGATCAAAAGGCGTTGGAAACAACGACTGTCGCTGACATGCAGCAGTACATTAGCGAAGACCAATTCGCTCCGGGCAGTATGCTGCCAAAAGTCGAAGCGGCGATCGACTTCGCTGAATCAAAAGCAGGCCGTCAAGCCATCATCGCTTCTTTAGAACAAGCGTCAGAAGCCGTGAAAGGCAACAGCGGAACGAAAGTACAGATGTAAACTCAAAATCCCGATTTCTTGGTATATTTTCCAAGGAATCGGGATTTTTTGCGTGTGTTTGCACGGTACAATAAAAGAAAAGGGAGTGAGAGGAGCCATGAAAAATCAAACAGTCGATAAATTATGGAATGTGATGATTTGTATAGGATTAGGCGGTTTGGTCGTATTTTTTTCGGCGATGTTCTCCATGTTTTTAGTGATCGCCCAAAGAAACAACGATCATAGTTTTACGACAATTGATAGTTTTGCACTCTGTCTGTTTTGCTTATTTGCCTCATTTATACTCCTACGGCTTTCTCAAAGTTTAGATTTGTTCTTTTTTGATTTGAAATTTTTGACCAAGAGAAATATTCAAATCATTTTAACAGCCACGATTTCTCTACTTATTCTCTCCGTGTTGGAATCCGTCCTTATTGATCACAAAGTCATTATTGAAAAAGCGTTAAATCCATTAGACACGCAGGTTCTATCTACAGTTCCGCTAGTGATCATTGTACTTTTTACGTTCGTCCTTAGTCCAATTATGGAAGAAGTTGTTTTCCGAGGAGGGATTATTGGGTTGGTTTTCAAGGATCACGCGTTTTTAGGTGTATGGGTATCGAGTATCTTGTACAGCATTTTATTGCAGCCAGAAACCTTCATCTGCGGACTCTTATATTTACTAGTGAATGGTATTCTAGGTCTCGCTTACGTGAAGACAGGAAGGCTGATTGTTCCGCTGCTTATCAAAATAAGTGCATGTCTGATAGTATTTTTTCTCATATAGTGAATGGGATGGCGGCTGCTTTAAAGGAGTGAATATCCGCAACTTGTCTATCTTATGTCACTAAACTAAAAAACAGCCGCCGAATCGGCGACTGTTTTTTTAGTCTTTTTCTGCTTGCTCGACTTGTTTTTTCAAATCATTGATTCGTTTGTCTAAGTCTTTACTTTGGTTCTTTGTGTCTTGAATTTGGTCTTTGACCGTATTCAGTTCAGAGTCTCGCGCAGCTTTTTCATGGGCGTACTCTGCTTCTTTGTTGCGGTAGACATTGGTATATTGGTCCGAAAGAGAACCGCCCGATGGCTCAACCTGTTGGACCAGAGCAAAGACTTGTTGTGCATACTGATCGAAGGTCTGCCAATTGTCCTGACTGTCTGTGACGATGATCTCGAATTGACTCAACGTATCGATTCGTTCAGAAATCAATTGATTGCTGAAGGTTGAAGCTTCTTCAACCATTGGCGTATTCAACTTCGCCGCCGTTAATTCGTTGGCTTTTTGTTTCGCCAAGGTATCGATGTTCGCTGTCGAAGTCTGCAACGCATTCTTACGTGTTGCTAAGACTTGCTTGGTTTGACTGGAACGAGTCACCAATTGGTTGCCGACTTTTTGCACGGAAGAAGGCATTTGGAAATCAACGTCTTCTTTGCCATTATTTAAAAGATCCATCGTTTGTTTGAAAATTTCCTTCGTTGCCTGTCCCACGCTGCTGTTGTCCTGTGGTTGCGGCGTGTCATCGCCGGCCCAAACAGCTACGGTGTAATACGGGGTGGCGCCGACTGTCCATAAATCCTTTGCTTCATCTGTCGTCCCGGTCTTGACCGCCCAATTTTGATTGTGGGCCAAGGCCAGCCCGTTTGCCGTACCATCAGGGTCTTGATGGACAGCTTTCATCGTATCGATGGTCAAATAGGCAGCATCGTCACTGTATACCTTTTGTTGCGCAAGATCGTTTTGCGCGAAGATCTCTTGTCCATTGTCTTTTCGCTTGATCGTTTGGATGTTTAATGGTGCGCGGTAATTCCCTTGATTAACTAAAGTAGCGATTCCGCTCGCCATTTCCTGTGTGGTGGCACCATAGGTCATCCCGCCGACAGCGATGATCGGGTTATCGTCTTGGACATCAAGTCCGGTAAATTGCATTTGCGCTAATGGCTGATAGACAGGCTCTTTTAATTCCGCCCGATTTTCTTCCGCTAATTTGTACGCAACGACGTTTGAAGATATCGCTAAGGCATTTCTTAAGGTCAAGTTTCCCTTAGAGCCATTGTAAATATTGTTTGGATACGTGTCGTTTGGTCGATCATCTGAAACGGCATTTGTCTCAAGCAAACCGCGCTCATACGCAGGCGCGTAAGAGACTAATGGCTTGATCGCTGATCCAGGTTGTCGGAAAGAGAGAAAGGCCCGATTGTAGTGGTTGCCCTCTTCGCCGCGCCCGCCGATACTTGCGACGACATCGCCTGTCTGATTGTCAATGACTGTCATCGCCGCCTGCTTCGTAAAGAAGTCATTTTCTCCACGGTCTTGCCAAGCGTTCATGACGTTGCTGACGATTCCTTGCAGTTGATCATGAAGCCCCGTATCAATGTTCGTGCTGATTTGATAGCCTCCGGAAAGGATTCGCTGATACACTTTGTTATACGCTGTCTTGTATTCTTCGTTGTAGCGATCTTCTTCTTCCTTTGAGTCAAATTGATACTGGAAGCGGAAGTCCTGTTGCCCCATTAGAATCTTCGTCGCTGAATCGACGGCTAAAGCCACTTCATTATTGTCTAGCTGATTGTTCAGGGCGTTACTATGAATCTTCGCGGAGATATCGTCTGATTTCGCTTTTTCATATTGTTCTTTCGTGATATAACCCTGCGCGTTCATCTGTTTTAAAATCAGCTTGGCCCGTTTTAAGGCATTTTCCTTATTGGTCGTAGGGTCAAAAATCCCCGGATTGTTCGTAATACCTACCAGTGTTGCCTTTTCTAAAAGACTGGTGTCATTGATGGACTTTCCGAAATAGACCTTCGCCGCCGCGTTGATCCCGTAGGCACCGTGACCAAAGTACACGTTGTTTAAGTAATATTCTAAGATTTGGTGTTTTGTAAATCTTTTTTCCAGGGCTTGAGCCATGACCATTTCTTCGATTTTTCGAGAAATAGACACTTCAGGAGTCAAATAAATATTTTTGACCAATTGCTGGGTAATCGTAGAAGCCCCACGGACGCCGCGACCTGTAGCAGCATTCAACGCGATCGTCAGAAGCCCTTGCGTATCGACACCATGATGTTCGTAGAAGCGCTTGTCTTCAATCGACATCAATGCTTGGGAAACAAGGGGGTCCATTTCCTTATACGTTAAATAGTCCCGCTCCTGCGTTTTTAGCTCTTTGATGACTTGCCCGTTTTTCTCGAGAATCGTGGTTGGGTGGTATTGCTTAAAATCGCTTTCCTGAATTTTCGCTGCGTGCTCTTCACCAGCGTCAATCGCTGCGGTCACTTCCTTGCCATACTTTTGGAAAAAGAAAACCGTACCTGCGAGGAGCATTAAAAGTATCACGGTAAGTATGCCTAATGAAATCTTAGTAGATTTCGCCAGCTTGATCCGTGAAGGCTTGTTTCGTGTGGGTTTCTTTTTGAGCTCTTGTTTTTTTTGATGCCGTTCTTGTCTGTTTGCCATATCCGCCTATCCTTATAAATCATTTCTTCTAGTGTAATAGAAATTGACGAGAATAACTATCATAATCCTATTTTTGCAAGGGAAATTTTAGATAATTTCATAAAAATAGGCAGTTATTCACTAGAAATACTTGACGCTTTTGCGATTAGTCGCCACAATAAGGAGGAGACGAGGTGACCTATGAACACAGCAAAAAAATGGTTGATCTTTTGGGGTGTCCTAGCAGCGTTGTTTGTCGGCATTTTTGGTATCGTATTAAGCGGAAATTTCCCACAATTCACGATTCCCTTCAGCGTGTTCGCAAGCGACGACAAAGCACAGAAAAAAGAAGAATTGCCAAAACTTAAAACTCTGGCATTAAAAGATATCAATGATCAAACGTTAGTAGAAGAACAAACAAAAAAAGTGGATGCACTGAATACAGCCTTTGAGGATGCAAGCAGCTTCTCTAGTTCACAGGCAATGGCAAGCACGATCGAAAAAATTTACGGGTCGGCGAAGGATGGCAAAAACATCTTTGATCTTTACCGCAAGATTTATCCGATGGTAAGCTCTGAAGAGAGCGGCTTTGTGAGTGTCAGTTTGATTGGCTTTGGTCAACGACTGATCGATGACCAGCCCATGATGACCCAGCGGCAGGTTTGGAGCTTTACCGATACAAACGGGACGCGCCATGATTATACGGTGAGACTGCGTTTCAATGATAAAGAACTGTCGGAGTTGACCGCAGAAGACGGCAGTGATATGAAGTCTGTCATCACAAAGGATGACACGTACCTTGATAAATCCGCAGACTTTGAGACAGCATGGACGGAAATAGTCCGTAAGGGAACAGATACGCAGTTGTATCGACAAATGCAAAAAGCAGGAATGAACAAGGACCAAATAGAATTTAAGGCATTAGAGAAAAGTATCTCTGTGAATGATCCAAGCGGCTTCTTTGAACTATTCAAGGATACCCGTGGGGACCTTACACACGCCTACCTTTCCGGTTTTTACCATACAAACACGCCAACAGACGGCCAATCGGATTATTACTTCCGAGTACCGATGTCCGAGAAAAAAGTTTCCGAGTTCGTTGTTGTCTACGATCGCTTGCAGCAAAAGATCGTTTCGATCAATCGAAAAGAATAGGAAGAATTCTTTTAGTTTTACAAGATATACTTAATTAAAAATAATAATTATATGAGAAAGGCCATCAATTTTTTTGAGGGTCTTTTTTTGTAGCGATCGACTGTTCTTAAAAGACAAATTTTTCAAAAAAGCGAGATACTCTCAGTAATTGAACGCCCTCAGCCAACCAATTAATTAAATATATTATTAAATATATGGGATGTAGGAAAAACTTTTCATCATAATTCAAAGAATATTTTTGATTTTTGAGGGATTATAGAAATATATTACAATAATTGTTATATTTATGTCAAGAGGAAAATACCCCGAAGAATCACATTCTTAGAGGCGGGGAAAGTTGAGAGAGGAATCCTCTAACCTAAACATACGTGGTGGTATGTTTACTTGATGGGGGGTGGTACATGGGATTCTACTTCTGTTTTTGGCCAAAAACAATCTCTTAAAAAATAGACTGCTGCTTTTCTAAGGTAGTAGTCACTATAGTTAGGGTAGGGTTATTTGTTGTGCACTTTTTGCACTTGGGTAAGAGCAGAAAAGGAGAGCGAAATGAAAAAGAAGAGACTAATGAAAAAGTTTAAAGGGATCATGTCGTTGGTAACGTTACTGATCATGACGGTATCTTCATTGGGGATACCAGCGGAAGTTTTTGCGGCAGATAGCGACAAGCCGGAAAATCTGACGGTCAAATACAACAATGAACAAAATTGGACTACCATTGAGTTTGATAAGGTCGTGGATGCAGAAAGCTACAACGTCTATCGTGGGGAAGAACAAGACGGTGAATTTGAAAAGATTGCTTCATTGAAAAGTGATAAGACCTTTACCGTAGACGATTATATGACGTTGAAGGTAGCAGGCACGATCAAATCGGATTATCTTTACTACTATAAAGTAGCAGCGGTCGTTGATGGGAAAGAAGCAGATGCTGCTGGACCAATCGCCAACCAGGACGTTGCTAAAAAAGAAAATGAAGAGGGAATCGATGCTGCTGCGGAAGCACCGCAAGTTGAGATCGCCGAATCTGAAGAAGCAGAAGAAGACGCTAGCAGCCGTATCTTTGGATCGTTCAAGCATAAAACAGGATGCGATACAAAGCATAGTGGAAGTGGCTGCAACAGTTATAACAAGCATGATTCACATTGTGATAGAAACCATAGTAAATACCGCAAATGCAATTCAAACAACTGGAAACATGGCGATCACTGCGACAAAAATCACGGCGGGAAAAACTGTAACGAAAACAATTGGAAACACAAACCCGATTGCGACAAAAACCACAGCGGGAAAAACTGTAACGAAAACAACTGGAAACACAAACCTGACTGCGACAAAAATCACAGTGGGAAAGAGTGCAACACGAACAATTGGAAACACAAACCTGATTGTGACGAAAAGCATAGCGGCAAAGACTGCAACCATAATTGGAAGCATGGCGAGCACTGTGACAAAAACCACAGCGGGAAACACTGTAATGAAAACAACTACAAAGAAAAATGGGATGCAGTTAAAAATGTTTGTGTGACTGAAACACAGCATCATTGGCTGAAACTTAGCTGGGAATCAAAAGGCAGCGATGCGGAATACAAGATCTATCGGGCAGTCAACAAGTGTAACGATTACAACTCTGGAAACTTCAAAGAGATCGCTACAGTAAAAGGACAAACGACCTATAATGATATCAAATTAGACCACAACACAACTTATTGCTACAAAGTCATGGTAAGACGTCCGAAGACATGTCCGTATACGATCGAAACAGTGTCTAGCTCAAACATCGGTAAATTCACCGTTTGCGGAAAGACACTGAATCCAAGTATCAAAGCTTCTGCTGTCTCTGAGAGAGCGATCAAAGTAACTTGGACAAATACGAAGAGTGACAATGGGTCTACTCGCTATGCAACAAGCTATACACTGTATCGCAGTACAACGAACAATATCAACAATGCAACAGCGATCACAGTGAATGGCAAGCAAGACGGTTCAGAAATGTCTTACCTAGACGATTGCTTGAACCAATGCACGACCTATTACTACTGGGTGAAAGCAAACTACGGTCAATGGAGCAGTTGGGTAAGTCCTCAATGGGGCCCAAGCTGTGCAACCACATTGAAGAAAAAGGAAATCGGTACTGGATTAAAAGGCTGCATCAAAAATTATTTAGTGTGCGGCTGTATTCCAACACGCTATTATGGCGCACAGATTTTCTTAGGTACGCAAAATCCTAGTACGTTAGATTATTCGAAAGTTCGCGTTTATCGAAGAACCGCTAGCGGAGGATATGGCTCTGCTTACACGACCATCGATGTTCGCTATGCCAAATATATGAATGGCGCTTTTGGAAAAGGTTATTACTTGGATTACACATTGAGCAAGGTCTGCTTATCTAGAGGGACTTACTACTTCGCAATTCAAGCCGTCGGCACAGATTGCGGAAAAGAGATCACTGGTCCGATGAAAGAAATCGGCTGTGTGACTGTAAGATGTTAAGCACCTCGCACGTGTGATCCATTAGGGTCGGGGGAAAAAAGTGTTTTAAAAAAAGGAAAGAAACCGTTTTTTGAGTGGCTTTCTCAAAAAATCGTCCAAAAAAAGTGTTAGGAGAGGGGTCTCCTAACACTTTTTTAATTGATAAAAATAGCTTCGTGACCTGTGTAAGGCAAGAATTTATCAAACACATCGGTCATTCGAAGTTTCATATAATTTGTAACAGAGCCAGAACTGCAGGCGTACCATTCCCGTTCAGAGACCGATTGATCGAACACTAATTGAATCTCATGATCGGGATCTTTAAGAAGTCCAAAGATCGTCGCCGCACCAGGAATCACACCTAAGCGTTCCTTCAACAAATCAGCAGAGGCAAAGGAAACGCGAGGAATCTCCATTTTTTTGCCAAAGTCCTTGGTGACAAATTTGAAATCAGCCGGCGTGATGTATAGGTAAAATTTCGTTTTCTTTTGATTGCATAAAAAAATCGTCTTTACCACTTCAACACCTAAACGATCATCGATGTCAATGCAGTCCTCCATCGTCAAAGCTTCTCCAGTAGCGACTTGGTAAAAAGGAATCTCCAACTTTGCTAATGTGTCATAGGTTTTTTCTTCTAATTCCGAACCAAATTCAGTCGGCGGGGTAGTATGCATCTCACTAACGTAAACCATAGCGGCCTCCTCTTTCTTTGTGATAAATACTACAATACCTGTTTTTGGTCAGCTTCACAAGCTAATTTAATTTAATTTGATTGTTTTCCAGATCCTTTTTAACGAGAGAATCAAAAATCTGCTCAATATCATGGTAATCTGCTGGTGAAACGTTTGATCGAATCACGACAGATTTTTGATTTTCCAACAAGAAATTGTTGCAGGTAGGAGAAGTCCCGATGATTAACTGGGCCTCTTGAGGCGTTTCAACAAAATCTAAATGGTATTGATTTTTAAAATGCAGATCGATCTTTTGCTGGATAAAGCTGGCAAAAAGTTCACTCAGCTCTGAAAAGACATAGACCGATATTTTCGGCAGACAATTTTCAAGCGGGTACAGGGTCATACAAGTAAGGATCGTGTACATTTGCAACTGTGGGCGGTCGTATTCTGGCATTTTTCGAGTGAAGTCTTGCCAAAACGCTTGGAAGCGACGGTAATAATAAGGAAATTGTGTTTCCACACGGGTCAGTCCCACATTGATACTAAGCTGTGTAACGAGAGGAAGGTTCAGCCTGAAAAAAGAGAAGGCTGAATAATGCTGTCTCAGCTTTCGTCCGACACTTTTTTGCTCCTTCAAGTTCAACGAACGGAAATGCGTAGAGAAGGCATCGATCCAGCAGGCTGTCGCCTCAGTGAAAAATCGTTCTTTGGAAGCGTTCTTCGGTTGCAACTCGAAATCATTCAACAGAGAACTATAAATCGCATATAAAAAGAAGCGCCACTCGTCATTGTCCCACATCTTTAAAAAATCAGGTTTTTTCGGGTATTTGAAGCGATTCAATTGCTCTACCTCAGCAGCATTGAAGACAAGCGGGCTTTTTTTAATGAGGGATTGATTTGTGATCAATAACCAAAAACTGATCATTTCCAAGTTCGTCGGATTATTTTTAATCTTTAGGTAGTCTTCGATTTGATCGGCCAATTGTAAATAGCTGTCCGTATTGATCCCTGCAACTTGCGTAAATTGATGATAAAGTCCTCGAACGAAAACATAATAAAAACGACGGATATCGACTTCCCGTCCCTTGAGACTGATTTTCGCAGAACAAGAGATATAAAGGTCCGAGTCCTTCAATTCTTGATTGATTTCTTTTATTTTTCGTCTCAGCTTGGATTCACTGATATTTTTGTCCATACAAAATTGAATAGCTGAGATTTTTCGTTTAACCAGTATCGTACGAATGATCTCACATGCAAGATCATGCTGGTAAAGATAACTCGTCAATGTTTGGAGATTCGTCGAGGAGCGATCCAGTTGGATACCGCGCCCATTGTTCATGCGAAGTTTTAACGAATAGTCTTCCTCCGTATAAAGCTGATCAATGATCATCTGCAGCTCTTTGCAGTTCATACGAATCGTACCAAGACTTGCGTATCCGATCTTCTCCTGTAGCTCTTTTAGAGAAATCGGCGCTTGGAGACCGTCTAATATCTCAATGATCTGAATCTTTAATAAAGTATTTCTATCCATCCCCAGCATGAAAAAACGCCTCCATTTCCATTTGTTAAAAATTAAGCTCACTTCTTTATATGATAAATTAAAATATCATATAGTACAAATAATAACCTAATAAAAGACAAAAAATAAAGTTTTAACCTAAAAAAATCTTTAAAAATACTTTGCAAAAAAGAACGCCAGTTATATTTTCTTCTTATTTGAAAGAGAAGAAGTATTAAAAATGAGCGGATAAAAAAGTTTGAAAAAAAATAAAAACCTGTTTAAAGAGAAGTGCAGCGAGCAAAAAAATACGAGGATTTTATAAATTATGATTCCAATGATACCGCAAATAAAAATCTTCGCAGCACTTTTTTATGAAAGCGGTCGTTTCCGCTTACATTCTAAGGTATAATATATCTAAAAGGAGTAAGCAATGAGAATCTCAGAAATGAAAAATATTGGTGTGGTAAATGAAGAAAAATTAGCACAAGTAGGGATCGTTGAACCGGAGCAGTTGCGGGATTTGGGAACAGAGGGTGCGTTTCTGAAGATCCGTCATTTGGTAGATGACGGTGCGTGTTTACATCTGTTGTACGGATTAGAAGGTGCCATCCAAGATATTCCCAAACGTGAGCTGAGTGAACGACGAAAAGCGGAATTACGAGATTTCTTCAAACAATTAAATTAGATTTCTTTGACTTCGCTTGCTGGTGTAATTGTTTCACGGTACACTACAATTAAAAAGGGAAGTGGCTTTTTGTATCTAACAGCATTAGTAATCTTCATCATTTTAGTAGGTGCGTATAATATTTTTCTTAGCCTCGCAAAGCGCAAGAAGAAAAACATCTCTTCATTGATGGTAAACATTCAAGTAACGCTGAATATCGTATTAGTAGTTGCAGGATTGCTCTACTTGATTTTCGGATAAGAAAAAGAGGAAGACTGCGGTCTCCTCTTTTTATATTATTCGATTTTAGCAACGTTCGGTCAGCGAGCTGGAACAATCTCGGCACCGAATGGCAGCAGTGCCAACCGTGCGAGCTTCACAGATTGTATAGCAAACGGGATGCCGACGATCGTGAGGCATAGAAAGAAAGCGCTGGCCAGATGGCCTAATGCCAAAGGGACCCCGGAAACAATCAGCCAAATAATATTGACGAACAAATTTAACCCTGTCGTATGGTACACAATGTCTTTGCCAAAAGGCGCAAAACTCAAAGACGCAAATTTGAAACATTGCAGTCCGATCGGAATACCGATGATCGTGAGGCACCATAAAACACCCGCGAGGCACCAAAGCAGCCCGCCAACCAAGCCGCCAAAAATAAACCAGATGATATTACCTAAGCAAGACATATTCTATCCCTCCATTTTAGTAATAGTGTATCATTTATTTAGAAAAGTACCTCCAACTTGAGATGGATTTATGACGTGAAAATTTGCGAATAAATTAAAACGATGTATAGAAGAAGGGAGTCTCTTATGTTAGAAACCGTTGAATTGCTTTCTGTTGATGAAACCACCCGGCTGCAAGGCTATCATTGGTCCTGTGATGAGCCGTGGGCGGTCTTACAGGTCACACACGGCATGGCCGAGCATTTATTGCGCTATGAAGCTTTGGCCGAATACTTGAATGAACAGGGAATCGTTGTGATCGGTCATGATCATCTAGGCCACGGATCATCCATCCAGGAAGACCCGAAAGGCTATTTTCATGACGAAACGATCAAGCACGGATTGGTCCAAGATTTGTATGAAGTGACCCGGTGGGGAAAGAAGCAATATCCGAAGCTGCCTTTTTTTATTTTAGGCCACAGCATGGGTTCCTTTGTTTTGCGCAATTATATTTACGACTATGGAGAAGAGATCCAAGGCGCGATCTTAGTCGGAACGGGGCAGCAGCCTGTTTGGTTGACGCGAATGGGTCAGAAATCGGCGAAGCTGTTGAGCAAGATTCAAGGGGAAAAGCATCCTAGTAAGCTGATCGATCGCCTGGCATTTGGTACGATGAATCGCAAAATAGAAGCTCCAAGAACGGACAAAGACTGGCTGGTCAGTCTGCCGGAGGAAGTCGACGCGTACCTTGCAGATCCTAACTGCGGGTTTTTATTCACATTAAGCGGGTACCACGAATTGTTTACATTGATTATTCGTGCGCAAAACGCGGAGTTAGTCCACAAGGTACCTAAAAATTTACCGATTCTTTTATTGTCTGGAAAAGAAGACCCTGTCGGAGAGTATGGAAAAGGTGCAATGAAAGCGGCCCGCGCGTATCGAGCTGCTGGCGTACAACAAGTGACCGTCCATCTCTACGAAAAAGCACGCCATGAACTGCTAAATGAAACCCAAAAACTTTCAGTTTTCAATGATATTTGCATATGGATGGAAAAAAATTCTGGAAAATGATATTATTGTAAAAATTTTAAGGTAATTGAGGTATCCTATGAAAGCAGAATTTTTAATTGATTATTGCCACCAGGGAGATTGGCATCCGCAAGGCGGTCAGACCCAATCACCGATCGACATCCAAACGAGCATGACTGAAACCTACGAGGCGCTTGCCCCAGTGCAAGTGAACTTTTCTGATACGACCGCCACTTTTTTTAATAATGGACAAAACCTGCAGCTTTTAGGTGCGGGGCAGGCGCTCATCAACCATCGCAGGTTTGATTTTGTCCAAGTGCATTTTCACGCGGATTCAGAACATCGCTTAAATGGCGAGATTTTTCCATTGGAAGGTCATTTTCTCTTCCAATCGCCTAACGGTCAAACAGCCGTTTTGGGTGTTTTTTACCAAGTTGGAGAGCACAACCCAGATTTTGAACATGTATTGGATCAATACGACAAGCAGCAATGCTTCGGCGAATTTTCTGTAGACGGATTGATTCCTGAAAATAAAAGCTATTATCACTATATCGGCTCATTAACCACACCACCATTGACTGAAGGCATCGAGTGGTATCTGATGCAGACCATTATGGAAGTCTCAGCAGAACAGATCCTGCGCTTCATGGCGATCCACGGAAGAAACAACCGCACGTGTCAATCATTGAATGGTCGTAAAGTGTTGAGCTACAATGAATAAAGAGGCTGCCGATTTCGGCAGCCTCTTTATTTGTGTAGTGGGAGGGTTAGTCGAGGTAATCCTTTAATGCAAACGCGACACCGGACTGATCGTTGGAGCGAGTCATCTTGTGGACTATTTTTTTTACAGCAGGGGCTGCGTTAGCCATCGCCACGCTCGTTCCGCTCATTTTCAACATCTCCAGATCATTCTCTTGATCACCGATCGCCAGAATATCCTTTGCTTCAATGTCTAGGTGGGCAGCTAAAAAGTTCAATGCGGCACCCTTATTGACACCATCTGCCATCACTTCGAGCCAGTAGGTATCAGAATAGGAGCTGTTGATCTCGTGTTTTTCTAATTGCGCACGGAGTTTGACCAGCTTGCGTGTGTCTTTATCTGTAAAGGCCAATTTGAAATAACGGATCTCATTTTCCTCGATTTCCTTCCATAAATTCTCAACTTTTGACTCTTTCAAATTGAATTGTGCATAGTAGGGGCTGTTCTTTTCATTCTTATCCTGTGCAAAGGACAGGCGGTCGTCTTGGGTCGCTCTGCTGGCTACGACCGTCACTTCCGCTTTCATCGCAAGTGTGAGGGCCGTTTTCACTGTATCAGAATCAATGGTATAGTTTTTCAGAACATCGGCGATTTCGCCATCTTCAATGCGTGCCACATAGGCACCATTCGAAGCCAAAGTATACCCCTGTATCCCCAAGTGGGCGAATACTTCTTTTGCGGAGTGTATCGAGCGTCCCGTAGCTAACGCGATGACTCCGCCTTGTTCGTCAAATTTCTTTAGTGCGGAGGCGTTCGCTTCAGTGACAAGACCGTCTCTATTTAGCAAGGTGCCGTCAAGATCTACTGCAACTAATTTCATCTATATCCGTCCTTTTTTGTACTTTATCTATCTTAAGGGTAGTCTAATAAAGAGAAAATGAACAATTAAACGCTCATGTGAATAATATTCAATTAAATTACAATAAAATAAATAAAAACTTTAGGAAAAATTAATAATTAATACAAAACAGCCAAATACGGGCACTTTTAGTCTGTTTTTTGAGTAAATGGAAGAGGTGTCAAGGCAGTAATTTTGCTTAATTGTTCGGAGGGGGCTACTCTGGATTTTGTAGAGGAATGTTATTAATAGCTACGAAAAATTCAGATAGGAGTGAAGCTTTTATGTTCTCGAAAATTGAGGAAATCCCTGTAGTCACAGCTGTTGATGAAAATTATGCTCCTTATCTTAGTGTAATGATCTCAACTTTATTGAAACAAACGTCGAGGAATACACCCATTCGCTTCGTTATTATCGACGACGATCTTTCAGTCGCAAGTAAAGAAAAATTGATCCAGACGGCGCGTAATCATTCAAATGCCGCTATTATTCAATTTGTGAAGGTTGATGAAAGTGTGTATGAAGACTTTTTAGTGAGTGATCATATTACGACGACCGCTTATTTTAGAATCTCGATGCCAAAGATTTTGGCAAAAAAACAATATAAGAAAATTTTGTATATCGATGCAGATACGCTTATTTTGGATGATATCCAAAAACTTTATCAACAGGATCTAGAAGGAAAAACGATCGGAGCGATCATTGATCCAGGCCAAACGAAGGCACTAGAACGACTCGGCGTAGATTCAGAAGACTACTATTTTAACTCCGGCGTGATGGTGATCGATGTTGATCAATGGAACCAGCAAGAAATTACAGAGAAAACGATCAGTTACTTGAAAAAGCACGGGGATAAAATCATTTATCACGATCAAGATGCCTTGAATGCGGTGTTGTATGAGCAGTGGCATCCGTTCCATCCTCGTTGGAATATGCAGGCGTCATTGGTTTCGGACAAACATCCAGCACCGACTGAACCCTACAAAAAAGCATACAAGGAAGGACGGGAGAATCCGGCGATTATCCATTTTACAGGACACGACAAGCCTTGGAATACGCTAGAAGACCATCCTTTCCAAGAGAAATATATGGAACTGCTAAACGAAAGTATCTTTATGAAGACGGTGAATGTAAAATGAAAAATGAAAAAATGACAGTGGTTTCAAGCAGTAATGACGGCTTTGCGGAGCACGTTTCGGCACTATTTGTTTCCATTTTAGAGAACACGAAACAACCACCATCAATGATCGATTTTTATGTGATCGATGATAAGATCAGTATCGGAAATAAACGATTGATGAGAGAAACGCTTAAGGAGTACGACGAAAAATTGCATTTCCTAACGATCGATAAGAATTATTTTTCGGATGCTGTAGAAAGTGATCGAATCCCTGAAACGGCGTATTATCGAATCGCGATCCCTGAACTTTTTAAAGATAAAAATGTAGAGAAAATTCTTTATTTGGATTGTGACATGATTGCGCTGGCCGATATTTCAGAGCTTTGGGAGATTGATCTTGGCGCATACACATTAGCAGCTGTTGAGGACGCAGGCTTCCATAATCGCCTCGAAAAAATGGACATCGCTTGTGGATCGACAACGTACTTCAATTCTGGCTTTATGCTGATTAATGTGGAAAAATGGCTGAGTGAGAATGTAACGAAGCGTGTGTTGCGCTTTATCCATGACAATCCTGAAAAGCTTAAATTTCATGATCAAGACGCGTTGAATGCCATTTTACATGACCAATGGCTGCAACTGCATCCTAAGTGGAATGCCCAAAGCTATATTATGAAACGTGAAGTGGAGCATCCAGACCCAGAAGGCGAAAAAGAATATTTTCAAGCACGGCGAGACCCAAAAATTATCCATTACTCGGGCCATGTAAAACCGTGGGACCCAGAGTTCACCTCTTCGTTGAAAAAATATTATGAAGAGTACGAAGATTTGACCGCTTTTGAAGACGCAATTGAGACAGAAACGACGCCAACGAAACGACCACCGACAAGAAAATTAGGGTAAAATAGGAGGAATTTAGAATATGAAAAATCTATTAAGACACGGCGGCCAGCAAAAAAATCATTTCCATCACAAACAATCAGGAAAAAATCAAAGCAAGCAACAGGACAGCGCGATAAAATCATTGATGTTCAAAATTTTATCTGTCTTTGTTATTGGTTTTTTAACAAAGAAAATAAGAAACCGAAAAAAATAAGCAGACGGACGTATTTCAATCACGAAATACGTCTTTTTTCTGCTTAAAAATAATTCTATAGTATAGAAGAAACACGTCACGGACGCCCGAAACGATTCCGGGGTTTGTGCTTGACCTGCGGTTCCAATTCGTGGATCAGCTTAGTCAAGATATGATCAAATTGTTCCTTTTCCTCAGGGGTTAGGACGTCAAGTACCACCGGTTGAAAATCGTCGCTCTGCTGTGCGGCGATTTTTCCGCGTGCAGTCAAATGAATAGTCATTACCCGTTTGTCTTCTTGCGATCTCTCTCTCGTGATGTATTCTTTCTTTTCAAGCTTGCGGATCATCTCGGAGGCTGATTGTGGGCGCATATCCAGCCGTTGTACTAGCTCTTTTTGAGAGATACTTCCGTGTTCCCGGACGATGCTCAGTATTTGCCCTTGACCACGGTTGCGATTTTCAAATTTGAAGGGGCCGCGAGAATTTTCACGGAAAAATTGCATGAATAAGCTGCTCAATTCAAAATACTTATGGGTAACGGTTATGTTTAATTCTTTTTCATCCATTGAGTGCTTCCTCCTGTTCCAATAGATTCTTACACAAAGAGTATTTTATCAGGTTACCGAAATAAATCAAAGACTTCTTATGATACCCACACGCCAACGATGCAACTACTCAGATTCACCATCTGGGTTTTGGTTTGATACTGGCCGTTAGAAGTGGCGGAGGATCACTTTTTTAGTCAATAAGCCGGCTCAGAATAATAATAATCTGAAAATTGGAAACATACTAATGGACAAATGGATAAATCATCTAATAGTGATAGAATTCGGTTTTTGTGATGAATATAAAGAATAATATCATCTATTTTTGTAATGATAAATGATACTTATTGTCAAATAATCATATTTTTACTTCGCGTGGAAATAATTGAGTCATTTCACAGCTGCTAATTTCCTTCTGTTATTGAAATTGGCGTAAATTCATTTATACAAAGGTTTTACGGTCGTTAATCTAGTTCGAAATTAGTTATAAAATGACGATTTTTAGTCTAAAATAAGCTGCGGATTTAAGGGAGCTTTTTAGAATTAGGTTAACAACAGCGAATCGGTGCTGTATCGTAATAGGTGTAGATAACAGGCGTATTTAAAAATGATTTTTTTAGAAAGGTGAGTTAAATATGATTAAATTATATGGGTCAGCCAGTTGCAATTCATGCAGAAAAGCGAAGGCATGGTTAGAAAAACAAGGATTGGATTTTGAGGAAAGAAATATCATTTCTGAACCACTTACGAAAAGAGAGCTGAAAGAAATTCTTTCATTAACGGAAACCGGAACAGATGAGATTATCGCGACACGTTCGAAGGTTTATCAAAAATTTTCTTTTGATTTTAACGAGTTATCCTTCAATGAATTGGTTGCTGTAATTGAAGAAAATCCGAGCTTGTTAAAACGCCCGATCATTATGAATGAAACCAAATTGCAGATCGGGTACAGCGAAGAGGACATTCATCAGTTTGTTCCTAGAAAAGTACGAAGAGTCTATTCAAAGAAGATGACGGAAGCTCTTTTCTATTTAGAATTGGAAAAACAAAAAGTCGTATAGCTGACTCCTTCTAATAGCGCATAATCAGTTTTTTTAAAATAGAGTAGTCACCAACTATTCACCTGAGAGGACTAACGGTTGTGAGGGTATCGTCTTTTTCGTCAAGGAACAAAGAGAAGAATGCCAGGACGAAGGTTGAAAGGGGCTTACAATGACTGAAGATTTTGAAAAGAGTGCACTGGATCGCATGCTGGGGGCAGGAATCAGTAGAGAGCACATCCAGCTTCAAAAGAAGATCATTTTTCAGGGAACACATCGAGAGTATTACTATGACAAAGTGGAAAATAGTGAAGAGTCCTGTGAGACCATTCCTGTGGAGAAAATCCTTGCGATGAAAGACGTAGAGGCTGCCGAGGGCACGTCTGTTTATGATCTTTTTGTAAAGATCGGAAATGCTGAAAAAACTGCCAAGATAATTGAGGAGCAATTAGACTCTTTAGAGAAAAACGGGCTGTTGTCCCAACAGACTTCTTATTCAGGAAAAATCAATATAGAAGGGCCGTCGCCTCTGTTGATTAATTATTATAAGGACGAGGATTGCTTCATTACTCAAACGGATACGCGTTACCAGACCGTCGCTGCTAAAATGTTTGATGCCCCTTTTTTATCAGGAATCCTGACGACCTATCAATTAAACGCGGAAAAAAAGAAACTGTATGATGAATACGAATCTTTGCGAGACCTGCTGCGATTAACAGATCTCAGAGGGCTTACCATGGATATCTTTCAAAACAAAAAAAACACGTAGCCGATCGACAACTGCGTGAGTAATAAAAGGAATACAAAGAAGGGCAGTAAGACCACTTTTTTAAAGAAGGGTCTTACTGCCTTTTGGATTATCCTAGACGGGACGTGTCCATTTTCTCAAGAACGGTTTTGATTTTTCTTCTAGAAATGGGGCAAAAATGATTTTTGTCAAAATAAATAATGCCTTCGTTTCGCTTGATCTCCGTGATGTTGCTTAGATTGACAACAAATGCACGATGGACCTTATAAAAACGATCATCCAGCTTCTTTATTTCTTCTAGGGTCGCATAGAAATTGACCAATCGAGACTTGCAAATAAGTCGGACTTTATGAGAAATTTCCGTCGTTTCAAAATAAAGAATATCGGAAAAAGGAACTTGAAAACTGGTATTTTGATTACGAAAGACAAATAACTCTTCGCCGTGCTGAGTCGTGTTCATTGATCGCAAATGGGAAAGGCCTTCAAAAATGTGTTCCTGAATGTCATCGATCGAGCTGTCTTTGTCTATAAAATCAAAGGCGGAAACCTTGTAAGCATAAGTGATCGGCGCAAATTCAGAGTGGGTCGTAATGAAAATAATGATCCCGTATTTATCGTATTTTCGAATTTCTTTGGCGACGTCCAATCCTTTTCTTTTCTCACCATGTAATTCAATATCTAAAAAATAAATATTTTGATCAACAGTTTCTCGTACCTTCTCAAGCAGAAAATCTGGCCGAGAGGTCGCGATAATAGACTTAGCGATCCAGTGATTTTTTGCTAGAATTTCACGAATCACTAATTCTAAACGCTGCTGCTGCAGAATGTCGTCTTCCAATAGAAAAATATTCAAAGTTGAATCACCTCTCTGATTACAAAAGTTTGTCGAAATACACCTGCTTGAAATTCCGTTTGCAGGGAAAGATTTTGATAGTTTTGTAAAACCGCTTGAACCGTGGCTAATCCTAATCCCCGGTTCGTTCCTTTTGTTGAGTACCCTTTTTGAAAGATTTTTACGATGTTTAAGGAGTTCTCCGAGCAGGAATTTTCTATGACCAATTGAATCTCCCTCTCAGAATCGTTCTTAAAAAAGGCGATGTTCAAAAACGGATGCGCATCTTTTTCAGCAGCCTCAATAGCATTATCCAGTAAGTTAGATACCACCCGCACATAATCTAAGATATCAATACTTTCATTTTCGATAACATCCTCGACCTCTAAGCGCACAGGAATATTTTTCTGCCACGCCTGAATGACATGCGCTGAAATCACACCCTTTATAGGTAATGTCCTCAAGTTATTCAACCTAGTCAAAGAATAGTGTTCTTTATCAATAACAAGATCTTCGTGATTCAGAATTTTATTATAGGTATCCTCAATCAGTGAAATATCTTTAGACTTGATACTCTCGCTCAAGCTGATCAGCATGTTATGGTAATCGTGTCGAAAGCTGCGCAACTCGCCATAAATCGCCTCGATTTGATGAACATACGAGCTGAGGTCAGCCAATTGCGTGTCCTTGAGTTGTTGGATACGTTCTGCATCCATTTTTTTTGTCTTTAAATTTAGATAGAGAACTAGTAAAAGAATTATTGAAATGAAAAGAAGAATCAGATATTTTCTAATGCCAGTTCCATCCTTTAAGAGGTATCGTTCTATCCAATAATAGCTGAATTGCAATACGCAGCACAGGGTCAATAAAACGTTAATAAAGAAAAGAAAATAATGATTTGCATTATCAAGATTTCTTTTTAAAAAGGTCAGGCTGGGCCGTATCAAATGTAACAACAGCAAATTACAAACAACAGAAAAAAAGGGAGAAAACACGATATTAATCAAATACATGTATTGATCAAAAAGCGTTTCTCCCAAGATAAAGAGCAGTGTTGAGTTCATTAGATAAGCAAATACAGAATAGGAAAATGTCGTGTAGACACCGTAAAACCATATCATGTTAGTGCTAGAATCCTTGCTGACTCGTTTTCCGACAAACAAAAAGTAGAGCAATATGACGATCAAGATCCAATAATGAAAGAACATATAAACAATTGTGGAAATTATCGGGAGTATCAATTTCATTCCAAAGGGTATCTTTTTATTTATCAACTTTGTGTAAATAAAAAGCTGTGAAAAATTTTCTACAACCATCGCTAAAACGATGATCAAGAATTGGAACGTGTTCATTTCCGTTTTAATTGTTTAAGTTTTGGATTCTCAGGTTCATAACCCCAAATGAAGCAAGGATAGCTTAACAAAACAGCCGAAAAAGCAAGGATAATGGTAGAGATTTTTTTCTGCATTGAGTTAGAGTTCAGTTTGATAGTTTTCATAATTTTTATAACTCCTTTTAGTTATTTTATAAAAAAATGGGTGAATCAAGAGTGATTCAATGACTAAACCTGTTATTAGCAATGTACTTGTTTTAGCAGCCACAAAAAATAGGGAGAGGCAAATCACCACGAAGGCGCTGAATAGTGCCTTCCTTTTTTTCTTTTTTCGTTCACTAATGCTGACAAGAGGGTTTTTCTCTGTATCTGAAGGTGCGTAGAGAAAAACGATCAGCAGAACGACGGAGGATAGAAGAAGCAACCAGTTAAATGAAAAGGTGAACAGACTGTATTTTAAAAATACTGGAATCCCGACAAAAACGACCAAGCCGAAAATAGAGCAGTTACGGGAAGATTTTGCATGCCAGCCGCCAGCAGGTATTCTTAGAAAAACGTATGCCAGATTCATGAGAAATGTTTCAAATAAAACACCAAAAACAAATGCGACAGCGTATACTTGAACACTTTTAAACAAATTGATAAGTAGGATCTCTAGAGCATAAGTCGTATTTTCATAATCTATTTCGGACATATAACGTTGCGCTTGTATTTTTCTTAACAAATACAGTGTGAGGCTATGAGTCAAAAATTTCCCTCCTTCCAACATCTAAACTTGAACGCTTTTAAAGTTTAATCTATTTATCCTCCAGCTACAACATAAATTCCCGAATTTTTCTTTTATTCATAGGAAAATCATGGATCAAGTCAGGAGATATTCCTTCAAAGATTCTCTCAGCGGCAAATATTTTCTTCTTGAAAAAGGACAGGTATTGTTTCCTTCATCGTTTGAAAAATAAACACACCGGTCATATTTGTTAATTTCTTTGATATTAAGCAAATTCACTACGACGGAGCGATGGCAACGAAAGAACCAGCGCCATTCTTTTCCTTCAAAATCATTGAGCGTTCCGCGGCCGTAATACTTCTTATCTCTTGTGGTGAAGCATAAAAAATGATCCCTTGTGGTATCAACAGCGATATAAAGCAGATCCTCCACCGACAAGACTTCTACACTTTTGTCTGTTTCTACATAAATTGATGTTCGCACTAGTACAATCCCCCTTGAGTGTAATTGTAAAGGAAAAGTACTAATTGTTAAGAGGGATATCGTGAACGGTATTATTTCAACCGTCAGTGGTCGACCAAGATCACCTAAATTAGCATTTTAAAGAATTTTCTTGTCTATATTCTTTTATAAATAGAAAAAAATGTATTTTAGCTAAAAATTGGAAGAGGCAGGTGAAGGCTTACATGTATCCTTCAGCTTCTTTTCGCGTCAGCCAAAAATGAATACCACCAGTAGAATCTGCCCAGCGATTGGGATTAAAATTTTCTGCAACGACCCATTTACCGACTCGATAAATAAAGTCTCCATCAACATAAGAAATCGCTTCTTCATAGGCTTCATTCGTGTACATATCTTTGATCGTCAGCACCTTCGCCTTGTCACAACGGCAGCAGGAGTTTGTTGCGGAAGTCCTGCGAGCATTCGCTGGGATCAATAATTGGACGATTCGGTGATCAAAGCACTTTTTGTAGCCGATAAATGCTCCTTCCGCGGGACAATAAAGATCAAAAAACTTCGTCTGGGCATCATGGATGATACCTGTCAAATCCGCGTGTTCCAGCATGGAGAAAAAGAGATTCGCACCGGAGATATCTGCGCCACACAAGCGGGACCACTGAAAATCCGTTCCTTGTAACGAAGCATTTACCAAACGCGCATCTGAAAAATCACAATCCACACATAAACAATTATCAAAATTCGCACCAGTTAAATCCGCATGAGAAAAATCAACCTGCTCAAAAATCCTATCATGAAAATCAGAGTGCCTCAGATTGGCATACGAGTAGTCCTTGTTTTTAAGAGGCGTATTCATTTTCCGCACATCCTTTCAATGAAGTATCGTTACTCTTATTATAGTAGGGTTTTGATGGATTTAACATAACAGATGAAAACAATCCACTCGCTAGATCTCTTTTTTTATAGGACACAGCTAGAGAAAAGAATGTTTCGTGATGAATTTGTTATTTAAATCAACACTAAAAATGATTCGAATGATTGATAAATTAATAGTAAATGATAAGTTTGCTTAAAAAACATTTTTTGTTCATTTTTTAGTCCGACGATTATTGGTAAAATTCAATTCAAATAGGGTGTTTTGGGGTGGGTAAATGAAAAGGGCGCATTCAGGAAAGAATCGTAAAAAAAGACTAATGGTTATCCTTATCGTAATGGTCATAGCGATAAGTGTGATGGCAAATCAAGCAAAGGAAAATGGGGTCGAGAGTATGCGGTCTGTCGTAAAAGACCCGATTGGCGCAGTGAATAAAGCCATCTCTGTACCAAAGAAATGGGTATCTGATCGTAAATACTCTGTGACAAATTTATTTGATACCTATGAGGAAAACAGAAAACTGGAAGAAGAAGTTGCTCACTATGATGAAATGAAGCGGAAGGTAACGAGCCAATCACAAGAAATCGAGCGTCTGGAAGAAGAAGTCCAATTAAAAAAACGGTTGACGAGCTATCGAACGCTGGCAGCAACAGTGATTGCCCGATCTCCGAATGCGTGGCAAAATACATTGATGGTAGACAAGGGCAGCCAGGATGGCGTTACAAAAAACATGGCGGTGATGTCTCAAAAGGGCTTGATTGGCCGAGTAAGAAAAGTAAAAGAACAGTCCTGCGAAATTGAGCTGGTCACTTCTGATAATAGAAGCAGCAATCATTTTCCGATAAAAATAAGTGCCGAAGATGGAGAATCTTTTGGTATTTTAACCATGTACGATGAAAAAAAGAAGCAACTGATCGCCACGCAAATTACTAAAGAAAAAAATATCAAAAAAGGAGATGTCGTCCGTACTTCCGGTCTAGGCAGAAATTCGCCCGCAGGTATTCCGATCGGAACGATCGTTCAAGTCAAGCCTAGCAGAAACGGGATCGATCTAGAAGTGTACATCGCGCCTTATGCGCAGATGGCGGATGTCTCCTTTGTGACGATAATTCAAGATATGCCAGATAAAGACTAAAAAATTGCAGACAAAAGTGCCGTGCTCAAAATGAGAGAGCGGCACTTTTTTAATGTGTTCAAGCGTATTTAAAAAAGCTTCTTAGTTGTATAAAATAAAGTAAACGAATCTATTTTTGAAATGGAAGCAGGGATACCATGGTAGCATTCGCATTACTATTTAGAAGTTTGTGGCATATTTTACGAATTCTTTTTCGACAAGAAGAACAAAAAGCACTTATGCTAGCCGTTCTATTCATTCTATCGATCGGAACGATTTTCTATCACAATATTGAAGGGATGACTTATTTAGATGCGCTGTATTTTTCCGTGATGACACTCGCAACAGTGGGCTACGGGGATCTGTCTCCCCAGACAGCATTTGGCAAACTTTTTTCAATCCTTTATGTGTTTGTGGGAGTTGGTATCTTGACTGCATTGATCGCAAATTTCAATCGAGCATTGGCAGAGTATCATAAAAAGAAACGGCATAATGAGAGAGACAGGGAGACTTCCAATAACGGATGATTTTCAAGATGATCGAGAAATAAAAACCTGCGCAATCCTAGGGATCACACAGGTTTTTAAGCTTATGCGATTAATAAACGCGCGGATTCACGCTTGCTGGTTTAAAACGATTGGTTCCCCAAGCAATCAACTTCATTAAATAACCAAAAACGACGAAGAAAATCAATAAAACAATAACGTTTAGGAACACCCGCGGCCACCCTAAATCGATCGCATCAATAAAAAAGTAAGGATAATAGCTGTCGAAACCGGCGATGGGCTCGCCAATTTGCGCACGAATAATCGTAAAAACCCAATAAAGCAATGGCAGGACCGCCCAAGTCCACGGCTTGATTTTTTTCAGAGGTCTTGTATCTGCAAAGAGCAGCCAGTCAACGAACACCATGACCGGGGTATAGGTATGGACAAGAAAATCGGACAGGCTATTGACTGCATATTCCGAAGTACTTGGAATAGAAGGAACTAAAATAAAATTGTAAATCAATCCAGTGATAACAATGATCAGCGTCAACGCTCCCATGACGTTCGGCGAAAAATCAAACGCTACGTTCCTTTTGGTTGATACAGATGCTACAAGACTTTTCGCAATCAAATATAAATAGCAAAAAAAGATGAGTAGGTTGCTTTGGATCGTGTAGAAAATCAATTGATTTGCTTCAAAACGCCCCTCAAAAATGCCTAACAATAAAGCCAACCCGATCCCGCAGCCAATCACTAATAGAAAACGAAACCCGTTTTTTAAAATCGTATACATAAATGCCCTCTTTCTTATAAGACTCGTGTCTCTTTTATTTGATTTTACCCTATTATGAGGGCGCTTGAAAAGCATCATCGAATGAATAATAAAACACGTCCTCCAAGTTAAAGAAACTTAGAAGACGTGGGGTTACATCTGTGTCTCATAAAGAACGACTGCGATATAGGGGCCGTTATTGTTGGGTGGAGTAAAGGCAAGAACAACATTTTTGTTATTGTTCAAGTAGGCAAAAACCTTCGTATCGTTGTTGTTAAAGTTAAGAAAGAATGCTAGGTCAGGTTTACTGCTGTCACTTTCAGAAAGCTTCAATTCTGTCGAGACAGTAACGTTTTTTGTGACGCCATTTTCATTGACAGGGATCGTTGTCATTGGAATGTCCGTCGGGTAAAAGCCAGCCACGCTGCTCATGTGAGCACCTGGAGTATAATTTCCTTTGGGACTATAAGAGACGGCGAGTTTGTCACTCTGCGGATAGGTTGTTACAGAAAATCCGAAGATAGTTGTCTCTCCCATTAAAACGGCACCTTTAGGAAAAGTGACGCCATAAGAGCCCTGTTCAACAGTTTCAGCGGGAGTACTCTCCGTCGTGGACGTACTCGCAGCCGATGTACTTTCGGTAGATCTGCTGCTTGATGAAGATGTGCTCTCCGAAGACTGTATAGTACTGCTCGATGCAGCCGATGCAGGTGCTTTTGATTCGGGTGTCGGCGCTTTTGATTCTGCCAACTTCTCGCCAGTGATAAACGCAAGAAAGAGAGCGATGAGGATTACTAAAAAAAGAATCAGTGTCGTTACGGTGGTGTTTTTTCCTTTTATACTGTTGTTATTGTCTTTCATAAATGATACCTCTGTGATTTTTTAATAGCTTCAGTATAACGAACAATAATTGCAGCAAAAGGAAATTTCCATAAAAATAAAGTGGATGAAAGATTGGGTTTCTGTGATTTTTATATATTCATTTAGTTATTTTAAATAGCTGGAAACGTGGGGGAAGAACGGAGTAAATCGTTAAAATTTAATTCTCAAAAAAGCCTAAAAATAAATAAACGCCCGACACAGCATTAAAGCCCATTGCTGCTAGCACACTGAAGCGTTCGGGAATACCGAAGTATCGGGCAGGCACAACGTTGACACCGATGGCTCCGGTAAGCATCAGCAGCAGCGCCAGGGTGGCCCAAACTGCCAATGATCGGTACTGCTTCGAATGAAATCCGCCGATCAGTATAAGCAGAAGCGAAGCGATAGACAGGCTAACAACTAAGACAGTCATTCCAATGTGCATGAAATCTTGAAAGGATCTTCCGCCAAAGCCGCTCTCACTAAGAAAGAATAGCGTGTATCCCACCGCTGATGCCCAGAGCATCGCAGCAAAAAGATAGATGCCTAAGCGTATAGATTTCGTTAATTTGCCTTGGATAAAAACACAGACCATCATGATGCACACCACACTGCCGACACCAGACAAGGCGGAAAGCTGATTCCACAAGACTCTGGCAGGAGAGGTATCTGCGCTCAGATCACTCACTGCTTGTGTCATCCAGTTATATCCAGGATAGGCCAATGGGCTGAAAAGAACAGCAGAAATATAAGAAAGAAAGCTGACGATACCGAATAAACCACACCACTGGATCAGATCTCTTTTTCTACTCATGGGCATCCGTTCCTTTCTGATAAAGAGTATAAAACTGACGAATATGCTGCTCTAGTGTCCGCAAGGCTTCGGGTTCTCTTTCTGGCTGGCGGTCGCAAAGGGTCAATAGTAATTGAATCGGGGCATAAAAATGCAAGGCCATGATCTTTGGATCACATTCACGCAGCACATCAGCTTCTATCAACAGGGTAAACAACTTTTCCTGATACGCCAGTGGTTTGTCTGTGTATTGTTGCGTAAATAATGCTGCCAATCTCGGATTCTGAAACTGCTCGATCGTCAGCAGTTTCCGAAAATTCGATGCGTAGTCATCATGTAAAAAGAACATAAAAAACTGTATACCAATAACAAAAAGCTGCTCTTCCGTCTTCTCCGCAAACAGCGGAGCATCAGCTTCGCCCTCATAGCCGTCCATCTGAAAGGCTGACATAGTTGCTTCATAACGGCTGTTCATTTCCGCCACAACAGCATCGAATAATTCCTGCTTGTTCCGATAATGCTTATACAAAGAGGGAGCCTTGATGCCTACAGCTTGAGCGATTGCCTCGACATTCATAGCTTCATAGCCTTTTTTGGCGAAAAGACGGGAGGCTTCTTCCACGATCCGTTCCTTTGTAGTGCCTTTCTTCATAGGGCGCATCCTTTCTGGCTAATAACCATTCGCTTTTATATGGTCATTTTAGCTAATGGTTATTAGCTTGTCAAACAAAGAAACGACCAAAAGATGTTATTCTTTTGGTCGCTAACATGTTCTCTTTAGTTGAAATCTAGTAATTGCTGCAGCTTTTCAGGACCCACGACTTTGATCAGTAATGGGATGCGTGGTCCGTGATCTTGGTTCAAGGTCAGTTGATAAACGGCAGAAAAGAGTTCTTTTTGTTCTGCGCGTTTTTCTTTTTTATCCGTGGCATCTGTCAGGTCGTAGATGGCCTGCATCAAGTCTCCCTCGTTCAAATCACCGCTCGTCGCTAATAGGTCTTTAAATTTAGCGACTTGAGCTTTGACTGGAGTGGTCAATTGGTCGTAAACGTCACGATTCGGCGTTTGGTTGATCGTGACCAGCCGTGAGGTCGCGTCATTTTCGATCCAGTAGCTGGCCCGCGGCAAAATATGATCGATCGCGTCTTCTCTATAGGCCTGCTCATTGATAAGCAGTTCTTTGGCGATTTCTGTGTTGTTCGCGGTCAGGGACAAGATGCTGACGACATGGTTGAAGCTTGGGTACACCTGATCCAAGTCGACACCGGTCAATTGCAGCAATTGCTGATTCGTTTCATCCAGTTCTGTGTTTTTGGCCTTTTGAACCAATCGTTCGAATTCAGAATAGTTCCTTAGTACATCATCGTCGAGTCCTAAATCAAATTGCGCTTTTGGCTGGTATTTGGCATACAAATACAGTACCAATTCAGGGGTGTAGATCGAAAGCAAGTCTGGCAATGTCAAAATATTTCCAGTTGAGCTGGACATTTTCATAGTTTGTCCTTTGATGTTGACGAAATCATAAGGCTGATACAGTGGTGCCTTCCAGTCAAAGATTTCCTTAGCGATCGCTTTTGCAACATCGAAGCTCCCGTTTTTCGATGAGTGGTCCTTGCCGCCAGGTTCAAAGGCGACTTTTTCATAGCGCCAGCGCATCGGCCAATCGATCTTCCAATGAAGCTTGATGTGCTGGTGTTTTCCAATAGTCTGAGTTCCTTCGTGCCCGCAATTTTTGCACGTATAGCTCAGTGTCTGAGTGGCTTCGTCGTAATTGGTCACCGTCGTGCTGTCATGCCCGCACTGATCACAGTACAAGGAGATAGGATAGTAAGCTTCCCGTTCCTCCTCGTTAGCGGCTTCTGTCCGAAAGCGGCTTAAAATATCATAAATCTCTTTCCGCTTGGCTAAAACCAATGCCAGTTCCTCGTTATAAGCCCCGCCCTCATAACGTTTCGTTTCAAAAATGAACTCTGGCCGAATGTTCAATTTTGCCAGATCGCCGATAAACATCTCTTCAAAATAATCGCCATATGACGCTGCGCCTGTATCCGCATCCGCCGGGGGTGCTACCTTGGTATACGGCAATCCGATGTTTTCTTCGGAGACGCCGCTGACGTTTTTCGGAATTTTCCGCAATCGATCGTAATCATCCCAAGATAAAATATAGCGCGGTGCTGCGCCTAGATGTTTAAGTGCCTGTGTCACAAAATATGTGGTAGCGATCTCGCGAAAATTCCCCACATGGACATATCCCGAAGGACTGACCCCTGACGCGCAGGTGATGGGTGTCTGGTCCTCCGTGTGTTTCTCAATCAATTCACTCGCAAGTTGAAAAGCCCAATGCATAAAAGTGCCTCCTCCTATAAAGCCTGTTCAGCCCTAGTTATTTATAGTGTTATTGTATCATTCTTAGGAAGAATGATAGGCGTGTGAACCCTTGAAGAAGGAGAGAATAATCGGATGGAAGTGATTTATTGCCTCAGTTATTGCCGTCTTTTATACGAAAAAAATAAATTTTCAGCAATATGCACAGACTAAAAAGGTCGTAAGCACACGCTTGTAGAGCAGTTAATTTCTTTTGGATGCAATGAACATATGATATAGTAAGCCTGTAATTTCGTATCAGGATCTCAGTTCTACTTCCTGCTTCAGCAGGGGTTAGTAGAATGACACACGTGGTGAGAATCAGATTCATTTTTTCGGTTTTTGAAAAAAGATTTCTTTAGTACGAACTAGGATCTCAGTTCTACTTCCTGCTTTAGCAGGACTTAGTAGAATGACATACGTGGTGAGAATCAGATTCATTTTTTCGTTTTTTGAAAAAAGATTTCTTTAGTACGAACTAGGAGTGGAACTATGCAAACTTTAAAAGAACGGATCATTGCTGAAAGCAAGCAGCTAGGTATAGATAAAATTGGCTTTACAACCGCCGAGCCTTTTGATTATTTGGAAGAATCGTTGCTGGAGCAACGCTCACTGGGCCATACTTCTGGTTTTGAACATCAAAACATCAAGGAACGGCTATATCCAGAGGAAACCTTTGAAGATCCCAAAAGCATTATCGCGATTGCCTTGGCATACCCAACCAAAATCCATGAAAAAGTTCCCCGAGATGAAAAACGTGGACAATTTGCGCGAGCGTCGTGGGGAACAGATTATCATTTCATTTTAGAAGAGCGGCTGACGAAGCTGATCGCCTTTATCAAAGAGCAGGCTGAAACCGAACAGCTCCAAGCCGAGTGGCGGTTTGCTCCGCAAGTCGATACAGGTGAGCTGGTGGATGTGGCGGTTGCACAACGGGCGGGACTGGGCTTTATCGGGCGCAATGGATTACTGATCACTGAAGAGTATGGTTCTTTCGTGTACCTTGGCGAAATCATCACGAATATTCAGTTTGAGCCAGATCAGCCCGTTCCAAATGGCTGCGG
Source organism: Enterococcus sp. 12F9_DIV0723 (assembly GCF_002174375.1). Classification (NCBI taxonomy): domain Bacteria; kingdom Bacillati; phylum Bacillota; class Bacilli; order Lactobacillales; family Enterococcaceae; genus Enterococcus; species Enterococcus sp. 12F9_DIV0723. The sequence continues at coordinate 28,048 of NZ_NIBK01000002.1, read as the reverse complement.
TGATTGCACGCGATGCATTACTGGCTGTCCTACGGGTGCCTTATTGGGCGATGGCAGGATGAACGCAAAAAAATGTCTTTCCTATCAGACTCAAACCAAGGGCATGATGCCGGAGCAATATCGCAAAAAAATGCGCAATGTCATTTACGGCTGTGATATTTGTCAACTCGTCTGTCCCTATAACCGCGGGAAAGACTTTCATTTTCATGAAGAGATGGAGCCAAAAGTCGATGAGGTCTATCCGAAATTGACCACGCTCCTTACCATTTCAAATCGCGAATTCAAGGAACAATTTGGACACTTGGCCGGATCGTGGCGCGGGAAAAAACCGCTGCAGCGCAATGCATTGATCGCCTTAGCCAACCTTGGCGGCAGAGAAGCTTTGCCAGAAATTCGTGACTGTCTGCAAGACCAGCGTCCAGTCATTCGCGGCACCGCCGTCTGGGCATTAGGTCAACTGACAAAAAAAGCGCCCGATGAAACGATTCGTCTATTGCAGGAATTAAAAGAAACCGAAACCGATTCAGAAGTTTTGACTGAGATAGCAGAAGTTTTGGAGAGGCTGGGTTGAATATCAGAGTGACTTGAGACCATATACCGACTGGAAAATTTAGTCGGTATTTTTTATGCTGTTTTTTATTCTCTTTGATGAGCAGGACCACGACTAAACCGCGATCTTCAAGACGTTACGGTGTTTTCCTTATTCGAAGGTTTTCGCTAACTATTCCAATAAGCTGAACCATTTTAAGTGTCCAATAACCAGCAGAGCTATATTGCCGTTTCAGAGCAATTATATCTTATTAAATAGTACTTATTTGTTTTATCTCAATAATGGCAATCAGATCGCCTCTGATACTTTAATCTAATGGTCAAATCTGGTATTTTTGATGCAGAGGCATCTGTTTTTGTTCGCTGGAAATTTGTTTCGTGCTGTTATTCGAGCACTTATTGAAAGTCGACGAACGCGTTATCTAATAAATAGATTTCAAACAAGCAAGATCAGGATCGTTTGTATCCGTTTATTTGATACCCATTGATTTTGGGTGTCTTTTAATTTAAATAGCTAAAGGGGATAGAAAAATGAAGAAAATAACAGTATTTTTTGCACTTATTTTTAGTTTAACACTTATTAGCGGGTGTACTTCTAAGCCGTCGGAGTCGTCAGAAAGCAGTTCGGCTAAAGAAACGGTCGCAAGCAGCGAAAAAATAGGAGAAAAAGCAAGCATCACGCTAGTAGACGGAGATAAAGAGCTGTCAAAAAAACAGGTTTCCTTTGAAAAGGGACAATCACTATTTGATCTCTTAAAAGAAACCTATGCCGTTGAAGACGACAATGGCATGATCACCTCGATCGATGGTCACGCACAGGATGAAAAGAACAATAAATATTGGGTATTCACCATCAATGATGAACAAGTCAATTCGGGCGCCAAGGACGTTACTCTGAAAAAGGATGATCGTGTGGTGTTCAAGCTTGAACAATTCTAAGCGATCCATCGCTTCCGTCTTTTCACTAGGAGTGAAGGAATTAAGTTTATTATCTATGCTGGTCGCCCTATGTGTCGTCAGTCGAACGGCCTTCCAATTTATCGTAAACGTGCAGCCAGTCACCGCCATACTGTTGATTATCACCATTTATTGGGGAACTTATCAAGGACTGCTGGTCAGCCTGCTGTCGATCCTCATTACCAATTTTTATATGGGGATGGGCGTCTGGACTATTGCCCAAGTGGTAACCTACTTTCTAATTATTTTATTGACAGGAGTGCTCAAAAAAATCCCGAAATTCAGGCAAAGTATTTTATTGCAGACGATTTACGCCGGGATCACAGGTTTACTTTTCGGCTTCTTCATCTCGGCAGTTCAAGCACCTTTTCTCGGAATCTCAGCGTTTTTGCCCTACTATTTAGCCGGGATTCCTGTAGATACGATGCATGCGTTTGGGAACGTCATCTTTTATCTACTTTTAACACCCGCATTAAAAAAATTACTAACCCAGACCATCCAGCGATGGCGGAATAGGCATACCGACTCAATCGAATAATCTCTTGAAACGGCTGTTCGTTTAGGAGAAAGAGAGATACTTGCGATTTTACTGATCGCGGGTATCTTTTTGTTTAAAAGACTTTTGACTTTTTGTTTGAATGGAAGGCTGCGAGCTGACTTTGTCAAAGGTAGGATAGATCTACGGGATGGCTGGTGAATATGAGGGTCTCTTTTTTTAGGGAAGCAAGGAAGTGTCGATTGCCGCGAATATCTGCATAGATAGTGACTCCTACGACCAAACCAAATGTGGAAGAGATGGAAAGAACGGCTATTTGTACGACATCGACCAACCAGCGAAACCAGAAACAAGAGAAATCATACCTGAGGGCCCTGGAATCGTGGAACCCAGCGAACCCATTGAGTGGGGTGGAAATTAGTTTTTTTTAATTCGCTTTAGTTTTCAAAGCGATTCAGTTACTTTGGATGAAGTTGATGGCCTACCTTTATTCAAAGATTGGATACAGGAATGATGATATAGGGAACTTAGGTTTTTAAGCTCTTTTTTTACTTATCTGCATAGGTGGTGAGAAAAAATTAGTTATAATGGATACTGGATAGTAGGTGATGGTATGAGAAAATACACAATAGCAAAAGTAATTAGTATTGATAACAGAGTACCTATGGGAGCCTCTAAGGCCTATTATGGTCATAGTATGATTTTTCAAGATATTTCTAGCGGCACCCTTTTACAATGGGATACGAAAACGAAATTGAAATACGAAAAAGATGAAATCATCAATTTTACCTATGATGAATTAGATCAAGTAACACCTATGGACTTGTTCAATGAGGATGAAAAAAGAGTGGCGATCTCAAATCCAAGAAAAGTCCAGTCCTTGGACTTGCTTTTAGGCAGGAATCCTGTGCAAACACGGACGGACTATTTCTTTGTTACGAGTGTTAGAACCATAGGAGACAAGTCTTATGTGGTATTGGTTGACAGCTATTTAGATCAAGCATTATTTGAAACAGAGGAACCAGAAAGCTTTAAAAAAGGGAACGTTGTAAAGCTTAGATATAAACAAACAACAAGTGCCACTGAGGCAGACGTGACAGAAGAGGACTTACAGCATGTCGTCTATTATTTAGTGGATGTTGAAGTGAAGTACAATGTAAGTAATGAGAGAAATGTGAAGTTGAAAGATCGTAGATAAGGTGGCATTGGATTTGTAAGGATAGGTATTGCTGACTAAATGCAATAGGTAAAAATGTATATAGAGAAGATGTTGACCTTATTGATAAATAGCCGAATCAATGTGAAGATCAATGTCTAAGGCAAACGTAATAGCCAGCAACAGGCGTTCATGATAACTTATAGATTTTGTCAATAATGTTGCCATTCCACTCGCTCTAACAAAAGGGCATAGAATTAGGAGAAGGAGCCCCTAATCCTGAAGAATTGAGTTCATATTTAGCGAATTGCAGGGAATTTGTGAAGAGAAATAGACCGAAGTAATAGAATATAAATGTTCGCAAGGATTTTATTGAGATGAGGTGTAAAATGTTTAAATATATTTGTCCTTTTGAAGGATTCAAGGACATACAAAGTTTAAAAGATGAGAATTATTCTATAGTAATAGACTCAAATATTTGTGTTTATTTAGACTCATATTTTGATCAACCATCGTTAATGATGAATCAATATTTGAGTAGTGAGAAAGGCAAAGAGGTTGCATATTCATTGATTGAATTTTTAACAGAAATTAAGACTAATGAAAATTTGACAGTTGATTTCAGTTCAGCAATGGAAGAGACATGTAGAGATTCAGTAACTAGAAGTTTGGATTCAAAAAAAATGTTCAGTAGGATAGACAAAATGTTGATTTTACTTGAAGAACTATCTTTATCAGAAGTCATTAACCCCAAAGGCTCATTTGAAAAGTACCTAACTAAAAATTCAGAAGCTGCTGTAAATTATATTGTAAACGATGAGGAGTTCAAATCCAGACAAGAAAAAGAAGATTCTCTTGCATTCAATACTTCGTATTTGTATTGTCTAAAATTATTTGAACTTGAAAAGTCTAATATATCAAGAGAAGAAAAGTTGAAAACTTTTTATGACTATATGAGAAATAAGGTAGAGATTTTTTATCAGACACATCTAATTTATTCCATACTTCTGTGGGGTAATTTCAAAACAAGCGATGGGAAATCCTTTAAAAGAATTTATCATGGTGTTAATAAAAAAGGAAAGAAAAGTATGCTTAATGCTGCAATGGATTTATTTTTGGTAAATATCTATCAACAAGATTTAATTAAAAAAGGGAACAAGGTAATCTTTGCTACCAATGATCAGATTTTATCGGAAATAGTATACAGATATAAATTAATTAAGGTAGTTAGTTTCAAAGATAGCGAGGGTAGTAATGAAACAGTTTTTTCCTCATTTAGAATTAAGGATAGTGATCAATTTTCTAATTCTTTTGAAGATGCTATGAAGAGTATTGAAGATGATACCCAAAGGAGAAAACAAGAACTTATTTTGAAACAAATTGATTTCTTTTCATCACAAAAAGATCGTGAAGAAATTAGACGAAAAGTAATTACTGAAATCGAAAAATTAGAGTGTTTATTAGGTTTCTCGTAGATAGTTTTATATTACCAATCAGACGAAGTAATCAAAACGAACTTCGTCTTTTTGTTGTTTTTATCTGAGGAATTCATTCTACTCTTTTCAAGATATTTCATGAGTTTATTATCTTAAAATGGTAAAATACTAAGGTACGCAATTAATCGAATTTTATTTAAAAGGGAGTATACAAATGGGCGCAGAATTAAATCAACGTTTATTTAGTGCAGCGGATAATCTTCGCAGCAAAATGGATGCATCAGAATATAAAAACTATCTATTAGGATTGATTTTCTATAAATATTTATCGGATAAGTTGTTACAACAAGTCGTGCTATTAGCCGACGAGTCACTAGAGGAAAATGATACACCCGAAAAGCAAACAGAGCTATATAAAGAGCTATTATCTGATGAAGACTCAAGAGAAGATTTAATTGCAACGATCGTTGATACATTGGGCTATGATATTGATCCAAAATATTTATTCAATGTACTAGCAGATCAAGCAAAACAAAATATTTTTCAATTGAATGATTTAAACAAAGCCTTTGTGGACTTGTCTTCAAAATATGACCAGTTCAATGGCTTATTTGACGATGTAGATTTGCAGTCGAAAAAACTAGGTTCAGATGATCAACAACGTAATGTAACGATTACTGAAGTTTTGAAAAAATTAAATGATGTCGATGTGATCGGACATGATGGAGATGTCATCGGTGATGCCTATGAATTTCTAATCAGTCAGTTCGCTTCAGAAGCTGGAAAAAAGGCAGGAGAATTCTACACACCTAGTATGGTTTCGGATATGATGGCTCAAATCGTTACGATAGATCAAAAAGATAAGAAGTTGTTTAGCGTATTCGACCCAACGATGAGATCTGGATCACTAATGCTAAATGTTCGTAAGTATTTAAACTATCCAGAAAATGTAAAATTTCATGGTCAAGAATTGAATACAACGACTTTTAACTTGGCAAAAATGAACTTAATTCTTCATGGTGTCGATTCAGAAGATATGAACTTACGTAATGGTGATACGCTGAATAAAGATTGGCCGACAGACGAACCGTATACTTTTGATTCAGTTGTTATGAATCCTCCGTATTCTGCAAAATGGTCAGCAGATGCTTCTTTCTTAGATGATTCACGTTTTAATCGCTATGGTAAATTAGCACCGAAGTCAAAAGCCGATTTTGCTTTCTTATTACATGGCTATTATCACTTAAAAGAAACCGGAACAATGGCAATCGTTTTGCCTCATGGGGTATTGTTCCGTGGTGCAGCAGAAGGTACCATCCGTCAGAAATTGTTGGAAGATGGTAGTATTTACGCAGTCATTGGTATGCCAGCAAATCTATTTTTTGGTACTTCAATTCAAACGACTGTGATTATATTGAAGAAAAACCGGACAACACGTGATGTCTTATTTATTGATGCCAGCAATGATTTTATTAAAGGCAAAAATCAAAATAAATTGTCGAAAGAAAACATTGAGAAAATTGTTTCAGCTTTTGTTGAACGAAAAGATATTGAAAAATATGCTCATTTAGCTAGTTTCGATGAAATCAAAGAAAATGACTATAATTTAAATATCCCTCGTTATGTCGATACATTTGAAGATGAAGAACCCATTGACATGGTTAGTGTTGGAAAAGAGATCAAGAAAATTCGTGAGGAAAAACAAGCGTTAGAAAAAAGTCTATTTGAGACGATTTCAACACTAGAAGCCAGCCCAGAAAACAAGGAATGGTTAAAAGGCGCATTAGAGGTATTTGCACATGGAAAATAAAATGCAACCTGAAGTACGATTTTTAGGTTTTGAAGGAGATTGGAAACAACAAAAGTTGGAAAACTTAGCAGAGTCCTTTGAATATGGATTAAATGTTAGTGCGAAAGCTTATGATGGTGAAAATAAGTATTTAAGAATTACGGATATTGATGATGAAACGCATGAATTTTTACAAAACAACTTAACTTCTCCAGATACAGATTTATCTAAATTAGATAATTATCTCTTAAATGAAAGAGACCTTCTTTTTGCAAGAACAGGTGCAAGCGTAGGAAAAAGCTATCATTATAATAAAAAAGATGGAAAAGTATATTTTGCAGGTTTTTTAATTCGAGCGAAGATAAAACCTTCTTTTAACTCGGAATTTGTCTTTCAAAATACTCTTACACAAAAATATATTAATTTTATAAAAATATCTTCACAAAGATCTGGACAACCGGGAGTTAATGCAAAGGAATATGCTTCTCTTAGAATTGCTGTTCCAGATGTCATGGAGCAGAAGAAAATCGGAACCTTCTTTAAACAATTTGATGATACTATCCATCTTCATAAGCAAGAACTCACTACGCTAAAACAAACCAAACAAGGCTTTTTGCAAAAGATGTTTCCAAAAGAAGGAGAGAAAGTACCAGAAGTTCGCTTTCCAGGATTCACTGATGATTGGGAACAGCGTAAGTTGGGAGTAGTTGTTCAGATTGTCATGGGACAATCCCCAAATTCAGAAAATTATACAGATAATCCAAACGATTATATTTTAGTTCAAGGAAACGCAGATATGAAAAACAATAGAGTTGTTCCAAGAGTTTGGACTACTCAAGTTACAAAACAAGCAGAAAAAGGTGATCTGATTTTAAGTGTTCGCGCTCCAGTGGGAGACATTGGAAAAACTGATTATGATGTAGTTTTGGGACGTGGAGTTGCAGCCATTAAAGGAAATAATTTTATTTTCCAACAACTCGGAAAAATGAAAGAGAATGGCTATTGGAATAGATATAGCACAGGGTCAACATTTGAAAGTATTAATTCAAAAGATATTAGAGAAGCTCTGATTATTATTCCCGACGTAAAAGAACAACAAAAAATTGGTGTCTTCTTCAAGCAGCTAGATGATACGATCACTCTTCATCAGCGTGAATTGGAACTTCTTCAATTAACTAAAAAAGCATTCTTACAGAAACTATTTGTCTAGGAGGTGTCATAATGAAAATTCCTCATCGAGAAGAAGCAGAAGTGGAACGTCATTTAATTGATGTCTTAGGTGAAGGTCATAATCAGTGGACGTATCGTTCTGAGTTGAAATCCGAAGATGATCTTTGGCGAAATTTACGTCAGAAAATTGTTCAGAATAATTTATCTGAAATTGGCGAACATCCGCTTACGGATAAAGAGTTTGAAACGATTAAGACGGAAATTTTGTTGCGGACTCAGACACCTTTTGATGCGGCGAAATGGTTAAAGGGTGAGAATGGCATCGCTCGGATTACGATTGAGCGTGAAGATGCTAGTTTAGGTTCAATTTCACCAATAATTTATTCCAATCAAGATATTGGTGGCGGACTTTCCACGTATGAAGTGGTGAATCAGATTGCGAAACAAGGAAGTAGCGCGGGTGCGCGAGATCGTCGCTTCGATGTAACATTGTTAATTAATGGGTTACCGATTGTTCAGATTGAGTTGAAACAAACGACGGCTAAAGATGGTGTGTATCAAGCTTTCAATCAAATCAAAAAGTATGCGGAAGAAGGGATGTTTCGGAATAACATCTTTTCAACGCTGCAATTATTTGTCATTTCGAATGAACAAACGACGCGCTATTTTGCTAACGCGATGCCGAAAGATATGCATAAGAAGTTCCTATTCAGTTGGCGGACAACAGATAATAAAAAAGTTGAAAACTTATATGAGTTTTGTAAGCAAGTACTAAATATTCCCAAAGCCCATCGGTTAATCGCAGACTATACAATTGTCAGCGAGGATCAAGACAATAAAGTGTTGATGGTACTGCATCCCTATCAGATACATGCAATTGAGGCATTGTTTACTGCCGCGAACAAGCATCAATCGGGGTATGTTTGGCATGCGACAGGTTCAGGAAAAACACTGACGAGTTTTGTTTCAACGAAACTTTTGGCACGAAAAACTGGGATCGATCGCACAATTATGTTGGTCGACCGAAAAGATTTAGATAGTCAGACTACTAGCGAATTTACCAAATTTGCATCTGAATACAATACAGGCATCTCTTCTGGAAATGCTAAATCGAATAGTTTGATTGTTGGAACAGGGAGTGCAAAAGAACTAGGCGATACGCTTTTAGCTGATGCGAATGCGAATGTCGTGATTGTGACAACGCGTCAGAAATTGGATGCTGCGTTGAAATATGCTAAGAAGCAAGAAGAAAAGAACGGAACAAATCGTTATCAAAAATTGATGGGACAACATATTGTTTTTGTAGTTGATGAATGTCATCGTGCTTTAAGTGCTGAAAATATGGAAGAAATCAAAGGATTCTTTCCAAAATCAACTTGGTTTGGTTTCACCGGTACACCGATTTTTGATGTGAATAAAAAGCAAGCAAAAGGACAATTGGCACGGACGACGACTGATCAATATGGCGAGGTGTTACACACTTATACCATCAAAAATGCTCTAGAAGATGGTTCTGTATTAGGTTTTCAGGTAGAACATGAGAATACGATAGAAACGACTTCTCTGGATAATAAGATTCACAATGAATTAAGTAAAGTCGAAAAATATGCGACTTATTCTCCTGAACAGATTAATCTAATCGTTGATAATATGAATCCGATAAAGAAGGAAAGCTATATTGAACCAGCGATTTATGAAAATGATGAGCACATTCAAAAAGTAATTCATAAAATTTTCCGCCCCAATAATGCTTACACGAAATTTGATTTTAGAAATGGTCGTCCTACAAAATCAGCCATTCTGACAACCAGCTCCATTTGGATGGCGAAAAAGTATTATCAAGCAATTAAGGAAATGACGAAAGATTCAGATTGGATGATGCAGGAATATCCAAACCAACCGATTCGCGAAGGTCGGACGATGGATGATCCAGATTTTCCACGGATTGCTATTACGTATTCCTTAGATGAAAATACGGATAATGCCAAAGAGCAACAAGCTGAAATGCAAGGAATTATCAGTGAATACAATGCTTACTACGGTACCGCTTGGAATTTAGCGGAGATTGAACGTTATAACGGCGATATTAATAATCGTTTAGCACGAAAAAAAGCGGAGTTTAAACAGTTTGGCAGGCACATTGATTTAGTCATTGTTGTTGATCGGTTGTTAACCGGCTTTGATGCACCGACGATTCAAACGTTATTCGTTGACCGGAATTTGGAATATGCTGGCTTGATTCAAGCATTTTCTCGTACCAATCGAACCTATCCAGAAAAGACGAAAGGGTTGATTGTGACCTTTAGAAAACCCAATACGATGGAGTACAACGTTGCAGAAGCGACTAAATTGTATTCCGAGGTGAAAGAAGACTCAGGTCTGATTTATCCGACGTACAATGAATCGAAAAAACGGTTCAAAAAAGCGTATCGAAAACTACAAGAATTTACCTTTGTGCCAGGAGTTAGTGAAGATACACCATTGGAAACACGTGTGGATTACGTCAAAGCTTTTCAAGAGTTGAATAATTCCTACGAAGCGTTGGTGACTTATGATGAATACAATGAAGATATCGTCAGTTCAGACGCTCTGAAAAGTCAAGTTTCAATTTTGGAAGAACAAGTAGGAGTCTATCAGACTGTAAAAGGATCGTTAGTTGATGAGGGTGCAGATGGTGGAGAAAAAACAGATCTTTCATCAATTGAATTTTACAGTGATAATTCAATCAAGTTGTACGACATTGATTCTTCCTATATCGATCAGCTTTTAGGTACTTATGCAGCGAATAGCCCAGATGTTCGTGAAGAAATTGAAAAGGCTCTGAAAAAATTAAACAAGACAGAATGTGTCAAAGACGTGTATCGGCAGATTTTGAATGCATTTGATGAAGAACAAATTGAGCCGAATGAAGATATCTTTGTGGTGAAACGTCATTACTTTACTGAAGTGATAGATCAAATTGTTGGTCAATTTGCTGAGGATTGGTTTGTCTCAGGCGATGAACTTCAATCATCCAGAGTGCAATATATCATCGGTGAAGATCCGATTCCGAACATTAAAGGAGTCATCGAAAGTAAGAATTTTGAAGGGTATAAATCGCTAAATCCAGAAGCTAAACCATTCAAATATCCGCAAGATATGAAACGCGCATGGCGTGGAGTTCTTGATGAAGAATTGATACCATTGGAAGATGAGTTGAGGTAGGGAGTTGTAGTCTATGAATAGAGATTGGCAAAAGTTGAAGAAATCAGCGAATGGTGTGCCTACAAATGATTCCTTGCTACCTTATGTCTTGGAAGCCATAGAAGATGGCGGTGAATTCCATAAAAAAACAATTATCAAACGTGTAGTAGAGTTTCTTCAAATTCCTGAAGATTTATTAGAAGAAAAATATCCAGATACTCCACATAAAGACAGTATTTTGATTGATCGATTTGGATGGGCTTTAAGTAGTCTGTACATTTCTGGCTTAGTTCAAAGACCAAGACGTGGTGTTTATAAGATTACTGAATCTGGACTCGCTATGTTAGATAAGCATGGTGATAAGCTAACTAAGAAAATGTTAGAAGAATTGCCTGCTTTTAAAGAGTATAAAAAAGAGTTGGACATTCGAAATGAGCGTACTGGAAACAAGATTTCTATTCCAGAAGCAGAAGAAAAAGAGATTCAGGTGGAGAGTATCATAAATAATCAAAATAATGAGGTAGCCATTGAACTTTTGAATAAAGTTCGTCAGGTTGAGCCTTCATTTTTTGAAAAGTTAGTTGTTGATCTACTTGTAGCAATGGGATATAGCGGTAAAAATGGAGATGCCAAAGTAACCACTCAGAGTAATGATGGTGGGATCGACGGGATTATTAATCAAGATCCTTTGGGAACAAGTACTGTTTATATTCAAGCAAAACGCTACAAAGATGGAAATACAGTGGGACGACCTGCGATTCAATCTTTTTATGGTGCGTTGGCTGGTGTAAATGCAGATCGAGGCGTTTTTATTACCACATCCAATTTTGCTAAAGGTGCGCAAGAGTTTGCTAAAAGCCAAGGAATTGTTTTGATTGATGGTATTAAGCTAACTGATCTAATGATGCAATATGGTGTCGGCATTGAAGAAGCGAAGGTCTACAAGCAATTTCGAATAGATAGTGATTATTTTGAAGAGGATATGATTTAAATTGTAATACAAGAGTTGTTAAACTTAGAAACTATTATCTCTATCCGGATGAGATAGTAGTTTCTAGTTTTTCTGACAGATAATCTAATTTAATTAGAAATAATCTTGTTAATATAAAATGGATCAGTTATAAACTAGGTTTATGCACTGATTTTTTTGCTTCAATAGGTCTTTTAAATCGTTGAAATAAAGTTTGAAATAAAACCTTTGGAGGTTGTGATGTGGATGACAAATCGCTGTTTTATTCGTCCGATGAACTATTTACAATTAATGAAGATACACAAGAAATAGAATCTCTCTTATATTCTGAGGACTATTTATATTATTCTCGCAGTGAAAGAGCTCCTTTTGTCATATTTGAAGAAGAATTAAGACGATTAAATAATTATTTAGTTTTTCTATTAGAAAGTAGTAATCAGCAAAAACAAGAAGAAATAGATTCATATAGTGAAATCGAATGGGGAAATGATTTTTTAGGTGAAGGGGAAGTAGAGTTAGGCAAGAGCGAGATAGAATTATCATGGTTGTTTAATATTAATCATACCCTTTTTCCTTTAGGGCTCACACTTATATTATCATTTTTAGAAAGTTGCCTTTTTGATCTATCAAACTGGATTGATCCAGAAAGTAGTAGAAAGGTTAAGAGAAATAAGAATGAATCTTACCTGAAAATACTAAGTCAGTCTCTTGATACAGAGTTAGTATTTTCTGAACGACTTGCAAAATGTCGTAAACTTCGAAATAAATTTGTGCATAATCAATTAGAATATAATGAAATCCATGAACAGGATTTGCGTTTTGCGATTGATGAAGTAGTAAAAATATTATTTGAACTTGAAGAAGCAATGATTGATTGTGGGAGATTAGAAATTGGGTAAGTTAAATTCTATTGATTAAAGAAAGAATTTAGCAGTGACAAAATTTGAAAAATTGAACTTTTATTTCCCTCCTTGACTTTCACCAAAGAACCCGTATCATAGCTTATGAAAGTTTGCTGAGGCGGAGGATGGGGAGAGAGCTTGCTGAGAATAAAGAAGATTTTTAACAACAATGTTGTCTTAGTGATTGATACAAAGGGTTTGGAGCGGATCTTGATTGGCAGAGGAATCGCCTTTAAGAAGAGAGTGGGCGAGACGGTTGAGAAGGCTAAAATCGAGAAGACGTTCGTGGTGGATTCTCCGAATGTGGCGGATCGGTTTGTGCAATTGATCGAGGAAGTGCCGATCAATCGGTTAGAGATGGTGACACTAATAATTAAGAGTGCTGAAGCGGAGCTGGAGCGGACGTTTGATGGGAATACTTATATTGGATTGGCGGATCATATTAACTATGCAGTGAATCGGTTTAGAAATGGGGAAACGATTCAAAATGCGTTGTTATTGGAGATCAAGAAGTTTTATCCGAGAGAATTTGCATCGGGATTGAAGGTGCTTGAGCAGATCAGCTATTATGAAGGGATTGAGCTGAATGAGGATGAAGCGGGGTTCATTGCGCTTCACTTTATTAATGGCGGCTTGAACAATGATACGGCTCAGACGTTATTAACGACAGAGATGCTGCAGAAGGTGGTCTTGATCGTTGAAGATTGTCTGGGGATTGAGCTGGACACGGAATCGTTGAATTATGTTCGGTTCGTTACCCACTTGAAATTCTTTATTCAACGTGTCATAATAAACGAGCCGAGACAGGAATCGGTGCCGGAGATGTATGAACAGGTGGTTCAGTTTTACCCGAAGGCGACTGAAAGTGTCGGGATTATTAAACATTATCTACAAGAGAAGCTGGCTTGTCGGATTTATCCGGAGGAGGAGATGTATTTGATTCTCCATGTCCAGCGGCTATTTAAATAAACGGGATTGTAACTGATTATGCAGGCAACACCCAAACAAGGGATGAAGAGTCTCTTGTTTGAGTGTTGCCTTTTTTATATGCCAAAAAAGGGGGAAGCAACATGGATAAGTATCAAGCACTGGTGTCATTTATTTTGGAAAAGGTTGGTGGAAAGGAGAATGTGCTGAGTGTTACGCATTGTATGACGCGGCTGCGTTTTACTTTGAAGGATGATTCATTGGTCCAGCGTGAGGAAGTGGTGAAATCGCCGGATGTGATGAGCGCGCAATTCGCCAGTGGAAGGTTTCAAGTTGTTGTTGGAACAAACGTAGCGGATATTTTTCAAGTGGTTCAGGAGCAGCTAAATGGGAAGACGGTCACAGCCGAAGAGGAGAAAAAGGGGGCGGTCAGCACCTTAGTAGACACCATTACAAAGGTGATTACGCCAGTCTTGGGAATTTTGACGGCCTCTGGTTTATTGCAGGGAATTCTGGCTTTATTGACGGCGACGAATGTTTTGTCAGTCAATGATGGCGCGTATATTATTTTGCATGCGATGGGGCAAGCGGTCTTTTATTTTCTGCCAGTGACGTTGGGTTATACAAGTGCGAAAGCCTTTAAGATGAACCCGTTCGTTGGGATGATGCTAGGCGCAACCTTGTTGATTCCAGAATTGATGACAGGATTGGCGAGCGGTGATGCTTTGTACACCTTGTTCCAAGGGACGCTGTTCCAGACACCTGTGTTTAATACTTTCTTTGGGATTCCGATTCTGTTTCCTGCAACGGGGTATCAATACACGGTCATCCCAATTATCTTTATTGTTTACGTAGGGTCAAAGGTAGAAAATTGGCTGAAAAAAGTCGTGCCGGCAGTGATTGCCCACAATGTGAATTCGTTCTTAACGATCTTAATTACGGTTCCTTTAGCGATTTTGGTGGTTGGGCCGGTAACAAATGTGCTTAGCTCATTGATTAGTGCAGGAGTGTCAGGGTTGTATAGTATTTCACCTGTCGTGACTTCGCTCGTGGTAGCGTTGCTTTATCAACCATTGGTTATTTTTGGGCTGCATTGGCCGATTTCAGCAATCGGGATCACGAACTTGGCACAATCGGGGGTGGATTACATTTTCCCAATGTCCTTTACCGCCAACTTTGCACAAACGGCTGTGGTGTTAGCTGTTTTTCTACGGACACGCTCAAAGGATCAAAAGGCGTTGGCGATTCCAGCGATGGTGTCTGGGTTATTCTGTATCATCGAACCAGCGATCTACGGATTCAGCTTGCCAGTCAAAAAGCGTTTTGCGTATTCCATGCTTGGTGGTGCGGTCGGCTCATTGATTTTAGCGCTCACATCTACGAAAATGTACGCTATGTCCTTCGGGATCTTAGGATTTGCGGCATTTATCAATCCAGACAGCGGGAGTATGAATGGCGTCATCATGGCCATCATCGCGTCTATCGCAACGGCTGCTGTCGCGTTCGTATTTACCTATATGACCTTCAAAAAAGAAGAAGATGTCGTTGAGCCTGAAGAAAAAAGCTTAGTAAAATCGGAAGTTCTGGTCTCACCATTAACAGGAGAAATCAAACCTCTCGAAAGCGCGGCTGATCCGAGCTTTGCGTCAAAGGCGCTTGGCAAAGGCTTCGTGATCGTGCCAGAAACAGGCGACGTTGTTTCTCCAGTTGCCGGCACAGTTGAGACAATTTTCCCAAGCGGGCATGCGATCGGAATTGTCAGCAACACAGGAATTGAACTGTTGATCCATATCGGAATTGATACGGTTGAATTGGAAGGACAGGGGTTCAAGCCACTTGTGAAGAAGGGGCAAGTAGTTGCTCAAGGAGATAAAATCCTGACGGTCGATTTGAAAAAAGTGACAGAGGCAGGATATTCAACCGAGTCCTTTGTGACGATAACAAATTCTGATCAATTCCTAGATGTTCTTTGCCAGCAAGAGGGCCACATCAAGGCTAATGACAAAGTGATGACTGTTATTCCATTTAACAATCAAGCAGAAACAATCAACATAGCGGAGGTAAATTAAGTGAGAGAAAAGATTTGGGGCGTATTGGTCGCCGGTGCATTAGGAGACGCGATGGGGATGCCGACAGAATGCTGGTCGCAGGAAAAAATCCGTCAGAATTTTCCCAATGGGGTGACTGAATTAATCGCATCAAACGAAAATGATGTGTTTGGACGCAAATTAGCAGCAGGAGCAATCACCGATGACACATTGAATGTGTTGATGATTTTATCCATGATCAAGAAAAACCAAGGACAAATTCGGGTAGCGGACTATATCGCAGAGCTGCGGGAATGGAATGACAATTCACCGGTTTCTGCATTTGTTTCGGGTCCATCGACGTTAAAGGCTTTGGACAAAATTGCTCAAGGCGTGCCGATTGAAGAGACCGGTGTAACAGGAACCACGAATGGCGCATCCATGAAAATCGCACCGATTGGAATAATCAGCGATTATCAGGATTTGCCTACATTAGTGAAAAATGTGGCGGAAATCTGTTTGCCGACCCACAATACAACGATTGCGATTGCTGGAGCAAGCGCCGTAGCGGCAGCGATCAGCTATACGGTTCGCGGAGGACAGTCTACCGATGAAATCTGGTCGTTGGCGTTTGAAGCGATCAATGCAGCGAAAACCTATGGGCATGATTTTCCTTCTGCTTCTCTGACTTTTCGCATGAATCAAGCGCGAAAAATTCTAAGACAGGAAACCGATGATCAAATCATTCTGCAGCGTCTTTACCATGAAATCGGGACGGGGATGGAGACAATCGAAACGATTCCTAGTGCATTTGTTATCGTGGAAATGGCTAAGGGTGATCCTTTGAGAGCGGCACAATTAAGTGCGTCATTAGGATGGGATACGGATACAATCGGAGCGATCAGCGCAGCCATCTGCGGTGGTATGAATCCAAAGATGCCAAGAGAGATGATCCGTCAGATCGAGGAAGTAAATCAGTTGGACTTTGACCAACTCGCGGAAGAACTCCTTCCATTTGTGAAAGAAGCGAAATAGGCATTAAAGAGAAACAACAATCTGTTCTATTTTCAGGAGCGGATTGTTGTTTTTTATTTTTGAATAAAGAAAAATAATCAATAGTATTGGTTGCGCTTCCATTTGTGAACGATCCATGGTTTAATAATAATAACAATTATTATTTTTATAAGGAGGTAATACATGGAGAAGAAGCGTTTCAAGATGTATAAACGGAAGAAAACATGGGTTGTGGCGCCGATTATTTTTCTAGGGTTGTTGGGTACGTCTGCTTTTGCGACGGAGGATCATGCTGTTTTTGCTGATGAGGTAGGTAAGGAGCAAGTGGTTCAGGTTCTTGAACCTGAGGCGGAGATAGAAGCTGCGCCTTCTGCTGACTCTCAATCCGAGATCGTAGAAGAGGGAGGGGCAGTGACACCTCCTGCCATCGAATCGACTACGCCCGTGGATACGACGGCTGAAGAAGAAGTAACTGAAACAGAAATCACAGAGAAACCCGCGACTTCTACTGAAGAGACAGAGAAAGAGGCAGAAATCCCACCAGTAGAAAAGGATGAATCCTTGGAGACTTCCGAAGGTGAAGAGGATACGCACCTTGAAGAAGCTGTGCCTGATCCTTCAGAAATAGCTGAGACACCCAACAAGGATATCGTTGAGCAAGTTGAAACGAAAGAGCCTAACGCAAACAACGAGAAAGTGGTCACTACAACTGTGACGCCAAAAGCCGCAACGACTGCGAAGGCTGTACCGAAAGTCGCTGCTCCGAAGGCACAAGCGAAGGCCGCACCGGCGCCAACGATTGCGATTTATCGGGTGTATAATCCGAATTCTGGCGAGCATCTCCATACCATGAATTCGTATGAGAAGGATCATTTGGTCAAAGTCGGTTGGCGGTATGAAGGTATCAGTATGCGAGTGCCCTTGACGGGACGGCAATTATTTAGAGTTTACAACCCGAATTCTGGGGAACATTTTTACACATTAGATGGAAAAGAGCGGGATCATCTGAAGCGTGTCGGCTGGCGTTATGAAGGGATCGCGTGGCACACACCGTGGGCGGGTATGCCGATGTATCGGGTATTTAATCCGAATTCCAGAGGTGCAGGTTCCCACCATTATACGATGCTGCTGAGTGAACGAAATACATTGCTGAAGGCTGGTTGGCGAAATGAAGGCATTTCTTGGTACACATTAGGCGGCGCACAGCCGATCGCGCCCGTACAGCGCACATTGAATGTGCCTTATGTGAGTCAATACGCTCCGGTCTTCAGTCCTTGGGGCTGCGCAGGGGCATCGATGACGATGCTTTTGAGATACAAAGGGAAAAATGTCGATTTGAAATATGTCCAGGACAATTTGCCGATGTATCCGAAAGACAAAGGCGGGCAAAAAGGCAATGTATACACAGGAGAAGGGTTTGGCTGGGTGATCACGCCAGGCTCGTTGGCAAACTATGCGAAGAGATGGTACAAAAACGTCTCAAACATCAGCAATGTCAGCACACAAAACCTGGTTGATCGCATCATCAATGGCAACCCTGTGTTATATTATGGGTACTCTTCTTATCAAGCGAACACGATCCGCAACCACTGTAAGGTCATCGCTGGGTACCGAGACAATCAATTTTTAGTGTACGATCCGTTGTATTATAGCTCAAGTGCGAAGGCTGGTTCTGGCGGACCAAACAAAACTTATGATCGCGGCGCGATGGCTTGGGTGTCCATCACCGATTTTTCAAAGGAATGGGACGGTCGCGCGATTGGGATTAGTTAAGAAAGTGTTAATAAAATAGAAGAGGGCCTCAAACGATGAACGTCGTTTGAGGCCCTTTTTTTTGCTATTCGGCTATCTCATACTTAATAACACCATTATTCTCATAACCTTCCAGCTTCACATCCGACAGTCGGCGTTCAAAAAAGGAACGTTTTTTGCCGTTCTCATCGAATTTGTCTGGTAGCGTCAGCGTAGGTTCGCTGTTTGGAATCGGCTGTGACAATTGTTTTTTTAAGGCATCAATGTGCCGGTCGTAGACATGCGCGTCATCGATACACCAGTGCATCGTACCGAGTTCAAAACCTAAATGGTCCGCGATCAAGCGATGCAGAACAGCGTATTGATAGGTATTGAAGGGTTGACCTAGTGCCATGTCGGCGGAGCGTTGTTTGACGTGCAGGTCAAGGACGCCGTTATTGACTTTCCAATTGGTCGCCCATACACAAGGCTCCAACGTCATTTCGTCCAAATCATCGACATCCCAAAGGCTAGTCATGATGCGGCGAGAACCAGGATTATTTTCCAATTGATGCAGAACATAGTCCACCTGATTGAGTTTTTCCTCATGGTCCGGCAGCTTGCGGCACTTTTTTGCTAATTGAAAGCCGTATGCTTTGCCGATGGTGTTGTTGTCATCGACCCATTCATTCCAGACTTTACAGTTGTGTTCCTGCAGCCACGTTACATCATTGGATAATTCCTGCCAAATCCATTCCAATTCGATCAAGGGTGTCTTTTGGAAGACGCGCTTTGATTTTAAGATCGGGATGCCGTCTGTAGGTTTGATCTTAAAGTTGACGCCTTGGATGAAGCGGGTAGGCGCAGGGCTGCCATCGGCGTATTTTGCTCGAACGAGCGCAGGATCTTGGTCCGTGCCGTTTTCAATGATCTCCATGACGATGTCGCGATAAATTTTGTCGAAGCCAGTATATTCAGTCACAAGAATTCTCCTCTTTTATCTTTTGTCTGAGTTTAACACATTTGGGTGAATCCGTGGATTAAAAATTCTTTAGATAATCGGAGGAGTTTTTGTAGTAGGATTGGTCATTCTGAAAAAATAAGTCTTGAAAAACTTCGTCGTGGCAATGTTGGCTGTGAATAACCAAGTCGTAAATTTATAACCTTCCAATTATGATACAATGAATAACAGATGTAATGAAGATAAAGGAGCGGGGAAAATGGAAAATAAGTTATTTTTCTTTGATATCGATGGGACGTTGACGGATCGAAAAACAGGGAAAATTGTTCCTAGTGCGAAGCGTGCACTGGAGCTTTTAGAAGAAAATGGGCATTTTGTTTCCATTGCGACCGGGCGGGCACATTATAAGAGTCGAGAGTTATTAACTGAGCTTGGTTTGGAGAATATGGTGTGCTCCGGCGGTATGGGTGTGGTCATCAAGAATCAATTGGTGAAGAATACACCGTTAGATAAAGAGGAGGCTCTGGCCGTCATTCATGATGCGGAGGAAAAAGGTATTGGTGTATTGATTGCGACGGATGACTCGGAGAAGGTTTATGCGAAAAATGATTTGTTTCGAGAACAGGTTGGGCCAAGACAGGAGCCGACAGAGTATTTCATTGATCCGACTTTTAGCGTGGATGAGGTGGAGGATATCTTCAAGTTTTACTTGGCGTTACCTAAGGAGCAAGATCATCGAATCCCTGAGCCGAAGAAGTTCTCAAAGCTGCGTTTTGTCCAAGAGTATACGATGTGCCAGCATGACAATAAGAAGCAGGGGATCTTGGATGTTTTGGATTATTTTGACAGACCGCGTGAGGATGTGGTGGTCTTTGGCGATGACGTGAACGATTTGGTGATGTTTGACAAGCGCTGGACCAGTATCGCGATGGGCAATGCGGTGGACGAATTAAAGGAGCTGGCAGATTATGTGACTGATCAAAATGTTGATGACGGAATTTATAATGCATGTATGAAGTTTGGCTGGATTTAAGATTGATTCAAGGAAAAAAAGTGTGTGATGGATAGCAAAGAGTTCTACCAACTAATCGAAATCTGAACACGAGTGAATGGCTCGAAAATTTTGGTGTGCTGAATACAGCAGTTCCGGTCCCAAACGGCGGTGGTGGATTGGAGTGGCTCTCGCTATTTAAAGGCAGATCTATCAGGTGGATTTTGTGATTTATTCGTTCGCGATGTTCCAGCAGCATGTGGCGCAGTGGGCTCCGCTGGATTGATTTCGTCTAGGTGCGAGAGTATTTATGAATAAGATCGGCGATGCGCAACGGCAGACCCCTTAGCTGTTCGAACAATCCAAAACGATACCGATCAGCGAAGAAAGCTCTGCGTATACCGCGAATACCTTCGGTTTTTTGGCGATTTATTTAGCCAAGCAGATTTTTCGCAATGAGCTATGGACGGCTAATCTGCGGGATGCCGAGTGCAAACAGTTGCTCCTGCAAACCCTCGAATGGTACAAAAAAATGAGTCACGGTGAGGATTACGAGACTTGGCATGCCGGTCGTTTCATTTAAAAATGGGTGGACGCGGATATTTTGAAGTCGTTAAAGCGTGACTTTGGGAAATTTGACGCAGTGGATAGCGGGCAGTCATTCCAGGAGAAGATCGTACTGTGTGAAAAAATGTCTCGTGAGCTGCCAGTCTATTATCACCATTCGTATCCGGAGGCGTTAGTTTCTGAGGTGAAGCATTGTCCAGTAGAATTACTAGGGCTTTAAGGATCCGCTTTTCATCTATCCTGCATCGGCTTATCTGCGAAGTTTTCCGATGCGAACTGCTTGTCCTTCACTTCCGCGCGATCTCTTGGAAGGGTTGCGCAAGTTGTTGGATAAAGGCTTGCGATTCAACTGGAATGGCTATACAAAGTTGTCCTTTCTCAATCCGCTTATTTTTTCTGTTCACTTTAGTATAACCATTCCATAACCGTCTCTACTAAAATACGTTCATGATGTTGACTCAAATCCAATTAATAATTTGGTATCATTTTAATAGTTATGCTTTGGCATTAGAAAAACCACATCCAAATTTATTTTTAAACCGACCCCCGAAAGTTAGACCAAAAATCTAACTTTTGAGGGTCACTTCATATACTAAATTGTTTTTTTATTGTATCACTTCCATATAACGAAAAAGATGGTTTCAGATGTTCCTTTCGGAATTTGAGGCCACCTTTTTTTGCTGTCTCTTATACACATCTAGATGTGTATAAGAGAACTGTATATAGTAAATTATTCATTTTTTTAGTGTCTCAGTTTCTTTGTAATATCAATTAATAATAAATTTTTTCCGATAGGTCGAAGGAGAAATGTTGAGCTTAGAATGGAAAAACTTTGAAAAATAGGAAGAGGAAGAAAAGCCAGTCTCGTAGGCGATCTCCGTAATCGTCAGTGAACTTTTCCGCAGTAGGGAGCAGGCCTTTTGAAGCTTCAAATCCTGAATATATTCACTGGGTCCAATGCCTTTATGGGTTTGAAATAGCTTATAGAGATAGGTTCGATCAATATTTTTCGCCTCTGCAATCTGATTGACGCTGAGATTCTCCGACATATTATCATTGATATAGGTCAGAATACTTTTAAAAAGCTGTTCACTTTGTGAAGGATTGTCCGTTTTTAGATTCATTCGATCGATGGTATCGAATAGAATGAAGGAAGAAGCCATCGTGCGAAAATGATCGTTCTCTTTGAAGAAATCATAGATATCCTGAAAGAGGGCATCGATCCGATGATCAAAGGAACGGGTAATGACACAATGATACTTGTCTAATTTTACCTTAGAAAAATAGTGATCCATCAATTTTCCAGAGAACCCGACCCAACGGTACTGCCAAGGGTCTTCGCGATTGGGATAATATACATTTTTACAATTCGAAGGAATGATAAAAAAATCTCCGGCCGTGATTTTTCTTTCGGGGAAAAATGGTGTTGAGAAGAAACCTTCTCCTTCGATACAGTAGTGGATTACCCAATAATCGATTGGAGCATATTCCGTAGGCTTGGTTGAGCGACATTTTTCATATCCAACTTCACAAACATGGAAATCAGAGCTTAGTGTATCATTATTGATCAAAATACTGATGTCGTTTGATAATGAGCTGTACATTCGATTCCTCCTTGAGTACAAATTTAAAAATGTCAACATTATTACAATTTTTTGGAAACATTTCTTATTTTTTATATCATGAAAGCGCTATAAAATCAATGTGTAAGTAACTATTGAAAGGATGTTTGAGATGGAAAACTCTAATTCAAGACAGCGCTTAGGATCGGTCGCATTGATGCTCATGACCTTCTCAGCGGTATTCGCGTTTCCCAGCATTGTTAATAACAGTATTCAAATTGGGTTAGCGACAATTCCGGGGTATTTGTTTGGCAGTATTTTTTATTTTTTACCGTTTATTCTGATGATTGCAGAATTCGCTTCTGCTAACTCTGGGAAAGAGTCAGGTGTTCATAGCTGGCTGCAATCGGTTTTGGGTGATAAATGGGCCTTTTTAGGCGCCTGGTCGTATTTTTTCGTTAATCTATTTTACTTTTGTTCCTTGTTGCCCAATACATTAATTTACGGTTCGTATGCTTTTGTAGGAAGAAATATCTTTCAAGGCGGCAACAGCACAATCATTATTGCAATCATATCTATTTTTCTTTTTTGGCTGATGACGTGGGTCTGCATCAAAGGTGTGTCATGGATCTCAAAAGTCACTAGTTTTGCCGGGAGTGCCCGATTGTTTATGGGTGTGGCGTTTGTCGTTCTGGCCTTTGTGGTTGTTTTTGGACTAGGTAACGAGCCGGCACAGGATTTTACGATGCAGTCGGTTACGCCAAGCTTTAACTGGACCTTTTTCATGACGATGGCGTGGATCTTGCAAGCGGTCGGCGGCGGAGAAAGTATCGGTGTCTACATCAAGGACGTTAAGGGCGGCAATAAGACCTTCGTTCGGACGATGATCGGAGCCACGATTATCGTTGGTATCATGTATGTTTTAGGGGCTGTAGCGGTTGGGTTTGTCGTGCCGATGGATGTTTTGAAGGGGAATTTCTCAAACGGGATCTTCGATATCTTCAAAATCTTGGGTGCGTATTTCCATATTCCAAGTGGTGTGATGGTTCGGCTAGTCGGCTTGATCTTATTTATCGGCAGTCTCGGTTCATTAGCGTTATGGACTGCGGCACCTGTAAAAGTCTTTTTCTCGGAAATTCCAGAAGGGGTCTTCGGCAAATGGCTGGTGAAAACAAATGAAGAGGGGAATCCGACAAATGCGTTGGTTGTACAAGGTGTGATCGTTACGATGCTGCTGATCATTCCAGCATTGGGAATCGGCAATATGGACAGCTTCCTTTCTACTTTGATCAATATGACAGCGTCTACATCGTTGCTGCCGGTATTGTTTTTATTGATCGCTTATATCGGTCTGCGCCTGAAGAAGGATTCAATGTCCCGTAGCTTTAAATTCGGCAGTCGCCAATTTGGGATTTTTTCCGGCATCGCGTTATTAGTGCTGTTCATTTTCGTCTTCTTTATGTCAACAGTGCCTGATCCGCAGCTGATCATGGCTGAGATAAACGGGGCGCTGCCGGCGGGTGAGGCGAGTCCGATTGGGATGCTGGTCTACAATGTCGTCGGACTAGTGATATTTATGGGCTTTGCGTGGATCTGCTGGATTCGCTATGAAAGAAAATCAAAAGTATTGAACAATGAAGAGACAAACGTAGAGGTGACTGGTAAATGAAAATTTGGGAAAACTATCAATTAGATCAGATCAATCGATTAGAACCACGGGCACATTTTTCGACCTTTCCAACTAAAGAAAAGGCGCTGCTAAATGAAAACAAATATACACATGCCTTTAAAAATTTAAATGGTGTTTGGAAATTTTTACTGGTGGATGCACCAGAATATAGTCCAAGCAAGTTTTATGAGCCGGACTTTGATACGGGAGAAATGGCGGATATTAAGGTTCCTGGTAATTGGCAGGTTCAAGGCTATGGCAAGATGCACTATTCCGATCTATGGTACAACTTTCCGATTAACCCGCCGTATGTTCCAACGGAAAACCCGACAGGAATCTATAAGCGGCAGTTTAGCATCAATGAAAGCTTTAGGGGCAAAAAAATCATTCTGCGTTTTTGCGGGGTCGATTCGGCTTACCATGTGTGGGTCAATGGAACGGAAGTCGGCTACAGCAAGGGTGCTAGAAATGAAGCGGAGTTTGATATTACTGAACTCGTTCAGGAGGATGCTGTCAATGATTTGACGGTTCGAGTCTATCAATGGTCTGACGGAACTTATCTGGAAGATCAGGATATGTGGTGGCTCAGCGGAATCTTTAGAGATGTGGAATTACTCGGCGTCCCTACTAAGGGAATCAACGATCTTAAAGTCGTCGCTGATTTGGACGATGATTATAAGAATGGTTTGATAGATCTTTCATTCACTCTGCGAGAAAGAAAGGGTCAACGGATTGAAGTAGAACTGATTGATTCCTCTGGTCAAGAGGTATTGCGTCAAGAAATCACTAGCGAACAGGAAAGTCTTCAGGCGGAAATTCCCAACGTCGCTCAATGGACGGCGGAAACACCTGAGTTGTATCAGCTACTGATTTCGGTTTACGAAGGGGAGAAGCTGGTTGAAGTGATTCCGCAAAAGGTCGGATTCAGAAATATTCGTTTAGCTGGCGAGGTCTTCTTGGTCAACGGTGTGGCGATCAAGTTTAAAGGAGTCAATCGTCATGATTACAATCCTAGAAATGGCCGTGTCGTCTCGAAGGAAGAAATTGAAGAAGATATTCGCTTAATGAAGCAGTTCAATATTAACGCCGTTCGAACGAGTCATTATCCGGCTTCGTATTACTTGTACGATCTTTGCGACGAATATGGGATGTACGTGATCGATGAAACCGATCTGGAATGCCACGGTTTTGAGCTGACTGGAAAATATGATTGGATCAGTAACGATTCTGACTGGGAACTGGCCTATGTTTCCAGAATGGTTCGAATGATCGAGCGGGATAAAAATCATCCGTCCATTATCCTTTGGTCACTGGGAAATGAGTCGGCTTTCGGTTGTAATTTTGTGAAGATGACCGAAGTAGCGAAAAAAATGGATCCAACTCGCTTGGTTCACTATGAGGGAGATTTCGATGTAGAAGCTGCGGATATTTACTCAACCATGTATAGCTGGTTGGAGCATCCGACGAAGCAACCATTAATGAGTACGATCATTGAGAAATCAAAAAAGCCGCATATCCTGTGTGAATATGGGCATGCGATGGGGAATGGACCTGGAAACCTGAAGGAATATCAAGATTTGTTTTATGCCCATGATAAACTGCAAGGCGGTCTCATTTGGGAATGGTTTGATCATGGCATTGAATCTTATACTGAGGATGGGAAAAAATATTATCGCTATGGCGGAGACTTTGGCGATGATCCTTCAAATAAAGATTTTTGTATTGACGGGATGCTGATGCCGGATCGCACGCCTTCGCCAAGCTTGTATGAATACAAAAAGGTGATCGAACCGATCCAGACGACAGCGATCGATCTGAACAAAGGAGAAATCGAGCTGTTGAGCCGCTTTGATTTCCAAGACCTGAAAATTTTTGAGCTGCATTTTTCAATTCTTGAGGATGAAACACTGATTGAAGATGGAACGATTTCGCTGCCTTCGATTCCAGCGCGAGAGAAAGCCAAATTAAGCTTGCCATATAACTTGGATCTCGCACCAAAACCTGGCGCAAGCTATTTCTTAAACATTTCCTATCAATTAAAAGCAACAACAGCCTATGCAGGAAAAGGCTACGAATTAGCTTCAGCCAGCTTCGAGCTTCCAATCAAAGCAGCAGGCGTTGAGATTCTGCCAAACGGAAAGTTGCAGGTTAATGAGACACAAACGACATTGAGTATTGAAGGAACAGACTTTATTGTCACGTTTGATACAGTCAGAGGCACGCTGCTAAAATTGGTACGAGACGGTCAAACGATCGTTGAACGAGGACCGAAATTCACCATGTGGCGCGCACCAATCAGTAACGATATGGAAATCATCAATGAGATGAAAAAACAGTATTTCTTGCATTTAGAGCATGAAATTGTCGAATCCTTTGACTGGAAGGAAATCGATCAAGCCGTTCAGATCACCGTTAATACGATCAATTCAACAACAAACAGTGCATGGCATTACAAATGCACCTATAGCTATACGATCTGCGGAAGCGGCGATGTTTTATTCAACCTGGAGGGGACTCCTAGCGGGAAGATCGACTCCGCGCCAAATATGCTGCCGCGCTTAGGTGTATCGATGCATGTGAATAAGGACATGAATCAAGTAAACTATTTAGGGCGGGGACCAAGAGAAAACTACACGGATTCAAAAGAAGCAGGGTATCTGGGTGTCTATCGCTCAACTGTCGAAGAGATGTTTACGAATTATGTTGTTCCTCAAGCTAACGGAAACAGAATGGATACAAGATGGGTAGCGCTGACAGATGATCGCGGGCAGGGATTATTCGCCGCAGATGAAGCAGGCTTCAATTTCAGTACTTCTTATTTTGAAGAGGCCGATCTGGATAACGCTAAACATACCTGTGATCTAAAAGAGCGAGAGTATGTCGTAGTGAATATCGATTACAAGCAAAATGCGCTGGGAAGCTATTCCTGTGGTCAATGGCAGCTGGAAAAATATCGAACAACCTTCGAAAAATTCAACCTGTCCTTCCGCTTAACCGGATTCAATGCGAAGGAAGCCGATGCTCCAGCATTGTCCCATGAGGTTATTAATGTTCCGCTTTAACAAATAAATGAAATACTCCTTTCAAGTTTAGTGACGGTTACTTACCATTGCTAAGCTGAAGGAGTATTTTTTTGGAGCATTTTTAATCAATCATTTCAAGTCTATGATCATTAGTTAGATTCGATAGAAGACTTGACCGATTTGCACTCATATGAAATAATAAACATATGAATATATTTTCATATTTTATTGAGGAGGAATGAAAATGTTGGTACGGATTCTCGCATTCACAGGAGTTACACTGTTTTATCTGATTTACTTATTGAAAGGGTTGCTGCTGAGAAAACAAGGAATCACCGTTAATTTATTAGGAAAAGATGTAAAAAATGAGCAGTATTTTGAAATCGTTTTAAAAATAATGACAGGCGTCGGTGGAGTGCTGCAGTTCCTTGCGCCGATCCTGTTTGAGATCAATCGAACCGTTTGGGTGTATTTGGGTTTAGGTCTGATTTTTGCGGGAGTAGTTCTTTTTTATATCGCGGTCAGGGCGATGGGACTGAATTGGCGTGCCGGGTACAATGAAAAGCAGAGGACTGAATTGGTAACTACTGGAATTTACCGTTTCAGCCGCAATCCGGCCTTTGTGGCATTTGATTTTTTGTATCTTGGTTTGGCAGTGACCTTTCCAAATATACTTGTGATTGCAGTAGCAATGACTGCATTTATTTTGTTTGATAGGCAAATTCGTGGGGAGGAAACTTATCTGGTATCGACTTTTGGCGAGAGCTATCGTCAGTATCAAGCGAAGGTTAGACGGTATTTATAAATGAATCATGAACTCCAAGGGGCAGAATTATAAATCTGCTTTTTGGAGTTTTCTTTATATGCAGAATACTGAGTAATTGAGAAGCATTCAAAAATCAGAGATTTTTTTGAGCTGAATAGATCACATAGAGTGAGCGGAAATATCTTAAAAAGAACTTTGAACC
>NZ_NIBK01000001.1:2784060-2785289 GCF_002174375.1 Enterococcus sp. 12F9_DIV0723 | reverse complement strand
GGTTTAGCTCAGCTGGGAGAGCATCTGCCTTACAAGCAGAGGGTCAGCGGTTCGATCCCGTTAACCTCCATTTGAGCCGTTAGCTCAGTTGGTAGAGCATCTGACTTTTAATCAGAGGGTCACTGGTTCGAGCCCAGTACGGCTCATAAGTATATGCGGGTGTGGCGGAATTGGCAGACGCACTAGATTTAGGATCTAGCGCCTTACGGCGTGGGGGTTCAAGTCCCTTCACCCGCATTTTTATTTTTTTTGGTTGTATGCCGGCTTAGCTCAGTTGGTAGAGCATCTGATTTGTAATCAGAGGGTCGAGGGTTCAAGTCCTTTAGCCGGCACCATGCGGAAATAGCTCAGTGGTAGAGCACCACCTTGCCAAGGTGGGGGTCGCGGGTTCGAACCCCGTTTTCCGCTTTCCTGAAGACCAGAGGAAAACGCCGGGGTGGCGGAACTGGCAGACGCACAGGACTTAAAATCCTGCGGTGAGTGATCACCGTACCGGTTCGATTCCGGTCCTCGGCATTAACTAAATAGGCACCCGTAGCTCAATTGGATAGAGTACTTGACTACGAATCAAGGGGTTAGAGGTTCGAGTCCTCTCGGGTGCATTTCGGGAAGTAGCTCAGCTTGGTAGAGTACTTGGTTTGGGACCAAGGTGTCGCAGGTTCGAATCCTGTCTTCCCGATAGAAATAAAATTATGGGGCCTTAGCTCAGCTGGGAGAGCGCCTGCTTTGCACGCAGGAGGTCAGCGGTTCGATCCCGCTAGGCTCCATTTTTTATTAATAACGCGGTGTAGCTCAGCTGGCTAGAGCGTCCGGTTCATACCCGGGAGGTCGGGGGTTCGATCCCCTCCGCCGCGATTTCATTCGAGCCAGGACCTTTAGCTCAGTTGGTTAGAGCAGACGGCTCATAACCGTCCGGTCGTAGGTTCGAGTCCTACAAGGTCCATTGTGACTCTTTTATGGAGGATTACCCAAGTCCGGCTGAAGGGAACGGTCTTGAAAACCGTCAGGCGGGTAAAACCGTGCAAGGGTTCGAATCCCTTATCCTCCTTTTTAATATTATTATCGCGGGATGGAGCAGTCTGGTAGCTCGTCGGGCTCATAACCCGAAGGTCGTAGGTTCAAATCCTGCTCCCGCAATTAAAAACTAAAAAATACGGTTCCGTGGTGTAGGGGTTAACATGCCTGCCTGTCACGCAGGAGATCGCGGGTTCAAATCCCGTCGGGACCGC
>NZ_NIBK01000001.1:2644616-2780226 GCF_002174375.1 Enterococcus sp. 12F9_DIV0723 | reverse complement strand
TTTTTATGAAGGGCCTATAGCTCAGCTGGTTAGAGCGCACGCCTGATAAGCGTGAGGTCGATGGTTCGAGTCCATTTAGGCCCATTAAAAATCTTTTTTGGTTTTTGGGGAAGTACTCAAGTGGCTGAAGAGGCGCCCCTGCTAAGGGTGTAGGTCGGGAAACCGGCGCGAGGGTTCAAATCCCTCCTTCTCCGTTTTATTATTATTGTGGCCCGTTGGTCAAGCGGTTAAGACACCGCCCTTTCACGGCGGTAACACGGGTTCGAGTCCCGTACGGGTCATGCTGAGACGTTTAGAAACGTCTTTTTTTTTGTACACAAAAGGGCTTTTCGTAAGTTTTCAAAGTTATTGATATATTTATTAGTGACAGCGGCTATTTTTCTGTTATAATCGAGTCGTTGCAAGTTCCCGATAGGCTCTGGAAAAAGCCAGAGATTCCTTGTAACCGAATAAAAATTAGGGGGAATATTTATAATGGAAGAACGTCGTTTATTTACATCTGAATCAGTTTCAGAAGGACATCCGGATAAGGTTGCTGATCAAATCAGTGACGCGATTTTGGATGCGATTTTGGAAAAGGATCCGAAAGCCAGAGTTGCATGTGAGACATCTGTGACGACTGGGCTTGTTTTAGTTTTTGGAGAAATTTCTACTTCAGCGTATGTAGATATCCAAAAGGTTGTTCGTGAAACAATCAAGCGCATTGGTTACACAGAGTCGAAATTTGGTTTCGATGGTGACAATGTGGCAGTGTTAGTCGCAATTGATGAACAATCTCCTGACATTGCACAAGGGGTGGATGATGCGTTAGAAACTCGTGGAAAAGAAGAGTTATTAGATGAAATCGGTGCTGGAGACCAAGGCCTTATGTTTGGTTTTGCAGTGAACGAGACACCTGAATTAATGCCTTTACCCATTTCATTGAGTCATCATTTGGTAAAACGTTTAGCAGATTTGCGTAAATCGGGAGAAGTAGCTTATTTCGGACCGGATGCTAAATCACAAGTCACTGTGGAATATGATGAAAATGGCAAGCCTTTGCGTGTGGATACAGTGGTTATCAGCACTCAGCATAATGATGCTGTAGAGAATGAAACCATCCAAAAGGACGTAATGGAAAAAGTGATCAAGCATGAAATTCCTGCTGAATTATTGGATGATCAAACAAAATACTTTATTAATCCAACAGGTCGATTTGTTATTGGCGGACCTCAGGGGGATGCTGGTTTAACTGGACGTAAAATTATCGTAGATACATACGGTGGTTATTCACGTCATGGTGGTGGTGCATTTTCTGGGAAAGATGCGACAAAAGTAGACCGTTCTGCTTCTTATGCGGCACGCTATATTGCTAAAAATATTGTTGCTGCCGGCTTAGCTGAAAAAGTGGAGGTTCAACTTGCCTATGCGATCGGTGTGGCACAACCTGTTTCTATTTCAGTAAATACGTTCGGTACAGCCAAGGTTTCCGAAGAAGCATTGATTGGTGCGATTCGCGAAAACTTCGATTTACGGCCAGCGGGAATTATTGAGATGTTGGATCTTTTGCGTCCAATCTATAGCGATACGGCAGCGTATGGTCATTTTGGTCGTACAGATGTTGATTTGCCTTGGGAGCATACAGACAAAGTCGATGTGTTGAAAAAAAGTTTGAATTTAGGATAGATCGTACAGACATAAATTTGTTTATTTGTGGAGTTCACGAGGCGGTTTCTATTGATCAGTGATCAATAGACCGTCTCTTTTTTTGAATCAAAAAAGTATAGCAACTATTGGCGAATATATGGTAGGGTTAGAAAAGAATTATAGGATCTTGGAGGAAGAAATGAAGAGAAAAACAAATGTGAAAGTTGTGACAGCGGGGATTTTTATTGCCACATTTATGTCGGCGATCGAGGGAACAATTGTGACGACAGCGATGCCAACGATTGTTGGAAGTCTACATGGTATTGAGATCATGAATTGGGTGTTCTCGATTTATTTATTGACGAATGCCATGATTACACCGATTTATGGTAAACTGGCGGATAAAATCGGGCGAAAGCCGATTTTTATTTTTGGAATAGTATTATTTGTTTTGGGTTCAGCCTTGTGCGGCATGTCCAATGAAATGATGACGTTGATTATCGCTCGAGGAATTCAAGGGATTGGCGCGGGAGCGATCATGCCTGTTTCTTTAACGATCATTGCGGATTTATATGATATTGAAAAGCGCGCGAAGGTACTTGGATTGACGAGTGCGGCTTGGGGTGTCGCCAGCGTATTTGGTCCTTTGGCTGGTGGTTTGATCGTCGATACGGTTGGTTGGCACTGGATCTTCTTTATCAATGTTCCGATCGGATTAGCGTTGATCGGTTTGTTGCAGTATTTCTTTATAGAAGAGAAAAAAGTGCATCAGGCGAAAAAAATGGATATTTTTGGGAGTTTATTTTTAATGTTGACATTGGTCAGCCTTCTATTGGGCTTCCAGCTTTTAGGTGATGGCGGACTGTCAGCAGCAGTCATTGCTTTATTTGCAGCCAGCGTCCTTTCGCTAGTTCTCTTTATTCGAACAGAGAAGCGCGCAGAAGATCCTGTCATCAATTTGAACTTGTTCAAGAATCAAACGTTTGCCAGTGTGAATATTGTGGCTGCATTGATCAGCGGTTTTTTGATGGGACTAGATGTTTATATCCCTATGTGGATGCAAGGTGTACTAGGGAAACCAGCAGGGCTTGGCGGATTAGTGTTGGCACCAATGTCGATTGTCTGGATGTATGGGTCTTTTTTATCCGGCCAATTATTACGCAAGTATCCAGCAAAAAGGATCATTATCATCGGTTTGACGATTATTTTAGCTGGCGGCGGGACTTTATTAGCTTTACCGCAGCAAAGTCCGTTTTGGCTATTTTTCATCATCATGGGCGTTTTAGGTGTCGGGTATGGATTATCTGTTACGACAACGACCGTCGAAGCACAGGCGAGTGTACCAAAAGAAGAAATTGGTGTTGCGACTTCTTTTAATACGTTGTCGCGGACGATTGGACAAACAGTGATGGTCTCGCTTTTTGGGATTATTCTGAATGTTGCGAATGGTCGTCAGTTGGTTCAGGCGGGGATCGCAGATCTTGATATCATGAATCGGTTGATCAATCCCCACACGGCCTTGCAAATTGATTCTGATTTACGAATGGAATTAAGGAAGGTTCTTTTTGATAGTTTACATTGGGTTTATTTTGCAGGCTTAGTGTTGATTATCATTGCGCTCATTTTTAGCTTTATGGTTGGCAAACAGTCAAGAAGTGTTACACTAAACGAAGAATAAACGAACTGGGGGCTTTAGTTGATGGCTTTTTTACAGGTGAATGTATACTCGAACGTTTTACAAATGGAAGTGGCGATGAATGTCATCTTGCCGCAAACGACACATAAAAAGATCGGAAACGAGACGGTGGGGGCCACTGAAGATGTACCTGTTTTGTACTTGTTACATGGCATGGGCGGAAATCACAGCGTTTGGGAACGTCGTACGTCGATTGAACGCTATGTGTCTGAATACCGTATGGCGGTAGTCATGCCCTCAACAGATCTGGGCTTCTATACGGATACGACATACGATATGCATTACTGGACATTCGTTTCGGAAGAACTACCAGAAATTATTCATGAGTTGTTTCCGCAGATTACGTATAAAAGAGAAAAGACCTTTGCGGCCGGATTGTCGATGGGCGGCTATGGCGCATTGAAACTTGGCTTAGCGAAACCTGAGAAGTTTGCTGCTGTGGCTTCATTGTCAGGAGCAGTTGTATTGGCTGACGTGGAAAGCTTGCTATTGGTACGAAACGAAGCTTATTGGACAGGTGTATTTGGTCCACTGGATCAAATACAAGGATCAGAAAATGATCCACTCTTCCTATTGAATGAGTTAGTGAACAGTGAAAAATCTGCGCCGCGTTTCTTTT
This sequence comes from Enterococcus sp. 12F9_DIV0723, assembly GCF_002174375.1. NCBI lineage: Bacteria > Bacillati > Bacillota > Bacilli > Lactobacillales > Enterococcaceae > Enterococcus > Enterococcus sp. 12F9_DIV0723. The sequence goes on along the minus strand of NZ_NIBK01000001.1, from coordinate 2,776,285 downwards.
TGGCCTGCGGAACGGAAGATGAACTGTATCCGGCTAGCCAATACATGGCGCATAAAATGGAACAAAAAAATCTGGATGTGACGTTTGAAAAAGGTCCAGGAAAACACGACTGGGTATTTTGGGATGCTTGGATCAAACGAGTATTAGAATGGTTCAATGAAAAGAACGACTGAGAGCTTCAGTCGTTCTTTTTCTCTACGCATAATAAAATGGGTGGATTATTTTTTTGGTTAATAAATTGATAGTTTAATACACTAAATTTTTCCTGCGGCAATTCCTGGCAAAAACGTAGCACCTCATTTTTTTCGGCTTCGCCGCCATCGTGTCCATAATAGATCACGAGAATCATTCGACCGTTGACAGACAACCTGTTCAAGATAGCGGTCATCGCTTGCTTTGTCGTTTCGGGCAATGTAATGATTTTCTTATCGCTGTTTGGAAGGTATCCAAGATTGAATATTGCTGCCTTAATTGGTTGATCGATAGAAATAGTTTCGTCAATCGTCTCATGACCAGCGAGAAAGAGGGTGGAACGATCCTTGTATTCGGCTAGTTTTTCATACGTATTTTTAATTGCTTGTTCTTGAACATCGAAGGCGTAAACACGACCTGTCTTGCCAACCAATTCAGCTAAGAAGCGTGTGTCGTTGCCATTTCCCATCGTCGCGTCAATGACGTGGTCGCCTTCATCAATGACGTCCTTCAGTAATTGGTGACTAAAGCGCAGAGCCGTTAGAAGCATGTTCAAATTCCTTTCTGAGAGCAAACTTTCCTTGATAAGAGTCTCGGCGAAGCAACTCTTGGTCGATCGCATTCAAAACCTCCCATTTTTTCAAACTCCACATGGGGCCGATCAATGAATCCCAAGGCGCGTCTCCAGTCAGTCGATGAATAATGATGTCCTGTGGGATCATCTCCAATTGATCGCAAATCACGGAAACGTAATCGTCCTTACTCATTAATTGGAGACGTCCTTCTGCATAATCCCGCAGCATTTTTGTATTACGCATCAAATGGAGCAGGTGCAGCTTGATGCCTTGAACGTCTGAATCCAAAATCGTACGGCGGACATTTTCCCGCATCATCTCTAAGGATTCCCCAGGGAGTCCGTTGATCAAATGGGTACACACGTTGATATTATGCTTACGAAGACGAGCGACGGCATCCACGTAAGTCGCATAATCATGCGCACGATTGATGCGATCACTCGTGCTTTCGTACGTTGTTTGCAGACCTAATTCAACCCATAAATACAGGCGCTGATTCAGTTCTGCTAGATACTCTACGACTTCTGGAGGTAAGCAATCTGGACGAGTGCCCACAGACAAACCAACAACACCAGGCAGGTTGACAACTTGCTCGAAGCGTTCGCGTATGACCGCTACAGGTGCATGAGTATTGGTGAAATTTTGGAAATAGACGATGTATTGATCGACATGAGGCCATTTTTTGTGCATCATGTCGATTTCTTTGTGGAATTGCTGAGGCAGCGGGTCACTTGGTGCGACGATCATGTCGCCAGAACCAGAAACGCTGCAGAAGGTACATCCGCCATGTGCGACCGTACCATCACGGTTTGGACAGTCAAATCCGCCATCTACCGGCACTTTAAAAATTTTCCCGCCGAATTCGTGGCGCAGGGCGTAGTTCCATGAATGGTAACGTTTGGATTCATCATCACTATATTGAAAGGTCATTTTTTCCTCCTGATTGATTTAAGATCGTAAGCTAATTTTTTCTCTTTGTACATAGGGTAGGTGAACAATAGCCAGCTGCTGCCGAAAAGAGTGCCGGCAAGAACATCACTCGGATAATGGACACCTAGATAGATTCGACTGACAACAATACTAAAAATCAGCAGACCTACAAGAATCTGAGCGATTAACCGTGGCGTTTTTTCTTTGAAAAACAACGGCATGACAAAGATCAACGTTCCATATAGCAGCGTGCTGGCCGTCGAGTGACCGCTGGGAAAGCTGAAACTATGTTCCGAGACCATATGCGGTAAAATCGTTGGACGTGCGCGATGGAAGAAGAGCTTCAGCAGGTGATTGCCGATCCCGCTAATGAGCACCATACTAAGCGCTAGCCAAAGTGCAGTGATTTTTTGTTTGTTGAAATAGAACAAGCCGACGAACACGAACGATAAAAGAATAATTGTAATGGGGTTCGCAAATTTTGTTACCCACAAAAAATACCCGTTCATTTGAGGGTAAAGCTGATGAACGCCATGAATGATTCCGCGATCAAAACCAGAGAGTGTTTCTGGATAAAATCGAACGATGTAACACAATGCCGCAAAAAACAGCAAAGTGAAACTGCCGATTAATTGGTAGATGGGTTTATTTTTCATTATTTTTCTGATTCATCCTTTCTAAACAGGAGTATTATATCATGTTTCCCCTGTGGAACAATTTTTTCAAGGATTTCTTAACGGGATTTCAATAGTGGAATTCCATTGAATATTATTGGGGAATCTGCTAAGATAAAACTACTTTGAATATTGTTGCTTGGAAGAGGAGTAGTAGAAACGAACGCATTTCAGAGAGCGCACGGTGCTGAGAGTGTGTATGCGGGACAGTCGAACTTACCTCGGAGCATGATCGATCGATCCGGTTAAAGACCGTTATTTCTTTTGAGGTCTGTCTCTTTGACAGATAAATATAGGTGGTACCACGTTGATAACGTCCTATGAGAGTTTTGAGAACTTTCATGGGATTTTTTTGTATTTTAAATGAATTCAAAATTAGGAGGAACAACATGAGTTACAATCACAAAACGATTGAAAAAAAATGGCAAAAATATTGGGCAAAGCATCACGTATTCAATACCCAAGATGATCCTGAAAGACCAAAATTTTATGCATTGGATATGTTTCCTTACCCATCTGGACAAGGACTGCACGTAGGGCATCCAGAAGGTTATACTGCAACGGATGTTATTTCGCGAATGAAGCGAGCACAAGGCTACAATGTCTTGCACCCAATGGGCTGGGATGCGTTTGGGCTGCCTGCGGAGCAATATGCGTTAGATACAGGAAATGATCCTGCTGAATTTACGAAAAAAAATATCGAAACGTTTAAACGACAAATCAACTCTCTAGGATTCAGCTATGACTGGAATCGAGAATTAAATACGACAGATCCTGATTACTATAAATGGACCCAATGGATCTTTGAACAAATGTATGAAAAAGGATTGGCGTATGAAGCGGAAGTTCCGGTGAACTGGGTACCAGAATTAGGAACAGTTATTTCCAATGAAGAAGTCATCGATGGCAAGAGCGAACGGGGCGGTTATGATGTTGTTCGTAAACCAATGCGTCAATGGATGCTGAAGATTACGGCTTATGCCGATCGTTTGCTGGATGATCTAGAAACCGTGGATTGGCCAGAAAGCATCAAAGAAATGCAACGTAATTGGATTGGTCGTTCGATTGGTGCCAATGTCCGCTTCAAGATTGAAGGCAGCGATGAAACCTTCACAGTCTTTACGACTCGTCCTGATACGTTGTTTGGTGCAACCTATGCTGTTTTAGCACCAGAGTTGGAATTGGTGCAAAAAATTACGACGCCTGAACAAAAGGCAGCAGTGGATGCGTACATTGAAGAGGCCTCAAAAAAATCTGAATTGAATCGAACAGATTTAGCCAAAGAAAAAACAGGGGTCTTTACGGGTGCGTATGCGATCAATCCTGCGAATGGTGAAAAAATGCCGATCTGGATCGGGGATTATGTGTTAGCTTCTTACGGAACAGGGGCGATCATGGCGGTTCCAGCGCATGATGAACGCGATTATGAATTTGCTAAAACATTTGGCTTGTCAATCCTTCCTGTACTTGAAGGTGGGGATGTGGATAAAGAAGCCTTCACTGGCGACGGTCCGCATATCAACTCAGAGTTCCTAGATGGATTAAACAAACAAGACGCGATCGATAAAATGGTTCCATGGCTGGAAGAACACGAGTGTGGGAAAAAGGAAGTTAGTTATCGTTTACGTGATTGGTTATTCTCTCGTCAACGTTATTGGGGAGAACCTATCCCAGTCATTCATTGGGAAGATGGCACGACTGGTTTGGTGCCGGATTACGAATTGCCATTGGAATTGCCGAAGACAACAGATATCAAACCAAGCGGCACAGGCGAATCGCCACTAGCGAATATCGAAGAATGGGTCAACGTCGTGGATCCGATCACCGGTAAAAAAGGCCGTCGCGAAACGAATACAATGCCGCAGTGGGCAGGAAGTTCATGGTATTACTTGCGCTTTATTGATCCTCATAATAAAGAAGCGTTAGCAGATTATGATAAATTGAAACGCTGGATGCCAGTCGATCTTTATATTGGCGGGGCAGAACACGCGGTCCTTCATTTATTGTATGTTCGTTTCTGGCACAAGTTCTTGTATGACATCGGTGTCGTGCCAACGAACGAACCATTCCAAAAATTGTACAACCAGGGAATGATCTTAGGCCAAAGCTTCCGTGATAGCCGCGGCGCTCTAGTACCGACGAACATGGTTGAAAAACGTGAGGGTAAATGGTTTAGCATCGAAACAGGGGAAGAATTGGAAGAAGCGCCTGCAAAAATGAGTAAATCATTGAAGAATGTTGTCAATCCTGACGATGTCGTAGAGCAGTATGGTGCCGATACGTTGCGGATGTATGAAATGTTTATGGGACCACTGGATGCGTCGATTGCTTGGAGTGAGAATGGACTAGAGGGTTCTCGGAAATTCTTAGATCGTGTGTGGCGTTTGATCGTGGATGAAGAAGGCAAGATGCGCGACCATATTACGACATTAAACGATGGGTCATTGACGAAGGTCTATAACCAAACCGTTAAAAAAGTGACAGAAGATATGGAACACTTGCATTTGAATACGGCGATTTCTCAATTGATGGTTTTTGTTAATGACGCGTATAAAGCGGAAGCACTGACTTATGAATATGTAGAAGCCTTTGTTCAATTGTTGGCGCCGATCGCACCGCACATCGCTGAAGAATTGTGGGAGATCTTAGGTCATGAAGGCGGCATATCCTATGCGGCTTGGCCAACCTATGATGAAGAAGCATTGGTCGAAAATGAGATTGAAGTCATTCTGCAAGTGAATGGGAAGGTTCGCTCAAAAGTCATGGTCGCTGTAGATCTGGCAAAAGAGGAATTAGAAAAATTGGCGATGGAAGACGAACATATCCAACGCAATATTGACGGGAAAACTATTCGCAAAGTGATCGTTGTACCGAATAAACTGGTGAATATCGTAGCAAATTAAGAAGAAGCGTCTTGCAATTTTTGCAGGGCGCTTATTTTTTTGTGGAAATATGCTAGGATGAAGAAAAAAGGAAGCGAGGAACGATACGATGGGAACTCTCACGGAATTGTTGGGGATTCAGTATCCTATTTTTCAAGGAGCGATGGCGCATATTGCCCGTTACCCGCTAGTCAGTGCAGTGTCAGAAGCTGGTGGTTTAGGAATCCTTGCGGCTGGCGGCCTAAGTAGTGAAGACTTACGGGAACAAATTCAAAAAACAAAGGAACGTACAATGAAGCCCTTTGGTGTGAATTTGATGCTGCAAATGGAAACTGTTTCAGAACAAGTAGAGGTGCTGATTGAAGAGGGCGTAACAATCGTCACGACGGGCGCCGGAACACCTAAGCCTTATGTAGAACGATTAAAACAAGCAGGGATAAAGATTTTTCCTGTGGTTCCTTCGGTAAAAATCGCTAAAAAGATGGAACAATTAGGGATCGACGGTGTAATCGCGGAAGGCATGGAATCTGGCGGGCATATTGGAGAGACAACGACGATGGCGCTAGTCCCTCAAGTTGTTCAGACAGTTGGGATACCGGTTATCGCAGCAGGCGGTATTGGTGACGGGCGTGGAATGGCGGCAGCTTTTGCATTAGGCGCACAAGGGATTCAAATGGGAACAGCCTTTTTGACCGTATCAGAGTGTCCGATCCATGAGCACTATCAGCAAGCCATCCTACAAGCTGAAGATACATCAACGACGGTGATTCAGAAGTCTTCTGGAGGTGCGATTCGCGGGTTAAAAAATCAGTTGACGGCTTCAAAGGATGAGGAAGCATTTACTTTGTCCGCATTGCAGCGAGCAGCAGATGATGGAGAGATTCAAAAGGGAATCGTGATGTCGGGGCAAATTGCTGGTCTACTGCAGCGTGTACAGCCGACTAAGGAGTTTTTGGCGGAAGTCTATGCCGATGCTGCATCTGTCCTTCAGAGTATAAAAATAGACTAACGGGTTCTCCCGTTAGTCTTTAATGAATTCTTCCGCTAAATGATAGTCACCCTCGTAAGGCAAGTCTTCACCCTTCACAGTCATATACGTATCGGTCCCTTTTCCAGCTAAGACAATAGCATCCTCAGGGTTCGCCTGCTTAATCGCTTCTCGAATGGCTTTTTTTCGATCTGCTTCAAATCGTACTTGAACACGATCATTGTGGATTGCTTGTTGAATCTCGTCCGCAATTTTCTTAGGATCTTCAAAATTGGGATCGTCACTCGTTAAAACAGCAACCGTTGCGTATTCGCCGATTGCTTGCCCTAATCCTTCACGTCGCGACTCTGCTTTATTTCCAGTAGACCCGGTAATCACAAGAAGTTCGCCAGTGGGGTGTTGTTCCCGCGCAAAGGCTAATAGGGATTTCATGCTTAAATAATTGTGTGCATAGTCTACATAAATGTGAGCACCATTAGGTTTCAAAAGCAGATTCATTCGACCAGGAACTAAGGCTTCAGCGAGCCCTTTCCGGCCAGCCTCCTGATCTGCTCCGACTAGTGCACTGGCAATCAGTGCCGCAGCAGCATTTTCTTTATTGAAGTCGCCAGCGAGTAATATTTGGTAAGCACCGCTTAAATGCAAATCGTCTGTTGTTCCAGACAGCGCAAACGCCAAAGGGTGTTCAAGAGGCTGAACTTGATAGTCTGCTTGTTCGTTCCCATACGTGATAACTGGAATATTCTTTTTTGCAGCTAATTCTTGTAAAAGGTCAAAGTGATCGATTTCGTGCTGCAAAATGACTTGACGAGAGTTCGCGACTAATTGACGTTTACAATAGAAGTAATCTTCAAAAGTCGGATGCTCAATTGGTCCAATGTGATCAGGAGAGATGTTCAAAAAGATTCCAATATCGAAGGTCAAGCCATACACTCTGGCCACCTTGTAAGCTTGGGAAGAGACTTCCATCACCAGATGGGTCATTCCATTCGCTGCAGCTTCTGCCATCATTCGATACAAGTCCAACGATTCTGGAGTCGTCAGCTTCGATTTGAAAAAAGTTACGCCATCCAATGTTGTGTTTAGTGTAGACAAAAGAGCGGTCTTTTTATTTGTCGCGATGTCTAGAATTTGTTTGGTAAAATAAGCGACCGTCGTCTTGCCCTTTGTGCCAGTAATTCCGATCAGTTTTAATTTTTCTTGCGGGTAATCATAAAAAGCCATACTTAAAATAGCCAGGGCTTTGCGAATATCTGTCACAATAATAGCTAATTCTGCGGAAACCTCATAGGGCTGTTCAGAGATATAGCAAGTCAAGCCATCTGCGAGTGCCTGTTCTAAAAAGCGTTGCTGGAAATTATTTCCCTTACAGAAAAAAAGCGTGTCGCTATCAACGTTGCGTGAATCATAGGAAAGATTCTTCAAGGTTTTCTCAAAAGGAGCCGTCAATGTCCAAGTGGTTGGTGTGATAAACTCCCGTAGTAAGTGTTCTTTTTCAAGTAATTCTTGTATTTGGGTAAGTGTCAGCATGTTGAGACCTCCAATATATAGTCTAGGCTATTATAGCATAGCTCGAGTATAGAAAAAGTAAAGAGTGATTGTCAGATGCGTGATTTAGCTTTACTATAATAGAAGTGATGTTTTTGAAGGAGGAGACCATGAAGGAGACACGACCAAGTGATCTGAGCTATCAAGAAAAAATGATCCAAGGTTCAGCTTGGCTGTCAGTGGGAAGTATCTTTTCGCGACTGCTAGGTGCGATTTACATTATTCCGTGGTACGCCTGGATGGGGGAACATGCTCGCGTAGCCAATGGATTATTCAATATGGGGTACACGTTCTATGCATTGTTTTTGATGATTTCTACAGCAGGTCTTCCTGGTGCCATCGCCAAGCAGATCGCGCGTTATAATTCGATGGGGGATTATCAAACGAGTCGGCGCTTATTCATTAAAGCGCTCCAAGCAACGGCTGTTTTAGGGATCATCTTCGGCGGCTTGATGTTCTTCATGGCACCCATACTGGCTAACTTGTCTGGCGGCGGCCGGGCATTGATTCCTGTGATCCAAGCCTTGAGTGTCGCTGTTGTAGCGTTTCCAAGTATGAGTGTATTACGAGGCTATTTTCAAGGGCAGCAGGATATGCGACCCTCAGCAATTTCGCAGCTGGTGGAACAAGCACTGCGTGTCTTCTATATGCTCTTAAGTGTTTTTATCATTATGAAGGTGATGAAGGGTGATTACTTAAGTGCAGTGATCCAGTCGACGTTTGCTGCTTCAATTGGGATGGTCGGGTCCTATGGTGTTCTGCTGTTTTATTGGTTCAATGATCGTAAGCGCAATGAACCGCAATTAGAACGCAGCGTCACTAAAGGAACGATTGATACCAAAAAATTATTGCTTGAAACGATTCGCCAAGCAGTTCCGTTTATTTTATTAGGGAGCGGGATCGTCTTTTATAAATTGATTGATCAAGTGACGTTTATCCGCACCATGAGCGCTAATACGAATTATAGTCACGAGCAATTGATCGATCTTTATGCATTATTTAGTGCCAATCCAGACAAATTGACCATGGTCATCGTAGCTCTGGGGACGTCACTTGCTATGACGAGCTTACCAATGTTGACGGAACTCTTTACGCAAAAGCGTCGCCCCGAACTCGCAAAAGTAGTCAACACGAATATACAATTGTTTGCGTATATTATGCTGCCAGCGGTTTTTGGCATGATTTTATTGGCTTATCCCTTAAATACCGTTTTTTATTCCGCGGATATTTTAGGAAGTCGCGTGCTGATCGCTGCTTGCTGGGCCGGCTTGGTCTCAGCGTTGTTCATGATGTTGTCCACGACGCTCCAAGGAATCTCACATAGTCGTATCGCCGTAAGGTATTGGGCAGCTGGGCTTTTATTAAAAGTGGTCCTCCAAGTTCCGCTGATTGAACTGTTTGAAGTTTACGGGCCGTTATTGGCGACAGTTATCGGTCTTAGTTTGACGTGCGGGTTATGCTTGTGGAAATTACGGCGTGTTGTCCGTGCGAATTATAAATTAGCCTTTCGCCGTTGTGTACTAATCTTGATTTTAACGCTGGTCATGTTGATTACAGCGTTTATCGTGCGACAGTTGAGTTATCTTGTGTTTGATCCATCCTTGCGCTGGTCAGCGTTAATGGTCTGTTTAGTAACTGGAGGAACGGGAAGCTTGCTGTATTTTTATTTAACGCTGAAGATTCGTTTAGTGGATAAACTCGTCGGTCCTCAAGCAAAAAAATGGCGTCGACGACTAAGGATCAAATAAAAAATACTTCTGCTCTTAGAATAGAGTGGAAGTATTTTTTTATTATAAATAAAGGGTCGAATTCAAATTCTATAGAAAATATTTTCAATATAATTCAAAAAGAACAAGAATGCGTGGGCGTATTTCATTACAAAAAGATTTCAATGTTTCTGAAGATAACTTTTGTAACACAAGAATAAAACAGTTACATTTACTTGAAGATGCTTGGTATAGGGGTTTTGATTAATAAGGATAAATGTCATATATTTCAAAATGACACACTCAGAGAGATTTTGTCATATTGTTTCATGTTATTGTAATGAACTGTTACATTGTTATTACCCATGAAATACAAAAGGATGATAAAGTATCTCTCGTAGTCAAGAAGACAGAAGAAAAAAGACATAAGAAAAATCGGAGGAAGTTACATAATGAAATTAGGGAAAACATTTCTTTTTAGTACAGTATTAGCAGCAGGTGCAGGTTTAGCGATGGGAGCTACAGACGCACACGCTTCAGAAACGTATACTGTTCAATCTGGAGACACTTTATCTAAAATCTCTCACAAATTCGCTGGGAACGACAGCTTAGTAGATGCAATTGCAAAAGCAAACAAAATTTCTAACGTAAATATGATTTTTGCTGGACAAGAATTATCGATCGACGGCGATGCAAAAGCAGAAAAAGCACCTGCACAAGCAGCACCCGTACATGTTCAAGAGTCAACAGAAGCAGCACCTCAACAAGCAGCGGCTCCTGTACAAGAAGCAGCACCTGTTCAACAAGCACAAGCAGCTCCAGCAGCAGCGCCTGTTCAACAAGAAGCAGCACCGGCAGCGGCGCCAGCAGCAACTTCTTCAGCAAAAGAATGGATTGCTCAACGCGAATCAGGCGGTTCTTATTCAGCTACAAACGGTCAATACATCGGACGTTACCAATTATCTTCTTCATATTTAAATGGTGACTACTCTGAAGCAAACCAAGAACGTGTGGCAGATCAATATGTTACTTCTCGTTATGGTTCATGGGAAGGCGCACAAGCTTTCTGGCAATCTAACGGTTGGTACTAAGATTTAGACGAATTCAAAAAGGAGGATCACTTGTTGATCCTTCTTTTTTTGTTCCTATTAAAAGAGGTATGGAAACGAAAAGACCAGCTAAAACAGAATGTCTGTCTTAGCTGGCTTTCTTATTCCGCCCATAGTCCGGGAAGTGCTTGAACCGCGATTTTCTGATTGGTGAAGGGATGGTGCAGGTGGAGCTCATACGCGTGAAGCATCAATCTGCCATGGGGATTTTTACTGTATAAAGGATCACCGACTAACGGATGCCCGATACTCGCAAGGTGAACACGAATCTGATGTGTCCTTCCTGTATCTAATTGGCAGAAGACCGCTGTTTGATTTTCTACGTTCTTTATGGGGGTCACGTGTGTTACGGCAGGCTTGCCACCTTTAGGATCGATTCGCCGTTTTCGGCGGTCATGGCGATCACGTCCAATTTTTTTGTTAATAATCAGTTCTTTTCTAATCGTACCGTGAACGAGTGCTTGGTAGCGACGATAGATTTTCTTTTGTTCTAGTTGTCTTCCTAAAATAGGTAAGACAAAAGGATTTTTTGCGAATAGAATTGCGCCGCTGGTTTCCTTATCGAGCCGATGAACGACATGTGGTTGGAAATCAGGTGATAAATAGTCAGCCAGGTGATTAAGCAACGTGTCTTTTTCTTCCGGTTGATTTGGATGTGTCTTCATTCCCTCGGGTTTATTGACGATGATCAAATGCTCATCTTCGTAAAGAACGTTGATTTTCCTTCGGTCTCCCAACAGGATGGAACGTTCTGGATAGTCGCTTGCCTCGATCGTAATCGTCAAAACATCTCCTGGAGAGACCATAGATTGGAAGTGGCAAACCTCGCCATTCACCAAGATTCCTTTACGTGTTCGAATGAAGTGGCGGACTTTTCGCGGTACGAGCCATTCTTCTTCCAATAATTCTTTGACTGTCATCTCTGACAAGTCGGCAGGCAATGTCATCGTGAATTTCATCATAGTGCTCCTTTATAGATAAATGTGTTAGTTTTGGCTAATTTAAACGTTTCATCTGGCTCATTGTATCACTTTTAATGGATATTTAAGAAAAAAAACAGCTTTTCATTGAGACCCCATGCTAGAATACTTTCAAGTGTGTATCCGTCTCAAGCCCCAAGCGTTGAATGGCTGATTTGTGGTACACTGTGTCTGAATTTTGTATAGAATGGAGACCAAAAATGGATTTTCAAGAATTTTGGCGCAAATTTAAAAGTGGTGCAAAAGTTTTTTGGCAAAAGTTTCGCAGCGGCACAAAAACTTTTTGGCAGTGGATCAAGCCTTATTTGATTCGTTTTCATCACTGGCGCAAACGTATTTGGAAAAAATATCATATCAATAAAATATTGCTCTTATTAGCACTCGTAGGTGTTTTAGTGATGAGTGTCTATCTATTTTTCTTAGCAAAGTCGGTGAATGTTGAGACACTGCAATCCAGTTTGAAGCAATCAACAGTTATCTACGATGAAAAAAATGAACAAGCGGGTTCCTTATATGGACAAAAAGGAACGTATGTAGAGAGCGACCAAATCTCTCCTTATCTTAAGGATGCGGTTGTTTCTACCGAGGATCGAAATTTTTACAATCACCACGGGTTTGATATAAAGGGAATCGCACGGGCGGCCTTAGGACTCGTCACTTCTGGCCACATTACTGGCGGGGGAAGTACCTTGACGCAGCAATTAGCTAAAAATGCCTATCTGAGCCTTGATCAAACTTTAGAACGAAAGGCCAAAGAAATTTTTATGGCGATTGAGATCGAGAAAAAGTACGACAAAGATCAGATTCTGACAATGTACTTAAACAACGCATATTTCGGGAATGGCGTTTGGGGTGTTCAAGATGCTTCTAGAAGGTATTTTGGTGTAGACGCCAACCAATTGTCGATCGGTGAAGCAGCTACGATTATTGGCATGTTGAAGGGGCCAAGCATCTACAATCCAATCGATAATTTAGAAAATGCGGTGAATCGCCGGAACACGGTTCTTTCGGTCATGGTTGAAAATGGCAAGCTGTCAAAAGAACAAGAGACACAAGAAAAGGCGACAGATCTGGGTTCTGAGTTGAATGATACATACTCTTCAGCGGACGCGGGCTATCGTTACCCTTCTTATTTTGATGCGGTCATTGATGAAGCCGTGGAACGCTACGGAATGTCAGAAAAAGATTTATTGAATAAAGGCTACAAGATCTATACGTCATTAGATCAAGATTATCAAAAACAAATGGAGACCGTTTATGAGAACAACGCGAATTTTCCGGCAAATGCTGAGGACGGTGCTATGCCGCAATCTGCGTCTGTAGCGATGGACCCTAAAACGGGCGGCGTTCAAGCCTTAGTCGGTAGACGTGGAGAGCATATCTTCCGCAGCTATAATTTTGCGACACAAATGCAGCGTTCGCCAGGTTCTACGATGAAACCATTGAGCGTGTATGCCTCTGCATTAGAGTCGGGCTATAAGCCAGACAGTGTGTTGAAGGATGAGCCGCAATCTTATTACAAAGCGAAAAACTATGATGGAACATTCCAAGGGGAAGTCCCTATGTATCAAGCCGTGGCACAAAGTTTGAACTTGCCGGCGGTCTGGTTATTGCACGAGATGGGATTGAACAAGGGCTATAGTAAAGCAGAAGAATTTGGTATCCCGTTAAGCAAATCAGATAAATATTATGGCTTGGCACTCGGTGGGCTGGAAAAAGGAACCTCGCCGATGCAAATGGCAGCCGCCTATGGTGCGTTTGCCAATGAAGGGAAAGTCTATCAACCTCATTTGATCACAAAAATTATTGATTCTACTGGTGCGGTGATTGAAGACAACAGCTCACCAAAATATGAACAAGTGATCTCTAAAGAAGTTGCCAATGAAATGACCAGTATGCTTCTAGGGACATTCTCAAACGGAACTGCCGCGCAAGCAGCACCAGCAGGCTTCACAGTTGCTGGTAAGACAGGAACGACTGAAACGAACTTTGATGCAAACAAAGTAAATGACCAATGGATCATCGGTTACACACCAAATGTCGTGATTTCGACGTGGTTAGGCTTTGAAAAAGTCAGTGAGACCCATTATTTAAGTGGAACAAGCGGGTCAGAGGTAGGACAGGTATTTAAAGCGGAAGCGGAATCTATCTTGCCGTATGCTGGACAATATTCCTTTGAAGTCGCAGACGCTTATGCTACGGGCGGCAAAGTCGTTGCCGCAGATCAAGTGAACCAAGGCGAGCAAGCGTCGGATTCGAATAAATGGCGGGAAGAATTAAAAGACATTGGCGGAAAAGCCAGTGAAGGGGCGGCGAATTTCTTTGAAAAAGCCAAAGAAGGCGCCAATAAATTGAAAGAAAAGGGCCAAGAATTGTGGCAGCAATACCAGCCGGGAAATTAAACTGTGAACCCGTTTCCATTCATGTTACAATAGAACAGTAACTTTTATAGAAAATGAGGGAATAAAAAGATGGCAAACATTTATGATTCAGCGAATGGATTAGAACGTGAAATCCGTGAACTACCAGAATTTAAATCTTTAGAAGAAGCTTTCGCGGAACTAAAGAAAAACGAAACAGCGTATGCTGCATTCAAAGACTTCCAAGCTTTCCAACAAAGTTTGCAAGAAAAACAAATGCGCGGTGAAGACTTCAGTGATGAAGATGCTGCACAAGCACAAGCATTAGCTGAAAAAGTTCAACAAGAAGAATTAATCAACGAATTAATGGTGAAAGAACAAGCATTCAGCGTGATCATCAACGACTTGAACCGGATCATCATGACTCCAATTCGTGAACTATACGAAGGCTAATCAAAAAATAGAAATTGCGAGTTCCGCTTTCTCCCGTTCAAAAGAGCGCGAGCTCTATCAAAAGCTGCTTTAGCGAATAACTGAACGCGTTGTGTAGCGGAATCGTATGCGAATGACGATAGGATCCTTTTTCCGAATGTTGGAAAAAGGATTTCTTTGTTTTGAAGCTAGCTGCGAGTTCCGCTTTCTGCCGTTGAAAAGAGTGCGAGCTTTTTTCAATTGAACAGAGGAATTCTTTAAGCTACGCACCTTACAAGAGTCTTACAAAAAACGAAGAAAATTGATAGATGGAAATAAATTGAAGCAATTCTTTTGGAAAATTGCTATACTTCAAGCCATAAGGATGCGAATAAAGATGAAAAAAATAATCATTGGCGGCAGTTTGCTTTTGTTGCTAGTAGTAGGCGGCCTGATGGCTTGGCGCGGGCATGCGTCGAATTCACAGACTGCGAAAACACAGAAATCAACAGTCGAGTCGACTTCGACTTCTAAAAGTTCAACGACGAAAGAAACAGAGAGAACGCCAGAAAAGAAGGAAGCAGTGGTTTTACCAGAAGCCACGAATCAGAAGTTGAATCAATTATTGGTTGACCAACGCTTTTCGGGAACGGCATTAGTAGTGCGTAAAGGCCAAGTGGTGTTGAATCACTCCTATGGGATGGCAGATCAGGAGAAACAACGCAAAAATACACCGACCACGCGATACTATATCGGGTCAGCGCAAAAAGCTATTATTGCTACCGCCATTCTGCAATTAGAGCAAGCGGGAAAATTAACTATTGATGATCCTGTTGCAAAATACATGAAAGATTTTCCCAATGGGCAGCAGATTACGTTGAAGAATTTGCTTAATCATACGAGCGGATTGACCGGACGTACAGAGGGCAGCAAAGAAATACTCCCTCAGCAGATTCTTCAGGAGATTGAGGCAGCAGGGAGCGATTCATCAGTAGGAACGTGGCATTATTCGGACAGCAATTACGCCGTGTTGGCCTATATCTTGCAACAGGTCAGCAAGCAGAAAGTGCAGGAGTACATTCAAGAGCATATTTTTGACCCTGCAAATATGCAAAATACTGGGTTCTATCAAAGCAATACAGCGACCCCCAATATGGCTGAGAGCTATAAAGAAAAAAATGGCCGTGTAGAAAAGGCGCAATTGCCAAACCTTTCTCAATTATTTGGTGCAGGAGATATCTATACGACCGCCACGGATTTTTATCTCTTCGACCAAGCTTTGATGCAGGGAAAACTGATCAATGAAAATGAAAAAAGTAAAATGATGACATCGGGAAGTGCCTCCACCTATGGGATGGGATTTTATGTAAATCCAGGAAGCTACTCTAGTCATGGCGTATTAGGCGGATTTAATACGATCAATACATTTACACATACAGGATTGACATACATCATTTTATTGGCGAATACGAACCAAGTCCAGTCGCTGGGACAGACGGCAGATGCTGTATATGGTGTGCTAAATCAAATGGAATAGAAAAAGGTAGAAGCAGTGCTCTGAGTGAGCGTCCGCTTCTACCTTTTTTGCTAAAAAAATTTTTTGAATCGATCCATCACACTATTGATATTTTCAGATTTTAGCAACACTTTGACTTTGTCATAGTATTCGCCTAATTCATCTTTGTGAGCTTCAATAAATGCCTTCGCCTTTTCTGTGTTTCCTTCGTTTAATAACTCTTTGGCTTTTCTGATCAGTTCGTCTCTCTCTATGAACACTCATCCTTCCTTATTCAGGTAATCGTTCGAAAGTCCTTTGCTTTGAGGAAACACCTGCGAACCTGGACACTCAAAGCTCCAAATAGTCCATCAAACCGTCCAACATAATGTGGACAGTTTCCGTTAAGTAGGTGTCGATCATCACTTCTCGATGAAACATCCCGAAACCTAATAAATGAACATAATTTTGTACGATTTCTGGGTGTTTGTCTTCAATTTCCAAGATAGCAAAAAAGTCTCGATAATTTTGTTTCTCGTAGGTTTCCAGTTCAGCCATTTTTTCTTTTGAATACCGTAAGAGAAAGCGCTGAATTTCCTGCTGCTCTTTCACGAAAAAGATCATATCGTTTGAGGAAAAGAACTGGTCGGAAAACGCTTTAATCGTTTGTCGTCGTTCGTGGGACGATAACGGTTTGATCCGTTCAGCAATTATCTTCAGACGACCAAATAATTCGCGATGGATCTGATAAACAATCGCATAGAGAAACTCATCTTTAGATGAAAAGTAATGGTAGAACGACCCTTTCGCTATCCCTGCGGAGGCGACCACATCATCCACACTCACTTTTTTGATGCCATATTGATAAACAAGCGCACGTCCCTTGTCGACCAACATCTGTTTATTGCGGGCTTTTTCATCCGGTGTTAATTCTCGCGGCAAAGCAGACACACCTCCATAAAATCCTATTCTGAGGACAATTATATACTGAAATAAGCGAATGAGCTATTTTATTCTTCTTGAACTTTCAACCCTTCAACAATAGCTAATCCTTCAATGTACCGATTGGAAATCAACAAACGAAAACTACTAATGATACTCACGACCAGCGCTGTAAAAATATAGGATTCCAACCGGATACTGGGCTGCATTGCAAAACTATTTTGTGAAAACTGTTCTTTTATAGCCGCTAATAGCCAGTTTCCTGCAAAAAAACCTAGAGGAATTGATAATAGGAGCTGCAGCAGATTTTCCTTATTGATCGTTTGCAGAATTCGTCGTTTGGAATACCCCATGATATTCATAAACATGTATTCAAATTCTCGAATAGTCAAATTCATTAAGTTCAGGCAGAAAATAACTGTAGCACCTAGAATCACTGAACAAATCACTAATAAAACAATCAGTATTCCCATGTTGTCCAACAAAGAACGAAAGGTTTGTTTATCTTCTTCGGCGGTCGTATAAAAAAGGTTCTTTTCTTTTAATTGCTTTACGCCCTTGCTAGGGTGATCTGAAGTTACATAAAGGGTATTGTAGACTGCTGGCAATTCCTTAAAGCGCGTGCGCGCGTAATCATAGGAAGTATAGACCGCTAACCCCATACTTAGCGGAAGAACAGCAGAAATCGTTGCTTTTTTTTCATTGATGGTTATTTGATCGCCGACGGATACGTGCCATTTTTTTGCATAATATTCAGGAATCACCAAGCCCTGATTCAGTTTTTCCGTTGGCAGATTCAAAATGGTTATATCTGATGAGGTAATGATCAGCGGATAGTCTTCATCGTGGACGGTCCCTGTAAGCTGCAATGCCGCTTCTTGGCGATCGATCACAGAAGAAGTCTGTATGATTGTTTGATCGAGTGGGAGGGGTTCCGGTAATTGAACAATAAAGTCATACTTGGCAAATGTTTGAAAATAATGATCCGCCACGCCTCGGATAGAGTCGTTAAAGCCTAATGAGAATAACAATAGACCCGTTGAAGCGGACATCCCAAGGACCATTAGAAAAAAGCGTCCTTTATTTCTTAACGAGGCAGCAAAAGCGTAACGAGTATTGAAGGACAAGGAGGAAAGAAATCTTGAAGGCACACGTGTCCTTTTTACTTTTGGAATTCTCTGCCTCATAGAAATGGCTGGATACTCCTTGAGAATATCAAGCATGGAGCACAAGGAAAAAACGCCGCAACCAAGTGTGGAAATCATTAACGAAATCACCCAATAGCGAGAGTCAATATGATAGGCCAGAGTAGGCAGTTCGATCATGCCGCTAAAAATGCGGAATAACAACTCCGTAACAGGGTAACTCAGCAAACAACCTATCAATGAACTAAAAAGGCCTAGCAGCACAAATTGTCTAGTGTATATCCTAATGATGGAAAAATTAGTCGTGCCCAGAGCTTTTAATAGACCGATCTGCTTGTGTTCCTTGAGCAACGTCCGCCTCAGAATAATAAAGATGATCCCAAAAGACAGCAGCCAGAAGATCGTAGGAAAGATGTATGCGAAAGAGACAAATTGATCTAAATCACCTTGATACATTTGATAGTTGATTTGATCTTTTTGAGCTGTGAAGGATTGATAAGGAAGAAGCTTTTTTATCTCAGCTTCCTTGATGCTTGTTGTACTGGCTAGTAAAAGTTGATTTGCAGAAGGAAAGAAATTTTTTGAAACAAAAGCAACCGCGAATGTTTTCGAATCAGCAGAAAAAGAGCGTTCACTTTGCGAGTAGTAGATGTATTCCGGTGAGCGAACAATGCCGACTACGTTTAATTTTTGTCCATTGACCGTGAAGGTGTCATTCAATTTTATTTTATTCTGACGCGCGTATTGACTAATGAGGACACATTCTGCTGTGGACTTTGGGAGATGTCCTTTCTCCAAAATTACTTGATTCAGCTTTGTCGAAAGAGAAATCAGGCGCACCGTTTTGTCTCCGCTGCGAAAATCTTGTACAGTCCGCTTCTCAATAGTAGAGGTGTGAGGCGAAGCTTCCAATTTTTTCGTATCGTCAGCAGTAAAATTCCCCGTTAAGGTGACAGCTGCATAATGCTGTTGACGGAATAAAGCGGTCACTTCTTCTTCATAGATTATTTTGAAAGTAAACAGCGTTGTAAAAAACAAGGCAGCGATGAGAATCAACAACCCCATGCCGAGCATTTGAGCAAAATTGTTTTTTATTTTTCGAATAGAAAGAATTGTCTGTACACGCATTACCATTCCACCTCCATAGGGGACAGCGGGGAGTCATTTTCTTCAATAGATAAAATTTTCCCGCTTCGAAGTCGGATGACCGTATCGGCGATTTTTGCGATCTCTTTATTGTGAGTAATAAAGATAACGGTATTTTCAGTAGCAGTTTGAATGTCCTTTAAAACACCTAAAATAGTGATCCCCGTTTCAAAATCTAGTGCACCGGTTGGTTCATCACATAATAAAATCTCCGGCTTTTTAGCAATGGCCCGAGCGATGGAGACACGTTGCTGTTCACCGCCCGAAAGCTCCCCCGGAAAGTGAGTGATTCGGTCTTTTAGACCGACAGCTGTCAATGCTTCTTCAGCGTCTTGTCTGTTTTTACTGACTAGCTCTGTAGAAAATTCTACATTTTCTAAGGCACTTAAATCAGGCAATAAATTGTAGCTTTGAAAAACAAAGCCAATTTTATTTTTTCGGAATTCAGTCATTTGAGCTTTGGAAAGTCCAGTGAGATCTTGTCCTTCAAACAGAATAGTTCCTGAGCTCGGCTTGTCCATGCAGCCGATCATATTCAAGAGGGTCGATTTTCCTGAGCCACTCTCACCCAAAATTACAATAAAGCGATTCTTAGGGATATCCAGAGTAATCTCATCCAGTGCGATAACTTTTGATTCTTTAGCGCCGTAAACTTTAGATAGCTTTTCAATTTGGAAAGTATTCATTAAAACGCCTCTATTCTTTATTTTGACCGAATAGTAATTATTAGTCATAATGTACGTAAAAAAAGAATCGTTTACTTTTGAGTATTATGACCATTTTGAGTTATATGGTCATAATACTATAGCTTTCTTTTCTTGTATAGCTTTTCTTGAAGGAAACCTTAAGCATATCCGTGGAAGGCGAACAAATTTTCGTTTTTTTATGGTAAAATATACAGGATTGAGCAACTGCCTATTTTTCATTAAATAAAATAAATCCGTTGCCTTTACTGATAGGGGGAGAAAAAATGAAATTTTTACATGCAGCTGATTTGCATCTGGATCGCTCATTTGAAGGTCTGACGACGATACCAGAATACTTTCAAGAAAACCTTGTGACAGCGAACAAAAAAATGCTGGAAAATATCGTAGATACAGCAATTACAGAAGCTGTTGATTTCATTTTGTTCGCTGGCGATACGTTCCATCAAAATCGTCCTACCTTAAAAACTCAACGTTATTTCTTTCAAGAGATGGCGCGCTTGGATGAAGCGAAAATTCCAGTCTTCATGAATTTTGGAAATCATGATTTTTATCAAGCAGAACGTTATTGGTTTGATTTTCCAGAGACGATTCAGTTATTCGACAATGAACAGGTGGAAACGAAAAAATTTGTGACAACGATGGGGGAGACTGTTGCTATTACGAGTTTTAGTTATCAGCATTCCACGATCAGTGACGCGATGATCGAACAATTTCCTCACAAAGAGGCGGTTGATTTTCAAATCGGGATGTATCATGGTGGTCAGATGCCTTATGCGCCCTTTCAGCTAACCGAATTAGCAACAAAGGGTTATGATTATTGGGCATTGGGACATATCCATGTGCCGCAAGTTTTATTGCAGCAGCCTTATGTGGTTTATCCGGGAACACCTCAGGGACACACGCAAAAGGAAACAAATCTGGCAGGTGTAACGGTGGTGGAAAGCCAAGGCAATCAACTGATTCCGAGAAACGTTTCAGTTGAAGCGATTCGTTGGGAAAAACGGACGCTTTCCCTAGCTAGCGTGCGTCAGCCACGCGAACTCTTTCCTTTGATACGAGAGCTTACAGCGGATTTGCCCACGTTAATACATCTGGAGTTCAAGGATACAGAAAACTTGGGTGAGGAATTGGCTTATCAAGTGGCGTCAGGTGAGCTGGCAGAGGCGTTACAAGAAGAAGTGCCTCAAACTATTTTCCTATGGCAAGTAACGTTAGCAGAACGGCCGACGGAAAGACCGTATCTTGCCGTGGATCAACAGTTGGTCGAACAGTTGATCGCGACGTATCAAGCGCCTGATATTTTTAATGAATTACTAAGTGATTTGGAACAACATCCGCAAGTACATTATTTAATGGATCAAGCATTTAAATCAACGACGTTGGCAATGTTAAATGAAAGAATGACAAAGAATTATCGATTTAGGAGGGACGCCGATGTGGATTAAAAAAGCAGAGATCACAAGTTTTGGCAAATGGCGTCAGCAGTCGTTCCTGTTCGAAGCGAAAAATCAATTGGTCTATGGCCTAAATGAAGCCGGAAAATCAACACTGTATCAGTTTATTCAAGCGATTCTATTTGGCTTTCCTGCAAAACGAAAAAAGGGCCAAGACTATACGCCAAATGACGGTAGCGGTTTTGGTGGGCGCTTGCTGATTGTTCATCCAACCTATGGATCGGTAACGGTCGAGCGATACAAAGCCAAAAATAAAGGCAAAGCGAAGGTCTGGTTGGAGGATGGGCAGCAAGGCGATGATGAATTTCTAGAAAAGATTCTTTATCCGTTAAATCAGCAGTTGTTTCGCCAAGTCTTTACCTTTCAGCAGGAACAACTTCAGCAGTTAGAGACTCTGAGTGAAGAAAATCTTCATGAGGCATTGATTTCAATGGGGTTGTCTGGCAGCAATGAATTATTTGAGCAACGGATGAAGCTAAAAAATAACTACGAAACAATCTATCGTCCTCGAGGAAGAAAGCAGCCGTTGAATCAAGCGTTGCAGCAGTATCAAGAATTGAAACAAAAGATCAAAGAGAAGGAAGCGCAAGAACTCGGTTTTCAGCAGCTTGTTCGCCAAGCAGAGGACGAGAAGCGAAGCGTCAGCCAGCAAGCAGCAAGCAATCGAAAGCTGCAAGAAAGTCAGTTAGGTCTCGAGCAGCAGCGTATGAACTGGTCAGGTTACGCAGAATTTTTAGAGTTGCAGCAATTGGATCTGCACGCATTGGCGACCGAAGAAGAGCGGGCGCAGCTGCAAGACTTCTATCAAGATTATCAGCAATTAATGAAAGAACAGGAAAAGCTGCACGCTGCTCTACAGAAGTACAGTGGGAACCAAGAGTCTGCGCGCTATTATTTCTATTTAGAAAATGAACAACGCATCCAGCAATTGCTGGATGAAAAAGTCACGATCACTCGAATGCTGGATGAAGAACAGCGACTGGCGATCAAACTAGCTCAAACAGATGATGCTCCGGTAAATTGGCAGCAGAATTTGCCGCGCCCCTTTGCCGATGAGCAAGCGATCCAGCAGCTTTTCGAGCCGCTTCAGACCCAGCAAAAGGTAGTAGAAGAACAACGCATTCGATTACGTTTGGTCAAAGAACAGCGGGATCAAGCGGAGGCTAGTCTTAATGACTACGAACAAAAACATCCGGAGCTGTTTAATAAAAAGAAAAATCCGCCATGGTTCTTTCTCGCCGCAGGCGTTACTGTACTGATAGCATTCTTTGTCCCAGCACCATTTCGCTATCTTTTGATGATCGCCGCTGTAGTCTGCGGAATCCTAGGCGTGATGCGGCAAAGTAAACCAGCCAATAAGGATACTTGGCAGGAGAAGCTGGGCCAATTAGACATTTATGAAGGTCAAGTAGCAGAAATGACCGAAAAAGCAGCTAAAGGACAACAAAAAGTACAGCGTCTTTCAGTAAAGCTTCAAACGGAGGTGCTGCAAAGAAATCTGTCTAGTGTTGAGAATGAATTTTCACTGATACAAGAAAATCAACGTGCCTTGAACTATTTGTCTTTACTGAAGTCAAATAAAGAATTGCAGCAACGACAATCGGTATTGCGTCAACAATTGATGCAGTATGAGCAGCAGTTTGAATTTTTAGCAGATTGGCTGCCGCTGCATGAAAAGAATCTATCAGAAAAAATGACAACGCTGGAGCAATTTGCTAAAGAGATGGAACAGATTCGCTTTGCTCAGACCTACCAAGAGAATACCGTTTTACAGCAACGGATCCATGAGGCGCAAAAGCAGCAGCAACAGCTTTTAGAACAACAGCAACCGGTATTGCAACAGCTACGAATCGCTTATCCATCAGAAATTCCTGCCTTTTTACAACGGGAATCGGAATTGCTTCAAAAGCAAGCACGTTTAGGTGAATTAACCGAAACGATCTTACCGCTGTTTAAAAATGAAACGACGCTTGCAAAAATCGAGGAATCTCTGCGTACCTTAAAACAGGAGCTTCAAGAAGGAGAAGCACTGTTGCAACAACTACAGGAGCAGGAGCAACGCTCTCGTTTGCAGATTCAGCAAATGCAGGCGGATGGCACGTTAGATAGTCTTTATCAAAAAGAGAGTCAGCAACGTGCGCTGGTAGAAAAATTGACGACGGATTATGCAGTAGCAAAGCTGGAAAATCAATTGCTGCAGGACATTGCGACAGAACTATCCGAACAGCAATTACCTGAATTATTAAAACAGGCAACGAGTTATTTTCGAGAATTGACGAACAATGCCCATAGCCGGTTGGATTTTTCTGAAGGACTGTTGACCGTCGACGAGTTGAGCCTCTATAATCTTTCAACGGGGACTAAGGATCAGGTTATGATGGCCTTTCGCTTTGCGTACCTTGCTTTGCAGCAGCAATACCCATTATGCCCAGTAATTATTGATGATGGCTGGCTGCATTACGACCATCAGCGGAAGTATCAGTTTGCCAAATTATTACAGCAATTTAGCCAAAATTATCAAGTCATTTGTTTGTCATCTGATCAAGAAATGGTAAGCTATTACCAAGAGCTTCACCAGCCAATCTGGGAATTGAAGGGAGTCCAACGATGAAAAAAATCAAAGAATTAACGGTCGATGAGCAGTTTGAAATGTATGTGTTGATCAAGAATGCAGATGTCCGCTTAGCCAAAAATGGGAAAAAATTTATCGCGTTTACTTTTCAAGATACTTCTGGGACGGTCGATGGAAAATTTTGGGACGCATCTGAAGAAGAGATCAAACGCTATAAAGCTGGACAGGTCGTGTTATTGAACGGCAAACGAGAAATGTATCAAGGCAATCCGCAGGTCAAGATCATTCATCTACGTACAACGAAGACGGATGAACCAAATGATCCGGCACTGTATATGGAACGTGCGCCAATCAAGCGTGAAGATATGGAAGAAGAATTCAACAAAACGCTCTTTGAGATCACTAATGCGCATTGGAATCGTATCGTGCGCTTCCTATTAAATAAATATCAAAAAGAATTTTTTGAGTTTCCAGCGGCAAAACGCAATCATCATGCGTTTGCAGGTGGATTAGCCTTTCACACGTTAACCATGCTTCATCTAGGAAAAGCGATCGCGAAGGAGTACCCTCAGATAAACAACTCGTTACTTTATGCAGGAATCATTATTCACGATTTAGGCAAAGTAATTGAATTGACGGGTCCGTCTTCTACCGAATATACAGTCGTAGGAAACCTAGTAGGCCACCTCGTTTTAGTGGATGAAGAGATCACTAAAGCCTGCGCTGAACTGAAAATCAATGATGCAGATGAAGACATCGTTGTCCTGCGTCATATGGTCTTGTCCCATCATGGGTTATTAGAATATGGATCGCCTGTCCGTCCACGAATCATGGAAGCAGAGATCCTGCATCAAATCGATAATATCGATGCGTCAATGCAAATGATGTCTAGTGCGGTGAAAAATGCAGAACCAGGAACGTACACAGAACGCATTTTTGGAATGGATAACCGCAGTTTTTATGTTCCAAAAGATATTTAAATGGAAAAGCGATGCCTCAAATTACAAGGCATCGCTTTTTTGCGAGCCCTACCTTTATAGGCTATTAATAGTGAGATGGGTAAAATCTTTAACACTAACAGATAAAACACGAAGTTTGATCGGATCGTCTGGGAAGTGAACACCCACTCATTTTTTTGTACTCTTAGAAGAGGATTTTTTAAAGTGAGGTAACTATCCGTCTTAATTTTCGCAGTTTGTTACGGTGCTAGTTACTTTAGAAATAGGCAGGGAAGATTCAAGCTGAACAAGTTTTGTACGATGATCGAGTTTTTTGGGGGACTTGGAAAAAAAGTCATTTTAGACTAAGCAGGAGGGGCAAAGTGGTGATTGAAACAAAGCGGCTCTATTTTCGTGAGCTGCAACAGACAGATAAAGAGGCACTAAGCGCTATTTTACAAGATGAACAAACGATGTATGCATATGAAGGCGCCTTTGACGATAAAGAGGTTCAAAACTGGTTGGATAAACAACTAAGCAACTATCGCCGTGATGGCTTTGGTTTATGGGCGGTCTGCTTGAAGGAGACAGGTGAACTGATTGGTCAATGTGGTTTGACTTGGCAAGAAGTTGCAGGTACCCCTGTATTAGAGATCGGGTACTTGTTCCGGCGGGCGTTTTGGCATAAAGGTTTTGCAATCGAAGCGGCGAGGGCTTGTAAAGAATATGCGTTTACCCACATAAAAGCAGAAGAAGTTTATTCCATTATTCGTGATACGAATAGTGCTTCGCAGAAGGTGGCGAAAAGAAACGGCATGGTTCGTTGCGGAGAAATCGTTAAGCATTACCGAGGAGTGGCTATGCCACATGATGTTTATAGGATAAAGAACGGGGCTGCATGATGCGGCTCTTTTTTTGTCTTAAGTAAGTAAAAAAAGGAAATGATCCCGATAGTTTAAGAGAATATTTTATAAAATGTTTTCTCCCGACTAAAAATGTAAGTCGTGTTAAGATAGTTCTAGAATCAAAAAAGAGAGAGTGCGACAAATGGAGACGAGGGGATGCCGTATGAAAAAGAAAAAAATTGACGTTCAAACGGTGGAAGAAACTTTTGAGGATGTAGAGATTCCATCAGATTTGAATGGACTGACTCACTCTGAAGTTCAGCAACGAATAGAACAGGGGCAAGTCAATCAAGCGGAAGAAAATTTATTAAAGTCTGATAAAGAGATTATCAAAGAAAATACGATCAATATTTTCAATATTTTAAACTTTGTATTGGCAGTATTTGTACTGTTGGTGGGATCGCCAAAAAACACGTTGTTTTTCGGTGTCGTGATCATTAATACGTTGATCGGAATCATTCAGGAATTAAGAGCAAAACATACGATCGATAAATTATCGGTCTTGGCTAAAACGAAAGCAGTCGTCTTGAGAGAAGACCGGCTGCAGCAGGTGGATCAGGAGGAGATTGTCTTAGGCGATATCCTATATCTGCGCAATGGAGACCAGGTCCCAGTAGATGGAAAATTGTTATCTGGAATGGGTGTAGAAGTCGATGAATCACTGTTGACCGGTGAATCAGATCGCGTCCAAAAACAGTTGCAGGATCAATTGTACAGTGGTAGCTTCGTAACCGCTGGGGAATGTTTCTATCAAGGAACGGCTGTTGGAAAAGATAATTTTGCGGAACAATTGACTAGTGAAGCGAAAACGAAAAAAACAGACAATTCTGAACTGACGAAGGTATTAAATCGCATGATCGCTGTTTTGACGATCGTGATCATCCCAGTAGGACTGGGCTTGTTTTATAGTCAATATCAAGCGTCCTCGTCAATCAAGCAGGCTGTTTTAGGGACGGTGGCAGCGTTGGTCAGTATGATTCCTGAAGGACTGATGTTACTGACAAGTGTGGCCTTTGCTGTTGGTGCAGCGAATCTGGCACGAAAAAAGGTATTGGTGCAGGCACTGCCTTCCATTGAAACGTTGGCACGAGTAGATGTTATCTGTCTGGACAAGACGGGGACGATCACGGATGGCACGTTGAGATTTGAGGATGCGTTGTTGGAAAATGTATCTGAGGATCGTTTGCGCGTAATCATGGGAAATTTATTAAACCAGCTCAAAGATCAAAATGCGACAGCGAAAGCCTTGCGGGATGCTTTTCCGGCGGCAGATACTTGGCAAGCTGAAAAAATCGTGCCATTTTCTTCTGCACGAAAATGGAGCGGCGTGACGTTTAAGGATCAAGGGAGTTTTGCGTTTGGTGCGCCAGAATTTATATTCAAAAATCTGTCTCCTGAATTGCAAAAGAAAATTCATCCTTATTTGGAGGAAGGACAGCGCGTTCTTGTTTTAGTAAACTATCCAGGCCTCCTAGAAGAAGAGCTTTTGCAGGAGCCGCAATTGCTTGCAACATTGATTATTTCCGACAATTTAAGAGAGAACGCGCGAGCCACCTTTGGTTATTTTGCGAAGCAGGATGTGCAGCTAAAGGTCATCTCTGGCGATCATCCATTGACCGTTTCAAAAATTGCCCAGAAAGCAGGTATCAAAAACGCGGAGACATTTATTGATATGTCCAGCTTAGAAGAGCCAATCGACTATAGAGCTTTAGTGGCAAATACAACGGTCTTTGGCCGAGTGACACCAAAGCAGAAGCAATCACTGATTCGAGCGTTAAAGGTCCATCATACAGTCTGCATGACGGGGGACGGCGTGAACGATGTGTTGGCGTTACGTGAAGCAGATATCGGTGTAGCGATGGCCAATGGAAGCAGTGCCGCAAGAGCTGCCTCAGATGTCATTCTATTGGATTCTGATTTTGCTCGAATGCAGAATGTTTTAAATGAAGGGCGTCGAGTGATCAATAATATCGAACGTGTAGCCTCGATGTATTTAGTAAAGACAATCTATTCATTGATCCTGGCGGTGATTTTTATGATCATTGCAAGTCCATACCCCTTTGAACCTGTCCAATTAACACCGATCAATACCTTGACTGTAGGCATCCCGTCCTTCTTCTTGGCGTTGAAGCCAAGCTATGAACGGATTAAGGGCGATTTTTTAAATAATATTTTGCGGGTCTCTTTACCCGGCGCCTTGACCGTGGTCGGTGCGGTAATAGTCATCCAAGTAGCAAACGTATTATTTGATCTAGACTATCAAGCAACATCGACTATGTCTGTCTTCTTGACGGGGTGTGTAGGATTATTGGTCCTATACAAAGTTTCTTTCCCGTTGGACAAGAAGAAGATCGCGTTGATTGCAGTATTGGGCACGGCGTATCTAAGCTGCTATTTATTTTTTAGAGAGTTCTTTGAATTTGATAAACTATGGAACCGTAATTTGTTTTTCGTTCTTCCATTAACATTCGGAATTTATTGGCTATTCAAAGGCCTGACCTTTGTCATGGACCGATTGGTTGCATGGCGGATTCGCTGGCAAAAGAAACGTCAAGCGAAAAAAAATCCCCAGTCTCGAGTCATTTAAAAGAGTGAAAATTACTTAAATTGATAAAATTTCCCGGAAAAGGCTTTCTTTTTCGGGATTTTTGGTATAATGGACTAAAAGTAATACCAAAGGATGCCAGTTGCCAGTTTTGCTTCTAGCTGGAATAAGCGGGGAATTTGGCACACCGTGACGAATCATCTTATTTTTTTGAAGAGAAAACAAGTATATAAATAGGAATAAGGAGGAATTCATCAATGGAGTTATCGAAATTGCAAAATGGTTCAGACATTCGTGGAATCGCTATCACTGCTGAGGGGAAAGAAAAAAACTTAGGTGTTGAAGAAGTACGTGAAATTGCGAAGGGGATTCTTAATTGGTTAGCAGATAAAGGTGTCAAGCGTCCATTTAAGATTGGAATTGGACATGACAGCCGCTTGACGGGGCCAGAGTTGAAGCAAGCCATGGCGGCAGTATTTGAAGCAGCAGGCTGCACGGTGTTAGATTTTGGACTGGCGACGACACCGGCCTTATTTATGGCGACACAATTTGATGAGTTCGCCTGTGATGCTGGAATTATGCTGACGGCCAGTCATTTGCCGTTTTATTTTAATGGCATCAAAATTTTCAGTCAATCTGGGGGCGCGGAAAAAAGTGATATCGCCTACATTTTGACACATACTGCTGCAAGCGAAGAAGCTGCTGGAAGTACAAAGCAAGCCGATTTATTGTCTCGATATGCCGCGGATCTTGTTGAAAAAATCCAGCAAGGAAGCGGGGCTGAGCAGCCTTTAAAGGGTCTGAAAATCGTTGTTGATGCGGGCAATGGCGCGGGCGGCTATTTTGCAGAGAAGGTATTGGCCGTTTTAGGTGCGGACATTGAAGGTTCTCAGTTTTTGGAGCCTGACGGTAATTTTCCCAATCATATTCCCAATCCCGATAACAAAGAAGCGATGGCTAGTATTAAACAGGCCGTACTTGAAAATCAAGCGGATCTTGGCGTGATTTTTGATACAGATGTGGATCGTTCGGCAATTGTTTCTAAAGATGGACAAATGATCAATCGCAATAATCTGATCGCTGTTTTATCTGCCATTGTTTTGCAGGAGCACCCAGGAAGCACGATCGTGACGAACTCGCCAACTTCAGATCATTTGAAACACTTCATTGAAGAAAAGGGAGGAAAGCAATACCGCTATATTTCTGGTTATCGGAATGTCATCAATAAAGCAATTGAATTGAATGAAGAAGGTATTGATTGTCAATTAGCGATCGAGACAAGCTCTCACGCAGCCTTTAAAGAAAATTATTTCCTAGATGACGGTGCGTATGTCATTGCCAAAGTATTGATGCTATTACCAAAATTACAAAAAGAAAATCGGGAATTGACTGATTTAATGGCAGAACTGGAACAGCCCGTAGAGACATTGGAGATCCGTTATACGATCACTGGCGAAGACCACAAGAAGACCGGGCAAAAAATGATTGAAAGATTCCGTGCAGAGCTTCCGAAGCAGGAAGGTTTTTCGGAGAATTCAGAAAATCAAGAAGGCGTTCGTTTTTCCGTGACGACTCCCTATGGAAAAGGTTGGATGTTGCTGAGACTAAGTCTCCATGAACCATTGTTAGTGATGCAGGTGGAAAATGATCAAGCGGATCAAATCCAAAAACAATTACCACTCTTCCGCGAGCTGTTGGCACAAGAGCCGCAAATCGATTTAACGAAATTGGATCAACAATTGAATAAGTAAGAATTCTTGCAAAATAAGCCCCTTCGTCTGATGATAAGAGTCAGACAAGGGGCTTATTGCCGTTCATACAACTAACCGCGCTTAATTTGAAGGAACAGTCAGCGTTGAAAAAAATCAGATTGGGGAGTTTATTATGAAAATCACCGTGGATGAAGCAGCAAAAGAAAAAATCTCTGCACACTTAGGCGCAGGGAAACTTTTATTATTAACCTTTGAAGATGGGGTAGGCGCCTACTCGCAGCATGCGATGATCCATATGCAGACACAGTTTTCCATCAATATTATTTCATCAGAAATGGAAAGAACCGATTATGACGAAAAGATTCCTTCAGAGATCGGCGATTTTTGGATCAAAGGATATTCAAAAGAAGATTTACAAGAAGAAATGCGGATCAAATTCAATCCACGCTTGAGTACATTTAGTTTGTCAGGTGAAGGCGGCATGATCGACGATAATATGGGGTTCATCGATTTTACCAAAAATTAATCTAAAAAGGATCGTCTTTCATTTTTTTCGCGTTCTTTGATATGATAAAAAAAAGAGTTCAATTAGTCGTGCAGTCTCTGGTTTTTTCGGATCAGAGACTGCTTCACGACATCGAGCAGCAACCAGAAAGTAGGGAACAACATGGCAAAAATCATGATCGTGGAAGATGAAGCGGTAATTCGGCAACTGATCGGGGAAGAACTAACGAAATGGCGATTTGATGTTTATCAAACAACGGACTTTAATCAAGTCTTTGAAGAATTTGAACAAGTGGCTCCGCAGCTTGTTTTATTAGATATCAATCTTCCAGTCTATGACGGCTATTTTTGGTGTCAAAAAATTCGTGAAGTTTCTAAGGTACCGATCATTTTTATTTCTTCGCGAAATACGAACATGGATCAAATCATGGCAATGAATATGGGGGCCGATGATTACATTACGAAGCCGTTTCAAGTAGATATACTAGTTGCAAAAATCAATGCCTTGCTGCGCCGTTCGTACAATTACGCTGAAAGCGGCGAAGAATTGGAACACAACGGGATTACGTTAAATATTGACAATAGCAGCATGACGATCAGCGATGAAGTGGTGGATCTCAGCAAAAATGAGTACCGATTGTTGTTTATTTTAATGAAGCAGCACGGAAAGATTTTGAGCCGTGATAAATTGCTGCGTGCATTGTGGGACGACGAGCGTTTCGTGGATGACAATACATTGACAGTGAATATCAATCGGCTGCGTCGGAAGATCGAACAAGCTGGGATCGAAGATTATATTCAAACAAAAGTCGGACAAGGATATATTGTCCCATAAGGAGAGCCCATGACATTTATTAAGTATCTAAAAGACCGAATACTTATTTTAGCAGGATGGGTTGTACTGAGTTTACTATTGGGGTTTATGGTGTGGCTGACACCCGATCTGCATAATTTCTGGGACAACCTCAGTTATTTGCTGGTCTTGCAATTATTTATTGTTTTTCTATTTTTTACGATTGATTACCATCGGAGAAAAAAATGGTACAAGACATTTGATAAAGAGGAAGATTCCCACCTTCAGCATTTTGTAGAATCCGCGAGCACAGAAGAGGAGCTGCTGATTCAAGAATACGTGAACCAGCAAGTCCGAGAGCATCATTCGATGATGGAGCAACTGTTGGATAGTCAAAAAGATCAAAAAGATTATATGGATTCTTGGATTCATGAGATCAAGGTACCGTTAGCGGCAGTTGATTTGATTTTGAATTCGATTGAATTTGATATTCCAGATGAAAAATTCGTTCTATTGCAAAATGAGATCCAGCAGATCGATGAATATGTTGAACAAATTTTGTATTATTCGCGCTCCGATGAATTTGTGAATGATTACCTCATTCAAGAATACTCATTGAAAAAAATTATCCAGCCGATCATTCGCAGCCAAGCAAATTATTTTATTCAGAAAAATTTACAATTGACTTTAGCAGAGGCGGATGCGCGCGTATTGACGGATTCTAAATGGATCGAATTCATTTTTCGCCAACTATTAAGCAATGCAATCAAGTACACGCCCGATCATGGTAAGATCGATATCACGATCGAAAAGAAGAACAATGGGGTGGCCTTGATCTTGCAAGATAATGGAATCGGTATTCCCTCAGAAGATCTCGGTCGGATTTTTGATAAGGGATTTACTGGTGAGAACGGACGGAAGGCGCAGCAGCATTCTACTGGCTTGGGCTTGTATCTTGCGAAGCGATTAGCAGGCAAGATCGGTGTGGACTTATCGGCAAAATCAACGATGAACGAAGGAACGACGATGACACTCTTTTTCCCTCAATTAGATTATTATCATGAAGAACGTTAAATTTTCGATTTTTGATTGCCAAATATCCTTTTTTTCGCTAAACTGTTCCAGTTGTGAATTGAAGGGAGTAAGTTTATGAGTATTTTAATAGCCCTAGTGCCAATGATAGCATGGGGAAGCATTGCTTTGGTGAGCGGAAAGTTAGGCGGGGATGCCAATCAGCAAACCTTAGGGATGACGATGGGTGCTTTTGTTTTCGCATTGGTAACCTTTTTTATCGTTCAACCAGCAATGAGCAGTTGGATTCTGTTGATCGGTTTCTTGTCAGGTCTTTTTTGGTCGGTTGGTCAAAACGGTCAGTTTCATGGGATGAAATTCATGGGTGTATCTGTAGGGTTGCCCATTTCGACCGGCTTTCAATTGATTTTGAATACCGTCGCCGGTGCCGTCTTCTTTCATGAATGGACGAAAACAAGAGATTATGTTTTAGGATTTATCGCTTTGGCCCTCCTTGTTCTAGGTGCGTATTTAACGGCACGAAAAGATGACGAGAGCGGAGTCGAGACAGATAATAGTATGTTGAACTTCGGTAAAGGCTTTCGGGCGCTGCTATTTTCAACTTTTGGATATGGTGTCTATACGATCATCATCACGTGGGCAGGACTGAATCCTTTGGCGATCATTTTACCTCAAAGTGTCGGAATGTTAGTCGGCGCCAGCTTCTTTGCATTTCGCAAAGCAAAGGTGGATCGCTACGTTTGGCGCAATATGGCGTCAGGTCTTTTATGGGGAATCGGAAATGTCTGCATGTTAGTGAGCGTTCAAAATATTGGTTTAGCCATTGGCTTCTCTTTATCGCAAATGGGAATCATCATTTCTACGCTAGGCGGGATCTTCCTTCTGGGCGAACGTAAAACTAAAAAAGAGATGTATTATGTGATTACGGGCTGCCTGCTGATTATTGTCGGCGGTATCGTACTAGGCTATATGAAAGCATAAAAAAAGCGCGCCGATGGGCGCGCTTTTTTTGCAATTATTGACCGGAATTTAGTTCCATCAATTTTTGTTTTAAGTCGTTTTCCATGTGACCGATCTCGATCTCCGCTGCTTGGCGACGTTCTCGACCTTCTTTTTGGATACGCAATGTTTCTTCTAATGTCTCAACGAGATCATTTTGTGTTTGCTGTAACGTATCTAGATCAACGATGCCGCGTTCATTTTCTTTAGCGGTTTCAATAGTAGAGATCTTCAACATCTCTGAATTTTTCTTCAGCAAATCATTGGTTGTTTCTGAAACTTGGCGCTGTGCTGTAGAAGCATCCTTTTGGCGTAAGAGTGTCAATGCGATCGCCACTTGGTTTTTCCATAAAGGAATCGCTGTATTGATGGAAGCTTGGATTTTTTCAGCTAGTGCTTGATTGGTATTTTGGATCAAACGAATCTGCGGTGCTTGCTGAATCGTGATTTGACGAGCCAGTTTCAAGTCGTAGGTTCGTTTGTCTAAACGATCTAAGAATTGTGTATAATCATTAACGATCTGAACTTCCATCTGATCACCGGAAGCCTGTGCCTTTTCTGTTGCTTCAGGAATCGTTGTGAGCTTCAGCTCTTCTATTTTCAATTCTGCTGCGGCAATATAAATATTTAAGGCATCAAAGTAATCCTTATTTTTATTGTAAAGTGTTTCCAGCATTTGATTGTCGCGTAATAAGCCATCTTTTTCGACGTTTAATTTTGTGGCGATTTTGTCGATTTGAGCACCGATTTTTTGATATTTTGTCGTGATTTCATAAATGGATTGTTTTACTTTACCAAACATTTTTTGAAAAATATTTCCTTCACCGACACGTAGTTCATCTGGGTTGGCTTCATTTAAACGATACATCAACTGATTCAACGAATCTCCGATCGGTCCAATGTCTTGAGAAGAGACGGTATTTAGCATGGACTGAGAAAATTCACTTAATTTTGTTTGTGCTGTTGAGCCGTAGCTGATCACAGCCTGCGAATCATTCACGTCGATTTTCTTTGCTAGTTCCCGCGCCTGTGCTTGGCGTTCTTCGGGAAGCTTATCCACTAAGCGATCTGCTTGTTCTTGCGACTGTAAGTGAGAAATTTCTTGTTGCTGGACGGGAGTTAATGAATCGGTCCCGAAAGGATTGCTTAGTAAATCGTCTAAAGTACTGTTGACTGGTTTAGTCTGCGGGTTGTTTTCTGGTTCCACTATGGTTCCTCCTGTTCGAAAAAAATCTAGCTTAAGCTAGATTTTTTTGATATTTCGTTCATTTTATTTTGTGGACAAATCAGGATCGTGTTCAAGATTTTTTTTCGCAATCGAAATTTCAACATCCATGTCTTCCAAATCGTCAGACACAAATTGTTGATAATCTTTTACGATCAAATCTGCCATTTGATCAATGATCTGTGCGCTTTCTTCCAGTTTACCATAAACTTCTTTTGACTTGACCTCGTGACCGTTGATTTCAACATAATTATCTGTCAAATCAACGATATTCGGTAAATGCGTATATAGAAATTGACTTGCTTCTGGTAAACGCTTCGGATCTTTTACCAATTCCTTGAATAGAGCTTTGGCTGCCTTTAACGTATCGTGACGCAAATCGATCGCTTTTAACTTGGCATTTTTTTGGATGTTTTGTTGCAGACGCAACACTTGCTGTTTGGAAAGATTCATCGTTTCACGGAACAATTCGATTTCACGTTCACTCATACCCAATTTTTTATAGTAAGCTTCCTTTTCTTTTGTAAGAAATGGCAATTCTTCTTTTTGTGGACGGATTTTTCTCCCTTTAAATCCACGATAAATCAGCCAAAACCCAACGACCAACATCAAAAAGATCAGATAGTCGCCGAAATCTCCTTCAAAAAAGGAGAGAATACCGATGGCTGCGATGATGATAGGGAATAGTTTCCTTCGCATAATAATCCTCCTAGTCTATTGATAACCCTTTACATTATTTAGTCAAAATTCTTGATTTCTTTACACGCTCATCATAGCATGAATTTCTATAGAATTAGTATCGGACTAAAGATGGATTTTTCAGATTTAGAAAAAACATAAGAATTTTCTGTGATACAATAAGGCAGAACCGTCGAGTTAAAGCTATTTAGGGGGAATGATGTCATAATGCTAGAGTACAAAGACTTCGAAGAAAAGACGATTGAACGTAAAGAATTGTTTAAGGGGAAAATTATTGACGTCTATTTAGATGATGTTTCCTTGCCCATGGGAGGAACAGCAAAACGTGAATTGGTTTTTCACCATGGTGGTGTGGGAATCATCCCGATCACAAAAGAGAATAAAATGATCATGGTCAAGCAATTTCGCAAACCGTTAGAAAAAGTAGTTTTAGAGATTCCAGCAGGAAAAATCGATCCTGGCGAAGGGCAGCATCCTGAAAAAACAGCGGTACGTGAGCTAGAAGAAGAGACCGGTTATCGCACTGAGAACTTGATGTACATAAATGAAATGTATTTATCTCCGGGATTTTCGAATGAGAAGCTATATATTTACACGGCAACCGATCTAGTAAAAGTCGAAAATCCAAAACCACAAGACGAGGATGAAGTCTTAGAACTGTATGAGCTAACGATGGAAGAAGCGAAGCAAGCCATTCACGACGGATTGATTTGTGACGCAAAAACAATCTTTGCAGTCAATTATTGGGAATTGATGCACTATAGAAAGGAAGATCACGCATGAGCCAATCGCCTCTGGTGACGCGCAGCGAATTGAGAAAGCGAAAAGAAGAGCAGGAACGTTTGGCAGAGGAACAACGGAAAGACGCTGAACGAACGTATGAAAAAAGGGAAAAAGAAATCAGCTCTGTTTATCGTAAAGAACTGAAGAAAAACAAGCCAGTCACAAAATCTCGCAGCAGTGAACGAGTGAAGCAAAAAGAACGCAGCAGTTTTTTAAATAAAGCGATAATTGTGGTCTTATTACTTTTAATCGTCGTTATGTTAGCAGTATTCTTTATTTGATCCTTAACTAAACACAACTATATTAAGAAGAAATAGGGGAATGAGTTATGAAAATCGGTATTATCGGTGCAATGGAACCAGAAGTAAAGGCGTTAAGAGAGAGCTTGGATCACCCGTTATCTTGGGAACAATCAGGCGCGTTGTTTCTCTCAGGAGGTTTAGGGAATCATGAAGTGATCGTTGTTCAATCAGGTATTGGGAAAGTGTTGGCATCCATCACAACATCTGTTTTGATCCAGCAATATAAAGTCAATATGGTCATCAATACTGGTACAGCCGGCGGAATCGGCGGCGGTCTTGCTATCGGCGATCTAGTGATTGCTGACAGAGTTGCGTATTTTGATGTAGACGCTACGACCTTTGGCTATAAGATCGGACAAGTCCCAGGCATGCCGCTTTATTTTGAAAGCTCCACGTATCTAAAAAGTGAGATGCTGGAAGCAAGCAAAAAACTAGAGCAGGCAGCACATGTGGGACTGATTGTTTCAGGTGACACCTTTGTCAGCAGCCCATCAAAAATTTATGAAATCAAAGCCGCATTTCCAGATGCACTGGCTGTCGAAATGGAAGGGGCAGCGATTGGGCACACAGCCGCACAATTTGGCATTCCGTTCTTGATCGTGCGTGCGATCAGTGATACAGCGGACAGTGAAGCGACGGAGACTCATGAAGAATTCGTGAATCGCACAGGCACACTTTCTGCACAATTGGTCATGGAATTCGTGAACCATTTAAAATAAAAGGATTCATTGATAAAACGAGGAGGCATCACGATGCGTGCATTACTTTCGATTGATTACACCAATGATTTTGTCGCAACCGATGGAAAATTAACGACAGGCGAAGCAGGTCAAGCGATTGAACAAGCTTTAGTTGACCGAACAAAAGACTATTTTCAGCAAGGGGATTTCATCGTTTTTGCGATCGATGGGCATGACCCAAACGATCACTACCATCCTGAAAACAGCTTGTTTCCCCCTCACAATGTGATTGGAACGAGCGGGCGTGATCTATACGGTTCGTTAGCCGCATTTTATCAAGCCAATCAAGCAGAAAAAAATATTTACTGGATCAATAAACGCCATTATTCTGCTTTTAGCGGAACGGACTTAGACATTCGTCTGCGGGAGCGCGGCATTACAGAGCTTTGTTTAACCGGTGTTTGTACAGATATTTGTGTGCTGCACACTGCTGTGGATGCTTATAATCTGGGGTATCAGCTCGTAATACCAGAGAATGCCGTTGCCAGCTTTGATGCGACCGGTCATGCTTGGGCATTGAACCATTTTAAACATACACTAGGGGCAACACTTATCTAGATAAAAGAACCGCAAACGAAAAAAATCGTTTGCGGTTTTTTCTAAGCTAGATAGGTTGGAATAAATGTAGTGAAATCCTCGATCACCCCATCGGAGGCTAAGCCTTCCGATTCGAAGATCCCGCGATTTTTCCCATCGGGGTCAATGGCAACAATTGTTCCTATCCCCGCACTATGAGCGGCTTGTAACCCTGAATAGGAGTCTTCGATGACTAAGCAATTTTCAGGAGCGACGCCGATTTTTTTCGCGGCGATCAAGAATATATCTGGAGCAGGTTTACCAGGAAAGCTGCCATCATGGTAAACTATCTTTTCGTAATCGAACCAGATGCCTAGGTCTAAATAGTCAAAATAGAAGTCCATATTGATTTTCGGTGAGGCAGAAGCAATGGTCATTGGACTATTCTTTTTCTTCAAATAGTCCAAGACTTCTTTCAGCCCTTTTGTAAATTCTTTATGATCAGAGCTGTTTAGAACGGTTTCTCGATAGTACGCCTCTTTTTCATCCGATAATCGTTGGATTTCTTCATCTGTTAAATTTTTTGAGATAAAATTGCGAAGGACGACATCATTGGTTTTACCATGCAGATTTTTTAAAATGTCTTCCTCGGTCACTTTGCTGTCTGAATATTTTTGAATCAACTGCAGCCATGCCGCTTCATGAAGATCAGAATCCATAAACATTGTTCCGTTAAAATCAAAAATGATCCCTGTCATGTATAGCCCTCACTTTTTTCAAGATACTCTTAGTTTAGCATGTTTTGAAAATAGTAGATGAAAAAGATAGTATTATTTGCAACTTCAAATCAATCGTTTTATAGTGATGAAGAATAATTAATGGAGATGAACATCATGTTGGATTATTTAGTCATTGCGCTGTTTGCTTTTGCGGGAGGAACAGCGCGGTATTGGTTAGGCGTGTGGATTCCTTCAGTGGGCGGATTTCCACTTGGAACACTTGTTATAAATTTGATCGGCTGTTTTATTTTTAGCTGGGTCGTCAAGCATATTTTGAGTGATATTGACGTATCCGCTCGTTTGGTCTTAGGGGTCGGTGTTGGTTTCTGCGGGGCACTAACGACCTTCTCGTCTTTTGCCTTGGATACGATGAAACTGGTTCAGTCTGGAGAAATTGGTTTGGCATTTCTTTATTTGCTGCTGTCATTTATCGGCGGGTTGGCGATGACCGTGCTCGGTGAAGCCATCTACCACAGAAGGGTGGGAGAAGAATGATCGAGACGTTATTGGTTGGCAGCGGGGCAGCGATTGGCGCGATGCTGCGTTTTGCTCTGAACAATTACTTTGAGCCTCAGACCAAGCGGCTGCCGAGGGCGACTTTTTTTATCAATTTATCAGGAAGCTTGCTATTAGGTATTTTTTTTGGTGTGCACTTGTCTGATCCCGTCTATTTATTTTTAGGAACAGGGATCATGGGAGGCTATACGACATTTTCTACTTATAATTTTGAATTGTTTGTCTTATGGAAACATGATCGCCCCATGTTTTATCGCTATTTATTCGGCTCTTATGGCCTAGGATTACTATTGAGCTTTGTCGGTATCGTGATCGGCTCAAAAATTTAGAAAATAAGTCACAGAAAACGCTGTGGCTTATTTTTTATTCTCTCTGAAAGAGTTCGGCAGCTCATGGTATGTATCTTTGAATTGTTTGTAAAAATGGCTGCGGTTTTTGAGACCGATCATTTCGATAATGGTATAATCTTTTTATTTTTGGAAGGCCGCTTATTATTTATCTGGAGAGAAAGTCATGAAATATTTTGCTCAAGCAGAGTTACTTATTGGAGAGAGCTTTAGAAGCAAGTCCTATAAAAAGTGAAGGTTTCGACTGTTGCTGCCAATACAGACAGTCGACCCCTTTTTTTGCTATTTCTGCTGATTTTCCAGCAAGAATTTACAATCAGAAATCATAGAAAACGGTTTCTTTTTATGGGATAATCAATTGTGAAATACAACACAATGAAGGAGAGATACTAATGGTAGTCAATCGAATGATTTTGAACGAAACCTCTTATTTTGGCAAGGGTGCAATTCAGGAGGTAGCCAATGAGGCGAAAAAACGCGGGTTCAAAAAGGCACTAGTCGTGACAGACAAGGATTTATTGAAATTTGAAGTGGCAACAAAAGTTACCGCACTTTTAGATGAAGCAACATTGAGTTACGAAATTTTTGATGGGATCGTTCCGAATCCTTCGATCGAAGACGTACAGGCTGGGGTCAAGGCTTGTCAAGCGGCTGGCGCGGATTATCTCGTGGCGATCGGCGGCGGATCACCTATCGATACGGCCAAGGCGATCGGGATCATTAGCACCAACCCTGATTTTGCAGATGTCATCAGCTTAGAGGGACCCGCAGATACGAAAAATCCTGCGTTGCCGATACTGGCGATCCCGACAACTTCTGGAACGGCTGCTGAAGTAACGATCAATTATGTCATCACGGACAAAGCCAATCAACGGAAATTTGTTTGTGTCGATCCTCATGATATTCCAGTGGTGGCTTTTATCGACAGTGATATGATGATGGGGATGCCCACAGCGTTATGTGCGGCAACTGGTATGGACGCCTTGACCCATGCGATCGAAGGGTTCATTACAAAAGGTGCGTGGGAAATGACAGATATGCTGCACATCAAGGCAATTGAGATCATCAGTCATGCGTTGCGTGATTCCGTTGCGGGAAATCAAGAAGCCCGAGAAAAAATGGCTTTGGGTCAGTATATCGCTGGGATGGGCTTTTCTAACGTTGGATTAGGTCTCGTCCATGGAATGGCACATCCATTATCCGCTTGGTACGATACACCACATGGGGTAGCGTGTGCGACATTGCTGCCATTGATCATGGACTTCAATAAAGATTATACTGGTGAAAAATATCGTGAGATCGCCGTGGCAATGGGTGTGAAGGATGCGGCTGAACTGCCGTTATCAGAAGTTCGCGATGCGGCAGTCCAAGCGGTGAAGCAGCTAGGTATTGACGTGGGGATTCCTCAAAGTCTGACTGAGATCGGAATGAAAGAGGCGGATGTTCAAAAAATTGCAGAAGATGCTTTCCGGGATGTCTGCTCACCAGGGAATCCGCGGGATGCAACAGTAGAAGAAATCAGCGAGCTTTACAAATCAATGTTGGATTAAAGCGAAATGGCTATAAGGAAAAGAGGGAGTGCCAATCGGCGCTCCCTCTTTGTAGTCACTGTTTTATTTGTCTTCTTCAGGAATCTTATTGTCTAAATCTGTACGAACGATCAAGACGTCGCAAGCGGCGTTGCGAATAACGTATTCCGATACGGAACCGATAAATAAACGTTCTACTGCATTTAATCCTGTAGCACCCAGCATGATCAAGTCAATATCGTTGTTTTCCGGGATTTGATTGGCGATCATCACTTTTGGTGCGCCGTATTCAATGACCTTGCTGATATTTTTGACGCCGGCTTTTTTCGCTTCAGCTTCATAATCACCTAAGGTTTGCTTCGCCATATCCGTAGCCTGTTCTGCAAGAACATTATCGAAAGAAGAAACTGTTTGGAATGCACGCGTATCAATGACATGAGCGAGTAGTAATTCTGCCTGATTTCGTTTCGCTACATTCACTGCTTTTCTGAATGCTAATTCCGCTTCATTAGAACCGTCAACTGCCACCATGATTTTACTGTATTCTTGATCCATCGTTTCCCACTCCTTTTCATTTCAAAGAATCCATCCTTCTGTAGAAAAACGATTTCCATACTATCTAATTAAAAATCGTTTCACTTCTAAAGAATTGGATCAGTATCCGTTTCTCATCTTTATTTTAAATCAAAAGACTCGAAAATGGTACTGTTACCCTTTTTTTGTTTTTGCGCCCATCAATAAAGCAAAGATCGCTGCAACCACTAAAAGCAGGATCAAATACATCATCGAATAGGAACGGTTGTTCATCACACCGACCAATAGCGCCATGATCCCTAAAACGGCATAGATAATTCCAAATTGACGTAAGAAGCTGCGTGCTTCAGTTTGTGTTTCTTTACTAAAGAGAACTAATAGCCCCTGTGGTTTTTTGATCAAGTAATAACTGCAAATTAATAAAATAAGCGCAAGTAAAAATAATAAAATGCGAACCATTTTCTTCCTCCAATACAATAAAAAGCAATTTGCAGTTCGCAAATTGCTTTCATTCCATAAAAAAATGGAAAATTCCGTCGATGCCGTTATTCGCCCGATAGTATTGATCCCGCAAAATCTAGCAGGTGGGTTCCATGGTCTAAGCATCGAACTACCAAATGAAAAGGCATGTTACCAACTTTGACACAAGACGGATCCCAAGATATCAATAAAAATGTTCGGTCAACACTGAAATGGGCAACGCGCACATCACAGAACTTCCATCTCAATCATAGCATAGTCATTATAGAGACGCAACGAAGTGGTCTTTTAGAACACATCTGAAAAGGTTCGAGCCACTCACATCTTCTATACCTATATAGTATGAAAAAGAAGGCGGTATGTCAAAAAAAATTACTTATTTATTTAATTTATATTTTTACATTTTTATTTGATTTTTTAATTGTTGAAAGCAGACAAAGCAACACGATATATTTGACTTTTATAAATGAAAAGAAGACGGATCGAACGGAATCCAAAATGATTTTGTTGAAAAAGAAACAAAAACACCTTAAAATAGTCTTGCATTTACGAATGGTTAATAAAAAGTCCAGCGCAATGACTAGGGGGATCGAGTATGAACAAAAGAGAAGAGGTTCTGGAAGGCTTCAGCGAAGTGTTTAACAAGCGGGCCTGGTTAGATAAGGTAAAAATGGAAAAAGCTTTGGCAGGATATGCTGTTTCCGAAGTACATTGCATCGAATTTATTGGTAAACATGAAGACCCAAACGTTACAAAAATGGCGGAAT
The DNA here is from genome assembly GCF_002174375.1 of Enterococcus sp. 12F9_DIV0723. Taxonomy (NCBI): domain Bacteria; kingdom Bacillati; phylum Bacillota; class Bacilli; order Lactobacillales; family Enterococcaceae; genus Enterococcus; species Enterococcus sp. 12F9_DIV0723. The sequence continues at coordinate 2,733,824 of NZ_NIBK01000001.1, read as the reverse complement.
CTATGTATATGACTCGTGGGGCCATCAGTAAGCTGACGAAAAAAATGCTGCAAAAGAAGTATATTGAAAGTTACCAAAAGGCGGATAATAAAAAGGAAATTTATTTTAAGCTGACTGAAGAAGGACAAAAGGTCTTTGATATTCATGAGCAGCTTCACCAAGAATTTGAAGATCGCGACGAGGTTGTTTTTGAACCAATTACTGACGATCAATACGATGCCTTCTTAACATTTCTCGCACGGTATAACCAACATTTGGATTCAGAAATCAAGAAACAAGGGATCACAACTCACTGATTTGAAGCAGTCATTCGCGACTGCTTCTTTTTTTTTGATTTAATTTTGTTGACAAGGAAACAAAGAGGCTGTATAGTTTCCTGGGAAACAAAAAAGACCGCTATTCGACAAGGGGAAGAATAGACATTTCAATCAAATCCATAACAATAAGAAAGGTGTTTTCTATGACTCAATCACATTCAAATAAATTACCAAAAGAAGTATTATCTGCTGCCTGGGCGATTGCTTTAGGCGCTATTGCCCCAATGCTGGACTCAACGATGGTGAATATCGCCATTGATCAATTGACCAGAAATTTTCACACGAACTTAGCAACGATCCAATGGGCGATCACGGGCTATGTCTTGGCGTTAGCCATTGCCGTACCTATCGCAGGTTGGCTGATGAATCGTTTTGACGGAAAGAAGATTTTCATTGCTGCCGTCATTCTTTTCGGTTTCACCTCTGTTTTAGCAGGTATTAGCTGGAGTGTTACGAGCTTCATCGTTTTTCGTCTGCTTCAGGGGTTTACGGCAGGGATCATTACGCCCTTGATGTCAACCCTGTTAGTTAAAACGGCAGGTCCCGAAAATATCGGACGCGTCATGGCGATCGTCAGTACGCCAATGATCTTTGGACCGATCCTTGGTCCTGTATTAGGCGGGTTCATCGTTCAAGCGGCATCATGGCGCTGGATCTTCTTTATCAATGTTTTCATCGTTCTCATCGCGGCACCTTTAATGATGCGAACATTGCCCGCTTTTGAACCATTTAACCGAGAAAGTAAATTGGATATTTTCGGTATTCTTGATTTATCAGCGATGAGCGCCGCGTTGATTTACGGTATTACAAAAGCTGCGGATCATGCAACGTTCAATAATAGCGAATCCTTGACTTGGACAGGTATCGGCGTGCTGCTCTTGATCGCCTATATCTTCTACGATCGGTATAAAGGGCACAAGACGGTGTTGCCGCTAACAATCTTTTCTCATCGCAGCTTCAAAGCATCAAGTGTCGGTCTGTTTTTCGCCAACATCGCTATTATGGGCCCCATGCTTATTTTGCCACTATTTTTCCAAAATTTCCGTCATTTTTCCGCGATGGAGGCTGCGATTGCCCTAATTCCCCAAGGAGTGGGGATGTTAGTCACGCGTCCATTGATCGGGAAAATGATCGATCAGCTTGGTGCAAAATATGTTGTGATCGTCAGCTTGGTCATTTCTTTAGTTGGGACGATCCCACTGCTGTTTGTCACCGATCAAACGAATATGATTTGGATCGCGCTGATCCTGTTCATCCGAGGAACAAGCTTTGGCGGCATCAATTTACCGTTGACCAGCGATGCGTATACAGGCTTAGCGGATGAAGAATTGCCTGACGCAGGTGTAGGTATCAATATTATTGAAAATCTAGGATCAAGTGTTGGTTCAGCGATGATCGCTACAGTAGTGGCTACGGTATTGCAAGGAGCTCAGCCAACGGTTGCCCATGAGCTGGCCGCCTATCATGCGGGCTTTCTCGTCTCAGTCGTTGTCTTAGCATTGCTCTTCCTGCCGAGTCTCTTCCTAACGAATAAAACAACAGCCTCTGCTGATAAGCACACGATTTAAAAAAACAGGCGTCAAGCCCGAAAGCTTGACGCCTGTTTTTGCCTCTTTATAAAAGAAGAACTTATTTCTTCTTTTTCCATTCTTCGATTCGTTGGTATTGCTGTCCGAGAGCCTGCTCATACTTACCGGTAGATTTAGGTTCATAGTAATGGGCATTCTTGATTTTGTCTGGTAAATATTGCTGATCAACCCAGGCATTCTCAAAACTATGCGGGTATTGGTAGCCGATGCCGCGGTTCAACTCCTTTGCCCCTTTGTAGTGACTGTCTCGTAAATGGTCAGGTACTTCTCCGGCATTCCCCATTCGGATATCTGTGATCGCCGCGTCCAATGCGGCATAGGCAGAATTCGATTTAGGGGACAAGCAAAGATCTACGACTGCATCCGCCAAAGGAATCCGTGCTTCGGGAAAGCCTAATTTTTCTGCTGCTTGGACTGCCTGGACGGTTCGAGCGGCTGCGGCGGGATTTGCCAAGCCAATGTCTTCATAACCGATGACCATCAACCGACGGCAAATAATCGGCAGATCCCCCGCTTCGACTAATCGGCCCAAATAGTGCAATGCGGCATTCACATCACTGCCGCGAATAGACTTTTGAAAAGCAGAGATCACATCATAATGGGCATCGCCATCCTTATCATGAGTCAAGGCTTTCCGTTGAACACATTCTTCGATGATCGAAAGCGTCAAATGAATTTTTTCTTCAGTATCTTTAGGTGTGGATTTTGTCGCTAATTCTAATCCATTCAGTGCGCTTCTTAAATCGCCATTTGTTGCGCGAGCCAAATGAGTCAATGCATCCTCATCTAGTTCCACAGGATACTCTCCAAGTCCGCGCTCCTTGTCTTTTAAAGCTGTCTTAACTGCGGAGATAATATCGTACTCATCTAACGGCTTTACCTCAAAAATCTGCGTTCGACTTCTAATCGCGGGATTGATTGTGATATAGGGATTTTCGGTGGTAGCCCCAATCATGATGATGCGGCCGCTTTCTAAATGAGGCAGTAGAAAATCCTGTTTGGTTTTATCTAAGCGATGCACTTCATCTAACAATAAAATAACTGTCCCGCTCATTTTTGCTTCTTCGGCGACGATCTGTAAATCTTTTTTTGCGTCCGTAGCCGCATTCAACATTCGAAACGCATAATTTGTTGAGCCAGCAATGGCGCTTGCGATACTGGTTTTTCCTGTGCCTGGCGGTCCATATAAAATCATCGAAGAAAGCATTCGCGCATCAACCATGCGCCGAATAATTTTTCCGGGACCAACTAGATGCTGCTGCCCGACAACTTCGTCTAAGTTGCGTGGGCGCATACGATAAGCTAACGGCTGTTGCATGAGAAACCTCCTTGAAAGAATGAATAATACTATTTCAGTTGCGATGGTTACGAGTAAAAAGCAGATTAATTACGAGTTTTAATAAACTGCGAAAAGCAGAACTGGCAGCTAGCTCAGAGTAAGGTATCTATTTTCGTACGCTTAGCATCCAACGAAACAGTTCTTCTGATGTTTACATTTAACAAAGTGTGTTCACGTTGAATTTAGTAAACTGCGAAAAGTTGGACTGGCAAATGTATGTTCTCATTATAGCATTTTTTTGGTGAGGGTGCTTTGTTTGGATATGTTAGAGAAGGGGAGGGAGTTCTATTGTTCGACTAGAAAGATTCCTTTGTGTTTGCTGAGTTTTGGTCGTTGAGCGTAGCATGCGGCAGGATTATTGTGTATCATGTAGAAGGTGAGAAAAATGGAGCAGTTAATTGATTATTTTAATACAGAAACGACGGAAAATGTGGCGCGCTATTTATTGGGAATGTATTTAGAGCATGAAACGCCTTCTGGGACATTAGGTGGCTACATCGTTGATTGTGAAGCCTACTTAGGGCCAGAGGATGAAGCGGCGCATAGTTACGGGATGCGTGCGACTCCTCGTGTACGTGCCATGTATGAAAAGCCGGGAACGATCTATTTATACACGATGCACACGCATTTGATCTTAAATATGATCACTCAGCCTGAAGGAACGCCTCAAGGTGTAATGATCCGAGGGCTTGAACCGGTTGATGGCGTGGCGCAAATGATCCGCAATCGTCATGGCAGAGCGGGAGCGATGCTCTCCGACGGTCCGGGGAAATTAGTGGAGGCACTAGGAATCACTCGTGAATTATATGGCGACTCTATTTTTACAAGTAGCCTGCATTTGGTTCCTGAAAAACGACGGATTCCTAAAAAAATCGAGGTTCTTCCACGCATCGGCATACCCAATAAAGGGATTTGGACGGAGAAACCTCTGCGTTTTGTTGTTTCTGGAAATCCTTACATAACCAATCAACGCAAAGCATTACTAGAAGAAAACAATGGATGGAGGAACTAAAAATGGCAAAAGAGACCATGATTACTTATTTAGACAAATACTTGAACAAAAAAATTCCTGATTATGAACTAGCACTGGATTGGGATACGCGAAACCACAGTTTTGAGATCGCTTTTCGCATTTATGGAGAGAATAAAGAACAGATTGAGATCGATGATGTAGATGGCGTGGCTTCAGAGGAGGAAATCATTGAGTTTGAAGACGCGATCGTATTAGTCGATCCGACTAAATCTGACTACGATACAGAGAATTATTTGGCAGTGATTCCTTACGAAGGCAAAAAAGGCATGAAGAAAAATGAACTGACCGCTGTCGTAGACTATTTGAAGGACGTGATTGAGGAAGGCCAGAGCGATTTGCTAGACTTTTTAGCGGATGATAGTGAGGACGCGGTTTTTGAAATGAACTGGGACGATGCGGTATTCAAGGCGACGATCAAACCAACCGACAGCAGCTATCTGCCATATCCAAGTTATTAAGGGGCGAAAAAAATGAAATGGAATGAAGTAAAGGTAACGACAGAAAGCGAAGCAGTAGAAGCTGTTTCGAATATTTTGATGGAGGCAGGGGCATCAGGTGTAGCGATTGAAGATGCCTTGGATTTTGAGAATTATCAAGAAGATCAGTACGGGGAATTGCTGGATAAAGAGACTTTTTCAAGCTTGACCGAAGGGGCCGTCGTGATGGCGTATTTTCCAGAAACGATCTTTTTACCAGAGATTTTGCCCTTCATTAAAACAAAGATTGAAAAACTCCCTGAATTCGGCTTGAACATCGGAAAAAATCTCCTAGAAGTCAGTGAAGTGGAAGAGAGTGACTGGGCGACGGCTTGGAAGAAATATTACCATCCAGTTCGCGTGACTCGTTATTTGACGATCGTTCCAAGCTGGGAGAATTACGAAGCGCAACACGAAGATGAAAAAATCATCACCTTAGATCCCGGCATGGCGTTTGGAACAGGGACGCATCCGACAACGAATCTGACGCTGCAGGCGCTGGAAACAGTGCTGCGCGGTGGGGAAACGGTCTTGGATGTTGGTACAGGTTCGGGTGTATTGAGTATCGCGAGTTCCCTTTACGGCGCACAAGAAATCTATGCCTATGATTTAGATGAAGTTGCGGTGCGTTCAGCACAGGAAAACGTAGACCTCAATGCCCATACAGAAAATATCCACGTGTCTGCGAATAATTTATTGGTGGGTGTAGAGCAAGAAGCCGATGTTATCGTGGCAAATATTTTAGCAGACATCATCGTCCTAATGATCGAAGATGCGTGGCGCTTATTGAAATCAGAGGGCACCTTTATCGTCTCTGGAATCATCGAAGATAAAAAAGATATGGTATTAGAGGAAATGTACGCACAAGGCTTTGAAGTTGATCGAATCTTCCAACAAAAAGACTGGTTCGCTATTATCCTGAAGAAACCAGAGGAAGAATAAGATGCAACGTTATTTTATCGATCAAGCGTATCAACCTGCTGTGACAGTTACGGGAGAGCCGCACCATCATATGTCTCGTGTGATGCGGATGACTGTCGATGACCAAGTCTTTCTTGTCTTCAACGACCAAACAGCGATCAAAGCCAAAATCATTGCTATGGATAGTGAGAAAGTGATGCTGGAAGAGGTTGAAAAAGAACGCCTAGAGCGTGAGCTGCCGATCCAGATCACGATTGCCAGCGGATTTCCTAAAGGTGAGAAACTGGAACTGATCGTTCAGAAGGGGACAGAACTTGGTGCGCATGCCTTCATTGCCTTTCCAGGAGAAAGCTCTGTGGCGAAATGGGATACGAAAAAGCAGCAAAAGAAGCAGCAGCGATTAAACAAAATCGCGCAAGAAGCAGCGGAGCAGTCCCATCGCCAAGCGTTGCCCACTGTTCACTTTACTTCTGAAAAAGAGTTGACCACTCGTTTTTCTGAATACGATGCCGTGCTGATCGCCTATGAAGAATCCGCGAAGCAAGGCGAGCAGGCGCAAGTTGTCCAAACGTTTCGAAGCTTGAGCGCAGGACAAAAACTATTGGTCGTTTTTGGTCCAGAGGGCGGCTTGACGCCGAAGGAAATTGACGCGTTTCAAGCGGCAGGAGCGAAACTATGCGGTTTAGGGCCAAGAATATTACGGACAGAAACGGCGCCTTTTTATCTTTTAAGTGCGGCAAGTTTCTATTATGAGCTGCAACACTGATTTGATTGAAAAAGCTTACGAGAGTTTGTATAATAAGAGCAATCATTTTCAAAAAGAGAGTGGAATAAAAGCGTTCGGGTTCATAAAGTAGAAAGAAAATTACAGAAAATGTTCTTGCTGATTGAGAAGTTCGTTTTCATTCCGAATGTTTTTTTGTATTCCAGTCACTAAGAATAAGGGGGAACGTCACATGGCAAAAGAAGTTGAATTGACTGGTCCTGACGTCATCAGGATGGTCAGTACTTACATGGGAAAAGAGCACGTGGCGTTTGTACAAAAGGCATACGACTTTGCTTATGAAGCCCATAAGCCCCAGGTTCGCAAATCAGGAGAACCCTACATCATCCATCCGATCCAAGTCGCAGGTATTTTGGCTGACTTACATATGGACCCGCATACTGTTGCGACAGGCTTTTTGCACGATGTGGTAGAAGACACACCCGTAACATTGGAAGATTTGAAGGTTGAATTTGGGGAAGACGTGGCCTCGTTAGTGGATGGCGTTACCAAATTAGGGAAGATCAAATACAAATCTCATGAAGAACAATTAGCAGAAAATCACCGTAAGATGCTTTTAGCGATGGCACAAGATCTACGGGTCATCATGGTCAAATTAGCCGACCGTCTGCACAATATGCGTACACTAAAATATTTACGTGATGACAAGCAACGCCGCATCGCTCGTGAAACGCTAGAAATTTATGCACCGTTAGCGGATCGTTTAGGGATGAGCCGGATCAAGTGGGAACTAGAAGATACTGCCTTGCGCTATTTGAATCCAAAGCAATATTATCGGATCGTTCACTTGATGCGCAGTAAGCGTGACGAACGTGAAGGCTTTGTGGACGAAGCTGTAAATGAAATCAAAGAAGCGACAAGAGAATTAGGGATCGAAGGCGATATTTACGGTCGTCCGAAGCATATTTATTCCATCTATCGTAAAATGCGGGATCAAAAGAAACAATTTGATGAAATTTACGACCTGTTGGCGATTCGCGTAATCGTGGATTCGATCAAAGACTGTTATGCAGTCCTAGGGGCGATCCATACCAAATGGAAGCCGATGCCAGGACGCTTTAAAGACTACATCGCCATGCCAAAGGCCAATATGTATCAGTCGTTGCATACGACGATCATTGGACCAAGCGGCAACCCAGTGGAGGTACAAATTCGGACCCATGAGATGCATCAGATCGCTGAGTTCGGGGTTGCGGCTCACTGGGCATATAAAGAGGGAAAAACGGATAAGACAGAAACAACACAGGACAACAAGCAACTGGACTGGTTCCGTGAAATTATCGAATTGCAAGATGAAAGCTATGATGCCTCAGAATTTATGGAGAGCGTCAAGGGCGATATTTTCAGTGATAAGGTGTACGTCTTTACACCAAAAGGCGACGTAACTGAACTGCCAAAAGGTTCTGGTCCGTTGGATTTTGCTTATAGTATCCATACAGATGTCGGAAATAAAACCACAGGTGCTAAGGTCAATGGCAAGATGGTCCAGCTAGATTATAAACTGAAAAATGGCGATATCATTGAGATCATGACCTCAGCTAATTCCTTTGGACCAAGCCGCGACTGGTTGAATCTAGTCAAAACCAGCAAAGCAAAAAATAAAATCAAACGGTTCTTCAAGACACAGGATCGAGAAGAAAATGTATCAAAAGGCCATGATGCTGTAATTAAGTGTATCAATGACTTAGGGTTTGTTCCGAAAGAAATGCTGACGAAGGACAAACTTTCAGACGTGTTGGATAAATTTAATTTCCACAGTGAAGAAGACTTATATGCGGCCATTGGATTTGGTGAAATCAGTGCATTGACCTTCGCCAATCGTTTGACGGAAAAAGAACGCCGAGAACAAATGAAGCAAAAACAGCGAGATGCTGTAGATGAGATGGTCAGCAGTCCAAAAGAACCAGAAAAAATCAAAGTTCGTCATGAAGGCGGCATCGTCATTCAAGGCATCGAGAACCTCTTGATTCGGATCAGCCATTGCTGCAACCCTGTTCCTGGGGATAACATCGTCGGGTACATTACAAAAGGTCGAGGAATCTCGATCCATCGTGCCGATTGCCCAAATATTACGAAACAAAAAGATATCCAGCAACGATTGATCGAAGTAGAATGGGAAGATACTTCCAATTCTGTTCAAGATTACAATGCCGACCTAGAGATTTACGGCTTCAATCGTGACGGGTTGCTGAATGATGTCTTGAATATCGTGAGCGGCATGACTAAGAAATTAGTGAGTGTTGAAGCGAAGCCAACGAAAGATCGTTTGGCGCTCATCAACTTGACGTTTAAAATTCAAAACTTGAATCATTTGTACTCGATTGTTGATAAAATCAAGACTGTCCCGGATGTTTATAGTGTGAAACGGACGAAGGGATAGAAGAAATAGGAGGGCACTATGCGAGCTGTTATTCAACGTGTAAGCCAAGCCAGTGTAACGATCAATGAGACGGTTATCGGAAAGATCGACCATGGCTTCATGATCCTTTTAGGAATTCATGAAGAAGATACACAAGCAGATGCGGATTATTTGATTCGGAAGATTCCGCTGTTGCGCGTATTTGAAGATGAAGAAGGAAAAATGAACCAGTCTTTGCAGGATGTTGGCGGCAGTGTTTTGAGCGTTTCGCAATTTACACTCTATGGGGACACCAAAAAAGGCAATCGTCCGAGTTTTGTAAAAGCTGCTCGTCCAGAAACCGCGATCCCCTTATATAACTATTTCAATGAAGGCTTGCGTCAAGCGGGGCTAACGATAGAGACGGGAGAATTCGGCGGTGACATGGATGTCGCGCTGATCAACGATGGACCGGTCACGATCTTGTTTGATACAAGAGATAAATAACGAACGAAGTACAAAAGTTTAACGGCTTTTGTACTTTTTTTGTATCCATTTGGGTAGAAATGAGCGATAATTGAACAAAATAGAAGGAAAAAAGATTTCAGTTCCACTTTTCGCAGGATACTGGCTGAACTAGAAAAAAGCCAAAAATAAATCAAGATAAGCTCAAACGCGTTTAGAGGAATGACATACGGATGAAACTCAAGCTCATTTTTCTGGAAGAAAAATGAATACATTAATTTGAAGAAGGAGTCGAATACATGGAAACACGGATTGAACAGGATTCAATGGGCCCGATCGAGGTGCCAAAAGAGGCGTGGTGGGGAGCACAAACCGAACGCAGCAGGCAGAATTTCAAAATTGGCGGAGAAAAAATGCCGCAAGAATTATTGCATGCGCTCGTGTTAGTAAAAAAAATGGCTGCGATCGCCAACCAGCGGACGGGAAAACTAGAAGCTGAGAAGGCGATGGCTATTCAAAAAGCAGCGGATTTGCTATTGAAGGGTGAGCACTGGGAGGAATTTCCGCTAGTGGTCTGGCAAACAGGCAGCGGCACGCAGAGTAACATGAATGCGAATGAAGTTATTGCACATCTAGCGACTCAGAATGATTTGGCGATACATCCGAATGATGATGTCAATATGTCCCAGAGCTCCAATGATGTTTTTCCGACAGCGCTTCATATAGCCGGAACATTCACGATCGAACGAACGTTGTTACCAGCGATCCATGAGATGATCGACGTGTTAGAAGCGTTGGAGGAAAACAATCAGCACGTGATCAAGATCGGGCGGACCCATTTGCAAGACGCGACGCCGGTCACTTTTGCGCAAGAAATCAGCGGGTGGCGCTCTGCATTGGAGCACAACGAAAATATGCTGATCCATAGTTTAGACGAATTGCGCCAGTTGGCGATCGGAGGAACGGCAGTAGGTACTGGGTTGAACGCGTCAAAAGCGTATGAAGAAGCCTTTATCGAAGCGATAGGTGAAGAAACAGGGATACATTTTACCAGTGAAAAAAATAAATTTCATGCGTTAGCCAATCGTGATGCCGTTGTATTTGCCAGCGGCGCGCTAAAGGCCTTAGCAGCAAACAGCATGAAAATGGCGAACGATATCCGCTGGCTGGCAAGCGGACCTCGCAGCGGCTTAGGCGAGATCACCTTGCCAGCCAATGAGCCGGGAAGCTCGATCATGCCAGGGAAAATCAATCCGACACAATGTGAAGCTTTGGCAATGGTCGCGGTACAGGTCATGGGCAATGATACGGCGATCGGTGTGGCGGCATCACAAGGGAATTTTGAACTGAATGTTTATTTGCCTTTGATCGCGTTTGATTTATTGCAAAGCGTCCGATTGTTAGCAGATGCTCTCCATTCCTTCACTGAAAACTGTCTGAAGGGATTGGTCGTAAATGAAGAACGGATGGCGGAGCTTTTGGAGAAGTCGTTGATGCTGGTGACGGCATTGAACACACATATCGGCTACGACAAAGGGGCTGAAATCGCGAAGAAAGCATTTAACGAAGGAACCACATTGAAGGAATCCGCGTTATCTTTAGGCTATGTGACGGAGGAAGAATATGAGTGTTGGGTACGACCAGAAAAAATGATTGGAGATACGATTGATGACTATTTATGATGAAGCGTTGACTGCGCATAGAAAATGGCACGGAAAAATCGAAGTGACAAGTAAAGCCAAAGTACGAAACAAAACAGACCTGTCCTTAGCCTATACACCAGGCGTGGCAGAGCCCTGTCGGAAAATCGCAGAGGATAAAAACAAGGCCTATGATTACACTTGGAAAGGCAACAGTGTCGCCGTGGTTACCGATGGGACGGCTGTCTTGGGGCTGGGAGACATCGGACCAGAAGCCGCATTGCCGGTGATGGAAGGAAAAGCATTGCTTTTTAAGGAGTTTGCCGGTATCGATGCAGTGCCAATCTGTTTAGATACAAAAGACCCACAAGAAATTATCCAAATCGTCAAAGCCATCGCGCCGACCTTTGGAGGGATCAACTTGGAAGACATCAACGCTCCCCGCTGTGTAGAAATCGAGCGGGCGTTGATCGAAGCGCTGGATATTCCTGTCTTTCATGACGATCAACACGGGACCGCAGTTGTCGTGACTGCGGCATTGATCAATGCGTTGAAGCTGGTGAAAAAGGAACCACAGGATCTAAACGTTGTGATCTCAGGAACTGGTGCAGCAGGTAGTGCGATTATTCATATGCTTGTCGATCTAGGCGTGAAAAACATCATTGCCTTCAATAAAGATGGCGCATTGAATGAGCAGATGTCCAATGCGACCTTCGTTGAAAAGGAAATTTTACATTTGATCACGCCTAAGGATTTTACGGGCACGATGGCAGAAGCATTTGTTGGAGCAGACGTTTTTATCGGTGTATCTGCACCAAATCTAGTGACGAAAGAAATGGTAGCCTCTATGAATGAGGGGAACATCGTTTTCTCTATGGCGAATCCTGAACCAGAAATCACCTACGCAGAGGCAATCGCTGGCGGAGCTTCTGTGGTAGGAACCGGTCGTTCCGATTTTCCAAACCAAATCAACAATGTGCTCGCTTTTCCAGGATTGTTTCGTGGGGCCTTCACAGCAGAAGCAAAACGGATCACCCCCCGCATGAAGCTTGCCTGTGCCCATGCGATCGCGGATTCGATCCCTTACTCGGAATTAACCTCTGACTATATCATTCCATCGGCTTTCGATGAAAATGTCGTCGATTTAATCACCTTAAAGGTCGCAGAAGCCGCAAGACAAGACGGCGTGACAAGGTCATAGAAAGGCTGTTCTATCAAGGGTAGAAAGAACTTTCTATCGACTTTTTGGCACAATTGAAGTAATTTTGATTCATGAAATTCAAATTATTGAAGGTGAGCGATGAGGGAATGGAAATCAGTCAACGAATCAAAAGCGAACGGCAGGCAGCGGAATGGACACAGGAACAATTAGCCGATAGAATTTTTGTATCAAAACGAACGATCTCAAATTGGGAAACAGGGAAGACGATCCCCGATATTGAAAGCGTGTTGCGTTTATCAACAATTTTTAAACTATCTTTGGACGACCTATTGGTGGATGATTCAGATGTGGTGAAAGAAATCAAACGAAAAGAAACGATCGCAAAATTGTCCGTTTTGTATTTTGTAGGGCCTATACTGACCGCGTTACTCTTATTAGTCGTGATTTTTTTACCAGAAGATATTCCTCATCGCGAACTGACCCATTATATAGTGATGGCGGCCGCAGCAAATTTTATTACAATGTTTGCTTTCCAATTTAAAATAGATCGATTAAAAGGAAAAGAGGTTGATCTAGATCAACAGCTCAAACAAGGAATCATTGCGGGTGCTGGGTTGATTATTTCTTTTTGTATTTTTCTTATAGTGTTGCATTTTTTATAAAGAAGGAGTCAGTATATGAGTAAGATTTTTAAAATGAGCTTTGCGTCCATCTATCCATTGTACCTTCAGAAAGTCGAGAAAAAAGGACGCACGAAAGAAGAGCTCGACCAAGTGATTTATTGGTTGACAGGCTATGATGAAAACGGGCTGCAGCAGCAATTGGATACAGGCGTTGATATGGAGACCTTTTTTGCGGAAGTTCCCCGATTAAATAAAAATACAGCCTTGATAACAGGCATGATCTGCGGTTATCGCGTAGAAGAAATTGGCGATCCCTTGATGCAAAAAATTCGCTACTTGGACAAGCTGGTCGATGAATTAGCCAAGGGCAAGAAGATGGAAAAAATTTTACGAAAATAAGGAAGGCAGCGAGTCGAGGGGGACTTGCTGTTTTTTGATTTATTTTAGGTTATTAAATCAGTTTCCAATAAATAGAGCAGGTTCTTTCATTTTCTTAAAAGCAAAGCCCTTTTATGGTATACTACGAGAGAATCTATTTTTAAAGGAGGAGCCTCATGGCAGAGAAAGAAACATTTTATATTACAACGCCGATTTATTATCCAAGTGGCAAACTGCACATTGGGAATTCTTATACAACGATTGCCTGTGATGCGATTGCACGCTACAAACGCATGATGGGTTTTGATGTGTTTTATTTGACAGGAGTCGATGAACACGGACAAAAAATTGAAAAGAAAGCCGATGAACTTGGCGTAGAACCACAGGAATACGTAGACAAGATGGCGACGGACATCAAAAAATTATGGAAGACGCTCGATATCAGCTACGATAAATTCATCCGTACGACGGATGGGTACCATCAAGCAGCGGTCAAAAAGATTTTTGACCAGTTATTGGAGCAAGGCGATATTTATCTTGGGGAATACGAAGGCTGGTATTCTGTTTCGGATGAAGAATATTTCACAGAAACACAACTGGAAGAAGTATACCGTGATGAAGAAGGCAATGTGATCGGTGGGAAAGCACCAAGTGGACATGAAGTAGAATTGGTTCGTGAAGAGTCTTATTTCTTCCGTATGAGTAAGTATGCGGATCGTTTATTGGACTATTACGAAGAGCACCCTGAATTTATTCAGCCTGAATCGCGTAAAAATGAAATGATCAACAATTTCATCAAACCGGGCTTGGAAGATTTAGCTGTTTCACGGACGACCTTTAAATGGGGAATCCCTGTCAATGCGAATCCTGAACACGTGGTGTATGTATGGATCGATGCATTATCAAACTATATCACTGCTTTAGGATACGGCTCTGATGATGACAGTTTGTTCCAAAAATATTGGCCGGCAGATGTGCAAATGGTCGGAAAAGAAATCGTTCGTTTCCATACGATCTATTGGCCAATCATGTTGATGGCGCTTGAATTGCCATTGCCAAAAAAAATCTATGGCCACGGCTGGTTGATGATGAAAGACGGCAAAATGTCGAAATCAAAAGGAAATGTCGTATATCCAGAAATGTTGGTAGAGCGTTACGGATTGGATGCCGTTCGTTACTACCTATTAAGAGCGATCCCGTTTGGTTCAGATGGTGTATTTACGCCAGAGGATTTTGTTGCTCGAGTGAATTATGACTTGGCGAATGACTTAGGAAACTTGTTGAATCGTACAGTGGCGATGATCAATAAATATTGTGACGGAATGGTTCCTGCCTATAAATCATTGGTGACAGATTTTGACAGCGAATTATCCACGACTGCAGCCAATGTTGTTAGCCGCTACCGTGAATCAATGGACAAAATGGAATTCAACAATGCCCTAGCAGAAGTGTGGACGCTGGTTTCTCGTGCGAACAAGTACATTGATGAAACAGAGCCATGGGTCTTAGCAAAAGACGAAGAGCGCAAAGCGGAATTAGACAGCGTAATGGTTCACTTAGCAGAAAGTCTGCGCATCGTAGCTATTCTGTTGCAGCCAATCATGACACAAACGCCTAAACGAATTTTTGAACAGCTAGGATTAAACTCGGAACAGATGAACCTAGAAACAATTCATTTTGGCGAATTCCCAGAAGAGACAAAAGTAACACCGAAAGGCAAACCAATCTTCCCGCGTCTAGATATGGAGGAAGAAACAGCCTATATCAAAGAAAAAATGTCTGAAGGCAGTCAGCCGGAGGAAGAAAAAATCAAATGGGACCCAGAAGAAACGGAATTGGTCTCTGTGAAAGATAAAGACATCAAGTTTGATGTTTTCGACAAGGTCGAATTAAAAGTGGCGGAAGTCATGGCATGCAAAAAAGTCGAAGGTGCAGACAAATTGCTGCAATTCCGCTTGGATGCAGGGGACAATCAAGACCGTCAAATCTTATCTGGAATTGCGGAATATTATGCTGACCCAGAATCTCTAGTTGGGAAAAAGCTGATCATTGTAGCGAATCTTAAGCCACGTAAAATGCGTGGAGAGATCAGTCAAGGAATGATTCTTTCAGCGGAAGCGCCAGATGGTACATTGAAGGTAGTTGAAGCACCTGAAGAGATGCCTAATGGGGCAATTGTCGGATAAAAGCAATAGACTGTAAGCTCTCGAATTTTCGAGAGCTTTTTTTAATGATTTTTTGAAGAATCGAGGTATACTCGAGGTGAGTATTTGAAGGGAGGCATGTTCATGCCGCTAGTCGCAATTTTGATTGATATACTAACAATGGGAGGGTATTTTATCCAACTGAATCATGGTGGACCTTTGTTATACTTAGCAGGGTTGGTTTTTCAGACTGTGATGACGGTTTTATTACTGATTCTTATGATCGGTTACCATGGAAAAAGGCATACCGGGTATCGCCCAGAAGGGTATTCTTACCTGACGATCCGTTATGGGATCATCGTCCTTTCCTTCATTATTAATGGCCTTGTATTATTTTTATATGGGTTGAATTATTTTGGTGCAAACGATGTTATTTTTTCAGCTTTTTAAATGTTTTGAAAAAGAAGACAAGCAGTTTTTCTTGCTGAAAATAAACGGGAAAATGATTTAAGAATTATATAATGTTTTATTTGGCTATTTTCGTTTTGATTGTAGTTGTGCTATAGTTGTTTTATACGAAAGATATTTTTATGCGACACTTTAACTCATTTTGATGAAATTTAATCAAACTGGCGTAACTATAGGGTTACAAGGATGTATTAGAAGGATTTGGGAATACATCGTTTAAACGAGAAATAGTTAATTTTTAGTAATAGTCAACACCCTCAACTTTAGAATAATGAATATTGATTAGTTAGATAGCCCGCTCATGATTGAGCGGGCTATCGTTCATTTTAGGAGCGTCTCAACGCGATCTATTTTTATTGAAGGGATCAAAAAAAGGACTAGAAATAGTCTAGTCCTTTACCGATTATGCGTGTAGTACTTCAATGATTTTTTCGTTGAAGTCTGGAAGATCATCGGGTGTGCGGCTCGTAACGAGTTTGTTATCAACCACTACAGCCTCATCTTTAACGATAGCGCCAGCGTAACCGACATCTGGACGAACCGTTGTATAGGCAGTCATTGTACGACCTTTTGTCAAACCTGTTTGGATAAATAATTGTGGGCCGTGACAAATCGCAAAGAGTGGTTCTTCTTTGTCTAAGAAGTAGGTAACGAAAGCGACAAAGCGTGAATCGCCGCGTAATTGGTCGGGAGAGAATCCACCAGGGATCAATAGCGCATCGAAGTCTTCTGGTTTTACTTCATCGATTCCTTTGTCGCTTTTGAAGGTAGTTCCTTTTTTACCTGTAATTTCTTGATTGGCTTCGAAGCTGATAATAGTGACTTCATTGCCGTCTTTTTCTAGTGCTTCTTTCGGAGAGGATAGTTCAACATCCTCTACTAAATCTGTAACGATCGCTGCAATTTTCTTGGTCATTGAAATGCCATCCTTTCTTTTTTAAGTACTCTTTTACCCTAAAGGATATCCAAGCAGAATTCAATTAATCTGTTCGAGGATTTGTCTAACGCCTGTTTGCAGGTGTAAAATGAAGACGAGGGAGTGACGCGTATGATTATTGGGATCGTGATTTTATTGCTGGGGATTTGGCAGCTATGGATGACCGTGCGGACATTTAAAAATATAAAAAAGGAAGGAAACGAAAATACGTCTCCTTTCATTATGTTAAGTTTGTGGGGCAGCATCGTGATGGTCGTGATATTTTTATCTTTGGCGATCAACCTTTTAAGCGGTGCTTTCTAAGCGCATAAAGGAACGAGGATTTACAGCTTTTTGTACTGGAGACAGGCTAATAGGCGTTCACAAAATACAAGGCGAATAAAATTATTTTTGTAAAAACTATTGACAGCGCTTTCTCTGTTTGTTAAGCTAATTTTGAATTAAATAGACCAAATGATGGATAGTGATTGTTTAAATACAAGCTAAACCTGATGACGTATTCGATGTTATTTGTCGTGCGCTCATTGGGTTTTTTTGTTGCTCAAAAATAGGAAGGAGGATCTTAAAAAAACAAAATTGAGTTTGACAGCGGTCACAAATATATCTATCATTTTAAGTGAAAGAGATCGTGGAAAAGAGCTTGAGTAGCGAATGTCACAGAACGGGGGAGCATTGGATGCAGATTCGAAAAATTTTGAATAACAATGTGGTAATTACAACGAATCAAAAAAATAACGAAATCGTTGTAATGGGGCGTGGTCTAGCCTTTCAGAAAAAAGTGGGGGATGAGATAGCGGAGGACGCGATCGATAAAACCTACCATCTTGCCAACAATGAATTGTCCCATAAATTCCAAGAGCTTTTAGAGGATATGCCAATTGCCTATGTAGAAATCGCCAATGACATTATTGACGAAGCAAAAGTCACATTGAAGAATCCATTGAATGACTCGCTCTACATTTCCATAACTGATCATTTATATGCAGCGATCCAGCGCGTCAAAGAAGGTGTTCGCGTCCGTAATCTTTTATTGTGGGACGTTAAACGGTTCTTTCCTGATGAATTTTCAGTAGGGGTAGACGCGGTAAAGAGAATCAAAAAGAAGTTCGGTATTGATCTAGGGGAAGATGAAGCAGGAAACATTGCGTTGCATCTAGTCAATGCGCAAACGGAAAACGATAATGATGATGCCTTTTTAATGACAGAGATGATGCAGGAAATCATACAAATCACAAGCTATTATTTTAAAGTTCAACTGGATGAAGAATCTGTCTATTTTTATCGTTTTACGACGCATCTGCGCTTTTTTGCCTCACGGATCATGAATCAACGGCAAGTTGCTGATGAGACAGACGATGAGCTGCTTTTGATCATTCAGAGAAAATATCAAAATGCCTACAAATGTGTAGGGAAGATCGCGGATTTTATTTTAGAAAAGTATCAATACGAAATGACGAACGATGAGAAATTGTATTTAACGATCCACATCGCACGGTTAGTGCAAAAAGTGACGCAATAAAAAACACTGCGCTTGTTTAACAGGAAATACCCGGGTGCTGTTAGACAGGCAGACAGGATGACTACAAATTAGGAGGAAATAGAAGTGGGAAAATATCGTGAATTAGCGGAAAAAATCGTCGAAAATGTTGGCGGCAAAGACAATATCAACAGCTTAACGCATTGTATCACGCGTTTACGTTTTAAATTAAAGGATGAGAGCAAAGCAAACGACGATGTATTGAAAAATATGGATGGTGTTGTAACGATCATGCATAGTGCTGGTCAATATCAAGTCGTTATCGGCAATCATGTTGGACAAGTCTATGAAGACGTCGTGGATATGACAGGACTTGGCGGCGAAAGCAGCGCACCAGTCGAAGCGTCAGGTAGTCTTTTTGACCGATTGATCGATGTGATCAGCGGAATTTTCCAACCATTTTTAGGCGCATTAAGTGCTGGCGGGATGATCAAAGGGCTGAATGCTTTATTAGTAGCAGCAAGCGTACTGACTCCTGAAAGCGGTACCTATATTGTGCTGAATGCCATCGGTGACGCGATCTTCATGTTCTTGCCAATCGCAGTAGCAGTTGCAGCCGCGAAGAAATTCGGCGTGAATCAATATGTAGGTCTGGTGATTGGTGGTGCGTTGTGTTATCCGGCAATCCAATTGTCCACGTTGACTGGAGGCGGCGATGTCCAACCTCTGTACACGTTATTTTCCGGCAGTATGTTTGAAAGTCCGGTCTATATGACCTTTATGGGACTGCCTTTTGTAGCGAATGATTATACAAGCAGTGTTATCCCATCGATCTTGATCGTCTGGATGGCGAGCAAGTTGCAACGACCATTACGCAAAGTGATTCCAGAAGTGATCCAAAACTTCTTCGTACCCTTTTTCTTATTGTTGATCGCGTTGCCGATCGGCTTTTTGGTAATCGGTCCAGTCATTACGATCTTGACGAATATGTTAGCAACTGGGTTCGACAGCTTATTGGCATTCTCTCCGATCTTGTTCGGTTTGATCGTTGGTTTCTTCTGGCAAGTATTAGTAATGTTCGGTCTGCATTGGAGCTTGATTCCGATTGCGATCTTGCAACTGGGAACAATGGGCTATTCTACAGCGTTGACAGGAATGTTTGGTGCCAGCTTTGCACAAACAGCGGCAGTTGCTGCAATGTACTTCCGTTTGAAGAATCCAAAAGAAAAAGCATTGGTCGTACCAGCAGTTATTTCAGGGATCTGCGGAGTTACTGAACCGGCTATTTACGGTCTGTCTCTTCCTAAGAAAAAACCATTTATCTATTCAATGATCGGTGGGGCAGTATCTGGGGCTTTCATGACAGCGATGAATGTTCGTTCATATGTAATGGGCGGTTTGGGCGTCTTTGGTATTCCAAGTTATATCAATCAGCAAACAGGCGATACATCTGGAGCGATCTACTCAGTAATTTCCATTGTTATTGCCGCTGTGATTGGTTTTGCATTGACACTGTTCTTCTGGAAAGATGATACAGTCGTTGCGGAAGTCGAAGAAGGACAAAAGGCGATGGAAGTTCGCAAAGAAATTGTCACTGCTCCTGTAACAGGCACAATGATGCCTTTGTCAACAGCTAAAGATCAAGCATTTGCACAAGGTGTTTTAGGTAAAGGCGTTGTGATCCATCCAACAGTTGGTGAAGTCGTTGCCCCATTTGACGGCACAGTAATGACGATGTTCCCGACAAAACACGCGATTGGGCTAGTATCAGATAATGGTTTAGAATTATTGATTCATATTGGTTTAGACACGGTTCAATTAGACGGTCAATTCTTTGAATCTTTCGTTGAACAAGGAGCAAAAGTGAAACGCGGCGACAAATTGGTGACCTTCGACATCAAAGCGATCGAAGAAGCTGGTTACAGTGTCGAGACACCAGTTATCGTGACGAATTCAGCAGATTACTTAGATATTATTGAATCTGATCAGAAGAAAGATATTTGTAACGAGGATGAATTATTAACGGTGTTGGTTTAAACAGAAAAAAATGGAATGTGTTTGTTCACATTCCATTTTTTATGGAGTTGATTAATTGGGGCGGAAGGATTCGGTAAAGCGAACCATTGATTCAGGAGACTCCGCCATAATCGCTGAACTGGTTTTGCGTTTATCCGCAAGCTCTCCGATTTCAATCAGATGATTCAGGTTTTTTTGATAATCCTCAGCGAAAATGCAGCTATACAAAACATCCAACAAGTAGCAAATCGATGAATTGATGGTAAAATTGGCGATTTTTGAATAGAGCCGTTCTCTAGTAGTCATGCGCAGCGTCGCATGGCTAAGAGAAGTCAGCGTATTTTCCCCGATACTGGTCAGCGCGATAAAGGGAACCTGTTGTTTCCGCAAAATGCGGGCGATCTGCAAGATAAAGTTATTTTCTCCCGTGTAGGAAATCAAGATCGCGCAAGTATCTGGTTGGCTGTTGAAGGCTTCATAGGCATCCTCGCCCATTGTCTGGCTGGTAACGACGTTTCTTTGGATGCGGCGCATTTTTAAAGCGAAATCCTGTGAGATCAGTAAATTGGCATTGCTGCCGAAAATCTTGATTTGACTGGCGTTAAGCAAAAGCTGTTTGGCTTTTTGCAGGTCATCGTGATTTAGCAGACTGAGTGTATCGTCAATGGTCGTGCGTTCTAAAGAAGCGATCTTGTTAGCGATCGTCATCAATCCTTCATTTGATTGGAAAGGAAAATTCGCATCGACATCGTCAAAGTACGTTTGCAGATACGTTTGTTCTGCAAGGAATTCTGTTCGTAATTCTAGCCAACCTTGATACCCTAATTTTTTGGCTACGCGGATCAACGTCGAAGGATGGACATAATTGGCTTCCGCAATTTCTTTGATAGTCATGGGTTCGATCGCTGTACCTTTGTCCAAGATGTAGGCGACTAAGGCGGACTCAGCATTAGAAAAGTCCGTTTGCTTCATTTTTTCTGATAGTAACATGTGCGTACCTCCATCCGTTTACGTTTATTATAAATTATTCGTAAATAGATTTGTGGATTAAATGAGAAAAAACGAGAAATATTCCATCGGTATTTACAAAATAAACCGTTTACAATCATCGATTTGTAAATATGGATGGAACAAATTGTAAACGCATTGAATTCAAATTTTACATCATAGATAATTAGAATGTAAATAAAACAGAAGGAGTCGATTGAATGGCAGCAGGAGTAAAGATCGCTACAATTGGTGGCGGAAGTAGTTATACACCGGAATTAATGGAAGGTTTTATCAAACGTTATGATGAATTACCAGTGCGCGAGATCTGGTTAGTCGATATTGAAGCGGGACGGGAAAAAGTTGAGATCGTTGGAGCAATGGCGCAACGGATGTGGGATGCTTCTCCTTATGATGTGAAAGTCCACATTACGTTGGACCGTGAAGAAGCCTTGAAAGATGCCGATTTTGTGACGACACAATTCCGTGTAGGCTTGTTAGAGGCTCGGATCAAAGATGAGCGTATTCCAGCGTATTACGGCATGCTTGGTCAAGAAACGAATGGTGCTGGCGGCATGTTCAAAGCTTTTCGGACAGTCCCGATCATTTTAGATATCGTAGAGGATATGAAACGTCTCTGTCCTGATGCGTGGTTGATCAACTTTGCAAATCCAAGCGGTATGGTGACGGAAGCTGTCGTTCGTTATGGAAAATGGGATAAAGTCATCGGCTTATGTAATGTACCGGTGATGGCGCAGATGATCGAACCTGAAATGCTAGGAAAACAACCAGATGAATTGATTTATAAATTTGCTGGGTTGAACCACTTCCATTGGCATAAAGTGGCCGATACCCACGGGAAAAACGTGACACAAGAGATCATTAATAAAATGTATGAAGGCGATGAAACTGGGATGCCGAAAAACATTCATGACATTCCGTTCCCAAGAGAGATCCTGGAACAAATGCAAATGATCCCTTGCGGCTACCACCATTATTATTACCAAGAAGAAGAAACATTGGCACATGCGTTGGAAGAATACAAAACAATCGGTACGCGTGCCCAGCAAGTGAAGAAGACGGAAACAGAATTGTTCGAATTATACAAAGATCCAAACTTGGATTACAAACCTGAACAATTGGGCCAACGTGGCGGCGCGTATTATTCTGATGCAGCTTGTGAATCGATCGCGTCTATCTATTCAAATAAAAATACGCAATTGGTCGTTTCTACGAAAAATGATGGCGCAGTGCCCGATCTTCCGGCAGACTGTGTTGTTGAAGTTTCCGCGTATATCGGCGGACAAGGAGCGCGTAACGTGGCCTTTGGCAAATTGCCTACAGCAGAACGCGGCTGGCTGCAAGTCATGAAAGCAATGGAATTATTGACGATCGAAGCAGCAGTAACTGGGGACTACAACACTGCATTGCAAGCATTTACCATCAACCCAATGGTGCGTTCTGGTAAAACAGCGCAACGAATCATGGACGAATTATTCATCGCACATAAAGATCATTTGCCGAACTTCAAAGAAACCATCGAACGTCTAGAAAAAGAAGGCATCGAAGTTCAGGACGAAGTGGCACGTGAATTAGATTTAGAAAAAGTAAAATAGAAAGCAGGAATGAAGCAATGGGATTTAGAAAAGACTTTTTATGGGGCGGCGCGACCGCTGCGAATCAATGTGAAGGCGGCTATAACGAAGGCGGACGCGGATTGGCAAACGTCGATTTGGCACCCGTTGGAAAAGATCGTTTCGGCGTGATCGCTGGCAAAACGAAAATGTTTGATTTTGATGACGAACACTTTTATCCAGCAAAAGAAGCCATCGATATGTACCACCATTGGAAAGAGGACATCGCCTTATTTGCTGAAATGGGCTTCAAGACCTATCGTTTATCTTTAGCATGGAGTCGGATCTTCCCGAAAGGCGACGAAAAAGAGCCGAATGAAGAAGGCTTGAAATTCTATGAAGACATTTTCAAGGAATGTAAAAAATATGGCATCGAACCGCTGGTAACGATCACGCATTTTGACTGCCCGATGCATCTGGTAGAAAAATATGGCGCATGGCGCAGCCGTGAATTGGTCGGTTTCTATGAAAACTTGTGTAATGCTATCTTTACTCGCTACAAAGGATTGGTAAAATATTGGCTGACCTTCAACGAAATCAATATGATCTTGCATGCGCCGTTTATGGGGGCAGGTCTGTACTTTGAAGAAGGCGAAAATGTGGAGCAGGTGAAATACCAAGCGGCCCATCATGAGTTGGTTGCCTCTGCAATCGCAACGAAGATCGCCCATGAAGTCGATCCTGAAAACCAAGTTGGCTGTATGCTGGCGGCAGGTTCATACTATCCTTATACACCAAAACCAGAAGATGTCTGGGAAGGTCGTCAAGAAGAACGTCAAAACTACTTCTTTATTGATGTGCAATCTCGGGGAGAATACCCTGCTTATGCGCTGAAGGAAATGGCACGTAAGGGGATCGACGTGAAGATGGAAGAAGGCGACGCAGAGTTGCTGAAAGCACATACAGTCGACTTTATCTCCTTCTCTTACTACTCTTCTCGTGTTGCTACGACAGACCCAGAATTGTTGGAGCAAACAGCCGGAAATATCTTTGCTTCAGTGAAGAATCCTTATTTGGAATCAAGTGAATGGGGCTGGCAAATTGATCCATTGGGCTTACGTATCACTATGAATGACCTGTATGACCGTTACCAAAAACCATTGTTCATCGTCGAAAATGGGTTAGGTGCAGTGGATACTCCTGATGAGAATGGGTATGTAGTGGATGATTACCGCATCGATTATTTAGCGAAGCATATCGAAGCGATGAGAGACGCGGTTGATTTAGACGGTGTCGATCTCCTAGGCTACACGACTTGGGGCTGTATTGACTTGGTGTCGGCTGGAACCGGTGAAATGAAGAAACGCTATGGCTTCATTTACGTAGACCGCGACAACGAAGGCAACGGCACATTGAAACGCAGCAAGAAGAAATCCTTCGACTGGTACAAAAAAGTGATTGAAACCAACGGAGATGACTTAAGTAATTAATTCAGAAAAGAGATCTGCTGCGTGCAGGTCTCTTTTTTTGTCGAAAAATGTTTTTTTACTTTTTACTTGTTCTTAATTGTTATTCGATTTATTATTTTCATAGAGAATCATTTTCGGTAAATGTGATTTTGTGCAATGATCAAAAGAATCAGTTGAGGTGTCAGTAGTTAACTGGATCAGGAGGGGGTCATTATGGATTTTAGATCTATTTTAGGAACAAGTGATACTAGGCGGTTGGAACTGGTAGAAAAGCTTTATTACCGCAGGGATGGGCTGTCCAGTGATGAATTACTGAGTGAACTGAATTGTTCACTGCCGATTTTGCTGAATGACATCGATTTGATCAACGAGCAGCACTCTTATTATCTGATTAACAAAGTGAAGGGGCTGTACCGCTTAGAGATCGATCCAAAGGTAAATTTGGGCAATATCTATGCAGACACCTTGAATCGAAGCTCAGAATTTCAAATCATCGAAGAATTATTATACGAGCGTTGCGACAGCATCACGTCGCTGTCCAAAAAATTGTATTTAAGTACTTCGAACACACAACGGGCGTTGAAAAAAATTGAGAAGGCTTTGTCAGAGGCTGGGATGGAGCTTTGTTACCGTCCGCTGCGGATCGAAGGGCGAGAAGGAGAGATTCGCTCCTTTTATTTTCGGTTTTACAGTGAACGGCAGAATATGTTTGAAAGTACGCTGCCTAATTTAACGGCGGTGCAATACGATGTGATCAACAACTATGTTCAAGAGTTCGTCGAGGCGAATGATATTTGGCGGAAATATGTTTTCCAGAAATATTTGGTGTACAACATTTATATCAGCTTATGGAGGATAAAAAACAACCACCCGTTTCCAAAGGAAGAGCTGCGAACGAAGGGAATCAAATTGCCTTTTGGGGATTCGTATAAGGAACTAAAAAAAGTCGTCAGAGAAATCGTGGCGATGGACCTTCGTCCGTTTATTTTACAAGATTGTTTGTGGCCGACTTTTTCAGATTCGATCGTATTCAGTATTCCTCATCGGGAGTTGGCGATGACGGACAATCCGAAATATCAGGAGCTGTTCATGCGGCATTATGAGCTGGTTCAGGACTATGACAAAATGTTAGGTTACCGCTTTTCTAAACAGGATAAGATCGATTTGACGACCGTTTTGTGCAATGATTTTTATTTGTATGATCCAGAGGGACAATTCATCGGGGTATTGTGGCGGAATCGTGCAGATTTCCTGATGGAAGTGGATAAGATCTACAGCCGCGGGTTCAATAAAGTCCGTCGATTAGTGGAACGGTTCGTAGAGAAATACCAGATGTTTCAAGAGAATGATTTCGTTAAAAATTACAACTACCTGCTGATCACCATGGTCACCCATAGTATGGAATGGCTCGCCGAGCAAGACTATGCCTTGAAGGTATTGCTGCTATCGGATTTGTCGCCGACAGAGGAAGGATTTTTGGCGAAGCAGATCAAGGAGTATGTCTTTGGAAATATCTCGATCGTTCATTTTGAACAATTGTCTGTAGGGACGGCCCAGCTGTTGGATGAATTGAGGCGCTATGATTGCTTGATCACCACAGGCTCTTCGGAAGGAATCCCAGAAGATTATCCGGTCGTCGTGATTGATCCCTTTTTGACGACTCAAAGCACGCGGCTGATTCAAAAAATGATCGGTGAAATTGCTGAAAAAAAAGATGCAGAATTGGCAAATAAATAACAGAATAATAGAATTGTTTATTAGAAAATCAACGGAAAAATTACCTCCGTTGATTTTTTTGTTTTAAAACTATTCACTGGATTAGAAAAAAAGTAAAAAAAAAAATACTCTTTCTTTTTAACAAAAAGAAGAAATAAAAATAATAAAACACCATGTTTTTCGGTTTGCTTAATTCTATTGATTTCAGTCAACTTTAAATAACTTAAGAATTGTTTTTTACGGAAATTGACGATTTGGTATGCTATAGGGGCTAAATCTGCATTAGTTGAAGGAGACGAGAGAGATGAGAAAAAGCAAAGTGTTGGTCGGGTCATTGTTTCTTTTAGTCATCATCATCCTGAGTATCGTCGTGCCGACTATCACTGTTCTAGGGAAGACGGTGGCAACGTCGGAGGCGACGACAGAGACGACGAAAGAAATAACGACAAGCACGATGAAAGAATCAACGAAAGAAACGACGAAAAAAACCACGGCGAAAGCAACTGAAAAGAAAGCGACAAAAACATCAACAAAGAAGACGTCGGATCAACCGATAGTCAACGAAGCAAAGCTGCCGCAGGGGCCTCAAATACCAACCCTTGGGAAAAGCTACGAACCAATTTATACGAATAAAAAACCGGATTATCAAACAGACGAGAAGGGAACCTATCCGACATTTGCGTGGCAGCCTGAGGGTCAAACGAATGTTTTGAATCATCAAGGGGGGATCAACGAGCAGACGGGTTGGGACAAGGTGACGTCGTGGAATGTTTCGGAGAATGATTATACGCACTCGTACATCAAATACGGAGCTGATGCAACGAATCCAGATGTTCAGTTACGGAAATATGCCCAGCAGACAGACCGCGAGGAAGAATTTAAAATCAAATTGAATGTTCGCGGGAATACGACGCAAAATACTGGGGTGGACATCGTCTTCTTATTGGACAACTCTGACTCGATGAACAATACGGAAACTGGCGAACCACAGAATCGAAAAGCCTATGCAAACGAGGCATTGGATAAGATCATCACGGAATTGAAAAATGTTTACGCTTCTTCAGGAGAATCGATCCGGATCGGCGGACACATTTTTTCTGACTATACCAAAAATGCTTGGGGGGATAAGCAGGGGCAGATCCCAACATTTCAATTGTCTAACAATGTAGCCGATTGGGACAAATTAAAAGCGGAATACGCGCGGGCTTATTCACTGGGGGCGACCTTCACACAGCGAGGCTTGACCGTAGCAAAAGATGTTTTTGATGCAGCACCGAACTCGGAAGGACGGCGTCAATTGTTGTTTGTTTTGACGGATGGCGCGCCGAATTTGAGCTGGACGACAAAGGATAAAGGAACACCGAACAAAGACATGTTCGTTGATCGCCTGCATTTTACTGATTTTAACAAGGGAACGAAGGGAAGCTACAACCCCGGGGATGTATTAGGGACCAAAAGCTATAAGACGACGATCATTCCTGCTTACAATGGCGTGATCAACAGTCATATCACCACGACGAACTCGACAGCGATGGATATAAAAAATGCCGGAGTCGAGATCCATACGATCGCGATGCAGCTGACGGTCAATGTGAATGAGACGAATAAGCGGGAGGAGCTGTTGCGGGGGCTCTATAAAATGTCGACGAAGCGGGCCAACGGAAATCAAGATGCTGAGACGGATACGGCAGAGGACTTTTTCTACTATTATGTTGAAAAAGGAGCAGATCTGACGGAGTATTTCAAGAGCTGGTACGAAACGGTCATTCGGACGGTCGATAAAGGGAAAATCGTTGATCCTTTGGGAGACATGGTGACGCTTGTGATGGAAGAAGAAAAGGCACCGAAAGTCACGCAGGTAGCCAACGGTGCCGCGAAGATCGAGGATCTGCCAGTGATTTCCCATACGGCAGAGCAGATCAACGTGGACAATATCAATCTAAGCGGGGATCAGGAGATCGAAGTTGAATACACGGTTCGCTTGAAGAGTGATGACCCGTCATTTGTTTCGAATCTCTGGTATCCGACCAATAAGGAGACGACCCTACAGCCGCTGCCTGAACGAACGAATGATTTGCTGGAATTTGGGAGTCCATCCGTCAAATTACCAAAAGCGGAATTTCGCATTCCGGTGATGAAGGTCTGGAAGGATGACCTTCAAGGGGTAGAAAATTACTGGAAACTACGGCCAGATTCGATCACGGCGGTCCTCCAGCACTTGGAGGGGACGGATTGGAAAGAGGTCGAAAGGGTAGAATTAACTGAAGCAAATGACTGGAAAGCCCAATTTTCCTCTGTAGAAGGGGGTGCCGACCAGCACTATCGAGTCATCGAGCCGACGCGAACCCCCGGGTACAAGCAAGCCGTCCTCAGTCAGGAGCAGTTTACTTCAGAGGACTTGAAGGCAGAGGGCCTCACGATCACGAATGAGCTGTTACGTGTAAGCTACCGTTTTTGGAAATTCATGGAGGATGGGAAGACGCCTTTTAAAAAGGACTTGCCGACATTTCAGGTGAAAACGGCGGCGGGGCGCCTCGTTGCTGAGAATCTGACACCTGATAAAAACGGCGCCATTATGATCGAAGAACTTGCGCTTGGAGAGTATCTCGTGGAAGAGACGCATGTGCCCCAAGGATTCCAAAAGATGACGCCTTTTGCGCTCCATGTAACTGAAGATAAAACAGCGGAATCCTTGATCATCAAGGTCAATGATCAAACCGAAGAATACCATGCCATCAATGCGTTGGAAAATTTTGCATTACGTGTTGAAAAGATGGATGATGAAGGGAAATCACTTGCGGGAGCGAGCTTCAAGCTTACCGGTGAGGCCTATGAAAAAACGATTGTTGGCGGACCGGCATTTGATTTTTCTGACTTGCGTCCAGGGGATTATACATTAACAGAAACGGTCTTTCCCGAAGGATATGAGGCCATAACGGAACCCATCTTGTTCACGATTCAAGTGGACGGTCGCGTGGCTATCAAGGAACATCCGAATGTCGCTGGATCAGGAGGGATCAAGGAGACAGGCAATACGATCGCTCTGGAGGTAACAAACAAAAAAAGCCGGCCGGGTGCCTTACCGCATACCGGGGGGATCGGCTTGCGGAGTTTCTATTTGCTGGCTGGGGTTCTCGTAAGTATGGGTGTCTTCTTGAGCAGCGTGTATGTGTATCATAGTCGAAAACCTTAAATAGAATTACAATATTTTATAGCCGAATGGTTCTTTCTCAAGCAGCAGTTGAGAAGGTCATTCGGCTTTTTTGTGTTTATAAAGGAAGAAAAATTGTTTAAGCGTGTTTTCTATTATCAGATGCAATTTTTTACAAATCCGTCGTGGAAAGCTGAATGTTGAGGTGGCTCTTGCTACTTGAAAGGGAGTATAAGGTATTCAAAAGATTAGGCGTGATTCTTAAAAAGTACTGAACAAAGAGCACGAACTGTGGTTTTGCTTCAACTCGGACTATTTTAGGTTCGAAGGGTCCCATACTGATAGCGTATTTGCCTATTTTCGGGGGCGTGAAGTTAAGTATCGTATCAATTTAACCTAATAGGAGTAGGAAGTACCCTGGGTTAAATAAACGAGATTAAGAATCTGACGGCGCTTGTATTGTTAGACTTTTTTTTAACAATCCAAAAGAAAATGATTCAAATTTTTTATTTAGTTTCTTTAATTTGAGTATTTATAAAGTTTATCACTTATAAAGAAAACGAAATAAATAACGATGACTTGTTTATGAATTATTAAATTACGGGTTATTTGCGTTTTATAATAACTATAAACAGGAAAATAATAAAAAAACGTCAGAAAATAAGATTCGCTATCATGTAGATATAAGGAAGAACAGTTAAATTTTTGGGTTATTCTTGATGGAAAATTGGAAATAATAAAACATTGTCCTCTAACAGCCAAACTTTTTTAAAAAGTATAAATACATCGGGGTGTTTTAGGAAAGCGTTTTAAATGCGTCGAGGAATGGGAATGGAACGAACCAAAAAGTTCATACGATCCAAAAATTACGCGTGTGATTTTTTAGTAGAGCCACTTTGAGGTATGGGTATCTCAAGCAATGAGAAGAATAAGCGTGCCACAGGTAATAAAAATTCGTCCGGTGCGTGAGGGATGTGTTGGTACAAAGGCCTGATCTGATGATTTTAGGACCAGCGTTAGTTTAAGAGGGGTAAAAAAGGGGATGAAGAGATGGATTTTAGAGAGGTTTTAGGAACAAGCAGCTTACGACGTCTGCGCTTTGTTGAATTACTGTATGCAAGTCAGGTGGGCTTGCCAAGCGATCAGCTGCTTGAAGAATTGGAGTGTTCGCTGCCTATTCTATTGAAGGACGTCAAGTTGATCAACGACGATCAGGACGATTTTCATATTGAAAAGTTTAAGGGATTGTACCAAATTCAAGTAAAACCACATGTAAGCATCAATCGATTATATGCAGATGTGCTGCAGCAGTCACCTGAGTTTCAGATCATTGAAGAATTGTTGTATGAAAAATGTTCAAGTATCAGCGACTTGGCGGATAAATTGTATTTGAGCGCGTCCAATACGCAGCGCTATTTGAAAAAAATTGAGACCGCGTTGAAAAAAGCGGGGATCAAGCTGGATTATCGGCCCTTGCGGATCGAAGGAAAAGAGAGCTGTATCCGACACTTTTATTACCGCTATTTTCTGGAAAAATCGGACCGCTTAGAGTCGTTATTTGTTGACTTGAAGGGGCATCAAATCAAAGCGATCACGGATCTGGTAGATCAATTTATACAAGTCAATCATTTGGAAAATCGCCATATTTTTCGGAAACGTCTAAGCTATAACATTTATATCAGCTTGTGGCGGATCAAAAATGGGCGCCATTATCCAAAATGCGACTTGATCAGTCCCTTGAGTCTGCCGGATGTGGAGACTTTAGAGTCGTTTGAGCGAATGGCGGTAGAGGTATTCAGGATTCGACTGACGGATGAGGACATCAAGGATTGTCTGTGGCTGTCGTATGCGGACATGCTGATCTTCAGCGAGGATCAATGGAAATCCGCGATGAAGCAAAGCCGAACGTATCGCGACCTGTATCAAAAACATTTTGAGCTGGTGGAGGAATTCAACAACTTGATCGGCCGTTCGCTGGATGAGCTGGAGCGGAGTGAATTGGCGATCGTCTTAGTGAATGACCAGCGTATGTATTCAACTAAAGGGAAATATATCGATATTCTGTACCGGCAGCGGGGGATTTTTTTAGAAAAAATGATGGAGACGCATTACCAGGCAGTAAAAAAAGTGTTGCGGATTGCAGAAGCCTTCGTGAAGAAATACCGGATCTATCAGGAGAATGATTTTGTCTGGAACTATGCCTACCTCTTGATCACGATGGTACCGCAAAGCTTGAATTTGCTGGCTACGAATGATCATGTGTTGAAGATCTTGTTGCTGTCTGAGCTGTCGCCGACGGAGGAATCGTTTTTGGCAGAACAGATCGAAGAAAGGATCTACGGCAATTTTAAGATCCACTTTGTTGAAGAACGAGCGCGGGATGCTCGGATCGATCGGCATGAACTGCTCAAATACGATGCGTTGATCACCTCCAGCAGTGTGGAGGAAGTCCCCTATGACTATCCGACGGTGATCATCGACCCTTTTTTGACGAGTCAAAACATCGTCCAGCTCCAACAGTTGATCAGCGATTTGTCGGGATAAGGTGCACCTGTCAGGGGAAGCTTTTTGCGAGAAAGAGAAAACCAAATGACTGTAATTAATTTAAAGAAATGAGTTTTACTATTTGAAATAAAAAATTAAATAAATGAGTATAATAACTGATTTGACAATCGAAAATGTATAAATAATAGATTGTTAACGGATATATAATAACTAAAAAAGAGAAAAAAAGTAAAAAGCGAAGAAAAATAATATCAGTTACTATGATGATGGATCAAAAAAAAGGTCAGTATCTTGAGTGGAAGGAGGAATACTTGAAATGTGAGTGTATTGAAAAATACAAACATATCAATGCTGGTGAATCAGCTATCAAAAGCGCCAATCGCCTGATAACAAGTTTTTGATACGTAAAAATCAGCAGTCACTTATTCCGCTATAGAAGGGGGGCTGGAAATGGGAAAAAGAATTTCCTTCATAGTATGTCTGCTTCTAGGAATTTGTTGTTTTGGTATGACGGGTTTTGCGGCAGATGAACCAGATGAGCAAGTGGAGTTATGGATTCATACTTGGGGAGAAGATGGAAAGCAGGTTGAAGGAACACAAGGGTTGACGTTTGATGTGTATGATGTGACTCAATGGCGGAATAAGCGCGAGGGGGACGAAAAAGAGGACATAGAATATTTGCGGAATACGTACGCGACGAAAGAGAAGATGCAAAAATTTATCCAAGATGAAGAAATAAAAAAATGGAATGCCTCAGAATTGGGCGTTGACGGCAGCGGGAATGTCTCATTTGATGTTCCGCGATACCAAGCTAGAAAGGATGCCGCCTATTTGATCTTGGCGAGTGGTGAAACAGGAAAATACCACATGACGCCGATCTTTTTATACCTGCCTCAGAAACATCCTGAGACAGACGAGGAGGCAAAACGGCTGTTGATCTATGGAAAATACCAAGACATCAGCAAGCCGCCGATCCTCTCTTCTTCAGAACCGGAGCCGACCTCGGAACCGGAACCAAGTGAGAGTTCCAGTGAGCCATTAATGGCTGAAACACCAAAACCATCTGATCAAAGCTTCACCGAACGAATGGCGAAAAAGTTCCCGGCCACCAATGATACCGTTCAAAATTATACTATTTTGGGAATGTTGTTCGTTCTTGTCGGCCTAATAGGAATTAGAAAAATGCAAAAGAAAACCAAGGGGGAAAAGAGATGAAAGCAAGAGGTAAAGTAATCAGTTTAGTGACCGCTATCCTTTGTTTAGTGCCGCTGTTTGTCGGCGCACTGGGATTTGGCGATCAGGCATCTGCAGCAGTCGAAGATATAAATGTCACGTTGCACAAAAAGAAAATGGATAGTATGCCATTAGAAGGTATTGAAAATGATGGTAAATTAATGTCGATTTTTGACCAATATGAAGATATTCAAGGGGTGAAATTTACGGCGTATGATATTACCGATGACTTTTATGTAGTATTAAATGGTAAGTTGAAAGGCAATGAAACACCTGAACAATACAAAGTGATTGTTAAAGAAGTGATGCAAAAATTCACACTTGCACAAGCGCCGAATAGAGCAGAAAAAGACGTGCAAACAACTGGGGCTGATGGAGAAGCAAATTTCACTTTGCCAGATCGTGATAGTAAAGGGATTTATCGGGTCTACTATTTTGCTGAAGACTTGAGTACGGCTCCTGCTGATGCAAAAGAGTTTGCACAACCAGTCATTTTGATGCTGCCATTCGTACATCCTGATGAAGGAGAATTGCATGATGTACATCTATATCCTAAAAACGAAGTTGAAAATAAAGTAACAAAAGAATTATTGAAAGACGATGGTACATCAGTACCAGAGGGTGAAGAAAAACCTTACGATTATGAAGTAGGAAAAGAAATCAAATACAAAGCAACGTTCAAAGTTCCTTTCCAAATTGGTGAGAAGATTATGGTTAACGGAAAAGAAAGAACTCGTTACAGTAGAATGATCTTCAAGGATGAAGTGAGTGCGACTGGGATTAAATTTAAAGGAATTGAAAAAATCAAAGCAATTAACAAGGATGGCGTTGAGCAATCAGTTGAATTGGCTAAGTTTTTGAGCTTTGCTGAAGGTAATGGTACATTTGTAAATAAAGACTCATATGATAAGACTAAAAAAGCTGGTTTTGAATTAAAAATGAAGCTGAATGATAAATTAAGTCCAACAAATGATTTCAAACTGTCTGAGGGAACGGTAAATTACTTAAAAAACTATGCAGGATATACACTTGAGTTTTACTACAGCGTATTATTTACTGAAGATACACCGATTGATGTCGATATTAACAATGATTTTAAGGTGAACATGATAAATAATACTAAAGAAGAAAATCAATTTCTTGATAACGAAGACAAGCCAAACGTAATCACTGGTGGGATGAAATTCTTTAAACATGAAGACGGAAAAGACGACCAAGGATTAGGCGGAGCGAAATTTATCGTGATCAGAAAATCAGATGGTAAATATTTGACTAAAGGCTCAAATAATCAACGGGATTGGGGAACGACTTCAGGTGGTAAATACCCAGGTGCCCATGAATTTGTTTCTGGAGATGATGGTAGATTCAAAGTAACTGGTCTTGAATTTGATGAATATCAATTAATCGAAATCGAAGCACCAAAAGGATTCCAAAAACGGACTGATCCAATTGATTTTGAAATTACAAAAGGCTCGTATGACCAAGACGAAACAGCATTTGGCGAACTAATTTCCAACGTTTCTCAAGGCGGCTTCTTACCATCAACTGGTGGTGCTGGGATCGCAGCATTCCTAGTGATCGGGTTGAGCTTGATGGGTGTAGCGATCGTTCGTTACCGCAAAACACAACACGCAGCCTAACAGAATAATACAACTGATTTTAAGATGAGGTGCTCCTGCCTCATCTTTTTTTTGCGTCTAAAAAGCAGGGGAAAGGACAGGCTGTCAACCGTGACTTATCTTTGAACAAATAAGTTGAAAATCAGTGAAGACGGCGGGAAAAAGGAACGTTTTTTCCCGCTTTCTATAGGGAAAGGACCTGGAAATAAAAATTTCTAGGTTTTTTTGTGCTTTTTTGGAATAATTCAAAACGTGAAAAAAATTTTCGACATTCAAACTTTATTATTCTTTATTTCAAATTAAGTAATTGGTTGGGATAACATTAAAAAATACAAAAAGACGGAAAACAACAATAAAATATCTATTTTTAATAACTAAAAAATGTAAAAAAACACAATAAGCGAATAAAAATGATATCAGTTATTATGTTGGTACGTGGAAGGGAGAGTGGGTGAAAAATTTTTGAAAGGAGGAAATCATGTAATGAGAAAGAAACACTTACTCATGTTAATTGTTCTGCTGTTTTCTTTTATTGCTGAGACGATCCCGTCACTGGTGACCGCACGTGCTGAAACAACGAAGACGTCGCTGATCGATGAGAAATTCCTGTCGGTCGCCTATGAATGCGAGCCACAGGATGACACCAATCGTTGGCGCATCACCTTCGACAGGCGAAGCCAAGACAAAACGAGCGACCAACGTCTCAAAATGAAAGTATCCAATGAGAAAGGAAATGTGATAACCTATCCGACAATAAAAGGCATGAATGAAAAAGATGGATGGCTGATAGAAAAAGAATTTTCGTCATCCATGGAAGGACAGCTCGTTTTTGAATTGCCCAAAACGGTTCAAAAACTCTATTTAGATGTGCAAATGGATGAGCAGACCCTTTCCCAATCAACAAAAGAGCAGACGGCGAAAATACAAGAAAATATCTTGGATAGCGACGAGCCTTTTGTGTTGAAGGCAAACACCGAGAAACGTACATCGAAAAAAACAGCAAAGACTTCGGAGAGCCAAAAAGAAGTCAAAGCAAGCGCGGAAGAAGTTATTGGTCCAAAACCGGAAGACACGGTGCCAGTGCCGGCAACGGCGGTCCCTGCCAACGGGCTGCTTCGAATGGACCCGCCGAAATATACCAACAAGAAACCGGTCTATATCGACGACGATGGCCTCTATCCAAATTGTTACTGGACGCCGACTGGGCAATCCAATGTCCGCAATCATCAAGGCGGGTATGAAAAGGACAACGGCTGGGATGGTCTGACGAGCTGGGATGTTTCGTCGGATGACCGCACGAAATCGTATATCACATACGGTGTGGAAAGAACCAAGCCTAATATTTCGATGCGCAAATATGCGAGTGAAACATCTAAAGAAGACGAATTCAACGTCCGTCTGAATGTTCGCGGGAGCACCATTCCGAAGCCAGGGGTAGATGTTTGTTTTGTGCTGGATAATTCCTCATCAATGAAGGAACCAAAAGGAAATATCGGCGGCATGACGAGAAAGCGACTGGCAGTCAATTCGTTACAAAAACTGGTGGATAAATTCAGATCCGCAAATCCTGAAACAGACAGTCTACGGATCGGCGGGATCGTTTATTCCTCTTCTGAAAGCTATGGCTTTTCAAACGAGACGGTGCCGATGTCGAGTAACGAGAACAATTGGAACAACTTGGTAAGAACTTACAGTAATTCTGAACCTTATGGGAATACTTATACTCAAAAGGCACTGATGAATGCCCAGACAATGTTGAACAACGCCAGCGGTACCAATCGCCGGAAAGTGATTTTTCTATTGACCGATGGGACGCCTAACTACAGTGCGGTCCCCCTCAATGCAGTGTCGGATCCTTCGATCTATTATGACGGCCTGAGAATCACGAGTTACGGCAGTATCGCTACTGGAAGTGACCTGGACTCAAAAGGACCATGGGACAGTTACTCACCGACGAAGATCTCTTATGGGTATCAAATGAGGGATGGGCATTGTCTCTATAGTCATTTGACACCTGTCAATTCAACAGCGGCGGATATCAAAGAGCAAGGGATGGAAATCAATACGATCGCGATCAATATCAAAGCGAACGTCATTCCCGAAGAACGTCATACGACGGATGAATTGATCACGGGGCTGTACCGCATTGCGTCGAAAAAGGCGAATGCGACAGGAAATTCCCAAAACGATTATCAATTCTATCATGCGAATACGGCAGGAGACTTTGATATTTCCTTCGATGATTGGTTCACGTCAGTCATTCAAACAGTCGATAAAGGAAAGATCGAAGACCCGATCGGTGAGATGTTTGAATTAGTGGGGACACCGACGATCAAAGAAATCAAAAAATCGGGTGTGCCTGCGATCGAAACAAACAAATTGCCGACGAATCCAAAGGTTGAGAACCGAACGATCAAGGTCAACAATATCAATCTTTACGGGCAGCAAGAGGTCCAACTGGAGTACAAGGTCCGGCTGAAAACGGATCACAAGGATTATGAAGACAACATCTGGTACCAAACAAATGGAAAAACAACACTCGAACCGACACCAGAGCGGACAAACGATGTCCTTGAATTTGGGGTGCCTTCTGTTCGGAAAAAAAGTAAAAAAATCTGTATCCCGGTCGAAAAGATCTGGTCAGATAAACAAAAGGGATCGGAAAACTATTGGGGTTATAGAGCCGGTTCTGTGAAAGTGGTATTGCAACGAAAAAGTGGGAATACATGGGTAGATGTTGAGACGAAGACATTGACTGGGGCAACGAACTGGAAGGCAATGTTTGAAGCAGACGGCGGTACACGCGTCTACAGAATTCTAGAGCTGTCACGAACATCCGGGTATGCCAAACCAGCAGCCAACGTCGATGAATTTACCGAGAAAACATTGCCGAGCAAAGGAGTTCTCATCACCAATAAATTGCTGACGGGAAAGGCAGTTATTTGCAAGTACAAAGAAGATGGCAAAACACCGTTTAGCAGCGACAAGCCGAAATTCTCGGTGCGGCGCAAGTCAGACGGCAAGGTGCTGGCGACCGATCTTGAGCCAGATGCGGATGGTCAAGTAACGATCGAAGGGATTCCGATGGGGGATTTCATCGTCGAAGAGTCCTATGTACCAAAGGGCTATGCCAAGATGGAGAACATCGAACTCAAAGCGGTGGAAACCAGTGCGGGCAAGGACTTGACGATCACATTGAATGGAAAATCGTCTCCTTACAAGGTCGTCAACAAATTAGCAAAAGATCTAGAGATTCCAGTGGAAAAAATCTGGTCAGACAAAGTACAAGGAACCGACAATTATTGGGGTCTGCGCCAAATGTACATCCGAGTGAATCTGCAACGGAAAAATGGCAGTTCGTGGGAACAGGTGGAGCAAAAGATCTTAACGACGCCAAATGCCTGGAAGGAAACCTTCAAGAATCTAGAAGGGGGAGCGACGGTCTATCGAGTTGTTGAAGAAACGCGGGCACCAGGGTATGCCAAGCCGACCTACAACTACACCGATAGCTTTACCGCGGCGACATTGCCGGCAGGCGGTATCAAATTAACGAACAAATTGCTGACGGGCACGGCTGTGATCAACAAGTACAAAGAAGACGGCAAGACACCGTTTAGCGGCGACAAGCCGAAATTCTCTGTGAAACGCAAATCAGACGGCAAAGTATTGGCGACTGATCTCGAACCAAACGCGAGTGGTGAGGTAACCATCAGCAACATTCCGGTGGGGGACTTCATCGTCGAAGAATCGTATGTGCCGGCAGGGTATGAAAAAATGGCAGATATCGACCTTCGCGCGGTGGAAAACACAGCGGGCACGGCGGTAACGATCACGTTAAATGGCAAAGCGTCGCCTTATAAAGTCACAAACAAGCTGGCTGACTTTACCTTGAAGATCAAGAAAGTCGATCAAGCAGGGAACGTCCTTCGCGGAGCAAGCTTCAGATTGATCGGTAACAGCTATGATCAAACCAAAGTGAACGGGCCGTATTTTGACTTTACCGGATTGCGGCCAGGGGAATACAGTCTCTCGGAAACGGTCGTTCCGACGGGGTACCAAGGAATGAGCGGCACCGTGAGGATCAGTATCTCACAGACTGGAAATGTCACTGTCCAATCAAATCCGAATGTCAGCGGCACAGGCGGCATCGGCAATACCAACCTTATTCAACTGACTGTCACAAACAAGAAGCGCGGCGCAGGACCGATGCCAAGTACTGGCGGATCGGGCACGGCGATGTTCTTCAAAGTAGCAATCGGGGTTATTTCAACAGCGGGAGGACTGCTAGGCAGCCTCTACTGGCTTCACACTAAGAGGAGGGGATCGTAATGAAAAAAATGATTCTGCTCTTGGGACTGATTCTGGGGATTTGTAACATGGGGGTTACTGCTTTTGCAGAGGAAGGTCAAGTGGAAGTACAGATCAATACGCGAGACGAAAAAGGCTTCGCCTATGAAGGGATCGAGGGCATCACGTTGGATGTTTATGACCTGACCGAATGGCGCAGCAAACGAGCAAGTAGTGAAAAAGAAGATAAAAGATACATCTTAGATACGTATTCGTCGAAAGAAAAATTGCAGGCATTTGTGAAGGACGAGGTGCTGCGCAAAATCAATGGCGCATCACTCGGACTCGATGATGCCGGGAGCACCACGCTCCAGCTTCCGCGTTTCCAAAACGACAAAGACGCGGCGTATTTGATCCTTTCCTCTGGTGAAACAGGGAAGTATCACATGCTGCCGATCATCGTTTATCTGCCGCAGCGAATGGCTGATTCGACAGTGGAATACGGACACTTGCTCTTTAACTGCAAGTACGACGAGATACCGACGACACCAACGACAGAACCAACGACAACAGAACCAACAACGACGACACCAACGACACCGACAGAACCGCCGGTAACAGATAGCTCAGGACCAAGGAAAATACCAGTTGATCCACCAAGTGATGGAGGGGAGGGACCGAAACGTTATCCAGGAAAGGAACTTCCTTCTACAAATGAGTTGATTCGAAATTATTGCTTTCTAGGGTTGTTGCTAATGGCTGTCGGGTTGTTTGGATTAAACAAAAACAAGGGGGAAAAAACAATGAAAAATAAGAAAAAATGGGTTGCGATCTTGACCGCATTGGTCTGCATGGTTCCGTTACTAGCAGGGGTGCTAGGCGTAGGAGACAGCGCGCATGCCGCAGATTCAGTCAATGTGACGTTACACAAGAAAAAAATGGACGAGTTTCCAAATAGCAGTCTTGAAAATACCGGGAAAGAAATGAGCGAATTTGATCGCTACGAAGGCTTACAGGGCGTGACTTTCTCAGCATGGGACATCACGGAAGATTTCTACAGCGAATTAGACGCGACATTAGATGGAACAGAGACCGACGCAGAATACAATGCCAAAGCAAAATTGATCATGGATCAGTTTGACTTGACGAACGCAGCCAATGCGACAAAAGTCGGCTCTGACCAAACAACAGACGCAAACGGGGAAGCGAATTTTGCCAACCTGCCAGCGAAAAATGCTGACGGTTCGTACAAAGTCTACTACTTTGAAGAGCATGCACAAACAGGCGTTGTGATCGGTTCGTACAAACTGATCTTGATGTTGCCAATGAAAGACGGCAATACTGAATTGACAAACATTCACTTGTATCCAAAAAACAAAGTAGAAACTGAAAAACCTAAAAAAGAATTAGTAGACGAAAACGGTGATCCATTGCCGCCACGTCCAAATGGCGCTTACGACTATGAAGTAGGTCAAGAAATCTATTACCGTGCTACGTTCCAAATTCCTAGCCAAATCGGCGACATCTTGTCGAACGGGACGCCTCGCTACAGCAAATTAGACTTCAGCGATGCGGTGGACCAAACAGGTGTGAAATTTGAACAAATCAGTCAAATCACCATGAATGGCGCACCAATCAATGCCGCAGAATTCTTAGGAGCACCGTATGCGACAACGACTTATACAAATGATGGGGTAGACTTCTCTGGCTATGCTGGCTTCGACGTGTCAATGAACTTGACCGGTACAGCAGGTGCAACAACAGCAAACTACTTGAGTCAATATGCAGGCAAAATGATGACGATCTACTACACGGTTTCATTCACCGAAGAAACACCTGTAGACTTGGATATCAACAATGAATTCACTGTTACGATGAACCACGACGGCGGATCAGACCAAGTGAAGACAAATGACCCAGTCGTTCCTCCAATCACAACAGGCGGGAAGAAATTCTTCAAATACACAGACGGTTCTTCAAAAGAAGCATTGCCAGGTGCTGAGTTCGTTGTGATCCGTGAAATCAATGGAGTCGATCACTACCTGACAGCCGATGCAACGTCTATGACTTGGACAGCAGTCGGTGCAAACGAAGATTACGCAACTGCAACAAAATATGTTTCCGGCGCAGATGGACGTTTCCAAGTAACAGGTCTTGAATACGGCACATACTACCTACGTGAAACAAAAGCACCAAATGGCTACTCTAAATTACAAAACGACGTAGAATTCACTGTTGCGAAAGGCTCATTCAACGCAGCAGCACAAGAAATCGAAAACGTGACAAAAGGCGGTTCGCTCCCATCAACTGGTGGCATGGGGATCATTGCCTTCATCGTGATCGGTCTTGGCTTGATGGGCGCAGCGATCGTTCGCTACCGTCGTGTACAATTTGAAGCATAAGTAAAAAAAACGAGCAGAAGGCGAGGGCCCTCTGCTCGTTTTTTTGTAAGTCTATTTTTAAACCCACAGGCTCCTTTAGTTCCTCTAAACATGGGCTAGCGTTCACTCCTCTTGTCTAAACGAATCAACTGTGACGCATTACTCGACATAGTTGGTTGTTTTTACAACAGTTTCTTTTGCTAAACTACTTGTAGAAACGAAACACAGTATGTAGGAGGAAATACAATGAACGAACAAAAATTATTGAATGGCCTGTCGTATATCTCGATTGTTTTTGCCCCGATCCTTTTTCCATTGATCGTATGGATCGCCAGTCAGGATCTAGATGTAAAGGGACACGCCATGAACGCATTAAAATTACATTTGATCCCCGTTCTATTGACAGCGATCGTTACAGTCATTCTTGGATTCACCGGACTTTTAACGAATGATCCGCAATCAACCGGCTATGTCGGTGTGGTTTTATTGGGCATCGTCGGTTTAGTGGATGTCAGTCTAGCTGTTTACAATATTGTAAAAGGCATCAAATGCTTCATGGGATAGTCGTGAATAGAATAGAAAAAAGAGCGGACAAAATTCTGTCGGCTCTTTTTGTTTGGGGGAAATGAATTTCCAGCTATTTAAGTGCAACGGTGGCATCTATCTCTACCTTGAACTTGGGATTTACCAAACCTGCGACGATCACTACTGTCATCGCAGGTTTATTTTCTCCGTAAAAGTTTACTAAGGCCGTTCGAAGGGGCTCCAAAAAGGCTGCATCGGTCAGGTAGACGTTCATTTTAACGATGTTCTCCGAACGCGCGCCGTTATCGTCTATTAAGGAAGCGATTTTTCCGACAACGATTTTTAGTTGTTCGGTAATGTCTTCTGGAATGAAGGTGTCCTTTTGAGGTGTTTGCCCAGAAATAATCAGTAACGGTGAATCGGTAATAATGCTGTCAGAATAAATAGCCATAAAAACACTCCTTTTTTTCGTATCGTAAGCGGAAATCACACAGTAGAATCATTGAAGGCACGCGATCAAAAATGATTTTTAATAAAAAAAAAGTCTCATGGAAGAGACCGAAGTGACACACACTATGGTTTTTTTCGCGTGGCAACAAAGCGAGCGGCAATGTAATAAAAAAGAGTACCAAATGCCCCTGTAGCCCCAACAAGAAAATACCAATTGGATGTATATATTGAAAGTCCAAAAAAGAACAATAAAATGATTGATGTGATTGCAATGCCTAAATTTGCTTGTTTTAGACTCAAATGAATCGCCTCCTTAATTAGTTCATTAAGTATAGGACATTTGAAAAGAGGATTCAATCATTTTGCTGACAACTATTTTGTTTATCTGACCAAAAAATTACTTATCTATCCCATCAAGCAGAGAATTCTTTTCGACGCCTCGATTTTCTGAGGTATCCGTAAAGTATTCTATTTGCCAGCTTTGAGTCATGCGTGCCGTTTTATTTAGTCCCTGTACCCATGTCGGATAAACACGCAACGCCATTTTTCCTTTTGTGTCGGGTCCTTTCAGGATTCCTTTTTCCAACAATCGTTTTTTAGGAAAAATAAAATGCCCAGAGAAGGGAGCATCAAGGACCGTAACGATCACTTTTTCGGGACTGTCCTCATAGGAGAAGGGATGGTTCGTTCCGGCGGGATATTTTTCCCAAAAAGCGACAAAATAGCCCTTCTTCTTGGGCGTTAATTTCCCACGTCGACTGCGGAAGGACGTTCCCTCTAGCGAAAAGGCGGCACCTTCGTAGGCGTCATTTTGTTTTTCTAACTGGAGATGCTGGAGGCTGCCTTTGATCAATTGGTTATTTAAATAAGTGAGTGAAGCGTACAAGCTTTTTCCTCCTGACGAATAAACGAGCGTACCAGACACTCCTCGTACGAAGTCTCCTCCAAAAATTTAGATCACTTCAAATGTCGTTCCATTGACCAGGAGTACTTCATCATTTTTAAGTGGGATCAAATCTTTTTTATCCTGATTGTTTTCAACGATCGTCGTTGTGATCTCTGCAAAGGGTTCTTCTTTATAATGGGGCAGCGGGTAATAAGGAATCACGTTCAGCCCTTGCGTTGACTGTAAAGAAGAGGCTTTAGAGCGGTCGTCTAAAGGGGAAATATAATCGATCGCGGCGGAAGTGATCACGGCACCGGCGGATTCACCGATGTACATTTTTCCAGCCTTTATTTGTTCGATCAAAACCTCAAACGTTCCGGAGCGATACAACTGCTCCAGTAAATAAAAGGTGTTGCCCCCTGAGACATAGATCACCTCATTTTTTTGTAACGTGTGCGCGATAACTTCGGGAGATTCGGAAGAAATATCCACTACATCGATCGTAAACTGAAGCCGCTTGAAAACCTCTAAGGCCTCCTCGACAAAAAAATCTACTTCCTCGACGAAACTGGCGGTTGGGATAAAGGTTACGCTTTTGTTATAGGAAAATTGCTTCAAATACGCGTCAAATTTCGCTTCTACATCCGAAAAGGAAGAAGCTAAGAACATCGTCATCATAAAAAAACCTCTTTCTTATTTATAGTTGATTATATAATAGCAGTTATAACTAATTTTATCAAACGTATGTTCGGTTCGTGGGTGAAAAAATAGCCGATCGATAAAGTAGTTTTTACAGACCACTTATTTATCGGCTATTTTTATAGAATGTCGTCCCAGTTCGTCCCGCGTTCGACGAAACCGATCGTTTTGTATAAACGGTAAGCGGGGATGTTCTTGGCTGCGACAACCAAGAAGAGCTCCTGATGCTGCTTCGACTTTTTTAGTTCTCCTTTTGCCTGCTGGATCAATTGCTTCGCAAGACCGTTTCCTTGCTGCGTTGGGTGGATGGCGACGTAAAGAATCAATGGGATTCCACGAAACAACGAGGTGATCAATGTGCCGATCAGCGTTTCGCCGTGGAAGAGATTAAAGGATAAAGAAGGGAGGATTTCTCCATATTTACCCGTCATCGTAGAAGCGACTTCGGTTTCCCATTCCTCCAGAGACTCTCCTTGATCATCGAGGGAATCTTTAAAAGAGTCATACAATAATTTTGCGAGACGTTTCTCCTCGCTGTCCAACGGTGCAAAGTGATACCCCTCAGGCAAGGCGCAAAGAGAAGGTTCTGTTGGTTGTTCCTGTAGCGTAAATGACAAAATGTTCCGCATGAATTCTTCGCTCCTTTGACTGTTACTGGGGGCTCGCTATAAAAGTGCTTGTTTAAAAGAAAGTGGTAAACAACGTCAAGATAGCAAGTCCACCTTGAGTAACAATTATTTTTTTATCGCTGGTCAGACTGCCGTACAAGGCAACTAAAATGATGTAGCAAAGGATCAATCGATTGATCTCTACTGAAGCGTTGGCTGAAAAAATACTGTAAATCAGACCAATTCCAAGTAGACCATTATAGATTCCTTGATTTTTGAAGAGGGTAGCGACAGATTTTCTATTTAGCTCGTCCTTCGACATCCGAAATACCTTGCTGGTAGCTTTTGAGGTAGTAGCAAAAGTTTCTAAATACATAATATAAAAAAATTCCAGTGCAACCAGCAGCGTTAGGATTGTTGTTAATAATGACATGAATTATTCTCCTTAAAATAAACATTGTAATTGAAATTATAGTAAAGAAATAATATTCGGTCAACGAATAACTCGGAGAGAGAATCACGACTATACCAATGACATAAAAAATAAGCAG
The DNA here is from genome assembly GCF_002174375.1 of Enterococcus sp. 12F9_DIV0723. Classification (NCBI taxonomy): domain Bacteria; kingdom Bacillati; phylum Bacillota; class Bacilli; order Lactobacillales; family Enterococcaceae; genus Enterococcus; species Enterococcus sp. 12F9_DIV0723. Next base: position 2,689,076 of record NZ_NIBK01000001.1, on the reverse strand, counting down.
CGAAGGACTCGCTGCTTGAAGGGTCTAAAAGAGTAGGGGTCAAAAATACGCCTCATTAAAAAGCATCATGAGGATGAAAAGTGAAACAAGTTCTTGCGCGAAAATACCAGGCACGCCTTGTTCCCGTTAGAGCTGGTCAATCAGCAACACTCTTTACAGGAGGAAAAATGTTTGTCCGGAGCTTCTGTTTTGGCGATGCTCAAGGCGTCTTCATAGGTCGTGGCCTTTCCGATCAAACTCCGTTCAGAAACTTCTGGTAAGAAATCGCAAGTATCCGTATGGATCAAGTGTTCATTCGTGCGTGTGGGTGTATCGCAATAAAAAAAGAAGTTCAACTTAAATCACCTCAGTTATTTATTTATGAGAAGAGTATAACAATAAAACGGTTACAAAGTAAATGCTCTTTTTATTTACTGTCTATTTGTAAGGTATGTGCATGGAATGTTTATTATTTTTATTGTACCTTCTCCAGGGATATTCCTGATTTCTATTTTTAAGCAGCACAAATAAACGTGGGGTAGTTAAAAAATTGAAAAAGGGCACGTTACAGTTTGATCATCTGCAATAATTTGTCAAAGAAGGTTTTATCTGGCGATGCGGGGAGCGGGGCATGATCAGATACAGAGACTGATGGATTTGCTGGGACGTCGGCTATTTTATACAGGTGCTCCTTGCTTGAATTGCCTATGAAGGACTTTGAAGGAGGCGATGGCGGCAGCGTCGCTTTTTCAAGGGCGCGTTTTTTCCGATGCGCGTCATAGGTTTCTTCTTTCTTCCTGACGTTGGTTGTTGTTGGGGCAGGGGTTGCATCGACCGCTTTGTTGACGAGTACAGGTGCTTTTTTCGTTGACGGTTTTTTGGCAGCTTTGCCCGCAGGTTCTTTCTTTTCCTCGCCAAAATGACCGAGGTGTTTCACTTCGTAAGTATCCCCCGCGACAAATTCTGCGAAACGATTGATCCCGTTGGATTCAAAAATCGATAGGGTGGTCAGGATCGTCATCAAGCCGCTGAGTGCGTCGGTTGATTTTGTCGGATCGGTATTTTTCAGCACCCATGTCTGTTTTCTTCCGGCGCTGGTGCGAAAGACGGTGTGGGTATTATAGGTGACACCAGGATCACTGGGCTCCTGCTCTGGGGCATCGATGACAAGATAGTCGATGGCGGCAACGGCTGTTTTGGTGAGTTGGCGATAGTGTGTTTTATCCGTGAACAGGCGCGTGCACACGGATTCCCACTCGTTTGGCTGGAAGTAGCTGCGGAAATAGGGCAGAAAGGTGCGCAAAGTATCTGATTGTTTGGCAGTTAGGTAAATCGAGCGGATGAGCTCTGGAAACATCATAGAGAAGCCGCCTAGTGTGAGACTGTTGCGGACAAGAATCGCGACTGCGTACTCAATGACATTGTCGGCGTGTTGGCTTTCTTCGTAATAGGCATTCACTCGTTTTTCAAGGCTGGTTCTTTTCATGGTAAAAAGCTGTCTTCTTTCTAGTGGCTTGATGGTCATAGTGGCTTCTCCTTTGGCTGCGTAATCGCTGGATTTTTTTTCATTAGTGTTTTTTCTATACTGCTATCATACACCGAAAACCCTTTCATGAGTTTGCCTACTTTTTTCAATAAATTAATAATTTTGCATAATTTTTTTTAGGTCTCGCGTCTTTTTAGTCAGTTTGTTCTAAGTTTTTTCTATAACAAGCCGATTTTTTGAGCTTTGATTTTATCCGTGTTACGGTGAATCATGTAGTAGGCAGCGGGAAAATCAGGCTGTCGAAGGAATAGAACCACTACCACACATGAGAAAATAGGAGGAAATTAGACACATGGCAAAACATCAAGGATTACCAGCAGTCGAAACACGTCTCTATATTAACGGTAAATGGGTGGAAGGCTCAGAAGGCACGGAACCCGTGACCAATCCTGCGACGGGGGAAACCTTGGCAGAGGTTCATGTCGGCGGTGAAAAAGAAGTGCACACAGCGATCGAAGCAGCGAACAAGGCGTTTCCTGAATGGACACGTAAATCCGCGGCAGAACGGGCTGAATTAATGAATAAAATGGCGGATCTCGTGGAAGAAGACGCGGATCGTTTAGCGACCATTATGACGATGGAACAAGGAAAACCCTTAACACAAGCAAAAGGTGAGATCCAAACAAACGTGGAGAATCTGCGATGGAATGCGGCAGAAGGACAGCGAGTGCTTGGCGAGATCGTTCCGTCACCAGCTACGAACCAATGGCAGGTGCGCAAACAAGCGGTAGGTGTCGTTGGCGCGATCACCCCATGGAACTTCCCGTCAAATATGATCATTCGGAAAATTTCTCCGGCGATCGCTGCCGGCTGTACCGTGATTTTAAAGCCATCAAAGGACACGCCGCTTTCTGCATTGGCGTTGATGGAATTGTTCGATAAGGCAGGCTTTCCTGAAGGCGTCGTGAATATCGTGATGGGGGATTCCTCCACGATCGGACAAGTATTGTCAGAATCAGATGATGTTCAAAAAATCACCTTTACAGGTTCGACTGAAGTAGGGCAAACGCTGAATGAACAAGCAGCACCTACATTGAAGAATGTTTCAATGGAATTAGGCGGACACGCACCGTACATCATTTTCCCAGATGCGGACATCGAACGAGCGGTGGATACGCTGATCCAAACTAAATTTATCAACAACGGGCAAGTCTGCACGTCACCAAATAGAATCTTTATCCACAAAGACATTAAAGAAGACGTGACGAATCGTTTAATGGAAGCAATCAAAGAAGTAACGGTAGGCAATGGCTTAGACGATACGACCGTTGGCCCATTGATCAATAAAGACGGTGTCGAAAAAGTCGTGGAGCAGTTGAAGGATGCGACGGACAAAGGCGCGAAGGTCTTAGCAGGCGGACACAAGCTGGAAGACGGCGAGTACGCAAATGGGAACTTCTTTGAGCCAACGATCCTAGACGGGGTCACGAAAGAAATGGACATCTTCTATAAAGAAACCTTTGGTCCTGTGATTCCATTGATCACATTTGAAGACGAAGAAGAAGTCATCAAAGATGCGAACGATACAGAATTCGGATTGGCCTCGTATTTCTTTGCGACAAATATCCATACCATCGACAATGTCAGCAACAAGCTGCAATATGGGATGGTGGGTGTGAACGATACGGATATTTCGAATTCCGCAACCCCATTCGGCGGCGTGAAGCACTCTGGCTTTGGTCGCGAGAACGGCACATACGGTGTGGAAGAATACGTCGAAGTGAAATTTGTCAACATTCGTACAGCGAAATAAACTTCTATAGTAAGAAAGCGGTAGTTCACAAGAACTGCCGCTTTTTGTTGTTTAGAAAAAAGCGACGTAGTTATCCATCATAAGTAACACTGTCAATCATCTAGGAACTAATAAAGAGAAAATAAAAAAGCGTAGTTAAAGGAACTATTTTCTGCTTAATTTACGTGAAATAAAGATTATTCAAATAACTTTAAATTAAATTTAGTTTATAAATACTCAAAAAAACAAAAAAAGATAAAGTAAAGGCATTAAATAACGAGGGTTCATATGTAATACTTCCTTTTTGATTAAAAAATCAATGTTTTACCCCTTGAATAAAAAAAAAAAAAACAATGACACAACTATAATCATGAAATACAGAGTTTTTCTTTTTCAGATAAAATAGTTTTGTGAAAAGAAATAACGGAGGTGATGAAGGTGAATAAAAAAATGCGAATAATAGCACTATTGATGCTGCTCTTTTCATGCTGCTCGGGTATTTTCACAAAAATAATTGTTGTGAACGCCCAAGAGCAAGATGTAGAACTCTATAATCAAGATGATTTAAAGATTTCCTGTGCTTATGATATTGAGGAAGCTGAGTCCGAAAATACGTGGCATCTAACATTGGATAGACAAGTGACAAAAGAAGATCGCCAGCAACGACTCAAGCTAAAGTTGGCTAATGGTGATAATAAGGAAATCGATTATTCGCGAACAGCAGGCATGGAGGAAGAAGAAGGTTGGCTAGCGGAGAAAGATTATACTTCTTCCAAGAAAAAAAAACTAACTGTCGAATTACCAAAAGAGACAACCGAACTGATAATGACCGTCCAAATCGATGAAAAATTGACAGATGAAGATGGTAAAGAAACATTAAAAAGAAATATTCTACCTAAAAATGTCAACAGTAAATTGGTCTGGGACAAGCAAAAATTAAGAGAATCGCAAGACAGTGCTATGAAAGAAGTAAAAGAAATAACACCGTCTTCAGTTGTTGGACCAATGTTAAAGAACAAGCAAGTAGCGAATAGAGGGGCGATCGCTCGTAATGATATCCCCGGATTGGCTCGGAATATGGCAGTATATACAAACAAAAATCCTGAGTACACAGAAGAAGATACACAGATGGGAACCATCCCTGTTCATTCATGGAAGCCATCTAATTCAGAGAATGTATTAAATCACCAAGGTGGGATAGAAAATCGAAGTGGTTGGGATGGCAATACAGGATGGAGTACGGGAAGTCAAAATTTGACCAATTCTTATATCCATTATGGATACAATGAAAACGTAGCGGATAAAGCTAGTCTGTCGATCCGTAAGATGGCGATGGCAACGGACAAAGAGGATGAGTTTGATATTCGACTGAACGTTCGCGGGCAGACAAATTACGAGCCAGGATTGGATATTGTGTTAGTATTAGACAATTCTAAATCGACAAATACGTTTAAAAGTAAGATGGTGAGTGTAGTAAAAGAACTGGTTGACGGATTGGTACAGTTAAAAAGTGTTGGCAAAGCAAACATCCGTGTAGGTGCCCAAGTTTTTAGTAGCTGGGATTCAAACGGATTTAATCCAACTATGCCTATTTCGGATAATACATCAAATTGGCAAAAAATTTATGGTAACGATTATTATGCTAAATATTCATTAGGTGCTACTCATACACAACGAGGATTAATGCAAGCCAATGATTTATTTGATAATGTCAAAAAAAATGATGAATTAGAAGGTAAAACATACAATCGAAAAAAAATGATTTTGCTTCTAACGGATGGTGCACCAACGGAAAGCTGGAAACCTTCGACAGCTGTGGCTGATAGTACAATGTTTTATGACCCAGTATATGTCACAAAATTTGATGATAAAAATGGTGATAATAGTTATAAAGAAGGTGAGGCACTAGGGTCAGCATCTAATCGCTTAACGACTAAATTTTCCACTGTTAAAACCTATGCAGGATTTACATTTCGTAGCCACATAACTACTACTAATTCAACGGCACGCTACATAAAAGAAGGTGGAGCAGAAGTCCATACAATTGCTGTTAATATTGAAAAAACGACAGGAGAAACACATACTCGTGCAGAGTTGATTAAAGGGTTGTACTTAATGGCCAGTAAAAAGGCAAATGCACCAGAAAACTCTAATAGACAAGAAGATTATTTTTTCCGAGATGTGGATCTTGGAAATATTGATAATTATGTTGATGAATGGTACAAAGAAATATCTCACAGTGTCTCAAAAGGACAACTCAATGATACTTTAGGAGATATGGTAGACTTAGTAAATACTCCAGAGGTCAAAAGAGTAGCGGGTGGGAATGATTTTGAAGTCCCGAATATTCAGCTGAAAGACAATAGGCGCAGACTCTATATGGAGGGCATAAACCTATACAAGGGTCAGGAAATTCAGATTGATTATAAAGTTAAGCTGCGGACAGGCGCTTCAAACTTTGTTCCTGGAAAATGGTATCAGGCTAATGGAAAGACGACCTTGGCACCATCACCTGAACGTTCGCCTGATGTCTTAGATTTTGCTGTTCCATCCGTTCGGACAAAGGATAATCGACCAAACTTTGAAGTTTCTGTGGAGAAGAAATGGGAAGATGCGCGAAACCTTGAGGAGGATTTTTGGGGGTTGCGTTCTGACAAAGTAACTGCAATCTTACAGAAGAAGATCGGATCAAACTGGGTTGATGAAAAACTAGTGGATGTTACGAAGAATGCGGATTGGAAAGCAGTGTTTGACTCTGTGCTTGGTAATGAGTCACAATTTCGCGTAATCGAAAAAGATCGAGTCAAGGGCTATGCGACAGCTCCATATGATCCGGCGACATTTACACAAGCCAGTTTAGGGTCTAAACGAGTTACGATGACAAACAAACTACTGACTACAAATTATACTTTTAAGAAATATTCCCACGACGGTCAAACCCCTTTTAAGGAACCTAATAAACCGAAATTCAAAGTAACCAGACAAGCAAAAAATGGTCTAGTAGAAAAAATGGTAGTCAACGATTTAGAACCGTCGAATGACGGAACTGTGAAGATTGAGGGCTTACCGATAGGCAGTTACTTGGTTGAAGAGGGTCATGTTCCAGCGGGTCATAGCGAGATGGTTCCCTTTATTATTGAAGTAACAGAAAATGATGCGGGTACAGGCGTGACCGCGAAAGTTGTTGGGCAGGGTAGTCAACACAAGGTTGTGAATAAGTTAAATGATTTCCAACTGATTGTTTCCAAGATAAATCAAAATAATCGGGCACTCAATGGAGCCACCTTCAAATTGACTGGTCCTAATGGCTATAATAAAGAGCTTTCAACTGGTTCAACATTTACGTTTACGGATATGCAACCGGGAGCTTACACCTTGACAGAGGAAAAAGCGCCGAAGGGATATGTCGGGATGTCTGACTCAGTGATCATTACGATCATGCCAGACGGTTCAGTGAAAATCACTAACAATGCTATGGTTACGTGGACTTCTTCATTAAGTGAGAACAAGATCGAGATGACAGTCAAAAATAGACCAGATGGTGTCTTGCCAAGTACAGGGGGCAGAGGGGTGGCGCCTCGTTATATCATCGTCATAGCTTGCATAATGATTGGTATATCCCTGATGAGCTACTTATACATCATTGAGAAAAAATACCATCCTGATAAATCAACAAGAGAATAAAGAAGATAGCACTCGAAATGCCTCGAGTGCTGTCTTTTTTTGTTAAAACACAAAACGATAAAGACAGAAAATAGATAAGATAACTATTTTAACAATATCTTCCTTGGAATTAGACGCCAAAATAGTTTATTTAGTTTTTTGGTTTATTTAAGTATCAATTATTCAAACAAAACAAAAAAAATTCAACTATTAGTTTCTAAAAAATTTTATTTTAAATTTAGAAAGTGAGTTAAATAACGAATGATTTTAAAATATTCCTCTTTAGAACAAATACAATCTAATTTAAGATAACAGCCTTTTTTTAAAAGGGGTGAAAAGCAGAAATGCATTATATCAGTTACCATGAATATACAGTGAGACAACGGATAAACCGAAGCAATAAGCGAGTTCCTTTTATTGTTTGGCTTTTTCTTTTGTCACTCGCTTGATACGAAGGGGGTGGTCGCGCAATCAAAGGCGCAGGCAATAAGAGTTTTACTAAATGACGCATGTGTGAAGCTGAAGGGGTTTTGCTTCATACGCAAATGACGAGAATGTTTTAGTTACTGTTTGTGGGGTACACAGAGGAGTTAAAAAAGAGGGTGAAAGTGTGGATTTTAGAGAGATATTAGGGGTTAGTAACCTCCGACATCTGCGTTTAGTGGAGATACTATACGCCTGTCGGGTCGGTCTATCCAGTGACCAGTTATTAGAGGAGTTGGAATGCTCGTTGTCGGTTTTATTAAAGGATGTCAAGCTGATCAATAGTCAGCAAGACGCCTTTCGAATCGTAAAATATAAAGGACTTTACCAGTTGCAGATCAAATCGCATGTCAGCATCAACCGGTTGTATGCCGACACGATCCAGCAGTCACCAGAGTTTCAGATCATCGAAGAGCTGCTGTATGAAGAATGCGAAAACATCATTGATTTATCGAAAAAGCTCTTTTTGAGTCCGTCCAAAACACAACGGAATCTCAAAAAGCTCGAGAGCGTCTTGACCAAATCAGGCGTCACCTTGCAGTATCGGCCGTTGCGTCTTGAAGGCAAGGAGAGCGTGATCCGTCACATGTATTACCGCTACTTCATCGAAAAATCAGACCGTCTGGATTCGCTGTATCGGGATTTGAAGGAATTTCAGATCAAGGCGATCACAGAGCTGGTAAATCAATTCATTCAAGTAAATAAATTGGAGGACAACTTTATCTCGCGGAAGCGGCTCGGGTACAACATGTACATCAGCTTGTGGCGGATCAAGAATGGTCATTTTTATCCAAAAGCCGAGCTGGACAGTGATTTGATGCTGCCGGAGAGACAGCTATTGGATGCCTTCAAGCGAATGGCGATGGAAGTTTTCCGCGTGAAGCTGTCTTCGGATAAAATCAAGGACTGTCTCTGGCTGTCCTATGGCGATGTGGTGGTGGCAGGCAAAGGGCAGCTCCACAGCGCATTGAAAAAAGAGGACACCTACGCGGAGTATTATTACCGTCATTTGGAGCTGGTGGAGGAATTCGACAGTCTGCTGAATTTCTCATTAGGCAACGGGAAGAAGCAGGAATTGGCGGTCGTTTTGATGAATGAGCATCGGATCTATGAGCCTACTGGTCAATTGATCGAGATCCTGTTCCGTCAGCGGCGGATCTTCCTTGAAAAATTATCGGAGACCCATGATCAGGCGGTGAAAAAGGTGAAGAAGATCGTGGAGTATTTTGTCAGACGCTATCAGATGTATCAGGAAGAAGACTTTATCTGGAACTACGTGTACATCCTGATCACGATGGTGCCGCAAAGCTTGACGCTCTTAGCAAGCTGTGACCGCCCATTGAAGTTGCTGCTGTTGTCTGAGCTGTCGCCGACCGAAGAATTTTTCTTAGGCAATCAAATCGAAAATCAAATCTACGGAAATTTTGAGGTCCATTATGTCGAAAAGAAACTCAGCAACGTGAACATCAATCGTTCCGAGCTGGAAAAATATGACGCACTGATCACATCGAGCAGTGTCGAAGAAGTACCGGAGGAGTATCCAACAGTGGTGATCGACCCATTCCTGACGAATCAGGATGTCTTTCAACTACAACAGCTCATTAGTAAACTGGCTGGTTGAAAGGGTCCATTGCTGCCCCAGAAAGGTCAAGGGTTAGAAGATCTGATCATCCCCAGAAAAATAGGCAGTGAGAAAATCGATTGATTTTCTCGCCGCCTGTTTTTTACGATCGAAGGATTTTTTTCGGTTTTACAGTATACATGGTCTCCTGAAGTGTCTGTCGAGGGGCTGTCAACTGATCCAAGATCTTGTAAGCTAAGCGTGGGTGAAATTCCTGGCGTCGACTTTGTCAAAAAAATTGCGGCCTAATTCCTCAAAGGATTGGGCCAATCGTTCTTCATCTGCTGGCAACTCGTATTTTGCGATCATGAGGTTCCCTCCTCCAATCAACTAAGGGTTTCTGACGAACAGCTACACGTTTATTTTACCAGAGGGCCTTCGCTGAAAGAAAAAAATCCTTCACGAAGACAATTCTTCAGGAAGGATATTTTTTTGTTCAGCGTTTTGGTCGATTAAGAATGCTAGTCGTCCGAAACGGCTTTTTGAAGCGCTTAGGTAAGACTAGCGAGATCAATTCAAAAGGTGTAGCTAAAACCGTCCAGGCCACTTGGCGGGCACTTGGATGGAAATAATAAACCTGCATCATGACAAAATGAAGGAGCAATAATCCCGGCAACAATTCTAGTCCGATCTGCCACGAAGCATCCCAATGGGTAAAGTAGCGGAGCAGACTCAAGCCCAACGGATACAAGTAGAACAGAGACGTCACCAAGTTCACACGCCAGCTTTTGGTCAATAAGCGCAGGTTGAATAGGAAAAACAGTGCCGATAAAACGATCCCGATTGGCGGGAACAGGCTGACTAAAAAGGAATAAAGCGCGCCGAAAAGTAAAATTCCCGGTCCTTTGAGTAAGGCTGCGACAAGGATCAAGGCACCGATCAGTAATAATTGCTGTTTAATGGTCGCGATACATAAAATAGCGAACAACGCCAAAGTGGCCCAATGCCAAAAACTGCTCACGGCTTCCTTATCAGGATACCGTTGCTTCAGGTAACGTGCAGCATTTGGAAAATCTTGTTGAAAATTAGGCATACGATCCCCTCTTTCTAAATCGTCGATAGACACGTATTGTCCGTGTATCGATCCTTAGTGCCTAGTATAGAGAGAAAGCCGAGGAGAAACATCCGACTTTCGACGGATTTTCATAAGGAATGAGAAAATTTGAGATTTGTGCTATTGTAGGGACAGTTCTACTTGAGTGAGCAAGTAGTAAAAAGAATCGTACAACAACGTTTGAGGCTTTCGCAGCGTCGAGCGTTTTATTGTTAACAGTTGGAGGAGAGGAACATGATTTTTGATTCTCATACGCATTTGAATGCGGAACAATTTGAAAATGAGATCCCGGAAACCGTCGAACGGGCGAAAGCGCTTGGTGTGACGGAGATGGCTGTTGTCGGCTTTGATACGCCGACGATCGAGAAAAGTTTAGAGCTGAACCAGCAATATGAAGGGATCTATTCCATCATTGGCTGGCACCCGACAGAAGCGGGCAGCTACACGAAAGTCATCGAAGAAGACTTGATCAAAAAAATGACACTGCCGAAAGTGGTGGCATTGGGCGAGATCGGGTTGGATTATCACTGGATGGAAGATCCAAAAGAAGTTCAAGACAAGGTGTTTCGTCGTCAGATCGCGATCGCCAAGGAAATGAATCTGCCCATCAGTATCCACACGCGTGAAGCGTTGGAGGATACGTACAAGATTTTGAAAGAGGAAGACATTCGCGACATCGGCGGGATCATGCACAGCTTCAGCGGCAGCGGTGAATGGGCGGAGCGCTTCTTAGATTTAGGGATGCACGTTTCTTTTTCAGGTGTGGTTTCCTTTAAGAAAGCCCTGGATGTTCAAGAAGCAGCGACAGTGGTGCCAATGGATAAATTATTGGTCGAGACCGACGCGCCGTACCTTGCGCCAATGCCGTACCGCGGCAAACGCAATGAACCAGGCTACACTCGTTACGTGGTGGAGAAAATCGCGGAATTGCGCAATTTGCCGATGGAGGAAGTCGCACATCAAACGACGCAAAATGCCCATCGCCTGTTTAGGATCACTGCCGATGACTAAAGAAAAGATTGAAGAAATCATCGTTGTTGAAGGCAAGGATGATACGAAGCGATTAAAGGAAGTCTTCGATGTCGATACCATCGAGACGCGAGGGTCTGCCATTAATGAAGCGATTTTAGAACAAATCGAGCATGCACAGGCAACACGAGGCGTGATCGTTTTTACCGATCCTGATTTTTCCGGCGAGAAGATCCGCAAGACAATCATGGAAGCGATCCCCGATGCCCAGCACGCCTTTTTGTCCCGGCGAATGGCGGCTCCGCAAAAACGCGGGGCAAGTCTTGGTGTCGAGCACGCCAGTGATGAAGCAATCATTGACGCCCTTCACAAAGTCGTGACGCCAGCGGAGAGCAACGAGCCCAAAATAGCTAGACAAACACTCTTGGAGTATGGTTTAATAGCGGGAGCTCAAGCCCGTGAGCGTCGAGAACGTTTAGGGGACGAACTGAAGATCGGCTATACGAATGCCAAACAATTAGAAAAACGATTAACGATGTTTCGGATCACCGAAGCACAACTACACGAGGCAATGAGGAAAGTAGAGGAAACTTCTTGAACGAACACAAAGATATCGCAACGCCTTCTCGAACACGAGAAATCCTGCAAACGCACGGCTTCTCCTTTAAAAAGAGCTTGGGTCAGAACTTTTTGACCGAACCCAATATTTTACAAAAAATCGTCGCCACTGCCGAGATCGACAAGCACACCAACGTGATCGAAGTCGGACCGGGAATCGGCGCATTGACTGAACACTTGGCCCGCGCGGCACATCAAGTTCTCGCGTTTGAGATCGATGACCGTCTGATCCCTGTTTTAGCAGATACGCTAAGTCCTTATGACAACATCCGTGTCGTCCATAACGACATTTTAAAAGTCGATTTGAAAAAAGAAACGGCGTATTTTGACCAAGCTGGGCCTATCAAAGTCGTGGCGAATCTACCGTATTACATCACGACGCCGATCATGATGCACATCTTGGAATCCGAACTGGCTGTCGATGAGATGGTGGTCATGATGCAACGGGAGGTCGCGGATCGCATCTCCGCAAAACCAGGCACCAAAGCCTACGGGTCCTTGTCCATTGCAGTCCAATATTATATGGAAGCAACGACAGCCTTCATTGTACCGAAGACCGTCTTCATTCCGCAGCCCAACGTCGATTCGGCGATCTTGCGGCTGGTTCGCCGCAAAACACCAGCGGTAGAAGTAACGAATGAAAGAGAATTCTTCAAGTTAACAAAGTCGGCCTTCATTTTGCGTCGCAAAACGCTATGGAACAATCTATTAAATACTTACGGCAAAGACGACGCGACCAAAGCGTGGCTAGAAACCAGCCTGCAGCAAGCGGAAATTGATCCGAAGCGACGAGGCGAAACACTCTCGCTGGAAGAGTTTGCCAGATTGTCGAATGCGCTGGAAGCGAATAAGTAAGCAAGACCTGTGACAGCAATGTGTCACAGGTTTTTTCCGATAACCTTAGATTACAAAGCGAAAGAGTGGTTGCTTTCTTTTTATTTTTTCATTAAATCCACAGTAAATTTGTCAAACAAAACTCCACTCACCTATAATAGAGAACATAAATTTGTATTTTTGGAGGACACAATGAAAAAATTGATCATTGGACTATTAGTGGTATTCGTTCTGGGTGCAGGCGGCTATTACGCATATACGACATTCAGCGGAAACGAAGAAGCTTCACCTAAACAAGAAACACGCAAAGCGAGCATCAAAGCAAAAGAACCAGAAAAAGCGGGCGAAACGATCAAAGCCAGCGACTACAGTGATGCGGATAACTGGTTGTCAAAACCAACGGATATTACCAGCCAAGCAGATGTTTTCATGTTGTATCCGACAGCTTACGCACAAAAAGACAGCAATGCCTCACCAGTTGCTAAAATCGACAACGCAACGATGCGTGCGGGCGCACAAGTATTTCTAGCGACGCAAGGATCTGCCTTTGACACGAGCGGCAATATTTTCGCACCTTACTATCGTCAATTAGATGCCAACTGGTTGTATTCAAAACAAAAAAGTGAACAAAATGAGTATGTTGATGGGATTCCAAAAGCAGACGTCATCGCCGCTTTTGACTACTATATCAAACACGAAAACAACAACCGTCCTTTCATTTTAGTTGGACACTCGCAAGGTGCCCGCATGATCAAAGCGATCATGTATGATTATTTCAAACAGCATCCTGGCGTAAGCGACCGCATGATCGCCGCGTATGTACTGGGTCAATCGGTCACTCAACAAGAAATGACAGACAATCCGCAGGTCAAATTTGCGACAGGCCCGGATGATACCGGTGTCGTTGTTTCCTACAATACCGTTGCTCCAGACTTTAACGGACAATTACCAACCTGGGACGAAGGCGCCTTAGCCATCAATCCGATCAATTGGAGAACCGATGGGACGCCAGCGACCGCAAACGAAAATCTAGGCTCTTATGTTCGCAATGACAACGGCGACTATGCTAAAGTGATGAACCTTGCGGATGCGACAGTAGATGGCACTCGCGGCCTCGTCGTTTCCTCCACAGTCGACAAAGCAAAATATGAAATGCCGGAAAGCACACGAAAACTTTATCCAGCAGGCTCGTACATGAACAATGACATCAGTTTCTATTATTACAACCTGCAGCAAAATGCTGAAAACCGTGAAGCACAATATTTTGCTACACATCCGCAGCAAACAACTCAAACACCTACACCGGATGCCAACCAGCAACCGGCGCAGCAAGACCCGCAAACAGTTGATCCAAATCAACAAACGGCGCAATAAGCGGCAAAACGACCTTTCGATCACATCGAGAGGCCGTTTTTTTGTAAAAAGAATTTGACAAACAGCCTTTTGCCCGCTATCCTTAATTTACAATCATATTAAAACACGATGAGAAAGAAAGTAGAAACGATCCCTTCCCACAGAGAGTCTCGGCAGCTGAAAAGAGATGGAAACGAATGGTTTTGAAAATGGCTTTTGAGTGGACCTTCTGACTAATTAAGAAGGTACGGGATGTTCCGTTAAACAACAAGAGTCTCCCAGTCAAACATGGGGTACTTGTCGAGGCAGCCGACTGTGAGGTCGCTGCAAATCAAAGGTGGTAACGTATATCAACTATGCCCTTAGATAGCATCATGCTATCTAAGGGTTTTTATTTTATTTGAAAAGGAGAGGATTTTATGAGCACTATTCCATTTCGTTTTGATCAGGTGGGCAGTTTATTGCGTCCTGCAAGATTGAAGGACGCGCGGGAAGCATTCAAACAAGGAACGATCACGAAGGAGGCATTGACGAAAGTCGAGAATGAAGAAATCATCAAAGTAATCCAAAAACAAAAAGAGCTTGGGTTGCAGGCAGTAACAGATGGGGAGTTTCGTCGTCGCTGGTGGCATTTGGATTTTATCGCCGGTTTGAAGGGAATCACGGTGTATGATTTTGAAACAACAGCTTTTGGCGTGACTACAGAGGCGCAAGGGACGTATGTCAGCGGCCCGCTTTCCTTTGACTCGACGCATCCCTTTTTAAGTCATTTTAAATTTACAAAGGAGCAGGCTGGAGAGGTGACCGCGAAACAAACCATTCCTGGACCGAATATGATCTACCTCGATTCATTTATTTTATCAAAGCAGTATCATGAAAATCCTGTCTATGAGGATAAAGCGGCCTTCATTCAAGATTTGATCACGACCTATCAAGCAGCGATCCAAGCATTTTATGATGCTGGCTGTCGGTATCTGCAACTGGACGATACGAGCTGGGGCGGGTTATTCGATGAACGTTTCCGCGGTCTGATCACCAACAACGGATACGACCCCGATGACTTGATCCAAGAGTTCGGCGATATTACCGAGGCTGTTTTGGCGGCTAAACCCGCTGACTTAGCGATAACATTTCATTTCTGCAAAGGAAATTTCCAGTCCCATTGGTTGTACAACGGCTCTTACGATAAAATCGCTGAACGATTATTAGCCATCACCGCATTCGACGGCTTCTTCTTAGAATTCGATGATGAGCGCTCCGGCAGCTTTGAACCCTTGAAAAATATTCGAGAACAGCGGATCGTTTTAGGTTTAGTTACTACGAAAACACCGAAATTGGAAGACAAGGACGTTTTAAAAGCACGGATCAAAGAAGCGATACAGTATGTTCCTTTGACACAGCTTTGTTTAAGCCCGCAATGCGGCTTTTCGTCAACGCAAGAAGGAAATAAGGTTACGGAAGAAGACCAGTGGGCAAAATTACAATTAGTGATCGAGACAGCAAAAGAAGTCTGGACAGAGAAGTAACCAATAACCTGCAAAACAGGACAGGGACTAACGTTTATTAAAAAATTTTCAAAAAATCTAAAAGCAACACCTGCGCGTCTTTCTCGCAGGTGTTTTTTTGCTTTTTAAGCCGACCGCTGAATTTGTAAAGTATTCCACAAGCATCAAGTTAGAAAAAACACTTTTCATCTCCTATAGTAGTAAAGGATACAGAAACAGGAGGAATCATCATGGATTATCGCGTATTACTTTACTATAATTACACAACAATCGAAGACCCTGAAGCATTTGCTAAGGAACATCTGGCCTTTTGTCGCGCACTCGACATCAAGGGGCGCATTCTTGTTGCACCAGAAGGGATCAACGGCACGCTCTCTGGAACAAAAGAAGCGACCGAGCAGTACATGGCAGCCATGCTGGCGGATGAACGATTCAAGGACACATATTTTAAAAGCGACGAAAGCGAAGGCCACGCCTTCAAAAAGCTTTTTGTTCGTCCACGGACAGAACTCGTTGCACTGAATTTAGAAGAGGACATTGATCCACGTCAAATGACTGGAAATTACTTGGAACCTCAAGCCTTTCGTGAGGCATTGTTAGCGGAGGACACCGTCGTTATAGATGCCCGCAATGATTATGAATACGACTTAGGACATTTTCGTGGAGCGATCCGTCCAGAGATCCATAATTTCCGCGAGCTGCCAGAATGGATTCGTGAGAACAAGGAACAGTTTATGGATAAAAAAATCGTCACCTATTGTACCGGCGGCATTCGCTGTGAGAAATTCTCTGGCTGGTTGTTGCGAGAAGGCTTTGAAGATGTTGCACAGCTTCATGGGGGCATCGCGGCTTATGGGAAAGACGAAGCCACACAAGGGGAGCTTTGGGACGGAAAAATGTATGTCTTTGATGAACGAATCAGTGTCGAGATCAATCAGGTCGACAAGAAAGTCATCGGGAAAGAATGGTTCGATGGGACCCCGTGTGAACGCTACATCAATTGCAGCAACCCAGAATGCAATCGCCAAATGTTGGTTTCTGAAGAAAACGAAGAAAAATATTTGGGGGCATGTTCGATTGCATGTGCTAAAAAATCAGACAACCGCTATCTAAAAAAACATCACATCACCCCAGAAGAACGGGATGCACGCGTGGCACTGATAGAAAAATAGTGAAATTTTTCAAAAAATTCTCACCGCTACTGTCTTGACACATAGTCGTATTTGGACTACACTAAAGTACGAATTAAGTATCTTGACACGTATAGGAGGATACAATGAAAACTCATTCTGTTAAACATATGACGATTTCAGCCTTGCTGATCGGTATGGGGATCTTGATCCCTATGATCATGCCCAAGATCGTAATAGGCCCGGCATCATTCACTTTGGCCAGTCATGTTCCTGTCTTTATTGCGATGTTCTTTTCACCCTTTGTTGCGGTGGCGGTCGTGTTAGGGACCGCGTTCGGCTTCTTTATCTCCACCACGCCGATCATCGCACTGCGGGCGCTCTCCCATCTGATCTTTGCGTTTATCGGGGCGAGCTATTTACAAAAGCATCCCGAGCTTGTATTGAAAAATGGAAAATTTACCTTGGCAAATGGCCGTTTCCAATTATTTAACCTGATCATCGGTGTGATCCATGCGGCGGCAGAGATGCTCGTTGTATCCGCCTTTTATTTTATGGGAAATATGCCGGATACCTTTTATTCACAAGGATATCTGTACACGGTCTTTGTCTTGATGGGGGTAGGCGGATTGGTCCACAGCCTAGTCGATTTTAACATCGCCTACTTCGTTGCAGGCGCGCTGTACAAGCAATTCAACTTACCGATCTTTGAGAAGGCGGTCAAACAGGAAAAGAAATTGAACAAGGTCGTCGCTTAAGCCGTGAGAATACTCACGGTTTTTTTTCTTTATTCCAAATTAAAAAAAAGAAAAAATGTAGAATGTTCATAAATTTAATTTGTATCATCTAAAAAAAGAGCTTTTATTTCCTTAGAATTAAGTTATATTCTATTCATAGTCATAATTGAGTAGAAAATGAGGTTAAATAAATGGTACGAGTTTTAGTTTTGACAAAGAATATCTTAGCAGAAGAAATAATAATCAATAAATTACAACATTTAAATTACGAAGTCTTTTGTTCCACTAGTATTTTGAATGAAATTCAAATAGAAGGACGAGTGTCTGATCTGGTGCATTATTTCCCGATCATCGTCATTGGTGAGACCATTTCAAGCTACGAGATGGAGCTGATGCTGCCGAATCTGACAGAACAGGATCATAGCATTCTACGGGAAGTGGATCATGCGATCAGTGAGGAAGAGCGCGCTGCTCTTTACAAGCTTGGCGTAAGCGGCGCGGTCCAAAACAGTGAGTCGATCGAAATACTGCGAGAACAGTTAGCAGAGGTCGCTGCTCAGTATCACGGCAAAGCGTTTGAACCTGCTGCAGCCGAAAAATGTGATGGGCCTGATGCAAGTGAAGGCGAGCAAGGAATCTCAGCAATGACATTGATCAATCTGTCATCGCTTGAGCTGCAAGTGCTAGAGAAATTGCGCAGCTGCCCAGGCGAGATCGTCTCTCGCGATGAGTTATGTATGACCTTGTGGGGCAACGTGTCACAATCTCGACTAGCCCAACTTTCTTCATTAGTCAAAAACATCAAATTAAAGTTGGAAATGCTGGAAGTCGATCAAGAAATCATCCAAACCATCTGGGGCAAAGGGTATCGCGTACGAAAAGATATCGCAGTCCACAACAAATAAACGCCATGCTGAGGAAAAGTGATCCTGCTTTTTCTCAGCATTTTTTTAGGCCAATTTGAATTGGTGCTCAAATTTCACAAGCTATGCTAGAATGTACTGTACGTTGAGGCTACGGGTTTTAACGAATGACAAAATAACAATTTAGGAACCGATTAGAAGGAGCAAGAACCGTGAAAAAAAATTTTTTGATTGGTTTGATGATGGTGTCCGCGGCATTTCTTTTCACTGCGTGCGGCAATGGAACGAAGGAACAGTCCACCGCGTCAACAAACAAATCCACGCAAACAACTGAAACGACAACAAAGACGACCGAAAAAGCAACGGTGAAAGATAAAATGGAGAAAAAAGTGGAAAAAACAATGGCTGATATGACGTTGGAAGAAAAAGTCGGACAGCTTTTCATGGCACGTGTGCCTGAGGAGAACCAAGTGGCAGATATCCAAAAATTTCATTTAGGCGGCTATCTATTATTTGATCGCGACATGCAAGGCAAAGGACAAAGCGACATCAAACAAACGATCGAAAGCTACCAAGAGTCCAGCAAGGTGCCTTTATTCATTGGTTCGGACGAAGAGGGCGGAAACGTCAGCCGTTTGAGCCGCAACCAAATCGTCTCGCCAGCTTTTGAAAGCCCGCAAGCGTTATACCAAAAAGAGGGCTGGGATGGTATCATAAAAGATAGTGATCGCAAAGCACAAGTGTTTCGCGAACTAGGCATCCAGCTAGGCATGTTTCCCGATGCAGACGTATCGACTGACCCGCAATCCTTTATTTATGATCGGACGATCGGCATGGATGCCGCAGGGACGAGTCATTATGTGAAGATAAGCGTCGAAGAAATGAAAAAACAAAAAATCGGTTCGACCTTGAAGCATTTTCCCGGATATGGGAACAATCGTGACTCTCATGTGGAGATCGTCACGGATGACCGTTCAATAGAGGATTTGCGAAAAAATGATTTTCTGCCCTTTGAAGCAGGGATCAAAGCCGGAGCCGACAGCATCATGGTTTCCCACAACATAGTAAAAGCCATCGACGGCAACCGACCTGCGTCGATCTCCAAACCTGTCCACGATGTCATCCGCAATGAGCTGGGCTTTACAGGGGTCATCATGACAGATGATATGGATATGGCGGGTTTGGCGGACTTTATCTCGCAGGAGGAAGCAGGGCTTCAGGCGCTGCAGGCAGGCAATGATATGATTTTGTCATCCAGTTACGGTACACAGATCCCGTATATTTTGGAAGCAATCAAAAAAGGGACATACAGTGAGGAAGAATTAGACCAATCCGTGAAGCGTCTGCTGACATGGAAAGCGGAATTAGGACTGCTCAACTAAAAAGGAGGAATTGCAATGTGCGCATCCATGCGTTTGAGAAATAATCGAATCGCCAAATAATCAACGTTTGACGAACTTCTTGTTTGTTCAAACGGCAAACAAAGGAGCTATTATGGAAAAACAACAATGGAGAAAAAACTATTTAACGATTTTATCTGGACAAACGGTCTCTCTGATCGGAAGCTCCGCCGTTCAATTCGCCTTGATCTGGTGGCTGACCAATGAATCGAAATCGGCGATCATGCTATCTGTCGCGGGTCTGTCTTCGTATTTGCCGCAACTGTTCTTGAGGCCATTCGTCGGAGTCTGGCTAGATCGGCTGAAGCGAAAGTATGTGGTGATTTTTGCCGATTTGTTCATGGGGCTGGTGGCGATGGGATTGTCCCTTTGGTTTCTGTTCGGCAACCCCGGCTATCTAGTCGTGATCGCCGCGTTGTTCCTGCGGTCTTTAGCAAACGTCTTCCACACGCCCTCCATCCAAGCCATCGTGCCTCTGTTAGTGCCGGAGGAGGAGCTGGTCAAAGCGAATAGCTGGAACCAGTTTCTACAGTCGGGGGCCTTCATGCTGGGACCTGTTCTGGGAGCGATGATGTTTGCTGCGATGCCGTTGTGGCTGATCCTATTGACGGATCTGATCGGCGCGGTCGTTGCCTGTCTGACTTTGTGGATCGTAGAGGTTCCGACGATTCCGCGAACGGAAGAAAGCATGCATCATTATTTGAAGGAATTGAAGGATGGACTCAATGTGTTTAAAGAAAATCCACCGTTGATGGTGGTCATGTTCTTCTCGTTTTTCGTCATGATTTTTTACTTGCCTTTAGGGATCTTATTTCCTTTGATGACGAATGTTCACTTTGATTTGTCCGCAGGCTATGCGAGCGTGGTGGAATTTTGTTATGCGGTGGGCATGATGGTCAGTGCCTTTTTGATCGGTCTGAAGAAAGAGTGGCGTGAAAAATTAGTGATCGCGCAATTGTCGAATGTCGGGCTGGCAATCACATTTATCGGCAGCGGATTGGCGCCGGCAAACGTGACCGGCTATTGGATGTTTGTCTTTTTCTGTATGCTGATGGGTGCCGTTGGAAATCTCTACAACATTCCCTTCACCTCCTACTTGCAGGAAACGGTCGTTCCTGAAAAACTTGGACGCGTCTTCTCACTTTTTGGAAGTGTGATGTCCGGGGCGATGCCGATCGGCTTATTGCTGGCGGGTCCCTTATCAGAAAAAATGGGGATCGCGAAATGGTTTTTGATCTCAGGGATCTTAACGCTATTCTTTAGTCTTTTGTGTTTATTCTTTTACTACCGAGTAAAAGAAATAAAAAATCAGCAAGCGGGTTAATTCGCTTGCTGATTTTTTTAACGCCTACAATGTCGAATTCTGAAGAATAGATAATAATTGATGAATAATATCTATCGATTCTTTTTGTTCATTGATCGACCATTTGCGTCAAATATTTTAGATGCCGTCACTTATGAATTTGATGTAGTAGTGTTTTTGTGGCTTTTCGATGTCATTGAAAAACGGCAGACTATGATTAAAATGAGCCATGTTTTCATTGAAGACTCGGCGAATAATCAATAGCCGCCATTACAGATTTTCTTTTTTCTTTCACAGATGCGTGCGCACCTCTTGAATTCTGTGTGGGTCTATTCCAATATAACCTTATAAAGATTACAAGTGTAACGATAGAAAAAGAGAAATTCATCGTGAAAAAAATTTGATTTTAATAACAGGTGGCAGTGGTTATAATGCTTCAAATATCATCATTCAATTACTGGGAAAAGATTACACAGTACGTGCTACGGTCCGTTTCTTGATAAAATTAATGGGATCTATAAGATTGTTCGTGCAAGTGGCGTCGACAATCTTGCTTATCTTTCTTTTGTTGAAACAGATTACTCAACGTAGAGAATTTTGATAAAGCAATGGAAGGTTTGCCGTATGTCTTTCATATTTAAAGTTCACCAATACCATTGCTGAACTTTAAATATGAAAGATAAACGATTGACTAGAAGTCAGTGGATCCTTTTATGTGATGAAAGCGGCATGGGACGACAACGTGAAACGAGTAGTTCTAACTTCAGCATACGATGCGATCATTGGTTATTTCAATACAGGAACGACTGTAGTTTATGACGGAATCTTAATTCTGCCGATTCCAGGCGTAGTAAAAAATCCATTAGGCTATGTTCTAGAGCTGTAGTCGGAACACTTGTAGTTGCTAGTTGTACATTAATCTTAAAATGCGATTTTCAAGTAGAGTCAGTCGAGAAAATTACTGAAGTAGCATAAGAATAGATAAAAAAGCCGAACTGATAAATATCCGCACTGGTGTCTTTAAACATTGAGGGAATGTTGTCATGGCTTATTAAGAGTTCAGAGGTTTAACATATCAATCTTTTGAACTTTTTTTGATTCATTCATTTTTTCATAAATTCACTGAAAATGATGCGAACCATTCATCGATACGATTGCGTTCTGTTTTAGCCATATTCGCAAGAAAAAAAGGAAATTTGACTGTGTTAAACTATTGAACATTTTGTTGCTTAATTGGTATATATTTGAAAAATAAGCTAGTCTGTATATGACCATAGTTTCAATAAGCTGAATATCAACTTACTAATAAACTATACATTATCTAAGTTAAGTGATTAATCATACAAAAAAATATATCTAGTTTCGAGGTAGATTTATCTAGTTTCATAGTAGATTGCTTTTAATTATTGGAAAAATTATCCAGTTTGATAGGAGATTTATCTAGTTATATACTAGATTTGCTCGATCTTTTTTAGAGTGTGACATTGGTATATCTATTATAGTTGATAATTTATAAATTTGAAAAATTATCTTACTTTTAAATTGGTATATCTATAAAGAATAGTTTGATCTATCATACCCTATTGTTTGAATAATACGACTATCAACTTGTTAAAAATCTGTAGATTATTGAGTCAAAATTGTTAATTACGTGAAAACCTATACCCATTATCGAAGTAGAATTATCCAGTTTCATAGTAGATTTATTTAAATCACTAGTAAACATATCTAGTTTGATAGGAGATGTATCCGGTTAAGCACTAGATTTATTTAATCTGTTTTTTGAATATAGGATTGGTATATCTATGTTTCAAGACCTATTTTTTGAAACGATAATTATACTCACTATCTGCAAGAAAATAGGCATATCTTTTACTCACATTAATGAACATTCTCGTATTGACTAAATTCATTGTAGAAAGAACAATAAAAAAAGCCTTCAGACAAAGGCTTTTGAAAAAAACACAACAGATAATAAATTTGAGGGTGAATAAAATTCACGGCTGATATCTTCTCAATTAAAAGTTTTTGAACACACTGTGAGATACTTACTCGTAGGACCGTTAGTAGATTTTTTGCGAAAATATTTTCTTATTTATGAAGAAGATTGAGTGGGAGGGAAAAAGAAACTAGTTTAGCACCGAAAATTTAGACTTATTAAGTCTACCATTATTCTTCATTATTTTTGTTTCGTTGTTCAACCAGTGCACGAGCAGCAGCAAGAACCACTTGTCTTTCTGACTCAGATAGAATTTTTCCTTCATATGTCACAGTAATCGTATCATCACTAATATCAAATTCTTTTGGAATTTCTGCGTCATTTACGATTGGGTTGTTTGTTCGACCTAAAAGATAATCTGTTGAAACATGAAAATATTCGGCAACTAGTGTTAATTTATCGGCAGTAGGGCTACTTTTCTTCCATTTATAAAAGAGATTTTCTCCTAAACCTAATTCTAAAGCTATTTGTTTCGGATTTTGCCCTCTTTTTTGAGCCAATTCTTTAATCTTATCAAAGGTCGTCATATTTCTCCTCCTAATAGATTACGAAATATAATTATAAAATATGATACTTTTGTTGTTGACAAAAGTATCTAATTAGATTATATTGATTTCGTAAGCTAATTTAATAAGCTAACAAGCAACAAAAAAAAGACCTAAAAAATAGAAAACAATTCGACGTCGCCAAACTAAGAACTGTTAAACTAATAGGGATAGTTCGATGCTTATTTAACTACGAGTAAATAGTATCTTATTGGATACAAAGTGTCAACGAAAAATAGCTAATTATGTTAGCTTACAAATCTATTAAGAAAGGGCAGGTTTTCTAATGTCACAACAATTGATCGAAGACATCAAAATACAATTAATGTTAAAAAACAAAAGTCGTAGGTGGCTAGCAAAAAAATTAGGAATATCTGCGGTGTATGCGAAAGAGATAGTGGATGGGACAAAACCGGGAAGACCTCAAATTGAAAAGATCCAGATTCTTTTGGCGGAACTAAAAGCAGGAAAATATGATCGGGAGGATAGCTGATGTCAGAACATACAATTAATTACAATAATTTGCAATACATGGCGTTAATGCGCTATGGGTATCAAATCGGATGTGGCTGGTATTCGATTTTAGTGAAGGCTGAAAAAGAACTACTTGCATTAGGTTATTCTATTTCTGGAGTGGAGAAAAAGAACGGAATTCTAGCGATTTCTCTCGATACAAATACTGAAAAACTGACCTCAGAGGTACAGAATATTTTGTATGAGAGTGAGCTTGCTAGTGAAATGACCTGTGAATGGTGTGGAGGTTACACAGTATCGCAAACAGTGATTGACAAAGAACTTTGCACGGTTTGTGAAAGCTGTCAAGAGAACTGTGAAAGCCTGACAGGAATTGAAAAACGATTGTTACAACATAAAATTCATGAACTTGAACAAAGACTCATTTTTCATAATAGGATTTTGGAGAAACTACAAAATCAAGCGGCATTTTCTAAAATGAAGATTGATCATTACAAAAAGACCAATGAGAAATTGAAAAACGGAACCAAAAAACCAAAGATTCGAGTGGTTACTTCAGACTATCGTGAAAAGAACTAGATCTAGTATAGGTAAGAGGGAGAGAAAATGAAAATGGGAAAACATAGTAAAAACAGTAAAGCAGTTCAGTGTGGAAGAAGTATTAAGAAAAAAATCGAATATGTATCTTTATTCGGAACGGTACTTTTAAGTAGTGTTTTCTTAATAGGAGGACAGAACATTCAAGCATCTGAAACAGATGGTAAATGGGAACCGCGATCAATCGAACAGATTAAAAAGGATGTTGCAGGAAAAAGTGAATACACGATCATTTGGGGGGATACATTAAGTGGGATTTCTCAAGCAACGAACTTAACAATGGAAAAATTAGCTTCATTAAATGGTATTGGTGACTACAATTTAATTTATGCAGGAAATAAGATGATCTTTGAAGGAAATAGGGTCACTGTTCAAGATTCTAGTGGGGAAATAACAGATAAGCAAAAGATTCGAGAATCAGATAAAGTAGTTCCGAATCAACCAGCAGGCCAATCAGTTGAACATGCTGAGCAGCTAGCTCCAGAGAAACAATCACCAACTGTAGACAATACAACTAACGTAGGGGGCGGACAAACAGAGCAGCCGGTAACAACGCCTGAACAGCCGGCAACACCAGAAGCTCCAACAAAACCATCGACGCCATCTCAGCCTGAACAGCCAACAAAACCAGTTCAACCCGAGACTCCAACACAGCCCGAAACACCAACGCAACCAGAACAACCAGTGGAACCACAAATCAAATACACTGTTTGGTTTACAGCCTATGATGGTGATGATATTTCTAAAAACATCGTACGTGGAAGTCAATTATTTAAGACTGAGGCAGAAGCAACAACATTCATTGATAACTACGCTGATCAATTATTGATGCAAGGAATCGCAGGATCATATGGTGTAATGACGTGGGAAGTTTAATAAAAAATTTTTTATCTAAAAGAATAAAAATAGTTATTAGAATAAAGGAACTGACCTAAAATAATGAAACACTAATAAAAGAAGGGACCTGCAACAGTTTAGTTGACATCCCGTTTATCTAGGATGCTGATTTCTGATAGTTAATTGGTGATTGTTAACCTAGTTTTGTTGATTTTGATCTTCATTATAATAAGTGATGTATTCTTTCACTATTTTTATTACAATATATGTAAGCTCATATCTAAGCTAATCTAATTAGAGCATTTTAGACTGTAGTGAGGCATGGAACGATTCGATGCAGGCATTATCTGAAAGTGTTCCTTTATTGGATATACTCATAGTGATGCCTTTTGTTTTTGTTTTGTTCTGGTAGTCAAAAGAAGTGGAAACAGGACCTTAATCACTGTGCAAGAGACATCCGTTGTTTCTAACAACTGATTAAGTGTATCTATAATAAACGCCGTATCTTGCTTATCACCGATCGTGTAGGTGATAATTTTGCCGTTGTACAGGTCTATGATGTAGGTCAAATACAATTGTTTTTGACCAAAAGGAAGATAAGTAATATCTGAAGACGTTTCTGAAGTAAATTGTTTATTCAACTTATTTTAGACAACTTTATAATTTTGTTCCACGTACTGTGTATCTTCATTTTTACACGACAATTCCAGTGATATTTCTGCATATTATTTTCCGTCTTGTTGAACCAGTCGATGCTTCTCATCATCACGATACCAACGCTTCCACGTTTCGATTTGTGTTTTGTTTTTAATACCTAACTCTTTCGTGATAATTTTTACAAGAATGTTCTCTTGTTTCATTTGTATAGCCATTTCTTCGATTTGAATCGAGTAAACCACTCGAATTCCCATTTAAAAAGCACCTCTTGTTAAAGTAATTCTTACTTGAATTAAACAAGAGGCGCTTTTTCATTTTGCTTCAGATTATTGAGTCAGTTCCCTAGCTCATCCCACATTTTTTCTTAGTATGATTGATGAAAAAATTTTTTCATCTAAAATGATTTGTTTAATAAAGTTTAACTATGTGAAAACTGCGCTTCATACAATTTCTTATAGAAGCCGTCTTTCGCCAATAGTTCTTGATGGCTGCCGACTTCAAGAATGTGTCCGTGATCCAAGACCAGGATCTGATCCGCGTTTTGAATCGTTGACAGCCGGTGAGCAATCACGAAGCTGGTATGATCTTTCATCATGGCAAGAAAGGCATTTTGAATTTTCTGTTCCGTTAATGTATCGACAGAACTAGTGGCTTCATCAAGGATCAGCATGGATGGACGGCTGATCATGGTTCGGGCGATCGTCAATAGCTGCCGTTGCCCATCTGAAAGCTTGATGCCTGCTTCGCCGACGATAGTATCCAGTTTATCTGGGAGGCGCATTACGAAGTCATACATATATGCGTCCTTCAACGCGGCATAGATTTCTTCATCCGTCGCTGATTTGCGGCCATAGCGCAGGTTTGCCCGCAGGCTGCTGTCCATCAACCATGTTTCCTGCAAGACCATTCCGAATTGCTGGCGCAGACTGTCCCGTGTAAAGTGACGAATATCTGTCCCGTCGATCAGGATTCTTCCTTTGTCTACTTCGTAAAAACGCATCAAAAGATTCACGAGTGTCGATTTCCCGGCACCGGTCTTTCCGACGATAGCGATGGTTTCACCCGGTTCAACCGTCAGATTAAAGTCTTCGATCAGCGGTTGGTCCTTTTGATAGGCAAAATCCACATGATCAAAAATCACGTTGCCATTTGCGCCTGAGAGTGTACGTGCATCGGCATCGTCCACTTGCTCGATCGGTTCCTTCAGCAATTCAAACGACCGGTCCAAACCAGCGATCGCCGTTTGGATCTGGATCGTGATCCCAGAAAGCTCAATGAAGGGTTTTGTAAACTGACTCGAGTAGATCGTAAAGCTGGAGATGATCCCGATCGTTACATTGCTTCCTGCTCTCAGTGCCAATAATCCTCCGACAAGTCCGACCATCAGGTACGCCAAATGATCCACGAAGCGTGAGGAAGGGTTGGTCAAGGAAGAAGCGAACTGTGCTTTTTGTCCACGAACGTAGAGCTCTTGATTTAACGCTTCAAAATTCGTCTGATTTTGGTCTTCACGTTGGAATGCCTTCACGATTTTCTGATTTCCCACCATCTCTGTGATAAATCCAGAAATCGATCCGACTAGTTTTTGTTGGCTGGTGAAATATTTCTGAGAGGTCCGAGCGACGATATAGGTGATCAAGAAGATGATCGGTGTCGCTACCAATACCACCAGTGCCAAAATAGGGCTAAGATAAAACATAAAGACTAGCGCAACCAAGACGACGGTCATGCCGGAGAATACTTGGTTGAAGACAGCCGAGATCGCTGTAGAGATATTGTCCATGTCATTCGTGAAGCGGCTGACGATATCTCCTTGAGAGCTTTGGTCATAATAACTCAAAGGCAATTTATTCAAATGAGTGAAGGTTTCTTCCCGCAATTTCGCGACAGAATCAAAGGCAACCGTATTTCCTAGACGTTGAATGAAATACTGGCTGACGACCGTCACTAAAAAGATTCCGACAAACAACTGCAGAATATGGAAAAGCCGAGTAAAATCAACGGCGCCTTGATCCACCATTTGATCGACAGCGACCCCGATATAATAAGTCATCAGGACGGAGGTGACCCCGCTGGCGATTCCCAGGATGATCGCAGCGATCAGTTCTTTTGGATACGCTGCAAGGTAAGGTACGAATAATTTTAAGGAGTGGAAAAAATTCTTCTTCTTGATCATTCTGCAACCCCTCCTTCCTCTTGGGATTGTACCAGTTCTTGGTAAAGTTGCGATTCCCGCAATAAGGATTCGTGCGGTCCTTGCGCCGCGATTTTGCCATTGTCCATCAACAAGATCGTTTCTGCATCTTGGATCGAACGCAGGCGTTGGGAAATAATGATCACGCCGCAATCCAAATCACGTTTCAACGCTTGACGCAGATCCAAGTCTGTTTGGTAATCCAAAGCAGAAAGAGAATCATCCAGGATCAATAATTTCGGCTTGCGGATCAGCGCGCGAGCGATCGTTAAGCGTTGGCGCTGACCGCCGGAGAAGTTTTTCCCATTTTCTAAGATAGGGGTATCCAATCCTTTAGGTAGCGTCTCGACAAATTCGCTGGCTTGTGCCGTGGCTAATGCCTGCCAACACTCCTCATCCGTCGCGTCGGCTTTTCCCCAGTGGAGATTCTCGCGGATCGTGCCGCTGAATAAGACCGCTGTTTGCGGAACAAGTGCGATTTCAGAACGTAAGTTATTCAAATGCCAGTCTTTTACATCGCTGCCGGCAAAACGAACAGTGCCCTTTGAGGCATCATAGAAGCGTGGGATCAAGCTGATCAATGTAGATTTCCCGCTGCCCGTCGCCCCGGTGATCCCCAAAATTTTATTTTCCTGCAACGTGAAGGTAATGTCCTGCAACGCGAGCCCAGACTTTTCGGTATAACGGAAATCCACCGCTTGAAAGTCGATCAATGGCGCCTTGTCATCAGGCTGTGCGATTGTACCGGTATCCTCTAAGGTCGTTTCTGTCGCGAAAACTTCGTTCAATCGAGCTGCTGAAGCCGCAGCACGTGTGAATAAAACCACCAAGTTAGAAACAACGATCAACGCTAAAAGCATTTGGTTCATATAGTTGATCAGTGCCAAGACTTGCCCTTGCTCCAAGTTTCCAACATTGACTTTGAAGCCGCCAAAATAAAGCAAAGCCACCACGCCGGCGTTCATGATCAAGGTCGTGCTAGGAGAAAGAAGGGCAGAAATGTTTGCGACCCGTTGATTCAGCCGCGAAATATCTTCTGTTTCTTCATTAAAGTGATCCGTTTCTGTTTTCGTACGAGCAAATGCCCGAATAACACGCACACCACTTAAATTTTGTGTCACTAGCTGGTTCAGCTGATCCAGCTTCTGCTGGATGACTTTATACAGCGGCACAGAGTAATGAATGATCAAAAAAAGAATCAAACAAAACAACGGCAATAGGATCAAGAAAATGATCCCCATCTGCCAATCAATATAAAAAGACATGATGACGGACCCAATACTTAAAAAGGGTGCACGGACGACCAAACGAATCAGCATCGCTAAGGCCCCTTGCATTTGGTTGATGTCATTCGTCATACGAGTGATCAATGTGTCTGTACCAAAACGGTTCAATTCATTATGGGAAAAGCTGTTGATCTTTTCCATCAGTCGATTCCGCAGAACAGTCCCAAAGCCTTGAGACGCGATCGACGCGTAGTATTGACAAATCAGTGCACAGAGCAATCCGACGATGGAGAGGCCCAACATCGCGACCGCCATCTCGATCACTTTGCCCTGGTCTCTCTGGGCGATCCCTTCATCTACCAATCGAGCCATGAATAGAGGCAGGATCAGTTCGAAGACGGCTTCTAAGAATTTGAAAAATGGGCCAAGGATGATCTGTTTGCGATAATCTTTGGCGTAACGTAAAAGCTGAAACATATGACTTCCTCCAATATATATATAGTAGATCATTATCGAAAATAGGATCCCTTCCATTGTAACGTATTTGTCAAACAACTCCGACAAATATACTCTATGAAACAACAGACTTCTTCCTTAATAAGACCGTTGATCTTGGAGCCTACTCAAATAATGACAGACCGACTATGAAAACAACGGTGGCTTCTTTCTCGTGAAACTGGCAATTTCTTTTCATCCATGGAATAATTGGAACTAGTTCTTAATAAAAAAGCTGTCGTTTTACGGTGTGCAAATAAACTGACAGAATATGAACAAGAAGGGCTGCTCTTGCGGGGGCCTTCACAGAATGGAGGGGAAAAATGGAACAAATTTTTACAATCGTTGTGCTATTATTTTTTTGTTATTCCTTTATCGGCTGGCTGTGGGAGACGATCTACTGTTCGATCAAAGCCAAACATTTCATGTATCGAGGGTTCCTGCTGGGGCCGATCACGCCCATCTATGGCTTTGGGGTCGTAGGGGTCCTTTACCTGATCGAACCCTATCAGAAAAATATCGTATTACTATTTTTCTTGGCGCTGGTTTTGGTCACCGCATTGGAATACCTCACAAGCTTCCTTTTAGAAAAAATTTTTCATTTAACCTTGTGGGATTATAAAGAAGTCCCATTGAATATCAATGGTCGTGTAGCAGTTCCAGTATCGATTTTTTGGGGATTGGCCTGTGTTTTCATCGTGCGGATTCTGAATCCGTATTTGATGCAGGTAGTATTTGGCTGGCAGCAACGGTTTGGCATGTTTTTACCGATGCTCTTGTTGATGCTCACGAGCTTTGACTTAGGCTTCACCCTTGCCAACTTAGCATCACTGCGACAAGCGATGACGAAGATGAGTGTGACGATCCAAGACAAAAAAGAGCAGCTCCGTACAGATATCGGAGATTTGAAGGTGGCGGCAGAGGGACGCCTGCAAAACCGCCAGTGGTTGTCAGAAATCAAAGAACAGCCGGAGTGGCGCAGACAGTTGCCTAAGTTGAATTTTCAGGAACGCCGCTTTTTAAACAGCTTCCCTAATATGAAATCCAAGGAACTAAAGAGCCCGTTAACAGAGATCCGTCAGTTATCTAAAGAGCTGCGGAAAAAATAATGTTACAAAAATATGACAGAAGTTTGTCCTTTCGATCCTTGAGGGGCCAAACTTTTTTTGACTTTTTAATCAAAATAAACTAAATGTTACTAAAACATGGGTCATTTTGTAATGAAATGTAATATCGTTGACATAAAAAGTCGCCGATTATTTCGTATAATGACGAAGGGTAAATAGAAAGGTGGACTTTTTAAGTGAGAAAGAAAACGTTTGGGTTCGTTGCCACGCTATTGTTGGGTGCTAACGTACTTTTACCAGTCTTTGCACAGGCAGAGTCACTGAATGAATTAGACCAAAAAGAATCCGCGATCGCTCGTCAAAGCGACAAAATCAGTGGAGAATTACAGATCGCCCTGAGCGATGTAAATGAGAAATACCAGGAAGTAAACGATATCCGTACAAAGATCAGTCAGAATGAAGCAACACTAGAAAAGACAAAATCTGAGATCGTTGAAACGGAGAAAAAGATCGAGCAGCGGAAAGAAGCCATTGCTGAACGAATGAAGGCCGCGCAAGTGAGCGGAATGACCGATCGTTCAATCAGCGCCTTACTAGAATCAAAAGACCTTGGCGAATTCTTGAACCGTGCATTTGCGATGTCCGTGATCCAAAACGCGGAAAAAACAAAAGTCGCCAGTTTAGGCGAAGCCAGAGCCACGCTGTCAGAATTAAAAACAACACAAGAGAAAACACAAGCCCAATTAAAAAAGGACAGCCAGAGTCTTGAATCGGAAACAGCGAAGCTAGACGATAAAATGGCCTACTTAAAACAAGAGTTAGCCGATAATAAGACCAGCTTAGAGAAAATCAGCCAAGACAAAGAAGTAGAAAAAGCACGTCAAGCGGCTGAAAAAGCTCAAAAAGAAAAAGCAGAAAAAGAAGCCAAAGAAGTTGCCGCTGCAAAAGCCGCCGAAACAGAAAAAGCGGCGAAAAATGCCCAAGCAGCAGCTGCTCAGGCACAGGAAAAAGCGAAGGCAGAAGCTGCTACAAAAGCAGCCCAAGCATCAACGGAAGCTTCAAAAGCCTCAGCGCCTGCATCAAGTGCACAAGTATCAACGACACAAACAAGTGAACAACCAAAACCAGAACCCGCAAAACCAGCCGCACCAAGTACGCCGACAACATCCGGCCGCACGATGCAAATGGAATCAACGGGATATTCATGTGCTGAATCCGTCAACACCTTCTTCACAGCGATGGGGATCGACTTACGTCAAAACCCGCAAGTCGTTGCCGTTGATCCAAGCGTCATTCCTTTAGGCTCAATGGTAGAAGTATCCGGCTACGGCATTGCGATCGCTGGAGATACAGGTGGCGCAATCAAAGGGAACATCATCGATTGCCATTTCCCGACCGTAGAACAATGCATCCAATGGGGCCGCCGCTCAGTAACCGTGACAGTCATCAGCTAATCAATCAACAACCAAGAACCGCCTGAAATCAAAAGATTTCAAGCGGTTCTTTTGCGAGTTCCACTTCCTGCTTTAACAGGTTAGTGGAATCGTATGCGAACGGACAATAAAACATTTTCGGCTCCACCGAAAATGCCCCACCGAAAAGGAAGTAGCGGCGAGTGCCACTTCCTGCTTTAGTAGGTTAGTGGAATCGTATGAGAAGAGACAATAAGAACATTTTCGGCCCCTCGAAAAGGTCGCTAAAAAGGGAATTGGTGAATTTCAACTAATTTGTTTAAATAGTCTTTCTTTACTCCTTTTTAAACTAAATGATGAGGAATGATAGAGAATCATTTTTATGAAGTTTGCGTTTTTATTGTGAATAAACAGAATGATTATCAATTGTTACACCTGAATATCATTTATGAAGATACATTAACTATTTGTTTTTCTGCAATTAATAATAAAAAATGGGACTTTATTTCCAACAATCAACTTTTACTGGATTAAAGAAATTATTGAGTAGTTGTTTTCGAGAAATGAGGGACTTGTTATGGAACTATCGATACGATAAAGACGAAAACTGCTTAGTGTCTTAGAATGATTATCGTTTAGCAGACACCCCTTCATTAGACTAAGTATCATTTTAAGTTATAAAAAGAGATAAACGAAGACGTCTAAATGTCTTTTTTTGACACTTTGAAATTTTAATTGGTTAACAGACACCAAAAAATGCTGTATCGTTATCTGTGTAGAATAACTCGTGTTACTTTAAAAAAATGATTAAGCGGAAAGGTGTATGTAAAATGATTAAATTGTATACTTCAGCAAGCTGTACTTCATGTAGAAAAGCCAAAGCATGGCTTATAGAAAATGGGTTGGATTTTGAGGAAAGAAATATTATGTCAGAGCCGTTAACCACTGAGGAGATCACAGAAATTCTAGCATTGACCGAAACTGGAACAGATGAAATTATTTCGACACGTTCCAAAGTTTATGAGAAATTAGACCTTGATTTTGATGAGTTGCCGTTGAGTGAGGTAGTGGAGATTATTGAAAAACATCCAAGCTTATTAAGACGTCCGTTGTTATTTGATGAAACCAAATTTCAAGTTGGATACAATGAAGATGAAATCCATCAATTCATTCCACGAGACATTCGCAGAATCACTTCAAAGAAAATGGCTAAGATTTTGCTTTATATGGATTTGCAGAAAGAAAGTCTTGTATAAGACATGATCATAGATAAATCCCCCCGTCGTTCCTTTGTTAGGGAAGAACGACGGGGGGATTGTTTTTTAGTTTTCTTTTTTTAAGTGTTACGGATTAAATAATCAAAGGCACCAAGAGCCGCAGTAGCCCCTGAACCCATAGAAATGATGATTTGCTTATAGGCGCTGTCGGTACAATCGCCTGCCGCAAAGATTCCTTCTACGTTAGTGGCACCGTGCTTGTCGACTAAGATCTCACCACGATCGCTTAAAGCGACAGAGCCAGTAAGCCACTCAGTATTCGGCATCAATCCGATCAAGATGAAGACGCCCTCTACTTGCAAGGTATGTTCTTCATTGGTCAGACGGTCCGTATACGTCAATGCTTCTACGTGTGAAGACCCGGTGATTTCTTTTGTGGCTGCATTGGTGATCACCGTGACATTGGTCAATGAGTAGAGCTTCTCTTGCAATACTTGGTCAGCCTTCAATTCAGGCAAGAATTCCAATACATAAATATGTCTGGCTAACCCAGCTAAGTCGATCGCCGCTTCGATCCCTGAATTTCCGCCGCCGATAACGACCACTTCTTTATCCTTAAATAGAGGGCCGTCACAGTGAGGACAATACGCGATCCCTTTGTTTTTGAACTCTTTCTCTCCGGGGACATTGATGGCGCGCCAACGTGCACCTGTTGAAAGGATGGCCGTTTTCGCGGTCAGCTGTGCACCGTTCTCCAATTCCACTTCGATCAAATCATTTTTTCGAATGGCTTTCGCCCGTTGTCCCTTCATGATGTCAACGTCGTATTGCTTCACGTGTTCTTCTACTTGACGCATCAATTGCGGGCCTTCAACGTAAGGTGTTCCGATCACGTTTTCGATTCCCAACGTTTCCAGTACTTGTCCGCCAAAGGTCTCTACGACCATTCCAGTCTTGATCCCCTTACGAGCTGCATAGATCGCCGAACTGGTACCAGCCGGTCCGCCACCAACGACTAACACGTCGAAGGTTTCCTTATCCGCAAATTCATCCGCACCCATTGGTCCGCTGACTTTTTCAAGAATTTGTTCGATCGTCATCCGACCGCTGTCGAATTCTTCACCGTTCAAGAAAACAGTCGGTACAGCCATGACTTCTTTTTCGTCCACTTCTGCCTGATACATCCCGCCTTCGATCATGGTATGCGAGATGTTGGGGTTCAGTACAGCCATAATGTTCAAGGCTTGCACGACGTCTGGGCAGTTGTGGCACGTTAAGCTGACGTAGGTTTCAAAGGTCAATGCTCTTTCGATGGATTGAATCTGCTGCTTGACTGCGTCTTCAATTTTTGGTGCGCGTCCGCCAACTTGCAGCAGGGCAAGGATAAAGGACGTGAATTCATGCCCCATTGGCAATCCTGCAAAGCCGATGCCGCTCGCTTCTGCACCAACGCGATTGATCTCAAAACTAGGTGTCCGCGTTAATTTTTTTGTTTCAATCAAAATCTTGTCGTCCATCGCTGCGACTTCAGTCAAGAAATCTTCCACTTTTTTTGAGTCTTCAGATTCGTCTAAACTGGCAGAAAAAACGATTTTTGATTCTAATAACGCTAAATATTGTTTGAGCTGTTCTTTCGTTTCGTTATCTAACATAGCCGCTCCTCATTCATTTAAGTGTAGGTCCTTTTTCACTCAGAAAAAAGACGTTCGATCGCATGTATACAATGTGGAACTGGTGCTTCTAGATTTTACCAACTAAGTCAAAACTTGGTTTCAATGTTTCGCCGTCTTCTTTCCATTTCGCAGGGCACACTTCGCCTGGATGGGTACGAACATATTGCGCTGCACGAATCTTGTCGATCAAACCGCTCGCGTCACGGCCAATACCGTCCGCATTGATTTCCATTGCTTGAACGATGCCGTCAGGATCGATGATGAAGGTTCCGCGTTGTGCCAGACCTGCTTCTTCATCTAATACGTCAAAGATGCGTGAGATATGATGGGATGGGTCACCGATCATCGTGTAGTTGATTTTGCCAATGGCATCGGATGTGTCGTGCCATGCTTTATGAGTGAAATGAGTGTCAGTAGAACAAGAATAAACTTCAACGCCTAATTCTTGTAATTTTTCATATTGATCTTGTAAATCTTCTAATTCCGTCGGGCACACAAAAGTGAAATCTGCTGGATAAAAACATACGATAGACCACTTGCCTTGCAATACTTCCTCAGAAATTTCAATAAATTTCCCTTGACGATACGCTTGTGCTTGAAATGCTTCCACTTGTTTTCCAATTAATGACATGAATGAACCCTCCTGTTTGATAGTGAGAAAATTTTCTCGTAATTGATAAAAGGAAATCTGAAAAAACTCATAAAGACGTCCTCTTATTTAAAATAATTATAAACAGAATCTGTTTCCATTGTAAATGGTTTTTTGCAGTTTTTTGAAATGAACGCCTCAAAAAGAAAATTTTTTCTATCGAAAATGGGTTTTTCGGTTTCTTAGAGGCAATTCCATCAAATGAGAAAAATTTTCAAGTTAGCATGGACGAACGCAAACCGAAAAATGAGAATGCCGTGTTAAGAAAACTTGGTTTATTTGTTTTTGTAAATAAATTAATTTTGTTGAACATTCTGAGTTGTATTATTTGTAAAGAGAAAATGAACATAGGATAATACGATAACTATCATTCTCATTCTATTAAAAAGGAATAAGGATTCATTAGAAAAATTTGTAAAGTAGGGATACTATGAAACGATGGGTAAGCGCCTGGATGCTGCTCAGCCTATTTGGGAGTGTTGCGTCACCAATTCTTGCGTCTGCAGTCGAAAGTACGGAGAGTTCTGCCAAAACGTCAGTGAATGAAGGAACGACCGTCCAGTCGATAACCAGCGATCCGCAGCAAACCGTACCAACGGAATCCGCACCGATTCCAGAGAAAGCAGGAAATCCAGAAAGCACAGAAGATTCTGACACGGTCACGAACCAACTAGCATTCGAGAAGACAAGCAAATTCAACGATGAGGTATCAACGAAGAATCAGACTGAACTGCAGTTGGATGGAAAAGTCACGAGCTCTGCTGAAATTACACAAGCCATTACATTTGAGATGACCCCGTCATTCAAACTTGCAGATAGCAAGCCGGAAGAAAAGGTCATCGTAAATGACCAAAAGGAACCGATCGGCCACTATACCGTCGAGACTAAGAATGACCGCAGCAGCTATACGTTGACCTTCAATAAGCTGGTCAAAGGGGAAAATAAATTCAAGCTCATTCTGCTTGGGTCGATCACGCGTGGGCCAGATAAAACGGTCGACCTCTACCAAGGGGATCAAAAGATTTTTCAATTAGCTTTGCCGGATGAAGCAGATACGTCTAGTGAAGATACCACTGCCTCTGAGAGTACCGAAACGAGTACAACAGAATCCGCTTCGTCTTCAACGACCGCAACAAAAGAATCAACGAAAAACAGCCAAAGCGATGCGACGAAAGAATCTACGGAAGCTTCAAAAACAGAAGGAACGACTAAAAATGAAAAGAAACGAGCCGCTCCAGCAGCTGAGCCTGCACAGCCTAGAGCACCAGGATCAATCGACGAGTTGTTTTCTACTTATGCACCCGGTGATAATTTTGTTCAAAACATCAAGCTGAACTTCGAGCCAAATCCGCCAACCATCAATTCAACCGTCCAATTTAATATGGATTTTGCTATCCCAGACGCGGTTCGAACAGAGATGGTCTCAGGCGATTATTATGAGATGGATTTTCCAGAAGGCTTGGCCATCACGACGCCTTCTCCTCAAGGGGATTTGAAGGACGGTGACGGGAATGTCTATGGAAGGTATATTTTCGATGCAGGGACACAAAAGCTGCGCATCACCTTCACTCAGCAAGAGGGACAAAATTTCTTGCCGCCAGAAACAGGCTCGGTCACGGCCGATGTCCGCTTTGATACGAAAAAAATCACGCAGCCTGGTCCAGCGACGATCATTTATCCGAGTAAGACCAATATTCCGCCATTTATTGTTCAAATCAAACCAACTGGAGGAGCGTCCATCAGTAAGGCCGGGCATACGGATACCCCGAACAACCCAAATACGGTTTATTGGGATGTCGATTTCAATAAGGATTTTTCAGAATTAGAGAAGCCGCTCTTAACAGAGAAATTCCCAGACCAAGTCACTTTTAATAAGGACGATCTTGGTGCCGTAGCAATCTATCCTTTAGAGGTTGATTTTAACGGCAATGTAACAAGTACGGGAACGACGCCGCTTGATCCGAGTACGTATACCGTTGCAGATAATGGTTCGATCCAATTCAATACCACGATCGATCGCCCGTATCGCGTCGTGTACTCGACGACGATCAAAGATGCTGTCAAGCCAACGAATGGCGGGACTGTGCCAATCACGAACAATGTGACACTGACGAGTGGAAGCACGAATCTGCCTGCTTCTGCGACGATCCAACTCAATTACAAAAAAGCATTAGAAAAAGTAAGAGTCGGGTACGACAGCATCAACCAAGAATACCGTTGGCTGATTCGGTACAACTACGGACAAAAGGAATTGGCAAATGACACGGTCGTTTCCGATACCTATTCTTCCAATATGGATGTTGAACCCAACAGCTTCGACGTGTACACGGTCAATTTCGACAATCGAGGGAATCCTGTAAACGGAGCGCCCCTTGATCCGAAAGACTACACGATCGACACGACGACGAATCCTTTTACAGTAAGCTTTAAAAATAACGTTCAAGCAGGAAAAGCAATCAACATCTCGTATAAGACACGGGTCAATAAGATTGTTTCAGGGGCATCGAATAATCAAATCACGGTTTCGAATCAAGCGAAAACGAATACGATTCCTCCGACAACAGAAGTAACCAACACCCCTACGCAGCAAGTAGTGATAAAGAACAAGCCGACCATCGATGTAGGAACAAAAACGGCGCGCTATGTGATCGATATCAATAAAAACAAATACGAGATGGAGAATGCGCTTTTTACCGATAAAATGAGCTACACCGATGAAGG
The DNA here is from genome assembly GCF_002174375.1 of Enterococcus sp. 12F9_DIV0723. NCBI lineage: Bacteria > Bacillati > Bacillota > Bacilli > Lactobacillales > Enterococcaceae > Enterococcus > Enterococcus sp. 12F9_DIV0723. The sequence goes on along the minus strand of NZ_NIBK01000001.1, from coordinate 2,650,523 downwards.
CTACGCAAGCTTCCCGACCAAAGTGAAGCAAGCCGCTTCAGAGGCAGATGCGGGTGTGGTGATCCGCGATGTGTCAGCGAACAATCGAGTGCTGACGAGTGCGTTTCGTTTTGTAGCGACCGATGGCGAGGTCGTAAGTACGATCGGCGATCCTGAGACAGCCGATTACGTCGTTTCTGCGAACCTGAATGAGAAACAATCTGGTTATACCAATTTCACGGTGAAGTTTCAAAATGCTTATGCGAAGACGACCCATCAATTTCAAATGGAGTATTACATTACCTACAATCAATTTGATGATGAAGTAGAGAATACCAGCATTGACTACAGAAACACGATGACAGCGAATTTTGTCAATAATGGACAGCCCTATGAATCTTCCAGTACCACTGATTTCAAAACGAGTACGCAAGAAGTGAATCAAGGGATGAAATCGGGCAGCTATGATCCGGTGACGAAGGAAATCACATGGACGATCGTGACGAACTACAATAATCTAGGGGTATCGCAATTCACGGTGACTGACCCGATCACAGGAAATCAAGTCTATGAGCCGGATTCGTTGGAGGTCACGCGAGGAACGATCAATTCCAGCGGCAGGTTCCAACCGACGACAAAGAGTCCGTACCAAGGAAATCAAGTAGGTCAGGATTATTTGACCGTCACAAATCCAGTACCGACTGCCGAGGATCAACAAGGGACGTTGGCTATCCAATTAGGGAAAGACGGCAACTACATTCCCGGCTGGAACGCAGATGATGTACCGATGGTTTATCAAATCCAGTTCAAAACATCTTTAAAAAACCAAATCGTGTACAATCAATCAACCTATAACAATGTCGCAACGGTGGATATTACAGGGAACAAGCAAGAATTGCCGGCATCGGTATCAATTGCCTTTGGCGGACAATCGGCATTAAAAGAAGGAAACTACAATACTCAAAATGGGAAAGTCGACTGGGCAGTTACTATCAACCCCAATCAGTCCCTATTAGCGAATGTGAAGATCGAAGACAATCCGAGTGCCAATCAGATCATTCAAGGAGACAGCTTCAAACTGTATACAGGGAAATACTCAGGAACCGGGAATGCTACCACGGTCCAAAAAGATCAGCTAGTCCCTAGTGACCAATACAAAGTAACAGTCACGACGGACCCAACCACCGGGCAGCAGCGCTTTGTGTTAGACATGTCCGAGATCCAAGAGAAAAAAGATCCGAACCAAGAGGATCAATACCTCACAGGAGTCATCGAAAAACCGTATATATTGGCGTATGAGACAGAGCCGAACTTTACTTCTCGTACTGAAACGGTCGCGAATGATGCGTCGATCTCTAGTGAAGGGAAGGAATTGCCTGGGAAAGATACTCATAAGGATTTCCCAATAACGATCCAGGATTCTAGCGGAACGGCTTTCGGTTCCAAAGGAAAAGTGGTCGTTCAAAAGGTGAACGGCAACGGCGGTGTTGTTCCAGGGGCGGTTTTACAGCTGCTGCGAAAAAACACCAGCACGAATAAAACCGACGTCTTGTATGAGACTACGACAGATAATCAAGGACTGACGACTTTCGGAAATCTGATCGCCACCAGTTCTGCCTACGAGTATTACGTGAAGGAAATCGAAGCACCTGACGGTTACACAATCTCTCCAGAATTGTTGGAGGGAAAGAGGGTCTATGCAGATACGAGCAGCAACACGCCAGTGACCACGATTGAAAATGAGCCCGTCAATGTGACCTTCAAAAAGACAAACGCTGCTGGAAATGCCTTGTCTGGCGGATTGTTCAGTCTGTATGAGAACAATGGAACGGCGACCAACCCGAACTATGCGTTCTTGCGAGGTTTTGTTCCGACTTCGGAAGGCTTCGATCTTTCAGGATTGGGAGATGGGCAATACCGGATTCGAGAAACTTCGGCTCCTTCAGGGTATCAGATCAATTTGACGCCTATCGACTTTGAGATCAAGAAAAACAGCGATGCTACACGCAGTGTGTTTGTCAATGATGAGGTTGTTTCCGATGGACTCTTGCAATTGAAAGACTATCGAGGCTCCGCATTATTGAAGAAAAGCGATGAATCAGGAAAAGCTTTAGGAAATGCCAAATTTAACGTGCAGCGGGCTGAATTGAATTCAGATGATTACAGTGACTACGGAGATCAAGACAGCTATGTAACGGCTAACGACGGAGAGCTGAAATTATCGGATCTGCCGCCAGGAAAATACAAAGTAAAAGAAAGCCAAGCGCCAGAGAACTACTATTTAAATAGTAAGGAATTTACATTCGTTATCGATGCCGTTTCGACAGGGGATCAGGCACCAGCAACGGTTGAATTGAATAATGGCGACGCGTTGATCGATTATCAAGGGTCTGCACGATTTAAAAAAGTAGATGGCCAAGATTATCTCACCAATCAAAAAGAGACACCTTTGTCAGGGGCGAAGTTCCAGCTTTATGATGCTGAAGGAAAAACAGCGATTGGCGATGAAGTGACCACGGGTTCAGATGGCTACCTGGTCTTTGATAATCTAAAACCCGGCACCACCTATGCCTTTAAGGAAACGAAAGCCCCTTCCGGCTATTTGAAAAACGATCAGCTAGTTCGATTCACGACTCCAGTCACCAATAATCAAGGTGAATCAGCCGTGTCCATCGAATCCGGCGGTGATCAAAAACTTGTTGTCGATGAGAAAACACCCTTCAAGAACTATAAAGAACGCGTGCATTTTCGTAAGGAAGACGAAGCAGGACGTCCATTAGCTGATGCGAAGTATCAATTATCCAAGCAAGACGATGCGAACGAATGGCAGCCTGTCAAAGATCTGGGCAAGGGTGCCGGTTCAGATGGTCTCTTCACATCAGACAAATTAGACGGCAGCGTCAATGCTTTCGAGCTGTCTCCAGGGAAATACAAGTTTGTTGAAAAAACCGCACCTTCCGGCTACCTGTTAAACACCAAAGAGATCCCATTCACCGTGGAGGATCAAGAAGAAGGCGAACCGCAAGTTTTGGAAATTCCGATCTCCGGCGATGCGAATGTCAATTATCAAGGATCTGCGGTACTTTACAAAGAAGCTGAGGATAAAGAGGACACTACGTTTAACAAATTAGAAGATGCTGCTTTCGACGTGTATACCGATTCAGCAACACCAGAAAAAGTGACCGAAAAGAATCTCACTTCAGATTCCGATGGAAATGTAACAGCCACAGGCTTAGCTCCGGGAAATTATTATTTCCAAGAAGTTTCAAATGGAAATCGGTATCTCGTGAACACGCAAAAAATCAAATTTACGATCCCAACTACGGCCTCCGGCAAACCAGAAACGGTCACGACGAATGCGGATGGCAAACTAAGTCTGATAAACTATCTAGGAACGGTTGAACTGACAAAAGTCGACGCAAATGAGCAACCCTTGGAGAATGCAGAATTTACGGTCTTTGATAGTAGTGAGAAAGAAGTCAGTAAAGGAAGCTCGAATCAAGAGGGGAAAGTCACGATCGATAAGCTCGCTCCTGGCGACTATACAATGAAGGAAACGAAGTCGCCCGATGGCTACTTGCTAAATGATCAAACGGTCACCTTCACTATTCCTGAATCCGCAGAAGGGCAGCCGCAAAAAGTGGTGATTCCAGACAGCTTCAAGGATTACAAAGGCGCTGTCAAATTGATCAAAACCGATGCCAATGATCAGCCGCTGGCAAATGCAGTCTTTGAATTGCTGGACAGTGACGATCAACCAGTCGGCGGGACAGCTACCTCCAACGAAAATGGGGAAGTCGTTTTCGATGATTTAGCACCAGGCGACTATACCTTTAAAGAAATAAATGCGCCCGATGGCTACGTAAAAAATACTACGCTTGTTCCTGTGACTGTGCCAGAAACTGCGGATGGTCAGCCAGAGGTCGTGACAGTGAAGGATCACTTCGTCAATTATCAAGGGACCGCGGAATTGACGAAAACAGATGGCGAAGGCAATGCCCTACAAGGAGCAGCTTTCAAAGTTGTCCGCACAGATGGAAGCGACGTTGAAGGAAAAACCGCAACGTCAAATGAAAAAGGACTTGTTCAGGTCACTGGATTGGCTCCCGGCAGCTACCGCTTTGTCGAGACAGCTGCGCCCGATGACAACTACGTGATGACCAGTGAAGCGTTAGACTTTACGATCCCAACAGAAACCGAGGGACAACCAGCTATCGTTGCTGTCTCAGATAACGTACCGAATTACCGTGGAACGATCCGCGTGCATAAAGTCGGCAACGATCTAAACGACGATTCTAAAATGGTTGATCTCGCTGGAGCGGAATTCACGCTCTACACAAACGAAGATTTCAGCGATACAAATCCTACAAAAGTCGTTTCCGATTCAAAAGGAAATGTTGCTTTCAAGGACTTGGCACCCGGTACCTATTACGTGAAGGAGACCAAGGCACCCAATGGGTATTTGGTAAACACCTTCCCAATGACCTTCGTGATTCCTGATCGTGTACCAGAAACGATGCCGATGACGGATGCGCAAAATCATGAAAATCGGATCGAAGACGGCTCTTATGTTGTGGACGCAGGTGATTTCCAAAACGCACGGAAAAACATCGAGTTGAAGAAAACAGATGGTGAGAAGGATGGAAACCTAGATTTGACAAAAGTCGCCTTCTCTCTATACTTCGATGATGGAACGACCACTGGAAAACTCGTAAAAGAAAAGTTGCAGCCAGAAACAGACGGTACGATTGATCTAAGCAATCTAGCACTGGAAGACGGCAGCTACAAATTGATCGAAACACAAACGTCCGAAAATTATGTTCTCAGCAGCCAGCCGATTTATTTTGTGGTAGAAAATTCGCAAGCAAAAGGGATTTCTCTTAACATCGCGAATTATCATGCGGTGATTACAGGGAAAAAAGTTGGTGACGGCAAAGGACTCGCTGGAGCAGAATATCAATTGTTCAAAGCGAACAATATAGATAAACCACTCGAGACGACCGATCAAAAGGGCACAAAACAAACCATCCTTAAAAGCGACAGCAAAGGAGCGTTTTATGCCAAAGGGTTGAGCGTCGGCGAGTATGTTTTGAAAGAAACGAAAGCACCAAACGGTTATATTCTCGATACGACCACACACAAATTCACGATCTATCCGCAAAATGGAAAACCCGCTGTTCGTGATTTAGGCGAGTTTGAAAATTATCAAGGCCGAGTGAGATTGACCAAAGTCGATGCAGCTAATGAGAACAATCAGTTAAGCAATGCAGAGTTCCAGCTGCTGGATGAAAATCAAAACGTTCTGCAAGAAAACTTGAAGACAGGAACTGATGGCCGATTAACAGTGACCCATTTGGCTCCAGGGACCTACTTCTTCAAAGAAACCAAGGCCCCATCAGGGTATCGATTGTCCGAAAAACAACTTGCATTCACAGTCGAAGCTTCCCACGCTGGAAAACCAGTGCAGATCGAAGTAACGGCGAAGAATGACCGGACGCCAAATAAACCAAACCATCCAAAACAGCCAAATAAACCCAATACGCCGGGATGGTGGTACTATCCAAAAACTGGAGAAACAAAAGGACCAATCCTTCTAATCGTTGGTGCACTCCTTGTTCTCGCAGTCATCGGGATAGGCTATTACAGAAAAAGAAACTAACTATTCGTGTAGCTGCAAGCAAGATCCGTAACAGGATTCATTGCTTGCAGTTTTTTTGTGCTCCTAATATATAGAAGAAAAAAAGTTCGTTCTATGTCAATAGCGAAAATTTCATCAAAAATATTTCAAGTGTGACGGAAATTAAATGATCCGATTATTTACTACAGCTAAACCTTTAATTTCAAAGCATTTATTATAAATTAAAATAAAATGAACAGTGTTATAGACGATATTCGCTTAATATAAATTATGTTCTTTTTATTTTAAGG